>NZ_JARXXP010000002.1 GCF_029893965.1 Paenibacillus sp. PastM-3
AGGGATTATCCGGTATTAGCTACCGTTTCCGGTAGTTATCCCAGGCTAAGGGGCAGGTTGCCTACGTGTTACTCACCCGTCCGCCGCTAAGCTTATCCCGAAGGATAAACTCCGCTCGACTTGCATGTATTAGGCACGCCGCCAGCGTTCGTCCTGAGCCAGGATCAAACTCTCCAATAAAGTATTGAAAAGAGCGATTCGCTCATTTTGAAACTGACGATTCATTTAATGAATCTTATAAAAATTAACGCGTTCCATTTGTTCAGTTTTCAAAGAACTTGCTTCCGGCATTCAACTTTCGTTTTTGCAACCGGAATTAGATCATATCATATTTCTTTATTTCTTGTCAACTTATTTTTTCTAAGCCCGTTTACTTGGCGTCGATGTCTCATAAGCACAAGAGATAATATATCATGCCGATCAAATGAACGCAAGCTTTTTTCGCAAAATAACTTTTAAACTCATTTACATCAGCTGCTCTGCATAATTTGATTCCCAGGATGCCATAAGAGTGGCTACAATAGAACCTGTACTGCTTCTGCAGAAATCCTCTTATTATATTCGTATGGAAAGGAGTTTCAATGAATACTAACGTCAGGCAGGGCATTCCTGCATCTGCTCTTGAGACCAAGGAGCAACGTAATCAGCAGCAGGCCACAATATACAGGATTCTGCTGGCCATCAGCTTTGTTCATCTATTTAACGATTCCATTCAGGCAGTAATCCCGGCGCTGTTCCCTACGCTCAAGGATAATCTGCTGCTGTCCTTCACCCAGATCGGCTGGCTTGCCTTTGCCTTGAATATTACCTCATCCCTGATTCAGCCGGTGATCGGGTTTGCTGCTGACCGTAAACCGAGACCCATTCTGCTGCCGCTCGGCATGTGCTGTACATTTGCAGGGGTTTTTCTTCTGGCCTTTGCTGACAGCTATCCTCTGGTGATCATCTCTATTATATTTGTTGGACTGGGATCTGCCGCTTTCCACCCTGAGGGTATGAGAGTGGCGCATATGGCGGCAGGACAGCGTAAAGGTCTCTCACAGTCGATCTTTCAGGTCGGCGGAAATGCGGGGCAGGCTCTGGGTCCTCTGCTGAACTACGGGGTGTTCATTCCTTTCGGGCAGATCGGAGCGCTCGGGTTCACTCTTTTTGCCGCCGCCGGGATTGTCATTCAGACTTATGTCGCCCGGTGGTACCGCGGAATGCTGAATGCCGGGTATACGTTCCGCAAGAAATCCTCAACAGGCGCCATTGACCCTGCACGCCGGAAAGCAGTATTTATGACCACCGTTATTCTGGTCTTTCTCGTTTTCGTACGCTCCTGGTACGGGGCTTCGATCGGGGGATACTATGCTTTCTATTTAATGGATCATTACGGCATGAAGCTTGATAGCGCCCAAATATATATCTTTTTGTATCTGGCTGCTGGAGCTGTCGGCACTTTCTTTGGCGGACCGCTTGCTGACCGTTTCGGAAGGCGTAATCTCATTCTCCTTTCTATGGTAGGTACAGTGCCGCTCGCCCTTATTCTTCCGTTCGCCAATGCTTTTTGGGCAGCTGTGCTGCTGATTATCTCCGGATTTGTACTCCTGTCCAGCTTTTCGGTAACCGTTGTCTACGCACAGATGCTGTATCCGGGGAATATCGGTACCGTTTCAGGTCTGATTACCGGGCTGGCTTTTGGTCTAGGCGGTATCGGCTCTTTAGTCATCGGGAAACTGATAGATCACACCGATATTACCACTGTGTTTGTAGCCTGCGGCTTCCTGCCGCTGCTCGGACTGGTCGCACTCCTGCTTCCCGGTGACAAGAAGCTGGAGCAATGGGCCGCTGAATAACTTTTCGCCTTCAAAATTTAATTCTTCTAAATTGCCCAACCTTCTCCGGACAAGAGCAGGCTGGGCTTTTTAATCCCTTTTCCCGGATTTTCGAATGTGCGGCGCAACATATACGACAGATTATTCAACGGCGTTTTTTTGCGGTACAATTAATTAATTCAAACTTGAACTAACTGGTAGCTTCGAAGGGTGAAGGAGGAATATCCATTGAGAAAGATGCTGGCTAACATCCGGAAAGGATACGGCAAGAAGCTTGTTTCGATTCACCGGTGGAACGCCTGGCTTGTACTGTTTCTGGCTGTGAGCGGATTGCTGCTGGTAGGCGGTTTTTGGCGCGAGGTGTTGGGGGAGGGCAGAGTATGGCTGAAATGGGCACACATTGTCCTCGGGCTGACGCTGCTTATTCCGGTTATCTATTATCTGCTGCTTGCCGCCAAGCACTGGAAAAGGCTGGACGGAAAGACGGCACAAAAGGCAAATGTTATCTTTGTACTTATCCTCCTTATCGGCTGGCTTGCATCTGGGATTGTGCTATGGCAGTTCCGGCTTGCCGGGCCAAGAGCGGCGAATGCGGCGCTTTGGATCCATGACCTGCTTACCTGGGTTGGACTGCCTGTCATCATCTATCACTCCATTACGCGGGTGAAATGGCTCAAGGAGCCCCGGAAACGTTCGGTTGTTGCAGAAACAGGGAATCCTGTTGACTCCGGCGCTATAGCGGATATAAAGCATCCCGCAGCCGGCAGTACTCCCCAGCCTGTATACACGCGGCGCGGCTTCATCAAGCTTGCGGTCGGTGCAGGCCTGGCCGTTACTGTTGGCCCGACCTTTGTCCGGTGGATCGGCAAGTCCCTCCAGCTGCCCGGCACTGCAGATTATGCGGCCGATAACGCCAACACCCTTATTCCCGATCCCGTGCCGCTGGCCGATTCTTCTCCGCCCATCGGCGGCGGTGCAGAGGGCAGCTTCCGGATCTACACGGTAACCGATATTCCGGCATTCGATAACTCGAACTGGTCCTTTACCATCGATGGACTGGTCGATAAACCGTTCACCTGGACCTGGGAAGAGTTCGTTAAGCTGCAGCGCGAGGTGCAGGTCAGTGATTTTCACTGTGTGACCGGCTGGTCTGTATATAAAAACACATGGGAGGGCCTCCCTCTATCCAAGCTGCTGGATATGGCAGAAGTAAAAAATGAAGCTGTAATGGTCAAGCTGTATTCCGGCGACGGCGTCTACACTGATTCCCTGACATTGCCGCAGGCCCGCATGGAAGATGTAATGGTAGCAGTAATGCATGATGGCTTGCCAATTCCGAATCAGCTCGGGGGACCGGTACGTCTGGTGACTCCGCAGATGTACGCCTACAAATCGGTTAAATGGCTCAACCGGATTGAATTAATTGCCGAAGATCACGTTGGATACTGGGAACAGCGCGGATACGATAAGGACGCCTGGCTGCCGGGTGCCAAACGGGTATGACGCAAGGATTATAGACCGGACGCAAGTAGCCTCTGCTCCCTGTAAAGGGAACAGAGGCTTTTAGGTTTTCCGGAACACTTCCATTGACTCAAAGACTCTTGAAGGAGGCGTCGTACAGCCGGAACATGGTTTTGTAGCCTGATTCGTCAATCTTGATGCCCACATCCAGACGCCCCGTTATTTCAAGGGGTCCGGAAGTATAACGGAGCTTGTCGCCTCCAGGCACAAAAACAATCATGATTTTGTTCCAGTAGGTTTCATCCCCATTATCGAAAGGACATTCTGCTCCCGGCTCGGGGATGAGCAGAAACCAGTTTTTTTCAAAGGAAAGGACCTCGCCCATAAAGCCCTTTATTTTGACCTTGCTGCCGCTAAGGTCCCAGAAGTGCTCTGAGGGCCGCGTCTGATCGCTGCCATCAAAAAAACCGTTCCAGTCAATGGAGGCAAGCCCTGTATGAGCGCCTTCTGCTGGAATAGCCGCTGCTGCCTGAGAAGGGCTTGCTGCTGGAACTGGTGCAGAATGACCTGGCTGCTCCACGCCGCCGCTATTATTCACAATACCGCTCCCGCCAGCACCAGTACTCTTTGACTGCTTCGCAGGTGCAGGTGCTGGTGTAACAGGAATTGAGCCGCCGGGTTCCCGGACGGGCTTCGGTGCAGCAGCTGCAGCCGAAGACGGGCGAACCGCCGGCTCGGGTGTCCCCGGTGCGGTGTTGTCAGCTGCAGCTGCTCCGGGCTTGCCGCTCTGCCCGTCCGCTGAAGCACCGGCTGGTTCTGCGGACGGTGCTGCCGATTCCTTCTGCCGGACTTCCTCGCCACCGGACTTGCTGTCAGCAGCGGAGCTGCTCACGGCCGGCAGAGCTGTAGCAGATCGCCGTTCTGCCGGAGGCGCAGCTGAGGCTTCCGGTGTTGCAGCTTGCATCTGCACAACCGGACTCGCTGGTGCGTCTACCGGTAAGCCTGATTGAGCCGGAGCTTCCGCTACCGCAGCAAAGGATTCCCCCTCGCCTTCAGCCGCCGTATTCTGCCCGCATGCCTGGAGCAGCAGCATGCCCAGCGCTGCTACTAGCGCAGGAACCAGCTTTTTCTGTAATCGTATCAATTGGGTGTACCTCCTATGATTTGAACAGCGCAAGCGGATGCATCCGGTACATCCGGAACGCCGGACCGAGCGAGGACAGCAGACCAATGGCAATAGCGCCTAAAGCAATCAGCCAGTGCTCCGGTGTCCAGTGGTAAGGCTGAATCTGGATGCCCGCCTGTGCGAACAGCGCATCCTTCAGCAGGTAAGCGCCAAGATGACCGAGCAGCAGGCCGGCGATCAGCCCGGTGGCCGTAACCAGCAGGCCTTCACAGGTCAAGGTCAGCCATACGTACCCCCTTGATTTACCCAGAAGACGCAATAGTCCGACATCCTTGGTACGTTCACCGGCTGCAGCCATCAGCGATAACAAGATCGAAATCCCGGCCAGCAGCACACAAATCGCCGTCAGCACACTGAGCAGCCTGGAGCCTTGATCCACTGCATTCAATACATCGGATACGGCCTTGCTTGTGTATACTGCCTGGATTCCGTTAGAACCATCAAGCTCCTGCTTCAGGTTGTGGGCTCCAAGCAGACTTGCCGGCTTAACCAATACTGCGGTAATCTCCCTGTCTTCTGGCGCAAGTCCGTGCACAGCCCAAGCGTAGTCTACCGTTGTAAATACGGCACGGTCATCCGGGGTATGGAGCTCAGGAAGGATACCGGTTACGGTGTAGCGGAAGCTGCCGTGGGCGTGCTCTTCTCCATGCTCTTCACCGTGCTCAGCTTCCGCAGATTCAAGGTCTTCCTCCTGTACAAGTCCATGCGCTCCCGAAAAGGTGTCTCCTACCTTCAGCCCCAGCGACTTGGCAACATATGAACCGACAATGGTTTCACCGGTATGGGCATACATAGAGCCTTCCTGCAATCTGGCACCGCCGTATCTTGTAAAGAAGTACCCCGACTCCAGCCCTACGATCGGAAACCCCTTATAGTTGTCTCCCGTTGTCATCGCATACGCTTCAGCCACAGACTGATCCTGTCTGGCCTGATCCAAAGCGGCAAGCGGAATATTTCCGGTAGGGGCGCCGATATGGTAAAAGGTATTGAGCACCAGCTGAGTTTCACTGCCCGCCGCTCCGATGACAAGGTCAAAAGGGCCATAGCCCTTTTTGGCCCCCTGTTCCACACTTTCACGGGACAAGGTAAGCAGTACAATAAAAGCCACGGTTACGGCAACAGCGCAGACGGTGAGCAGAGACAGGAAACGCCGGTGCAGCACGTTGCGCAGCGTCAGTCTGAACAGGCTCATACTGTTGCTTCCTCCCTTATCCCAGGACTGTGCCGCTGCAGCGGCATTGCTTCCCGGCGGACGGTGTTCACATCCTGTATATTCAGGCAATGCGGAAACCGCCCCGCCATATTGAGGTCATGAGTGACAACGATCAGCGTATGTCCGTGGGCAATGCTGAGCTTAAGCAAAAGAGCGGATATTTCATCCGCGCTCTCCCAGTCCAAGCTCCCCGTGGGCTCATCGGCCAGCAAAAGCGGAGGCTGATTCACCAGGGCCCGCACGATGGCAATCCGCTGCTGCTGCCCGCGCGACAGCTGGGATGGCCGGTGCTGGCTGCGGTCAGCCAATCCCACCTGCTCCAGCCAGCCGTCCACAACGCGTCTGCGCTCCTTGGACGTGACCCTTGCGGTCATCGCAATCTCAATATTCTGCCGTGCCGTCAGAGACGGAATCAGATGAAAGTCCTGCAGCACATAACCGATGCGGGAAGCACGGAAAGCATCCCGTTTGGCCTCCGCCAGCTCGTGAAGCGGCTGGCCGTCCACTATAATGCTGCCGCTATCAGCCCGCAGGATTCCGCTGACCAGGTGCAAAAGCGTGCTTTTACCGGACCCGCTGGGTCCGGTAATCGCTACACGCTCTCCTTTTTCCACATTCCACTCAGGGATATCCAGAATCGGCACCGGTCTTCCGTCAACCTTGAACTGTTTTTTTACCTCCTGAATCTGAAGCACCCGGTCACACTCCTATCTCAGGACAAGCCGTTCGGACAAGGCATCCCATTTCAGGGTTGTGCCTGTCAGCTGATTGAATGCTATGAGCGGGAGGTACAGCACTCCATTATCCACATCTACTGTATATGCCGCTGTCTTGCCGTTAAGCTTGGCCGTCTTGCCTGTCAGGCTGACCTCAATGGTATTGTTCTTCAGCGCCAGCTTCGCGGCAGAAGCATCTCCTTTGTACGTTCCTCCAAGCGCTTTGGCCAATGCTTCGGCCGGGTAGAGCACTTCGTTGTCACGGCTGATTTTAAACTTAGGATACAGATATTTGGACTGCAGCTCAGCAGAACGCTTGTTGAGGTCCAGACCCAGAATACCCGCACCTGCTGTGGCAATCTGCGTATTGTCTACCTGTCCTTTCACCTTGTCCGCAATCGGCCCGTATGCCCAGACTCCGACATCTACCGCCGAGTGCCCGTGACCGGACCAGCCGACGAGCAGGCGTTTGGAAATGACCGCGTTGTACGCACCTTCGCGTTTGTACGAGGAGCCGTCCCCGTTCATAATCTGGGTAACCTCTTCATCGGTAAGATCCGTAATCCAGGTATTTGATGTTACAATACTGCGGATTTCTTCCGGTGTCTGCGCCGCTTCAAGAGCCGCCGCCAGGCTTTCGGAGGAATGCTTCTGCTTATTCCACAGATCAATATTGATTTCATAAATGTTATCGCGTGAAAGGGACAGGCCGCCTGTCTCATGGTCCGCTGTGACTACGACGGAGGTGTTACCGTTTTTCTTGGCAAAATCAATCGCTGTCTTGAATGCGGCGTCGAAGTCGAGCGCCTCCTGGACGAGCGTCGGCAAATCGTTGGCATGGCCGGCATGGTCAATACGTCCGCCTTCAATCATCATGACAAAGCCGTCTTTATCGGCAGATAAAATATTCAGCGCCTTGGAGGTCATGGCTGCAAGACTCGGTGTTTCTGCCGTCCGGTCCGGGACATAAGCAACATGGGAGCTGCCGAACAGGCCGAGCACCTTGGTATCTTTGGAGGTGAGCGCGTTTAAAGCAGAAGCATTCTCAACCACAGTGTAGCCCTTGGCTTTAAAGTCAGGGATAAGGCTCTTGTCCGTACGCTTGCCCTTCTCTTCCTTCGTTACAAAAAACTGCTTTCCGCCGCCCATCAGCACATCCACACCGCTCTCCAGATACTGCGAGGCAATTGCCGCTTCATTATCGCGGTTGCGGACATGAGAGGCATAAACGGCTGGTGTAGCGTGGGTAATACGCGCCGTAGTTACGAGCCCTGTTGCTTTCCCCGTACTTTCAGCAGCTTCAATGATGGAGGCAAAGGGCTTGGATACATCTTCATTGGATACGCTGATGCCTGCGTTGTAGGTTTTGTGTCCTGTGGCAAAGGCAGTACCGGCTGAAGCGGAGTCCGTAACGATACCGGATACAATCTTCCCGCCGTCTTCACCGCGGTCTGCATATGTAGTAGCCTGTCCTACGTAATAAGGATCGATATTCAGATGACTGACACCCTTGGTGTACTGCTGAAAATATCTTGCAGCGGAAATCTGGGCCGGGCCCATCCCGTCACCAATCAGCACAATCAGATTTTTGGACTTAGCGTTTACCGCTGCCCCTGCCTTCGTTGTACCCTGCGCTGCTCCGGCAAGTGTTGCCCCTGAAACCACAGCTGCTGCCAATCCTCCAAAAATGATGCCCTTCATCAGCTTGTTCATTGTATACCCTTCCTCCTTATGGGATTCTTACAAATAGCTTAGCTTGGAAAGGTTAACTACTTGTCAAAATAAGTAATCGGTTGTATTAAATTATCAATTGTTCATATATTTATTATTGCTTTTCTTGCAGGGAAAGGTACGGTTTGTAAAAAATAAAAAGAGCCCTGCATCCCCTGCCAAACAGCGGGATTACAGGACTCTATGATTCTGCTATTTTTCCGGTTGGTTTAAAGCCGCTTACAGCTCCAGCAGACGGATCAGCTCTTCTTCATCCTCGATGACCTGAATGCCGAGCTGCTGGGCTTTGGCCAGCTTGCTGCCTGCCTTTTCGCCGGCAATAACCAGATCTGTCTTCTTGGATACGCTGCCGGACACCTTGGCTCCCAGTGCCTCCAGCCGCTCGGCTGCCTCCTCGCGGGTCAGCTTCTGCAGGGAACCGGTCAGGACAACCGTCTTGCCGCTGAAGAAGGAATTGGTACTGACCTGGCGCGGCGCTTCAGGCGCTTTGGCCTGCACACCCAGCTCCAGCATACGGTTAATACTCACCACTACAAAAGGATCCGCGAAGAAGCTCACGATGCTCTCCGCCACGATTCCGCCGATATCCGGCAGACCGGACAGCTCTTCGGCGGTTGCGTTCATAACAGCCTCCAGGCTGCGGTAATGATCGGCCAGCATCCGGGTGGTTGCCTTGCCTGTGTTCGGAATGCCCAGCGCGTAAAGGAAGGAAGCGAGATCCCGGCCCTTGCTCTCCTCAAGCGCTTTGAGCAGATTATCGGCCTTCTTCTCGCCAAAGCGGTCCAGCTTGACCAGCTGCTCAAAGGTCAGCTCATACAAGTCTGCAGGCTCACGCACATTCAGCTCTTCATGCAGCTGGCCGGCGGTTTTTTCGCTGAAGGTCTCGATGTCCATCGCATCCCGGGAGGCGAAATGAGTGATCCGGCTGACAATCTGCGGCTTGCAGTCCAGCTTGTTGTTGCAGAATAAATGCGCTCCGCGCATTTCCAGCGGGAAGCCGCAGGCAGGACAGTTCTCAGGGAAAATAATCTCCCCGCCGTCGCTCTCCTCCGTTACCTTGCCGAGAATTTCCGGAATGACATCATTGGAGCGGCGGATGAAGACGCGGGTTCCCAGCGCATGCTTGAGATTTTTGCGTTCGATGTCACCAATATTATTAAGGGTGCAGTTCTGCACGGTAACGCCAGCAAGCTCTACGGCTTCGACGCGGGCCAGAGGAGTCACCTTGCCGGTGCGTCCCACATTCCAGCTGACCGATTCCAGAATGGTGGTCGTTTCTTCCGCCTCGAACTTGTAAGCTACCGCCCAGCGCGGGAACTTATCCGTGTAGCCCAATGCTTCGCGGATCCGGAAGTCCGTCACCTTGATAACTGCACCGTCAATGAGGTAATCCAGACCGGCACGCTTCTCTTCAATCTCCGCCAGCTGCTCCGTAACGTCATCAAATTTATCGAAATAGGTAAGATAAGGATTCACCTTAAACCGGTTGGTCCGCAGAAAATCCATCATCTGCTGATGATCGGCAAACTGTACCCCTTCGGCATAACCCACGTTATAAAAGAAAGCGTTCAGCCTGCGTTCGGCAGTCGTCTTCGGATTCAAATTGCGCAGTGCACCTGCAGCCCCGTTGCGCGCATTCTTCAGCGGCTCGGCTGCTCGTGTATTATAATCAGCCAGTACGGACAAATTCATAATCCCCTCACCCTGGACTTCGATCAGCCCTTCCTTAAACGGAATAGTGAGCGGCACCGACTTGATCGTCTTGACCTGGGCAAGGATCCCTTCACCGGTTACCCCGTTACCCCGGGTCGCAGCCTGTACAAGCCTGCCGTCCTGATAAGTGAGATTAAGGGTCAGGCCGTCAAATTTCAGCTCCACCGCATAGCAGGGCTCAGGCAGCGGGTTGTCCGGATTTTTGGTGTTATAGTCATTCACCAGCTTCAGCACACGGGCATTCCAGCTCCGCAGCTGTTCGATATTCTGTGCCTTATCCAGGCTCCACAGGGGGGCAAGGTGCCGGTGCGGGGTGAAGCCCTTCAGCAGCTCGCCTCCAACCCGCTGGGTCGGAGAGTCGGGGAGCACCATACCGCTCTCTGCTTCAAGCTGAACCAGCTTATCGTAGAGCACATCGTACTCCTTGTCGCTGACTAACGGGGCATCCAGGGTGTAATAGTGATAATTGTACTTATTCAGCTCAGCAACAAGCTCTTCCATGGTATGCATAACGTCCATCCGGGCGTATCCCTCCGTTATAAGGATTGTATCTAGCAAGAGAACGACACTTCTACATCTCTTTATTTTCCATAATCGCTTGCGCTAACCCTGCCGGTTACTCAACTTTGGTAATCGGCGCAAATCCGGCGAGCAGCCGCTTCACGCCAACCGGCGCCGGAAAAGCAATCTGCAGCTCCGTATCGTTGCCGGTGCCCTTCACGGACACAATGGTGCCGGTGCCCCATTTGCCGTGGGCCACCTTGTCGCCGGCCTTGAATTCGCCGGCCGCCGCCGCAGCCCCTCCCGTAGCGCGCTGCGCGCCGCTGCCGGTCGTTACGCTCACGCGTCCTGTCCCCGGGACAGCGGACGCGGTACTGCCGCCCAGGCTGGCGCTTTGTCCGCCAGCCGGCGAAGTGCCGGCGCCGCCTGTGGCGCGGCCGCCGAAGTTCCCCCGGCCGCCGCCGCCGAAGCCGCGGCCGCCATAGGCACCGCCTACCTCCGCGCCTCCGCGCCGGAAGCGGTCCGATTCACGGACGGTGTCCTCCTTCAGCTCCTCCGGAATCTCCTCCAGGAAGCGGGACGGCGGGTTCGCCGTCGTCCGCCCGAACAGCGTGCGCATTCTTGCACAGCTGAGGAACAGCTGCTTCTCTGCGCGCGTAATGCCTACATACGCCAGCCGGCGTTCCTCTTCCAGTTCATCATTGTCCTGGAAGGCACGGCTGTGCGGGAATACGCCCTCCTCCATGCCGATGATGAATACCGTCGGGAATTCCAGACCCTTGGCGCTGTGCATCGTCATCAGCACAACCGCATCGCTGCGGTCCTCTTCATCGTTGTTCATGCTGTCGATATCGGCAATCAGCGCCAGATCCGTCAGGAAGGAGACCAGCGACTTGTCTTCATTATTCTTCTCGAACTCCATCGTCACGGACAGGAACTCGTCAATATTCTCCAGCCGGGCGCGGGATTCCAGTGTATTCTCATTCTGCAGCTCCAGCCGGTACTGGGACAGCTCCAATATTTTCTCGGTAAGCTCGGTCACCGACAGGAACTCCACCATCCGATGCAGCGCTTCGATCATGTCATAGAATTCAACCAGCGCATTGCGCGTCCGGCCGGCAAAGCCGAGATCATCCACGGTCTGCAGCACCCGGAAAATCGAGACATTGCGTTCTGCCGCCGCCACAGCCAGCTTGCCAATGGTAGTATCCCCGAGTCCGCGCTTAGGTACATTGATAATCCGCGCCAGGCTGATATCGTCATCCGGGTTGGATAAGAGCCGCAGATACGCAAGGATATCCTTAATTTCTTTACGGTCGTAGAACTTGATCCCGCCCACGATCTGATAAGGAATGTCGGATTTAATCAAAATTTCTTCTATTACACGGGACTGGGCATTGGTACGGTACAGAATGGCATGATTCTGGTACGCCTGTCCCTGCTTAACATTCTTGCTGATCTCTCCGGTGATAAAATATCCTTCGTCATGCTCGGTATCGCCGCGGAACACTTTGATCTTGGCACCCTCATCCGAGTCCGTCCACAGCTTCTTCGGTTTACGGCCTGTATTCAAGGCGATAACGCCGTTGGCCGCATTCAGAATGTTCGAGGTCGAGCGGTAGTTCTGCTCCAGCAGAATGGTGGTTGCTTCCGGATAGTCCTCTTCAAAATTCAGAATGTTCGTAATATCCGCTCCGCGCCAGCGGTAAATCGACTGGTCGCTGTCGCCGACTACGCAGATCCGGTGATGGCTGTCGGCCAGCATCCGGCAGAGCATGTACTGCGCGCGGTTCGTATCCTGATACTCATCGACATGGATATACTTGAATTTCTTCTGGTAGAAATCCAGCACCTCCGGCACTTCCTTGAACAGCTGGATCGTCTTCATAATGAGGTCATCGAAATCCAGCGAGTTGTTGCTTCTGAGCCGCTGCTGGTATTTGGTGTATACTTTTGCCACAAGGCCTTCAAAATAATCGCCGATCTTCTGCTCATACTGCGCTGGTGTTACCAATTCATTCTTCGCCGTACTGATTGCCGCCTGTACCGCCTTCGGCTCAAACTTCTTGGTGTCGATGTTCAGATCCTTCATACAGTTGCGGATAACGGAGAGCTGGTCGGAAGAATCAAGAATGGAAAAATTCGAGGTGAAGCCGATCCGTTCAATATCCTTGCGCAGAATCCGCACGCACATGGAGTGGAAGGTAGATACCCAGATATCCCGGCCCTCATCGCCGACCAGCTTGGAGACACGCTCCTGCATCTCGCGGGCCGCCTTATTCGTAAAGGTAATCGCCAGAATCGCCCATGGCGGTGCCATACGGTTCGCGATCAGCCAGGCAATCCGGTGGGTAAGCACACGGGTCTTGCCGCTGCCCGCTCCGGCCATAATCAAAAGCGGCCCTTCGGTCGTTTCTACAGCCTTACGCTGCGGTGGATTGAGCCGGCTTACGGCATCCTGTATGTTAATAAGTTGCATGGGTGGCATGCTCCTTTCAAATAGTTGTTTTCAACGTCTTCTTAACCGCCTGCACAGTAAGCAGCGCCTGCCGTACATCACGGTATATAATATTGCCGACAACGACAGTATCGCTAAGAGCTGCTGCCTGTTCAGCCTCAGCTACGCCGGTAATACCGCCGCCATAAAAAAGCTGGCTGTGCTCTACCGACTCTCTCACTTCCCGGACAACGTCCATATTGCCGAACATTCCGCTGTATTCAAGGTAAACGACCGGAAGTCCCATCAGCTTGTCTGCAATCTCCGCATACGCAGCGGCGGCACGGCCGCTTAACCTGCTGTCTGCGTTTGTCAGCCGGGCCACAGAGGAGTCTTCATTTAATACAATGTATCCTTCCGTCAGCACCATTTCCCACGGGATCAGACTGCCAAAGCGCTCTATGGCTCTGCGGTGATGACCAAGAATCCAGTCCGTGTCCGGCGTATTCAGCACCATGGGAATCATGTATACATCAAAACCCGGGACAGCCGCCTCAAGCTCGGAGACCTCCAGCGCACAGGGAAGCTCATAGCTCCGCAGCCTTGAGAGCAGCCCGGTGGTATTCTCATAGGTCACTCCGGTAGAGCCTCCTACCAGGATTGCATCGGTTCCGGACCGGCAAATGGCATCCAGTTCCCTATCCCCGAGCTCGCGGTCCGGGTCCAGCTTGAATACATGCCGCCACGGCTGTATCATTTGCCGCATTTCATTCATCCGTTGTCCATCCTTACCCTTCAAAAATACGAACGTTTTTTCGCTTTTTAATTATAGTATATAACTGTCTGTTCACCAAGCTGATTTGGTAAAAATACGGCTGGAATTTATACCTCTATCTCCCTCAATATAGACTCATCCGCTTTTTCAGCGTACACCCCGCATACGGCCTAGATCCTCCTCAGAGACAAAATCCGTATAAAACCCGTCTACGCCCATCCGGGACAGCTTCGTGATCTCATCCTCATCATTAACAGTATGCACATAGACGCGTGCTCCAGCTTGCTTGAGCTTACGGACGAAACTCTTGGTCGCTCTAGTTACCGGCATCGTAATCTCCACACCGGTCTCCCGGGCAAAGTCAACTACTTGTTCGTCGCTGTCGTAAGACTGATATAGCGTAAAGATCACTTCCGGAAACGCATAGACCTTCCTCACCACATCAAGCATATCACGGCTGTAGATCTGAGGCACAATCCGCGAGAGCAGCGCAGGGTCCTTACGGTTAGCCGCTTCAACGATGTGTTCAAACTGCCTGGTTACGAGCTCCGGCTCAAGCTCCTTCGTATCGGTCACAATGTAGGCATCCGGATAAGCAACCAGCAGATCCATAATTTTGTCGATATCGAGTGGAGAATAGAGCGTCAGGATCGGGCTGTCCATCACTTCCTCGTAGCTGAGCACGACACCCTGCCTGGCGGCCGGAAGCACATCCAGCTGACCGAGCAGCCTGCTCATGTTTCCGGTCCATTCATGGCGGGCAACCAGCTTATCATCGGTAGTGAGCAGCAGATCCGCTTCAAACACGCGTGTACCCTGCTCGTAGTTGGCAACAAAAGCATCCAGTGTATTCGTATACGTATGATTATTAATTCCGCCCATCGCATGGGCGATAACCTTATGAGCAGTAAAACCGGCAGCCGGCTCCTCCTTCTGGGGCCATAATGTAATCACAAGCAGCAGGCTGAGGGCGGCAGCCATAATGAGATATGCGGTCCATTTTCTTTTATCCATGTAGTAGGGTTCCTTTGCATTAATCAGAGTAGAAAAAGCAAAAACGGCTGTGGCCTTATAGCAAGGATGGCAACCGTTTCTATGGAATCGTTATAAAATTAATTAATAGGCATTTTTGAAGCCGTTGCGGATCGTCCGGAAAATAATGCGGATATCGAACAGCAGCGACCAGTTCTCGATATAAAAGATGTCATGCTTGATCCGGTCCTCGATCGAGGTATCCCCGCGCAGACCGTTGCTCTGTGCCCACCCGGTAATCCCCGGACGCACATGATGCTTGACCATATACTTGGGAATCTCGTCACGGAACTGCTCCACATAATACGGACGCTCCGGGCGCGGGCCCACTACACTCATCTGGCCGAACAGCACGTTAAAAAACTGCGGAAGCTCATCCAGGCTTGTTCTGCGGATAAACGTCCCGAACCGGGTGCGGCGCGGATCATCTTTTGTGCTCCAGCCTGTGTCCACTTCAGCATCTGTCTGCATCTTCATTGAACGGAATTTATACATCATAAAATTGCGGCGGTTAAGCCCCACCCGCTCCTGCTTAAAGATGACCGGCCCCGGCGATGTAAGCCGCACACCCAGTGCCACAATCAGCATAACCGGAGACAGCATAAGGATGGCGAACAGCGAGAAAACAATATCAAACGACCGTTTGGCCAGCCGGTTACCGGCCATATCCAGCGGAATATCGCGCACGTTAATCATCGGCATTCCGGCAAAATTATCGAAGTACGGCCGTGCCGGCAGGTAGTCGAAGAAATCAGGGATGATCAGCGTCCGCACACCTGCCTTTTCGCAGGCGGCAATAATGGCAGGATATTTAGAGTGGGCATCCAGCGGCAGCGCCAGAATGACCTCATCCACCGGCAGCATATCCAGAACCCCGGACAGCTCATCCACCGTTCCAAGAATCGGTTTGTAGCGCTGTTCCTCGATCCCGTCCCACTTATGGAAGTCATCCAGAAAACCGATTGCTTCATAGCCGAGCTCCGGGTACTGAATCAGGTTATTGTAAAATCTTTTGCCCAGCGAGCCTGCGCCGATAATCAGCACGAACTGGCGGTTGTAGCCTTTTTCGCGCAAGGATTTCAGCATTGTCTTCAGCACATAGCGGTACAGCATAATGGACAGAATATTAAAGCCCATATAAATAGCCAGATATTGGCGGGAAACGTCAATTTCCTTCAGGAAGAACATCACGCCAAGCAGGATGAAGATGGCCATCACATGTACTTGAAAGATTTTCAGAAATTCGTCGACAAAACGCTTCTTGCGCTTCGGCAGATAAAGGGAGAGCACAATCCCGATCAGGACAGAAATGGCACCGTACATGATGCTCCAATAAGCATACGATTCCACCGGGAGCGTATTATAGGACTCCAGCCAGCCGCTGCGGAACTTCAGCCACCAGGCTGCCAGAAAGGACAGCTGGATTACCAGAAAGTCAGCAACCATATACAGCTGGGTCAAAAACTTCTGATTACGGCGGATCATAATCTCACCTCGGCCTTCGATTCAATCTGTTGCCCCGCTTCAGCGGAAGCTGTAAGACTCTGTGCCGGAGTGGATACCGGACGCGGTGCCCTCAGGGCATTAACAGCAAGGGACAGCAGAAACTTGAAAGCGACTCCGGCATAAACCGTTCCGTTAATTATACTGCTATACTGCCTGCTATAATGCTTGCGGTGGAATAAGATCATTGCTCTGTGAAACTCATACACAATCTTGAACGGTCTGCGGCGGGCGCTTCCGCCCTTCAGATGAATAATAGAAGTCTGCGGATAATAGTAAATCCCCCAGCCTGCTTCTTTTATCCGGTAGCACCAGTCCAGGTCCTCACCGTACATAAAAAACGCCTCATCCAGCCCGCCTACTCTATCAATCGTTTCCCGCCGGACCAGCATGAACGCCCCGACAAGGCAATCAACGGGATACGCCTCATCCGGGCTAAGGTACCCCAGCTGGTAACCGTTGAACCTGGGTTTGTCCGGGAACAGCCTGCTGAAGCCAAACGCATAATAAAAGGAGGCCGCAGGTGTCGGGAACCCTCTCTTGCAGGCCTTGTCGAGCGAGCCATCCGGCAGAATCACCTTGCAGCCCGAAGCCCCCAGATCAGGACGGGTGTCCATAAAAGAAACCATCGTCTCCAGCGTATCCCTGCGAATTACCGTATCCGAATTCAGCAGCAGCACATAACGTCCGGATGCGACTTCCATCCCCTGGTTGTTGCCACGCGCAAAGCCCACATTCTCCTTGTTCGCAATCAGCGTTACACCCGGAAATTCCCTGCTAATCTTCTCAACTGAATTATCATGCGAATTATTATCTATTAAAATGATCTCATAGGAAAAGTTCGTATCCGACTCATACACCGACCTGATACAGTCCATCGTCAGGCGGCAGGTGTTGTAATTGAGAATTAAAATACTTACATCTACATTCACTTCACTACGCTCCTGACAAATATAGTAATCTATCGACAACATTATAACATAAAAACCTCCCTGATAGGCAGTCGCCGGTTAGGGAGGTTTTTACATAGATGATCCTAATATTCCAGATTTTAACCCTTTATTGGCCGCTAATCTGCTAATTTCTCTTGCAGGCTGCCTTCTCCTGTATATAACGGCGTTTACGTTTCAGCTCGGTCCGTTGTGCCCGGAATGATGCCCAGGCTTTAATCAGCCCCGGCTCTTTGAGCAGCATATACGCATGTGCGGCAAGCTCATACGGCAGAGCACGGATCAGGGTCAGCGGCAGAGTGCGGGAAGGCTCATTTTTATAGATCATCTTATAGCGGTTAATATAAGAAATTCTGCGGATAAACATCGATTTGCCGCTCCGTCCGGCTGTCTTCCAGCCCCGTTCATGGTAACCGGTTGCTTCCGCATCAAAGTAGGCCTGCCAGCCAAGCAACTGAGCCCGCCACGCAACATCAACATCCTCTTTGTACGCAAAGAAATCTCCGTCAAAAAACTCACCGTCAACGCTGATATCCTCAATCATCCAACGGGAATACATTGCTGCTGCTCCGGATACACCGAATACGGTACCTGATTCCGTCCAATTCTCTGCCGGCTCTCCAGCTCCACGGTCAAAAGCCCGCCGTGCCTTATTCATCCGCAGTCCTGTGCTGTCAACCAGGGAAGGGTCTGCTTTAAGCAGCAGTTTACCTGTCGCACTGCCGATTAGCGGGTTGTTCTCCATTTGCGTAACGAGCCTGGATACATAGTCTGCAGCCAGCACCAGATCCGGATTCAACACCAGTACATAATCGGTCTCCGTGGCAGATATAGCCTGGTTATGGGCGGGGGCAAAGCCGGTGTTGGCTTTATTTTCGATGAGGATGAGCTCGGGCTTGGACTTGGGCAGATTTACACTGCGGTAAAATTCAGCTGTCTTGGCAGCCGAGCCATCTCCGGAAGCATTATCCACTACAACAATGCTATCTATAGGATAATCCTGGGCAAGCACTGCGGTGAGGCATTCTGTAATATCATCTGCACTGTTATAGGTAACGATATGTACACTGACTGTTTTGATGTTCTTCATGATATAACTACCCCGAATCTTGAATTCATTAGAAATCTTGCATTTCCAACCAGCACTCCACCATTATAACGAAAACGGGGGATGTCTGCTATTTGTAGCTGCAACTAAAAAACTCCCAAACCGCTGTAAACGGTCCGAGAGCTTTGAAATTATATTATCATATATGATTGCTATTCCTTCATTTCAAACAAGAAGTCTCTCAGCCCTTCACGCCAAGGCCGGATATCCTGGAACCCGTTCGTCCGGATGGACAGATGCTCCATCACAGAATAGCGCGGGCGCGGCGCCGGGCGCGGGAACTGTTCTGTACCGCATGGCTCAAGCCTGGCTGTGAATTTAAGCCCGAGAATATCTTCAGCTTCTGCGAAGATCGCCTGCGTGAATTCATACCATGTACAAGCTTCGGAGTTGGAAGCATGATATACGCCGTATTTCTCTGTCTGGATCAATTCAAGCAGGAAATTGGCCAGATCCACAGTGTAGGTTGGAGAACCTTTCTGATCATCAACAACCTGCAGCAGCGGCTTTTCCTGGCCGAGCTTCAGCATGGTTTTCACAAAGTTATTGCCATATTTGCCATACACCCAGGAGGTGCGGACAATGAAGAACTTCGACGACAAGGATTGAACCAGTATCTCCCCGGCCCGCTTGGACTTGCCGTAAATACTCTTCGGATCGGTATTATCGTACTCGTGATACGGCCTGGTGCCATTCCCGTCAAAAACATAATCAGTACTAATGTACACCAGCTTCGCACCGGCTTTTTCAGCGGCTACTGCCACATTCCGGCTTCCGGTAGCATTAATCAGATAGGCTGCATCAATATCAGTCTCTGCCGCATCTACTGCTGTATGGGCAGCACAGTGAATGACGGCATCCGGGCCGAAGCCGCCGATCACTTCCACACACTGCTCCAGATTCGTGATATCCATCTCCTGGCGGTCGCAGCCCAGTACCTCATAGCCCTGATTTTGCAGCAGCAGTACGAGATCCTGGCCTAGCTGTCCCGCAGATCCGGTAACAAGCACCTTCAGCGTAGACATTATAGGGAATCCCCCAGACGGCTGCCGTACTGAAGCGCGGCATATTTCTGGTATTCCCCGGACTGGATGCGGGTCCACCATTCTTTATTATTCAAATACCACTGGATCGTTTCCTTAATTCCGGTCTCGAATGTATGCTTCGGCTTCCAGCCAAGCTCATTAGTAATCTTAGTAGGATCAATTCCGTATCTGCGGTCATGTCCCGGACGGTCCTGAACATAAGTAATCAGGGATTCCGGCTTACCCAGCTCCTCCAGAATCGTCTTCACAATATGCATGTTAGTCCGCTCATTGTTACCGCCGATGTTATAGACCTCGCCAATAACACCATTATGGATAACCAGATCAATCGCGCTGCAATGGTCTTCCACATACAGCCAGTCACGGATATTGAGCCCATCGCCGTAAATCGGCAGCGCGCCATCGTTCAGCGCACGGGAGATCATCAGCGGAATCAGCTTCTCCGGGAACTGGTAAGGGCCATAGTTGTTCGAACAGCGGGTAATGTTAACCGGCAATCCGAAGGTCTCATGGTAAGCACGCACCAGCAGATCCCCGCCAGCTTTACTAGCTGAGTAAGGACTGTTTGGAGTAAGCGGAGTTTCCTCAGTAAACAAACCTGTAGCTCCCAGCGTTCCGTACACCTCATCCGTGGATACCTGGACAAACTTCGTTACGCTGTATTTTTTGGCTGCATCCAACAGCACCTGTGTGCCCAATACATTCGTCTTCACAAAAACGTCCGGCTCCAGAATACTCCGGTCCACATGCGACTCCGCCGCAAAATTGACCACTACATCCACACCCTGGCCAATCAGCGCATCCATCGCCGCAACATCCGTAATGTCTGCCTTAACAAACGTGTAGTTCGGGTTTCCTTCGACTGATTTCAAATTTTCAAGGTTTCCTGCGTACGTCAGCGCGTCCACATTGATGATTTGGTAATCCGGGTGCTGCTGCAGCATGTATATTACAAAGTTGCTGCCGATAAAGCCGGCTCCGCCGGTTACGAGGAGTTTCATTGTTAGACCACCTTTAAGTTATATAAATAGAGATACATTAATCGAAGTTCAGTTCAGCATCTTTAAGCAATGGATGTCTCTGATCCTTGTCAGATAATATAGGGCTCGAAACCGGCCAGTCTATCCCGAGCGCCGGATCATTCCATAGTATGCCGCGGTCGTTCTCTGGGGAATAGTATTCGTCCACTTTATACAGGACTTGGGTGCTCGGAACAAGAGTACAGAACCCATGGGCAAAACCCTTGGGCACCAGTAGCTGACGCTTGTTATATTCACTCAGTATGACACCCACCCACTGCCCAAAGGTAGGCGAGCTGCGGCGGACATCCACGATTACATCATAAATAACACCGGAAAGGACACGAATCAGCTTAGTCTGAGCTTTCGGGTTCAACTGGTAATGTAGACCCCTGAGTACCCCAACCTCTGCGGAAAGCGATTGATTGTCCTGGATAAACTGAAAGTTTACCCCTGCCTTTTCCATGACCTCTTCATTGTAGCTCTCCATAAAAAAACCCCGGTTGTCGCCATGGACCACCGGTTCGAGCAGGCTTGCACCTTGAAGTTTTAAAGGAGTGACTTTCATACTTGAACTCCTCCTGATTTTTATAGTTTTAATTTACCGAAGATTTCATCAAAAAGGATATCCTTGGCCAATTCATTAGCTCGTGCAAGCGAAGCATGGGTGCCGGCATCCGTCCACCAGCCGCCTAAAACATCATACGTTAACTGACTTTTTTTAATATATGCATTGTTTACATCTGTGATTTCAAGCTCGCCGCGGTTTGATGGTGTGAGTGTTTTAATAATATTAAAAACATTACTGTCAAACATATATATGCCGGTTACGGCAAAATTGCTCTTAGGAGTTTCAGGTTTTTCTTCAATGGAGATAATTCTGTTATCTTGCAACTCAGGCACGCCGAAGCGCTGTGGATCGGAGACTTTTTGAATAAGAATCTTGGCGCCTTCTCCCTGGGCCTCAAAATTTCTGACATATTGTGAGATATCCTCATCAAACACATTATCGCCAAGAATCACGACACATTGATCAGAACCTACAAACTGTTCTGCCAATCCCAGTGCCTGGGCAATTCCCCCAGCTTCATCCTGTACCTTGTACGTAAACGATACATTCAAGGAGCTGCCGCTGCCCAGCAAGTTCACCACATCGCCCATATGCTCTTTGCCTGTAACCACCAGTATATCCTCTATACCCGCTTGCTTGAGTTTAAAGATGGCGTGAAAGATCATCGGATATTTACCTACAGGGAGTAGGTGTTTATTTGTTACTTTCGTTAAAGGGTACAAGCGGGAGCCTGTGCCACCGGCTAGGATAATGCCTTTCACAATAATACAAACCCCCACCTAAAATTAATTAGCAAATTGTTTCCGGTAACATTCTAGTGTCCGATCTATCATTGAGTCTGTCTGAAAATCTTTAACATATTTTTCACGAGCTTTTAAACCCATAGACTTTCTCAGTGCAGAATCACCTATAAGCCTCAATAAAGCTTCTTTAAGCAGTTGTGGCTTCTCAGACTCTACTAATAGCCCGTTAACTCCATCATCCACAATTTCCTTGATACCGCCAACGTAAGTACCTATTACAGGCTTTCCAAGTTGCATTGCTTCCAAAAACACTAAACCAAACGACTCGTATCTGGAAGGTGCAACAAAAACATCACAATTACTTAATAGTTTTAACTTTTCTTCATCCGAAATTTCACCCAAAAAAACTATTTGTTCAGAAAGAGTAGGGTTCTCTTTAACAAAAGAGTCTTTTATAGTTGTTTCATTATAAAAAGGTATGTTGTTATTACCCGCTAATATAAACTTAACATCTTTATTAATACTAGTTATTTCTTTAGCGGCCTCTAATAATATATCAATTCCTTTTCTTCTCTCTAATCTTCCTAAAAATAATATAGTTAACTCATTTTCACTACCCACAAATTCAGATTGAATTTCCGGCAAAAAAACATCATCTATTCCCAGAGGGACAAGGCTAACATTTAGATTATTCCAGTCTATGTCATACAAATCTCCAATATTATTTTGAACATCATTAGAAATAGTAATGACTTCATCTACACCTTGTATAAGCTGTTTTTCCAGTTGAGAGGATAATTCAAGATCTTTATTCCATTTCCATTCTTGCGTTTTTGCAGCAATTTTAAGAGGGGTTTCGAGTCTGACAAAGGTTTTGAGACCATCTATTCGAGTAGAAGCCAACCCTTCATAATCCCATAATGGAGTCTCTAACACTTTAATCATGTTGTTATCATATAAGTAACCCACTATAGAAGCTACTCTTGAAGAGTAATCCAGATTAGTTTTAGTAACATTCATCTTATCCTTGGATATATAATCATATAGGTCAATGTTTTGAGCAATATTAATGTCAATCAATTTGACACCATTAATCTCTACTTGATCAGTAGGCAGGCCACTTGTGATTACATAAACAGGATGTCCTCTTTTTACTAACCCCTCTGCAAGGCTTTTAGTATAAGTAGCCACCCCACCTTTACCATAGGGCGGATAATATCTACTTAAAAGACAGATACCAAACAAATCCCCGATAACTTGTGGTTGTTTATTCTCAACAGAAACCCCACTTTTCTTCTCAAATAAACAAAATTTAAATTCACCCTCAAGATTATTATTAGTCTTTCGAGCAGAAAAGAACCCATCAATAAATCCTCTGTAGGCACCTGATATCCACATTTTCCGGAAACTACGATATTCTTTTTTTGTTATATCCCCATTTTTTAACCAATGCTTAAATTCCAGCAGCCTTTTGTAGCTTGTAAAAAAAGGCATTGAAATTCTTTTAGCCAAGTTATGAATACCTTTAGAATTTTTAACACCAAAATATACAGTGTTTTTCACAATAGGATACCAATTAAGATTATAAATAGACTTCCTTATGTGAGACTTTGCAAATTCATGATGTACAAATGCCTCTTGATGATGATATATAGGATGACCTGAGTTAATTAATCTAACGCATACATCACTTTCATCATGATAATATTCATAATATTCATCAAACCCGCCAATATTAACTAAAGCTTTTCTGAGAAAAGTACTGTTTACCCCCATTAAAATGTTATAATAATTACCATTTTTCTCAGTATATTGACCAGGCTGATCACATTTGGCAGTTGCTTCTCCCCATACATTAATGATCCCATTATGGAATTGAAAATGGTCTCCTCCAGGGCCATATACCCGCCCTCCAACACCACCTACGAATCCATTGGAATCATACAATTCTTGAATCTGATCTAACCAGTTAGGCTCTGGAATCGCATCATCATCTAAAAACGCTACAATATCTCCACTTGAGAGTTTAATGCCAATATTTCTGGAGATGGATAGATTAGCAACGTTGTTTTTGCCCAGTTTAATTTTATTCTTATATTTTTCTAAGATTTCATCTGTTCTATCTGTTGAGGGACCATTAACGACTATTACTTCAAAATCGTCATAATACAAATTATTTAGACTTTCAAGCGTTCGCTCCAAATATTCATCTCTATTATAAGTACAAATCACAATTGAAAACCTGAAATTATTTAGCTTCATATTCTCACCTTATCTATATACTTTAATAGAGCATCTTCTGTTGCCTCTATACTAAAATTGTTAATCCAATCATACTGATTGTTGATTATCTCCTCACGTAATGCTTGATTATTTAATATAAGATGAATCAACTCACCGATATAATCATAATCTTTAGAAGTGATCAATACCCCAGCCTTACCAAGGGTTGTTCTTATAGCACCTGCATCAAATGCAAAAGTAGGAACACCATACGACATACTCTCTAACAAAGGCACACAAAATCCTTCATGTTCGCTCATTGATAAAAAGATATCTGCTGTCCGATAATGATAATCTAATTCTCCTTCAGAGATTTTGCCTGTAAACTGTATACTATTCTTACTCACCATTGTTTGGACAAGCATCATTAATTGATTATAATATAGCGAATAGTCATTATAATTACCTACAAGATACAATTTTGAGTTGGGATTAATATAGGTATGATAATATTCAAAGATTCTGATGATGTCCTCATGTTTTTTGTTCGGTGCAACTCTTCCTACAAATATAAACTTTATTTCATCTTGTTCGTTTTTTGTACGTACTTTTTTATTATTTTTTATAGCCATATCAACTACAATAGGCAGTACTCCCGTAGGGCTGCAGCCTATTTCATCTAATTCCTGCACATTATATTCTGAATCGCCTAAATATAAATCAAACATACCTCTTAATTGAGAGAGTTGTTTTCTGCCCTCTAAACAATGAGTATAATGAGGCTCCATTCCTTCAAAATAATGATGAGGTGTAATGTTATGATATATTAATATTTTTTTGCAATTTAGAGCCTTTATAGTATTAATAAGACTTGATTTGCCGGAATAATGAAAAATAAGCACATCTTGCTTGCTAACCTTTAGTTCGCTTATAGGCTTACGGAAATTTTCCATTTTTTCATTAACATATTTCGAAAAAATATCATTTACAATCTCAGCCCCGGACAGAATGTTTTTCAATTCAATACAATGGGTGCTAACAGCATCTCCATAGTCTAACGCTTCAATGATTTGATAAACTCTAGATTCCATTAACGCACTCCCTCAATCTCCATTTCTAGGCATAAACCATTCTGGCGCGATTCGCTAATTATTGTAATTTCTGTAAATCCGATTTTTCTCATCATTTCTACTAATGAAGCTGGAGAAAACATATTATAGTGCTGGTTACCTTCATATTCTTGAGATCCAAAAGTAATTTCTTTAAGGACTTCAAAAGATATCGTTCCTTCCGAATAACCAGACAGCATAGCTTCCCAGTTAGGACAAACAATCCTTATTTTACCATTCACTTTCAAAAGCTTATGCCAGTAGGGAAGAATAAACTTTTCCATGTCAATTTCTGAAAAATGCTCAATAACATGGGCAAGATACAATTCGTCGACACTTTCATCATCTAGAGGAACATTTCTTACGTCGGAGACTATATCTACTCCTTCTAATGGTCTCATATCAATATTGATGTAATCCGGTTTAACTAAACTTCCGCTACCCAGATTTACCTTAACATTACCTTCTGCAATCATTCCAGAGACTTTTTCTTCATTAATTATTTTAGGTTCTACCGTTTTATTTTCTTTTTCGGAAAATGTGCTAACATTACTATTTTTAAGTTCTGCAAAAATTTCCTTACGCGTTCTTTCCTGATAGCCTTCAACATTCTTTAAGCGGCCATCAATCAATCCGATCCATTTATTAGAATCGCCAATGTTACCCTCAAGTGCTGATAACCATTCAGAAAGATTACCACTTTTTTCGGCTTGGGCTTTTTTAACTTCAGTCAATTCGTTATTGATTGATTCTATATACGAATCCACCTTTTTTTCTAATCTGCTCAATTCCAATTCGTATTTCTTCATCAGCACTTCTTCTAAACTCTTTAATCTTAATTCAAGTTTAGCTTCATTTGCTTTATTGGCGTTATCTATGTTCCCTTTAATATCTCTTTCCAGGTTCCCCTTAATTTCTTGTGCTATATCTTTTTGCCTTTGATTAACTTGCTTGAAATGTTTAATTGTAAGTTCCAAGAAGGATGTAGTCGAAAGATTAAAATGAACTTGTTTTCTTGTATAGGTTCTGATTAGTTTCCCAATCAATTTTTTCAAAAACTTAAATTGTGTATTTTCGGGAATGGGAATAGGATTACTATTCTCGCTAACTTCCTTATGCTTCCAAAAAAGATCCATATACGGATCTTCTTCTTGTACACTTGATGCTACAATAAGTGGGGTTCTATTTTTTTTGTTGCTCTCAATTGTTTGCATTATTTCATCCACTTGAAAGCTTGTGTTTAGTTCAAAAAAATTTTTCAATTCCCTTCACCCTCCGTAAAAGTCCATTTATGTGGGATCCTGCAGTAACCTACATCATGCACCTCAGATAACACCCTAATATTCACAGCATCGGTGATATAATCAAACATTTTCCCTGTTTCATCATGAACAGCAATATCTATACTATAGTCACCTTCAATTAAATTTAATTGCGGGAAATATAATTCTACTCTACCTTTTCTCGATATCTTTTTTCTCGATATGGATTCTATTTGTGTATTTGTACCATATACTCTAACCTTATCTAGAGTATGAATCGCAATACCAAATACGACTGAGCTCATATCTACTAGATTGGATGTATAATCGATAATTAACTTTAGTCCACTTTCTGAATATATGTGGTTTGAGACATCTTCACTTACCACTGCCATCTTCATTATCTTAACTTCTTTTGTACCCCATCGTTTCATATCCACACTGTGACTGGAAGCACTCTCTTCTTCCACTATATTTTCAGCCAACTCTTCTTCTGAGTGCGTTTGGCTTTGTATCTGTTTTGACTCCTTTTCTTGATCCCGATCAGCTAAATACCGTAAATACTCATTAACTACATCTTTAGGGTGACCATCATTTTTCACTTCCCCATTATGAAGCCAGATCGCTCTGTCACACATACGTTCTACAACACCATGGTCATGAGTTACTAACACTATTGTCTTTCCCGCATTTTTAAGTTCTTTAATTCGGTTCAAACACTTTCTCTGAAAGGACGCATCGCCCACAGCCAGAACTTCATCAACAAGTAAAATATCCGGTTCAATATTTATAGCTACCGCAAAGGCTAAACGCATGTACATTCCTGATGAATACGTCCGAACAGGATTATGAATAAACTCTTCTAACTCAGAGAATGAAATAATATCATCAACTTTGAGTTCTATTTCTTTCTTTGTCAGCCCAAAAATAGAAGCATTCATAAAAATATTTTCCATACCAGTAAAGTCCGGATGAAAACCCGCTCCCAGTTCCAACAAACTTGAGACGCGACCTTCTATTTTTATGTCGCCTTTATTTGGATAAATTATCTTGGTTAATAATTTCAGCAAGGTACTTTTTCCAGATCCATTATGGCCTATAAGTGCAACCATCTCGCCTTTATTTATAGATAAATTAATGTTTTTTAAAATATCAAGAGATCTATGGGTATTTTTATTTGTCCGAAGAGCACGTTCTTTTAATGTATTTGGTTTGTCTTGATAAAGTTTAAAAGACTTACTTAAATCTTTTATCTTTATAACTTCCATAGTATTGTATCCTTTCAATTTACAATTCTTCAGCAAATTTCTTTTTCAGGTTATTAAATAATAGAAGACCAACAATCAAAAAGATTACTGAATAGACAAAAAATGATCCCAGAGTATGCATCTCTGGAGGTTTTCCATAATAAAAAATTTGTCGGTAGGCTTGCTCTAAAGGTGTCATAGGGTTCAGAGCAAAAATCGCCTGGAATTTTTCAGGAACCATAGATAGCGGATAGAAAACAGGGGTCATGTAAAACCATGCCATCATTAGTATGCCTACAATGTGCTCAAGATCCCTGAAAAAGACATTGAGTGAGGAGAGAATCAGACTCAACCCAAATATAAAGATCATTTGCAAAAAAAGTAATAATGGTAAAAATATGATGTTAAGCGAGAAAGGAACTCCAACAACAATCATTGAGACTAATAGAACAAGTAAACTTAACAAAAAGTTTATGGCCCCCGCAATAGTTGAGCTTAACGGCAATATTTCTGCAGGAAAATACACCTTTTTAATTAGTCCATTGTTATTGATAATAATAGAAGTATTAGAGGAAACGACTGTTTGGTGATATTGCCAAGGTAAGAGTCCCGCAAATAAAAAAATGCTATAATTCTCTATATCCATTCTCATAATAGTTTTGAATACAATAGAGTAAATAAGCAACATAAGTAATGGATTGATTAAAGTCCATAAAAAGCCTAACACAGATTCTTTATATCTAGTTCTCAAATCTCTAACAACCAGATTTTTCAACATTTCTCTGTAACCATAAATCTGCCTAAATAATATCATAAGAACTGCTCCCTACTCTTGATTTCTCCAATAGCTAAGAATATCTTTTAATGAATCATCTAATGAATAAAGAGGATACCAACCAGTATCTTGTACAAGCTTCTTGTTATTGCCTTCAATTATTGGGACATCAATTTTTCTATATTTCTGATTGTCCACATTAACAACAGCATTAACATGACTGAAGGCAATTAACTTACTAAGAATATCTGAAATACTTATTGCATTCCCTGAACAAACGTTGTACACTTCGCCCACCATACCTCTTTGAGCTATTTCCCAATACGCCCGCACTACATCACGAACATCCAGAAAGTCCCGTTTGGCTTCTAAATTACCTACATTTATATTGGCATTTAAAACTCCTCGTTCTATGCCTATGATTTGCTTCGCAAAATCCGCGGTTACGAACCCTGTTGGTTGGCCTGGTCCTATATGATTAAATGCCCGAACATGGATGGATTTCAGTCCATATTTTTTAAAATATTGCATTACCGTTAAACCTGATATTAATTTACTACTCCCATAAGGCGTTATGGGAGTTAGTAAATGATTTTCATCCGTAGGGATTTGAGATGGTATTCCATATTCTTCAGATGAGCCTATATTTATCAGTAAAGTATCCGGACTAAAATTCAATAATGAATTCAAGAGATTAAGTGTTCCCAATTGATTCACTTCAAAAGTCGTTTTTGGATACTCCCATGAAAACGGAACGTTGCTTATAGCAGCCAGATGAAAAATAATATCAGGTTTAATATGTTTAATAACATTATCAACCGATTCCTGATTAGTTATATCCAAAACTAGTTTGTATGGCATACTATCTGGTTCGTATATGTCCTTATATCCGCCCCACACCTCGCACTCTTGGGTTTGTAAGTAGTTCACTAAATGAGTCCCTACAAATCCCCCAGCACCAGTAACAAGTACTTTTTTCATGCCTTAGCACCAATTTTTTTGCTTATCAATTCCATATCACTATCAACCATCATTTTAACTAATTGCTCGAATCCAACCTCGAGTTCCCATCCAAGTTCCTTCTTTGCTTTTGTACAATCACCAAGCAACAAGTCTACCTCAGCCGGTCTAACAAACTTCTGGTCAATTACAACGTAATCTCTCCAGTTAAGTCCCACATGGCTAAAAGCAATCTCGACTAATTCCTCAATAGTATGAGTTTCACCGGTAGAAATAACATAATCATCCGCTTTATCCTGCTGAAGCATCAGCCACATAGCTTTGACATAATCACCTGCGAAACCCCAGTCTCTTTTTGCGTCGAGATTACCCATACGAAGCTCTGTTTGCAAACCCAATTTAATTTTGGCAACAGCATCAGTTACTTTGCGTGTCACGAATTCAATACCACGACGTGGAGATTCATGGTTGAATAAAATACCTGAGCAAGCATACATGTTATAACTCTCTCTGTAATTAACAGTGATCCAGTGTCCGTAGACTTTAGCAACACCGTATGGACTACGCGGATAGAATGGAGTTGTTTCTTTTTGTGGTGTCTCTACTACTTTACCGAACATCTCACTGCTTGATGCCTGATAGAATCTAGCTTCAGGTTTTGTCAAACGTACAGCTTCCAGCATATTAGTAACACCAATGCCTGTGCTTTGTCCAGTTGCTACAGGCTGAATCCATGAGGTTGCCACAAAGGATTGAGCAGCCAGGTTATATACCTCATCCGGATCAGAAACCCGTACAGCATTAATTAGCGAACCGAGATCAAGCAAGTCCCCATCAATAAACTCAATCTCATTTTTGAGATGTTCAATATTTTCCATAATAGGCATACTTGTTCTACGGCGTAGTCCAAATACTTTATATCCTTTAGCTAGCAAAAGTTCTGCTAAATATGAACCATCTTGTCCTGTAATACCTGTAATTAGTGCACGCTTTGTCATTTTCAAAATTCCCCTCTACGGTTATATAGATTAATAAAGTAAATATTAAGTTTAAGCAACTTACAAGTATTGTTCAAGCTTTTGCATACGAAGTTCTTTGAGCAGCAATTTCACTTCTTGTGCTTTATCTTTAGTGCAGATAAGAGTAACGTCCTCTGTGTCCACAATTATTAGATTTTCAATACCTAATGTCGCAATCAGTTTTCCGTTACTCTCTATAATGCAGTGCTTGGTGTCCAGATTCAGAATATTCCCCTTAATTACGTTCCCATTTTCATCAAGTTCACTAATACGGTCCAATGCTGTCCAGCTTCCAACATCATCCCAACCGAATACACAAGGAATAACATATATATTATTGACCTTTTCCATTATCCCGTAATCAATAGATTGGTCTGGCATCTTCAAAAATTCTGTTCGAATAATCGTATCCCGTTCAGGTGAGTTTAGAACTGTTCTCATTGTTTCTAAAATATCGTGCATTTCAGGCATCAACTTTTGTATGTAACTTCTAATAGTTTCAATTTTCCACACAAAAATACCACTGTTCCAAAAAAAGTTTCCAGATTCAAGATAAGACTGGGCAGTCCCCAAATCCGGTTTTTCTACAAACTTATTTACTTTATGGACAGACAGCCCATTAATAGACTGAATTTCATTCGTGCTTTCAATATACCCGTAACCAGTTTCCGGGTAAGTCGGTTGAATCCCCAAGGTAACCAAATTACTGTTTTCTTGAGCAACCTCGACAGCAGTTTCAAGAATCTTTACAAATCCCTCTTCATTTTCAATGATGTGGTCTGAAGGAATTACAATCATGGTACTGTCAGGAAACCGGTCTTCAATGATGATTGAGGCTAGTCCAATACAAGGCGCTGTATTTCTGCCCACAGGTTCAATAATAATATTCTCATTTGGCAAGTTTGGTATCTGCGCCTTAATGAGTTCAGCATAAAGCTCATTGGTAACAACAAAAATCTGACCGATATCAATGAGTTTTTCAAGCCGCGCAATTGACTGCTGAATCATCGATTTGTTCCCTGAAATATTCAAAAATTGCTTGGGAAGGTTTGTCCGGCTTTTCGGCCAAAAACGTTCCCCTTTACCTCCAGCCATGATCACACATGTAATAGTCATTTCAATCCTCCAAATTTCCACATAGAGATGTATTTCAACCTCCGTTGAATGATATCACCGACAGCTTGTGGTGAATAATATTTCTTTATATGTTCTTCACCATTAGACGAAATTTGTTTATAAAAGTTCTTATCGTCAAAAAGTGTACGCATATATGTGCTTGCATGCTCCACATCTGGCTCTGCCCAATATTGATATTCCTTATATGGTCCATGATTCTCGTTAAGTTTTACCAACGAATAATTAACCAGACAAGAAGTATTAAAGTCCATAAAATCAATATTGGATGACCAGTTTGTCCCTATCACCGGCTTTCCTAAATACATAGCTTCTGCAAGTCCAAGTCCAAAACCCTCACTTCGATGAAGAGATACATAACTGTCTATAACAGATAATAATGCATTCGTATCATTTCTCGATAAGGTTTTATCCACCAGATAGATATTGGTATATGTACCAATGAGCTGATGCAATTCATCCAGCTCTTTCGATCCTTGTCCAGCACTGTTAACCTTTATAACTAAACCTACAGATTTATCCTCTGGTTTAAAGGCCAGCTGAAACGCTATTATCGAAGCCTGAGGATTTTTCCTGGCCTGATAACTTTTCAAATCATACATACTCAAAAACAGAAAAGCATCTTCCGGCAAATTAAAATAGCTCCGGTCCCTTTGATCTGAAATTGAAACCTTAATACTATGCGGTATTTTCACAACAGGAACAGGGCTTTTTTGGGCGATTGAATCCACAACAAAAGTTGATGGTGCCCAGATTTCATCCACCAAATTAAAGCTTTCTTGCCATTCATCAGGAAAATCGGGAAGCTCCCAGTGCCAGAAACCAATGTTATAGCGATCCTTAAATATCGAATTTCCATAATGTGCGTATACTTCAATCATCTGTTCGGCATTTATATGAAATATATTCAAGTTAAACTGTGGCTCGTTTATTTCTTTATGAATCCAGGAATCATCATTCATACTTGCTGAATTAGTCCCAATAAAATTAATAATTCCAAACGGTATATCAACAGCTTCCATACTTTTAGCAGCAATTCTGCAGGACTCACCAATACCCATTTCTGCCCTTGAGTAACCCACTAAATTTACACCGGACAATTCTCCTGTGATACAAGATGTCTTATCATTCTTGTCAATAGGAAATGCCACTTTTAATAACTTCTGTTTAATACGCTGTCTAGTCTCAAAAGGAAACATGCGGATTGCAACCGGTTTAAACTTAACTGCTGATTTATACAATTTTTTAAAGAGAAAAGATTTAGCACTACTCATATCCTATTTCCAAACTTTCATTGAAATCCATTTATAAAGCCCCCATAATGTTTCTAAGTAAAGTAAATCATTTACATAACTGAATAAAGTGGCCCTAGTATAAACCATATGCTAAAATATTGTCGTACCTACAGGAAAAGGAGATTATAACGTGTCGAAACCAGTATACGGTAAAAATGCAGCTCAGTCGAGAAATGTTGAAAAGATATCCAGCCCGGTGTGGGCGTTGGCTGTAGCTTTAATTTTGTTCTTGATCTGGACCCCGTTCCAGGTCGGCTTGTTTAACGGACAGCAGCTGGACTTTGAAAAACCAATCTACATAGCTTCCCTGCTTAGCAGTTTGCTGCTGCTGCTCTGGATGGGAGTGTACTTTACAAAGTTCAAGCTTGAGGATCAGCGCGACTTAATTGTAGTAGCAGCTCTCCTGCTTCCTATAACGTATGCGTTGTCGCTCTTTGGCGCTGCTTCGCATTATATGGCGATGAATCTGCTGCTCATACAGAGCATGTACATCGCAATATTCATTATAGCGTTATATTTACTCAAGCAAAAGCAACTAAATGTTGTCATACAGAATGCGGTTCTTGCCATTTCCTATTTTATTGTGATATTTGGACTGATTAACTGGCTGGGCGGCGCGAAATTTGCCGGGAGCCTGGTCGGATGGTTCTCTAATACCGTACGCGGTGGTAAATATTTGGATGCTGTAATGACCGACTCTAACGGTCTGCGCCTGACCTCTGTTTTCCAATATGCGAATACTTATGCGGCTTTTCTGATGGCTTTTCTGTTTGTCGCAGTGTTCGCCCTTATCCGCTCTAAAAAGTGGTACGGGACACTGACTCACGGTTTTATGCTGGTACCGATCATTGTTTCCCTGCTGCTGACTTTGTCCCGCGGCGGACTTGTTATGCTGCCGGTTGTATTCATCCTGCTGCTGATCCTGCTCAAACCGGCTCAGCAGATCCTCTGGATTATTCATCTGGCCATTGCCGGTATCGCCGCACTGGCGGTAACCAACCCGCTGACCACTCTGGGAACGGAGCTGAATACGGCTTTCACTTCCGGAGCTGCCCTCAAAGGCTGGGCTTACCTGATTGTCGCTTCTCTCGTAGTAGCGGCACTCGGATGGGTTATACAACGTTATGTAGCACCTTGGCTGGAGCACAAGCTCGGCGCTTGGGGTTCGCGTAAAGGAACCGGTCTCTGGCTTCCGCTAGGCTCACTCGTTCTCGTGGGAATTGTCGCTTTCCTGTTAATAGGGACAAGCGTACGCAGCATTCTGCCTGCGAACATTGAAACCCGGCTGGAGAACATTAACTTTAAGCAGCACAGTGTACTGGAACGGTTCACTTTTTATAAGGATGCTATGAAGGTTGTTAAAGACTATCCCATCATTGGAGCCGGCGGCGGCGGTTGGGCATCCCTTTATGAGCAGTATCAGAATAACCCTTATACCAGCCGCCAGGCCCATAACTTCTTTCTGCAGTATCTGATTGAAGTCGGGATTATCGGTTTCATCGTGTTTATAGGTTTTATCGGCTATGTTTTCTACAAATTTATCCGCGGCTATCTAAAGCGCGACAAGGATGACTTTACTAATGGTTACTTCTTCTACATTATTGCACTGTCCATTCTGGTTCACAGCTTACTGGACTTCAATTTAAGTTATGCATTCATGGGCATTCTGGTCTTCCTGAGTCTGGCTGGCATGGGAGTTTCAATGGACAATAAGGTACTGCGCAGCAACTGGAACAAGGCCGGGCTCCGGATTGGTTATTTGGCGGCATTAGCCGTAGGGACTGTCTTTCTTCTCTTCCTTTCTATTAACTATCTGAGTTCCAGCACTTCAGCAATGAAAGCAAAGAATCTTGTCGGTGTCAGTCAGTCCTATGAAGAGATCAAAGCACCGCTGGTAAAGGCACTGGACAAACGGCCGTACCATCCTGAATCGGTAATTTACCTTTCCTCTATGGATCAGCAGGTCTTTAACCAGACCCAGGATACTCAATTTCTTGATGAAGCTTACTCATATGTAAATCGTGCGCTTGAAGATGAGCCTTACAATAAGGATATGCTGAAGCAGCTTGCCAGTATCTACGAGCTGAAAGGGCAAGGCGATCTCGCTTTTACTGTATACCGGGATAATGCTTATAAGTTCTACTGGGATATTGACTGGTACGATGCTATTATTGGCCGTTCGGCCTCCTTGGGCTACACAGCTCATGAACAGAAGGATGATGCCAAGAAGCAAGAATATATTACTGCCGGTCTCGAGGCCTATAAGCATGTGGTTGATGGAGTAGAGCATTTAAAGACACTGCCGCCTGAACAGCTTCAGGGGCGTCCTTTCTCCGTTACACCTAGCATCGCACTGAATGCCGGAAAGCTGCAGCTGATGTCCGGGGATGATGAGCTTGCGGCTGCAACTCTCAAATTAGGTCTTAGCGAAGATTACGCAGATACTACTAACCGCGAAATCGCCCGTTGGTACCTGGCTGCGCTGAAACGCAGCGGCGGACAAGATCAGGCCGTATATGACTTGCTGATTGCTGCTGATGCAGCGGAAGCAGCGGCAATTGATTCGATCGCTGCAATGCAGTTCTAATACGGATACACACAAAAAAGGGACAAGGCTGATAATACAGCTTGTCCCTTTTTTGTGTAACCTGTATTTATAAATGATTGTATTATTTCTTTACAGAATTAGCAGCCTTAGCCGCCTCACTATCAATAATCTCTTTGAGATAGTCCAGCAAACCATCCTTAAGCTCCTCATGCTGCAGCGCATAATGAATAGTTGTCTGGATAAAACCCATCTTCTCACCGACGTCATGCCGTCTGCCTTCGAAGTCATAGGCAATAATCCGCTCCACGTCACTCAAGCGTGCAATCGCATCTGTAAGCTGGATTTCGCCGCCTACGCCGACCTGCTGTTCGCCCAGCATATCAAAAATGCGCGGAGTCAGGATATAACGTCCCAGGATTGCCAGATTGGACGGCGCGTCTTCACGCTTAGGCTTTTCAACCAGCCGGTTAGCTTTGTAGACACGGTCTGCCAGCTGAGTGCCGTCTACAAGACCGTAACGGGATACTTCTTCCCACGGTACAGGCTGCACCCCGACAATGGAAGACTTATATTCTTCGTAGACTTCGATCATCTGCTTCAAACACGGTTTATCCGCTTCGACGATATCGTCACCGAGCAACACGGCAAACGGTTCGTTGCCGATGAACTTGCGGGCGCACCAGATCGCGTGTCCGAGGCCACGCGGCTCTTTTTGACGGATGTAATGGATGTCAGCCATCTCCGAAGACTTGCGTACAGACTCCAGCAGCTCCCACTTCTGCTTCTCCGCCAGGTTAAACTCCAGCTCAAACGAATTGTCAAAATGGTCTTCAATTGCCCGCTTGCCCTTGCCCGTTACAATGATGATATCCTCAATCCCGGAAGCAACGGCTTCTTCGACAATATATTGGATCGTCGGCTTATCTACAATCGGCAGCATTTCTTTGGGCATTGCTTTGGTTGCAGGCAAGAAGCGGGTACCCAGACCAGCTGCGGGAATAATCGCTTTACGGATTTTCATGACATAGCTCCTTCTGTTTCAGTTCTTTAGCGCCGCTACAATTCTCGTGAAGCTGGCATAATAAATTTCATTATAGCAGTTCACGGAGGTTTTTGGCAGTTATATTGTTATATGCTAGGAATTAAGGCGGTTTATACAAAAAGAGCCAGGAGGCGCTCAAGTTCTGGCATAGCTGCCCTTGAGCGGTCCTGGCTCTATATAATAATTAGACTTACTTGGCGTTAACCAGCTGTCCGCGTGTTACACCAAGCTGATTAGTCGCCTTAAGGCTCTTCCAGACCTGGGTACCGGAGATTTCACCGCGCAGGGCACGTGTGTAAAGGCTGATGACCTCTGCCACCTGTTCCGGCGTTTCTTCCAGGAACTCCACCCGGAAGGAGGATACACCCAGGTCACGGAAATTATTCAGATATTCTGCACCGGACTGCTCCACTGCATTATATACCGTGTTGCGGCAGCCTTCGTCCACACGGACAGGATGGGACATGCCGATCCGGTCCTGCAGAGAAGCGCGCTGCTCTTCGCAAGGGCGGCCGCAGTTCGTGTAGTTTGTGCCTTCACTCATAAAGGTACAGTATACACAATGCTCGGTGTGGAACATCGGCAGATGCTGATGAATCACGACCTCCATACGCGAGGTATCACTGCGTCCAAGCAGGTCGACCATCTGCTGAATGTTCAGGTCATAGGAAGGTGTTACTGTATCCAGACCGGCTTCGAGGAACAGGTCAACCGCTTTGTGGTTGGCGATGTTCAGCGAGAAGTCACCGATTAGGCGAGGATGCTGTGCATCCGGGTGCTCCATCCGGTGCTTGAGATAGTAGTACAACGCGCCTGTATTGCGTACCAGCACGGCATCCGGCTGCAGCCGCAGGATATTGGCGTGGTAGCCGTTCTCGCCCGGCATATGGATGCGCGGCGTGGCCAGCGCGATGCTGGCTCCCGCAGCCCGTACAGCGTCTACCGCTGCCGGGAACTGCTTGATGAACTCGAAGTCGGCGTAGATGTTCTTTACGCCGGCTTCGAGCGCAGCCTGCACCTGCGGCAGGCTGCGGCACAGCGCGGTAAGCTCCGCTTCACCGCGCGGAGCGGCGTCGCCCCTGCGGGCAGCGTCGCCGTAAACCTCTACCGCCCGTTTCACGTAGACGGGCGGCTTCGGGCGCTCGCCGGCAAGCAGCTCCACCGCCTGGCGGCGGATGCTGTTCAGCTCGCGCATAGGCACGATCACGTCGCCTTCCAGATGCGACCGAAGCGCCTCAAGCTGGAACACGGTCCCGCCAAGGCGGCCGAATTGTTCTTCCAGCAGGGCGGTGTCCATCGGGCGCTTCTGCGCGGGCTCCAGCAGCAGCTCCGAATCCACGCGGACCGTAACGTTCTTCTGAACGTCGGTCCACCAGGTGGCCAGCGGCTCGCCTGCGCGGCCCTCGACCTTCACATGTACCGGGAAGACGCGGTACGGCTTCTCGGTTTCATAGGACTGGCGCAGCGATTTGTCGAGCGCCGGATCATTCGTCTTCCAGATGCGGTCACCGACATGCAGTCTGCGCAGATCCACATCGTTACGGCCGGGCACGATATCGACGATCCAGCCTTCACCGGCTTCGCCCTCAAGCTTCACGCCTTTGCGGCGCAGGTCATAGACGCGTCCGCCTTCTTCCTTCTTGGTCGGATCGCCGGCGTCAAATACAATGCCGTCTCCGCGTTTGAGCGGAGCATGGATGCGGCAGACTACGCCATCGCGCAGAATCTGCTCGACTGTGCCCATGTACACGCCGCGGCTTTTTGGAAAAGTCCCGTCCACCAGCTTCTTATTATTCGTTCCTTCGAGGAACCCGTGCGTAAAGCCGCGGGAAAAGCTCTGCTGCAGCTCCCGCATATCCTCCTTGGAAGTCGGCGACCAGTTGCCTTCAAAATACCGGTCGATCGCCTTGCGGTATTTACTGACTACGTTCGCCACATATTCCGGGGTCTTGAGCCGGCCTTCGATTTTGAAGGAGGTTACGCCCGCCTCAATCAGCTCAGGCATCAAATCGATCGCCGCCAGATCCTTGGGAGACAGCAGATAGGTCACATCACCCATCGGCTGAACAACGCCATCCACCATCAGATCATATGGCAGACGACAAGCCTGGGCACATTCACCACGGTTCGCAGACCGGCCGCCCCACATTTCTGAGGTCAGGCACTGACCCGAATAGGAGACGCACAGCGCACCGTGCACGAATACTTCCATCGGCAGGCGGGCTTGATCCCCGATGGTCTTGATCTGCTTCAGGTTATTTTCACGTCCAAGCACCACACGTTCCATACCCCAAGGCTTTGTAAATTCTACCGCTTCCGGGGAAGTGATCGTCATTTGTGTAGAACCATGAATCGGGAAGTCCGGAGAAATCTCGCGGATCATCCGCACCAGCCCCAAATCCTGCACAATTACTGCATCCACACCTGCATCAATACAAGCGTCGATCAGTTCCTTGGCATCCGCCAGCTCATTTTCAAACACCAGTATATTAAACGTCAAAAAGCCCTTCACTCCATAGCTATGAAGAAACGCCATAATCTCCGGCAGCTCGTCCATGCGGAAGTTGTTGGCTCTCGCCCGTGCATTAAACTTCTCTACGCCAAAAAAGACCGCATCCGCACCGTTCGCCACTGCTGCACGCATACAATCCCAGTCACCGGCCGGAGCCAGCAGCTCCACGTCTTCTCTGCGTATTCCTTGCTCGTTCATTTATATCCTCCCAAACCGCTGTTTTGCGGGTCATTTCCAAACCTTTAACTTATTAATTGTATCAAATATCACATCTGTTCGCCATCCGTTTACCAACATTTATCTTGGAAGAATCAGAGCTGATTCAAGCCGGAAATATTAAAAAGACACCTTTATCCACGCCGGCAGCGTTAAAAGGAGTCTTAGGCTTTTGCAAAAGTTGAAGTTTGACCAAACACCATCGAGTGCTGTATTGCTAATCTCAACTCAGCCAGTTCATAATCATCGCATAATCCGAAACGACAAACACGAGCAGGCTGACTACACCAAAAGCGATCGCAAATTTATTCTTCTGGGGAGCGCGGAGCAGACGGATGACACCAATAAGAATCAGAATGGTAAAGGCAATCATAAAGAGATCAAAGGTATGAAATTTAGACGGTTCTTGTACAGCAGCTTCTGCCAGCAGCATGGCATTACCTCCTCAAAAGGGTTGACAAGCAGGTTCATCTAATCCATATCTACCCTTATGTTATCGCTACCAATTGCCCGGCGCAATAGAAAATCGCTAAAAAAGCTGTAATTGTTGTAAAAAATTATTATTCGGCGCTATTTTCCAGTGATAAATGTGATTTTCTTAATTGAACGCCACAAACGGATACCCGCCTGCAGCGTTCTGAGTTACAGCCTATCTTATCTCGCCGGTACAACGTAATTCATCTGCAAAAGAAAACCGCTGCTCCGCTCTATACCGTCGTCTCAGACTCCTGAAGCTGCATTGCCTCCGTCCGCTCGGTATCACGGATCAGAATCGGCTTCAGGTATCTGCCGGTATAGGACTCCTCGACGGTGATCAGCTTCTCCGGCGTGCCTGTTGCCAGTACTGTTCCGCCGCCGCTGCCGCCTTCCGGCCCCATATCAATGATATAGTCTGCCGTCTTGATGACGTCGAGGTTATGCTCGATGACCAGTACGGATTCGCCGGAATCCACCAGGCGGTGTAATACCTCCAGCAAGCGGCCGATATCGTCCACATGCAGACCGGTTGTCGGCTCATCCAGAATGTAGAGCGTCTTGCCTGTGCTGCGGCGGTACAGCTCGGAAGCCAGCTTCACACGCTGCGCTTCGCCGCCGGACAGGGTCGTCCCAGGCTGGCCGATGTTGATATAACCGAGGCCGACATCCAGCAGGGTCTGCATTTTGCGGTGGATTTTCGGTATGTTTTTGAAGAACTCGGTCGCATCCTCTACTGTCATTTCCAGTACATCGGCAATGCTCTTGCCTTTATATTTGACCTCCAGCGTTTCCCGGTTGTACCGTTTGCCTTTGCATACTTCGCAAGGCACGTACACATCCGGCAGGAAGTGCATTTCAATCTTGATAATCCCGTCTCCGCGGCAGGCCTCACAGCGGCCGCCCTTCACGTTGAAGCTGAAACGGCCCTTCTGGAAGCCGCGAACCTTAGCCTCGTTGGTCTTCGAGAACAGGTCGCGGATATCATCGAATACGCCGGTATAAGTAGCCGGGTTGGATCTCGGAGTGCGCCCAATCGGCGACTGGTCGATCTCGATCACCTTATCCAGATTCTCGAGGCCGCGGATTTCCTTATGCAGACCCGGACGCACCTTCACGGCTCTGTTCAGCTGACGGGCAAGGCTCTTATACAGAATTTCGTTCACCAGTGAGGACTTCCCGGAGCCGGAGACCCCGGTAACCGCGGTAAAGACGCCCAGCGGGATCTTCACATTAACGTTCTTCAGGTTGTTCTCTTTAGCGCCGCGGATTTCGATCCATCGGTCATCCGTGGCCCGCCGCTTGGAGGTTACCGGAATGAACTTGCGCCCGCTGAGATATTCTCCGGTGAGCGAATTCGGATCGTTCATAATCTCCTGCGGCGTACCCTGGGCAATTACGCTGCCGCCATGAATTCCCGCGCCGGGGCCGATGTCGATGATATAATCCGCAGCCATCATCGTATCCTCGTCATGCTCAACTACAATCAGTGTATTTCCGAGATCACGCATATGGGCTAAAGTGGAGATCAGCCGGTCATTATCACGCTGATGCAGGCCGATGCTCGGCTCATCCAGAATGTACAGGACGCCCATCAGACTGGAGCCGATCTGGGTTGCCAGCCTGATCCGCTGCGCTTCCCCCCCGGAGAGTGAACCGGCCGCACGGCTGAGCGTCAGATAGTTCAGACCGACATTAACCAGGAAGCCAAGCCGGCTGCTGATTTCCTTAAGGATCAGGTGGGCGATGGCTGTTTCTTTTTCATTCAGTACAAGGTTTCCGAAGAACTCCTGGCAGTCCCCGATGGACAGGTCTGTAACATCCGCCACATTCCGGTTGTTGATGGTTACAGCAAGGATTTCCTTCTTCAGGCGTTTCCCTTTACATACATGACAAGGCTTGGCGCTCATAAAGCCTTCGATAAACTCGCGGATTCCTTCCGAAGCTGTATCCCGGTATCTCCGTTCGAGATTAGGAATAATGCCTTCGAAGGCGACAAGCGCATCCTTCTTCTGGCCAAAATCATTTTCATACCGGAAGCGGATCTTCTCGCTGCCTGTTCCGTACAGCAGCTTGTTCATCTGATCCGGCGTCAGCGTGCTCACCGGCACGTTCTGGGGAATCTTGAAATGCTCACAGACCGATTTCAGAAACTGCGGGTAGTAGTTGGAGGTGCTGCCTGTCCAGGCCAGAAAAGCACCGTCCTCCACCGACTTCTCCGGGTCAGGAATCAGCAGGTCCGGGTCGACAACCATGTTTACTCCAAGTCCGTCACATTCAGGGCAAGCCCCGAAAGGACTGTTGAAGGAGAACATCCGCGGAGCCAGCTCCTCGATGCTGAAGCCGCACACCGGGCAGGCAAAATTCGAACTGAACAGCAGCTCCTCCTGGCCGATAATATCGACCAGAATCTGGCCGCCGGACAGCTTGAGCGCTGTTTCGAGGGAATCCGTCAGCCGGGTCTGCACATCATCCTTAATGACGATACGGTCAACTACAACTTCTATAGTGTGTTTTTTGTTTTTTTCCAGCTCGATCTCTTCGGTAACCTCACGCAATTCCCCATCCACGCGTACGCGGACGAAACCTTGCTTAGAGATGTCGCTGAACAATCCTTTATGCTCGCCTTTGCGGCCGGAAATGACCGGGGCCAGGATTTGCAGCCGGGTCTTCTCGGGATATTGCATAATCCGGTCCACCATCTGCTCTACTGTCTGCGAGGTAATCTCGATGCCGTGATCCGGGCAATGCGGGTGGCCAATCCGGGCGAACAGCAGGCGCAGATAATCGTAAATTTCGGTTACCGTCCCCACCGTTGAGCGCGGGTTGCGGCTGGTTGTCTTCTGGTCAATTGAAATTGCCGGGGACAGGCCGTCGATGGAATCGACATCCGGCTTCTCCATCTGGCCGAGGAACTGGCGGGCATACGCGGAAAGAGACTCCACGTAACGCCGCTGCCCTTCAGCATAGATCGTATCGAACGCCAGCGAGGATTTGCCGGAGCCGCTAAGTCCCGTCAGCACAACGAAGCGGTCCCGCGGGATCGTTACGTCGATGTTCTTGAGATTGTGCGCTCGCGCGCCTTTGATTATGATGTTTTCGTTCGCCAACGGTAAAACCTCCAATTTTAAATGCGGAAATATTTTGGGAAAACATTTTCGATCCCTCCCAAACCCTCCCTTAGCCAAGGGAGGGCCCCAAGGGTTGCACCCTCTGGACACCCGCAAGGTTTGGCGAGGGAGCCGGGTTGGTTGGACTTAGTTACTGTGGTGCTGGGATCGCTTGTCCCTGCGGGACCGCTGGAACTTCGGCGCTCCGGGGGCTGTTCCTTCGGAATGCGCCAAGAGCTTTAACTGCAGAGCTGTCCCTTCGGGATGCGCAAGTGCCCAACTGCGGGGCTGTTCCTCCGGAATGCGCCAAGAGCTTTAACTGCGGAGCTGTCCCTCCGGGATGCGCAAGTTCCTTAACTGCGGAGCTGTCCCTTCGGGATGCGCAAGAGCTTTAACTGCGGAGCTGTCCCTTCGGGATGCGCAAATACATAGAGCATTAGCAATAATGTGTTCCGCTTATCTAAAAAGAACGGCCGGGAAAGAGCCGTTCTGTTGAATACGTGGTGTGACCTTACTCGGCGCGCAGCTCCAGCAATGCGTCGCGCAGCTCGGCGGCGCGCTCGAATTGCAGGTTCTTGGCGGCGTCCTTCATCTCGGCCTCCAGACGCTGCATCAGGCTCTGCTTGTCTTTCTTGCTCAGCTTGCCGCCCACGCCAGTGAGATACTCGGCTTTGGACTCGGCCACCTTAGTGGCTTCGATGATTTCACGGATCTTCTTGTTAATTGTCGTTGGTGTAATGCCGTGCTTCTCGTTATAAGCGATCTGGATGGCCCGGCGGCGCTCGGTTTCACTGATGGCCTTCTCCATCGAATCGGTAATACGGTCCCCGTACATAATGACCCGGCCGCCCGAGTTACGGGCCGCACGACCGATTGTCTGGATCAGGGAACGCTCCGAACGGAGGAAGCCCTCCTTATCAGCGTCAAGAATAGCAACCAGGGATACTTCGGGAAGGTCAAGACCTTCTCTTAACAAGTTAATACCCACAAGGACATGGAACGTACCGAGCCGGAGATCGCGCAGGATGGCCATCCGTTCGAGCGTCTTGATGTCGGAGTGCATATATCGGACCTTGATCCCGATTTCCTTGAAGTAATCAGTCAGATCCTCCGACATCTTCTTGGTCAGCGTGGTCACTAATACCCGTTCGTCCCGTGCCACACGTTCACGGATCTCATTGATCAGATCATCGATCTGTCCTTCCGTCGGCCGGACCTCGATAATAGGATCGAGCAGGCCGGTAGGCCGGATGATCTGCTGTACCATTGTTTCGCAGTGCTCCATCTCGTAGGGTCCCGGCGTTGCCGAGACGTACACAATCTGGTTCACCTTGTCTTCAAATTCTTCAAACTGCAGTGGCCGGTTGTCCAGCGCGGACGGCAGGCGGAAGCCGTGCTCAACAAGCACTGTCTTACGCGCCCGGTCACCGTTATACATGGCCCGGATCTGCGGCAGCGTAACATGGGACTCATCAATTACAATCAGCATGTCGTCCGGGAAGTAATCCAGCAGCGTGTACGGAGTCGCTCCCGGTTCACGGAAGGTCAGCGGCCCCGAATAGTTCTCGATCCCGGAGCAGAAGCCGACCTCCTTCATCATCTCAATATCGTAGCGTGTCCGCTGTTCCAGGCGCTGGGCCTCCAGCAGCTTGCCTGCATCCCGCAGAACGGCCAGACGCTCCTCCAGCTCCCGCTCAATATTGACCAGGGCGACTCGCATCGTCTCTTCCTGGGTAACAAAGTGAGAGGCCGGAAAAATCGCAATGTGATCACGCTCGCCGATCAACTCTCCGGTCAGCACATCAATTTCGGTAATCCGCTCAATCTCATCACCGAACAGCTCCACCCGGATCGCATGCTCCCCCTGGGAAGCCGGGAAGATTTCGACCACATCACCGCGTACGCGGAAGGTACCGCGCACAAAGTTCATATCATTGCGCTGATACTGGATATCCACCAGCCGGCTCAAAATCTGGTTGCGCGGCTTCTCCATACCGACACGTAAAGAGAGCAGAAGGCTGCCGTATTCCTGCGGCGATCCGAGACCGTAAATACACGATACGCTCGCCACAATAATAACATCACGCCGTTCAAACAGTGAGCTCGTTGCGGAGTGGCGCAGCTTATCTATCTCTTCATTAATGCTGGAATCTTTCTCGATGTAGGTGTCGGAGGAGGGAATGTAGGCTTCAGGCTGATAATAATCGTAGTAGCTGACGAAGTAATCGACGGAATTGCTTGGAAAAAACTCCTTGAATTCACTGGCCAGCTGTGCGGCAAGCGTCTTGTTATGCGCAATAACCAGTGTAGGACGGTTAAGCTTGGAAATCATTTGTGCAATGGTAAAGGTCTTGCCTGTACCCGTTGCTCCCAGCAGCGTCTGGTGTTTCTTACCCTGCCGGATGCCGTTCACTAATTCTTCTATGGCATGAGGCTGATCGCCCTGGGGTGTATACTCGGACTCCAGTTTAAAAGTCTTCGTACTGACGACAATATCACTCATTTGCCCGTCTCCCCTCTATCGTCTAAAATATATTAATATACTATAATTGTTGTCTGTTTGTGTTAATCCCATACCGTTTAAAAATATGGAAGATAAGAATGCGTGTTCCCGTTTATTATACAGTGTTGCCTACATGGATGCAAACCATATTATATAGAAATCTAAGGAGACTGATCCTATGGATATCACCTCAATTATCGGCCTCCTGGCCGGACTGGCCGCGCTTATCGGCGGTTTTTTCTGGGAAGGCGGCAACCTGTCGGGACTGCTTCAGCCAAACGCCGCCCTTATTGTATTTGTAGGCACGCTGGCTGCGGTGCTGATCAGCTTTCCCGCCTCCAGACTGCGCTCTGTTCCCGCTGCGCTGCGCCTGGCTTTTGGCAGACAGCCTGATACCAATCTACACAAGGCCCAGGAGCTGATCTCGATGGCAGCCATTACACGGAGGGGCGGTGTTCTTGCACTGGAAAAGCAGGCGGAGGAGCATCCCGATCCGTTTACCCGTGAAGGGCTGCTGCTTATCGTCGACGGCACCGATCCGGACCAGGTACGCCAGATTCTGGAGCTGGATATGGACGCCAAAGAGCTGAAATATGAAGGCTATGCCAAAATTTTTGAAGCTGCAGGCGGGTACGCCCCGACCATGGGGATTATCGGAACCGTCATGGGACTTATTCATGTGCTCAGTAACCTTTCCGAACCGTCAGGTCTTGGTTCATCCATCGCTGTCGCTTTTACAGCGACACTGTACGGTGTAGCCAGCGCCAATCTAATCTTTTTACCCATCGCCTCAAAAATCAAATCCCGCGCCAGTGCAGAGCTAAGCAGCATGGAGATGCTGCTGGTCGGCATACTGTCCCTGCAGAACGGGGATCCGCCGCATCTGGTGCGCAAGAAGCTGAGCTCCTTTATCGCAGATTCACCCAATATAGAGAGATCCTTCAGAGGCCTGTCATGAAGCAGAGGAACCGGCGCACCCGCAAAGCGGATGGACAGCATGAGCCCCGGGACCGCTGGATGATTACCTATGCGGATCTGATTACGCTGCTGCTGATTTTTTTCGTCGTTATGTATGCGATGAGCAGTCTGGATACCGAGAAATACAGGATTGTAACAGGCTCTCTGTCCGAAACGTTCCGGAGCGGGAACCCTGTACTTGATGGAGGAAGCGGTATACTGGACGGAGAGAATGGAATCCAGGACCCTCCTTCCGCAGGAGGGCCAAACGATGGAGGCGGGAATGGGCCAAGTGATTCCGGAAACGGAGGGACTGGCAATACGGGCAGCGGTACAGGTGAAGCACCTTCCGCAGAAGAACAGGATGGCAATGAGCCGCCGTCAGCGCGCGAGCTTGCTTTCCGCGAGCAGGAAGCCAAGCTAAATGCGCTCATGGATGTAATAACAGCTTATGTTGAGGACAATAATCTCGGCGACCAGATCTTTGTGGCGGACAAGCCGCAAGGCATTGCCATTACACTCAGCGACCGCTTTTTGTTCGATGTCGGCCGGGCTGAGCTGAAGCCGCCTGCTTTTCCAGCGCTCCGACAGCTTTCGGGGCTGTTCAGCGGGATTGGCGCATCCATCAGCATCGAGGGCCATACTGATAATACACCTGTATCCGCCGGCTCGCAGTATAACGACAACTGGGATCTTTCGGGGGCACGCGCACTTTCGGTTCTGCGTTTTTTCCTGGACAGCGAAGGGCTTGATCCCGGAACCTTTCAGTATGCGGGATATGCCGACACCCGGCCCGCCTATGACAATGCTACCGCCGAAGGGCGCCAGAGGAACCGCCGGGTTGAGCTGATTGTGCTCAGGCAGCTGCAGGAAGAGGAATAACCGATTCGTTACATCCAAGCGATCAGCAGAATGTAACACCGCCAAATTTTGCGGACAGAGAGCTTGAAATCAGGCTCCTGCTCCTCCTCTTTTCATTTGCACTAATTGGCATGGGTCTGCTGCCGCTTTTATGGAGGATCGCTCCACATCTTTACCCTGAGCTTAACAACTTCCCGAACCTTTATTAATGACAGCTGCGCAGGCAGCACAAAGAGACGGAATCTGTGCAGCATGATTAAACCGCACCTGATCCCGCCTGCTATACTACAGGTACTCCTCCTTCAGGCGAAGGCAGGGGCACCTGTTTTTTATTTGCACAAATTGTATACCGGTTATTCCCCAATCAGTTCGCGGTAAGCAGCCGCATCCAGCAGTCCGGCTACAGCTTCGCTGTACTCAACGTCAAGCTCAAGCTCAAAAATCCAGCCCCCGCTGTAAGGTTCGTCATTAAGCAGCTCGGGACTTGCTTCCAGCGCATCGTTGATCCGGGTAACCTTTCCCGAAACGGGTGAATATAATTCGGAAACTGTCTTTACAGACTCAATGCTGCCCACACTGTCACCGGCCGAAACTGCAGCTCCTACTTCAGGAAACTCCACAAACACGATATCCCCGAGCAAGTGCTGTGCATGATCTGTAATCCCGACCCGTACTACGCGTCCTTCACCCTGCTGAGCCCATTCGTGCTCTTCACTGTACCGCAGGTTGTCTAACACTTCACTCATTTCAAGCCGCCTCATTTCCGAATTTGGTATTGTAAATGTAGTTATAGACTAAAATAACGGCTTGCGCAATGTCAATATAACTGACAGGAAATTTAATTTTGTCGTTTTTTTGACGGTTTTTTGTTGACGCGCGGCCCAATACCCGGTTTAATGGAGACAGCAGATTTGCACGGCGCTACTTAGCGCCGCTTCAGATAATGATTGTTCAGGAATAATATATGGTTTGCGAATGATGGCATAGGGAGAGACTGTCTCCCGAAGACAGCGCCGAAGGAGTAAGCCCCGGGCGGGTGAATCTCTCAGGCAAAAGGACCTGTGCCGGACGCATCTCTGGAGAGCATCAGTCCCTGCACCGCAGCGCGCTGATCACCAACGGGGAAACCTGCCGAAATAGCTCCGGGCGGGGTAACTCTCAGGTACAAAGGACAGAGCGGAACGCTATTTATGCACGTTAAGTGCGTATTTCAGCGACCGTTCTGTCCTTTTTTTGTTGTCATTTTAGACAGGTGCCGGCCCGGACGGGCACGGAACAGCCGCTTTGGCTTGTGTGTAATCAGATCAGGGGAGTGAGCACATGGATGCTTTGAAGAGAACGCCTTTTTACAGCCTTTATTCCGCTTATGCGGAGGCCAGATGCATCGATTTCGGCGGCTGGGAGCTGCCGGTGCAGTTTACAGGGATCGTCAAGGAGCATGAAGCGGTCCGCCAGCAGGCGGGACTATTCGATGTATCGCATATGGGGGAATTCATGGTCAGCGGGAGCGGCTCAGAGGCTTTTCTGCAAAAGATGACGACGAACGATGTCAGCCGGCTGGCTGACGGTGCGGCACAGTACACCCTTATGCTGTATCCGAACTGCGGGGTCGTTGATGACCTGCTTGTCTACCGCCTTGGTGAGGAGCGCTACATGCTTGTCGTCAATGCCTCCAACATTGATAAGGATTTCCAGTGGCTGCAGGAACATTTAACTGCTGAATTCAGCGGAGTGAGCCTGAAGAATGTCTCTGATGATACGCTGCTGCTGGCACTGCAAGGGCCGCTGGCAGAAACGATTCTCCGTGAAGTTACCTCGGCAAATGTTGCTGGGCTTAAGCCTTTCCACTTCATCGAAAAAGCCGAGGTCTGCGGCGTAGAAGTCCTGCTCTCCCGTACCGGCTACACCGGCGAAGACGGCTTTGAGCTGTACGCCCCGGTGGACACGGCCGCCGCTTTGTGGAACGGTCTGCTTGCAGCCGGTGCTCCACACGGCTTGACACCGGCCGGTCTCGGAGCGCGCGACACACTCCGCTTCGAGGCGAAGCTGCCGCTGTACGGCCAGGAGCTGTCAGCAGAGATCACCCCGCTGGAAGCGGGCGTGCAGTTCTTCGTCAAGCTGGACAAAGCCGACTTCATCGGCAAGGATGCGCTGGTGAAACAGAAAGAAGCCGGCCTACCCCGCCGTCTGGTCGGACTTGAGATGATTGACCGCGGCATTCCGCGTTCCCACTACCCCGTATACGCAGACGGTGTAAAGATCGGCGAAGTAACAACCGGAACCCAGTCCCCGACGCTGAAGCGGAATCTGGGGCTTGCACTGATCGATGCAGCCTACAGCGAAATCGGCACAGAGATTTATGTGGAGATTCGCGGCAAGCAGCTGAAGGCCGCTGTAGTCAAAGCACCGTTTTATAAAAAGAGCCAAGGAGTGAAGGCGCAATGAAGCACCGCTATCTGCCCATGACTGAGCAGGACCGCCAGGAGATGATGGAGACTGTCGGGATTCAGTCCATGGAGGAGCTGTTTATCGATATTCCGCAGTCTGTCCGTTACCAGGGCACCATGCCGATGTCGGAGGCGCTGGATGAATACGCGCTGCTCCGCCATATGAAAGAGCTGGCCGACCGGAATGCCAATTTTGATACCCACGCCAGCTTCCTGGGGGCCGGAATCTATGATCACCATATCCCGGTTGTTATCAACCATGTGATCTCCCGCTCAGAGTTCTATACCGCTTATACCCCGTATCAGCCGGAGATCAGCCAGGGCGAGCTGCAGGCGATTTTCGAGTTTCAATCCTACATTTGTGAGCTTACCGGCATGAAGGTGGCCAACGCCAGCATGTACGACGGCGCTACTGCCTTCGCAGAAGCAGCTGTTCTGGCAGCAGGTGCTACAAAACGTAAAAAGCTGATCGTTTCCCGCACCGTCCATCCCGAAGCCCGCCAAGTACTGGCTACATCGGCCGGCGCCTGGGGACTTGAAGTTGTGGAAATTGATTATAAAGACGGCGTAACCGATCAAGCCAAGCTGGCCGATGCAATCGACGCCGATACTGCAGCTGTACTGGTGCAGTCGCCGAACTTCTTCGGAGCGATCGAAGATCTCGGTGCAATCGAACCGCTGATCCATGCGGTCAAAGGATTGCTCGTTGTCAGCGCCAACCCGCTGGCACTGGGCGTTCTGGAAACACCGGGCAAGCTCGGAGCCGACATCGTTGTCGGTGACGCACAGCCGCTGGGCATTCCGGCTTCGCTTGGCGGTCCTACCTGCGGATTCTTTGCTGTAGCGGAGCCGCTGATGCGCCGCATGCCGGGCCGGATTGTCGGCCAGACTGTTGACCGTAACGGTAAACGCGGCTTTGTTCTTACTCTTCAGGCCCGTGAACAGCATATCCGCCGTGAAAAAGCGACCTCCAACATCTGCTCCAACCAGGCGCTGCTGGCGCTCTGCGCTTCCGTCTACCTGTCCGTTATGGGAAAAGAGGGCATGCGTGAGGTCGGCGAGCTGAATATCCGCAAGAGCCATTATGCTGCCGGCAAACTTGGAAAGCTTACAGGCGCTGCTCCGGCATTCACCGCTCCGTTCTTCAATGAATTCGTACTGAAGCTTCCTGAGGGAAGCAGTGTCAGTGAAATCAATTCGAAGCTTGTTAAGGAGGGCTACCTCGGCGGTTACGATCTCGGCCGTGATTATCCCGAGCTGGCCGGACATATGCTGGTTGCCGTCACAGAGAAAAGAAGCAAGTCGGAGATTGATCAATTCGCAAGTGTACTGGAGGGCTGTTTATGAAACCGGAACAAAGTCTGATTTTTGAGCTTAGCCGTCCCGGCCGCTCAGCCTATTCCCTGCCTGTGTGCGATGTTCCTGAGGATGAAGCCATTGATTCACTGATTCCGGCCGGACTGCTGCGCAGCGAGCCTGTGCTTTTGCCGGAAGTATCTGAAGTCGATGTCATCCGCCACTACACTGCCCTTTCCCGCCGCAACTTTGGTGTCGATAACGGCTTCTATCCGCTCGGCTCCTGTACAATGAAATACAATCCGAAGATTAATGAGGATGTTGCCCGCTTCCCGGGTCTGGCCAAGATTCATCCGTACCAGCCGGAAGAGAGCATTCAGGGTGCCCTTGAATTAATGTATACTTTGCAAAAAGATCTGGCCGCCCTGACCGGCATGGATGCCGTCTCTCTCCAGCCTGCTGCCGGCGCCCACGGGGAATGGACCGGCCTGATGATGATCCGCGCCTACCATGAGAGCCGCGGCGAGAAGCGTACGAAGGTTATTGTGCCAGACTCCTCGCACGGCACTAACCCGGCCAGCGCCGCAGCTGCCGGCCTTGAAACCGTAACGATTCCGTCCAACGCCAAAGGCATGGTTGACCTGGCAGCCCTGAAGGCTGCAGTCGGCAGCGACACGGCTGCACTGATGCTGACTAACCCGAGCACGCTCGGCCTGTTCGAGACACAGATTGTCGAGATCGCCGAGATTGTTCACGAAGCAGGCGGCCTGCTGTATTACGATGGCGCGAACTCCAATGCCATCATGGGCATTACCCGTCCGGGCGACATGGGCTTCGACGTTGTGCACTTGAATCTGCACAAAACCATGAGCACCCCGCACGGCGGCGGCGGCCCTGGAGCCGGACCTGTCGGCGTGAAGTCGATCCTGATTCCGTTCCTTCCGCAGCCTACAGTAGTGCAGAACGAAGACAGCAGCTACTCGCTGAACTACGGCGGGCCGGAATCCATCGGCCGGGTCAAAGCTTTTTACGGCAACTTCGGCATTCTCGTCCGTGCTTATGCGTATATCCGCACTTACGGACCGGACGGACTGCGCGAGGTATCCGAGAACGCCGTGCTGAACGCCAACTATATGATGCACCGGCTGGCGCCGTATTTTGAAATCCCGTATCCGGGCGTCTGCAAGCATGAGTTCGTCATGTCGGGCTGCAACCTCAAACAATACGGGGTGCGTACGCTGGACGTAGCCAAGCGGCTGCTCGATTTCGGCTACCACCCGCCTACTGTCTACTTCCCGCTCACCGTCGAAGAGTGCATGATGATCGAGCCGACCGAGACCGAAAGCAAGGAAACACTCGACGGCTTCATCGAAACGATGATCCAGATCGTCAAGGAAGCCCAGGAGACGCCGGAGATCGTCATCAATGCTCCGCACACGACCGAAATCAGCCGTCTGGATGAAACCCAGGCTGCGCGTAAGCCGGTATTGAACTGTTCTTGCGGTTAACCCGATTATGCCTGTAACACAATCAAAGCCGGCCCGGATATTTACATATCCGGGCCGTTTTATCTGCCATCCCACTTACCTATGTAGATTGAACTTGATATAAACATTTAGATCACACTTCAATCTATATCGCCCGTAAGCTTCCTAATAAACTGCAATCTGTCGCTCACCCTCATTTTGCTATAAATATTCTTCAGCACGTTTCTGACCGTACCTTCGCTGATCCCCAGCTCATTTGAAATGTGCAGCGCGCTACGCTCCAGCAGCCACTGCCGGGCTACATCCTGCTCACGCGCACTCAACTTATAATGCTGCAGCCTGGACTCCAGCCGGTATTCACGGATTGCCGGATTGCGCTCCATCCACTTCCCGGTAATATTCTGTGCAATCTGCTGCACGAACGGAATGGCGAACTCAATCTGCTCCTTTTTATGAAAAGAAACATCTACATAGCCATAAATACGGCCTTCCGACTGCACCGGTGCGCAGATGCAATTCCAGTCTGCGAACTTCGGGTCTGAATGCTCCTCACCGCGTACCACGCCGATGCAGCTCATCTCCATCGCCAGTGAGACCGCATTCATCCCAGATTGCTGTCTGCATAGGCTGACTCCTGTACCGAACTCCGTCCGGACCAGCTCCTCCCGCAGCTCCGGCGAGGAACAGACCAGCTCCAGAATGACTCCGTTTTGATCTGTAAGAAACACAGCATACGGAATAGTGATCAGATCTCTGATCCCTTTCATCTCGCTGCGGATGGAAGCAATCATGGCCTCATGGTAGATCTGTTCCTCCGGCTTCATTTCTGAACCCTTCCTGGTCAGGCCTCCGCTTAACCTTTGACGGAATAATTCAAGCCTTTCTTCCGGCAAGTCGGCAGGCCGGCACCAGGCTCTGGTCTTTTCGTAGGTACTCAAAACAATCCCCCCAGTCGCACCCTATTCTAATTATTATAGTACGTAAAAAACTATTTTTCAGTTTCTGATCTATTCCGCCAGTTTTCGACACCAGGCAAATGCTATATTTAATAGAATGTCGTTTTTGCAGCACTATTTGGAATGAAGGAGGAATCACTGTGAGTATTATAGAAGCCCGGGGACTGACCAAGTCCTTTGTGCAGGCTGTGAAAGAGCCGGGTCTGAAAGGCGCGTTCAAGCATCTCGTCACCCCCAGAAGCATTACAAAAGTGGCTGTTCACCCGCTGGATCTCAGCATCGAAACCGGTGAAACTGTCGCCTACGTGGGACCGAACGGTGCCGGGAAGTCTACAACAATCAAGATGCTGAGCGGCATCCTGAAGCCGTCCGGGGGCAGCATTTCTGTAAACGGTATCAATCCGTATAAAAAAAGAATGGAGAATGCCGCAAGAATCGGCGCCGTCTTCGGCCAGCGCACCCAGCTGTGGTGGGACATCCCGATTGTCGAATCCTTTTCGCTGCTGAAGGATATTTATCAGATCCCTGATCCGGTCTACCGGAATAATCTGGAGCAGTTTATTGAGCTCCTGGGCATGAATGAATTCATTCACTTATCCGCCCGGAAGCTCTCGCTGGGGCAGCGCATGCGCGCCGATCTGGCTGCAGCCCTCTTACATAACCCGCCCATTGTCTATCTCGACGAGCCGACGATCGGGCTTGATGTGTCCGTGAAGCAGAAGATCCGCGAATTCATCAAAAAAATCAATCAGGAGCAGCAGACCACCGTCATGCTCACCACCCATGATCTCGGTGACATTGAGGATCTGTGCAAACGGCTGATTATCATCGACCACGGCATGATTATTTATGACGGCAGCCTGAGCGAGGTGAAGTCGCGGTTTGCCCGCAGCCGGGTTATTTTCTTTCAGGTTGGCTCGCCAATGCCGGAGCTGTTCGCAGAGCTGAACCGGACCCCCGGAATCAGGCTTACGCTGCAGAATGATCAGGAATTCTCGATTGCTTTTGACCGGTATGAATATACCGCAAGCGATGTGGTCAGCCGGGTGATGCGCCATGGCGAGGTGATTGACTTCCGGATGGAGGATGCCAACATTGAGCAGGTGATCAAGGCTGTATATGACGGCAATCTCGACCTCAATCAGCAGGCCAAATAAGAAAGGAGGACCCTCACAGCCATGTCTGCCATTTCACTAAAAAAATACAGAAGCATCGCGAACCGCTCCCTGCAAAATGTGCTGGCCTACCGGACCTCCTATGTGATTGGCTTTTTGGCTAATACCGTGAACCTGCTGGCGATCTACTTTTTGTGGCAGGGCATTTACAGCGGCCGCAGCGAGGTGGGCGGATTCACCTGGGATCAGATGAAGACCTACCTGCTGGTCACCTTTCTGGCCAACTCTGTGCTCTCCTGGTATTCCGAGACATCCATCTCCGGTAAAATCCTGGACGGCAGCGTAGCGATGGATCTGCTGAAGCCGCTTGATTTCCAGAGCGCCCGATTCTCGGAGACGCTGGGAGCCAGTCTGCTGGAGGGCGGGATGAGCGCAGTTCTGCTGACGCTTTTTGCTTCCTTCCTGTCCGGCATTACCCTGCCGCATTCGCCGCTTGTCTATGTGCTGTTTGTCGTAAGCCTGCTCTGCGCCATCCTGGTTAAGTTTGGTGTGGTGTATCTGGCGGCATTGCTCTGCTTCTGGTCAACCGGCTCGATGGGCATCGTCTGGACACGGATTGCCGTCACTAACCTGCTGTCCGGTGCGCTTGTGCCGCTGGCCTTTTTCCCGGACTGGCTGGAGCGTCTGGCCCTGTGGCTGCCGTTTCAGAGCATCATCCATACGCCGACGATGATCTTTCTGCAGCAGGCCGGTACGGCCGAAAGTCTGAAGCTGATCGCTTTGCAGGCGTTTTGGGGGATCGCCCTCTGGTTCGCCGGCAAGGCGATGTGGAACTGGGCAGTCCGCCAGGTAACGATTCATGGAGGTTAGAATGAAAGGAGTGAGGACCGGTGCGGGTATCACGGATGTTCTATCTGTACAGGCGGCTATATGTACAGCAACTCAAAGCTATCCTCGAATATAATAAGGATTTCTACATATTAATGTGTTCCGCCGCGTTAACCCAGGTGCTCGGCTTTGTGTTCCTCTGGGTAATCTATGACCGGATTCCTGACATCAACGGCTGGGCGTTTTGGGAAGTGACGTTTATGTATGCGATGATTTTTGTGACGGAGGGCGTCGGCTCACTTTTCTTTGAAGGCACCTGGCGGATGAGCCGGCTGGTTAATCTGGGCGAAATGGACCGCTACCTGCTGCGTCCGGTGCCTGTTGTGCTGCAGGTCTTCTGCACAGGGATCGGGATTAATGGCCTCGGCAACCTGCTGATCGGCGGAGTCATCATCTGGCAGTCGCTGGTCCATGGCAATGTGAACTGGACTCCAGGTAAAATCGCCATTATCCTCCTGCTCCTGATAACGGCGGTGATTATCCGCGTATCAATCAATCTGGCAGCCAATTCAGCCGCCTTCTGGATCAAGAATGCCGGCAACGCCTTTCCGCTGATGGTCCATAACCTGGCCGATCTGGCCAAGTACCCGCTGTCGCTTTTTCCGCAGGCGATCCGTGTATTTGTCTCCAGCGTGCTGCCGTATGCTTTTATCAGCTTCTACCCGGCTACTTATATTTTCGGCAAAAGCGGCTGGTCCGGCTGGTGGATGCTGGCCCCGGTAGCCGCACTGGGGAGCATGGCAGCGGCGTACGGTATCTTCCGTTTCGGGCTGTCGCGTTATGAGAGTACGGGGAATTAAGCAGGGTGCAATATACTGATACCGATACAGTTGCTCACCTTTCTCCAAAGCAAGAATTAACGGAATATTGAGGTAAAAACGAAACAATATCAGGCTTTGAGCCGTCAAACATGTGAGGTGATAAAAATGAGGAATACAAGCTGGTTAATATTTTTTTAGTAATAGTCTTTTTAAATACTGACTCAGGAAATTCCTTATCAGCAAAAATAATATCTAACAGCCAACCAGTTACTATCAAGAAGTCAGAACCTACACCTGTTCCAAAGGATAGCGTACCCCTTCAAAAAAAATTCAAGTCATTCATATTACTAAAAAAAGAAAGGGGCCTTGTCCATATTCAAATTGGCTTACAGAATGTATCTGGAAAGGATTTGTGGATCGGCCAAAGTTCGCATAAATATGAGATAGTGATCACAGATGCAAATAACAAAGTGGTTAAAAATTTCTCTGAGAACAAAATCCATACCCAAGAACTGGTTGAACGTGAATTTAAGAACAGCGATAATATTTATTTCAATGAGACGTGGGATTATAAAAATAGTCAAGATGCAATTTATTATATTCAAGTTAAATTCATTCTTTATGATGTTTCAGAAAAAACATTAATAACTTCAGAAGAATTGACTGCTAATACCACAATAGAACTCTAATAAGTCTAAAAAGAAGAAGATATCCTTCACTTATAGTCAAAGGGTATCTCCTTCTTGACATTAAAGAAATTATAAGAAAATCATGAAAAGTTTAGCTACTGAACAAGATACAGTCCGCTTAAATTAAGATCGTTGTATACTGTCCATATCGGAGAATACACTGAATAGGTTCCTGCTGCGATATTGGCATTTCCCAAAGTCGTTAATATTCCTGAATTTAAACTTCCTGATGTAGCGCCTCTCATATAAACGGTATCACCTACAAGGTCTGAAACATAGACACCCGTGATTGGTGTCATATTGTTGACCGAAGGATATGGTACATAGGGAAAGAGCAGATACTGACGTTATCATCAACCTGTATTTGAAAGAAAAAACCAAGACCGCAACAGTCTTGGCTTAGTATAATTTCCGTATATTGATTTAGTTAAAGTTTTATTATGATACCGTTACTTTCACGGCCTCCTTCCGCTCCTTGGCCGATCTGCGGAAATACAGCAGCTCATATACCGCCGGTACAACCAGCAGCGTCAGAACGGTTGCTGCGGTCAGGCCGCCGATTACGACAATCGCCAGGCTCTGTGAGACGATGCTGCCCTGCTCGGAATGTCCGAACAGCAGCGGCAGCATGGCGCAGACGGTGGCAATCGCCGTCATCAGAATCGGGCGCATCCGTGTGCCCGCCGCTTCAAGAATGGCTGCACGGATGGTCATATGCTCTTCATTCTGCTTGATCCGGTCTATCAGCACAACCGCATTAGTGACTACAATACCGATCAGCATCAAGGCACCAAACAATGCGGTAAAGTCAGGCGTTATGCCCGAGATGATTAAGGCCACAATGGCTCCGATTGCCGCCAGCGGCAGCGAGAACATGATCGCAAGCGGGGCACGCAGTGTCTTGAAGGTCAGCACCATGATCAGGTACACCAGACCGATCGAGATCAGAGCTGTTATCCCAAGGTCGCCGAAGTCGCCGGCTTGATCAGCAGAGGCTCCCCCGGCAAACAGGGTTACGCCTTCCGGCAGGGCTATACCATCCGTCTGCTTCTTGATCTCTGCCCCGATTGCCGATACCTTCTTCGCATCCACCTCTGCGGTAATCCGCACATAAGGCTTGCCGTCCTTATGGTAGAGCATCGCAGGCTGCTCCGTTACCTCAAGCGAAGCTACAGCCGAGAGCAGCTGCGGCCCTCCGGAGGTCATCACCGTAATCTGCTTGAGATCCTCCTGTGACTGCGGCTGCAGCACCGGCTCCAGCATAACCGCCGCCGGTGAGCCTTCAAGCTCCATCTGGCCCAGCGGAACCGGATTAAGCATGGCTGCAAGCTGCATGGAGATTTCCTGGGCATTTGCTGCTGCGGGATCAACGTTGAAGGCAAATACCGGCTTCGTATCCTCCATATTGCTGCTGACTTTTTGTACACCGTCTACAGCCTCGATCTTAACAATCGCTTCTTCCGCAACCGTCCGGATTGCCGCAAGGTTATCCCCGGAAATATCCACAAACTCACTTGTAGATCCAGACCCCATCATACTGGCTTCATTTGCCGTCAGTGTGGCTCCTTCATAGCTGTTCTGCAGACTGCGGACATGATCGAGGAACTGCTGGGCGTCAGCATCCTCCTTCATCAGCACAGTGTAGTCTACCTGAGTCAGGGAGCTAACTGAACCCCATCTGGCCATATCAGCACTGTTGCCGGATTGCATAACGACTGTCTCTGCCTCCGGCCGGCTGATCATCTCCTGCTCCAGCTGTTTGCCCTTCTCCAGCACCTCGGCTACCGGCACATCATTCGGATAGACGAGCTGGACGCTGACCATACTGGCATCCGCTGCATCAAGCGCCCCCTTGGGCATGGCAACGTAAGCGGCGATGGAGCCGGCAAGCAGCACCAGGCCCGCCGTCAGCGTAATCCACTTGCGGTGCAGATTCCAGTCGAGGAAGCGGGAAAACCATTTGGCAGGCTCATGCTCCTTCATGGATGTTCCGCGTAACAGCCATGCACTCAGCAGCGGCACTACCGTTAGCGCTACAACCAGCGAGGTCAGCAGCGAATAGGTTACCGTCAGCGCAAACGGCAGCAGAAAATCCTGCAGGCTGCCGCGCAGCAGACCCATCGGCAGGAACACCGCAACGGTGGCAATCGTCGAAGTGGTGATGGCTCTGGCGACCTCGCCGGTTGCGCTGATTACCATATCACGGGACAGCGGCTCTTTTTGCAGCCGGCGGTATATATTCTCAATTACAACTATGCTGTCATCGACCAGCCGGCCTACCGCAACGGCAACACCGCCTAGAGTGACGATATTCAGCGTGATGCCGGAAACCTTGAGCAGATACAGCGTCACGGCCAGAGACAGCGGGATGGATACTGCCGTTATCAGCGTAGCGCGGATGTTGCGCAGGAACAGCAGAATGACAACTGTAGCGAACAAAGCACCAAGTAGCACCTCCCGCATCATGCTGTTGACCGAGGTGACGACCATGTCAGAGGTGCTGAAGATGACGGAAAGCTCGGCACCCGGCACACTTTTATTGATATCATCTGCAGCGTCCCGCACCTTCTCACCGACATCAACCGCATTCGCACCGGCTTCCTTGGTAATAATCGCGAACAGCACATCCTTGCCGTTGGAGCGGCTGACGCTCTCCTGATCCGCTTTGACCGTAACCGCAGCAATATCCTGCAGCGTTACGCCGGCGGCTAACGGGAGACTCTTTAACGTGTCCAGGCTGTCTATGGAAGACGTAACATTTACATTCCCCGTCTGCCCGCCGATTGTCTGCTCCCCGATAGAAGCTGATACGCTGCGGCCCTGGAGCAATCCCAGTACCTGTACTGTGGTGACACCCTTTACCGCCATCGCCTGCGGGTCCAGCTTCACATTCACCTGCGGGCTGGTTTTGCCGTAGAGCGCTACACTGGCTACGCCGTCTATCTTTTGCAGCTGAGGAATAATCGTATTCTCGGCGACCTCCAGATTCTCCTTGGTCAACCCGTCCTCGAAAGATAACGTTGTCTGAGCAACCGGAATCATGGAAGTGTTCAGCTGCACAATGAAAGGGTCCATTACCCCTTCCGGGAATTGCAGCGCACCGACCGCCTTTTCAACTTCCTGTGAGGCCTCCTTCATATCGCTTTTTCCGTCAAAATAAAGATCCACCTTCGCATACCCGTCCCCCGAGGTGGACATCTGCCCGGTTTTACCTTTTAACGCTGCAGTTGCTGCCTCAATCGGCTTCGTAACCTTACTTTCCATCGAATGTGCGTCCTGGCCCGGACCCAGTACCGTAACGGTCACCTGCGGGTTGTCAGCCTCCGGCATGAACTCCATTGGCAGTGTGGTATAACTCAGCATCCCCACTACAAGCGCCATTACGACGAGAAGACCTACTGCCCCTTTATTGCCGAAGGACCATTTTGTAAACCAATTCATTGTTCCTGTACCCCTTCCACTTTCCTGATTTGAGAAGCCTTATGTCTGCGTTCCTTATGTATGAGCTGCTTTCTTGCTTTAGTGTAGTGTCTTTAAAAGGATGCCAAAACCGCCCGGCGGCTGGTTTCCGGCCCGGTCTCAAGACGGAGCGTGTCTCACTCCCTGGACAGAGGAAGACAGAGGGAGCAGGCCATCTAAGGGAATAGGGCGCACAAAAGCCCCTCTGCATACACAGAAGGGCTTACAGTAATCTGTCTCTGATTCGGGAAAGCTCTGTTCCCTATTAGCGGACTGCCATACACCGCCCTCAGGCGCTGATTCCCGCTTCATTCGGACGCAGAGTTGCCGAACCGAGTGCGAGCAGGATGGCCGCCATCAGGCCAAGGACCGCAAAGGGCAGCCACAGCTCATTCCAGCCGCCGCCCGTAGCCGCAATATCCACCGCCTGGATAGCCCATTTCTGCGGTGTGAAGTTGGCCGCCTTCTGCATGTAGTCCGGCATAATGGACAGCGGCCAGAAGCATCCGCCCAGCATGCAGGTCGGTGTAAGAATGAGCGCATTCAGCATTCCGGCATTGCGCGGATTGCGGATCAGGCCGGCCACCGTGCCGGCGATACCCATCGAGACTAGCATAAATGCGGCCAGCACCAGGAAATACAGATACATCGGAATTTCATAGTCGTAGCGCAGTACCCATTTGCCAAGAATGAGGACAACGGCAATCTGGATAATGCCGACCAGAAAACTGCCGAAAAAGTTGCCCAGCGCAATTTCATAGGAGCGGACCGGTGCGCTGTACATCCGCATCATCGTCCGGCCCTTGCGGTCATCAATGACCTGATTGACTGCGCTTGTCACCAGACTCATCAGGAACATCAGTGTCATTCCGGTTATAACCCCCAGTGTCTGTCTGGGGTACAGATCATAATCCGTCCGCACACTTCCGGCATTATGACGCTCGGCCTGCTGCAGAATGGCGGCAAAAGGACCGGCCGGATCACCGGTGCCGGTCTCCTTCACCGTGGCTGCAGTCACCAGCATCTGCCTGGCTATGGCGGCAGCTTTCATTTTTAACAGAACCGAATCCTCTGTTATCTTCAGCTCGTATACCGTTAGCTGCGGCTGCTTGCCATCCAGCAGCTGTGCGGTATAATCCTGCGGAATCAGCAGGCCGGCAATCCCGTCCTGGCCGATCACGCTTTCTTTCATTTCCTGTTCGCCTGGGCTCTCTGCCAGCTCGTAATCTCCTGAGCTCCTGAGCTCTGCCAGCAGATGTCTGCCTCCCGCCCCATTGTCCAGATTGGTATAGAGCAAGGTGGCCTTTGAGCTGTTATCAATGCCTCCGGTGATGGAAATAATCGCCGCAACTACAATACCAGGCAGCACAATATACAGCATCAGCCCTTTACGCGAGCCGATGGTCCGTTTGACCATATTCCAGCCGATTGTCCAGATATTACTCATGATAACCCACCTTCCGGTATGTGAAGACCACTCCGCCGATCAGAACAAGGCATATTGCCGACATCACCAGCAGATTCGGCAGGATTTGCCCGAAGCCCGAATGCAGCATCATCCGGATGATCGCCTGCATCTCCCAGTGGTTAATCGTAAACGCCCCGACACTGTTCACCCAGGAATCCGGCAGGGGAGCCATCCCCCCGCTGAGGAAGGTCATCCCAACCGTTACGATATTCACGATATTCGTGGCGGTTGCACTTGTTTTACTGAACATGCAGACCAGAATCGAGAACATCATCGAGGCAATGATCATCAGCAGACAGAACAGCATCAGCAGCCAAGGGCGGTTCCCCCAATACACTCCGAACAGCAGGTTGGTAAAAATAATTATCGCCGCACATTGCAGCATCGTAATGACGCCGACACCCAGCATTTTTCCGATGAACAGCTGCGAGCCTTTGACCGGCATGGAGTTAATCCGGAATAAAGTATGATTATCTTTTTCGCTAAAAAGAGAGCTGGCAACCGTAAGCCCGCTGTATAAAAGGAACATCAGCAGCATGGATGCCGCATAGAACTGGGAAGCTGTATAGGTCTTTCCTCCATTATTTAGATTCCCCAGCTGCACCGCGGACTGGTCTCCCTTCACCGGCTGGATTGCCGCCAGAGCTGCAGGCCCCAGGGTCATGGCTGCCGCCTGCTTATAATTGATTTCGCTGAGAAAGTTGTCGAACACTGTACCTGCGGTGGTATTGTCACTATGGTTTTTACCGAGGATTAATTCAAGCTCCGCCTGGCCGCCGCTTTGGATTTCACTGTCGAATCCCTGTGGTACTATGACCGCATAGCCATATTTTCCCGTACGAAGTCCGCTTTCCGCTTCCTCGCGGGTCTGCACCTCAAACGGGCTGATATAATCCTTAACCTCATCCGATTTCACTAAAGCATCCAGCATTGCTGACTTCGCCGGGGCTGCAGCTGCCGTATCTACAATGGCGACCTTCACCGGATTTACGGTTTCCGCGCCTTCAACCCCGACTACCCCGGAGAGCGAAGCTCCCAGCAGGAAAATCAGCACCACCGGCAGCAGAATCATATTCAGCAGCCAGGTACGTGAACGCAGCTGCCGGCGCAGCTCATAGGTCATAATCGTCCAGATGTTCATATCCGTGTGCAGCTCCTTCCTCAGTCCCGCAGGGTCCGGCCGGTCAGGCTGAGGAACAGCGTCTCCAGATCCGGCTCTTCGATATGCAGGGAAACAATGCTTCCTTCATGCCTGGAAAAAATAAATAAAATATCCTGAAGCTCACTCTGCGAAGATGGCAGATACAGCTCAACTGCATCCTCAACAACCTCTACACGGTTGATCCGCGGATGTTTACCCAGCTCACTGATCAGTCCCGGTGTGATATTGGTTGCTTTCACAACGATTTTTTCTTCATGGGCGACTCGTTCACGCAGCTCCTTTTCGGTTCCGCAGGCAATGATATGCCCTTTATCCATAATGGCTACCCGGTCGCAGATCGCTGCAACCTCCTCCATATAGTGGCTGGTGTAAATGATCGTCGAACCAAGCCTGTTCAGCGCCTTGACCGACTCCAGAATATGATTGCGCGACTGCGGATCAATGCCGACGGTCGGCTCATCCATAATAATCAGCTTGGGGCGGTGCATGATTGCACAAGCGATATTCAGCCGCCGCTTCATCCCTCCCGAGAAGGTGGACGGCTTCTCTTTGGCCCGGTCACTCAGTCCGGTAAAAGCCAGCGCCTCCTCCGTCCGTTCCTTCAGCAGGCTGCCCCGCAGCCCATACAGCTTGCCGAAGAACCGTACATTTTCCGCTGCCGTCATGTTTGCATACAGCGCCAGATCCTGGGGAACGAGCCCGATCCGCCTTTTAACCTCAATCGGATGCTCCTTCACGGATATGCCGTCGATCCGGATCTCACCGGAATCATATTTCAGCAGGCCGCAGATCATGCTGATGGTAGTGCTTTTTCCCGCTCCGTTCGGCCCGAGCAGCCCGAAGATTTCTCCCTCTTCAATATTGAAATTCACATGGTCCACCGTAAGCTTCTGATCGTACCGTTTAACAACATCACTGAGCACTGCAAGAGTCATCCGCTCATCTCTCCTGTTCTTATCGCTTCTATGGTTTCATTGTAGCGCATGGAGCGTTCCTCCGGAGGTACGCTAAGTCATGAGCTGGTGGTGACTAAAGTCATCTCCTGAACAGGGAGCCGGGTATGCTAAGATGAATATAGACTGTTACGGCCTTATATTATGATACAAAGGATGAATGACTTGACCAGAGAACTGCGTATCCTCCGCTACGGCCTGCTCATTATTCCGGCCGTGCTCTCCGTATATGTCTATGATTATCCGGACTACGGCTTGTTCACCTTCTATTTTCTGATGCAGCTGCTGCTGGCAACTGCAGGCAGCAGGCTGCCGAAGCCTTTCCCTGCACTGGCCGTTACTCTTGAACTGCTGTACAGTGCCTGGATGTGCCGGGAGTACGGGCTGCTGATGATTTTTCCGGCAGTCTCGGCGCTGCTCTGCTATTCCCGACTGCAGCCCAAAGTGTTGCCAGTCCTGCTGACCTGTCTCCATCTGGGGGCGCTGAACGCCGCCTTCGGCAGTTTAGCCCTTCAGGAACTGATCTATATGAATCTCACCTTCCTGCTGGCCGCCGGGCTGAACGAGCTGCTATGGCGGGCCGGGCGCGGCCGGGAAGATACCCTGTTCCTGTATGACGAGCTGCGTAAAAAGCATTTTGAGCTGGATGAAGCCCGCAACCGGCTACTGCAGTTCGCCTCCCAGGTGGAGAACGCGGCACAGGCAGAGGAACGGGTGCGTATCTCACGGCAGCTGCATGATGATATCGGCCACCGCCTGATCCGGGTCAAAATGATGGTCGAGGCCGCCATCCATACCCTGCCGGTTTCGCCTGAAGCAGGCATGGGCATGATGGGCCAGATCCGTGACCAGCTCGCCGCCAGCATGGACGATATGCGGACTGCCCTGCGGCAGGTTAACCATGCGCCCCAGCTTGAGGGAGCCTACGCGCTGGATCGGCTGCTGGAGGAGACAGGGCGTGATACCGGTATAGAAACCTCTTACCAGGTAGAGGGATATGTTTATCCGCTCTATCCGAGCATACAGGTGGTGCTCTACAAAAATGCCCGGGAGGCATTAACCAATGCCCTGCGGCACGGAAAAGCGACCTCTGCCTGGATCTCTGTAAACTACAGTGAGCGTGAGGTTATTATGGAGGTCGGCAACAACGGGCTGCTGCCCGAAGACGATCAGCTGCGCAGGCTGCAGACGGGCGGCGGCATGGGGCTGAAAGGAATGAGCGAGCGCACCAGCCTTGTAGGGGGTACGCTGGAGGTACGCGCCGGAGCGCCGTTCACTGTGGTTACAAGACTGCCGGTTTACCGGCAGGGTGATTTTAAATGAGTGCCATGAATAGATACATTACACCCAATCCAATCCGAGGTGAGCTTTCTGTATGATTAAAGTTGTAATTGTAGACGACGATCCTTTCATCCGCGAGAGCCTCAAGGTACTGGTTGGCCTGGATGCGGAGATTGAAGTGGCCGGCTGCGCAGGCGACGGGGCCGAAGCGCTGACGCTGCTGCAGGGGCTGACCCCTGTTGCCGATGTCGTCCTGATGGATATCCGGATGCCGGGCTGCGACGGGGTTGAGGGAACCCGCCGGATTAAGGCGGCTTTTCCACAGGTATCTGTCCTGATGCTGACCACCTTTGACGATGACGAATACATAATTGAAGCACTGCGGGGCGGAGCCAGCGGGTATCTGCTGAAGAATATTCCGCCTGACCGGATTATTCAGGGGATCAAAACCGTACATCAGGGCAATATGCTGATCCACCCCGACATTGCCCGCAAAATGGCGGGATTTCTCCAGTCCGCAGCACCCGCGGCGCTGCCTGTGCGGGAGCATCCGTCACTGGAATCCTACGGCCTGACCAAGGCGGAGCAAGGCATTGTTGCCTCTATTGCGGAGGGGCTGACCAATAAGGAGATCGCCGCCAAGCTGTTCCTGAGCGAGGGCACCGTCAAGAACTACATCACCGACATCCTCAGCAAGCTTGGCCTGCGTGACCGCACGCAGATTGCAATTTTTTATTTGAAGAGCCAGCGGGATTAGGGATGATAGATAACGACTATTGCCGATACAGCCACCATCACCATCATAAGAAGATTTTTGATATCGCCGCCATTACAAATGCTATAGCTGTAATCATAGGTAGCGCATGTAACCTGAGGGGCTGGGGGACAGAGGGGCGGGGTATCGGAGGGGCTGGAGGCGCTGGAGGCACTGGAGGCACTGGAGGCGCTGGAGGGGCTGGAGGCGCTGGAGGGGCTGGAGGCGTTGGAGGGGCTGGAGGTGCTGGAGGGGCTGGAGGCACTGGAGGCGCTGGAGGGGCTGGAGGCGCTGGAGGCGCTGGAGGGGCTGGAGGCGCTGGAGGGGCTGGAGGGGCTGGAGGGGCTGGAGGGCTGGTGGTACACGAAGATACACTGGACTGTGATTCTAGAAACGTACGGTCGGTCATACGCAGTGGTAGTGGGTTCTGAAAAGTGCACAGGCATATACTAGGGGAGATTGCTGCTCAAGAGTGCACTGGCTGCGTGATGATCCATACATGGAACCCCGCCCTCCTAACGCTAACGGACACAAGCGCCCTTATTTCCGCCATTACTTCTCTCTTGGTCATGTAACGGACACCAGCGCCTTTATGTAGGTGAGTTTACCGCAAAAGTGGCTGTTTATTAAGAAATAAGAGCGGTACGGTCCGTTAGAATGGTTGAGAACCTCCACCAGGAAAAATAACGTCGCTCAGGTCCGTTAGCGTTCCAGTCACTGCGCCGCGCATCAGTATGCTATAACAAAATAAGGCCAGCCCCCGCAGTTACAGCGGGAGGCTGGCCTTTTGTTATATGCGAATAATAGCTGGCTGGAAATCCGTCTGATCAGGCATCCAGTGTCTCTGTATTAACGGTCCCGGCTGGCTGCTGCTGCTCATTACTGCCGGCCGGCTGATCGTCAGCAGATTGGGTCCGCTTCAGCCCGGATGGTGTAATTCCTCTGCGGCGGGTGCGGGTTCCTGTCTTCATGCCGATGATGCCGAAGATGCCGGTTGGCTTCGCAGCTGCGGTGACGGCCTCATCCGGGTCCGGCACGAGAATCATGCCGAGCTGGTGATGGTCCCCGGCGTAAATCGGGCGCTGCAGATATTTGCTCTCCCCTTCCCGGTTCTGCACCTCCAGCTTGCAGTATGCCGGGTTCATGCGCAGCGCATCATGCAGCTGCGCCGCTTCGGTCAACAGCACCCCGTTGACCTTCAGCAGCACTTCACCCGGCAGGATGCCCAGCTCCTCCGCCGGGCTGCCCGGCAGGACGGCCAGCACCTTGCGGCCGGCCGGGGGATGCACGAAGCTGGGGCTGGTGCTGCGCTCCTCCAGAGCGCTGTACCAGTTCAGGCCTTCGTGCAGGAGAAGTGCGAGCAGCGCCGCAATCAGCGTCAGCGGACTCCAGACGTAAGCCAGCAGGCTTACGCCCAGGAGGACAACGCTGTACGCCAGCAGCCGGCCTGCGGTACGGGCTGCCTTGCGCGCCGGCAGCAGGCTCTGGGTCATCTCGCTGAAGCCGATGATGACCGGCAGCGACACCAGCCCAAGTCCGCCGCCAAGCAGCGGCTGCCAGGGCAGCTCCCCGGTTCCCGCTGCGGAGGGAACCAGCAGGAACAGCGGCAGCGGCCAGAAGGCCTCCAGCTGGTAGCCGCCGATGACCTTGCCGCGCTTGCCTTCCAGGAAGAGCGGCGACGCCAGTCGCGCGCCCTGCCAGCGCGCGAGCAGCGCTTCCGCGAGATGCAGCAGCCCGGCCAGCACGAGCAGCGCCGGGATGTCCATCTCCCGCAGCGCAGTTACCAGCTGCCCGGCTGTTCCAGCCTGAAAAACATCCGGGAAGAAGGAGAAAATGAACTGTATAATACCAAGCAATCCGATAGAGTAGGCAAAGCACAGAAATCGGACGCGGAATAACATCAGGATCAGGCTGACAATCCAGATGCAGATTACAGCGTCAGGGGGCAGCGAAATGCCTAACGCCACCGCCGCTGCTGAAACCAGCAGCCCCATGACCAAACCGCTCCATACCGTCCGCCACGTTTCAAGGCCCCAGCTATGCTGCTTCACATGAATCAGCTTGCGCTCCAGCGCCACCTGTCTGCGGTAATAGAGGGCAATAAACAGAAGGGCAATATAATAATAAGGCTGAATCAGCAGATGTATGACCGCTGTGCCCAAGCTTGTAAGCAGTTCTAGCATCTCATTCAAACTGTCGTCACACTCCTTCTACTCACTTACAAAAAAAGAAGGCTGAATTCAGCCTTCTTACTTGTTCGACGCGGCTTTCTGGATTTCCTTCCGCACCTCTTCGATTCCCCGGTTGCGCTGATTGTCATTGGCCGGGTCCTGAATGACCTTGATCAGAGCCTGCTCCAGCGCTTCCGCGGTTTTGGCATCGATGGCGCCGGTTGCCTGCAGCTTGGACGCGCTCTGGAATTTCTTCACCGCTTCCTTCGTCCCGGCGTCGAAATATCCGTCCTTGCGCCCCGGCTTGTAGCCAAGTCCGTCCAGCATCGTCTGGGCGCTCTTCACATCCGAGCTGTTCATATTGTATTGCAGCGTTACACTCTTGTTAATCGGCGCCACCGAGAAATAATCCGGCTGGGCTACCGCAATGTCCGGCTCAATCCCTTTGCCGTGAATCCAGGTGCCGTTCGGTGTCAGCCACTTGGCGATCGTAATCTTCAGCAGGCTGCCGTCTCCCAGCTCCTTCTCGAAGCTGGTCTGTACAGTGCCCTTGCCGAAGGAATGCTCACCGATCAGCTTGGCTCCGGCTGATTGCTGCAGCGCTCCGGCCAGAATCTCCGAGGCACTGGCGCTCCCCTTGTTCATCAGCACGACAACCGGATAATCCTTGCTGGAGCCCTTGGAGGTGCTGACCTCGCGCGATTTATCCTTGTTCTCTACCTGTACAATGGTCTTGCCTGCAGGCACAAACTGCTCTGCCATCTCGATAACCCGCTGCAGCACACCGCCCGGATCATTCCGTACATCGATGACAAGCCCTTTCATGCCCTGCTTCTCCAGATTGTCCAGCTCTTCCTTGAAACGTTCAGCGGTATTCATGGAGAACTGGGTCACTTCAATGACACCGACTCCGTCTTTCTCCATAGTGGCATAGACGGTCTCCAGCTTCACATCGTCGCGGGTAATTACAAATTCCAGCGGCTCCGCTGATCCGGTCCGCTGTACCTTGAGCGTTGCCTTGCTGCCCTTAGGTCCGCGGATTTTGGCGACCGCATCATTCAGCTCCAGCCCCTCCAGCGTTTCTCCGTTAACGGACAGGATGATATCCTTGGCCTGGATTCCGGCTTTTTCGGCCGGCGCCCCCTTGATCGGTGAAACAACGACTACCTTACCGTTATCCGAGGATACCTCTGCACCGATTCCGGAGAAGGAGCCTTCAATGCTCTCTTCAAACTTCTCTGCTGTTTCCTTGCCCATATAGTTGGAATAAGGGTCGCCGAGTGCTTCCATCATACCGTTGACAGCACCGTCGATCAGCTTGTCCCGGTCTACCTTATCGTAATAGTTATCTTCAATCAAGTTCAGCGCAGTACCCAGCTTCTGCGATTCCTTATCCTGCAGGCCGCTTCCCGTCTGCAGAACAGCTGCAACCCCTTCCCCCGCAGCTTGTCCGACAACCTGCATATAACCGGTCACGCCCAAGGTTAGAAGACTGCCGCAGAGCAGTGCAGCGACGATCATAAAGACCGCCGTGCTTTTCTTTAACATGGTGTTCCCACCGTCCCTTCTGTTCCTCTCATCAAGCCCGCATCCGTCCCGGAAGGACGGTATCTCTTCCAGTATATGCCGCAGAGCAGATTAATATTTATCGGTCCGCAAAATTACAGATATGGCATCGGATCCACAGTCTTGCCGTCTACCCGTACTTCAAAATGAAGATGCGGTCCTGTGGAGCGTCCGGTCGAGCCGGACTCCGCAATCACCTGGCCTCTGTCTACCTTATCCCCGGCGGAAACTCTGATTCCGCCCTCACGGATATGGCCGTACAAGGTCCACACGCCGCCGCCATGGTCGATAATGACGCAGTATCCGTAACCGCTCCACCATTCGGCAACCAGCACTGTTCCGGAATCAGCAGCATGGATGCTGGTGCCCTGCGGAACGGCAAAGTCTACGCCTGTATGCATTTTGCCGACCTCACCCGTCACCGGATGCGTCCGCTTCCCGTAGCCCGACGAGATCCGGGCCGAGCCAACCGGCATGAGGAACGGACCGTCGCCGCCTGCATATTCCGAGGAGGAGCTCACGCTGCTGACACTGCTGGAAGCCTTCGCCTTCGCTTTGGCCGCCGCTGCGGCTGCTGCTCTGCGCGCCGCTTCTGCTTTGGCTGCCGCTGCCTTGCGTGCTGCTTCTTCGGCCTTCAGCTTGTCCTTCTGCGTTTCGAGTGCGGAACGCTCGCTGGCCAATTGCACCAGCTTGGCTTCCTGCTCCTCGGAGATTTCGCCCGAAACAAGAATCTCTTTATCATAATGGGCGATAAGCTCCTGCTTCTCCGCTTCCTTCTCTTTGAGGATGCTGCGCTGATCCTCCAGTTCAGTGTACAGCTGCTTGGCATTGGCATACTGCCCTTCCAGCTCGATCTTCTTCGCTACCACTGTCTCCTTATCCAGCTTGTGCTGCTCCAGCAGATCCTGGTCCTGGTCTACGATCATTTTGAGGGAATCAGCCCGGTCCAGGAAATCCGAGAAGCTGGTCGAAGACAGCAGCACGTCAAGATAGGAGACTGCCCCATCGGTATACATCAGCCGGACACGGGATTCCAGCAGCTTTTCACGCGAAGCAATCCGTTCCTCCGCATCACTAAGCTCGGTTGCCGTTACATTCAACGACTCCTCGGTGCTGGCGATTTTGCCGGAAATGGTCGTCATTTCACCCTTTACCTGCTCAATCTGGTCCAGTACATACTCGAGGTTCAGTGTCGTTTTGTTCTTATAGTGCTGCGCCTCCTGAGAGCGGGAAGCTGCCTTCTCCTGCGCGGCCTTGGCCGCTTGTACCTCTTGCTGCAGCTTCTTCAGCTGCTGATCTATTTCAGCGACAGTTGTCTTTTTGGCATATCCGTCAGAGGGTCCTACTAAAGTGACAGCCAGCAGTGCTACGGCTATTCCGGCGGCAATCTTCTTCAACTCGCACTCCCCATCCTTTTACTCCGTAATTTATAATGTCATTTCATGTCAGTAACGGTACTTACACCTTCAAAAACTTGCGGATCGACACGGTACTTCCCCAAATTCCGATCAGCATCCCCAGCCCCACCAGCAGACCGCAGAGCAGCACCCAGATTTCATTGAACGGGATCATCTGCAGCCCCAGCATCGGGTCTCCCTGTACGGAACGGGTCAGACTGCTGTAGCCAATATACAGAGCTCCGGAAGTCACCAGTGAGCCGATCAGCCCGATCAGTGCCCCTTCCACAAAAAACGGCCAGCGGATAAAAGCGTTTGTCGCCCCTACCAGCTTCATAATGCCAATCTCCTTGCGGCGGGCAAGAATCGTTACACGAATCGTATTGGAGATCAGGAACATGGACATCAAGGCCAGTCCCGCTACAAAAACAAAACCTATATTGCGCACAGCGCGCGTAATCTTGAACAGCGTCTCTACTGAGCCTTTACCGTAGTTCACTTTATATATCGGCTGCTCGTCATGCGTTTTGTTTAGTGCTTCTATCTTATCTGCTACAAACGGGACTGTGGTCGGTTCAATCACTTCGACCAGCAGCTTGTCCGGCAGCGGGTTATTATCTTCGTCAAAGCCTTCCAGCAGCTCGGCTGCATCCGGTCCCATATCCTCACGGAACTCAATCAGCCCCTGCTCCTTGGATACAAACTCTACTTTGCTGACTTCCGGCATGCTGCCGATTTCGTTCTGCAGGGTTTCCCGCATCTTCTGGTCAGTATTAAGCGTCAGATGCACATTGATCTGCACCTGGCTGTCCGCCTTGTCGGCGATGGAATTCACATTGAGTACAAGCAGAATAAAGACACCGAGCACGAATAGGGAGACGACGATAGATGTGATGGAGGCCACCGACATCCAGCCGTTGCGGAATACATTTTTGAAGCCTTCCCGCATATGGCGCAAGAAGGTTTTAAAACTCATAACCGTATTCCCCTCTCACCTGGTCTCTGACAATATTGCCATGCTCGATTGCAAGCACCCGTTTGCGCATTTTATTAACAATATCCCTGTTATGGGTAGCCATTACAATGGTTGTACCGCGGAAATTAATTTCATCAAGCAGCTGCATAATGCCCCATGAGGTCTCCGGGTCCAGGTTGCCGGTAGGCTCGTCCGCAATAATGACCGACGGATTGTTGACAATCGCCCGGGCAATCGCAATCCGCTGCTGCTCCCCGCCCGAGAGCTGGGAGGGTTCACGGTTCGCCTTGCTGCGCAATCCCACCAGATCAAGCACCTCGTTGACGCGCTTCTTGATAATTTTCTTTGGGGCTTCAATGACCTCCATCGCAAAAGCGATATTCTCATACGCCGTCAGCCTCGGCAGCAGCCGGAAATCCTGAAACACTACGCCGATATTGCGCCTTACGTAAGGGATTTTACGCGGCTTGAGCTTGCCGATGTTGAACCCGCCTACAGAAATCTGGCCTTTGGTAGGCGTCTCTTCTCTATAAATTAATTTCATAAATGTTGATTTTCCGGCGCCGGACGGTCCGACAACATACACGAATTCGTTGCGGTCGATCTTCACGGATATTCCCTGTAGAGCGTGGGTTCCGTTGGGGTATGTCTTCCATACATCCTGCATTTCGATCAAAGTTATCACTTCCCGATTTTGTCGTATTCCGCCGGCTGGCCGTCTGGTTCGACACCAAACCGCGAAAGTTTCCATAAACTGCCCCGTCATCACAGGCTTATCCATTGTAACAAATCTGTAACTAAATGAGTACCCCGAAAGTTTTTGGGGACTCGCTCATATACATAAAACAGGCCTTCACCTGACCGGCTGCCATTCCATTGTTATACATTCGAGCATCTCTTGAGAAAATCCTGCCAGCCGCTGCCCTACCTCTTATATATCGGCTGGAAATTACGAACGGTAAGCTTGCAACTCCGGCCTGCGCTGCTGCCCTGCGCAAATATACCGCCCGAAGGAGATCTTCTGATGAAAAAAATCCACCTCGCCCTTATTGCGGCCATCGCGCTGCTTCTGACCAGCTCTTTGCTGGCCGGCGGGCTTCATTTATATGTGGGCCAGCAGACCCTGCCCAAGGGCACCCGGCTGGCAGGCTGGGATATCGGCGGCCTGGACATAGCCGAAGTCCGCAGCGGGCTGGCAGACCGGCTGCACACGCTCGAAACCCTCCCCCTGATTCTCAAAGCAGGAGCTAATACGGAGTTGACCGTCACCCTGCAGGAGGCGGGAGTATCCTATGAAGCCGAGAGCTTCCTTCAGGGCCTAAAGGCATTGTCCGAAGGCCACATGCTCGACAGGGCCAAGGCCCGGCACCGCTTTGCCGGGAGCTGGGACCTTGGTATCCACCTGGAGATTGAACATCTGCAATCCAGTTTAAGCCCCGCCTGGGAAAGCGAGTCCTTCGGCAATCCGGTCGATGCGACCCGGCGTATTACAGAAGATGACCGGGTGGTCTACACCGCAGAGACCACCTCCTATGAGGTGGACTGGCATGGGCTGGAGCTCGCCCTGCGGACGGCTCTGCCCACAAGGCTGGGCAGCCCGGATATTCTGCTGGGTAAGAGCATTACCCTGGAGGTGCCCTTGACTGTTAAAGAGCCCGCTATTACCTTAAAGGCTCTTAAGGATCAGGGGATTGAACGGAAAATCACGCAATTCAGCACCTCGCTGGGCTTAAGCGGGCCGGGGCGCACCTTTAACGTAGAAGCGGCCGCCAAGGCGGTGAACGGTACCATCCTGCCGCCGGATGCTGTTTTTGATTATGGCAAGGCGATTGAAAAGGCCCAGCGGGAATCCGGGCTGCGCGAAGCACCGGTTATTGTCAACGGTAAGCTGCAGCCTGGAACCGGCGGGGGCATCTGCCAGGTATCCAGTACCCTCTATAACGCCGCCCTCAGGGCCGGCCTCGATATTGTGGAGCGGCGCAACCACTCCCTGCCGGTCAATTATCTGCCCAAAGGCCAGGATGCCACGTTTGCCCAGGGCTACATCAATTTCCGGTTCCGCAACAATACCGGCAAATACCTGATCATCAAGGCGGCCGTTGAAGGCCGGACCTTGACCGTGAAGCTGTTTGGCACGTTCCCGAAAAACGTATATTATACCGTCCAGTCCCAGACCGTCGAAATCCTGCAGCCTGCGGCCAGATACTTCAGTGATGCCTCGCTGCCCCGCGGAGGCACACGCGTGCTCCAGAGCGGCAAGGTCGGGTATGTAGTAGAAACTTATATTACGCGTTATGTCGATGGCAAAGCGGTGGAGAAAAAAAAGCTGTCCCGCGATGTCTATCCGGCCCAGAAGCAGGTAATTGCCATTAACCGGGGCGGGATGAGCAAGGTTGTCCAGCCTGAACCCGTTAAGAAGCCTCTGGTCGAAGACGGCGTGCGCAGCAATGAATAAAACTTGCAAAAGACGGTCAGAATCAGCTCTGACCGTCTTTTTAAATGCTACTGTGTAATTCACCTTAGAACAGAGTATCCGGTGACATATCAATTCTCCAATAGCCGTTTACTTTCTTCAGCTTCACCACTACATCCGCATTGTCCCCCTGCCCGTTAGGCTGAGGCACACTGAGCTCAAATACTGCCGTGGTTGCTGTTTTGGAGACCATTCTGGCAGTAGCCTTATCGAACTGGAGGTGATTCCCTACATCTGCGTTAACCTGGGCCATTCTGCCTTTCATTTCAAGAAATTGCGTTTGAACATAAAAAGCAGCCGCATTGTGCGTAAACCCTCTTTTTATGTAATTCATCAGCTGCTGCTTGGTGCCAAGATCACTGGAAAGATAGCGGTACTCGAGTCCGTTGTAGACAAATTTCTCTGCCCCCAGGATATTGCCTGCGCCGCTCGCATAGGTGTACAGCTTCTTGGCGTGAACGACCAGCGGAATGACACTTTTGACCGTCAGATTATTGATCGTCGCAGGACCCTCTTTGCCAGGCAGAGAGGCTGCTACTGTCTTGACCGCTGTGCTTCCTACTGCAGGCGTAGCCGCCAGCGCCCCGCTTCCCGCCGAAACCAGACCGAGCGACAAGGCCAGCGTACCGATCATCCACTTTTTGTTCATCTTAAGTTCCTCCTCTTTATTCTGCTTCATAGTAGAGTGTGTTACATTCCATTGCTGCGTTCACTACTTTATACCTTACGGCAGCCTGTAAGCTAAAATACCCATTCCTTCCAATAATGAAAACGGATTTACCGCCACTCCGCGCAAAAAAACTCCACCTTCCCGGAAAGGGAAAACGGAGTATGCGTACATCATTTATTTGCTGATATGAGCCTGAATGATTATTCGGGGGAATCCGCCTGATAATAGGCCGTGAAAGCCACGTTTGCCGTCAGGATGCTGCCGGGATTTTGTGCGGTTGGAAATTCATAAGGCTGCTGAAAAGCAAAGGAATCGACCGTTACCAGTCTTGGCATTTTATTCAGCTGCTTCAGCCACTCATGAATCTCGGCATATCCGCCTTCAATGATAGCCGTCATCTTGACCTCCTGCAGTCCGGCTGCGGAGGCTGCCGCTACTCCCGCCCAGGTACTTGCTGTACTTGTGCCTGTCAGCGAGAAACCGATGTCCTTCAATCTGGCATGGGAGCTGTCGCCGATCGCCTTCAGATCATTGATCAGCGCCTCGCTGCCGTCGCCGGACGGAATAGCGGCCAGCGCCGTCTCTTCGTCTGCGCTCAGGCTGTCTCCCGCGGCTTTGAGCTCATTAATCTTGTTATCCATCACCGATCTTTCCCGCTCCAGCAGAGAAAGCTCACTATCTTGCATTGCTATATCACTGCTTACCGGACGAATCGCCAGCATGTAAAAAGCAAACAGAATCAGAAACAGGATGAGCATTCCCATGACAATCGGCGAACGGTACTTGTTAATCTGTTCCACTGATATCCGCTCCTTCCTCTGTAGCAGCCTGCACATCCGCCCCTGACAGCTCAACGGCTTCAGGTGCCATATTCACACGGTATACTGCCGTGTATTTAATCAGATTGGATACACTGCCGCCAGCTGTCCCGGTGCCTGCTCCGCCTTCGGTTAACTTTTCAATGGCCGCTTCGCGTGCGAACGGCATGCCCCGGAGGGAAGTCAGGTACGCTCCGCTGTGCGCCATATCTGTAAAGTTCACGGTCAGCAGCAGATCTCCGCGGAAAGAAAAGCTGATCTCACGGATTGCAGCGGCATAAGGCAGCTTCGACTGCAGCTCATTAAGCACAGCCGCGGCATTTACCCGGCTCGCAGACAAAGCCGCAATGATCGCTGCCCGGTCAAAGCTGCCGCTTCCGGCCCCGCTGTTGTTCAGGCTGGCAAGCTCAAGCTGCAGAGCTGCATTCTGCTCCTGGACACTCTGCAATTGTGCGCGCTGCTCATCATACTCTCCACGGACAGAAGCGTATAGAATCCCTGTTCCGACAGCGCCAAGCACCCAGACGGCTGCAAGCGTGACTGCCAGATACGGAAATACAATGCTCTCGCGGTCCTCACGCGGCAGCAGATTAATATTGCGCAGCTTGGGATCGCGCAGCGCCGCCCCGGCAGCCACCCGGTAATCATTGAGGCTGTTGTCCGGCCGTACACCTGCTGCGAACTGGTCGGCGGCTATCGGGGCGATCGCCAGCTCCGGCAGCGCCGCCTGCAGCTCCTGCTGCAGCTCTCTGCGCATGTCAGGCGCTCCTGTAATCAGCAGCTCCGTTATCCGCGTTGAGCCGTCATGCAAGCTGTACTGGTAAAAGCTCAGCATCCGCGAGATTTCCGCTGTAATTTCCACGATCTGCTCAGCGGACAAGTGATCCTGGGAGGCTGCCGTAGCAGCTTCCGCCTCGGCTTCAGCAGCAAACCGCTGCTCTTTGCTTAAATCGAACGGCAACGGCTGCGGCCGGCCCAGATCCACCAGATTGATCGTCCGCATAAACACCGGATTTCCGCTGCGGAACATATAAATATCGAGCAGCGACTGCTCGAGATGAATCAGCATCGTCTCATTAAAGGAGTGCCCGTAGCCTGCAACAATACTGCGTGCCAGCGCGGTTGCCGAAACCTCGACGCTTTTGATTTTCAGGCCGGCCTCTTCCAGCACATCCACGTAGTCCTGAACAACCTTGCGCGGCGCGGCAAAGATAATCAGCTGGCTCTCGTTCTCATTCTGTCCGGTAATGACATAATCGTACACCGGATTCTCGAAGGGCAGATGCAGCCCGGTTTCCACCTCCAGCTTCACCAACTGGTCGATCTGTTTTTCCGCCGTACTCGGAATCGTCATTTTGCGGATGATCATCTGTGAAGGGGGGATCGACAGGTTCACTGCGCTGCCGCGGAGCCCTTTGGTCTTCACCCATTGTTTCAGCCGGTCCAGCAGTGCCTCGCTGTCAGCCACCTGATTCTCTACAATCATTCCCGGCAGCAGCGGCATGAACCTCTTTTTATGGACTTGCTTCGCCTGATTATTCTTGAAGCTGATATAGCGGATACCTGTCTGCTCAATGGAGACTCCGGCCGCTTTGTTACCTATTCCAAACATGCTATAAAGTTCCTCCTAACGGATGAGCGCGAGATAACCGCTGATAAGTTGTGAACCGTAAGCGAATGCAATCAGTGATCCCGCCGCCAGCCACGGTCCAAACGGAACAGGCTGTCTGCGCTTCACCTTCCCCAGCAGCATCAGCACCACACCGGCAATCGTTCCCAGTGCACAAGCTATCATAAACGCCAAAATAACATTGGGAAAGCCGACTACCCAGCCCAGCAGCGCGAACAGCTTCATATCCCCCATGCCCATACCCCCGAGCAGTGCCAGCAGAAGAAGAATGATGCCGCCTGCCGCGCCTCCAAGCAGATGGGACCACAGCGGCCCTTGCGGAAACAGCAGCACCAGCACCAGAAGCAGCGGCAGAAAAAACAGCAGCACCTTGTTCGGGATCAGCATATATTTCAGGTCAGCCACGGTCACGATCACAGCCAGGCTGACGAGCACAAATCCGGTAATCCCTTGACCGGTTAGCCCAAACTGCAGATAAATCCATAAGAACAGAAGCCCTGTTGCCGCCTCACCCAGCATATACAGCGGTGACACCTTTGCCCCGCAATGCCGGCACTTGCCCCCAGCCAGGATGTAGCTTGCCACCGGCAGCAGATCCCGTGCCGTCAGCCGCGTTCCGCAGCTCGTACAATGCGACGGCGGCCGCACCAGCGACTCCCCCGCCGGCACCCGCAGTGCTACTACATTATAGAAGGAGCCCAGAATCAGGCCGACAAGCGTGATGTATACTGCGATAACAATGGTCATGGGGGTTGGGTTCCTGTTCTGTGGATTTTAAAAAAGGAATCGGGAATTCCGATTCCTTTGGGAATTTATTACAGTTTAGTATTCAATATCTGAGCTGCTGAATAGGTTCTCTTCGCTGTAGAGCTACCATCTACAAATATTGTAATAGCACCGTCAGTTTTTAGCTGTCCATTTTCATAAACAACGGTGCCACCTGTTATTTCAGTTTTGGTGCTTGGTAGTAAAATCGGATCTTCTAAGTATTTCTTTTCTTGAAGGCCAATTCTTGCTGTGGCTCCAGTAGTTGAATTAGCTGCGGATGAACTAATTATATTTATAGTTACTGACCCTGCCGAACCATCAAGTTCAGAAGTTACATACATACGAGAAGCCTCATAAATCTGCCTGGCAGTAGCTAGATCCGCCTTATCTCCAGTATTATTTATCAAACCACTAATCATTGGAATTGCAATAACCGCAATGATACCCATAATAACAATAACCGCCAATAACTCAATCAGCGTAAACCCCTTTTCCTCTTTACCCGCCTTGCCCAGCTTCTTGCGAATTGCCTGTGCCAACATAATATTTCCCCCTCATAATTGATGTTATTGAATAAGACCGATACTCCGTTATCTGTGTACTTCCTAGCTGTCCTGTTGCTGTCATCCAATGTACTTGTCCTATTCCAGCAGGCTCTGGAGTCTGCTTCTGCTCCCGGTCCGCCTGCCTGGCGTCACCCCTCTCAATCTATGCAAGGAGCACATGGCTCACATATTACTGTACAGACTGAACATCGGCAGCATAATCGCTGCTACAATCACACCTACTACGCCTGCTAAAAAAGCTATCAGCAAAGGCTCCAGCAGCGACTTCAGCCGGTCAACCGTATTCTCCACGTCCATCTCATAAAAGTCTGCTACCTTGGAGAGCATCTGATCTAGCGCCCCGGTCTCTTCACCGATGGCAATCATCTGCGTAACCAGTGGCGGGAATACCCATGCTTTCTTGAGCGGCTCCGAGAGTGGTTTCCCCTGTCTGAGGGAGTCCGCAGCACTGCGGATATATCCGCCGATCACCTTGTTTCCGGCAACCTCCTCCACAATGGACAAGGCCTGGAGAATGGGCACCGAACTCGCATAAAGCGAAGAAAAGGTCCGCGTAAACTGTGCGATTGAACCCTTCTGATTCAATTTGCCGAATACAGGAATTTTGAGCTTGGCATAATCGAGTGCGTAAGCACCCTTTTCAGTCCGTTTAGCGATCATAAAACCAGCCGCAAGCAGAATGATAACGATCAGCCATATATACCATTGTCCCTGAATGCTTTTGCTGAGCGCCAATACCATCTTGGTTATTGCCGGCAGCTCGGCATTCATGGATTCGAACATGCTGACAAACTGGGGCACAATGGCCCACAGCAGATAGACAACAGCCGCTACTGCCATTACGGCAACAGTCACAGGATAAGTCAGTGCTGACTTAATCTTTTCTGTAGTGGTATGCTGCTTCTCAAAATAAACCGCCAGCCGCTCAAGCGTCCCTTCCAGATCACCCGATTCTTCCCCGGCCCGGATCATGCTGATGAACAGCGGCGGAAAAATCTTCTTATGATCCTGAATCGCCTGTGACAAGGCTACCCCGCGCAGCAGGCTGGAGTTAACATCCTGCAGCGCTTTGCTGAGCGGCTTGCTCTCTGTCTGCTCTGCCAGAATTCTTGTAGCATCTACAATAGATACTCCAGCTCGCATCAAGGTGGCAAACTGCCGGCAATAGATAATAAAATGAATGGTCTTCACCGGATTGCCGATATAGATTTCCATCGACAGAATGGAAGACTTCTGTTCGACCAGGGAGAACACGGTCAGTCCCCGCTTACGCAGCTCCTCCATCGCCGATCCTTTATCTGAAGCTGTCAGCTTGCCTTTAAGCTGTTTGCCCGCGCTGGTCCGGACCTGATACTCGAATTGGGGCATCAGCCGCTCACCTCCGTGAGATAACCTCTGGCCGCTTCAGGCTCAATCAGCCCCAGCTGCAGCTGCTCGCGGATGTTCATCTCAAGGGTATGCATGCCGAGCGCACGGCTGGTCTGCATGACATTTTTGAGCTGATGCGTCTTTTCGGTCCGGATCATGTTGGCCACTGCCGGTGTATTAATCAGCAGCTCGGTCGAACACAACCGCCCCTTTCCGCCAGCCCGCGGAAACAACCGCTGCGAAAGGACCGCCAGCAGCACTGATGCCAGCTGGGAACGGATCTGCCCCTGCTGATGCCCGGGAAACGTGTCAATGATCCGGTCAATCGTCTGCGGCGCATCGGTTGTATGCAGCGTAGCCATGACCAGATGTCCCGTCTCAGCCGCTGTAACCGCCGCAGAGATCGTCTCCAGATCACGCATTTCCCCAACCAGGATAACATCGGGGTCCTGTCGGAGCACTGCCCTTAAACCGCTGGCGAAGCTGCCGGTATCACTGCCCACTTCACGCTGATCAATCAGGCAAGTCCCGTGGCTGTGCAGGAACTCTATCGGATCCTCCAGCGTAACAATATGCTTGCTGGCAGTCCGGTTAATATAATTCAGCATAGCGGCAAGCGTTGACGACTTGCCGCTGCCCGTAGGGCCAGTCACCAGAATGAGACCCTGAGGTTTCATCGCCAGTCCAGAAAGCACTCCCGGCAGTGACAGCTGCTCCATGCTGGGAATTTGAGCCGGTATGGACCGCGCTGCAATGCTGACCTGACCGCGCTGCCGGTACACGTTCACGCGGTATCTTACTCCGTCATCCAGCGGATAAGAAAAGTCGAATTCCCCTTTATTGCGGAACTCCACGCTTCTCTCACTCCCCAGCAGCAAATCGGCCATATAAGCCGCTTCCTCCGGACTGACCCTTGCTCCTTCCAGTGGGATCAGCTTTCCGTCAATCCGCATGACCGGAGGTGAACCAACAGAAATATGCAAATCTGAAGCCTTGGAAGCAAAGGCCATATATAGCAATTGAACAATATCCCATGAAAAGGCTGGCACTTTTGTCTCCCCCTAAACTCTAATGCGACACCGTCTCGCGCATAACCTCCTGCAGGGTGGTTATGCCTTTGGAGACTTTGAGGAATCCATCCTCCATCAGATGCACCATACCCTGCGCCTTGCCTGCAGCACGGAGCTCTTCAATGGATGCCGATTCGGTGATCATCTGGCGCAGATGATCGTTAATGGTCAATACCTCGTGAATCGCAATCCGGCCTCTGAAGCCGGTATTATTACAGCTGCCGCAGCCTCTGCCGCGGTAGATAACCCGGTCTGGCAAGCCGTACCGGCGCAGCATGATCGATTCCTGCTCGGTTGGCGCATGCTCTTCCCGGCAATCCGGGCAGATTTTGCGCACCAGACGCTGGGCAACTACTCCCAGCAGCGAGGAGGCAATCAGATAGGGCTCTACTCCCATATCCCGCAGCCGCAGAATCGTACTGACTGCATCATTCGTATGCAATGTGGATAATACCAAATGCCCGGTCAGGGAGGCGCGGACCGCGATTTCTGCAGTGTCGGTGTCGCGGATTTCCCCTACCATAACGATGTTCGGGTCCTGCCGCAGAATGGAACGCAGTCCGGCGGCAAAGGTCAGTCCGATCGCCGGATTGACGTGCACCTGGTTGACCCCTTCCAGCTGATATTCCACTGGATCTTCGATTGTTATTATATTGGCGCTTTCGGTATTCAGCTGATTAAGGGCTGCATACAGCGTGGTAGATTTACCGCTGCCCGTAGGCCCGGTAATCAGGATAATGCCGTAAGGCTTGCTGATCATATCCTGAAACGCTACGGCATTCCAGTCACTGAATCCCAGACTGTCGACCGTCTTCACCCCGGTGCTCAGATCAAGCAGGCGGAGTACGATCTTCTCACCGTGCATCGTTGGCAGCGAGGATACGCGGATGTCGACCATTTTGTAATCGAACTGCATCTTGATCCGGCCGTCCTGCGGCAGCCGCCGCTCGGCGATGTTAAGCTTGGCCATAATCTTGAGTCTGGCCGTGATGAACCCCTGCATCTGCTTGGGGATAATCCGCTCTGTACGCAGCGTTCCGTCAATCCGGTAACGGATGGACAGGTTATTTTCACCCGGGTCCACATGGATATCTGATGCCCTTAACGAAACAGCCTGCTGAATCATCTGGTTCACAAGCCGCACAATCGGCGAATCCTCATCCGTGATTTCGGTTTCTTCGATCTCTTCCTGCGAGGGCAGCTCCACCATCATCTGGCTCATCGAATCCCGCATGCCGTAGTGGCGGGCAATCGCCCGTGTAAGCTCGTCCCGGCTGGAAATCGCAGGCTCGATGCGGAAGCCGGTGCTCATGCGCAGATCCTCAATCGCAAAATAATCGAGCGGGTCGGCCATCGCCACCATCAGCTTGCTGCCCTCTTTCATGAAGGGGAGCACCTGATAACGCTTGGCCATGCTCTCAGGAATGATCTGCGTGATGGCCGGATCGATCTGATACTTGAACAGGCTGACATGGGGAATCCCAAGCTGGAATTCAAGGACCTCAATAAGCTGCTGCTCGGTAATATAGCCCTGGGTGATCAGCAGATCGCCCAGTTTGCGCTTGGATTTGCGCTGTTCCACCAGCGCTTCTTCAAGCTGCTCCTGAGAGATAATTCCGTTTTCGACCAGCAAATCGCCCAGCCTTTTTTTCATGATAGCCATACCCTTTTCACTCCAGAGCGCTTAAATTTTGTCGTATACAGCCTCTCCCGGACCCGGCCGGCAGTCCTGCTTAATTTAACCTATGTATATTGTAAAAATATTTCAAATTTAATAGTTATTTAGTCTCACTTTTCGGAAAACACGCATATCTTTTAATTGCCTATCTACTAAATATGTCCTAGAATGATATATAGCATAGATTGGTACTTTTTACAACGAAAACAGCCGCCAGATACACCCATTAAATTACATAATGCATTCATGTTTGACAGAAAGCATGAATTATATATCGGCCAGGGAGAGATGATGATGAAGCGTATGAAAAAGAAAAGGTTGTATTTTGTTTCAGGCCTGGCCCTGCTGATGCTGCTTGTACTTCCTGTATGGAGCCTGCTTTCCAAGATCGACGCTGATCAGACTGTTTATCCGATTCGTATCCTCGAAGTAACACAAGACGGAATAAGCCAACTAACCTCCTATACATCCGGTATTCCTGATCTTACTGTTGTTACCATGAGCATGAAGAAATTCGTTGCTCTCCGCGATGATTTAGACGGTCAGTATGATGCCTTATATATCGGTAAGGGTGCTTACAGTCCCGCTACACTTGGTAATATTAAGGATAAGTCTGTAAATGAACGGGCCCAGGCCATGGATACCAGCTTAATCCAGAATGACATCACTAAACTTAGAGCGGGCGACATCACTAATCTCTTTATTAACAAGGGGTTATATGTTATTTTCCATGACCAGACTTTCATCGATAAGGAAGCCCAGCCGGCAAACGCCAGAGGAATTCTGTATGACACATTCAACTCTCTTCGCACCAGTAACTCCAAAACCAATGTATTTTTCTGGAACGATGCCAAGCTTACCGAATTTTCCACAGACCTGAAGAGCAGCAATTCCAGATATCTTGCCGGACTTAAACAGCGCCCGCAACTGCAGATTACCAACAGCAGTGAGATCGGCAACTATAATCCTGCCGCTGCAAACGGGAAGGTCTATAAGCCCGGAGACAAGCTCGCTTTCAACTTTAATATCAGTAATGCCGTTAATCTGGCCAATAACCCGTTAACGGTTAAATTGTATATCAATCTTGATAAATCAATCGCCATGAGCGAGCAGCAGGTAGTAGCTTCTGCCAAAGTAAACCGTAGCAACGGAACCCTGGAATACACACTCCCCCGGACCTTCTCGGGCCTTTTGTACTGGAAGCTGGAAATCAGCGATCCTGCCAGTGCACAGCAATTAAAGGATTTTGAGCAGGGGAGCATCCGTTACCGCGGGGAGAAAACGATTGTTAAGGTGCTTCAGATTACACCCGCCTCAGACCAAAGCAATCTGACAAGTGCAGCCAACATGCAAAGCGCCTATCTGAATAAAGAGGATTACGAGCTGCAAATCAAGACCATGACAATGGCCAACTTCAATACCTATATCAAAGACACCTATACAGCCACAGGCCAGTACGGCCTTAATGGCGTCTATGACATGCTGCTCTTCGGATTCCGCGATGAATATTACAAGTATGCGATTCTGTCTTCCCAGGCTATAACCGCAGTTAAAGATTTCATTGAGGTCTCCAAGCAGAGCGCCATGTTCACTCATGATACTGTGATTAATATTTACGGTGACAACACCTGGGTAAGCAACTTCAAAAATATTACCGGGCAAAAGGAACCTGTGGTCAATTTCGGCCATAATGCGCTGAATATGTCGACAAAGGTCAAGCCGGTAAATGACGGCCTGCTGATGCAATATCCTTTTTATCTCAGCAAACAGGATGCCTCCGGCGCCCAGGTTAGCATTGCAGAGCCAAAGGTAGCTCCTACACATAATCAGTATTTCACACTTGACCTGGAGGATCGTGAAGTCATTCCTTGGTATAACATTCTGAGCGAGTCGAACAACGCTTTAGGCGGCACCTCTAACAATACCTACAAGCGAACTCCTGACGACAGCTGGAACCATTATTATACTTATTCCAAAGGAAACGTAACGTACTCAGGCACCGGCCATCTTTTCGGCTCCGGGCTTAACAGCAGCCTTGCTGTCTTCCCTGACTGGGAACAGCAACTGTTTGTCAACACGATGTACAGAGCCTTTATGGGTGCCAATCATGCACCGCAAATCACGGTATATACTCCTGCGCCTGAAACGGTTATTCCGTCTTATCAGGATAAACTGACTGTCAGCTATTCGGTAGCCGATCTGGACTTTAAGGACCGCACGCTAACCACTGGCATTAAGTTTATGGTAAACAATCAGGAATTAACCGATATGACCGTTACCGGACAGCAGATTTTCTCAGAAGAAGTGGTGACCAAGACCTTTAGAAATCCGCTGCCGGAAGGCGGAAACGTAGAAATTGTAATTACCGCAAAGGATGCGCAGGGTGCAATGGTGTCTACAACGATACCTGTTACAATCCGCAAAGCGGATGCTTCCCTGTCCATCAGCCGCAACCAATCGGCTACCACAATTGAAAAAGGCAAGTCTGTTACGATTGACTACAGCATTTCACCAAATGTCATCAAGTATAATCTGGTCCAAACAGACTATCGGGGTAAGCAATCACTGGTTATTTCCAACCTGCAGTATGTGGAGCATTTCCCGGCTAATCTGGAATTTAGCGGTACCTTGCCTGATTATCTGGTCAAAACAGGCACTTTGCAGGAAGGCTACACAATAACAGGTACATTCCCGGATATAACTTACAATTTAGCTACCGACGCTAATGGGGAGCAATACTATAAACCGGTTAATCCTGCTGATTCTACTGTTCCACTAGCTTACAAATTCACGTTAACTGCAGTGCCGCAGGAAAAGAAATCCTATATCATGGATAATTCCAAAATAACCTTTAACGAAATCCATGCTCCTGCTTTGCCGGCGGCTACAGCTACACCAATTGCTACAGCTGAGTCAACACCGACGCCGACACCAACGCCAACCCCGGCTCCTACGCCGACGCCGATTGTTTTTCCGGGATCTTCTGAGCCGATAACATCGCTCGGGGTTGCCAAGGACTACTCCATTTATATGCTGGAAGATATCGACTACTCGCCTACCTCTTTTCAGAATAAAGGGCGTACAGCGGCTGGGGGATCTATAACAGCTCAGGGGTTAACTTTAGGTGGTGGGCTGCCAGCCAATCAGACAGGGCCAGTGCTCATAGCAGGTAAAAATATAGATTGGGGCAATTGGGGAGGATCTATAAACGGTAAGGCTTATTATGGCGGTACTGTTAAAGCTCCTGATTATCTTCTTAAAAATACTGAACAGAACAGCACCTTTCCTTTTGCAAAAGTTAATGAAAGCTTAATTAAGCTCTCAGCCTATTTGGCCACGCTGCCGGGCATTAAAGTAGATGCTGTTATCGCTAATGACCGTAATGATTTTACAGTTACGGGTACAGATCCAAAGCTTAATGTTTTCTACGTCACTCTTAAGGATAATTCTAAATACATTAGTGCTGTAAAAGTTGATGCTCCCGCAGATTCAACCGTAGTCATCAACGTTGTGGGTACTTCCGCCAAGTTCGGGAATGGTTCCATTACGCTGGTAAATGTTAAGCCTAATAATGTCCTGTTCAATTTCTATCAGGCCACTTCCGTGCTGTCAGAAAGCTATGCGATCAAGGAATCCATTCTGGCTCCTAATGCAAATATTCAATTGACCGGCACCTACGAAGGAACCATTATCGGCAGAAAGCTGTCACCAGTATGGAGCAACGGAGTAGATATCACTTACGCATACCCGTTCACCGGCTCCTGGCCGGCGATGCCTGCACCGGAGGCTACAACAGCTCCAACGACGACGCCAGATGCAACAGCGACACCGGCACCGACGGTTGCTCCAACTCTTGCTCCAACGGCAACACCATTACCGCTTATACCGGTAACAATGAACTTTTCAAGAATTGATCTGGAGGCCATTGTTAAGGTCAGCTCGATTAATCTGACAGGCGGTACGATTCTTGTTAACACCACCCTGAAATTGCTGCCTGAAGTTTTGCCCGATGATGCTAACAATAAAGATGTAGACTGGAGAATTGTAGAAGGCAGCAGCATTGTTAATATCGACAGCGCCGGACTGGTTACCGGACTTACAGAGGGAACCGCAACAATTGTAGCGGTTGCCAGAGACGGCAGTAATGTCACTAGCAATACCGCAGTAATTAAGGTTGAAAATCCTGTCCCTGTACGCACCGTGACAATCTCGGCAAATGATGGACTGGTTAATCAACCTATCAATTTAACTGCAACATATAATAGTACTCAGACTGAAACAGATATTAAGTATTCCTGGGAAGTTAAAGACTCTAACGGGAATCTATTGCAGAACCTGCTTAGCGGTGCTAATCAGAATCCGGCAATCTTTACAGCAACTCAGTCTGGAAGCTACACTATTACCGTAACTGTCACTAGCAGTAGTAATACCCAAGGAACTCCGGCTAGTTACAAAATCAACATTACTAATCCTTTGACAGACTTTACAATCAACAGTAAAGATTATGTAATGATGGGCAAATCGATTGATCTGACACTCAGTGATTTCAAGCCGAATAACGCTGACCATTATCAGATTTCCTGGAGTCTTCCTGGTACTGGTAACCATTATGCGCAGTTGACTAAGGCGGAAGGCGACACCGATAACACCAAATATACGCTGATGGGTACTGCAGCAACAGATTCGCTTACAGTCACCGTCACAGCCGGTACCATCACCAAAACCAAAGTAATTAAGATTCTGCAGCTTACTTCAATGGCATTCTCCAAGGATGTGTTCGAGATTACAGTTGGCGGGGCTCCTCTGGATCTCAATAAAGAGCTCTGGTTTATGCCGCGGGATATTACGATTGATGATGTAAGGGATAAGCTGAAATGGGAAATCACCTACCCCGGCATTGCTTCGTTTGCAGATCCTGTTACTGTGGACAATCAGGGAATTATTTTTGGTAAGCAAAAAGGAAGCACATTGGTAACAGTGACCTATGACAGTGACCCTAATAATCCAGATAACCCGGTAATCAAAGCGAGCACATTGATCAAAGTAGTACCGCTCACTAATGATGACCGTTATTAACCAGTTCAGTATGTAAACAAGAAGAGCCCGCTGCCTCAGGTTATTCCTGAAGGCAACGGGCTCTTTGGTTATTTGTTAATTATTAATCAGCTGCAGCGGGCCTACATGGACATTTACGCTCGCCACTCTGGGCAGACTGGACTGCTGATTTTCATAAATATCATATTTGTAATCAATTACAAAGCGCTTCAGATCAACTCCCTGATTAATTAGCAGCTTACCGCCTGCCGCCGGCTCATCGACCCTGCCAACTACTGCATTTACCGTTAAATCTCCTTTGGCAAAAAATCCGCCCTTCAGCCGGAACATGGAACCTACACCGTATAGTTCCCCGCTGGAATCCGTGTAGAAAAAGGCCTCCATCGTATCTGAAGCTGATGGTTCGCTGACAGCAAAAGCGTTCAGCCGGTTTACCAGCACGCTCCCTTTTGAGATCAACACCAATTCTTTGGTTTTACCATTTAGCTGTATTCCCTTAATGTCGGCATCCTCGATAATCGTCTTTCCCAGGACGAACATAGTTGAATCGAACCTGATATCACCTTTGATCTTCACATCGCCGGTAACCAGAATATTGGCCCGCACATTTAAGAAGTCATTAAGATTATAGTTATTCAGCTCCAGATTACCTGTAACAATGAACCAGCTCGGTACAGCTCCGCTTTTAGGATCGGGCTGGCCGTTTGCCCCCTGCGGATAAAACAGCTTCTTGTATTCCAGTCCGTCAACTATTAAATTCCCGTTAAATACTACGGTAGAATTCAGTTCCTCTAATTTTTGCAACTCGCTGTTATATTGGCTCAGCTCGGCGTCATACTGATCTATTTGTGCTTGCGTCGACTCATCCCGATTTATTTTAACCGGGGCCGTCGGCATACCGTTAATGTGTATGACTCCAGTGCGGCTGTTCAACAGACTGTTCAAGGCAGGGATTCCGGAATTATAGGCCACACGGAGATCGTCCCGCAAATTTTTCTGCACAGTCTCACTTTGACCTGCCAGCAAACCTTGTGACAGCTTGTCCAGGAACGATTCTTCGACATTGATCTTGACAAACTTTTTTTGCTCTTTAATCTTGATTTTATCCGGAGTAATATGAAGTATTTGGGCCAAAACCCTTTTTCTTTCACTTTCATTTTGCGGAAGGTGAGCTGCTGCTGTCCGGTTCTCCTCATATTCAATACTGTCCATAGATTGGACATGCACCTCACCCAGCGCATTGGTATCACTGCCCATGGTCACTGTAGGGAAGTCGTTAATCGTATGATCATCATAAAATTGTTTCTTATAAATATACTCCGGTGTGTTGGTTACTACCAGCTTATCACCGGCATAGATGTTGCCCTGAAGCAGGGGGGCCCCGTTTAAAGTCAATGTCTGTTCCGAACCAAACGCATATTTAAGAAAATCCGGGTAGCTGTCAATCACAATCTGCTGTCTCAGCTTCCGCTTAACTCCGTTTACCATGGCCGAAGAGGTGACATTAATCGTATATTTGATAGACTGCGTATCAATCTTTTTGCCTACAAAATCAATTCCCTCTACTGCACCGCTGCTGGTAGATTCAAGCTCTGTGCTCACCTTCAGACTGGATTTATTATTATTGAGCGTACTTAGAATCGTCTCAAGCTGTTTCGGATCGAGATTCTCAAGCTGTAAGCCGGTCAACTGAGACTGGATATAGGCCGTGGCCTCACTAAGACCTTTTTGGGCAAGATGCAGGGACTGTACGTCATTTTCCCTCGTTTCACTTCTTGCAGCCCCGCCAATCGTCGCGCTAAGAACCCCCAGGCCAAGTATGGTGAGCAGCAGCACGAGAAACATAACCAGCACCAGAGCAGAGCCGTTTTCATCCTTTTTTATGCGAATTCCCATATGGTTACGCTCCTAAAATCCAAATTTACTCTCCAGATTGAGCCTGCGGCTATCATCTCCGCGCTGCAGTATCAGTGACAGATTAATATTAATGAGTCCGCTCTCGCAGGGTTCTATGGAATTGGCACTACATTGCAAAGTAATAGCGGATGGGGAAGCCAGCTGAGAAGTAATGGAGGTACGTACATCATTTCCGCCTACAGCCGGGGTTACAGCATTGTCCAAAGTACCGGCAGGAACGTCTTTTATTAAAAGCTCGCCTCCCGAAATGCCGATCTTCACCTTCTCCGTTCCCCCGCTTCCGTCATCGCGCTGCAGAAAAATCGCCGTATCGATCACGCCATTATTGGAGCTTGTACTGGAATAGACCGTTGTCGGAGCAAAGGTATAGATTTCAGTGATGATTGCCGACATCAGCAGGTCACTTTCATCCCGCAGTGTATTTTCCATGGTAACTCTCTCGTAGCTCTGAATACCGAACATCATCACACCGTAGATCAGTCCGGCTACCAGCGAGAATAAAGACAGGGCGGCGATAAGCTCTATAAGGGTTAGTCCCTCCTCCCGGCGAAGGCGGTCAGCGAATCGTTTCATCGGTAATATATCCCTCCACAACGGTTTGTCTGACATTGGCTCCGCCTTTGCCTGAATCCTTTACTCTAACCCGTACAGGCAGCAGATACTTCGCGGTAGCCGCCTCAACCGGATCACGGGAGGTGCTCATTTGCGAATGTAAAGCAGCTTGATATTCAATGTCTATGTGATAAGCAATCCCGTTAATTGTAGGATTCAGCACATTTGCCAGGGTCTGCACATCCTTCACGGCATTGCTGTAGAGACTGCAGCTCACTGTAGTTGACGTCAGGGGGACGCAGCCTGCTGCATTTATACTTGGATGTCCCGGTATTTCAGGCGTTGCTCCCTCAGCCTTTTTCCCTTGAAAATACTCATTTAGTTTCTGATAATCCTGCTTCTCCATATAAAACAGCGCATTACGAGCCAGATTCACCATAATGGTCTTGTTCTGGTTTGATTTTGAATAGGATAAGGCATTACTGAAGTAGGAGGTAAGTACCAGTGACACAATTGACAGGATGACGATGGCCGCCAGCACTTCAATTAAAGTAAACCCCCGCTCCCCTACCCGTTTCAATCTATGCTTGTCTTTCCCGGACATCCTGCTCACTCCCGAAGGTTATCTAATAGTTCACAATACCTATATCTATTATATTCTTTCCCCTCTTAACCCAGCAATCCTATTAGACATAATAATTCCAGCGATTTCTACTCTATATATCGGACATGCGCTGTGCTATCATTTGTCCTAAAAGGAGGAAATGACAATGGCTCTGATAGAATGCAGATTTTATTCGGAAGTGCTTGGTCTCAGCACCTCAATGACGGTGATTCTGCCGCAGCAGACGACTACGCAAATTGGACTTAATAATGTCAAAAGAGGGGAGCTTCACCCGACGCTCTACCTGCTCCACGGCCTGTCGGATGACGATTCGATCTGGCTGCGCCGGACCTCGATTGAACGGTATGTGGCTGAGCTGGGGATTGCGGTGGTTATGCCGCAGGTGCACCGGAGCTTTTATACGGATATGGCAGACGGGGGCCGGTACTGGACCTTCATCAGCGAGGAGCTGCCGGCGCTCGCCCGCTCGTTCTTCCCGCTCTCCCCTAAGCGTGAGGATAACTTCGTGGCCGGGCTCTCCATGGGCGGTTATGGGGCGATGAAGCTGGGACTGCGCAAGCCGGAGGCTTTTGCCGCTGCTGCCAGCCTGTCCGGGGCGCTCGATATGGCGCATCATTACATGAACCCGGAGGACCCTGCCAAGAGGTCGCAAGAGTATGCGAGGATCTTTGGTAATGCGGATATCGCCGGCACTCCGGATGATCTGCTGTGGCTGCTTCAGGAGGTCGATAAATCAAAGGGGCCTAAGCCGCTTCTTTACCAGTGCTGCGGTACCGAAGACTTCTTGTATGAGGACAATCAGGTGTTCCGTGCTGCCTGTGACAAAACCTCATTGTCATTAACCTATGAAGAAGGTCCAGGCGAGCATGAGTGGGGTTATTGGGATGCCAAAATCCAGGATGTGCTAAAGTGGCTGCCGTTGAGTAAATAATGAACAAATCTTCTTAAATGAAGTCATATTAAACAAGCCAGTCTTTGTGTAGACTGGCTTGTTACATCCTTTATGTTGAACGCCTTATACGTAGTATATATGGTAGTATATCATTTCCCATAACATCATGAATGGAATATCCGGGTATGCTTGGAACTCGTTGACCATCAAAATCCTCAATATTCTTGGGCACATGCCAGTGCCAAGGATCAAATTGTGTAATCTCATCCGGCGTTCCACCAGGATGGTAATGGGCATGGAATTTCTGGATAATCACTCCATTGTTTGCATACCAATCATAATAGTACTCGATGAGTTGACTTCCCTCGAAAATTTCACGACATTTAAGGTATCCATCATAATAATGAAATGTAATCTTTGCGTTGATTTCTCTGCCTTTTTTGTGGTCCAACTCTCCTCTTGGAGTTTCAGAATAACGTACTTCTAATATTTCTTTATAGAGGTACTCAAGGTTAGAAAAAACTGTTTTGTTAAGTCCGAGAAACTGATGTCGCACTAGCCAACCTCGCTTTGTATGACCACCAAATTGAAGCGTCGGTATCCTCTTGTGTGAGCTCTCTGATTGTCTTGTCTCCAAAAATCTCTTCAAATGGTCCGCCGTAATTTTTTTCAAATTCTAGAATGGATTCTGTCAGATATGTAACCTCATCAACTGCAGGTTCCTGGTTCTCAGCTTCCCAATTTGCTTTAAGAACTGAAACAGAAACAGATTTACCATTTGCAAAGGTAACTACTGAGTCTTCCGGGATTCTGGCCCAACGCTTTTCTTCTTTTTCAACCCCCTTTATCTTACCCTCACGAATCCAGGTATTAACCGTCTGTACAGAAACACCGATATACTTGGCTACTTCTGTAGTCGAAAAGGATACTGAACTGGTTTGTTCGTTTCCTGATTCTTGCGAGATGTGTTGGAGCAACATCGAAGTATACTCATAGAGTTTGTCCCTATCAAGAAAATAAGCTTCATCCCATAGGTTAATGTAACGCTCAGCACCTTTAACTGTGACAAGCAGGTTTTTTAGAAGAGCCGCCGTAATAAGTATGTCAGTATCAACCATACTCTTCACGTAACTCTGAGCTGGAGCTCCTGTTAACATTGTTCTTTCAATCACTGTTGGACGCATAATCATATCACCTCTCCTCCTCATTATACATTCTATGTTCAAATAATCAATAAAGTGAAAGTAAACTGAAAGAAAATTTAAATATTATTATTAACCTTTTATTATTTTTTAACCGATTTCCTAAGAAAAATTCAGTCGGATAAATAAGAAGACTGCCTATTCCGTATTTATACGGTAAGGACAGCCTTCTTTCTAAGTCATATGTGATAAGATACTTCATCTGATCATGTTTGATTTCTGGATCAGTCCAATTGCTTATTCAGCACTTCCCGCATGCTGCGCTACCCACTTACCCGCTTCAAGCAGGGCAGCTTCAGCCCGCTCAATCGCCGCTTTTACCTGTACTGTCGCTGTACCGCCATAGACGTTACGGGCGTTCACTACAGCCTCAGGCTGCAGGACAGCATAGATCTGGTCGTCGAACAACGGGGAGAACTGCTTGAATTCATCCAGGGTCAGGTCTAGCAGGAATTTGCCTTCGTTGATGCAGTAGAGCACGGTTTTGCCGATTACCTCATGCGCCTGGCGGAAAGGCAGACCCTTGCCAACCAGGAAGTCCGCAATGTCGGTCGCGTTGGAGAAGTCGGTGTTGACCGCTTCGCGCATCCGGCCCTTATTCACCTTCATGGTGGAGATCATCGGTGCGAACAGCTGCAAGGCGCCTGTCAGCGTAGCTACTGTGTCGAACATGCCTTCCTTGTCTTCCTGCATATCCTTGTTGTAAGCCAGCGGCAGCGATTTAAGCACAGTCAGCAGGCCGATCAGGTTACCGTAGACACGGCCTGTTTTGCCGCGTACCAGTTCAGGTACGTCAGGGTTTTTCTTCTGCGGCATAATGCTGCTGCCGGTGCAGAACGCATCGTCCAGCTCCACGAAGCTGAACTCGGTGCTGCTCCACAGCACCAGCTCTTCGCTGAGCCGGGACAGGTGGGTCATGATCAGCGCTGCGTTAGCCAGGAACTCGACGATGAAGTCGCGGTCGCTGACAGCATCCAGACTGTTCTCATACACACTGTCGAAACCAAGCTGCTCAGCCACAAAATGACGGTCGATCGGGAACGTCGTTCCGGCCAGTGCCCCGGCGCCCAGCGGCAGCACGTTAATCCGCTTGTAGCTGTCTGTCAGGCGCTCCGCATCGCGGCGGAACATCGACACGTAAGCCAGCAAGTGATGGGCGAACAGGATCGGCTGTGCACGCTGCAGATGCGTGTAGCCCGGTACAATCGTATCCACATTGTCTTTGGCTTGTTCAATCAAGGCTTCCTGCAGCTCGTGCAGCAGGCCAACGAACTCGACCACCCGGTTGCGGAGGTAGAGGTGCATATCTGTCGCTACCTGGTCGTTGCGGCTGCGCCCTGTGTGCAGCTTGCCGCCGACCGGACCCACTTCCTCGATCAGGTTCTTCTCAATATTCATGTGAATGTCTTCATCCGCTACGGAGAATTCAATCTTGCCTGCACGAACCTTTTCCAGCACCTTGTTCAGTCCGGCCTTGATTGTCTCAACATCCTCCTGCGGAAGAATACCGCATTTGCCCAGCATCGTGACATGGGCCAGACTGCCCTGTACATCCTCTTCGGCCAGTGCCTTATCGAATCCGATGGATGCTGTATACTCCTCCACCAGCTTGTTCGTTCCTTTGGTAAACCGTCCGCCCCAAAGCTTGCTCACCTGATATGTCCTCCTCTGATAGACGATAGAAGGGCCGCTCCTGTCCTGTCGGAGGAACGGCCTTCTGGTGTCCGCTTATATTATGTTCTGTTATGAAACCGCTGAGCGGTTAAGTAGAAACGGCTACGCCGTCCTAAACCGGACGTTATCCGTTTCTGCGAGAAATATAAGGATGATTTATAGCGTAAAACTTATAAATCCTTATATTTTAAATATTCTACTTATTAGATTCTGCTACGCCGGAGGAAACCTTCAGACGCAGTGCGTTCAGGCGGATAAAGCCTGTTGCATCGCCCTGATCATAAGCCTGAGTCGGGTCTGCTTCCATTGTCGCAATGTCCGGATTGTACAGGCTGACCGGTGATTTTACGCCGGCGCCGATGATGTTGCCTTTGTACAGCTTCACGCGGACTGTACCTGTTACATTCTTCTGGCTCTCGTTCACCAGTGCCTGCAGCGCGAGGCGCTCAGGAGCGAACCAGAATCCGTTGTACACCAGCGTACTGTAACGGGTGATCAGGCTGTCGCGCAGGTTCATCACTTCACGGTCCATGGTGATGGATTCCATTTTGCGGTGTGCGGTGAACAGGATGGTTCCGCCCGGGGTCTCATAGACGCCGCGGCTCTTCATGCCGACAAAACGGTTCTCGACCATATCCACACGTCCGATTCCGTGCTTGCCGCCCAGCTCATTCAGCTTCTCCATTACCTGCAGCGGAGTCAAGGCTTCGCCGTTCAGGGCTACACAGTTCCCCTTCAGGAAGTCCAGCTCCAGGTATTCCGCTTCATCCGGAGCATCCTCAGGGGCGTTGCTGAGCAGGAACATTTCTTTGTTCTCCGGAGCACTTGGGTCAAACCAAGGATCTTCGAGCACGCCGCTCTCATAGCTGATATGCAGCAGGTTGCGGTCCATCGAGTACGGCTTAGCAGCCGAAGCCTGTACCGGAATGCCGTTCGCTTCCGCGTAGGCGATCATTTCCGCGCGGCCCGGGAACTGGTTGCGGAACTCTTCCAGCCGCCAAGGTGCAATCACCTTGATGTTCGGCGATAACGCCGCCGCATTCAGCTCGAAGCGGACCTGGTCATTGCCTTTGCCGGTTGCGCCGTGGGCAATGGCTGTAGCGCCTTCTGCGATCGCAATGTCCACCATACGCTTAGCGATCAGCGGACGGGCAATACTGGTGCCGAGCAGATATTGGCCTTCATACAAAGCGCCCGACTGGAACATCGGATAGATGAAATCACTCGCGAACTCATCGCGCAGATCATCAATGTAGACCTTCGATGCGCCGGTCGCCAGTGCCTTTTCCTCCAGGCCGTCCAGCTCTTCCTTCTGGCCGATATCGGCAGTGAAGGCAATAATCTCTGCATCATAGGTTTCTTTCAGCCATTTCAGAATGACTGAGGTATCCAGCCCGCCGGAATAGGCGAGTACAATTTTTTCTTTAGGCATGGGGGTGCAACTTCCTTTCGGTTGGGGGTATAGGATGGGCTTATGAAATAACAGCTAATATAACTCCGGTGCTCGGACGCAAGCTGCGTGAATGTTTGGACTTCCGGTCGCTGTTGTCTTCAGATTTCCTGATTTGAACCGCTATACAGCGGTAGAAATCCGAAGACAAAGGCGAACGCTAGCGCTCCTACAGTTCCAAACTTCACTCCGTTGCTTAGCACCGGAATTATAACGCGTTTATTCAAAGCTCATCCTATATAGTGTTTTATATAGTATAAGACCTCTAAGGCCTTTGCAGGTTGAAATCTGCAATTTCTTAAATCAACGCTCTAGCAGGCGCTTGTAGCTTCCCTTTCATCCCGACCTTCGCCCTGGATGAAAACACCTTAATTAGCCCATCAAAGCAGCCATAAGCGCCTTCTGTGCATGCAGGCGGTTCTCAGCCTGGTCAAAGATGACCGAGTTCGGGCCGTCGATTACGCCCGTGCTGACCTCTTCCTCACGGTGGGCCGGCAGGCAGTGCAGGAACAGGTAGTCGCTCTTCGCGCCTTTTACCAGCTCCTCGTTGACCTGATAGTCCTTGAATGCCGCTTCACGCGCCAATTGCTCGGCTTCAAAGCCCATGCTCGCCCACACGTCAGTGTAGATAACGTCAGCATCCTGTACCGCTTCCTGCGGGCTGCGGGTGATGACGATGTTCGCGCCTGTCTCCTTGGCGATCTCACGCGCCTCAGCAACGACAGCCGGGTCAGGCTCGTAGCCTTCTGGTCCGGCAACCGAGACATGCACGCCCAGCTTGGCGCCGCCGATCAGCAGGGAATGGGCCATGTTGTTGCCGTCGCCGATATAAGCGAGCTTAAGGCCTTTCAGCTTGCCCTTGTGCTCATATACGGTCTGAAAGTCAGCCAGCACCTGACAAGGGTGTGCCAGGTCGCTCAGGCCGTTGATTACAGGCACAGAAGCATAACGCGCCAGGTCCTCAACCTTATCATGGCCGAAGGTGCGGATCATGATGCCGTCGAGATAGCGTGACATCACCTGAGCAGTGTCACCAACAGTCTCGCCGCGGCCGAGCTGGATATCATTTTTACTCAGGAACAGCGCATGGCCGCCGAGCTGATACATGCCTACCTCGAAGGACACGCGTGTGCGGGTCGAGGATTTTTCAAAAATAAGTCCGATCGTCTTGCCCTTAAGCGGCTGATAAACCTCGCCGTTTTTTTGTTTCTTCTTCAGCTCGATAGCCAGATCAATCAGATACGTGATTTCTTCCGGGCTGTAATCATTCAGCTCCAGCAGATCACGGCCTTTGAGCTGCTCTGCGATCGCTAGCTTCCCGCTGTGTACACTCTGGCTCATGAATGTGCCTCCCCGTTTCCTTTGTTAGCATAAGTATGAATCAGCGGAACAAGAATGTCCACCGCCTGGTGGATCTCATCCTGGCTCACATATAGATTAGGCAGCAGGCGGATCACGTTCGGTCCGGCCTGCACGAACAGCAGTCCCTGTTTCTGCCCGGCCAGTACTATATCGCCTACCGCATCTGTGCATTCGATCCCGATTAACAGACCCTTGCCGCGTACCTCTTTCACGAATGGCGTATCCGCCAGCTTCTCTCTCAGCAGGCCGCGCAGATATTCACCCATCTCTTCGGCGCGCTGCGGCAGTTCGTCTTCGAGCATTGTCTCGATCGTCGCTTCCATCACCGCTGCCGCCAGCGGCGTACCGCCGAAGGTGCTGGCATGACTGCCCGGGCTGAACGCTTCGCGCAGGTAACCTTTGCCCAGCATAACGCCAGCCGGGAACCCGCTGGCTACGCCTTTAGCCAGGGTGAAAATATCCGGCTCAATGCCATAGTGCTGATGCGCAAACAGCTTGCCTGTACGGCCCATGCCGGTCTGCACTTCATCAACGATCAGCAGCAGGCCATGCTCGTTGCACAGCTCAACCACAGCATTGAGGAACTCCTGCTGTACCTCCAGCACGCCGCCTTCGGCCAGGATCATCTCAAGCATGATGGCTGCAGTATTGTCCGTAATGGCCGCCTTCAGCGCCGGCAGATCATGCAGAGGCACCGTCTTGAAGCCCTCCGGAAGCGGCAGGAAGCCCTCTTTTACCTTTTGCTGCCCGGTGGCTGTCAGCGTCGCCAGAGTACGTCCATGGAAGGACTGCTCAAAGGTAATAATCTCATAGCGGCCTGTACCCTTCACCTTCTGGTGATAACGGCGGGCCAGCTTGATCGCAGCTTCATTCGCCTCTGCACCGCTGTTGCAGAAGAAGACCTGATCGGCACAGCTGTTTGCTGTCAGAAGCGCTGCTACCCGGTCCTGTCCCGGAATGTGGAACAGGTTCGAGACATGCCACAGCGTATCAATCTGCGCCTTCAGCTTCTCGCCGACCTTCTCGGGAGCGTGTCCCAGACTGGTTACTGCCAGCCCGCACATGAAGTCGAGGTACTTGTTGCCCTGGTCGTCCCAGACCCAGCTGCCTTTGCCCTTAACCAGACTCAGATCATATCTGGCATAAGACGGGAATACCGCACTCAGCTTGGCAGGAGCAGCCTCCTGAACCTTCGTTTCCCCTGAACGGGTATCCGCAGCCTCTGTTAAAGAATCTTTTTCCGCCTGTGTAAGCTCACTCATTCTTAGTCACTCTCCCACCATGCTGCTTCCGGTAAACCGGCAGCGCTCTATTTTGGTAACACCTGACTTCCGGCTTGTCTCCACTCTATCTTACCAAACTAAGAACGGATAATCCTCGTCCCCAGCTTCTCCCCGCCCAGCACCCGGCTAAGCACCTGAGGCTCTTTGCCGTCTACGATGACAACCTCGGACACACTGCCCTGAATGCAGTCCATCGCCGCGCGCACTTTGGGGATCATCCCGCCGTAAATTTCACCGCTGGCAATCAGCTCTTCAATCTGTGCCACTGTAACCGATGGAAGTACGACCTTTTCACCATCAACGGTGCGCATAATACCGGGAACATCCGTGACCACAATCATCGAAGGCGACTCGACAAAAGAAGCCACCGCTCCAGCTGCCGTATCCGCATTAATATTGTAACGCTGCCCTCCGGCATCTACACCAATAGGTGCAATAACCGGAATGTAGCCGAGTGCCAGAATCCCTTTTATGATCTCCGCCTTAACCTCGGTCACTTCGCCGACCTGCCCTACTACATCACTGTTGGCCACAGGCCGTGCCAGTATCAGATTGCCGTCCACACCGGACAAGCCAAGGGCCTGCCCGCCGCTGCCCTGAATTCTGCGGACAATCGCCTTGTTGATGCTTCCAGCCAGCGTCATCTCTACAACATCCAGCACATCCTCCGTCGTCACCCGCAGGCCGTTCACAAAGCTGCTCTCAATCCCCAGCTTCGCCAGATTATCCGAAATTGCCGGTCCGCCGCCATGTACAATGACAGGTTGAACCCCGCTGGCCTGCAGCTCCCGCAAATCCGCAAAAAAAGAATCCGGCAGCGCAGCCAGCGTACTCCCGCCGCATTTCATCACAAACAGCTTTTCTATCTTTTGCTCCATCATATTCTAGGTATCCTCCTTATGCCAGCCGCGTTTAGGTACGGTATGCAGCATTAATACGCACATAATCATAAGTGAGGTCACATCCCCAGGCCGTAGCTTTGCCTTCGCCGTCGGATAGCACCACGGTAATCACTACTGTATCAGTCTTTTGCAGATAATGGAGGGCCTGCTCCTCATCAAAAGCCACCGGCCGCGATTGGCGCAGCACCTCGATCTCACCAAGCGAAATATCCACCTTCTCCGGCGATACCGGAACACCGGCGCGTCCTACGGCAGCAATAATCCGGCCCCAATTGGCATCCGCCCCGAAAATCGCCGATTTCACCAGACTCGAGCCTACCACCGTCTTCGCTATCGCCCCGGCAGCCTCATCATGCACCGCACCGCTGATCTGTACCTCAATCAGTTTGGTCGCACCCTCACCGTCCCGGGCAATTGCCTTCGCCAGATGCTGACACACATGTGTAAACGCCGCAGCAAAAGCATCCCAGTCCGCATGCAGACGCGTCAGCTTCTCATTCCCGGCCAGGCCGCTGGCCAACGTCACCAGCATATCGTTCGTGCTTGTATCTCCGTCAACTGTAATCATATTAAAAGTAGTATTAGTAGCGGTACGCAGCAAGCTTTGCAGATCTTCCCTGTCAATCAGGACATCCGTCGTCATGAAGCCCAGCATGGTGGCCATATTCGGATGAATCATCCCCGAACCTTTGGCCGCACCGGCAATCGTTACCTTTTCTCCGCCGACCAGCACTTCGACGCAGCACTCTTTTTTCACCAGATCCGTTGTCAAAATAGCCTGGCTGAACTCCTCCGCCCCCGCGGCGCCTCCATCCAGCTTCTCCGGCAGTCCGGCAATCCCGCTGCGCACACAGTCCATCTTCAGCAGCTCGCCGATAACACCAGTCGAGGCTACAGCTACATCCTGCTCATTGACACCAAGCGCTTTGGCCGCAGCAGCACGCATCTCGTAAGCATCCTTTTCACCCTGCTCGCCTGTGCAGGCATTGGCATTTCCGCTGTTCACGATGACCGCCTGCAAGGTACCGTCCGCCAGGCTCTCCCGGGTTACTTTTAGCGGCGCAGCCTGGAATACATTTGTTGTATACACAGCCGCAGCCGTTGCCGGAACCTCGCAGAGGATAACTCCAAGATCGTTGCGGGTTGTTTTTTTGAGGCCGCAGTGCAGTCCTGCAGAGGTGAAACCCTTTGGTGCGGTAATGCTTCCGCCTTCCACGACGGTATATGTTGCCTGATTTATGCTCATTGTATGTTTGACCGCTGAACCTTACGGATACACTGGTGTATAACCGAGGCCGCGGGTTTCCTCCCATCCCATCATCAAATTCAGGTTCTGAATCGCCTGCCCTGCTGCGCCTTTAACGATGTTGTCAATGACAGACACAATCGTTACCCGTCCTGTACGGGCATCTGCGGAGAAGCCGATATCGCAATAATTCGAGCCGCTGACCTCTTTGGTCGCCGGAAGCACTCCGGCCTCACGGATCCGCACAAAGGATCTGCCCGCATAATATTTACGGTATAATTCCACAAAATCCTGCTCACTATAAGCCCCGTTCATTCCGGCATACATCGTGCTCATAATTCCCCGGGTCATCGGCACCAGATGCGTTGTGAAGGTCACGGTTACTTTTTCACCGGAAACATCGGTAAGCACCTGTTCAATCTCCGGAATATGCTGATGCTTGTTAACCTTATAGGCCTTGAAGTTCTCATTGATCTCGGCATAATGAACGCCCAGATTCACACCGCGTCCCGCTCCGGAAATCCCTGACTTCGCATCGATAATAATGCTCTCCGGCTTGATCCAGCCTGCCTCTACCGCAGGAATCAGCCCCAGCAGCGTAGCGGTCGGGTAACAGCCCGGATTGGAGATAAAATCAACTCCTGCAGCGCGTTCACCATATACTTCACATAACCCGTATACGGCCTGCTCCAGATATTCAGCGGGCGGAGCCGTGTGCTTATACCACTGCTCATACTCCCCGCCGTCCTTCAGCCGGAAATCTCCGGACAGATCGACAACCTTCAGGCCCGCTTCCAGCAGCTGCGGCACCAGCTTGGCACTCACACCTGACGGTGTTGCCGTGAATACTACATCAGCCCTGCCCGCAATCTCCGCCGGTTCAACGCCATCCAGCTTCCGCTCCACAATTCCCGTCAAATGCGGAAACCCGAGCTCAATCGGCTCCCCTGCACTTGATGAAGAGATTACCGATGTAATTTCTATATCCGGGTGGTTCTGCAAAAGCCTGATCAGCTCCACGCCACCATACCCCGTCGATCCCACTATCGCCGCTCTCAGTTTGCCTGCCACTGTCATCCCCTGCTTTCTGACTATTTCATGAAATGCATACCGTCCTGCAAATATGTATTATTATACGACCGAATTAATATAAATACAACATGTAACGTTAACTTTATTGGCGGGATTGTTATATGAAAAAGAGAAGCGCAGACTTCTCTCATGGAGATTCTACGCTTCTCTTTTAAATCCTTCACCGAGCACCTCATGTGCCTCGGTAATGATGACAAATGCACCCGGATCTACAGACCGGACGATCGCTTTTAGCCGGGTAATTTCGTTCTGGCCGACAACCGCCATCAGCACTACCCGGTTGTCACCGGTATAGCCGCCCTGTGCATTGAGCTTGGTCAGCCCGCGGTCCAGATCATTCAGAATCGCCTGGGATATCGCCTCTGTATGATCTGAAATGATGTAAGCCACCTTGGTCACGCTGAAGCCCATCTCCAGCGCATTGATTACTCTCCCGGTCACAAACAGACCAATCAGTGCATACATCGCCTGCTCCATGCCCAGCACAAACGCAGCCAGTGTAATAACCGTACCGTCCAGCAGCACAACAGACAGCGAGAAGCTGAAGCCTGTGATCTTTTGGATAATCTGCGCCAAAATGGTCAGTCCGCCCGTGGATCCGCGTCCGCGGAACACCAGCCCCAGACCAAGTCCGACTGCGATCCCGCCATAAATCGAGGCAAGCAGCGGATTGGTTGTCGGAACCGGACCGTCTTTGGTCAGGTAGATAAACAGCGGCAGCACAAAGCTCCCCAGCAGGGAGCGCATGCCATATTGCTTGCCGAGGAAAATAACCCCGAGGATAAATAACGGGATATTCAAGGCCCACTGGGTAAAAGCCGGCTCAGCGCCGAACCAGGCCTCGGCAAGCACCGATAAGCCGGATACTCCCCCTGAAGCGATCTGGTTCGGCAGAAAAAACAGATTAAACCCGAGACCGGTAATCAATGAACCGATCAGGATCAACGCCACATCCACTGTATGGCGCAGCGGCCCGTTCAGCGGAATCAGCGGCGGTTTGTTGCGTGAATTCTCTTTTAGCATGTTCTCTTGCTTCTCCTTACTACACTCCGAGGACGCGTAGAAATCCAGTTATGCTTATTCAACTTCTGTCTTGATCTGGCTGCGCAGGTAGCCGTCGATGAACAGATTAATATCGCCGTCCATTACAGCCCCCACGTTCCCGGTTTCCACGGAAGTACGGTGATCCTTCACCATGCTGTAAGGGTGGAATACATACGAGCGGATCTGGCTGCCCCAGGCAATATCAGATTGCTCCCCGCGGATCTCATCCAGTTGCTTCTGCTGCTCCTGCAGCTTCTGTTCGTACAGCTTGGAGCGCAGCATCTTCATCGCCTGCTCCCGGTTCTTGATCTGCGAGCGTTCATTCTGACAGGTTACCACTACACCTGTAGGAATATGCGTAATCCGCACCGCTGAGTCCGTTGTATTGATATGCTGACCGCCCGCACCGCTGGCCCGGTAGGTATCTATTTTTAGATCCTCTGTACGGATCTCAACTTCCACATCATCGGCAATCTCCGGAACCACATCGCAGGAAACGAACGAGGTATGGCGTCTGCCGGAGGAATCGAACGGCGAGATGCGCACCAGCCGGTGTACACCCTTTTCCGCTTTCAGATAGCCGTAGGCATTGAAGCCCTTAATTAGCAGCGTTACGCTCTTGATACCCGCCTCATCACCAGGCAGGTAGTCGAGCACTTCAACCTTGAAGCCGCTTTTCTCCGCCCAGCGTGTGTACATGCGGAGCAGCATCTGGCCCCAGTCCTGGGACTCCGTTCCGCCTGCACCCGGATGAAGCTCCAGAATGGCGTTCAGCTTATCATATGGCTGATTAAGCAGCAGCTGCAGCTCAAACTCATCCACCTTGCCGCTGATTGTCCGGATGTTTCCGGCCACCTCGGCAGCAAGCTCCTCGTCGCCTTCCTCATCGGCCAGCTCCACCATCATCGCCGCATCATCGTACTCCTGCTGCAGCTTCTCAAACTGGTCTACTACGGATTTTACTGCATTCATCTCGCCGATGACTGCCTGGGCCTGCTCATTGTCATTCCAGAAATCCGGCGCTGCCATCTTCTCTTCAAAGTTCGCAATGACTTCCAGCTTCAGGTCTAAGTCAAAGAGACCCCCTAAGGTTGGTTAGTTTCTTGCCTATTTCACGCAGGTCCTGCTTCACATTTGCATCGATCATGGGATCACTACACCTTTCAAAATAAAATATTGCGCGGGCCGCTGATTGGAGATTTTGTAGATCTGGCATAGTATCACTGCCCCTGAGAGCTGGCACTTCAAAATTACGGAACCTGGTTAGTACGCAGCTCCAGGGAATGTTTGGACTTCCGGCCGCTGTTGTCTTCAGATTTCCTGATTCGAACCGCTGATCGCGGTAGAAATCTGAAGACAAAGGCGGACGCTATCGCTCCTACAGTTCCAAACTTCCCCTCCGCCGCTTCCACCTTAGTTTTAGTTTTTTTGAGAACGCACTGCTCATCCTCTGCAGCTAAATCGCCCAATCCCCAAAACTCCAAAAAAGCGGCCGGGCCGCAAACGGGGGAAACCCCGGGCCCAGCCGCTTTTATTATCATTATAAGCCTGAGACGCTTCGGATATCCTTACGCGTTCTGGCCGTGGCAGTTCTTGTACTTCTTGCCGCTGCCGCATGGGCATGGATCGTTACGGCCGATTGCCGCTTCGACATGCACCGGACGCTTCTCAGCCGGCTCAGCGTTGGTCGAGATTTTATCTTCCTCGACTACGGACTGGCGTTCCTGGTTGGCTTCGATGTGCGCCTTCATAATGTACGTAGCGACTTCCTCCTGAATGGCGGCAGTCATGGCGTTGAACATCTCAAAGCCTTCAAATTGATATTCACGCAGCGGATCGGTACCGCCGTAAGCACGCAAGTGAATCCCTTGACGCAGCTGATCCATCGCATCAATATGATCCATCCATTTGCTGTCTACGGAACGGAGCACGATAACCTTCTCGAATTCACGCACCAGCTCAGCGCCAAGGCGCTCTTCACGCGCATCATACTTCTGCATAACACGTTCAAAGATGAAATCAACGATTTCTTCTACTTCCTTGCCCCACAGGTCATCACGGGTAATGGCACCTTCATCCAGCAGCTTGCTGTTAACATAGTCAGCAACCTCCTGCAGCTCCCAATTCTCCGGAATGTCATCCACGCAGTGAGCGCGGACTACACGGTCGATAACCGGCTTGATCATCTCGGTTACAACACCTTTGATATTCTCGGATTCGAGAATTTCGCGGCGCTGTTTGTAAATGATTTCACGCTGCTGGTTCATAACATCATCATACTGAAGAACGACCTTACGAATATCGAAGTTATTGCCCTCTACCCGCTTCTGGGCCGATTCAATTGCGCGTGTAATCATACGGCTCTCAATCGGCTGGTCTTCTTCAAAGCCCAGACGGTCCATCATGTTCAGCACGTTGTCCGCACCAAACCGTTTCATCAGCTCGTCCCCAAGTGACAGATAGAACTGTGTCGAGCCCGGGTCACCCTGGCGTCCGGCACGTCCGCGCAGCTGGTTATCGATACGGCGGGATTCATGACGCTCTGTACCAATAATATGCAGACCGCCAACATCTCTTACACCCTCACCGAGCATAATATCCGTACCACGTCCGGCCATATTGGTTGCAATAGTTACGGTCCCCGGCTGTCCGGCCTGGGAAATGATCTCCGCCTCGGATTCGTGATGCTTGGCGTTCAGCACCTGATGCTTGATTCCTTTGCGCTTCAGCATTTCAGATACGCGTTCAGAATTCTCAATGGATACTGTACCAACCAGTACAGGCTGGTTCTTCTTGTGGCGTTCTACAATCTCGGTTACCACTGCGTTGAATTTGCCGTTCTCGCTCTTATAGACAACGTCAGGCATGTCTACACGCTGGTTCGGTTTATTCGTCGGTACCTGAAGAACTTCCAGGCCGTAAATTTTCTTGAATTCTTCTTCTTCCGTCTTCGCTGTACCTGTCATACCGCCCAGTTTGCGGTACATCCGGAAGTAGTTCTGGAAGGTAATTGTAGCCAGCGTCATGCTCTCGTTCTGTACCTGGATTTCTTCTTTAGCCTCAATAGCCTGGTGCAGCCCGTCGCTGTAGCGGCGGCCAGCCATCAGACGGCCGGTGAACTCATCGACAATGACAACCTCATCACCGTTCACTACATAATCGACATCACGGCGCATGATGACATTAGCCTTGAGCGCCTGAACGATATGATGATTCAGCGTAACATGGCTGTGATCGTACAGGTTCTCAACGCCAAAAGCACGTTCCGCCGTAGCCACGCCCTTCTCAGTCAGCGCTACCGACTTCACTTTAATATCAACAGTGTAATCTTCTTCAGCCGTCAGCTTTTTAACAAAACGGTCTGCTGCATAATACAGCTCTGTCGACTTCTCGGCTTGCCCCGAGATAATCAGCGGAGTACGCGCTTCGTCAATAAGAATGGAGTCCACTTCATCAATAATACAGAAATATAGCGGGCGTTGTACCATCTGCTCCTTATAGAGCACCATGTTGTCACGCAGATAGTCGAAACCAAACTCATTGTTGGTACCATACGTAATATCGCAGGCATAAGCTTCTTGTTTATCAGCATGGTCCATGCCGTTCAGGTTGACCCCGACCGTCATGCCCAGGAAGTTATAAATTTGTGCCATTTGGGCGCTGTCGCGCTGGGCCAGATAGTCATTCACAGTCACCACATGCACGCCTTTGCCGAGTAATGCATTCAGATAGACCGGCAATGTACCAACCAGTGTCTTACCTTCACCTGTCTTCATCTCGGAGATCCGGCCTTCATGCAGCGCCATACCTCCAACAAGCTGTACGTCAAAATGCCGCATGCCCAGCGTCCGTTTGGAAGCTTCGCGTACGGTTGCAAATGCCTCGGGGAGTATCTCCTCCAGGGTTTCGCCTTTTTCGATCCTGGCCCGGAACTCTTCTGTCTTCGCCTTAAGCGCCTCATCCGAGAGGGCTGCGAATTCAGGTTCCAATCCGTTAATAACATCGACCGTCTTCATGAGACGTTTGACATCGCGTTCGTTGGTGTCGCCGAATATTTTCTTTACAAGTCCTAGCATGGTTAACCCCTTTCATGCAACACAGATGGTGGAACCGAGCCCATCCTTAAATATAAATTGAAAGGGCCATATATTATTTCGATTCCGCTGCTTCATAAATTGTAACAGTTTGTAAGACAAGCCGCAATACGAGCAGCCGCAACCTTATTTTGCAAAATAGAAGAAGCGGCAAATGGTCACCCTTTATATACGAGTAAGAGCCCTATTCGCTTCAAGCGAATAGGGACTCGGCTGATTTTTTGAAATTATTACTGGCGGCAATAACCATCCAGCATAAACCTGTGCCTGATTATCAGACTAATCTTGTTCGATCAGGCCATACTTGCCGTCATTACGTTTGTAAACAACGCTTACTTCAGAAGTCTCAATGTTGGAGAATACAAAGAAATTATGTCCAACCATGTTCATCTGCAGAATGGCTTCCTCGACATCCATAGGCTTCAGGGTGAAGCGCTTATTCCGCACTACTTCCAAATCATCGTAATCCTGTTCTTCAACGGCAACGCTACTCGCCGGCTCTTCCACGAAGATGGTCTTCAGGCTGCCTTCCTGGCGGAACTTACGGTTGAGTTTGGTTTTGTGCTTGCGGATCTGCCGTTCCAGCTTGTCCACAACAGCATCAATAGATGCATACATGTCGTCGCTGCGGTCTTCTGCACGAAGCGTCACGCCGGCCAGCGGAATCGTTACTTCCACCGTATGAAGGCCGCGGACTACGCTAAGCGTCACATATCCTTCTGAGGTAGGGGGTGCATCGAAATACTTCTCAAGTCTGCTGAGCTTCTTATCAACATAATCTCTCAAAGCATCTGTCACTTCAATTTGTTGACCTCGAATGCTGAATTGCATAGGGCACTCCTCCTTTGTTTACGTTCCCATTATACCAAATTGTCAGCGCTAAGTAAAAAGCAATTCGTTACAGACTTTACATTTACCTAACATTAATCTATTCTACAGCTTTCTATATTTACAAATAAACAAAGTCCGGACGGGGCAATCAGGTTGCCCTCATCCGGACCATGTCTAGCTGCTTATATTATTCCTAGACCGCCCGAATTTATAATAACAAATTCCTTACACAGTGCCAGCTTACGGGCTGTATCATGCTTTACGGCTGTTTCGTATGAATCCGTAAAATTTCTATCGGAGACCATGATGTTCCGCTACCTGCAATGACATACACTTTATAAGCCGTATCAGCCGTCAGACCACTAAGAGTCAGTGTCTGTCTTATCCCCGGCACCGGTGTAAAGCCGCCGCTCCAAGGTGCAGCAAGCTGTGTCCCGGAACTGTTTTGACCTGCTGCAATCTGTTCTGCTGTAGGCTCGGTAGCGCCAGCCGGAAGCACCACATACCGTACAGGTGTGGCTATACCGCCCGCCTGGCCGTAAGTTACATAAACATCAGCTGTTACTGTCCCTATGGTGCCCGGGCTAAGTTCGGTGATGGCCCCTCCGCCGGCAGATGCAGTGGTTAACCGAAGAGTATAAACACCTGACCAGCTGCCGGCAGTATCAGCAACCGCAATGTAAGCCGCGTACTCCGTGCTAGGCTGCAATCCGTAGACCGAGAAGGACACCGTGCTGCCGGCAACAGCAGTCGTTGAGCCGGCATTCACACCAGCTGCTCCAGCTGCGGTCAGACCATCACGAACCTGCAGCTGCGTCGGCAGGAGCGCAGTGCTGCTGTAAGGAGCAACAACATAATAAACGGCTCCTGTCACCGACGGGGTCATATACACATCTGCCGTAACAGAGCCCACATGTCCATAAGTTATTCCGCTAACAGTTGGAGCAGAGCTTCCACCGCCACCGCCACCACCACCGCTACCTCCTCCAGCCGGGCTGGTAGGGGTTGCCGTCGGAGTTGGAGTGGCCGTTGCAGACGGTGTAGCTGTAGGTGTTGGAGTTGGCGTGACTGTACCGCCTGGATTATTCGCCGCCGAGTTACCGATGATACCCACTGCTTCAGCTCTGGTCAGAGCTTTTTTCGGCCCGAAGGTTCCATCCGGATAACCGTTAATGATGCTCTTGGCAGCCGCGGCTGCGACTGCTCCTTTAGCCCACGAGGCAATTTGAGCACTATCCTTGAATGTCAGCGTTGTGCTGTTAGTATTCAAACTGAGGAGCTTGGCAGTAATCACTGCAGCTTCCTGACGGGTAATCGGACTGGTAGCACGGAAAGTATTATTCTCATATCCGCCAATATATCCGGCTCTTACAGCTTTGGCCACTTCGCTGTAAGCCCAGTTGTTGCTCTTGAGATCTGTAAACGTGATTGCTGCCGTGTCCGTAAATCCAAACAGGCGGTTTACGAGCGCAACATACTCACCACGGGTAATCGCATTATTCGGTTTTACCGTCCCGTCAGCATAACCTTGCAGGTATCCTTTATCGAGCCAGTCCTGCAGCTGACTCTGTGCCCAGTGTCCCTGAATATCCTTGGCCGTTGCTGCAGAGACACTTCCAAGAGCTCCGAATAACATGCTGATTCCGAGTATTCCAGTCATCAAACCGCGCCACATCTTCTTCATTCTGCTATCCATCCTCCTAAAAGTTTAATTGCGCATCCCTCCATGGCTGTAACCATAGCCTTGCAATATCATTATTGGAAGCGCGCGCTTACATTTGTGGGCCTCCCGCGTTATTAAATCCGCTTTATACAACACATCTGCTTCAGGAAGCATACTGTACGTACTGTCAGCTTAGGCAGCATAGTGTAATTCATTCCTTTTATGGGCAGACACATTTCACCGTACTGCTCACTGTACTGCAGAAGGGCATTAGCTTCACGATATCGCTTTTCACACCTTTCTCAACCATACACCTAAGCTACGAATAGTCTGCATCGAGGCAAGATCGTAGGCCCAACACCTGTTATTACCCATTTTTTCATATCGCTAACAGATTATTGGGAATTCATGTTAGCTTTGGCGTTTTCGCAGTAGGAGTAGCGCTTTCAGAACAATAAAAAAAGACCCCGGGAGAATCCCAGGGTCCCTGCTAGCGTTGTCTAAATTGCTAACCATCTACCATATATGTAGGTCGGCTGCGCCGGATGATTATAATTTGATGACGTTAGCTGCTTGTGGTCCGCGTGCGCCTTCAACGATGTCAAACTCTACGGATTGACCTTCATCCAAAGTTTTGAAGCCTTCAGTTTGGATTGCGGAGAAGTGTACGAATACGTCGCCACCATCGGCAGTTTCGATGAAGCCATAGCCTTTTTCTGCGTTAAACCATTTCACTTTACCTTCCATTGATTAAACATTCCCTTCGTCATCAGATGAACGTGAGTCTTGCCCACAACTCGACTATACCACCGCAGCTTCTCCATTGTCAATTGGAAAAGTAAATGTTTACTTTCAATAATTTACCACCCACAAATTTAAACAAAGCAGCTTCAAAGTGATCATTTCATCAAAAAGGAGCAGACGCTATATAATACCCGCCTGCTCCTGAGCTGAAACATCCGTATCCGGTTATTTTTTACGGTCCATTAGAATGCTGTCTGGGGTGTAGGCGGCTTCATAGGCATTACGCTGCATCTTGGCCTGATTCCGGTTCAGTAGCCATTGGGAAGCTTCTAGCTTCAGCTCATTCATACGCTGTCTCAACTGCTGGTCGTGAGCTAACAACGCTCTCATCTCCACCTTCTCATCGTCACTGGGCGGATTACAACGAAAGGATTCTACAAGCTCGTCCGTCAGTTTTTCCCGCTGTTCGACAAATGTTGTGATCTCAATATCATCAGCCTGGCTTAATTTTCCCAGAATTCCCCGTGTCAGCTCTTCAAGAGCATAAATCCTATCGGCCATGAGTATGATCCTGGGATATATTAGCTTTGGAGGCTTCCATCCAGGTTACACGCAATTCATTCAGGTACGTTAATGCTTCCTCAGCAAGACTCTGATCTTTCTTCACATTAGCTTGTATCATTAAATGTCTGATATATTCGTAAAGACTGAAGAGACTATTGGAAATACTATAACCCGGATCAAGCGTAGCCATTAATTCACTCATAATAGCCTGGGCTTTGACAAAGTTCTGATTTGTCTTCTGAATATCCGCTGCAGCAATTCCTTCAGCACCCGCCTTGGTAAAACGGATAGCTCCATCGAAAAGCATAATCAGCAGTTGTCCCGGCGTAGATGTTTTTACCGACGACTGCCGGTATTTTTCATATGGAGAAATCATCATTGTTTTCACCCTTCTCTTATCCTAAATCTCATATCAGAGATAGCTAGACAAACTGCTAGACTGAGAATTATATTTAGACATTGCTGTTTCCATCGCAGTAAATTGTTTGTAATAGCGCGTTTCCAGATCTGTTAACCGATCTGTCATGGCATCGATCCTGGAATTATAATCTTTGAGCATTCTTCCCATTACACTTTCCGTTTTATAGGTCGCCGTCAAATCAGTCGTAAATTTCGATGTACCTGCTTTGGTAACGATGTTATCAAGAGACTTATCTACTAGTTTGGACATTTGACCAAATATACCGCCGTCTATGCTAGCTGAATTGCCCTGGAACAATTCAGTAACCCTTTGAGGATTAGCAGTAAGCGCCTGTTTAAGCTTGGCTTCATCTAAATAGATTTTTCCGCCTTCGTAGTACTGACCGGTAGTGATCCCCATGTCACTAAGACTGCCCAGATTTTTAGATATGACAGACCGGAGATCTGAAATAACGGTTTGAAGAATGGAATCATTTTTCAGAAGCCCGCTTTTCGCTTTAGCTTCCCAATTCGTAATATCCGCTTCTTTCATTTGGGACTTTTGTTCATCAGTCAAAGGAGGGAAATTACGATATTTTTCTTCCCCGACCTTGGTTGACATTGTTGTAATCAGGGAGTTATACGTATCAACAAAAGACTTGATCGTTTCAACCGTCTTATCAGTAGATGGCGTGGTTGAAATAGTGGAGGCTCCACCAGTTCCCGATACAGCCAGAAAAGTCAGGGACACACCATTTACCATCAGGGAATTGGTTATGGATTCATATGGAACTTCAGTGCCGCTTTTACTGCTTTTAATCGTTAGTTGTGCTTTCTGAGCATTATTGAACGTATTGAGATTCAATAGAGATTTTAAAGAGCTATCTATTTCATTTGCTGCCAGATACGTTTTATCCCCGTCTTCCGTAGAAGTGAGAGTAAGTTTACCGCTGACCTCATCAAAAGACGCTTTAACCTTTGCGTCACTGCTGTTGATTCTGCCCATCAGACTGGAAATGGTATCGGTACTGGTAATAGCAATATCTACATTATTAATTGTAATCTTACTGGGTAAGGCGACTGTACCACTGTGCTGGATGTCAGACAACAGCGTCGAAGTAGTGGCCGTCTTGCTGGTAGAAGTACTTACCAGACTACTTGATTCTGCACTGGCTCTGGTGGCGAGCTTAGTCACATTTACGGTCATCTCCACACCGTTGGCATTTGCAGTTGCATCTGCTTTCACTGCCGAGGTATTCCCCGTAACCACTGCCTGCTGTGTATTCATCTGAGCAGATTTATTCCATTCACTCAGCTTATTCATCTTGAAATCTACCAGCTTACTGTTGATGTCGCGGTAACTATCACGTTGCCACTCCAACAGCGTCTTTGACTGATTAAGCTTTACAAGCGGCTGGCGCTTTGCAGTCATTAGTTCTTTGACGATACTATCAATATCCATGCCTGAAGAAAATCCATTGACCCGGATAACCATTCGTTCATCCCAGCTCCCTTCTACACGCGTTCATCAATCAAAATTCCGGCAATCTCCATCATATTAGCAACCAGATTTAAAGTCTTCTCGGATGGGACTTCTCTAATCAATTCTCCCGTATCCTTGTTGAGCACCTTCACCATCAATTCATGTGTCTTCTCATGAATACTGATTTCCAGTGTTGTCTGCGGTCCTTCCAGAGCTTTGACTGCCTTAGCTATAGTCTTGATCAGATGCTCCTGCCCGATTGACACTTTAGCGCCTTGTCTTTCCGCTTGTACGAGCTCGGAATTGGTGCTGATTTTATCAGGGAGCTTTTGCTGCTCCGGGGCTTTTACGGCAGCAGGTTCATAGCCTGTGCTCTGTTTAGGTGGGTTAACCGATACCGCGGACAAGGAGAATTGAAATTCCATATACAAAAACCTCCGAAAAGAATACTATTATTTAATTTATATATCGGAAGAAGGATAGTCTTTATGAAGACGTTCTTCCATTTAAAGCTAAATCCCATTGAGATAGTGGAAAGAGCCGTTTAATCTCTTGCCAAATCACTCTCATTCCTTTAAGGTTACGTTTTCCTTCATATAAATTGAAGCAGCTCTCAAATGAGCTATATACCGGTAACAACTCCATTAGTCTAGCATACAGCACTTCCGCATCATCGAAATAACCAAGCCTGAGGCAAAGATCTCCAAGGGTTTTCAGCACTTCTACATTTGCAGGTTTTTCTTCATAGAGCTTTACTAATTGGTCAAATGCCGGCTTTTCATAACCATAATCGATTAAGACTTCACACAGCTTAATTTTGGTGTCCATTTTGGCTGTTAAAAGTACGGCAGAAATCGTTTCAAAACGATCCATTTCCTGAAGAATGATAAGGTTTCGTGCCATTTCAAGGAGCTGAGCTTCTACTGGGCCTGTCATTTCGGCAGCCTTTAGTTCTGCTCCTCCGATAAGCTTGCTGAGTTGCTTGGCCTCACGATGGCTTAGATTCATAGCCCCCACAGCAAGCTTCAACAGCTCTGGATCTTGCATGATATAAGCCAGCAGCAGGATATCCGGCCCGTTTTCCGGAAGAACTGCCTGTAGGGGCATTCCGCTCCAGATCGCACGTGCACCGTCATAATTCTTATTGTAGAGTTTGGCCACTGCTTCAATATGCTTTTGCGAATTAACGGAGTATTGTGTCAGAAGATCCCAAAGCAGCGGGTGTCTAAGTCCATACAAGATATTCAGAAGCAGATGAAGCTCCTCAATATTAGCAATATTATAGAGCTGTTTAATAGTCTCATAAACATCCTTTAATGGGACCTTAGCCTTCAGTGTGATATTGAAATACCTTTTTAGTGCAGGGGTATAATTTTTTTTGGCTTGAAGAGATTTTAAGACAGCATCAAACCCCAATGTTAGTTGTCTCTGCTTCTCATATACCCCTCCCAGTGATTCTAAGGCTTTGTAACTCCCTGATCCTTCAAGAACCAAAGATCCGCTGTCTCCGATTTTCAGACACTGCTCAAATGAAGCTACAGCATCTTTATAATAGCCAGTCTTCGCGAAAAGTTCACCGCGGATATACCACATTTCTGTTTCTTCAGGGAATACGTTTACTGCATCGTTCAATATGCTTAAGCCTTCCTCGTTCCTGTCTAGTTCCCCAAGGGAATAGGCTAGCTTTACCAGCAATTCCGGCAGAAAGACACGGTTTGTACTTAACGGGTATGCCTTTTTGAAAAATTCTACAGCCTTAAGGTGCTCATTCAGCGACAAATAGGTTTTACCCATGTTATATAGATTGTAGGCATCGGGGTTTTCCCTTACAGCTTGCAGCATCAGGGGTAAATTCCGGTTTATCTTATCCTTTTCAATCATCGTTTCCGCGTTGTACCCGGTATGATGAATAAGCGCTTCAGCTTCTCCGCCTTTAAGTGAATCGTTACCCACAACATTCAGATGCTCATGTAACCGGTTTTCATAATAAAGAGCGGCATCATTTTTGAATAGTCGCACTGCGCTGTGAGTAAAGCTCTGCCCGTAGGAATGATAATTTTTAATGTTAAACAGGTAATAATCCAGTCTTGAGGAAAGTTCTTGCTGCAAATCAGCATCTGCATCTAAATATTCATCTGCATCAAGGACCAGAATATACTCTTTCGTTGCCTGGCGTAGCGAATAATTTCGGGCTTCTGAAAAATCATCAGTCCAGGCAAACGAATACACCGATGCGGTATACTGCTGAGCAATTTCTATTGTATTATCAGTTGATCCGGTATCTACAATAATCATTTCATCCACTTTATCTTTTATACTGTCCAGACACCGGTTCAGTATATTCTCTTCGTTTTTAACAATCATGCATAATGAGATGGAGGCATTCATAAGTACATTCTCCCCTGCTTTTAAATGTTACTCATTATATCGGCATCATCCAAAAATATAGTTAGTTATAGTAAACAGTTTGTACAATTGAATACTATAAAAAGAGGACTGGTTGCAGCCTTTTCAGGCATACAATCCAGTCCTCTTGTATTACGAGACTAAATCAAATTGAATGAGGTTAAAAATTAACGCAGGAGTTGCAGTACGCCTTGTGGCTGTTGGTTCGCTTGAGCCAACATCGCTTGGGCAGCCTGCGCAAGAATATTGTTCTTCGTCTGAGCCATCATTTCCTTCGCCATGTCAACGTCACGGATACGGGATTCAGCTGCAGTCAGGTTCTCGGAAGAAGTATTCAGGTTGTTGATAGTGTGCTCCAGACGGTTCTGGTAAGCACCCAGCTTAGCGCGCTCAGTGGATACAGTTGTGATTGCAGTATTGATAGTTGTAATAGCTGCATTCGCGGAAACCTGGCTGGAGATGCTGATACCGGAAGTTGCAATTGCTGCAGTACCGCCTGTTGCCGAAGCGCCGCCTGTTCCTGCTACACCCAGGGAATGAGCATCCATAGCAGCAATTGTAAGCGAGATGCTTTGGCTTGCATTAGCACCGATATGGAACGAAAGGTTAGCTGCACTGTTTACCTGAGTACCGCCGTCTGCAGAACCATCAAGCAATTTCTTGGTGTTGAACTCTGTAGTGTTGGCGATACGGGTGATTTCTTTAGCCAGTTCATTTACTTCTTTTTGCAGAGCTTCACGGTCGCTGTTAGTGTTAGTGTCATTGGAAGACTGAACAGCCAGCTCACGCATACGCTGCAGAATGCTGTGTGTTTCATTCAGTGCGCCTTCAGCAGTTTGAATCAGGGAAATGCCGTCTTGCGAGTTCTTGGCAGCCATGTCCAGACCGCGAATCTGGCTGCGCATTTTTTCGGAAATTGCCAGACCAGCTGCATCATCGCCTGCACGGTTGATGCGAAGACCGGAAGACAGTTTCTCGATGGATTTGTTAGTATTAGCTGTGTTAACAGACAATTGACGTTGTGTGTTCATTGCTGCTACGTTGTGATTGATAATCATTGGGTATTTCCTCCCTGAAATTAAATTGATTCCACATCCTTGTGGTAAACGCCAATCCGTTAAGGTCGGCCGCCCTGCCGGATCAGCGTCTAAATAATATATCGACGGCAGGCGCCTAACTGTTTAGAGCATTTTAAACATTTTCTAAAAAAATATTGCAATTCACTTTAAATGCTGATTTGCCGGTATATGCCGGCGTGATGAAATAAATAAAACCCGGAACTCTAAAACAGTCCCGGGTACAAGCTGGCCTCTGCAATTATTAATCCTGATTTCCTAATCCCCTCAGCCGGTGAATCAGGGCATTAAGATCGGACTGCTGGGGAGCAGCAGACTCGCGGTTGGTCTCCTGGATTGAGAGATAAACCTCTTTACGAAAGATATCCACATGCTTCGGCGCTGAAATACCAACCTTAACTGTATCTCCATCCACACTAAGGATTGTAATCTCAATCTGATCCTGAATAACGATGGATTCACCTTTTTTGCGGGAAAGCACTAGCACATCAGCCACCATCCTTTCCGTCTGCGGGCTGCTCCTGAAGCAGAATATGTTTGGTATGATAGGTCCGGCTATGGATCACAATCTGTTTGCCTAGCCGCTTGGCAGGGTTGAACACGATCGGAGCCAACAAGTTAATCGTTGATTGTTCGGTATTTTCATGAAGAGTAATAATACTGCGGATAAGAACCTCTACTTCAATTTGCAGCTCTGCAGCTTCTTCGTCCGGCAGTTCAAACTCATAACCCGGATAAAAATCAAAAGGATTAGTAAGCAGAAATGAAACTCCCTGCTCTTTCAATGACTGCAGGACCCAAAATGGAGTATCTTCCAATGTAATTAAAGCGTAGTCCGTTTCTTCTTCAAAACCTGGGATACCCTTGGGAAAATGATACAATTGTTCTTCACTCACTTCAAGTCTGCCCATCGACAATGTTTCTATAATCAATTGACTCAACTCCTAAATAATTTATGAAAATGGAGTAATAAGAAAAATGGCTATAGACGCGCACTCAGGCACATCTATAGCTCAAATGCTATATCTGCATATTAATTTCAGGTGGAATAAATTCCACAGAATTATACTGCTGCATGTAGATATCCAGCTTCCCGCGGGTATATTCGATCTCGGGTTCATGCCGGGTTGCCTGGATATCTACTGTGGCAGCTCTGTAACTGATTTGCGGTGCCTGAGATTCAAACCGGATTCTCACGTTATCATAAGATGCCGGTCCGCACGGATTAGGAAAAGAGTTGGGCTCTGTATCAAAACCATAAACTTCGCCAATGGAATTACCGGGTTTAAAAAATTCAGACATCCGGTTGCCCTGCTCCACCCTCCGGGCGATAGCCTGCAAATATAATTGCTTGATACCTGAATAGATACGCCCGTTCATTTCAAGCACCGTGCCCCCGTTATAAGCGGCTCGCGCCTGTTTCTGATCTATCAGAAGCACCGGACGTGTAGATTCCACACTTAGCTTTCCTGGTGTAGTTGTTATAGTAACTTCAGCCTTAGGCTGCGAAATGGAATATTGCCCGGGATCTGCATCAATACCAATAACCGCCGGTGTCTGTCGAATTTGCAGAATACCCTGCATCAGCGAGTAGCACCTCCGTTATCTAATAAAGTCTACGAGTGTGGTTGAGATGATTTTCGCTCCTACAGATAGGGAGGCATTATAAATATTCTCCTGTATCTTCGAGTTCATAATCAGTTCTTCATAACTTGCATCCTCTGTCTTGGCCTGGAGTTCCGTGAGGTTGGTATTAAGGTCGCTAAGGCGCTCCTGCATCAGCTCTACCCGGTTAGTCTTTGCACCAATCTCAGAACGGGCAGTCAGAAACTTCTCAATACGGGTATCCACATTGGCTAACTGGTCTGATACTCCAGTGATGTTGCCTGACTTCAAAGCACTTGAGATATTGTTAATGACTGTAAAAATATTATCTGCATCTGACGAGTAGCCAAATACATCATTACCGCTTAGGCTGATGGGCAGCTGAACCCCTTCACCTACGACATATTGAATCTGTCCAGGGTCTGTAGTGACAGCCTTGGTTGTATCAAAGGTTCCGTCTGCTCCCTTAACGAAATCATAAGGCTTAACATCATATTGCTCGCCATTAAAGATATATTTCCCGTTAAGCTTACTGTTTGCAATATCAACAAGCTGCTCTTTGAGCTGCATTACTTCCTCATTGATACTGTCCAAGGCAGACTGAGGATTACTTCCGGTCGCCGCCTGCACAGTAAGCTCTCTTAGACGCTGGACAACCTCACCGGCTTGTCCCAGCACCGTATCATTATAATCTAGCCAGGAGAGCGAGCTGTCCACATTCTTCGTGTACTGTTCGTTAGATGATATCTCAGCACGATAGCGCAAAGAATAGGTGATACCTACCGGATCATCCGAAGGCTTGTTAATTTTGCGGCCAGTCGATAGCTGGAGCTGCGTATCATTCATCGTGCGGGCATTTCTGTTCAAATTAAGCAGCAACTGTGAGTTCATCATATTGGAGGTTACCCTCAACATCAGCTATTCCTCCTTTTATCTGCCGACTGTGCCGGTTCCGTTAATTAATTTATCAAGCATCTCGTCATAAGTAGTCATGAAACGCGCAGCTGCGCTATATGCATGCTGAAATACCAGCATATTCGACATTTCTTCATCCAGCGATACACCGCTCACCGACTGGCGCCGCGAGTTTACCTGTTCAACCAGATAATCAGAGTTGCTGGCCTGACGGGTAGCCTCCTGTGACTGAATTCCAAGCTGTCCAACCATAGAACTGAGATAGGATCCCACAGTACCTGTTTTTGTGCCGTCAGCAGAAGTGAAAGTAGTGTTATCCTTCATATTACTGAACAATGTAGCAAGGGAATTATTACCCTTTATAACAGTAGTATTTCCGGCACTATCTGTAGTCACCCGCATTGAGGTAGCAAACAGATTCGCGTTAGCAGCTATTTCAGGATTAAGCCTCAGATTGCCTGCGGTGATCGGTTCACCGGCAATTGCCGGTGTAAAAAAGGCCCGTCCCGAGCTGCCGTCCATGGCATATCCTAACTCATGGAGGCCATTGAGTCCCTTAACCGTAGTTTTGAGATCTCCAGTCAATGGTACCGGAACTGCCGCTCCGGCAAGAAGTGTAGTTTTGGTGCCGTCTGAATGAATAATTTCCGAGTCCCGAAGAACCGTAGTTCCTGCCGGAAGCGTAGATCCCGAAGGAATCGTAACCTGAACCTCTCCATTGGCAATCGTATTAGCCATGTCATCAAGCTGCTTTTTGTAATCCGCAACATACGTTTTGCTGGAGAAAATCATCCCATAGGCTTCGCCTGCTTTGAGATCCCCGGAAGCGTATGCGTTATTCAAAAATGCACTGTCTACTGTAGCAGCCACAGCTGCTCCCTGGACAAGCGGTTGTCCGCCAAGTGAAATCGTATAACCGGCATCTGTATCAAGTACAGTAACATTAATTATTTTGGAAAGCTTGTCAGTCAGCAAATCCCGCTGGTCACGCAAGTCGTTAGCCTGATCGCCCATGCCTTCAATTTTGTAGATAGACCTGTTCAGATCAGCAATAGAGCTCAAATAGCTTTGAATCTCTTTGCCTTTAACATCAATATTGGTGTTAAGGTCCTTGTCCAGATTATCTAGCTGTGTACTCATATAGTTAATTGCATCTGTAAGTGACTGTGCCGTCTGTACAACAATCTTCCGGGCTGTAGGATCCTCCGGATTCTTACTTAAATCCGACCAGGATTTCCAAAAGTTATCAAGCACTGTCCGGATTCCTGAATCAGAAGGCTCATTCACAATGGCTTCAAGTTTATCCAGAGTATCGGATTGGATGGTCCAGTTTCCGCTTGAGGCACTCTCTCCCCGGTACTGGTCGTCCAGGAACATCTCGCGGATCCGTTGTATGGAAGTAAACTCTACGCCTGTTCCCATCTGTCCGGGCATCGCCGAATTATTCATGCCGTATGCCTCGATCGGAATAGCAGCCTTCATATTCACACGCTGGCGGGTGTAACCTTCTGTGTTTGCATTAGCGATATTATGTCCGGTTGTGTTGAGTGCAGCAGTCTGGGTAAAAAGGCTCCGCCTTGCCGTCTCTATCGAATGAAATGTGGATGTCACTGCTTATTCCTCCCTATGATTGCTCCGGCAATGCGCAATATATGAATATATAAGATTCTTTATCCGCGGGCGTCAAAAAGTCCTGAACGGCTGCTGGTATATCCTTTGTCGGCCGGATGATGATACGTAAATTCCTGATTCGGTCTCCCTACAAGCAAATCCAGGGAATAGTCTATAAAAGTAAGCGACTGCTCAATCAGCTTCTGGTTCAGCTCGTTGGCTGCCCTCAAGCGCTGTAAAGTGCCTGAAAGCTTCTGCTGTATTTGCTGCAGACGCGATTTATCTTCTGGATCAAATACAAGCCGGGACAGCTCAGTCAGATTCAGGTTCAGATTGGATCGTATGCCTACTCCCTGTAAGAAGATATAGGCAGCCTCTGCACGCTGCTCCTCAAGCTGTCCAATCAGCTTCATCAGCTTGGACTCCCGGTTCATGACGTCAATCAGGCCATCGACCCTGTTGTCCATAATCGTCTGCTTCTTGACTGCGGCCAGATTAAGCATCTGAAGATGCGTGTCATCCAGCCGCTCAAGGAGTTCAAGTAATTTCGTCAATGCCATGGATGAATTCACCTAATTCTCGGAGGATTGCTTAAAGTAGGGGGCGAGTGAGTCTGCGAGTTTAGCTGCGTCAACTTGGTAGGTACCTGCGGATACTTGCTGTTTCAGGCTCTCGATCTTGTTTGCACGTTCTGCATCAATCTTGCTGCTGTTCTGGGCTTTCAGAAGCTGAATGGCTTCATCAGATATCGAAACCTCGTCCTTGCGTGAACTTTTCTTGATCTGCTCCTGGCGCTGTGCGTCCGCACTGCGCTGATACGGATTAATGGGGTTAATTCGTCCGGTCTCGTTAATTTTCATAACTTCCACCTTCCTTTTAAAATAAAAAAGCCGATAATCTTTACTAAGTTTATCGGCCTTTATTGAATCAATCTTTATAGCTGAAAACGTTTTTTCCAAGATTTTATTAATTACGGAACTTATCAACGGCGCGGTAAGCGGATTTATTGCCGCTTTTAGGCTCATTAGCAGCAGCAGTTTCAGCTGCAGCTCTGTTTAGCTCCTTGCTTAAACGGGACCGGCAGCTGTCACACATGTGCCCTTCGCGGATCAGTGTTCCGCACACTTCGCAAGGAAGCATCATGTTCGGAGCATTCGCTATAGAAATCCGGCCTTCGCGGATAAACCGGGTGATCTCTTTAATAGGAATTTCAGTAGCATCGGACAGCTCCTGAATATTGGTGCCACGGTTCTTACGCAGGTACTCTGCACAAATCGCATATTGATTCTCAAGCTCTTTGATACAGGGCTGGCATAGATCCATAATATTCTTGACGTATAAACGGCCGCATTTGGGACAATTGTCTACATTCATTTTACCGGCGGCTCCTTCCCTTACATTTTGTGCATTGCATAGTGAACTTATGCTTAGATTACATGATCGCAAACGCTTAGTCTATGATTAGTATCGGCTAGAATTATTTTTTGGTTATTTTTGCATTAAGATCGGGCCCACGTCAGGCTATAAATCTCTGCATCTCTTCTATGACTCGCGCATATAAGCTGTACCGCTTCTGCACACGCACGAATGGTACTGCCTGTAGTGTAAATATCATCGATGATTAGAATCTGCAGTGGCCGGCCGGGATCTTGTACTTGAGACAACCAGCTGCTGATTTGTGCTCTGACTGAATTATCAGAATTTGCAGCAAAAGCATGCTTCATATCTGCGATGCGCTCTGCCCTGCTTTTAAAGCTCTGTTTGCCGGTATGGTGAGTACGGACAAGGAGCGGGAGCTGCGGAATTCCCTTGAGTCCGGACAACACATCTGCCAGGCGCTCAGCCTGGTTAAAGCCGCGCTCCATAAGGCGCGAATCCGAGACGGGCACAGGGACAAGCAGATCAGCGTGCCACAGGTTAGCTGGATTGACCTTCTTTTTTCGAAGAATGCTATGTACAGGCAACCGTTGAGATTGGACCAGTGTCAAGTTCTGGCGATGGTCTATATAAACTTTTAGCTGTATGTATGCACGATCCAGCATCAGACCCAGCAAAGGTGCAAGCCGCTCATGCCCCCTGTATTTATATCGTCCCAGCAATTCACGCATCACCTGAGTATAGGCTACTGCACTCCGGTTATAGAGAATAGGTGCAGATTGACCGCTCCGGCTGCAGTCGGGACAACCGGTGTGGCGGCCGCATGTCTGGCAGCGGGGCTGACGGATCCAGGGAATACCAGCCTCGCAGCCTGTGCAAATGCCGGGCAGCCCGGCTGACGGACGGCCGTTACTACTGCAGATCAGACAGCGGATGATTGCGGGAGCAAGTAAGGAGCGGATACCGGTTATCCAATCGCTTAAATTATTCATGGTCATTTCCTCCCTTTCAGGTATCCCCGCCTGCAGGCAATGGCATTCATCGTACGGATCTGGGCAATCGCTTTGCGCTGGGAGCTCGTCCACTGCGGAGAGAGAAACAGCACCGTGCCTGCGGGGTCTTCCTGCGAACGTCCTGCCCTCCCCGCCATCTGTACGAGTGAAGCCTCATCGAACAGACTGCTGTCTGCATCGAGAATGTAAACATCGCTGCGCGGGACAGTCACGCCCCGTTCCAGAATGGTTGTGGTCACCAGCATTCTGATCTCCCGTCCGCGGAAGGACATTACTTTGGCCGGCCGGAACGGATCCTGAGAAGAAGTACCTTCTATACGGACGTCAGGAAAAATCCGGCACAGTAGCACCAGCAGCGGCTCAATATGGGCAATGCGTGACACAAACAGAAACACCTGCGCTTCCCGTGCCAGCGATCTGCGCAACGCCTGTATAAATGCCCTGGGTAAGCCGCCTTTTTTGATACACAGATGTACCGGATTCATCGTCAAATGCTGCGGTACCGGTAGCGGATGACCGTGAAAGCGCACCGGCACCCTTGCATGCGGCAGCCTGCCGAAGCTGACCTCTCTTTGCAGCTGCCGCGGCGGCGTTGCTGACAAAAAGATAAAGGCTCCGTCCGGCTTGCAGGCTTGTCCGGCTGCAAAAGCCAGCATGGGATCGTTGTGATAGGGAAACGCATCGAGTTCGTCGATAATCACCAGATCAAAAGCCTGGTAGAACCGCATCAGCTGGTGCGTAGTGGCGATGGTAATCCGGCCCGGTATCCAGCGGTCCGGACTGCCGCCGTACAGCACGGCCAGTGACGCTGCCGGGAAGGCCCGCGCCAACCGCGGGGCCAGCTCCAGCACAACGTCGCGCCGCGGCGTCGCCACCGCTGCCCGCCCTCCGGCGGCGAGCACTGCATCCAGGAGCGGGAAGGTGATCTCCGTCTTCCCCGCTCCCGTCACCGCCCAGAGCAGGAACCGCTCTGGGCCTTCCCTGGTTGCGCGCTTCCCCCGCGCAGCCAGAAACCCCAGTGCAGCCCCGGCGGCCCCCGCCTGGGCTGCACTAAGCCCCCACCGGCGTGCCGCTACGGTGGGGCTGGTCCCGGCCGCTGTGCACCGCACGGCCGGAGAAGCCGCGCTGCGGATCAGCAGCGCGCAGGACCGGCTGCGCCCGAGCGCGAGGCAGGCCTCGCAATAGGCGCAGCAGAGCAGGCCGCACGCAGCGCAGGGCGTGCGGCCCGTGGCCGCGCTGCCGCAGCGCAGGCAGCGCGCATCCGCGCGGCGGCGGGCAGCGCCGCGCCAGAGCAGCGGCGGCAGGCGAAGCGCCGCCTGCACCGCCTTCCAGCGGATGCTGCCCACTCCGCTACAATCATCACCTTTGCCTCCACCACTCACGCTTACATGACCCACCGCGGCTTCCAGCTTAAGCCGTCCCTGCAGATGGGCAAGCTGGGCAGCAGCCCTCCAGCGCCGTTCAGCTCCTTCAGCCTGCTCTACCAGCAGGGCCTCCACTTCCGGCTGCAAAAGCGAGCGTCCGTACAGCATTGCCACAAGACTGTCTGCATAATAGCTCACTTCCCGCATGCAGCCAGGAGCATCAAACCACAAGTCCTCATCACTTCTCGGCTTCCCTGCATCACGATCACTCCATCCGGCCCGGCCATCTCCCATATCCCGCACATCGAATAGTTCCCAGGCCCACTCCTCCATCCGCTGCCCCCGGGCTGTTTCCTCTGCCCGGATCTCCCTTTTAAGAATATCTATCATACAGGCCCGCCATTCTGCTGCTGTCCATTTCTGCATAGCATTGCTGTATTCCAGCTTGTCCCTGAGCTTCACACCCCACCCGAGAGGCAGGCCGGCAGACAGCATCACAAGTCCATCCGCCTTATTGCAATTCCAGCCGTGCCCTCCCCTCCCGCTCCACCATAACCAGTCCACCGCCGGACACACCGAGATCCACAGCTTCCAGCGCCCTTCCGTTGCCGCTGCATAGACACTAACTCTCATAACATGCCGCCCCCTGCTTATAAGATAATCACCCTGTCAGCGCTGATCCTGATAAAGGCCCTGAATTACACATCCCCATCTACTGCCTATTCTTTTCTCGCCGCTATAGCTTTGGCAATCAGGAAAACACAAAAAAGCACACTCCCCCGAACTGGAGAGTGTGCTTCACCCGTTTCTTGCATATTGCATTAATATTCGCCGCGTGTCGATAGCGATCCCCTGCTTCCAGGCATCCGCAGATCTATTACGGTCTGCCGTTCCTGCATACCCTGAAGCTGCATCAGCGGTACGAATTCAATTGCAGAGCCGCTCCGGGCCAGTCTGACTGCTACAGCTACCGTGCTGTCCTTGGATTCGTCATCCATCAGAGTTACCTGGTAGGCTTTGCCCGCCCGGAATGCCCGCCAGGCAAGCATCCGGATATACCCTTCAATTACCGCCTCATGATTGCGGGTAATCAGAATATAATGAAGCCGCTTGCTGAATCGTCCGGCATGCCGGGTACGTTCCCGGTGTTTCAGGATATGAACGAGAGCTACTGCCGATCCATAAACAGCCGCAATCCATATTAACTGGGCTACCATGGAGATGCACCTCCTCTTATACCGACACTATATGCCGATGCTCCGAGGTCGGTGACTGCCCATGGTTCCCTGCGGCCTGGGAAACCCGTCTGCTCTAAAGGCTATCTTACAGCGGACAGGGTCAGACTGCCTATATCCGGGTATTTACTTAAATCAGCATTTTGCAAAATTCGAATATAACTGCGACTGAACAATACGCTGGCAGATGACAAAGAGCTCCCCTGCCGTTATGTAATGTTGTTCCGGATCATTTGGATTCTCCAAAACGCTCAGTTAACGTTATGCCGGTTATAGGGTAACCCAGCCGTATTTAATCGAGTTGATTACGGCTTGTGTACGGTCGTCAACTTCCATCTTCTGCAGGATGCTGCTGACATGGTTCTTGACCGTCTTTTCACTGATAAAGAGGTATTCTCCGATATTCTTGTTGCTCTTGCCTTCAGCCATCAGACGCAGCACCTCTGCCTCACGGCGGGTCAGCGGATTATTGTCGCCGGCAACGAACTTCACGCCTGCTTCCTTGACCGGAGTCTCAGCCATGGCACCTGTTTCGTTAAGGTAAGTCATACGGCGCAGCTGGTTGATCAATTTACCGGTAACTTTGGGATGAATGAACGCATGCCCTTCACATACTGAACGGATGGCATTGATCAACGACTCCGCTTCCATATCCTTCAGCAGATAGCCGTTGGCACCCTTGCGCAGTGTCTCGAATACATAACTCTCATCATCATGAATTGACAGAATGATAACCTTTACATCCGGGAACATTTCCCGGAGCTTCTGTGTAGCTTCAACACCATTTTCAACAGGCATATTGATGTCCATCAGCACAATATCCGGTTTGTTGACGTTGCAGAATTCCAGCACCTGAATACCGTCACCGCATTCACCGATAACCTCGATGTCGTCCTCCATATTTAAAATCCGTTTAAGCCCTTCGCGAAACAACTGATGATCATCGGCCAAAAGTACTTTTATCGGCAATTTGCCAGAGCTTTGGTTCTCCATCACATTACTCCTTCCCCTTTTCCACATTTGTCGGAATGTGAATTACGATTGTTGTTCCCTGATTCTCCGCTGACTCGATTTCCATCCTGCCTTCAAGCAGCTCTACACGCTCCCGCATGCCGACCAGCCCGAAGCTTTCCCGGCTGCCCTGCTCGCTAACCTTTTTTACATTGAACCCCAGGCCGTTATCCTTTACGACAATCTTGATCAGCTGCGCCTGATAAGTGATTTCTACCAGAACGTAACTCGGATAAGCGTGCTTCGCAGCATTGGTTAACCCTTCCTGCACAAGCCGGTAAACTGCGGCTTCCATAGCGGAAGAAAGCCGGTGCTCCTTGCCCCTTGTTTCGAAGGTGGTACGGATTTTGGTTTTTTCCTCAAAGTCATGCACATACTTGCGGAGGGTTGGGATCAACCCAAGGTCATCCAGCGCCATTGGACGCAAATTAAAAATAACCTTTCGCATTTCTTCCAGACTGTAGCGGACCTGTCCCTTTAAATCTATTATTTCGTCCTGCACCAGGCCAAATTCCTGCTTTACCAGCATTCTTTCTACAATTTCCGTCCTTAGGACTAGATTCGCCAGCATTTGAGCAGGGCCGTCATGAATTTCCCGGGCAATTCTTTTGCGTTCCTCTTCCTGGGCCAGAATAATTTTCAGCCCGATCAGCTGCCTGTTTTTTGCCGTTTCGACAATTCGTGTGACTTGTCCCATTTCTCCGGCCAGGTAATCGATAACAACGCTCATTTGCGAACCGATGGATTCTGCACGCTCAACAGAATTTTCGACACTGCGGACCCGCAGCTGCAGCTCATCCCGCCTGCTCCGCAGATAGATCTCACGTTCCCTTGTCATCATAAGCTCAAGCTGCAGCTCGGTCGCCTTTTCGTAGGCAACCCGGATATCTTTCTCCGAATAACGGACAAAATCACGGCTGACCTCGGTCAGCCGGATCCGTGAACGGTGATACTGCAGCTCCAGCTTATCCACTTTTTGCAATGTTTCATCCGTTTCTTCCATAACCCTCTGCAGTTCTTTTGTGAGTGCAACAAGCTCGTCCCGGGCAACATGCATTATTTCAAAAATCTGATACTTGCTGCTCTCCATCACGTCGATGGTATTCTTAATGACGCGATCTATCGCATCGGCCTGAAATTCCACGGATGCTTGCCCCATTTCTATCGGATCGTATTAAAGGCTTTCCTTTATACTAACATATCACGATTCGATAGTTACGGTCTTCGTTTTCTGTTCCCATTTTACGGTCAGTCCAAGCTGCTCCGAGACGAGTCTAAGCGGTACTAAAGTCCTGCCGTCTAGGATTAAAGGAGCTACTTCAGCACTTTGACGCTTCCCGTTCAGTACATATTCCTTTTTGCCGACAGTCAGGTCGAGCGCCTTCGCCCCCCGCAGAACCATGATTTTCTTGGTGCTCTGATCCCAGGCTGCGCTGCCGCCGAAGACATCCACTACATATTTAATCGGAATATAAGTGGTGTTGTCCTTAACGATCGGAGCGACATCAATCGCTTTTTTGGTGCCGTTAACCGTCAGGGACTTTGAACCGATGACCATGGAGGCCGCTGCCTTCGGAAGTCCTGCTTCACTGGACAGCGAAGGCATAACAAAGGAAATATTATCAAAGCCTACCGTACCGGTCTTGGCCCGTTCGTCCTGCCCTTCCTCTACATTGACTACATATACTCTTTTGAGCGTTGCCGGGAACTTGATGCCCGAGCCCGACAGGTCAATGTTCAGGCTCTTCCAGCCATTCCAGTCAATCACTTTAGCCAGATCCATGTATGCTGTTGTTCCTGCATTGTCAACAACCTCAGCCCGCAGCCAGTTAAGGCTCATATCGCCCATAACATCAAGCGACATCGAGGTTGCCGCAGCCGGGATACTCTTGCCGGTGGTACCGTTGAACTGGGCATAGGCATACATTTTTCCGCTGCCCGCCGTCATGTCATAGCTGAGTGACAGCACCTTGGAGCCCGCACGTTCAGCTGATCCGGCCACAACCGCTGCCGTTCCGGTGACGCCCGCAGCATTTGTAGTGAAGGCAATCGGATAGTTCACATTTTCGAAATCTTCCCAGGCTGTGGCTGCTGCTGTAGACAGTACAACCGCTGTACTGAAGCCGTCATACCGGGCAATCGCATAGCCTGTAGTTACGCCTGCATTGACCGAATTAACCGTAAGCTTGCCGTTCTGAACACTCCCGTTAAAACCGACCATTTCCCATTTCAGCGCCGAAGCCGGCACAGTCAGGGTCGCTCCGCTTTTAGAGACTGCTGTAACAGGGACCGATACGGTCGTGCCCGCTGTCAAGGGAGCTGTAGCTGTGCCCACAGACAGGCTCGCCAGGTCTTCCCCTCCCAGAACGGTTACCTTCGTGGAGGCACTTGCTGCTCCGCTGGTAGCGGTCAGTGTGGCCGTTCCGGCTTTGACAGCCGTTACTTCACCAGCGCTGACAGTCGCACTGCCGTTGCTCGAAGTCCATGCCGGGTTACCCGAGGCCACATCTATCGGATTATAGTAGGTATCATAGCCTTTTAACGTATAGCTGGCTTTTTGTCCTATCAGCAGCACCGGGCTGCCGCTGATCTTGATTCCTTTTACCTCTCCCTGCGGAGCGGAAGTATATACTCCCAGGCCGTTGACAATGCTACGCTGCTCTGTACCGTATTCTGTATTGAAGGTAAGTGTAGTCGCCGTTTCGGCCAGCGGGCGGTCTACCATGGTTGTAGAACCCCCTCCGTCAAGGTTCAATCCCTTCCAGACCCCGATATTGGTCATAAAGGATTGCAGCTCTGTCAGTGACATCCCGGCGCTGTTAGCATTATCCTCTACCGCAATCAGATAGACGTAACGGCCGTCCTGGGAATATCCCAGCGCTGTCCTTGCCCGGTAGCCGCCGATACTGGAAGTCGAACGCGAGAAGGCTGCCGCCTTGCCGCCATTAACCAGAATGGTATGTCCGCCGATCATCATTTGCAGACTGGCCGGATCTACGGACTGCTGGGTCGTTTTGGATTTCAGCGAGTATACACTGCTAAGCTTCTGGCCTACCGCCAGATGGGACTTGACGAATTGTGCAGACAGACCGTGAGTCCGCAGGATGTATGCACCTTCCGGAACGGCTATGGGCAGTGCCGCATCCAGAGAAATTTGCGTAATAACATCATTCTGCACCAGCACCTCAGTCGGTGTTGTTGAGCTGTTCTTTGGCCGGTCCAAAGCGGTCCAGGCATCAGTATAAATATAGGCGGCATTGGCATGGCTGTACGTGGAACTGCCGCCTTCCGGGCTATAAGCCCCCTTGTTAATACCGGATAACGGGAACTGAGACCCGTCCTCTGCAGTAACAAGACCCTCAAACGTATATTCATCAATGACCGGCTTACGGTCCTTGGTTAGTGCGAAGGCATACATTCCATCCAGCTGCGAAGGTGTCGATACCAGGACTCCGCCGGATACCTGCCCTCCGATCGGTGCCCCCTCACCCCCGGTATTGAAGTAATCCCCGTTAATAGCCGCTACTGCTCCCGTTTCCGCCGCCATACCGCCCGTACTCTGCCGGGTAGTCAGGTTACCGCCCTTGCCGGTCATTACATCCAGGGAAACGTAAGGATTGCTCAAATCCACACGGATGACATCCGCCAGTCCGGTTGCGCTTTTGCCTGAACGCAGTGCGGTGTATTTATATTCCATCATCATCGCTCCGGAGGTAATGACCTCTTCACCCAGCTTCGTAACTGTAAAAGAACTGGCAGCCGCCTGGGCTACAGATGCTGTACCTGCTCCCAAACCCGGCAGTCCCTCACTTCCAATCACCGGCATAATCCAGAGCACTCCGGCCAATGATGCTGCAATCCAGCGTTTTGCCGCCGGCTTTCCTGTTCCCCGTCCTGGCTTCTTGTCACTGTTCCCCATGAAAACTTCACTCATTTCAGTGTAACTCTCCCATCTCTTTTAATAATCGCACTCTTTCATTGTCCAGCGTCTATTATGAAGTCAAAAAACAGGCATCTACTTCCCCTTTACTATTAAATAGACTGAAATTTTAACGAAAAGTTGCGAATATTGCTAGATTCCTCCCATTTCACTGCTGTTACAGAAGCTGCAGACAACATAAAAAAGCCCCGCATACACGGGGCTTACTTCATTTATTCTAAAGGAAACCTGCCATACCCAGCATCCGCTGCAGCATAACTGCAGCCTGAGCCCTGGTGGCATTGCCCTGAGGCTGAAACTCTGTCGTGGTCATCCCCAGGATAATTCCTTCCTGAACCGCTTTTGCCACAAATTCGGCAGCCGCGTTCTGTATCTTATTTCTGTCCTTGAATGCGCTTAGTGCAGAGGCAGCCGTACCGCTCAGGGTAATCGGATGCTTCGTGTACTCCATCGCACGGATGATCATGATGGCCAGCTGTTCCCGGGTAATATTGTCATTCGGCCGGAAGGTGCCGTCTGTATTCCCGGTAATAATTCCTGCCTTGGCTGCTGCGCCAATGTAATCACCGGTTTGGGTTGATGCCTGTACATCGCTGAAACGCTGAGCCGTTTCCCTGTCGCCCAGCAGCCCCAGGCCCCGGCTAAGCATAACCGCGAATTCAGCACGTGTAACTTTTTGCTCCGGCTTGAATGTAGTGCCGTAACTGCTGTCGATAATATTTTTGGCAGCAAGAAGTGCTACAGTCGATTGGGCCCAGTGTCTGCTCATATCCGTAAAGCTGCGGGTTGACAGGAATGTACCTACCACCTGGTTACCTGTTGTATTCGCCCGGATAACGGTGTAGCTTCCTGCTGAGCTAATCTTTGTTGGCAGATACGTGGCATCATAATAGACAAGGTCGAGTCTGGCTGCCGATGTCTGATCACTGTTTAATGTTGCGGTAGTGCGAACTGTATATTCTCCCGGGGAGCTTAGGACCGTACCGTTTGAATAATTGCCGCTTACTACAGCGCTCATGCGGATATCCGTCAGACTGGTTACCGTTTGCAACCCCTGGCTTCTAAGCTTTTGCTCAAAAGGTGTATACGTGCCGGAAGGTACCTTTTCCAGCCGGATAACAAGTGATATTGTGCTGCTGTCTGCAATCAGGCCTGCTGCCAGGCTGTTCATGTTCATATCATCCAGCGCCAGATTGTACAGGGTATCCCCGTACCGGATGCCGAAGGCTGATTTGCTGTTGCGGTTGACCGCATCCAGCAGCGGCTTTAACGGCACCGTTACATAAGCGGCAAGCTCTGTCTGAGGCACCTCGAATACCAGGGAGGCTGTACCCAGCTTTTGGAGATATTCATAGCTTGCAGTCAGGCGGTCGGCCGCAAGCACATACCGTTTGACTGCCTGGTTATAGACGGAGCGGTCGTCCGCTGTAGTCGCAGAATCGCTTTTGAGCAGCGGATATTCCTTACCGAATTCACTTGCAGCCAGAATGCCCAGATAGGACGGGCGGCTGGATGTGGACGCTCCCGTTCCGGTCAGATTCTGTACAGCGAGAGCTGTAAAAGACGCAAGCGCAGTTCCGCTGAGATCAAGGATACTGCCTGCACCGGTCATGTAAGACAGATCCACAGTCTGGCCTGCCCTAACTACAGTAGATAAAACCAGCCTCATCGTGGTTCCGGATACATTAACGGACTGCACCCCCACCGTACTGCCGTCGACTCTGACAGCGAACTGGCCGCTATACAGCGTTGAACTGGCCTGCATACTTTTGCTGAAATTAACGGTCAGTTCATCCCCTGTTATTGTTGCCGAGCTGATATTGGGCACTGTGGTCACGCTGCTTCCGGAAACCGATACCGGCTGAAGATTGATATAAGCGGCCCGGTTGCCATTCAGATCACTGATTCCGGCAATTCCCGGAATATAAGAAACGGTGGTATAGCCGCCTGTTGAAAGGGCACTAGCTAAAGTAAGCGTTACTTGATTGCCACTTACAGCTACGTTAGTCACATAGTTAGGAGTGCTCCCAACCAGTACCGAGTACTGGCTGACCAGCGGCAGACTATTCGCAGAGAGCCCTTCATTATAAGTCAGGATAATTTGCTTGTCCGAGCCCGAAGCACTCTGAAAGACAGGTGCCACCGTATCACTGGTATTCCGGACATAAAAATCACTGAAGTTGGCTATATTCTGTCCATATTGATCCTGCAGCGGATAAGAGCCGGCATAATACGTTACCCGGACGCTCTGCACACTGGATGCAACATTGTTTAAGCCGAGTGTAACGGATGAACCGCTGGAGCTCATTGAGTTAACGCCCAGTGAAACACCATCTGCATACACATAGAACTGGCTGTAACCGGCCGCCGAGGCTGTTCTAAGCTGATCATTAAAGTTTAGCACCAGTGTTTTGCCGGAGAGGGTTCCATCCCTCGGTGTCGGAAGCACAGACTGTATGTTATTAGTCACCGTACGTCCGGCATAGGAGACTGCTGCATTTCCGCTTAAATCCTCTATCATTCTTATTCCCTGGGTGTAAGATATTCTTATGACTTGCCCTACGGCTACACCGGTACTGAGTGTAACGTAGACACTGTCGCCCTGAATATAGGTACTGTCGATGTTCCGCTTCTCCTCGTTAACAGTTACAGCAAAGCTGCCCAGCATCAAAGAAATACCAGCATTGAGTGCTTCATCATACTTCAAACGGATGGTACGGTTGTTTTCAAGAGATGCGGATGATAGCACCGGGGCTGTCTTATCCAGAGCTACTGTTTTAAAGCTCCAGGCGTTTCGGCCATTAATGCCCTCGAACGGATTGTTGCTGCTACCGACAAATGTTCCTTGCGCAATATCTACATAATAGATAGTATCATTATCCAGACCTGCTGAAGGTACGATAGTAAATTCCTTTAAGTCGGCACTTGGACTTATTGTTGTGGAAAGTTTAGTTCCATTACTCTTATACAAGGCTACCCCATTAGCGGAAGTCAAAGTGGTTGCCTGATTGAAGGCGATTTTAATCGGCTGGCTGATCTGTACTGCTTCACTGCGGTCAGCCGGACTAAGCGAGGTTATTCCGAAACCTGTAAGTGAAGTAGTAGTAAAGCTCCAAGTATAAGGTCCAGAAGCCGGGAATACATTTCCGTCCTGATCGTAAAAAGCTCCCTGCGGAATTGTCACAGTGTACTGGGTGTTGCTTAAAAGCGGATTCGCCGCAGAAGCCGCAGTTATACTAATAAACCGCGTCCCACCTCCGGTCACCGAAGCAGATTTCACGTCAAAAGCTCTGGCATATGCCGTGTTACTGGGCGATACCGTTATGTTCCCTGTAGCCGGCATCATCGGCTGGTCGAACGTAAGCTGAATACCCGTTGATACCGATACAGCACCTGCCCCGTTTGCCGGAGAAACCGTTATCCCCGGTACTACTGAACCTTTTACCGAAAAGCTCCAGACATTCCCCGTAGTGATGCCCGCATAGGACTTATTATCATCATCCTGTAGAGCGTACGGGTCGATCAGCACATAGTAGCTGCTGCCGGCTGTGAGCTTATTTGCTAGAGTCAATATTACTGTTGTAGTGGAGTTCGAGGTATCATTTTGCAGGTAGGCATACGATTCACCATCTTTGATTTTAAACTCTTGCACCACAGAATTATCTGCCGATGCGATCAGCTTGATCGATCCGCCGCCCTTCTGCAGCTTCTTATTTAGCTTCAGACTAAGCTGGGTAAGACTGCTGTCAACCCGAGAATAATTAGCCGGGGAATATTCCGTTGCAGTAATAGCCGTATTAATGGACGGCGCAGTAGTAAATGTAGCTGTAGCTGCTAACGATTCAAGCCCCAGATTGTCCTTGAACATGCCTTTAGGCACATTAACGGTATAGGTCTTGTTGTATTCAAGCTCCTTGCCTAATTTGACCTGGTACTCAGTAGAACTGCTGATCAGACCTGAACTGCCCACCGGGATGGTTACATATGGCTCATTTGCCCCTTGGGCTGTTACCGTGATGTTGCCACTTTGCGGACTTACCAGCCTGTCAAAGCTAAGCTTGATATTGGAGCTGATATTTACGTTCTTTTCTCCCTCAGCTGGTGAAATCCCTACATTAAATTCATTAGCAGCGTGTGCCGTCTGGCTGCCGATTCCGATAGACGGATAACCGGTACTGAACAGCAGATTTCCAGCCAGAATAAGTGCTGTCCAGATTGAAATTTTCCTTTTCATGCGCTAAAAGACTCCTCTCAAGCCATACTTTCTCGTCTGTATACATATTCTTATATGTCGGCTTCCAGGCTTCCAAAGTTTAGAAAGTCAACATTTTTCCGGCTGCTATATGATCATTCTGTTCTTCAATACACGCAAAAAAGCCCGCAGTCAGTAGCCTTCTAATGATAGAAGCACTGTTTGCGGGCTTGTCTGTATTATTTAAAAAGTTTAGATTTCAGCTTTGGCTCTCAGCATATCTGCTTTATCTACACGTTCCCATGGCAGATCCACATCAGTACGTCCGAAATGTCCGTAAGCTGCAGTCTGTCTGTAGATCGGCTTGCGCAGATCCAGCATGGAGATAATGCCGGCAGGACGAAGATCGAAGCTGCTGCTGATCAGCTCAGCCAGCTTCTCTTCGCTGATTTTGCCTGTTCCGTATGTATCCACATTAATCGAGACAGGATTAGCTACACCGATTGCATAAGCCAGTTGAATTTCGCACTTATCTGCAAGTCCGGCAGCCACCAGGTTCTTGGCTACATAACGGGCAGCATAAGCGGCCGAGCGGTCCACCTTGGTCGGATCTTTACCGGAGAATGCGCCTCCGCCATGACGGGCATAACCGCCATATGTATCTACAATAATCTTACGTCCGGTTAGACCGGCATCGCCCTGAGGACCGCCTATAACGAAACGTCCTGTAGGATTAATGAAGTACTTTGTATTCTCATCCAGCAGTTCCGCAGGAACTACCGGCAAGATAACATGCTCTTTAATATCCGCTTGAATCTGCTCCAGCGTAATTTCCTCAGCATGCTGAGTCGATACTACGATGGCATCTACACGTACAGGCTTATCATCCTGATATTCAATGGTAACCTGTGTTTTGCCGTCCGGACGCAAATATTCCAAAGTGCCGTTTTTGCGGACTTCGGACAAACGACGGGCAATCCGGTGTGATAGAGCGATCGGCAGCGGCATAAGCTCAGGTGTTTCGTTCGTTGCAAAACCAAACATCAGCCCCTGGTCGCCGGCACCAATATTTGCAGTTTCCTCAGCGACCTGTGCAGGATCACGATGTTCCAGTGCAGCATTTACGCCTTGAGCGATATCGGCAGACTGCTCATTGAGCGAGCTCAATACAGCGCAGGTATTGTAGTCAAATCCGAACTTAGCACGTGTATACCCAATCTCTTTAATGGTATTGCGTACAATCGATGGAATATCGACATATTCCGATTTGGTGCTGATCTCGCCGATGACCAGTACAAGGCCGGTGGCCACAGCCACTTCGCAGGCTACACGGGCATTCGGATCATTAGCCAAAAAAGCATCCAGAACCGCGTCAGAAATCTGATCGCAGATTTTGTCCGGATGCCCTTCCGTTACAGACTCGGAAGTAAACAAATGACGCCCTTTAATAGACATGTACATCAACCTCCCATATTATTAGTCTGACACTGTATAAGGGGGCTCCTTAACAAATAACAGGTCAAATAAATATAAATAATATCATAATGAATTACTGCCCGTTCAAAAAATGAACCTTTTCCATATGGAAAAGGTGTAAGGCTTTCCTCAAAAGTCATATTATCTTATTTGCCGGATGGTGTCAATTAAAGGCAAGTTTCGCTATGATTCAGAAAAGAGACTGCTCAGCCTGCTTCACAAGCCTCTTTGTTATTTCTCCGCCTACAGATCCGTTATCTCTGGAAGTCAGATGACCCAGATATGGATTCCGCCCATACCCGCCCGAACCCCCAAGCGCTCCCAGCTCAGAAGCAAATTCCGTATCGGCTCCTCCGCCATAGGAATGACCATATAACCCGAATTCTGCTGCAATTTCATATTGCATTTGTTTAAGCATTGCCCGGCTTTCCGGTACTACTGTCCGATTAGTACGTGCCATGATACAGCACCTCCTGAATGATTGTTTAGAATTACAGGAAGTATTGTGTACCTGAACCATGGCTTTAAGTCGGGTTAATGTTTGTCAGGCGAGGGAAAGAGTTCCGGACGTATGAAATCCGGATTGCAGGGCAATTCTATTATATAGAAAGAGCACCAAAAGTTATTTCAGCGTGTACGATCCGCGTACCATTACAACAAGTCCTAAGGTTTGTCCGGCTTGAACCGATATTCCCCGTCCATCGCGGGGGAAAGATAATAAATGATTAGAGGGTGCGGCTACTCCATTAAGAAGATCAACGCCAGCAGTCAGATCAGCTACACCATTGCTATCTTGTGAAAAGATCACTGCTTTACCGGCGCGCACAATAAATTCAGCGCCAGCTCCGGCAATTAAAGTCTGGCCCGGTTTAACGTCAACGATTTCTACAGCCTCTCCACTCTGAACTGGGGCGGTTGTTGCAACCGGTGCGGCCGTAGCTGCAGGTGCCGCAGTAGCCACGGGTGCTTGAGTTGCTGCTGTACCACCGCCTTGAAGAGCTTTTTGAATCTGCTGGTCAACATAGCTTTTCGTGACCACCGGATCATCAGCCGTACCTGGCTGGGAACCCACACTTGCACCGTCGGCAGTAACATTCAGCAAAGAACCAGCCCATAGGCTGCCTGCCAGCACCCCGGTTGCTAAGAATATTTTCCATACCGTTTTCATTAGCGTCCTCCTTTTGTATATAAAAAAAGAATAGCCTCCGAAGAGGCTATTCTGTGCTTCGTTGGGGAAGCGAATTACTTAACTGTAATTACAGTACCTGTAGTTACATTGTTGTTTGCAGTGGAGCTGTCAGTGATAGTTGCGTTGTCAGCCACCTTAACCGAGAGGTTAGTTACATAAGTAGCCCCAAGGTTCAGGATAGCAGCAGTATCAGTAGTGTAAGCAATGATTTCGTTGTAAGAGGAAGGACCATTCACTCCGTCTTTTTCAACGTACAGTACAGCAGCACCGTTATAAGTTCCATTCAGTACTGGGATGCTTACAGTGAACTTAGTAGCGAATCCATTGTCGGCAGCAATCGGTTGGATGCTAACAGCGACACCAGATGGAATTTCTACGCCATTCACAGTGAACACGAAGTCACCTGCTTGAACGCTGCTTACCAGTACTTTCTCGGAGAAAGTAAGTACCAGGTTGCTGGACAGGTCAGAAGACACAGCAGCCGCAGTAAGAACTGGAGATACTTTATCTACGAAACCAGTGATGGAGTTAAATGCTGGCTGAATTACGTTACCTGCAGTATCTTTCACACCGGAAACCAGCAATTCTTTAGCGCCGGAATCTGCAACACCGCTATTAGGCACGCTGATGTTTACAGTTGCTTGAAGAGGAGCTGCAGAGTTGCTGCCAACAAAGCCGGACAGAGTAATGAACGTACCCGCTGGCAGAGCAGTTCCGCCAAGTGTGTAGTTATTTACATCTCTCAAGCTAGCCAGGTCAAGACCACTGTTATCAGTAAATACTACGCTGAATGTTTGGTCAGTGGAACCTGCTGGTGCAGAAACAGGTGTTACAGAACCTACTTTTGGTCTTTCGCTATCCGAAGTAGTAGTTGCTGTGTAAGTGAAGCTTGTTGTGGAAGCAGCAAGGCTGTTCGGAGCACTTGCCAAGTCGGTAACAAAACCAGCTGGCAGACGCAGTGTGTAAGTTCCGGAAGCCAATGTAATGTTAGGGAACGTTACAGTGTCATCCTTAGTTCCATAAGTTCCGGCAGTAGCTGTAACAGTCTGAGCTACAGTACCATTGGATTCATTGATAATAGTGAACTGCTTAGCGTTTGGAACGTTAACGTTCTCGGAGAACTTAATCACCAGTCCGTTAGAACCGTAGGATACGCTTGTAACAGTTGGAGCTACTGTGTCCTTAGCGAAGGATACAGCTTGAGTAAATGCTGCAGCAAACGGATTACCAAGGAAATCACGAACGCTAGTGTTAACAGATACAGTTCCTGTTGTAGTAGCAGTAGTGATAGCTGCTTGCACAGTCAGAGTGTAAGTTTTTGCATCGACCTTAGTTACGCTCAGCGGAGCAAATGTTCCGTCAGCATTTACAAGTCTGATGTTGTTTGCATTTACTGTGTTTTGGTCCATGTCCTTGCTGAATACAAGCTTAAGTGTTCTTTCGCCAGTTACAGTCAGGCTGGAAACGGTTGGGGAAGCTACATCAGATACAACTGTTACAGTTGTCTTAGTAGGGTTCGGGCTGATTACGTTACCGGCATAGTCAGCCAGGTTCAGAACGGAAACGTCATAAGTTTTGCCAGCCTCCAGAGTTCCGGAAGTTACAACCAGCTCATCCAGTGAGTTTCCAGTAGTAGGAACATATGCAGTTCCGTTAACATATACTCTTGTGCTGTTCGGAACAACTGGCTCGCTCAATTTAAGAACGACTCTGTTTGTAGTAGTTCTTGCTACTGCAGATACAGAAACTACGGAAGGAGCTGTAGTGTCGCTTACCGAGAGAACTTGGGTATAAGCAGTAACCTTCTCGCCAGCAGTTGTTTTGATAGCATCAGTCAAAGCAACAGCATAGCTGCCTTTCAGGAACTCACTACCTGCAAAAGTAATAACCGCTTCAGTGTTATCAGCGCCCAGAACAATGTTTGCTCCGTTTACATTAACAGTGTTAGCACCGTTCAGGTAAGTAACAGCAACAACGCCGTCCTTAACTGTAGTTACATTAGCTACAGTTTCAGAAATAGTAGCGGAATCAACCGGACGGTTGAATTTCACAACCAGCTGTTTGCTGTTTGGTGCAGTAACGGATACAACCTTAGGAGCTGCCAGAGTTACCTTAGCAGTGTAGTCATGACCGTTGTTCTTGAAGTTGATTGTAGTTTCAACACCTTCAACCAGAGCAGTAGTCAGGGTTACAGTTGTAGTTGTTTTGTCAGAGAAAGTAACCAGCACGCTAGTTGGGCTCAGAGCTTCTGCAGCAGTTACAGTAGGAACTGCAGTCAGGTTGTCAACTGCATAAGCTGCTTCTACTACCAAAGAGCGAGTAGCGTTAGCTTTGAAGTTGGTACCTTGAGCAACCAGACCAGCGTTGATAACTGCTTGAGCATAGCCTTTAGCCCATGCGGATGCGGAGTTATCAGTTGTAGCTGGAGTTTCCAGTTTCAGAGCGCGGAACAATACAGCCGCAACTTCTTCTACTGTTACTTTACCGTTGTAGTCGAAGATACCTTTAACAGTATCTTTACCTTGCATCAGGTTAGCTGCAGTAACAGCTTCGATGTAAGGAACTGCCCAGTTAGTAGCTGTGTAGCCTTTGTCATTGTAAGACAGCTTACCAGTTACTTCAGTAAGATCGAACAATTTAGTAACGATCTTAGCGAACTCAGCGCGAGTCAGATCTTTTTCAAGATGAGCTTGACCGTCTGGGTAGCCGTTCAGGATACCTTTAGCTGCCAGAGCGTCGAATTTAGCTTGTGGAGTTGTTGCAGTTTCACCAAATGCTACAGAGGCAAACATCGAGAATGCCATTGCTGTAGATAATGCTACGGATAAAATTTTCTTCATAACCTTTTTTTCTCCTCCTTGGACATTCATGAACTGAGAATTTTCTTTAGTTGGGTAGCTCATGTCACTCATTAGCCGATGCACCCCCTTTCCCGAGTTGAGCATATTAAGTATAAATAATGTCTGTGACGGGTATCACAGAAACTTGTAAACAGGTTTAAGGCAGACTAATACTAGATTCCTAATTCTACCTAAGTATTATACAATGTGCCTCAAGTCACGTAAAGTTAATTTTTCCAAACGGCTTTTCTTACCCTTTAGGGTACTGGGTAAATGCCTGGTGTAATTGACTCTACATCTTAAACGCAGAAGTTTTTAAAAAGTTGCGCTTGGTTCAAAAGTTTTTTTAAAAAAATTATGTGAGGTGCTCCCCGACCCGTTAGAAGATACTTTTGTATCTTCTACTAACTATTGTTAATCTTGGGCAGCTACGGGAATTAGTATAGCACAGCGCCTTTCAAGCGTCATTAAGCAATATTTGTTAAGTAAATAAACATAATTATCCTATTTCAAACCTGAATTTTGGCGGACCGGCCAACAAAAAAAGCGCCGCAGCGGCGCTTTCCTTCTATAAACATATCCTAACGGATCTTCATGGATAGCTGAATCAGTTCCTGGCGTTTCTCCGGGCTGGAATTAACATTCTCGTACATCGCATCGATGGCTGAGCGGTTTTCGCGGTAGGCCTTTTCATGTTTGATTGTTGTATGGGACCATTCGATCAAAGCATTCTCCGCGATAACAAGATCATTGTATGCATCATGGAATCCGGTAGCCTGCACAAGCTCCTCCATTACTTCCTGTGTAATCTCCTGCAATGCGCGCTTTGCGGCAATTTCCTTTTCCAAAACTTTAGCTCTATTCTCAAACAGGTTCTTTGCTTTCGTGTAATCCAGTTGCGCTTTAGATAAAATCGGTTTCATCGATGGCTTTCACCTTTCAGAAAAAATTATTTTCTAAGTTATTGTAACGTAAAACAGTGCAGATTACAAAGTTAATGTAGGCGATATGTAATTTCCTTCAAATTGGCCGTCATACATACATAAAATAAAGTATAACCTCTTTCGTACAAAATAACCGGGCCGCGAACAGATGTCGCAGCCCGGCGGTACTTTATTAATTGAAGGTTTTAGGGAAGATGCTTGTGCTCTTCTGCAATAGGGCTACCGCAATTTTACCGGCTTCCGCTCTGGTTAGTTTGCCTTTTGGATTAAAATTGTATACAGGCTTGGTCTGACCGGTAACAGTAACTGCACTTCCCTCCATAATCTTCGCCTTGGATACGGCCTCGATCGCCGGACGGGAGTAGAAATCCATGCTGCCGGAGTCGACAAAGGATTTGTTGAGGCTGGCCAGCAGCTTGGCATCATTGGTCGACATTTTGAGTTTAAGCGCCCGGGCAATCATTACCGCCGCCTGCTCTCTGGTGAGCGCCTGGTCCGGACCAAAGAATCCGTCACTCAATCCCGTAACAATTCCCGCTCTTGCTGCAGTCTCAATACTCTTAAAATTCCAGGTTGTCGATACAGCTTCCGGTACGATATCGAAGAAGGTCTGCTTGTTCGTATCATAATCAAGCGGAATATTAAGACCGGTTACTAGCAGTGTAGCGAATTCACCGCGTGTTGTTGTATCATCCGCCCCGAATGCGTCTGCCCGCAGGTTAGTCATAATCCCTTTAGAGTACAGGCCGTTCAGAATATTTCTTGCCCACGGGTGATTTGTAATATCCGTAAACCCGCGGCGCAGTTTCATAACAGTGTAGTAGCCGAACTCATCAAAAGGAACGGTTACGGTATGATTCTTGGTATCAACTTCTCCGCCAATGTTCTCCCATTTGCCCGCATCCGTATACCGGAACACTGTAACGGTCGAACCGACTTCATCCACAACGTTAGGACTGAAGCTGAGCGTCAGCTCCCCGCGCTGGGAAGGTATGATTTTGCGGGATTGGCTGATCTGCGTGAAATTACCCTCGATGGAATATGGGGCAACCCCGTTAGATGCAGGCACATAACTGCTGCTTCCCTTGGTGCCTACCTCACCCAGACCACCGCTCAACCAGTAAATATCCGACACTCTGGAGAAGTTGCTGTTGGTCGCTGATGAGGTGAACCGGAGAACGAGCTCCTGCAGGATGACGAGCTGCTTCTGAACACCTACAAATCTTTCATCAACCGGGCTGACATTAATGATGTTGCCGTAATCGTTAGTACGCTCTACAACCCCGTCATTAGGGTCGGCAATCCCGAACAGCAGCTTGGTGTCAGGATAATACTTCGCGGCTCCTGAACTGGTATATCCCTTCATCAGTGTTCCTTTAGGGAAGTTCAGCTCCAGTTGCTTGTTGAAGACACTATACTTTGTCGCTACCTTCTCAGCCATATACTGCGTATCAATCTGCACTGCACTGGCGTAATAGACGGTTACTGTATCATTAAGGGTTGAATCCTTACGTACAATCTGAATCTTGATCGTTGTTGCCTTATCCGGTTTGAGCCCGACATAGTCGTAGGTAAACCGGTTCGCCAGGTCAGGGCGGGGTACAGCTTCATACTTGTCGATCATAACCTTTGTTGCACCTTCAGCTTCAATATCAAACCGTACGAAGTTCTTGTTTACAACAATCTGGTTTCCGACAGTCGCTACTGGAGCCAGAATACGGTAAGGCAGCACTTCACGGACAATTTCAATTCTTTGTGTCGTTCTCGCGCCGGTCTTATTGATCAGCTCCAGCGTGTAGACATGGCTTCCGGGAGCATCAAACTTCAGATCGCGGATCCGCAGCAGGAAGTCCTTGGTTGTTCCAACATAATCATAGATTACTGAACCGTAGGTTCCTGGTGAAATAAATTCATCCCTGTTGTTTTCTTTGAGCATAGTGGTATTGCCTACAGTCGTGAAGACCAGATCAGAGCCTCTGTAAAGGTTAAGAGTTGTAGCTCCTCCGCCTTGTAAAACGAGATCGTAATTATCTCTGGTGGTTACATACTTACCGTCCGTATAGGTGATCTCGGCCGGCAGAGCCAGGATTGCATTGCGCTTGGCATCATTGGAACGGGAATCCGTCTCGAATGCCGGCCGGTTCGTTACCAGTACCGGATGGAACTGCGTCAGATTGGATACATTTGTATCAATAATATAGATGCGCAGTTCTTTAGTGATCACACGCTGATTGCCTGAGGAGTCCATGGAAATCCCAGTGAACATCAGTGTATTCTCCCCGTATACCAGCGGACCGGCCTGATCAATCTTCAGAGTGACTTTGAATTTTGGCGCCTGCATGGTGACATTGAACTGCGGAGTTGCTGGTAGCACATCCCACGAATTGCTGTCCCTGCCGTTAATCTGGAACTGGGCTCCGAAGATATTTTCAAACCCGATATATTCTCCCTCTACAGTAATGCTTGAGGTTGAATTGGAGTTATACTCGATTGTCTGGCCGTCCTGGAGGTTGCTGACATAGATATAATTCTTCGATACATAAGAGATATTTACATTGTACACCGAATTGGATGTGCCATATTTAAACTGAACCTTCTGTTGGCCGTTCGAGAATCCGGTAATTCTGTAAACCTCCTGGGTACCGTCAGTATCAAGCCCGGCTGCAGCAATCTTGGTAAGCTGAAGGCCGTTGGTACTCAGTGGCAGATACATCGCTGTCAAAGCGCCGGTGGGCGCAACATTCGTCTCAACCAGGATGTAGAAATTATCTTTCTCCATCTGTTGTCCGTTCAGCGGAAGCTTGGACACATCACCAATGTCTTTGCCTGTTGCATAATCAGGAAGGTAGTAGATATTATCAATTACCGTTTCCCCTGGAACATAATAGTATGATTTCACAAGGGATGCAGTATAACTTCCGAATGTTACGGTCAGAGTAAAGTCATTGCTGCCAGTAGCAATCGGAACATCCTCCGAGGTTGTGAACTTCACCAGCTTGTATGCCGGCGTAATACCGTCAGGTCCAGGAATGGTCTGCTCCTTAGTCGTTGTGATGGTTCGGATGGCAACTTCACTAGTTGTACCTGCATTAATGACCAGCTTACCTGTACCTGAATTCCCACCAAAAGCGGAAGCATTGTAAGGAAGCAGCACTTCCCCTGACAAGCCGGCGGTAAATTTATTCGCAACGGAAAGCGTCGGCGTGTTGTTAATCAGAGAGTAGTTGTTGCCCGCATGAACCAGATCCAAGGAAGCGTACGGTTGATCTGTATCAAAAAAGTATACATTGCGGTCGATGGTAATTTTGTCGGAGGCATTCTGAACAATAATCTGCAGTGAGCTTAGCCCCGGCTGCAGCGTCAGGGCCGGAGTGAAAAAGGTTCCATCCTCCAGCAGGGAGGTCTGAAGCGCTGTACCTCCATTAAGTGACACAGTTACCTTCGTAGCATTGGCTACTTTACCTTGCAGCGTAATTGAAGATACGGGAACTACCACCTGTGTACCTTCATTCAGGTTGAGGGCAGCCGGTCCGCCCAGCACCTGGAGCGATGTTACATAAGGAACTCTGTCATAAAGGACATAAAAGGACTCAGAACGCGTCAGATTCCCCTGAAGTCCGGAGAAGGTGATTTTGTTAAAGCCGGAATACAAGGTTACACCGCTAGTTGTAAAGCGGTTGCCCGGGCTGTTGGCATCGGTGGTCACAGTCCCTGTGGTCAGACGCGTGGAATCTGTTACCCATCTGCCTAAGCTGTCCTGCGACAGCTGCTCCACAACAACCTTCATTGTGGTAGAAGTCACCTGTGAGTAAACACCGGTAATGTTAAGGGTGGAATTACTCGTTAAATAAACCCTGTCACGGGTGATTGCATTAGCTGCGTCTTTATCGGCACTTGGATCCAGCACTACTGTGGAGCGCAATGTCAGATCATCGGGGGTAAAATAAGTTGTGACTGCATTGGCCGCAGCCGCCTGAGGCATATATTTGCCAGGGAACATAGAAACGATCAGAGCCGCAAGCAGCACCCAGACAAATGGTCTCTTAAAGCGTTGCATGTGTATATCTCTCCTTTGAGTTAAAGTTCTCTTCGTGACCTTCACTTTTTTCTTTATCGGTTGTTTGCGGCTATCTTGTTAGGGAGAACAGCAAAAAACTCATCCTTAAAAAGGATGAGTTTTGTTAATTTAACAATAAAAGTCTGAATAAGAGCGGTAAATTAAGATTTCGAGCTGCGCTCCGGTGCAAGCTTGAGGCGCATTCTCAGGAATAAATCAATAAGCGGACGTTTGGTTTTGCTGATGACGCCGGTAATTTCCGCACCGATCTGCAGGAAGAACAGCATCACACAGATCACCACAAAGGTAACCCAGTTGGCCTCATATAGAGAAGCAGATGTTTGAATGACAGCCAGTACACCGAAGAAGGCGGCAATCCCGTAAATAATCAGCACTGTCTGGCGGTGGCTGAATCCCAGCTCGCGAAGGCAGTGATGCAGATGACCTTTGTCCGGTGCAAAGATAGGCTTCTTCTGCAGCTTGCGGCGTACGATTGCAAAGAAGGTGTCCGATAAAGGAACTCCGATAATCAGGAGCGGTGTAATAAAGGAAACGACAGCGATCTGTTTGAATCCGAGCAACGCCAGCAGTGCCAGACAGAATCCAAGAAACAGCGATCCTGTGTCACCCATGAATATTTTGGCCGGATGAAAGTTGAAGAACAGAAATCCCAAAATACTGCCAAGCAGCAGCAGGCACAGAAGCGCCACCATTGTATTGCCCATCAGGAAGGCCATCACTGCAATTGTAGCAATTGCTATACCTGATACTCCTGCAGCCAGCCCGTCCAGGCCGTCAATCAGGTTAACCGCATTGGTTACGCCGACAATCCAGAAAATCGTCAGCGGTACGGCAATCCAGCTCTCCAGTGAGGAGTACGTATTATTAAAAGGAATGTTTACGAAATCAACAGTAATATCAAAACCGAAAACGACGATGCACGCTGCAGCAATCTGGCCCAGCAGCTTCACTTTGGCTGAAAGCTCGAAACGGTCATCTAATCCGCCAATCAGTACGATCAGTCCACCGCCGCACAGCAACGCTTTGATGAAATGTGTCTCCCGCGAAGTGAAATCGTACGGAATAATCGGCAATACGGCAAGCAGGCCTAACACAAACGCCAGAAAAATACCAAGTCCGCCAAGGCGGGGCATAATTCTCGTATGCACCTTACGGGCGTTCGGCACATCTGTGGCACCAATCTTGATAGCGAATCTCTTCACTAGCGGTGTCAGGAGAAGTGCAAGTCCCATGCACACAATAAATCCGGCGATGTATATGATTAACATTTGAAAAGTCGACCCCCATTTCTCTACCGCATTGAATTATACGCTGAACTAAAGGCAAATTCCAATTCCGTTTTTAGGCTGTTGTTACGATATTCCCGGTAAATTGGCCCGTTTTTTCAGGCTTTTGTCACTTTATCTTTCTCACGCAGCACTTTTACTGCAAATTTCGGCAGCGCAAGCATTCTTTTGTATCGTGTTGGTTCTTTCAAAAGACGATACAGCCACTCGGCCCGCAGTTTCTGGAACGCAACAGGTGCCCGTTTGCTCTTGCCGGAGATCACATCAAAGCTTCCGCCTACTCCCATCATTACAGGAATATTCAGCTGTGATTTGTACTTGGCGATCCAGGGCTCCTGACTGTCTGCACCTCTGGCGACAAACAGCAGATCAGGCTGGGACTTCACAATATCTGCCACAACAGCTTCGTCTGCTTCCGGACCAAAAAAGCCGTCACGATAGCCAGCAATTACAATGCGCGGATATTGAGATTGTAACCTGGAGACGGTCTCCCGAATCACTTCAGGCGTCGAACCCAGGAGATATACTTTCCAGTTATAGCTTTCACCTTGACGCATCAATTCATGTAAGAGGTCGAATCCGGCTACACGCTCAGCCACCGGCTCCTTGCAATACTCTGCAGCCCACACTACGCCAGTCCCGTCAGGAACCACCAGTTCTGCCGATTTCATAATCTCCATGTAGGAAGGGTTCTCCAGCGCAGCCATAACCATAATGGGATTGGCAGTAATGACTTGATGCGGCTCACGGTTACGCACTGCATCGGTCAGGTAGGAGACCGTAGCCCGCATATCGGCTTTGGAAATACGTATACCAAAAATCGGTACTGTAGGCAAAATACTATCTGCTTTCACGTTCAATCATCCTTTACTGCATAAATATTCAGCAATCCGGCGGGCCGGTGCTTCAGCTTCTTCAACAAGGGCGGCAATCAGTGGTTCCCTCTCCTGCTTCCAGGCTTCTCCCTGCTCAAGAAGCAGAAGAATTTCCGCGGCAACCTTGTCTGCCTCCAATGTACCCGTCGATCCAACAGGTCTGGAGCGGATCCGCTCCAGGAAGTGGTCGATCTTCGGATCATATGATACTCCTATCAGCGGCACCCGTCTGCCGGCTGCATAAATCAGGCTGTGCAGGCGCATGCCGATCAGCACATCGCATTCTGCAACCTCGCTCAGCATCTGCTGCGGATGCAGCGCATCTTCACGTATACTGATGCTTCCACCTAATGCAGCAACCTCTTTTTCCAGCTTCTCCATAAGATAACGCGAGGCTTCATTGTCAGTAGGATGGTGAAACGGCAGAAAGCGCAAATGAAAAGGTATTTGGGCACAGGCCTTCAGCAAGCCTTCAGCGATTTCATTCAGCTCATACCGTGATTCCTCCCAGAAACGGATGGAAATCCCCACAGTCTTCAGTCCGGAAGCTGTCTCAGCAGAGAATACGCCCGGAGACTCTGCTCTTTGCGGCAGCTCCAGACCCATTACAGGATCAGGCACAACCTGAATGTTGTCCTGATTGAGCCCCATGCTTTGCAGCAGGCTGCGGGACTGTTCGTCCCGCACGGATACATAAGCGCAGTTACGGAATACTGACTTAATCAGCGGGTGAAACAGCTTGCGGTTAACCGGACCCACTCCCTGGGCATAAATAAAGGTCGGCTTGCCTATCCATTGGGCAAGCTTCAGGACGCCCAGGTAATACGGTATGGTCTTTGAGCTGGTTACGTCCTGCAGCAGGCTTCCGCCTCCGCTGATCAGTCCGGCACTTTCGGCAATAGCCCGTCGTACCTCGCCCAGTTTCATCCGGTGAACGGACTTGACACCGTAGGTGGCGGTTGTAGATTCCGGATCTATCGATAATACAACCGGTTCAATGACAATGCCGGCGGCCTCTGACTGTCTCTGCAACGCATTCAGAATCGATTGCAGAACAGCCTCGTCTCCGCTGTTGCGGAAGCCGTAGTAGCCGGATATTACAATTTTTTGAGCAGAGGCGACCATCGTTTCCAACACCTTTCCGCGATCTGCCAAACGCCTACGGCAATCAGGCCAATAATAAGTCCAAGACCTAATCCAAGGAGTCCGCGGATCAATGAGATCAGCACCGGAGTATGGATATGGGCAAAGGTATCCACCATTGACAGCTGGCCGATGACCGCAATAATCATGATAAACGCGGCATTACGGTATTTATAGGCCATAAAGGCCCCCAAAATGAACAGCGGATGGGCAAGCAGGAACTCCTTATTGCGCGGCCGTACACCGACTGTATTCTCCAGGAAGATACGGAACGAACGTTCAAGCGGAGTCACACTTCCGCTATTGCCCGTACGGCTCAAGTAGTACATCCCTACCACGCCGAGAATGACGGCGGCGATTACCATGGCCAGTGTAATCGGCGTGCGCAGAAGCTTACCCGTCTTATTAAAGGCAAACTCTCCGCGGTATAAGAGTACATACAAGGCGGTCAGTCCAATAGGAGCCAGGTGCAGCAGACTGACGCCGCGGAACTGGTTAAGCACCAGACTGTAAGTAATATTGTTAAGCAGAGCAATAACAAACGGCACAGCACTCAACGAGATAAGTGCAGTCTTAATATAGAGCACAAGGCTATGCGCCAGGCGGCGTCCGGGACTCATAACTGCATAAGTGAGTTTGTTAATCCGCAGCGGCGGCCCCTGCTCGTTGATCTTGCGGACAGCCAGCACAGTCGCAACTGTCGGCGCACTAATAGCAACTGCAAGCGCCAGTGCCTGCTCAAACAGCGGCGGCTTCAGGAGCATCAGACCTGCACTGCCGACCAATCCCAGAATCCACGCGGCCAGGGTAAGCCAAGGAATGAAGTATGACACAAGCAGGGCTACCATGGATACTGCGCCGATAACAGCCCCCAGCTTGAAGTAGCGCTGGTAGGAGGAATCTACGACATCGAAGGCTTCAGCCTGACCGAGTGTAAATCCGTTATCTTCAATTTTCTGCACGGCTCCGTCAGGGCCGCTTAGGCTGGTCACCAGATTGTCCAAGGTATCTTTAATCTGAGCTGTAGTGGTATCCCGTGAAGGGATGGTATTGAGATACAGCATCCGGATGTTGCGGTCCTTGGTGGCCAGGGCAAATCTGTCGGCAATGACTTCCGGAGACAGCCCGGAATCGCCTTCGCTAAGCGAATACAGGCGCGTCACATTATAATCAAGCAGATAGGCCAGCTTGCCGAATCCCTTTTGCTGGGCCTTGATATTTTCGATGGCCGCTATCCCCATCCCGCGTTCCTTAAGGAGCTCAGCAAAAGCGGTAAGGCTGCCGGTATCGGCATCATCCGTGAAGCCTTTAACCGATTCTCCTTCGAACAGTATGCGTTTGACGCCAAGCTCCTGATAGCGGTCCAGCAGCTTCGTAACGGCTTCTTCATTATAGGCAAGAGAGTCCACCAGACGCGGAACAATGCTGAAGCCCTTCTCATGCAGCATCTCCAGATTGAACGGGTCAGGCTGGAGCGGCTTCAGGGTAGCATCTTCCAGCGGGGTTTTGATGATCAGCCCCTGCTGCCCGCGGAAGCTCCAATTTTCAGTGTCAATGCCAAGCACATGAAAAGCATCCTGAATCAACGGTGCGAGCACCGAACTATTCTCCGTGCTCGTAAAGAGGACGTATGTATAGTTCTCATTCTCGGGAATTACAGTATCAGTCAGGTTGGCAATATCCGTTGCCCCCCACATCATCAGACGGCGGGCCTTGCGGTAATCCTCCAGTGTGCTCTCGTAAATAGCCATGCTCTGAACGCCGGCTTCCTTGAGGCGGTCAAGCTGCTGTGAAATGTAATCCTTAGGATTCACACGGTAGCTGGCTACCTCCACCAGATCACGGTAATCAAATACAAACTCAACTGTCTTGGAAGATTTCTCGGTCTGCAGACGGTCATAGACAACCGGGAGAGCAGACAGAACACCGATTACTACGAGAATCCATAACCACTTGCGTGAAGTAATATTCCATTGTTGCCATTTCTGGTGCACCAAAAGTACCTCCTCTTTCACTTCCTAACTCAAGCAGAAACGGATGTCTGTCCTGTCAGGAGCAGTATCCGTTTCTGTGAGAAAGCTTCATATCGTGCAGGATTATTATTTCCCGTCGACGCGGGCCATAACCTGCTCTGTAAGGGCAGCCACCTTGTCTTTCGCATTCTGCAGCGATTCTCCGCGAACCGCAAAGTATACTTTAATCTTCGGCTCTGTGCCGGATGGGCGCAGGCAGAACCATGAACCGTCGGACAACAGATACTTGAGCACATTTTCCTTAGGCAGCCCGTTAAGGCCAAGTGAATAGTCGAGCACCTCGGTAACGGAAGCTCCGGCAATTTCCTGTGGCGGGTTGCTGCGCCAGTCACTCATAATTCCCTGGATCTGGGCTACACCGTCTTTGCCCTTAAGGGTACGTGATTCCAGGCTTTCCAGGAAGTAGCCAAACTGTTCATACAGCTCCTGAAGCACATCATACAGCGTCTTGCCCTGCGCTTTATAATAAGCACCTGCTTCGGCAATCAGCATGGAAGCAAGTACGGCATCCTTGTCGCGGGCATAGTTGCCGGCCAGATATCCGTAGCTTTCCTCATATCCGAACAGATAGGTATATTCACCGGACTGCTCGAACTGGGTCATTTTCTCCCCGATATATTTGAAGCCGGTCAGCGTGTTGAATACTGTAGCGCCATAATGCGAAGCTACAGCCGCTCCCATCTCACTGGTAACGATGGTTTTGACTACAGCACCGTTGCTAGGCAGCTTGCCCTGTTCCTGCAGACGGCTCAGGTAATAATGGATCATCAGCGCGCCGGACTGGTTGCCGGACAGTACTACAAAATTGCCCTCATTATCACGGACGACGGCTCCCATGCGGTCCGCATCCGGGTCTGTCCCGATCAGCAGGTCTGCATTAAGCTCTTCGCCCAGCTTAATCGCCAGCGTGAAGGCTTCGCGCTCTTCGGGATTCGGCGACTTCACAGTAGAGAATTCGGAATCCGGCTGTTCCTGCTCCTGTACGACATGTACTTCCGTGAAGCCGATTTTGTTCAAAACACTGCGGACCGGCAGGTTGCCCGTCCCGTGCAGCGGAGTGTATACGATTTTGAAATCACGGCCGAGTGTGGAAGCAATCTCCTCACGGGCAACGCTGACGGCTGCCACTGTATCTGTGAAGGCCTCATCCTCTGGCTCTCCCAGCCAGTGCAGCAGGCCTTGGCTCTCCGCTTCTTCACGGGAAAGGCGTTTAACACCATTGAAGGAATCAACCTCCAATATGTGTGAAATCACCTTTTCCGCTTCATCCGGTACTAGCTGTCCGCCGTCGGCATTGTACACCTTGTAGCCGTTATATTCCGGAGGGTTATGGCTCGCAGTAATAACTACGCCTCCTGAAGCTTTCAAATGACGTACAGCAAAGCTCAGCTGCGGCGTAGAGCGCAGGGAAGGGAACAAATGCGCCTCAATCCCGTTACCGGCCAGAACGAGCGCTGCTTCCAGCGTGAATTCCGGTGAGAAACGGCGTGAATCGTGGGCGATTACGACAGATGGCCGACCTTCGCCCTTATGATTCTCAAGAATATAGTTGGCGAAGCCTTGAGTGGCTCTGCCCACAGTATAACGGTTCATGCGGTTGCTGCCGGCACCGATTACTCCGCGGAGACCGCCTGTACCGAATTCCAGATCTCTGTAAAAACGTTCTTCCAGTTCCTGCGGATCATCCGCCAGAAGGTTCAGCTCTTGTTTGGTGTTCTCGTCAACAGAAGGGTCCTGCAGCCAGCGGCTTAATGTTTCTGCGGCTTTCGGGCTTAATTGAGTCATATGAATCTCTCCTTCTCCATTTATAATTTAGGGTAGTATAACTGGGATTAGCTGAGCGCGAACATAATTTCGCCGGAAGCCACAACCTTGCCGTCCACCTTGGCGGTAGCCTGGCCTTTTCCGATGCTGCCTTTAAGTCTGGTGATTTCTACCTCAAGAGTAAGCGTATCCCCCGGTACAACCTGGCCGCGGAAGCGGAAGCCGTCCAGCCCTGCCAGAAAACCGATTTTCCCGCGGTTGGCTTCAACCCCGAGAATAGCTACTGCACCAACCTGAGCCAGCGCTTCAGTAATCAGCACACCCGGCATAACCGGAAAACCCGGGAAATGGCCTGCAAAAAACGGCTCGTTTACCGTTACGTTCTTGATGCCTACAGCCCGTTTGCCCATTTCAATTTCGATAATTTTGTCCACCAGCAGAAATGGGGGCCGGTGGGGGATTATTTCCTGGATTTCATTGATATTCAGCATTTAAGCAATGCTCCTTTCGGATTTAACCGCGTCATTGGGCAGTCCTCCATCAGGCTGCAGCTGTAATCTTGCCGAACCCTGCATAAAGTTGGACTGCTCGGGTAAAAACTATAATTATCCTTCACCACCTGCAGCAGTGGAGGTTAAGATAAGGGGCTTTCTCCGCCGCACGCGGCAGCATGACGGAGAAGGCCCTTTTTGGATTGCGGAAGGTCTGGATCCGCAGTCTCCGCAAAGCTTCTGAACAGCTTCCCTGTTAAGGGTCCGCTTGTCCCTTAGTCCCCACTCATTATACATTTTCCAGTATAAAAAAGAAAACTCCCCTGTACAACAAGGGAGTTTCCAAACAACGCATAAATTAAGGTGCAAAGACCAGATCATAGACATGCTTCCATGTGCTCCACTGGAGTACATCGCTGAGTTCCCGTTTGCCGATAATGACATATCCTGCAACCAGCCCGCCGGCGAGCGCAGCGATCAACAGGAGAGGAATCAGAAACCACTGGACAATGGTCCATTTGGATACGCCGCGCCGTTTGACCGGCTGCTGCTTGTCCTCTTCAGGCTTTGGTTTGTTCTGAGCACTCATTCCTTCACCTACCCGCGCATATTATTGGCCAGGCCAAGCATCTGGTCACTGGAGGAAAGCGCACGGGCAGCCAGCTGGTAAGTGCGCTGAAGCTGCATAAGCTCCGTCATTTCCTTGCTTAAATCCACATTGGACTGCTCCAGATATCCGGATCGCACGCCGAATGACGTCTCTTCACCAGGCTGCCGCTGGAGAAAGGCCTGCCCTTCCGTTACACCATCAGGAAGCACATAAAAATTACCGTCTACAGCCTGCAAAGCCGTCTTGCTAAGCGGCTCAACAATCATTATTGTGCCCGCTAACTGTACGGGTTCATTCTCTCCGGTTTTGGTGAATACCCGGCCCTTCTCATCTATCGCAGCACTGACATTTGCCGGCACTCTGAGCGGGTTGCCCTCTGTGTTCAGCACCGGATTGCCTGTATTGTCCACCAGCATCATCTGCTGGGCATCTTCCGGATCAGGAGTGAAATGGAAATTACCCTGACGGGTATACGCCGTGTCCCCGTTAACCTGCACGCCGAATAGCCCGTTTCCCTGCAGTGCGAGATCTGTAGGGTTGCCTGTCTCCTGCAGCGGTCCTTCCTCCCAATTACTGGTTACTGTGGATACACGTACCCCGAACCCGATATTGAAGCCGAGCGGCATACTGCGGCCAGGCTGCTCATATTCCTTGGACTGCTGCTGGACACGGGTCAGGACATCCTCAAATGAGCCTTCCTTGCTCTTGTATCCATTCGTATTCATGTTCGCGATATTGTCCGCAATAATATCCAGGCGCTGCTGAAGACTGGACATAGAGACGGCCGCACCGATCGTCGAGTTGTTCACAGGTTATTCCCTCCTAAAATCCCCCCACAAAGTGAGGCTTTTACATCGAAGCTGACTCAGGTACTTTGCGGGGACCCCAAACATCTACTGATATGTTCAAAAAGCTAGTACGCTTTGGTTCCGGCTTATACTCTGCCCACTTCATTTACTGCCTTCTGCAGGCTGGTGTCATAGATCTGAACCACCTTCTGGTTGGCCTCATATGCCCGGTAAGCGGCATTCATATCAACAGTTACCTGGGTAGCATCAACATTGGAGCCTTCAATATAGCCCTGGCGCAGCAGGAGATTATCCCCGTCTTCCGCAAAACGGATCTCTGCCGCATCTGCATCATCAGCGTGAAAAACACCATTGCCGTCACGTACCAGCTCCTGCGGTCTTGTAACGATGCTGATGCCGATCTTTGCTCCGGAAGGAAGGCCGGTAGCCGGGTCCAGCAGGTTGCCCTGCCCGTCCACTGCAAGATTATCCATAGGCTCTGTCAGCACAAGCGGATTGCCTGCCGCATCCAGCACCCGGAACCCTCCGGAACTAAGCACTTCCCCTGATGCATTAACAGTAAAGCTGCCGTTTCTTGTATATAAGTTATTCCCTTCATTATCCTGTACGGTAAAAAAAGCCTGCGGCTTGTAAGTAACCTCGCCGTCCTCGCTCACATGCTTGCCCGATCCGTCGAACAGCATGTCCGCTCCGGTTGCCGGATCCGGAAGCCGCAAATCATCAGACAGCGCAAAATCAAACGACTTGCCGCTTTCAATTAAATCGCCCTGCAAGTATTGGGAAACAGCCTGCTCAGCGAATACCCCCGTGTTGAGGCGGCCGACCTGCTTCGCTGTACCTCCGCTCATTGCCGAGATTAATACATCGGGAAAGGCATGGGTTACCGTATTAACCTGCTTGTACCCCGTAGTATTTAAGTTGGCAATGTTCTGCGTCGCCGTATCATGTCTGCGCTGCTGCGTCACCATACCGGCAGCGGCCGTATACAATCCTCTGATCATGCGGGCAATTCCCCTTCCTCAATCTGCTGTTATCCCTTATATCGGCAAGCTAGAATTTTTTCTTAACGGCTTTGTCCAAATTATCCAGCAGGATACCGGTTCCCTTTACCACACAGTGCATCGGATCCTCGGCTACCCAAACCGGAACATGCAGCTCTTCAGAGAGCAGCTCGTCCAGCCCGTTTAGAAGCGCGCCGCCGCCGGTAAGAACCACACCACGGTCAATAACATCTGCCGAAAGCTCCGGCGGTGTACGCTCCAGCACGGATTTGGCTGCCGCCACAATCATGGAGACCGGATCCCACAGCGCTTCTTTTACCTCTCCTGAGGTAATAGTGAGCGTCTGGGGAAGCCCGCTGACCATATCCCGGCCTCTGATATCCATCTCAGCCTTCATACCGCCTGGCCGGACCGAACCGATCGAAACCTTAATATCTTCAGCTGTGCGTTCGCCGATGAGCAGCTTATACTTCTGTTTGATATATTTTAAAATGGCCTCGTCGAATTTATCCCCTGCCACTTTAATGGAGGAGGCAGTAACGATGTCGTTCATAGACAGGACTGCTACATCCGTCGTTCCGCCGCCAATATCGACGACCATATTTCCGCTTGGCTGATAAATATCCATGCCCGCTCCGATTGCTGCGGCTTTGGGCTCTTCCTCCAGATACACATCCCTCGCTCCGCTCCGCTCGGCAGCTTCCCGGATTGATTTCTGTTCAACTGAGGTAATATTTGTGGGGGCACAGATCAATATGCGGGGCTTGGAGTACCAGGTACGTCCGCCCACACGGTCGATGAAATATTTCAGCATCATTTCCGTAATGGCAAAGTCAGCAATAACACCATCCCTGAGCGGACGGATCGTTGTAATATTGCCCGGTGTGCGCCCGACCATCCGGCGTGCCTGTTCACCTACCGCAAGGACCCGCTTCGTATCACTTTCAAGTGTGACCACGGAGGGTTCATCCAGAACGACTCCCCTCCCTTTAACATGTATGAGCACATTGGCAGTGCCGAGATCGATTCCGATATCCTTGCTAAGCATAATGAAAGAGCCCCCAAAGTGTTATTTTAAATAAGAATAGTTAGTTGTAGAATGTGAACTTAATATTGGTTAAAGTCGCTTCATTATTAAGTTCATCTTATACAGTACCAAATTTAAAAATACCATACTTTAGGGGAAGTATACAATGTACTAAACCTGAATTATTGCTTAAAAAGCTGAAAAAATCATGGCTTTGCGGCTACGGCAACCTCGCGTTTCTTGCCTGTCGTTTTTTTGTACTTAATCTTAGTGGCTTCTCCCCCCCGCAGATGCCGGATCGACTTATGATATTCGAGAATGTGCTTTACCTGATCAGCCAAATCCGGATTGATCTCCGGCAGCCGTTCGGTTAAATCTTTATGCACCGTGCTCTTTGAAACGCCAAATTCCTTGGCTATGGTCCGGACCGTATGCCTGGTTTCCACGATGCAGCGTCCGATTTTGATCGTCCGTTCCTTGATGTAATCGTGCACGCTCCCGCCTCCCAACTGTGGATAGTTTGGTACATTATATGAGGGGCGGGCCTATATATTCGCGCTTTCAGGACGTGACAAGCCTATGAAAGCCCATTTTCTTTCCGGGACAACCGTTTGATCTGATGATTTTTTGAAATAGGACTAAAGTTGCACTTTTAATAATAAGCATTAAAGTTACTCCCCCTGACGCAAACGCAAAATAACAGGGAGCTTACGCCCCCTGTCCCCTGCAGATATTTAGCGCTGAGCCAGCAGATCGGACGGGTTAACAACTTTACCGTCCTCGTACACTTCGAAGTGTACATGATTGCCGAGATCCTTCTCGATCTCACTGCGTCCCGCCGTTGCCAGCGTATCACCCTGCTTCACTTCATCGCCCTGCTTCACTTTTACATCGCCAAGACTCTGATACACGGTCTTCAGATTGCCCGGATGGGTAATCTCAACGACTTTACCGAATACAGCAACCTCTTCGACCCGGGTAACTTCACCGCTGAGTGCAGCTTTGACATCAAAGGTTTTGTTGTCTTCACGGGCAAGATCAATACCGACATTCGGCACGAAGGTATCATTGTACTGCACCATAGCCGCCACATGACTTTCTTCCGTACCGTTCTCGTCGTAGAACGGCTTAACAACCTGCACTTCACTTGGACTGGCTACCGGCCAGGCCAGGCTCTCTGTCGATGCGACAACTTCAAGCGCTTCCGGATCAGCCGGTGTGCCGGCTTCATTGCCGGAACCGCTGACGTCCTGGGACACTACAGCGGCAGTGTCAGGATTAAGCGGCTTTTGGCCGGCATCCTGATAGAACCACACCAAAGTTAGGATAAGAGCCGCTGCCGCCGTGTAGACTGCCGGGAATACCCAGCGTTTGGATAATGCTCTGTTCCATGAAGAAGGCTTGGCGCCTGAATCTCCCTGCTTATTTTTGAGAGATTCATCATGGGTTTGCTTGTTTTTGTCTTGTTCATTCATAGTTTATCACCTCAGTAACCAGTGTTACCGGGCGGTTCGCTTTTATACGTATCTTTTAAGTTATTTTTTCAGGAGAGTTGAGACTTGGGTAAACTGGACTCCGCTATAGTAGTGTTTGAGAATCTGGGTGGCTGTGCTCCCTTCCTTCGCCATCCCGTTTGCCCCCCACTGGCTCATGCCGACTCCATGCCCGTTGCCGTAGGTGGTAATCAGCACTTCATTGCCCTGCCGCTTCCAGGTGAACTGGCTGGAGCGCAGCCTCAGCTTCTCGCGGACCTCGCGGCCGGTGAATACCTTTCCGCCAATGGATATTTCCCTCACACGGTGGCCGGCGGTCAGCGACAGCACTACTGCCGGCAGTGCTGAGGAGGACGAGGATACGGGCTTCATTTTGCCTGAAGCAGCAAGGTCCTGTGAAGCAGGCAGTGCAGTTGCATCCAGTCCAAGCTTGCTCAGCAGCTCGGAGGTGCTGAAGCTGACCGACACGGCCAGGTTCGGTGTAATCTCCAGCTCCCAGGGACTCGAGACGCTGCGCAGATAAGGAACGGCTACATTCCAGTAGTCTTCCGAATTTTCGGTATAGCCTCCGCTGGAGGCAAAGAAGGATGCCGTAATCGGCTGCCCTTTGTAGGTCATGATCACTCCGCGCGTCTCAAGGACCGCGCGGCGCAGTTTGGCCAGCGCGGCGCTCTTGCCGCCGTGCTCCCAGTCCCGTTCCAGCACCGCCAGCGAGATGTAAGCCTGATGGCTTACTGTATCGCTTACATCGGCCTCCGGAACGGGCACCCCGCTGTGGTCGCCGGCCAGCAGGCGGCGAACGATAAAGGTGCGGGCGGCCACGGCCTGCGCTTTGAGCGCTTCGAGCTCAAAGTCCGCCGGCATCTCGGCCGCCAGCACGCCGCTGACGTAGTCCTCCAGCGGCAGGGTCTCTATTTGTCCGCTCCGCGACAAATAGACGGTCACTTCCGGCTGCGGAGCCTCCGCAGCAGCCGCTGCCGGCGGCGCCGGCGAGGCCGTGGCCTGCGGCACGGCCTCCGGGGCTGGCTCATGTCCCCCGCGCAGCGGGACAAGAGCCAGCGGCAGCAGCAGCCCCGCGAGCAGCGGGGCTGCCAGCCAGGCGGCGGGGGCGAGCCGCCTGATCTTGGGAGCGCGCGGCTGCTTGGCGCGCCGGAACTTCATTCTGCGTTTCAGGTAGCGGAACTCTCTCATCTCTTCTATGGCTCCTTCCGTAGGCACTGGTGATTCTTATAGATATGAATTTACGGAAGCTGCTAGAACGTTTTTTCTGAGAGTTAGAGAATCCTGAAACATAAAAAGACTGCCCGCATAAGCAGAGCAGTCTTCAACATTCAAAGTAAAATAATTATACCCAAGTCGGCTGAACCTGGAAGCGCGGCTTCAGCTCTTCACTTTTGGAAGCTTCAGGCTTAACGGCTTCTTCTTTTGCGGCCGGCGCCGGAGCAGCTGATTCCTGCATCGAAATCCGCCAGATGTCCGCACCAAGACCAGACAGCTTCTCAGCCAGATTTACATACCCGCGGTCAATGTGATGGGTTCCGCTGACCTCTGTAGTTCCTTCGGCAACAAGACCTGCCAAAATAAGCGCAGCTCCTGCACGCAGATCCGTCGCGCATACCTTGGCGCCCACAAGCTGGGCATTGCCGGTTACGATCGCGGAGCGGCCTTCAATCTTGATTTCGGCATTCATGTTGTGGAATTCATCCACATGCATGAAGCGGTTCTCAAACACGGTCTCGGTAACAACAGAAGTGCCTTCCGAGCGGAGCAGCAATGCCATCATCTGCGACTGCATATCAGTCGGGAAGCCCGGATATGGCAGAGTCTTCAGATCAACCGCCTTCAGCGGCTTGTCGCTGATGACACGGATGCCGTTCTCGTCAGGAAGTATGGTTACGCCCATCTCCTCCATCTTGGCGATTACAGGCCCGAGATGATCGGCAATAGCGCCTTCGACATAGACATCACCGCCGGTAATCGCTGCAGCCGCCATATAGGTGCCTGCTTCAATCCGGTCAGGAATGACATGATGTCTGACGCCATGCAGGCGCTCAACGCCTTCAATACGGATTACGCCTGTGCCTGCACCGCGGACAATCCCGCCCATGCCGTTAATATAGTTGGCCAGATCGACAATCTCCGGCTCCTTCGCAGCATTCTCAATTACAGTTACACCTTCCGCGAGTGCCGCGGCCATGATTATATTCTCAGTTGCCCCTACGCTGGCCACATCCAGATAGACCTTGGCTCCGCGCAGACGGCCGTTAGATTTGGCTTCAATATATCCCTGCCCCAGACTGATCTCTGCACCCAGCGCTTCAAAGCCCTTGAGATGCTGGTCAATCGGCCTTGTTCCAATAGCGCAGCCCCCCGGCAATGAAATACGGGTATGCCCCATACGGGACAGCAGCGGGCCCATGACTAGGAAGGATGCACGCATTTTGCGCACCCATTCATAAGGCGCCTCACAGGAGGATATGTTTCTGGCATCTACCTCGATGATATCGTTCTGGTATGTAACGCCCGCACCCAGAGATTCCAGCACTTTGCTGATCGTCATTACATCGTCAAGCGGAGGAGCGTCCACAATAACGCTGACTCCTTCTTCTGCCAATAGAGAGGCGGCTATGATCGGTAGTACGGAATTTTTTGCGCCGCTAACTTTCACGCTCCCGGTCAATCTGTTGCCACCGCGGACGATAAATTTGCTCATTTCGGTTTCCCTCCGCGTCCATTATTTCTGAAATTAATTTTTAAGGTAAGATGCATCTGTTAAAATATCGGATATTCCGTCAGTGCGCCCGATGTGCGGGCACGCTCCTTAAACATCAGTGTTGACATAATAAAACCTTATTATTCGACACCATTTTTGCCTTATGGTCTATGAGAGATATAACCAAACCACCTGCCATTAAAACATGTTGCGGACCTGCCCGCTCCAGCCCAGGTAATCCAGCAGAAAGCCGGCCACGAAGTGGCCCAGGACGATTGCCAGCAGCAAATGCAGCAGTCGGCCCTGCGGGCTCTTGGGATATCTTATGACCAGATCGAGCTTAAGGTTCTGAAGTGCCCACCAAGATAAGACTACACAGAGCAAAGAAACGATCATGGATACCAGACCGCTGGTACCGACCGCACTGGACAAATCTTCAACCAATATTTGATCCATGGAAAACCTCCGTGTAAGTTACTTGGAAATCGACTCTTATATCATACTTGTGCAGGTCAAAAGAATCCAGTACTTTTACAAAGTTTTAAACATTACATGTCCAGATAGCTTGGAATGTTACGAGATTTTCATAATATTTGCCACTTCGCCTCATAAAAAAACGGCCAAGCCATAGGCTTGACCGCGGTTTGATTACTGTTGTCCTTTTCCGGTGGACACCTTGATCCGTGTAACGGCGCGCTGAAGTGCCAGCTCCGCACGACGGTGATCAATTTCATCCTGTTTGCTGCGTGACTGAAGACGGCGCTGAGCCCGTTCCCTAGCCGCTTCGGCGCGTTCAACATCAATATCGGTAGGCAGCTCGGCGCTTTCGGCCAGAACCGTTACTTTGTCTTTATGCACTTCCACGAACCCGCCATGAACAGCGATAGTGGTCGTAAGACCCTCCGATTTCACAGTGAGCGGAGCAACCTGAAGTGGTGTCACCAGCGGAATATGTCCCGGCAAAATGCCCAGCTCCCCGTCGACTCCGCGTACAGTGAGGCTGGTAACCTGCTTGGAGTAAACAAGGCGCTCCGGTGTGACAATTTCAAGCAGAAAGGTATTCACTTTCATTCCTCCTAAAAGCTTAACTTCGTTAAGCTCGCATCGAAAGCATAGGCTTTAGCTTTACGAAGTGAAGTTCGCTATCGAAAGCCAGATCTTAACTGATTACAGGGATTTCGCTTTCTCGACAGCTTCTTCAATCGTACCTACAAAGAGGAAAGCTGCTTCCGGAAGATCATCGTGCTTGCCATCCAGAATTTCCTTGAAGCTGCGCACAGTTTCTTTGATCGGCACGTATTTGCCCTTGAAACCGGTGAATTGCTCAGCTACGTGGAAAGGCTGGGACAGGAAGCGTTCAACTTTACGGGCACGTGCCACAATAACCTTGTCTTCCTCACTCAGCTCATCCATACCCAGGATCGCAATGATATCCTGAAGCTCTGTATAACGCTGCAGCAGCTGCTTAACGCCCTGTGCCACGTTGTAGTGCTCTTCGCCGACAATCTCCGGAGCAAGGATACGCGAGCTGGATGCCAGCGGATCTACCGCAGGGAAAATCCCTTTCTCGGAAATCTTACGCTCCAGGTTGGTCGTTGCATCCAGATGGGCAAACGCCGTAGCCGGAGCAGGGTCAGTATAGTCATCCGCAGGTACGTAGATCGCCTGGATCGAGGTAACGGAGCCTTTTTTGGTGGAAGTGATGCGCTCCTGCAGCTGACCCATTTCTGTAGCCAGTGTAGGCTGGTAACCTACCGCGGAAGGCATACGGCCGAGCAGGGCGGATACTTCGGAACCCGCCTGGGTGAAGCGGAATATATTATCGATAAAGAGCAGCGTATCGCGGCCTTCCACATCACGGAAATACTCCGCCATGGTCAGACCGGTCAGAGCTACACGAAGACGTGCGCCCGGCGGCTCATTCATTTGTCCGAATACCATTGCGGTTTTCTTGATAACGCCGGAATCCGTCATTTCATGATACAGGTCATTACCTTCGCGGGTACGTTCACCTACACCGGCGAATACGGAGATACCGCCGTGTTCCTGCGCGATGTTGTTGATCAGTTCCTGGATGGTTACGGTTTTACCAACACCGGCACCGCCGAACAGGCCGATCTTGCCGCCCTTGGCATATGGGGCCAGCAGGTCGATAACCTTGATTCCTGTTTCCAGGATTTCTGCCTGTGTGGACAGTTCATCAAAGGTCGGAGCCAGACGGTGAATCGGGTTGCGTTCTGCAACCACATCAGCACCGTTATCAATAGGATTGCCCAGTACGTTGAATACACGGCCAAGCGTAGCCGCACCGACAGGTACGGAAATCGGTCCGCCCTGGTCAATAGCATCAAGTCCGCGCACCAGGCCATCTGTTGACGACATAGCAATACAGCGGACAAGATTATCACCCAGGTGATTGGATACCTCAAGGGTCAAATCAATGTTGCGGCCGTTTACCAAGCTGGTTTCAATCTTGATAGCGTTGAAAATCTCGGGCAGCTGGCCGCGTTCAAATTCAATATCGACAACCGGACCCATAATGCTTACAACGCGTCCTTTGTTCATCTTATTATTTCCCTCCTCGAAAGCTGTTGCATTGAGAAGAAACGGAGAATACCTTCACCTGCGGCGTAGGCCCCCGTTTCCTGATCTTTAAGACTGCGCGTTCGCTCCGGCCACAATCTCGGTAATTTCCTGAGTGATTGCCGCCTGACGGGCACGGTTATAAGTAAGTCTAAGTTCGCCGATCATCTTCGATGCGTTCTTCGTTGCACTGCCCATCGCTGTCATTTTCGCACCCAGCTCACTGGCCTTGCCGTCCAGAACGGCGCTGTAAATCAGCGTTTCTGCGTATTTCGGAAGCAATACTCCGAGCACGCCTTCAGGAGAAGGCTCATATTCGTAGTTTGCGCTTGCTTCATGGTGTCCTCCGCTTACCGCATCCATCGGCAACAGCCGGTCAACAGTAGGAACCTGGCTGATCGCATTGACGAACCGGTTATAGCAGATGTACAGCTCGTCGTAGACACCCGTTTCAAACTGCTGCACTGCAGAATAAGCAATCGATTTGATGTCAGAGAACTTAGGCGAATCTGACATCTCGGTTAATTCCTCCACAATCGGATATTCGCGGCGGCGCAAGAAGTCACGGCCTTTGCGGCCGATTACGAACAGGGCGTACTCATCCTTGGATTTATGCTTTTCTGCCAGCAGCAAGGTCAGCTTACGCAGAATATTGGCATTGTACCCGCCGGCGAGACCTCTGTCGGATGTAACGATGAGATAGGCGGTCTTCTTCACCGGACGGCTTACCAGCATCGGATGGGTCACATCCTGGGTGGCAGCGGCAATGTTCGTTACAACCTCTTTCAGCTTCTCCGAGTACGGACGGGCAGCCTCTGCCTTCTCCTGCGCCTTGCGCAGCTTCGAAGCGGCTACCATCTCCATCGCCTTGGTGATCTGTCTGGTGTTTTGAACGCTTTTGATTTGACGTTTGATATCACGCATGCTTCTTGCCATGATTTTCACCACCTTAAAGCTTTGACGAAGTCAAAGCTATCTTCGTAAGCATTAGCTAAGCTTTGACGAAGTCAAAGCTATCTTCGTAAGCATCTACTAAGCTTTGACAATGTCAAAGCTATCTTCATAAGAGCCTGCCGGAGCCCGGGCTCACACCGGGCCTCCGGTTCAGACTGTCGTTCTATGTGTATTAACGATTAACTGGTCGCAAAGCCTCTTTTGAATTTGTCGATAGCTTCTTTGAGGGCAGCCTCGTTATCTGCAGTCAGGTCCTTGGTATCCGTGATGGATTGAACGATTGCAGCACCGTTGGTATCCACAAAGGCCAGGAATTCCTTCTCGAAGCGTCTAACGTCTTTGACCGGAATGTCATCAAGGTGGCCTTTGACAGCTGTATACAAGCTGATAACCTGATGTTCTACAGACAGCGGCTGGTTAACGCCCTGTTTGAGAATTTCCATCATCCGGGCACCGCGGTTCAGACGGGCCTGCGTAGATTTATCGAGATCGGAGCCGAACTGGGAGAACGCCTGAAGCTCACGGTATTGGGCCAGATCCAGACGGAGCGAGCCGGCAACCTTCTTCATCGCTTTGATCTGCGCCGAACCGCCTACACGGGATACAGAGATACCGACGTTGATCGCCGGACGCTGACCGGAGTAGAACAGGTCGGATTCAAGGAAGATTTGGCCGTCTGTAATCGAGATTACGTTCGTAGGAATGTAAGCTGATACGTCGGAAGCCTGTGTTTCGATGAACGGCAGGGCGGTTAATGAACCTCCTCCAAGCTCATCGCTCAGCTTCGCTGCACGCTCAAGCAGACGGGAGTGCAGGTAGAATACGTCACCAGGGAACGCCTCGCGGCCCGGTGGACGGCGGAGCAGCAGGGACAACTCGCGGTAAGCGGAAGCCTGCTTCGAAAGGTCATCGTAGATAACCAGAACGTGCTCGCCTTTGTACATGAAGTATTCACCCATCGCACAGCCTGCGTACGGAGCAATATACAGGAGCGGGGAAGGCTCGGAAGCCGATGCCGTTACTACGATTGTATATTCCAGCGCACCGTGGCGGCGGAGGGTTTCCACAACCTGTGCAACTGTGGATTGCTTCTGGCCGATGGCAACGTAGATACATTTCATGCCATTGCCCTTTTGGTTGATAATCGCATCGATGGCAATTGCCGTTTTACCGGTCTGACGGTCACCGATGATCAGCTCGCGCTGTCCGCGGCCGATCGGCACCATCGCGTCGATGGCTTTAAGACCTGTCTGCATAGGCTCATGAACCGATTTACGGTCGATAACGCCTGGTGCATTGCTTTCAACCGGGCGGAATTCTGTAGTTGCAATCGGGCCTTTGCCGTCAAGCGGCTGACCCAGTGGATTCACTACGCGGCCCAGAAGGGCTTCGCCTACAGGTACCTGCATAATTTGTCCGGTACGTTTAACTTGATCGCCTTCGCGAATTTCCTTGTACTCACCCAGGATAACAACACCGACGTTGCTTTCTTCCAGGTTGAGCGCCATGCCCACTACTCCGTTGGAGAACTCCAGCAGTTCTCCTGCCATCGCGTTTTCCAGACCGTAGACACGGGCGATACCGTCGCCGACTTGAATGACGGTGCCGATTTCGGCCACTTCAATATCGGCTTTATATTGCTCAATTTGACTTTTGATCAAACTGCTGATCTCTTCAGGTCTAATGCTCAATATCCTCACCCCTATCTTCTATGCTTATCATTAAAAGATTTCTCGAGACGTGCAAGCTTGCCAGACAGGCTGCCGTCATACAGCGTATCGCCGATAACGACCTTCAGTCCGCCCAGAAGGCTCTTGTCAACGAGATTCGTAACCCGGATCTTGCGGTTCGTAAGCTGACTGAACTCCTGAGCCACATGTTCCTGTTCTTCCTGACTCAGCGCATATGTGGAGTATACCGTTGCATCACCGATACCCAGGGCTTCACCTTCTATTTTCACGTACGCTTCCAGCAGATCAGCAAAAATATCGGTTCTGCCCCGCTCCACCAATAGTTCAACCGTGTTAAGTACGGCTTCGGAGAGCTTGCCTTCAAGTGCGGTGCGCAGCACCTTCAGCTTATCGGACTGGGAGATGCGCGGTGCAAGAATGAACCGTTTTACCTCTTCATCGGAATGAAGCACTGTTACCAGTGTCTTCAGCTGCTCTTCCACTTCAAGCGTATTGCCCTTCTCCACCGCGGCACTGTACAGGGCTTTGGCGTAACGTTTGGCAACTACCGCACTGCCGCTCATGATCGGCCTCCTACCTCTTTGAGGTACTGATCAACAAGCTGCTCCTGTTCACCTTCAGCCTTAACTTCTTTCTCAAGCAGCTTGGATGCGATACGGACGGAAGCAGATCCGAGCTCGCTGCGCAGCGCTTCCACTGCCTTGTTCTTTTCGTTTGCAATATCACGGACAGCCTCGTCTTTAAGACGGGCAGCTTCAACTTTAGCCTGGTCGATCAGCTTGTCAGCCTGGTTGAGGCTGGTAGCCTGCGATTGCTGAATAATCTGCTTGGCCTCTTCGCGCGCCTTTTGCAAAGCCTGTTTCTGCTCTTCCACGTAAGCGACCGCCTGTTCCCTGGTCTTAGCTGCTTCATCCATCTGCTGCAGCACAAGCTCACGGCGTTTTTCCATAATTCCGAACAGTTTGCTGAAAGCATATTTACTGAGCAGGATATACAGGATTACAAATGCGACAATTGAAAATACTATGTTGGTCCATACTATAGTCACTGTGGTCACTCCTTTCCGTTACCGCGGTGTGCGGATATATACAAAAGTAAGGCGCGGATGGCACTAGCCCTCCCCGCCAAACCGTAGGAACGGTTTATTAAGAAAACATGATCAAGAATGCAATAACCGTTGCCGCCAACGGAATAACTTCGACGATACCTACACCGATAAACATTGTAGTCTGCAGTGCGTTACGTGCTTCAGGCTGACGGGCGATGGATTCTACCGTTCTGCTGACGATCATACCGTTACCAAGACCTGCGCCGAGTGCGCCCAAACCAACCGCGATTGCTGCTGCCAAAAATTCCATTGAAAATATCCTCCTTTAATTTCGGTTCATTTTTTGTGTTTTAATGATATTGAAATCTCCCGCGAAACCCGCATGACAATTGCCGCGCTGCCTCACAGCAGTTCATTAATGCGCTTCTTCTTCGTGAATGGTCATCTGTGCGATGTACACCATCGTCAGAATCGTGAAAATGAATGCCTGGAGTGCCCCGACGAAAATACTGAAGCCCTGCCAGACTGCCAGGAACGGTATACTTAAGATTCCCAGCTTGAGAATTACAGTGATCAGAACCTCACCTGCAAAGATATTCGCGAACAAACGAATAGCCAGTGCAACCGGCTTAGCCAGGTTTTCGATGATGTTGAGCGGCAGGAAAATCGGAAACGGCTCAATATAGTGCTTGAAATAATGCTTGCCGTTCTGCTTGATGCCCAGATAATTCATCAGTACGAAAACGATAATCGCAAGACCGGCCGTAATGTTGATATCCGCTGTCGGTGACTTGTACCAGAGCAGCTCGACATGCTCGCCGTGTGTCAGGTTTTTGGTCGCATCAATGACGTGCCCAAAAATGTACACCGGCTCATGGGCCTCAGTGATAAAGGAAAAAGGCAGACCAAGGAGATTGGAGACAAAGATAAACAGTATCAGCGTCAATCCCAATGATATGTAAGGCTTGCCCTTCTTCAGGTCCATTGCACTGCTGATAACCCCTTGTACGAACTCAACTACCCACTCCATAAAATTCTGGAGTCTGGACGGGTTATCGACAGACAGGTTGCGGACTGACAGCATCACCAGAATAAAAACAATAACGGAACTGATTAGCAGTGTCAGTACGGCAGATAAATCAATTGGTATGCTGCCAAGATAGATTATTGGCATTTCATGCATGGTATCATCCCCCTTTCCCTTTAATCTTAAAGCTTGTTCTTTACACTCAGATAAATCCCTACCGGAATAGAGAGAAGCTGGGGAATAAAGACTCCAGCAATGGTAGCTTCCAGCGAGAAATGCTCAATCTTGACCGAGAACATGGTCACCAGAATGGCAAAGCTGATCCGCGTGACAAACCCGAGACTGAAAGCCTTCCCCTCATTATTCGCAACCGATTCTGCTACCCGCCGCACTTTTACGGCAAGATAACGGAAGTTCACAATACCCGCAACCAAACCGAGTGTCATCCCTAGTGTGACTGCACGGGTTTCATGATGAAGAGCATATCCCATCAGCAATCCTGCCATGAGTACAAATGTGACCCTTGTTACGGCATTGATCATGGGAGTCATATTATCCATTTTGCTCCCCCAGAAATTTTTTGATTAACAGGGCGACATTGATAATTCCCAGAGCCATACCGGAAATCGCACCGACCGCAACCCAGATTTCCGGGCCGTCGATCCGGCGTTGGAGCCACCTTGCTGCAAAAACACCTATAATAATGTAAGCGGCAAGCAAAGTGCCTGCACTTGCAATCACCAGAGCGGTTTTTCCCAGCCCGGCTTCACGCTTCGGCTCTTTCATAGGCTACAATCCCAACTAATTTTACTGAATATCCAGACTCTTTGTCAATTCAATGAAAATTGCCCAAAAGTGCATGAAAACATGAAAATAATCACAGCATTTTTATTCAAAACCATACAAACCGTACAGTTTCACTGTATGCTGTATTTTCAATGTCGCATCTCAGGTTTTGTAGCGTAAAATTTAATTTGTGAACGTTTTATGAAATTCTTCAGGACGATCGGCATTCACACCAAAATGGTGCTTAATCGCATTGACAATTCTTTCAGATGCCTTGCCGTCTCCGTACGGGTTGGCGGCCCGGCTCATCGACTGGTACAGTGCCTGATCAGTCAGCAGAGCATGTGTCCGTTGATACACCTTCTCCTCGTCCGTTCCCACAAGCTCCAAAGTTCCGGCCTCGATCCCTTCCGGGCGCTCGGTCGTATCACGCAGCACAAGCACAGGAACCCCAAAGGAGGGCGCTTCCTCCTGCAGGCCGCCGGAATCGGTCAAAATCAGGTGGGTATGCGGATAAAAATTGTGCAGGTCAACGACATCCAGCGGATCGATCAGCTTGATTCTCGGATGGCCGCCCAGGATCTCATGCGCCGGCTCCTTGACTGCAGGGCTCGGGTGCACAGGATAAACTATAGCTACATCTTCAAACTCATCAGCGATTCTTTTAACAGCACGGAAAATATGACGGTGCGGTTCGCCTTGAGACTCCCTGCGGTGCGCCGTCATCAGAATTAATCTTTTTCCCGCCGCAAAATCCAGCACCGGATGCCGGTAGTCCGGCTGTACGGTATATTGAAACACATCGGTCACGGTATTGCCTGTGATATAGATACTTGACTCCTTTTTGTTCTCGTGCCTCAAATTCCCTGCCGACCAGTCGGTCGGAGCAAAGTGCAAATCCGCCAAAACCCCTGTCAGCTGGCGGTTCATTTCCTCTGGGTATGGAGACAGCTTATTCCAGGTCCGAAGTCCCGCCTCGACATGGCCCACCTGAATCTGCTGGAGGAAGGAAGCGTAACTCGCCAGGAAGGTTGTCAGTGTATCACCATGGACAAGCACCAGGTCAGGCTTCGCTTCACGCAGGACAGGCTCAAGCCCTTCCAGTACACGGATGGAGATTTCATTCAGCGTCTGCCGGTCCTTCATAACGTCCAGGTCATAATCAGGAACGATTTTAAACACTTCCAGTACCTGATCCAGCAGCTCACGGTGCTGCGCGGTTACGCATACAACCGATTCGATATGTTCAGGATGCTTGTTCAGCTCAAGTACGAGCGGTGCCATTTTGATCGCTTCCGGACGTACTCCGAAGATTGTCATTACCTTTATTTTCTTGGACACTTTCCCACCCCTTTCTTCTATATAGATAGCTGTTTGTAGAGCTACTCTGTTAATACTCTGTTAATACTCTGTTAATTCCTATTTGGTTCCGTATAAACGGTCTCCGGCATCCCCGAGCCCGGGTACAATGTATCCGTGATCATTAAGGTGATCATCAAGTGCTGCTACATAGATATCTACATCCGGATGGGCAGCCTGTACGGCCGCAACACCTTCAGGAGCTGCGATCAGATTCATCATTTTGATCTGGGTGCAGCCGCGGTTCTTCAGCGAGGTGATCGCCGCAATGGCAGAGCCGCCTGTAGCCAGCATCGGATCAATTACAATCAGTTCACGTTCCTGCACATCTGTAGGAAGCTTAATATAATATTCAACCGGCTGGAGCGTTTCCGGGTCACGGAAGAGGCCTACATGGCCCACCTTAGCTGCAGGCAGCAGTTTAAGGACACCCTCTGTCATCCCGAGACCGGCGCGGAGAATCGGAATCAGCCCGAGCATTCTGCCCGAAATGACTTTACTCTCTGTTTCTGCTACCGGTGTCTGTACGGTGATTGTCTCCAGCGGGATATCCCGTGTAATTTCATAGGCCATAAGCGTAGCTACTTCATCTACATGCTCTCTGAATTCTTTTGTGTTGGTCCGCACATCACGGATAAATGTCAGTTTGTGCTGAATCAAAGGATGATCGCAAATCACCAATTTTCCCATTTCTGTCCCTCCGGTAAATGTAAGTCTTGTCAGCCGCAGAAAGCGCTTTTGCAGCTTCCGTGGCTAAATCTTGTCTATTATATCATCACCGGAGGTGTATTTCACCTCCGAAGGGAAAGCAGCTGCATAAATGCCGCCATCCAAATAAAGGTCCGCAGGCAGGTTTAAGCCCAACCCGTAATCTCTCAGGTTATAAATCGAGCCTTAGTGTATGCTAATTTACATTTTTAATACCTTTCACATTTCTTTCACTGTTTTTAATGAAAATTCCATGAACTTTCATGGATATTCCATGAAATCTATCGACAATTTCCGCGTTTTAATTGTGAACATTATGCAACGTTAAGGTCCGGCATAGAAAAAGCCCCCGCTAAGACCTTGAGAAAACAGTCCTTGCAGGGGCATGGCTCCGCTCCATTCAATGAGCGGGCAGAGATTAGTACTGCAAACCAGGATAGATCGGGAACTTCTCAGTGAGTGCGGCTACCTCGCGGGCAGCTTCAGCCAGCACCGTTTCGTCCTTAGGATTCTTCAGCACATTCGCAATAACACGGCCGATAACGGTCATCGCCTGCTCGTCCATTCCACGGGAAGTAACCGCAGGCGTACCGATCCGGATTCCGCTTGTAACAAACGGGCTGGTCGGGTCAAACGGAATCGCATTTTTATTTACAGTGATGCCGATAGAATCAAGCACCTTCTCAGCATCCTTACCTGTGATGTTCAGATTACGGGTATCCAGCAGCATCAGGTGATTGTCCGTACCGCCGGAAACGATATTAACCCCTTCACCGATCAGCGTTTCTGCAAGCACCTTGGCATTTTTCACTACATTCTCGGCATAGGTCTTAAAGGACGGCTGCAGCGCTTCACCGAAGGATACGGCTTTGGAAGCAATGACGTGCATCAGCGGTCCGCCCTGGGAGCCCGGGAATACGGCCTTATCAATTGCAGCAGCCCAAGGCTGTCTGCACAGAATCATGCCTCCGCGCGGTCCGCGCAGCGTTTTATGGGTTGTAGTTGTAACAAAATGGGCATGCGGTACCGGGCTCGGGTGCAGTCCGGCAGCGACGAGGCCGGCAATATGAGCCATATCGACCATAAACAGCGCGCCGACATCATTTGCAATGGAACCGAGTGCTTCAAAATCAATGGTCCGCGGATATGCGCTTGCCCCGGCAACGATCAGCTTAGGGCGGTGCTTGAAGGCAGCCTTGCGCACTTCATTATAATCAATCAGGAATGTATCTTCCTGTACACCATAAGCTACGAAGTTATAAAGCAAACCTGAGGCATTTACCGGACTTCCGTGCGTCAAGTGGCCGCCATGGGCAAGATTCATTCCAAGCACAGTATCCCCGGGATTAAGTGCAGCCAGATAGACCGCCATATTCGCCTGGGCACCGGAATGCGGCTGAACATTGACATGATCAGCGCCGAACAGCTGCTTGGCACGGTCACGGGCAAGGTTCTCAACGATGTCTACATCCTCACAGCCGCCATAATAGCGTTTGCCCGGATAGCCTTCGGCATATTTGTTGGTAAGCACAGAACCCATTGCTTCCATTACAGCTTCACTGACGATATTCTCCGATGCGATAAGCTCAATGTTGGCACGCTGACGGCTCAGCTCCAGTCCCATTGCTTCCAGTACTGCCGGGTCACTCTTGCGCAATTGTTCCATGATTATTTACTTCCTCCCTGAGTGAAAATATATACCTTCTTATTCTTTAAAACTTATGCCCGCTGATGTACGACACTGCAAATCTTCAATCCACCTAATTCTTAATCACACTGCGGTGAACCGCTGGTCTCCTGCGTGCGGTAGACCGCACGTTCACCGCCGATCAGCGGCGGTCTGCTGAAGGCGGCATTCACTCTGGCTGAACCGATATAGCGCAGGCTTGGCCGGAAGGGCACCGCCACCCGGCGCAGATGCATGCCGATCAGCGTCTCGCCGATATCAATGCCGGCATGGGCCTCTACCGTCTCTGCTAAAACCGGATCAGCCATCGAACCATAGGCTGCTGCGGCCATAGAGCCGCCGGCCCCCGGAATCGGCACAGCCGAAACTTCCCTGAGCCCCAAGGCTTCCAGCAGGGAGCGCTCCATGACCAGAGAGCGGTTCAAATGTTCACAGCACTGATAAACCGTGTGAAAGCCCCGCTCAACTGCAATCCGGCGTATTCCCTGAAGCAGCTGCTGTGCCACTTCCAGGGCACCGCCGGTGCCGATCCGTACACCGGCAACCTCACTGGTGCTGGCTCCGACAACAAGGATCTTTCCGGGTCCCAGCTTACCGGCTTCCGCCAGCTCGCCCACTATAGCAGCTGTCGCTGCTGCAAGTGAAAGTTCCGCACCCGCCGAAACTTCCGTCTGCCCCGATGTAATGCGGGCTGCGCGTTCTTCCGGCGAGCCCTGCTTCATGACCTCATCCATTGCTTAAGCCTCCCTCAAGCATTACTTGCTGATTTAAACAAAAAAGAGCAGTCCGCAGGTGGCTGCGGATGTGCTCTTTTGCCCAGGCGACCGGCCGTTTATTCCAGTGCTCCATCGTGGTTTCATCCACACTTGTCGCCAGTCACACCGGAACCGGGTAATATTTATTACATCTTAAAGGATAGCCTCCGAAAAATCAACCTTCTTTACAAACGGCGTAAGGACTCTAATTTGTCGAGCAGACTGTAAAGCGCAGTGCGGATCTCGGCAGCTGTAAGCTCGTAATCCTCCCGCGAGCCCCCAAACGGGTCAGAGATATCGAAGCTCGGTATCCGCTGCCGGATTTCAATAATCCGCTGCAGGTCCGCCTGCTTGGGCTCCCGGCCCAGTGCGATGTCGAGCTCCGCCTCGGCATACAGGCTGTCCAGCTCACTGATATCTCCGTTTACCGACTCCTCGTTATATACATATTCCTTGAGTGTATGGGTTTTGGATACTGCCTCCGGAAAATACTGCAGCAGATGGCGTTTGTGCCCGCCGGTCAGCGTCAACACCAGATCCGCCCAGTTCACGGCCTCCCTGCTAAGCTGGGTAGAGCTCATAGGCTCATTAATGCCTTCTTCACGCAGAATCGCTGCGGCATGCCTGGATACAGAAGTGCCGGAAATGGCGGAAACGCCTGCAGACCGCACTGCAAGCTCGATGCCCCGCTCCTTTGCAAGCTTCCGCAAAAGCCCCTCAGCCATAGGACTGCGGCAGGTATTGCCGGTGCAGACGAATAAAATGTGCAGCATGCTTTCCACCTCCATGAAAGGATCATTTAATAATCTGATGCCGTTATTGTATCAGAAGATGAACAGCAAGCCAAACCCCAAAAGGATCGCCCCGCCAAGCGCCTCCCCGTAATCGCCCAGTCCCCGGCTCACCCGCCTGCCCAGCAGCAGGCCGGTAATGGCCATGAAGCCGCCGCAGGCTCCGAAGGCCAGCACGGTTAGTATGATGCTGTCCACGAACATGCCCAGGGATACACCTACAGAAAAGGAATCAATGCTCACACTCAGCGAGATCAGCAGCATCCCCCAGAACGTACGATGGTCCATCGGGCGGCTGGTGCTTTCCTCTTTGCGGAAAGTGTTCCAGACCATATGCCCGCCCAGCAGAATCAGCAGCCCGCCGGCTGCATAAGTTGTTACTTGTCCCAGTAAATGGCCTACGTAACTGCCGGTGAATAAGCCTACCAGCGGCATCAGCACATGGAAAAACGCAATCAGCAGGCTGAGCTGCAGCACATGCAGCAGGCGGATGCCCTTCATCCCGATTCCTACACCAAGCGAAAAGGCATCCAAACCCAGTGCAATTGCCATAATGGCAATTGTTACAATCTGGCCCCAGCCAGGATAAACCCCTGCCATGCCCATACCCCCAAAGTCTGAATGTCTTGTACAACAACGATATGCGGGCATTAGGACAATCATGACTTGTAAAGGAGCTTATCGCAGCAAAAAGCGGATCCGTCAGGACAGAGCCGCTTGGGTATGTCTGTAATCCAGCCTGTATTCTGGAGATCAAGCCCATAACCCGCTGATCCAGCTCCAGAGATTCTTCAGCATATCCCATAGGAAGAAGCGTACCTCCGGAGCTTCCGCTTCTCCGCCGTCTGAAGATCCCGCTGCAGTATCCTTAACCACATTATTATCATTGTTATCCGCACTAATATTCTTTACACTTGTCTCTGCACCGGCAGCCGAAGCAACTTCCGTTCCTTTGGCGGCAGCGTCGCCGCTACCTGCATCGATGAAGCAAAGCGGCGGGAACAGCACACACCACCAGTTTTGTCCTTTACCTGCTCCAAGCGTAATGCGCACTGCTTCATATTCACCGGCCGGATATACCGTTCCGCCATACAGTTTAGTCGGGAATGGCACAACGCCAAGCTCAACCTTGAAATCATAATCAATTCCCCGCTGCAGCAGTTCCCGGGCAACCAGCTCATTCAGCTCCGGCAGATGGCTTCTGATCAAGGAACGGGCCTGTTCCAGGCTCTGCGGGTTCTCCAGTCCGGATACCCACTGGTTCATCTGCTCTACCACAGCATCGCGGATCTGGCGTTTGACCAGCTGGTCTCCGGCTCCGTCAGAATTAGCAAGAATGCGCAGACGGATCGATTCCTGCGGAATCGCAGACTCCGCAACTGCCGCATCGCTTTTTTGCCCTTCCCAGACCATCATCAGCACCATCAGAAAAGAAAATAAAATAGCAGTATGCTTAAAAGTAACCCGTAAGGCTTCCTGTCTCTCCGGCGAAAATAACTTCATCTTCAGCAGCCCCTCTCCCTGAACCTCTTATACCCCCAGTATGTCCGGAAATAAGAGACTGCAAACCTATTAATCTATTAAAAGTATATCAGCTGCTCAAAAATACATTGCAGGCACAGGCAGCTCCTCCTCCACATCCTGCCCGTATAAATGCACGCTCATGGCAATGCCCACGCTCGCCATATTGATTAAAATGGAGGTGCCGCCAAAGCTGATGAACGGCAGAGTAATGCCTGTCAGCGGCATCAAGCCGATATAGGCGCCGATGTTCTCGAGAATCTGGTACATCAGCATCGCGATTATGCCGATAATCAGAAAAGGCCCTGCCTTATCCTTGCATTCCAGCGCGAAGAGAATCATCCGGTGAATCAGGACAAAAAACAACAGCAGCAGTACTGCTGCACCAATAAATCCAAATTCCTCAGCGATCTGTGCAAAGATGGCATCAGAGTACAGCACCGGTATTTTGCCCGACTGGACAGAGCTCCCTTTCAGGTACCCTTCCCCGCTTAGCCCGCCGGACCCTATGGCTATCCGCGCATTGCGCGTCTGATAGCTGTCATCACTGCTTGCCCGCTCCGGTACCAGCCAGGGATCAAAGCGTTTTATAAAATGCTCACGGCCGATTGCCCCGCTTAGGAAATCTGTCGTTTTCTCATGGTAGTTAATATAGCTGTAGACAAACGCCCAAAATGCGCCTCCGGCTATCAGCAGCCCGATTAGCGCATGTGATGTTCGGATCCGCCCGATCCATAAAAGGCCTACGAGTATAACCATAAAGCTAAGCGCATTGCCCATATCATTCTGGAGGATTACAATACAAAACGGCAGCAGGGCAAGCAGACTGAGGGGTACAACCTCCCGCCAAAACCGGAGCTCGCTGCGGCCGAGACGGACCAGCAGGGAAGACAGCGCCAAAATCAGAATCAGCTTAAACAGCTCGGCCGGCTGGAAGCTGAAGCTCCCCACCTGAAGCCAGGCCCTGGCACCGAACTTAACGGTTCCGAACAGGCTGACCAGCACCAGAATGATGATCCCCAGGATGTAAATATAAAGCGCATATTTGACCAGCAGGCGGTAATCAAATAAGGACAGTCCAAAAAACACAACAAAGCCCGCCCCGTAATATTGGAGCATCAGGATATGCATGCCTTTGTCATCCCCGCTGTGGGTAACGCTGTATATCGACAAAATACTGATACCCATCAGCATAAGCAGAACAATCACGGTAATCCCGTCTATTCTTTTAAATTTCTGCAGCATCAGTCATACTCCTATCCGTACAGGAAGTCGGCGAATTCCACAATTTCCATTGCAGGAATTTACAGGGAATAGCCTATACTCCCATATTAATGCAAGCCGCTGCACGAATACAAATATCTCCGCTTTCCGCGTAGAATATAAAAAGAACTGCCGGGGCCTCATTTCCTGAGATCCGGCAGTCCTTCATTTCCGATATGCAGTTAACCCTGTTTCGTGGCAGCAGGGTAAGCGGCAGGAGCGGGCAGATCCTCCTCCACTTCACGCCCGTGCAGGCGCACACTCATAATCAGGCCAATGCTGGCCATATTGATCATCAGTGAGGTCCCCCCGAAGCTGACGAACGGCAGCGTAATCCCGGTTAGCGGCATCAGGCCGATGAATGCACCGATATTTTCAAATATCTGATACAGGATCATGGCCACAACCCCGACGATCAGAAACGGTCCGGCGCGGTCCTTGGACTCCAGGGCGATCAATATCATCCGGTGAATCAGTATAAAATACAGCAGCAGCAGCACCGCAGAGCCGATAAAGCCGAACTCCTCTGCAATCTGCACGAAGATAGAGTCGGAATACGTATAAGGCACACGGTCGGTCTGCACCGAGCTGCCGTTCATGTAGCCCTCCCCGCTCATGCCGCCTGAGGCGATGGCCAGCTTCGCATTTTTGGTGTGGTAGCTGGCTTTGGCCGTCGCCTTTTCGGGAACAAGCCAAGGGTCGAACCGTTCAACCCAGTGGGATCGGCCGATGTCGGTCATGAACGCTTTGAACTGGTCATGATAATGAATATAGCTCATTATTCCGGCAACCGCCGAACCTACTACAATCAGAACCCCGATCAGCGCATGCGAGAATTTGATATTTCCGATCCACAGCAGTCCTGCCAGAATCACGATATAGGACAAGGCATTACCAAGGTCATTCTGGCTGATAACAATCAGGAACGGCAGCAGCGTAAGCAGCCCGAGCGGCACGACATCCTTCCAGAACAGCAGCTTGTTCTTATTTTTGCGGAACAGCACCGCTGCCAGAAACAGAATCAGAATCAGCTTAAACAGCTCTGCCGGCTGGAGGCTGAGGCCTCCGATCTTCAGCCAGCCCTGGGCCCCGTTCTGGGTTTTCCCGATAAAGCTGACCAATACCAGAATCCCGATTCCTGTTATATAAATATAAAGCGCATATTTCACGATCAGCCGGTAATCGATAAAAGTCAGACCGAGAAAAGCAATCAGACCCAGTATATAGAACTGGATCATCTTCAGATGACTTCCGTCCAGGCCATCCCTTCCATGGGTTACACTATATATAGAGAAAATGCTGATAACCATCAGCAGCAGCAGAATAAATACAATGACACCATCAATCTTCTTAATCTTCTGAAGCATATTCTGTCTCCTTACTCGTTACTTCAGCTTCCACTTCAACAGCTGCTGTAGAAGTCCGTTCATTCTATTGTAAAGGAAGGGGCAGCAAAAATACAATTTCACCGCCGGCTGTTCGTCTAACAGCGGTGCGGTGAAATATCGGGAGTTACATAGCGTAATACCGCAGCCCACAGCGGGGCGCTTTAGGCTGGATGCTAGCTCGCGGCGGGGAATGCCGGCGTTCAGCCCTACGGACGGCTCAACGGAGAGACACTCAGCGCGCGATGCCAAGCACGTGGCGGGGAATACCGGCGTTCAGCCCTACGGACGGCTCAACGGAGAGACACTCAGCGCGCGATGCCCAGCACGTGGCGGGGAATGCCGGCGTTCAGCCCTACGGACGGCTCAACGGAGAGACACTCAGCGCGCGATGCCAAGCACGTGGCGGGGAATACCGGCGAGATCGTCAATGGTGACGATCTCGTTCCAGTGGCCCGCCGCGCGCAGCAGCGCGGCCACCTCGCCGGCCTGTCCCTGGCCGAGCTCAAAGCCGACCAGGCGCGGGACTGCCGCAAGCAGCGGCAGCTGCTCCATCATGCGGCGGTACGGGTCGAGCCCGTCGTCGCCGCCGTCCAGTGCAGTGCGCGGCTCATGGTCGCGCACCTCGCGCTGCAGCCCGGCGATGTCACCGCCGGGGATGTACGGCGGGTTGGAGACGAGAATATCCGTCTCCATCCCCGCAAACGGCTCGAGCAGATCGCCGAGCCGCAGGTCAACGGCCGCGCCATGCCGCAGGGCATTGCGCGCGGCCACGGCCAGGGCGCCGGGCGAGATGTCGCCGGCTGAGACCCGCCACGCCGGCGCTTCCGCCGCCAGCGTGACGGAGATGGCTCCGCTGCCGGCGCCGATATCGACGGCGGCCAGCGGCCGCGGCTGGTATGCGCCAGCCGCATCGCTCTCCCGGCGGGCGGAGGCTATGCCGCCAGCCGCTTGAGCCGCCGCAGGTCCGCCCGCAGCGTGCCTGCCAGTCTGCGCCGCTCCGCCCGGCGCATGCACCAGCCCGTCCGGCCACAGCTCCGCGCCGTACTTCAGGATGGCCTCGACGAGCAGTTCCGTCTCCGGCCGCGGAATCAGCACGTCCGGCGTTACCTCGAACGCCCGGCCGTAAAACTCCTGCTCGCCGATGATATACTGCACCGGCTCACCTGCCGCCCGGCGGCTGACCGCCGTTTCCCAGGCTTCTCTCAGCTCTGCCGGGAAAGGGTCAGCCAGTGTCATATAATAAGCGGCTCCGCTAACGCCGAGCACATGCTCCAGCAGCAGCTGGCTGCTGCGCTGCGGCTCGTTGCACCCGCTTTTGTCCAAAAAAGAAGAAGCCTCCGCAAAGGCTTCCCGGATGCTTTGCACATGAGGCATGACATATAAGCCGTGTTTCAAAGCATTATTCTCCTTTTTCCATCAGTTCCGCCTGCTCGGCAATCGACAACGCGGAAATAATCTCGGTAATATCCCCGTTCATAACCTGGTCCAGACGGTGCAGGGTAAGGCCGATGCGGTGATCGGTCACCCGGCTCTGCGGGAAGTTGTACGTGCGGATACGCTCACTGCGGTCGCCGGTACCGACCTTGCTCTTGCGCTCGCCGGCATACTTCGCTTCCTCTTCCTGCCGCTTGACATCAGAGATACGGGCACGCAGCACCTGCAGCGCCTTCTCCTTATTGGAGTTCTGCGATTTGCCGTCCTGACAGGTAGCTACGATACCGGTAGGAATATGGGTTACGCGAACTGCCGATTTGGTCGTATTAACGGACTGTCCGCCCGCTCCGCTGGAGCAGAACGTATCGACGCGGATGTCCTTATCGTGAATTTCAATTTCGAATTCTTCCGCTTCCGGCATCACCGCTACCGTTGAAGTAGAGGTATGAATCCGTCCGCCGGATTCTGTGGTCGGGATACGCTGTACACGGTGTGCGCCGCTCTCGTATTTCATCTTGCTGTACGCACCGCGGCCGTTAATCAGGAATATGACTTCCTTGAAGCCGCCGAGGTCATTCGTATTCACATCCATCAGCTCAACGCGCCAGCCTTGGGTATCGGCATAACGGGTGTACATCCGGTACAGGTCGGAGGCGAACAATGCCGCTTCGTCCCCGCCGGCTGCACCGCGGATTTCGACGATTACGTTCTTGTCGTCATTCGGGTCCTTAGGCAGCAGCAGGATGCGGATCTTCTCCTCCAGCTCGGTCTGGCGCGAGGACAGGTCCTCGATCTCCATTTTGACCATTTCCTTCATTTCATCATCAAGCTTCTCGGCCTGCATCATCTTGGCTGCCTCAAGCTCTTCCATTACATTTTTATATTCAGCATAAGCCTCGAAGGCAGGCTGCAGATCGGATTGTTCTTTGGAATAGTCCCTCAGTTTCTTACTGTCGCTTGCAACATCCGGGTCACAAAGCAGTTCACTGAGTTTCTCATAGCGGTCCGCCAATGATTGCAATCGGTCCAACAACAAGGGAATTCACCTCTCCTGATTCAATATATTTCACTTAAAATGCTTAAAATTATGAGTTACAGTATAAATAGATATACGACTTTATATTATAGCATCGTTCCTGCCAGTTGGCTACAGGCGAGCGTACATAGCAGGCCTAACTTTGCAAATTAAAAATCCAGGCCAATCTTTAGTATGCAGAAGCTTTTGTAATATTATTCCGCCCGTCCTGCAAAAAGAAGCCATCCAGCAGCGGGTACCCGCCACAGAATGGCCTCTCTAGCTTGATGCATTATTGCGCTTCGTCTTATACGTTGAAACGGAAATGCATGACATCGCCGTCCTGAACCAGATATTCCTTGCCTTCCAGACGGAGCTGTCCGCGTTCCTTGGCACCGTTCATGGAGCCTGCAGCCACAAGATCAGCGTAGGCTACAACCTCGGCACGGATAAAGCCGCGTTCGAAGTCGGAGTGGATAACACCGGCAGCGCCCGGCGCCTTGGTTCCCTTACGGATTGTCCAGGCACGCACTTCCTGGACGCCTGCAGTGAAGTAAGTGTACAGGCCAAGCAGCTTGTAAGCCGCTTTGATCAGGCGGTTCAGACCGGATTCCTGCAGTCCCAGCTCTTCCAGGAACATCTCTTTATCTTCACCTTCGAGCTCAGCGATCTCTGCCTCAACCTTGGCGCTGATCGGCACCACTTCCGCATTCTCGGCAGCTGCGAACTCGCGCACCTGCTTAACATACGGATTCTCTTCAGCAGTTGCCACTTCATCCTCGCCCACATTAGCCGCATACAGCACCGGCTTCAGGGTCAGAAGGTGCAGGTCACGCACGATCAGGCGCTCGTCATCAGACAGCTCTATGCTGCGCGCAGGCTTGTCTTCGTACAGGGCCTCTTTTACACGCTCAAGCACTTCAACCTCCTGGGCATATTTCTTGTCGCCGCCCTTGATGTTTTTGCGGGAACGCTCAATGCGCTTCTCCACGCTTTCAAGGTCAGCCAGAATCAGCTCAAGGTTAATCGTCTGGATGTCGCTGATCGGATTTACTTTACCGTCTACATGCGTTACATTCTCGTCCACAAAGCAGCGCACAACATGAACGATCGCATCCACTTCACGGATGTGGGCGAGGAACTTGTTACCCAGGCCTTCGCCTTTACTCGCGCCGCGCACGAGACCGGCAATATCAACAAATTCAAAGGCAGTCGGAACCGTCTTGTTCGGCTGCACCAGCTCAGTCAGCTTATCGAGACGCTCGTCCGGCACTTCCACGACACCCACATTCGGGTCGATGGTGCAAAAAGGATAGTTGGCGGATTCGGCACCCGCTTGTGTAATTGCGTTAAACAATGTGGATTTACCAACGTTTGGCAATCCGACGATACCAGCTTTCAAAGCCATTTATATGACAACTCCTATTTTCGGTTGTATTGATCCACCGCATAATTACCGACTTGTGATCTAAACCATTATATATTAGAACAAAACCGCCAGCAACAGCGGATGTCCGGGGGGTGTGTCAGAAAAAAGGCGGGTCCTGACGCAGTCTGCCAGGCCGCTTCTATGGTATGTGTACATAATAAGGTGCGATTTTTCCTGTCGAAGCTGCACTTTAATGTGGAAATCAGGCATAAGTACATGATTCCACCTGCTCGTAGCCTGCACATAGCCTGCACATAGCCTGCCCATAACCCTGCTTGTAATTCTAACGGACTCAGCTGCGCTTATCCCTGCCAACATCCGTCCTGAAGCACGCTAACGGACTCCAGCGCTCTTATTTACAGCATTTTGACTTGTTTTAGGCGGTTTGTGAGTAAATAAGAGCAATACGGTCCGTTAAGCGGACCAGACAGTGCTTCGGCTTAAAAATAAGAGCGGTACAGTCCGTTAGCGCATCCGGCTATCCGCTGCACCATCCGCTGCACCTCCCAATGCACCATCCAATGCACCATGCAGTGCAGCCACAGCCAAGCAGGTACAGTAACTCAATGGGGCAATCCAATCATGCAGCTTATCTAGTAACTCAACCGGATAATCCAATCGGCAGCTCATCTATGTAACTCATTTGGGTGCTTTTCCGATCCTCCGGTACGCGGCGTTTGGTCCATTAGAACTGTTACTTTTTTCTACCGCAACCTTTCGGAAGCTTATCCATTTGCTGAGATAACAAAAAAGACCCCTATGGAGTCTTTCCGCCGGAAGAATAATCGCCATGTTCCTGGGCTGTCACCCGGCTTGCTACCGGCTTTGTTGCCGATCCCCGGTTTATGCCTTATTCTATGCCGCAGTTTAATCAGGCTTACTTCTTCTACATGGCTGCATGGTGCAAGCCCAACTTCCGGCTCAGCTACAGCTTTTTGGACATCGTAATATCAGTAATTCCGTAGCCCATCTTCTGATACAGCTTAAAGGCGCGGTCATTGTCACCGAAAACATGCAGGCCGATCCGTGTAACACCCATGGAGCGCGCCTCCTCATCCAGCAGCGTTAGCGCCATGCTTCCATATCCCTTCTGCTGATAAGGCTCGAAGATATAGAAATCATAAATAAAGGCTTCCTTACCCTGCCGGCCTTGGGCCACGTTGAACCAGATATAACCGGCCTGTGTGTTGCCGGTGTCCTCCACAATAGAATATAAAAAGGCGCCTTCAGTATAAAGTCCCTGCGGCAGATAACGGTTCATCTCGTCCCGGGACAGCTGCATCGCCGTGTCCTGCTCCCAGGCTCCGATTCTTACTTTGTCCTCCGCATAATCGCGGGTCGACTGCTTCAGAAAAAATTGAAAGGTCGGTTCGTCCATCCGGACCAGCTTGATCATTTGTTAAGCACTTCCTTTTTACCCTTTTTACCTCAGTCATTATTGCCGCTTGAGCAGGCGGCAGGTTCCCCGCAGCGCAGACAGGTCGGCTGCGCCGATGCCGAACATGGCAATCCGCAGCTCCAGCTCCACCTGGGCCAGCGCCCGGTCGAGCGCCTCCTCGGATTCCACCGCAGGACCGAGCAGGCTGCGGCCGAAGCCGGCCAGGTCGGCCCCCAGCGCAAGCGCCTTGGCGGCGTCGACGCCATGCTTCAGGCCCCCGCTGCCGATCAGCGCACCTTGCGGAGCCGCCGCCCGCACCCCGCGGATGCATTCGGCCGTCGGAATGCCCCAGTCGGCGAAGGCTTCCGCCGCCGCCCGCCGCACAGGGTCGGTGCTGCGGAATTTCTCCACCTGGCTCCAGGAGGTGCCGCCTGCACCCGCCACGTCGATGAAGGCCGCTCCGGCATTATACAGCCTGAGCGCCGTTTCGCCGTCTATGCCCCAGCCGACCTCTTTGATGCCGACCGGCACCGGCAGCGCCCGGCAGACCTTCTCGATCGCGCCAAGCAGGGAGGAGAAGCCAGTGTTGCCCTCCGGCTGAAATACCTCCTGCAGCCCGTTAAGATGCAGCACAAGCCAGTCCGCCCCGGCGATCTCTACAGCCCGCCGGCACTCCTCCACGCCGAAGCCGTAGGACAGCTGCACGGCACCTATATTGGCGATGACCGGAATTCCCGGAGCCCGCTCACGCACCCGGAAGGTCTCGGCCAGCTCCGCACGCTCCACCGCCGCCCGCACCGAGCCCACACCAAGCGCCCAGCCCCGGCGTCCGGCCACTTCAGCCAGCCTGCCGTTAATTTCGCCGGTCGCCTTGCTGCCGCCGGTCATGGAGCTGATCAGCAGCGGTGTCTGCAGCTCACGCCCCAGGAAAACCGTACGCAGGGAAATGTCGTCGAAATTCAGCTCAGGCAGCGCATTGTGCAGGAACCTGTATTCTTCCAGCCCGGTCGTAATTCCGCTGCCCCCTACATCCTCATTCAGACAGAGACGCACATGCTCAAGCTTGCGCTCCCCTGTTGTGGAGGAAGGCATAAGGGACTTCTTCCCCGTACTCCCAGGCGCCAGCCTGTTCCCGCCCGCTTCAGCCGTCAAGGATTGGGTTGTCTCTGGCGGCAATTGTTCCATGCTGTTCCCTCCCTTTGCTTCTGATCTGCAAATCTAAAACCGTAAAATGCCGGACCGGCCGGCATCTCTTAGCCAAGAGCACGCTTCATTATAGCATCGCTGCCCTGCAAATGACAGGAAGACAGGCCGCGCCTAGCCTTCACCTGCGATATGCTCGCCTACAAGCCGCCCTGACAGGGATACAACCGGTGTCCCTCCGCCGGGATGAGTTGTTCCGCCCACATACCACAGTCCCTGAACCTCCCGGGAGCGGTTAGCCGGGCGGAAGAAGGTCTGGCGGACGGAATTCGAGGAAATGCCGTAAATGGCTCCCCGGTGGGCAAGGGTATCTGCTGCGAGATTTTGCGGAGTATACCGCTGAAGCACCTCCGCCTGCTCCAGTCCCGCGATTCCGGAGCCCTTGAGCATATCCGTGATCCGCCGCCCGTATATCTCCGTCTCTCTGGCCCAGTCGCAGCCGCTGTTCAGATACGGGGCGTTAGCCAGAATAAACAGATTGCTGCCGTCAACCGGGGCCATCCCGGGCTCAGAGTAACCGGAGTAGCATACGTACACTGCCGGATTTTGCGGAGGGCGTCTTTTGTCAAAAATGTCTGTGAACTCCGGCTCATATTGCTCCGGAAAAAATACCGTGTGATGCAGCAACTGCTCATATTTCCGCCTCACACCGGCAAGGGTCACCAGACCCGACAACGAAGGCTCATAGCGTTCGATCGTTCGCTCGCTCATCGTCCGGCGGGAAGCTTCCGGCAGCAGCATGCGGCTAGCGCTGAGCACGTCGCCCCCGGCAATGACAGTCCGTGCCGGGTAAAAGCCCCGTGAGGTCTCCACCCCTTCGGCTTTCCCCCCGGCCACGGCGATGCCTGTAACCTCAGTTCCGGTAACGATCTCCACGCCGAGCCCCCGGGCCAGCGCCACCAGTCCTTCCACGAGCTTATATGTACCGCCTTTAACACCGTATACGCCAAGTTTAGCCTCCACATGACCGAGCATCGCAAAGATTGCCGGAGACTGGTAGGGGGAGGATCCGACATAGGTGGCGTAACGTCCCAGCATAGCAAGCGTATTCGGATGCCTGAAATATCGCTCCAGCAGCGACTGCAGGGTTAGAAACGGCCGGACGCGCAGCAGGTCCCGCACCAATGCCGGAGACAGTTTATCTTTCCAGGAGAGCAGAAGGCGGTTCAGAAACTGCTTCTCGCTCAGCCGGTACAATAGTTCAGCTTCAGCCATAAACTCATCGTAGCGCCCGGCGTCATTAGGAGAGTAGGCGGCAATCTGTTCACGCATATACGCTGTATCCCTGGATAAATCAACCGTATGTCCATCTGCAAAAACATTCCGTGTCCGCGGCTCCAGCTCATATAGCCCGACATAATCCTCCATCTGCGCGCCGGCCAGCTCATACAGCGAGCGGAAGACATGCGGCATGGTGATGGTGCTGGGTCCCCTGTCAAAGGTGTATCCTTGCTCCGTAACCCGCTGCAGCTTGCCGCCGGGCTGATCCTGCCGCTCCAGCACAGTCACCTTCCAGCCCTTTGCCGCCAGTGTGACTGCACAGGACAGGCTGCCGAAGCCGGCGCCGATAATAACCGCCTGCTTGTTCAACGGTACCGCCTCCCTTTCCATTCATAGCCCTGGCCGGACACACTGCCGCGCCAGGATGCGGCTCCAATGGCAATCAGGCTTACAATGCTTGCCGGCAGCAGCAGGCAGAACCAGAAGGGCTGCCTGCCGGCCCTGTCGGCTGTCCGTTTTACTGCAGCTCCTCCGGCTATGGCGGCTGCCGCCCAGAGGAGGGTGCCCGTGTCTCCGGTAATGACAGCCCAAAACGCAGCGATAACCGGAAATACGTACAGAAGCGTATAGAACAGCAGTACACCCAGCAGCAGCGCCGGTTTACGCCCGAGGCCGGCGTAAATATTTTTGCGGTAGCCCTTCCAGACCTCACGGGCATTGTGATACATCCGCATTTCTGTATACCCTGTAATGTCTGCCAGGGTTACCGGTTCACCGGCAAGCTTGACCGCTCTGGCCAGCGCCATATCATCCACCAGCTGGTCCCGGATGCCGCTATGCCCGCCGCAGCGCTGATAGCTGTCCCGGTGGATCAGCATGAATCCGCCGTGGGCGGCTACAAACCGCGGGTCCCTTGTGCGGCGGACAAGCAGAACCGGCAGGTGGCAGACTATGGTGAACACCATTAGCGGGACAACCAGGCGTTCCAGCCAGGAGCCGGTCTGCTGCCGCGGGAAGCCGGTAATCAGGCCTCTGCCCTGTGCCTCTGCTGAGGCTAATGCTGCTGCAAGCGCCTGCGGCTGCAGGCGGATGTCAGCATCAAGGAACAGCAGCCACTCTCCGCCCGCTGCCTCTGCCAGCTGGGCGCAGGCATGGCATTTGCCTGCCCAGCCTTCCGGCAGCCCGGCTCCTGCAAGCACCTGCGTCCGTGCGCCCCCCGCAGCTGCGGCAAGCTCTGCTGTGCCGTCCGTCGAACGGTCATCCAGCACGATGATCTCGATTCGGCGCCCATCCGTGCCGCAGGCAAGCACGGAATCCAAACAGCCCGCGATATTCGCTGCCTCATCACGCGCCGGAATCAGCACGGATAAGGCGGGGAATGATGAGGCTGCGGACTCTGTCGGTTCCAATCTGTGTTGTACTTCCGCCGGTTCTGGCGGCTCCCGGTGCTGTGCACCGAGCACCGGGAGCCGCGAAGCATTCCACAAGGCAAATGCCAGCTGCAGCAGAATCATAACGGCTATTCCTTGCAGTACGGCAATCATCGGCTTCCCCTCCGCCAGGCATCATATCGTTCATGAACCGAGCCTCCGGTCTTGATCAGCGGTGTGAAGCAGGCCGGCATATGTCCCTTATGATCAAAAATCAGCTGGCGGTGACTGTCCAGCTGTTCCTCCAGACAGGAGGCCAGCAGCGCTGAAATGCTGCTCCTGTCCATCTCCTTCCACCGCTGCATCAGCGGTTCACCTGCCAGGAGTGTCGCTTCCGGCTTAGGATGGAAGAACAGTCCATGATACAGGGTCACGGGTACAACAGCCGCATCCGGACAAAGGCGGAGCACGACAGCTGCCCCTTCCTTGAGCTGCAGCGGACGGCGCTCCAGCGGCAGAAGCTCCCCCTCGGGATACATCCACACGCTGCCGCCTTCACCAAGCAGCCTGGCTGTATAACGCAGCGAGGCACGGACATCTGCCGGTTCATCCCGGTTGATAGAATAAGCACCCAAACGGCGGAAAAACTGGAATTTGCGCAGCTGCCCTTCTTCCATCATGAAATACTGCTTGCGGCGGGTCAGCATTCTTGCCGCGTGATAGGCCAGCAGACCGTCCCACCAGGAGCTGTGGTTCATAATGTACAGCACCGGTCTGTTCCCCGCTGAACCCGGCTGCAGGTCACCTGATATTCCGATGAAGCGGAAATGCCTGCGCAGCAAATAGAAGGTATTATAGCTGCTGAACAGCGCATCAAAGCTTCGGGACTTAGCCGCTTCGAGCATAGCGCAGGCTCCCTTCTGCCAGGACTGTTCCGATACCGGCAATAATCATGCATAGGGGAAGGCCTTCACGCAGGCCGACGAGACCGAACATGATGATTACAGCCTGATAGAGCCGGGTGCCGTGCCGGACCGCCCTGCCGGATAAGCGGACAGCCGGAATGAAGAGCGACAGCAGCGATCCGGCAATCAGCCAGCCGATGAAGTTGCTCACGGGCACTCCGTAGAAGCCGCCTCCGTCCCCCCAGGTCCAGAAGCCCCGCGCATGGGCTACAGGATCAAGGACCAGATCCAGCAAAACAGTCCAGAAGCCGACCTGCACCGCCCGCAGCAGCATAAGCCGCCAGCCGGACTGGCCGAAATCCCGGCATAGCAGGACAGCATTACAGACAACTGCAATCCAGGCAAAGCCCAGCGTTACAGGCACACCGTAGAGCAGCGGACCAAGAATATCGGAATATCCGTAGCTGCCGAACAGATGCCCGGTATGAACGCCGAACCATTCCACAGCCATCCCGCCGGTCCAGATAAGCGCAGCTGAGACGAGGAGACGGAGCGGGCGGAGCTGCTGCGAAAAAATGACTGACTGGTCGGCCACAAGGGGTCGCTCAAATCCCTTAACGATCAGTTCAGCGGCATAAACAGCATAAAAAACCAGAAACAGGCCATTTGAAAACTGCAGTGATTGCGGAACACTGAAAAAAATCAGCAGCAGTGCCCCAATAACGTACCAGACCCAGAAAACAGTCCTGACCATCTATAATACCGCTGCTTTACCGGGTCTGCTGCCCAGTCTTGGGGCATATCGCGCTGCTGTGCGGCCCAGCATCCGCAGCTTGGCCTCATCGCTGACATAAGCCCTGTTGCGGAATACATCATATCCGGCCTCAGCCACCGAATCGAGAATTGCCGCGTAAAATGCCGCCGCCAGCTCCACAGCCAGACCGCTCTCGGGCGGATAAGTCTCCACGTGGGCAAGGCCCTTCTCGAACCAGCCCAGTGCCTCCCGGCGGAGCTCTTCAATGACATTGATAAAGCGCTGATTGACTACCCCCGACTCCAGCTCCTCCTGGCTGTACCCGTGCTTCCGCATAAGCGCAAGCGGCACATAGCGCCGTCCCCTCCGCAGGTCCTCGCCCACATCGCGGATGATATTGACCAGCTGCATGCCGATACCCAGTGAAATGCCGGCCGTCTGCACATCCTCATCCGAATCCTCGCGCAGAACCGGGAGCAGCATCTCGCCGACGGTACCCGCTACCAGGTAGCAGTAGCTTTCCAGCTCTTCCATGGTCTCATAATGGGTGAACGTCAGATCTCCGAGCTGACCCTGCATCTGCAGCAGGAACGGTTCATGCGTAAGCTTCGGGAAGCTGGCGAACAGCCAGCGCAGCGCCGGCCAGATGAAGTGGCCCTCCGCTTCCTCAAGACGTGCAAAATGCCAGCGCAGCTCATGGATCGTGTACGGTGACTTGTCCGGCTCATCCACACTGTCGTCAATAATCCTGCAGAAGGCATAGATGACATGCACCGCTTCCCGGCGCGGGCTCGGCAGCCCGGCAAACGCCTTATGAAAGGAGGTCGAGCCCTTCTTCATCAGTTCCTCACACTCACGCATAATACTCTCATTTATCATTGTTTCATCTCCTTCATAAGTTCATGGACAGCCATCCTTGCTCCCTGCATGACAATCGGCACGCCCCCGCCCGGATGAACGGAAGCGCCTGCGGCATAGAGGCCTTTTATCGGATAAGGCCGGGGCTGCGGACGGAATACCCCGAGCTGGCTGAGCACCGGAGCAATGCCGAAGCTGCCACCGCCATACAGGCCATCCTTGTGCGCATCCGCAGGGGTACGAATCTTCTTCCACCGGAGACTGGCCTTCAGGCCCGGAAAACCTCTCTGCTCTGCATCCTCCAGGACACGCTCCGCCAGAGGACCTGCAATGGCCTCCCAGTCCATATCCGGATCAGCCGGAACGGGAATCAGGAAATAGAGCACGCTTTGTCCCGGCGGCGCCGCAGTATCGTCAATCGCCGCGGGGTTAAATACATAATAAGACGGCAGCTGTGAAATTCTGCCTTGGTCAAATAATTCCCGGAGATTGTCGTTCAGGCTGTCCGGTAGAAAAAACTGATGGGTCTCGGACTCCGGCCAGCGCCGGTCCGTCCCGGCATAGATCAGCACACAGCCCGAGGAGGGCTGGTACCGGCCGCGCTTGATCCGGCCTCTTGCACCTGAACTGCGCTGCACAGCCGAATCGGCAGCAGCATTTCCGCTGAACAGCTGCGCCGGCAGAAGCGCCTCCAGCTGCGGGAATTCGCCGTTGTAGAGCACAGCATCATACGAATGTTTTACACCGCCGGCTGTGAGGCCGGTACACCGCCCGTCTTCAACGGTCAGGCCCTCAACCTCTGTACCGGTATGAATCTCAACCCCGCGGCTGAGAAGCTCGCGGGAGAGGATCTGCGGAAGCTGCCCGTAGCCGCCCTTCAGCATCCAGATACCGAAGGCGCTCTCCGCATACGGCAGCATCGTGTATATGCCCGGGGTGCGGAACGGGGCACCGCCGATGTACAAGCTCTGCAGGGAAAAGGCGTCCCGCAGCTCCTCGCTGCGGAAATAGCTGCTTACCGCCGAACGCAGGCTGCGGTAAGCACGCAGACGGCTCATCAGCACCAGGTTCGCCGGGCTGAAGAACTCACGCCGCCGGTTGAACGGCTGCTCCAGGAAGGAGGCCTTGCCCTGGGGGAACAGCCGGGCCATATCGCCCATAAACCGGAGGAAGCCGCTGCCTTCTCCGGGGAATTCGCGGTCAATCTCCGCTGCCTGCTCCGCCAGGCCCGCCACCTTGGTCAGCACACGCCCGCTCCGGAAGTGAATCCGGCAGAGCGGATCGCAGCGCAGCAGCTCAAGGCTGTCGGGCGGAAGCCCGCCTTCCTCGAGAATGCCGTTCAGCATCTCCGGCAGCAGCACAATGGTCGGCCCCTGGTCAACCCGGTACGGCCCCTCCTCTTCAAAGGCGACCCGCCCGCCTACCCGGCCGGCGCGCTCATAAATGACCACCTGCTGCCCCTGGCGGCTCAGCAGCAGCGCCGCGGTCAGCCCGCCGATGCCGCCGCCGACGATAGCCACGCGGCTCACAGCGGCACCCCGCTTCCCGCTGCGCCTGCAACGGCAACGGACCGGCTGCGGGCGGCGCGGTCATGCTCCTCAAGCAGGCGCGCGCTGATCTTGGCCGACTCAAAGATCGTCGGCAGCCCGCTGCCCGGATGCGTTCCGCCGCCGACCAGCCAGATGCCGGACACCTCCTGGAAGGTATTGTGCGGACGCAGATACATCATCTGCCCAAGGTTATGGGCCAGATTGAAGGTCGCGCCGTTATATACATCCAGAGTGTCCCGCCAGTCCAGCGGCGAGAAGAATTTGCTCTCCTCCACCCGGGAAGACAGGCCGGCAAGCTGCGGGATCTGCTCCAGCCGCTCCATCATCTGCGCCCTCACAGCCGGCCCCTCCTGCTGCCAGTCAATACCGGCCTGCAGATTGGGAACGGGCATCAGCACATACAGGGAAGATTTGCCGGCCGGAGCCAGGGTAGCATCAATGACCGAAGGATTGTGTATATAAATGGACGGGTCAGCCGACAGGACACCCTGCCGTGTAATCTCGTCAACATTGCGGCGGTAATCGCCCGAGAAATGAACAGAATGATGGCCGAGGTCAACGGCGCCGTCCACACCGAGGTACAGCATTGCGGTGGAGCAGGAATAGCGCTTGCGCGCCATTTTGACCGGCGTATATTTTTTGAGCAGACCCGGCTCGAACAGCCGGGTCACTGCGGTCCCGAAGTCAGCTCCGAGCACAACGTAATCGGCGTGCACCTTTTCCCCGTCCTCCAGCAGCAGGCCGGAGGCATGATGGTTATTAACTAAGATCCGGTTCACTGCACTTGAAGTGCGGATCTGTCCTCCGTGCTCCCTGATCACATCCGCCATAGCCTCCAGCACCTTGTTAATCCCGCCTTCAGGATGATACAGGCCGTAACGGTGCTCCAGGTAAGACAGAATCGTAAACGTTCCCGGACATTCCCAAGGTGACATCCCGAGGTATTTGGCCTGAAAGGTGAAGGCGTACCGCAGCCGTTCATCGTCAAAATACTTCGACAGCCGGTTGTACACTGTATCGGTGGCATGAAGCCTCGGCAGCGCGTGCAGCACATCTCTTTTTATGTAATCTGCAGGTGACTGAAAAGGGCGCTGGAGCAGCGGCATGACCCTTGTAAACTTATCGTCCTCGTCAGCCATAAACCGGCGGTAGCCGGCCCCGTTCCCCGGAAACAGCCGCTCAATCTCAGCTTCGGTCTGCTCCTGATCGGTAGACGGCCGGAACACGGTGTCCCCGAAATGCAGGGAATACAGCGGGTTCAGCTCCTTCATGGAAACATAGCTATGCAGGGAGCGTCCCGCCAGAGTAAACAGCTCCTCCAGCAGATGCGGCATCATCAGAAAGGTAGCCCCGCGGTCAAAACGGTATTCCCCCAGCCGCAGCTCGCCCGATCTTCCGCCGACCGTATCCTGCTTCTCAAAGACCTCTACCTCGTAGCCCTTTGCGGCCAGAAGCATGGCGGCAGCCAGCCCTCCCGGTCCGGCACCGACCACCGCAACCTTTGCGGCGCTTTTTCCAGTCATCAATCCCACTCCCTACTCCACTTGGATTCTATTTTCATCAATCGCATGAATACGTTCAGACAAACATTATACAAAAACTATACATCAGTGATACAAATATCATACATACTTTATTTCCCCCTGTAAACAGCTCCCCCTAACCGTTGCCTAAAAAAGCAGGATAATTTAAGCTGCAGCCCCTGAATTGTTCTGTTTGACTCATAAAACCGCACAAAAAAACCCTTCCGCCCACCCGCAGGTGATTCAGAAAGGTTTATTCAAAGTCGTCTCAGCGCTGATTTCTTGCTCCCGTAAATGAATAATCAAACCAATCCTGCCAGCGTTCCGCAGGCCCCCCTATAACCTCAGCAGCTTCCGGGACAGGCTCCCCTGCCGCTTCATAGGCTTTGCCTCCCAGAATAAACCGCATTCCCGGCCGTATGGTCTGCAGGCGCGGGATCAGTTCTTTACAATAAGGCAACAGCTCCTTGTCAGTAACCGACAGACAGACCGCCCCGATCCGGTTCTGCGTTTCCAGCATGGCCACCACACCGGCCTCCGGGGTATTGGCACCCAGATATACGACCTCAACCCCGTTTTTACGCAAAAATAGCGAGAATAGCAGTAAGCCGACCTGATGATGCTCCCCTTCCGGACAGAAGGCCAGCACTTTCGGCAAGTGGGCATACACCGGGAACAGGTGGAAAAACTGGTAGAAGCGGTTAGAGACCATATGGGTCATGTAGTGCTCCTGCGCCACCGTCGCCGTGCCTTCCTCCCAGGCATCGCCCACTCTGATCAAAATCGGGACGAGCACCTGATGGAACATTGACTCATAGCCGTACATGGAAAAGCCGAAGTCAATCAGCGCATTCGCCCGCTCGCCCTGGAATTCATACAGCGCCGAATAAATCTGCTGCTTCATCTTCTCAAAGGCTTCCCGCGGTGTCCCGCCGCCCCCTGCCGGCCCTTCGGCAACCGGATTTTCTTTACGGTCCTTCAGCAGCCGCACCGCGTGTGAAATACTGATTCCCTGCTTCTCTGTCTGCTCCTTCAGCCAGCGCAAGTCTTCAATATTCTCCTGGGTATACAGCCTGTAGCCGGATTCCGTCCGCTCAGGAGTCACCGCCTGATACCTGTTTTCCCAGGCTCTCAATGTGACAGACGGTATATCCAGCATTTCGACGACCTGTTTAATCGAGTACACGTTGCATCCCACTCTCTTTCCGTAACCCGTTCATAGTATTTAGATATTTAAACCTTATACAAATCATTTACATTCATTATACATTTGTACCTGTGTTATGTCATCAGATGCAGTTAACCTGCGGATCTGTGATGCCCGGGAATAACCTGTCATGCTTCAGCAAAAAATGTACGTTCAGGCGTTCAGGCTTTTTGTATACAGCTGCTTCACTTGTCCTTCCGGTGAGGTAATAGGTAGTTACAATACCCGGAGCATACTCAGGAGGATCCTTTTATGAATTCAAGCAGACAACCCGGTACAACGGAACAGCTTTATCAATCCAGCAACTCCATTAGCGGCCCGTCCTCCGCCCCCTCCAGACCGGGGCGGCCGCGCCGGAAAATCCTTTTATCCGCTGCCCTGCTGCTTCTGTTCTGGCTGGCCGGTGTCATGCTCTACCAGACGCATAAGCCGCTGCCGCCTGGGATTTCCTATGAAAGCCCGGTGTATAAGGCTCATGACGTTCATTTCTGGCATGATCTGACTTATCCGGACGGCAGTGCGGACGGAGGGCGGGAAGAGCAGATTCTGCCAAGGATTCTGCAGATTATCGAGGAGTCCAGACAGTTTCTTGTTATCGACCTGTTCCTGTTCAATGACTATACCCATAAAGATCAGCAGTTCCCGGCGGTCAGCCGGGCGCTTACTGATAAGCTTATTGCTCATAAATCCGCTTATCCGGCTATGGACATTGTTTTTATCACCGATGAGGTTAATACCAACTACGGCTCCGCCCCCAATCATCTGCTGGAGGAGATGAAGGCCGCCGGCATTAAGGTGGTCATCACCGATACTGACAAGCTCCGCGATTCCACGCCTGCCTACTCCGCAGTATGGCGCACCTTCATCCAGTGGTTCGGGCAGTCCGGCAACGGCTGGATTCCCAATCTGATGGCCAGCGGCGGGCCCGATATTACCGCACGCTCCTATTTGAAGCTGCTGAATGTAAAAGCCAATCACCGCAAGGCGGTAGTCAGCGAGAACACAGCCCTTATTTCTTCAGGCAATGTGCATGACCCGAGCGCCTACCATTCCAACATTGCGCTGGAGGTGCAAGGTCCGGTTATCGCCGACATTCTGCGCACCGAACAGGCGGCGGCTGACCTCTCCGGTGCAGGCCCGCTTCTGACCGGGACGCCGGAGTTTCCGCAGACCGCAGACGGGCCGCTGGATATCCGCTATCTGACCGAAGGCAAAGTCTATAAATATACACTGGAGGGCATCCGGAGTGCCGGAGAAGGCGATACCATCTGGATGGGCATGTTCTACCTGGCCGATGATGCCGTTATCCGCGAGCTGCTGGGGGCAGCAGAGCGCGGTGCAGAGGTGCGGCTGCTGCTGGATCCGAACCAGAACGCCTTCGGCCGCGACAAAATCGGCATCCCCAACCGCCCTGTAGCCATGAATCTGAACGAGCGTTCCGGCGGAAAGATCGCCATCCGCTGGTATAACACCGGCAAGGAGCAGTATCATACCAAGCTGATGTTCATCGCCAAGGCCTCCGGCAAATCTATTGTGCTGGGCGGCTCAACGAACTTCACAACCCGCAATCTGGATGACTATAATCTGGAAAATAACCTGTGGGTGTCCGTACCGCAGGATCAGCCGCTCTATGCGGAGATGACCGGCTACTTCAGCCGGCTGTGGAATAACGAGGGTGCCGAATACAGCCTCCCGCTCGAGGAGTACCAGAGCGGAGTGACCTGGCTGAAATACCTCCTGTACCGGGTGCAGACCAGGCTGGGCTTCACCACTTTTTAAGCATAGGCAGACGAATAACCGCCGGGAAGCCTGACTCGCTTCTTCCGGCGGTTATTGTATCTGCCTGTGCTTGTCTATGTTGCGGCAGCTGCCCTCTGCTTACAGCAGCGGCGACATGAGCCGGGCTGCCGACTCCAGCAGCCGCTCAAGCAGCCGTTTGTTCATAAAAGCCTCATGCACAATCTGGCGTGTGGACAATAGATCACGCTCGAAATCAGCCACAATGCGGGCCACGCTCTCCGTCTGCAGCAGCAGCGCATTCACCTCAAAATTCAGGTGGAAGCTGCGCATATCCATATTGGCTGTACCGATCGTGGCAACCTCCCCGTCGATGATGAGCAGCTTGGAGTGGATAAAGCCCTTCTCGTATTCATAAATCTTCACACCGGACTCCAGCAGCGCCGGAAAATAGGAATGCGAAGCCAGGAACGGCAGCCATTTGTCCGGCTTGGCGGGGAACAGCAGGCGCACATCCAGCCCGGACATGGCGGCTACCCGCAGCGCAGTCAGAATGTCCTCATCCGGGATAAAGTAGGGGCTGGCGATCCATACCGATTTTTCCGCAGAGGTAATCATGGAGAAAAAGATATTCTTCAGCGCCCGCCGCTCGTTATCCGGCCCGCTGGCAATAATCTGCACAGCCCCGTCCCCATTGGTAAACCGCAGCTGGGGCGAGAGATAATCCTGCTCCAGGATCGACTCGCCGGTAGTGTGCATCCAGTCCTGCAGGAAGATAATCTGCATCGTCCGCACCGCTTCGCCCCGCAGCAGCATATGCGTATCCCGCCAGAAGCCGTACGTTTTGCTCCGGCTCAGGTATTCGTCCCCGACATTTAACCCGCCCATGAAGCCAACATCCCCGTCGATTACGACGATTTTGCGGTGATTGCGATAATTAACCCTGCTGGAGAAAAAGGAAGTGGAATTGCCGTAAGCCGCCACCCTTACCCCCGCATCGGTCATTTCCTTCAGAAAAGCCTTGGAGAGCTGCATGCTTCCCACGGCATCATACATAAATCTGACGGCAACACCCGCACGGGCCTTCTCGATCAGAATCTGCTGAATCCGCGTCCCGATGTGGTCCGCCCTAAAGATGTAGTACTCCATATGGATATGATGCTGCGCCTGCCGCAGCTCCAGGAGCAGCGTGCCGAACGTTTCCTCCCCGTTGGTCAGAATCCGGGTCTCCGAGCTGAACGAGACCGGCGTCCGGGCCAGCCGCTGTGACAGCCCCAGCAGCTTCTGGCGGTTGGAATCAAATATCGACCAGTCCTGGTATGTATGCAGGCCATCGTTCTCGATCCGCTCGTAGGCCATCAGGTCACGCTGCGCTTTTTTGTCATACTTGCGCCGTTTAAATACGTTCTGCCCAAACAGAAAATAAAAGACCAGTCCAAGCACCGGAATAAGCGCCAGCAGCAGAATCCAGGCCATCGTTGTAGAGGGGTTACGGTTCTCCATAAAAATACCGAGCCCGATGGAGATTACCGTCAGCGTGGAGAAAATACTGATAATCGTACCCGCCGTACTGCCGAAAATACCAAATCCGAAATAATAAAATGCCAGCAAAGCTGCAATAATGACCAGAGCCTGCAATCCCCTTCTCATAGACAACCTACTCTCTTCTTCGACCTTTCAACACTTGAATTTCCCATCTATATATTACCTGAAGAATCGCTTTCTTCCTACTGGTTTGAATTGTCCCGGAATCTATACTATAATCTTTCTGACCATTCAGTCATTTGTAGAACCACCAAGTCAGAAAGGGGCTTTAACAGCTTGTGGCTGATAAGAATGCAAACCGACAGGAATTGATCATCAAGACCGCCATGCAGCTGTTCGCGGTAAAGGGCTCGTCCTCTACCTCCATGCAGGAAATTGCCGAGCTGTGCGGGATTTCCAAGGGCAGCCTTTATCTGGTATTCAAATCCAAGGAGGAGCTGGAGCGCAGCATTTACATGCACTGCTTCCGGATGATTCATGATCCTCTTCAGCGGGAAGAACTGCAGAGCCGCAGCAGCCCGCGGGAAAAGCTGCGCAACCAGGTGGAGATTCTGCTTACCCATGTATACGAGCTGCGCGAGTTTTGGCAGCGGCAATTTCAGGAGCTGGCCGGGAAAGGCGGCGATGAAGTACCGGAATGGATCCGCAAGGCAAGTGCGCCGCTTGTACTGTGGTTCCAGAACAGGCTGAACACACTCTACGGGCCTCAGATTCTCCCGTACACAGGAGATCTGTTCCTGTTCGCGGACGGCATGCTCCATGCCTTCATCCGGCTGATCTTTGGCCAGGAATCGCACGTGGCGATCTCGCGCATGGCGGATCATCTGGTCGATCTGCTCGACATCGTTGCGCAAGGCCTGCTTACCAGCCGGCAGGAGCCGCTGATTGCCGCTACCGTGCTGGAGAGCTGGCTGAGCGGCCATGAGGACAGCCGGCGCCGCAGTCCGCTGCAGCTCATCAAAGAGATGCGGAACACGCTCAGCAGCGCTCCGCCTGCCGGTCAACCGGATGCAGACGATGGTCTGGAGTCTCTGTCCATTCTGGAGAGCGAATTCCTGATGCCGGAGCCCCGCAAAGCGATTATCCGGGGAATGATCGCCAACCTCCAGGCTTATCCTGCTGTGCACGGGGAGCTTGAAGCACTGCAAAAGCTAGTTTCGCCTTACATTCCAAATTCATGCGCTTTTTTAGAGAGAGGAGCAGAAACGTAATTTATGAAAAGCCTGATCCAATTTTCACTCAAAAACAAATTTGCGGTTTGGCTCCTGACGATTATTATCGTATTCGCCGGACTGTATAGCGGTCTGACGATGAAGCAGGAGACACTGCCGAATATCAGCATTCCTTACCTTAGCGTAACTACGATTTATCCCGGCGCTGCACCTGAAGCTGTCGTCAATGATGTGAGCAAGCCGCTGGAGCAGAAGCTCCGCAATGTGGACGGCGTTAAGACCATTACGTCCTCATCGCTGGAGAATGCCTCCAGTATCCAGATTGAGTTCGATTACGGAACGAATCTGGATAATGCCACCGCGGCTGTACGCGAGGCGCTGAATGAAGTGACCCTGCCGGCTGATGCCCGGAAGCCGCAGATTTCCCGGTTCAGCCTAAGCTCGCTGCCGGTGATCTCGCTCAGCCTGGCGGGCAACGGCCCGGCGGATCTTGAGGAGCTGACCCGTATTGCCGAGAACGACATCCGGCCTGCCCTGGAAGATATCGAAGGCGTCGCCTCCGTGTCGATCGCCGGACAGTATGTGAAGGAAGTCTCCCTCAAGTTCGACCAGGCGAAGCTCAAACAATACGGTCTGACCGAAGACACAATAAAGGGCATCGTCCAGGCATCGTCCCTGCGTGTACCGCTCGGCCTGTTTGAAATGGACGAATCGCAAAAGGCGGTTGTCGTAGACGGCAACATCAGCACGGTCGAGGATCTTGAAAATCTGGCGGTGCCGCTTGTGCCTTCCGCAGCCTCCGGTTCAGCCGGTGCGGGCGCAGGGGCGGGCGGTGCCGGCGTGACGGGCGCCGCAGGTACCGGTGCCGGTGCTGGTGCCGCGGGTGCTGCTGGTGCGGGCGTGGCTAATGCAGGTGCCGCAGCTGCCGCCGGGCTGCCGACAGTGAAGCTTGGAGAGCTTGCCTCAATTGAGGTTACCGGCAAATCGGAGTCGATCTCCCGAACGAACGGCAAGGAATCGATCGGGATTCAGATCGTGAAAGCCAATGATGCCAACACTGTAGAGGTTGTAAACAGCGTCAAGGACAAGACCGAGGAGCTTAAACAGCAGTACGGGTCGCTTGACCTGACTGTACTGCTTGATCAGGGTAAGCCGATTGAGGATTCTGTGCATACGATGCTGTCCAAAGCTGTGTTTGGTGCCCTTTTCGCGGTCCTGATCATCCTGCTGTTCCTGCGGAATATCCGCTCCACCATCATTTCCATTATCTCCATTCCGCTGTCGCTGCTCATCGCTGTGCTGTGTCTGCGCCAGATGGACATTACCTTGAACATGATGACGCTGGGCGCGATGACCGTAGCCATAGGCCGGGTAGTCGATGACTCGATTGTCGTTATCGAGAATATTTACCGCCGCATGTCGCTTTCCGGCGAGAAGCTACGCGGCAGAGAGCTGATCAGCGCAGCTACGCGCGAGATGTTCGTACCGATCATGTCTTCGACGATTGTTACGATCGCCGTATTCCTGCCGCTTGCTTTTGTCAGCGGAATGGTGGGCGAGCTGTTCCTGCCGTTTGCCCTGACCATGGTCTTCTCGCTGATTGCCTCGCTGATTGTGGCCATCACCCTGGTGCCTGCACTGGCTCATTCGTTATTCCGGGGCGGCCTCAAGCAAGGCAAAAAAGTACACGAGGAAAAACCGGGCAGAATGGCTGCCGGCTATCAGAAAATTCTGGACTGGTGCCTCTCTCATAAACTGATTACCTTTGGAGCCGCAGTTCTGCTGCTTGCAGGCAGCTTGTTCCTGATCAAGCCGATCGGGGTCAGCTTCATGCCGTCCCAGGAGGACAAGAGCGTAATCATGACCTTCTCGCCGAAAGCCGGGCAAACGGCTGAGGACGTGCAGGAGCAGGGTCTGAAGGCAGAGAAATTCATTCTCGCCCAGGAGCATGTGACCAACCTGCAGTACTCTATCGGGGGCAGCGGGTTCATGGGAATGGGCTCTAATAACTCCGGCCTTTTCTATATTACCTATGACAGTGATACTCCAGACTTTGAAACGGTAAAAGAAGAGCTGATTGAAAATCTGACGGCTGAAGTACCGGATGGCGCGTGGGGTGACATGTCCGGTATGGCCGGCGGCGGTCTCGGCGGCAATACGCTGACTGTAAATATCTTTGGCGACACGCTGGAGCAATTGAAGCCGGTGGCCGACGAGATAGCCGGCATTGTGAATGCCGACACCAAAAACTTCAAGGACGGGGATACCAGCCTCTCCGAATCGTATGAGCAATACACGATCGTTGCCGATCAGGCCAAGCTCAGCTCGCTCGGTCTGACTGCCGGACAGCTCGCTATGAAGCTGAGCCCGGTTAATACCCGTCCAGTGCTGACTGAAGTGGCTGTGGACGGCAAGAACTACAACGTCTACATTGAAGCTGATACAACCACTTACAGCAGCATTCAGGAGATGGAAGACGCCCAGCTTACCTCGCCGCTTGGATTTACAGTGCCGGTCAGCCAGGTCGCAACCATCGAAAAAGGCACTTCGCCGGACTCGATCACCCGGATCGACGGTAAAATGAGCGTAGAAGTCACTGCAGACATTATTGCTACTGACGTAAACAGTGCCTCCAACAGTGTGAAGGAACAAATTGAAGCGCTTGATCTCCCTGATGGAGTCACCGTCTCCTTTGGCGGTGTAACCGAGCAGATCAATGAAACCTTCGGCCAGCTTGGAATCGCCATGGCAGCGGCCGTTGCCATTGTATACTTTGTGCTCGTCGTCACCTTCGGCGGCGGTCTGGCACCGTTCGCGATCCTGTTCTCCCTGCCGTTCACCGTCATTGGTGCCCTCGTCGCCCTGCTGCTGGCCGGGGAGACGCTGAACGTCTCTGCGCTCATGGGCGCGCTGATGCTGATCGGGATCGTCGTTACCAACGCAATCGTACTGATTGACCGTGTCATCCACAAAGAAAATGAAGGAATGACCACGCGGCAGGCCCTGCTTGAAGCCGGCGGCACCCGTCTCCGCCCGATTCTGATGACTGCGCTCGCCACCATCGGTGCCCTGCTTCCGCTGGTCACCGGCCTCGAGAACAGCGCCGGCATTATCTCCAAGGGCCTCGGCGTGACCGTTATCGGCGGTCTGGTCAGCTCTACCCTGCTGACACTCGTTGTCGTGCCGGTAGTCTATGAGTTCCTGATGAAATTCCGCAAGAAGCGGATTGAGGAGTAAATTATTGACTTGAAGAACTGCTGGTTCACTGCGGTTCTCCTTATAAAACAAAGCCCAAAAGGCGCCTTCCTTAACCGGAAAGGCGCCTTTTCAGCATTAAGTATATTCAGCTATAGCTAGGATAACGTTCCCGCCATTCTAAGCCATTGTTGAGGCGCTGCTCTCCAGCGAAGCCCTCCAGGCCCCCAGCATCTGCAGATCCTGCGGCAGAAATTCCTCCAGCATATGGCTGAGGCCCAGATACAGCGGGCTGGACGTTGCTGCATTCAGCCGGCTGCAGAACTGCGGTGTCCACTTCAGCAGATGCTCCTCCAGGAAGCGCACCTGGATATCCAGAAGCTCCATTGCGCTGCGCACAGAGAAGCTGTTGAAGAGCATCCGTTCATGCATAACGGCCATGAATTCCAGTTCAATCGAGATATGGTCATCCGCTTCGCCGCTGCACTTCTTAAATACGATTCCCGCTGAAGCATACAGCTCGGACAGCTCATTGCAGAATTCCTGCTCCCGGCCGAGCTGAATAGCCTCACGTGCAGAAAACAGGCTGGCAGAGCGCTCGTTCATCAGTCGCACATACTCGGCCTTCTCCTTCTCGCAGATCTGTGGAAGCTCCGACGGGTCCTGGCCGCACAGATAACGTTTCAGCTCCTGTCCGCCCTCCGTCAGCTCTGCAGCAATACTCATCTGCCGGTTCGCTCTCCACTGGGCGACAAGCGAGAGGGTCGGCTTTCTGCCGTAAAAATCAACCAAGATCTGATATATTAAACCACGGCTCTCGAGCCAGCGGCTAAACACCTCCGGTACAACAAGCGCTGGAACAGTGGGTATCGTCATTTTGCAAAACCTCCCTATTGGTTTGACCGGGCGCATCTTCTGGGGCAGCTGATCAGCTGCTGCGCTTCCGGTATCATAGCTGTGTCTTTCGCAAAAGATCAAATGTTAAGACTTCTGTCTAGGCACCTTTATTATATCGAACATGTAAAGCGCTTTCGGTGAGCATTCTATGTCCATTGGGATAAATTGTCGCACTTCTGTCAAATTTAGACTGCGCCTCTATACTATTGTCCCCCTATCATTTAGGTTGTCCTTTTATTGACGGAAACTGTAGTAGTCTTTAAAATTTAATATAAAATGCATCACGAAGAAGGGAAGAGCTTATGGAACCGTTGACGGACCCTTTTGGACGATTACATGATTATCTCCGCATTTCGGTTACAGACCGCTGCAACCTGCGCTGCATTTATTGTATGCCGGCGGAAGGAATGCAATTCCAGCCGCAGGACGAGATTATGAGCTATGAAGAAATTACCGCTGTAGTGAAGGCGCTCGCGCCGCTCGGGCTGCGCAAAGTACGGCTCACCGGCGGAGAACCGCTGGTGCGCAAGGATCTGGAGCAGCTTGTCTCGATGATTGCTGCCATACCGGGGATTGACGATATATCACTCACCACCAACGGCCTGATGCTCCCGGCCAAAGCCGCCCTGCTGAAGCAGGCCGGGCTGTCGCGGGTGAATATCAGCCTTGATTCACTGAAGCAGGACCGCTTCTCGATGATCACGCGCGGCGGCGATGTGTCCAGGGTGCTGAAGGGAATTGAAGCCGCCCATGCGGCCGGTCTCTCCCCGATCAAGCTGAACGTCGTGCTGATGAAGGGCATCAATGATGATGAAATCAAGGATTTCATCTCACTCACCTTGAACAGCCCGCTTAATGTGCGGTTCATTGAATATATGCCGATCGGCAGTGCCAGTGATTCCTGGAGGCAGACCTATCTGCCGCTGGAGACGGTCATCGACGCATGCACTGCGGCCGGCTGGACCACCGAGGAAGCCGGGATGCCCTCCGGCAACGGCCCGTCACAGAACCGGCGCGTTACCGGTGCGCAGGGCACCTTCGGGCTGATCCATCCGGTCAGCGAGCATTTCTGCGACAACTGCAACCGGCTGAGGCTGACGGCCGACGGCCACATCAAGGCCTGCCTGTACTGGGCGGACGAATACAATGTACGCCCGCTCGTGCAGGACCCTGCGGCCGTGCAGGACTTGTTCCGCCGGGCGCTTGGCAACAAGCCGCATAACCATGAAATGGCACTGGCCCTGGAGAAAAAGGCCCAGAGCCATACCCCGACCACGCGGCGCATGTCGCAGATCGGCGGCTGACATAAGACGGGGGTGTTCCACCAGCCTGTAACGGCTGTTTGGAACACCCCCGTATTTTAAAATCCCGCCAACCGTCAGGGCCAGCTTCCGTGTCACCGCCCCGTTATGCGGGATTATTTTAGGCCTGGAAGCTTCTCCACAGCTGCAGCCCCATATATACAGCCATCACCCAGATCAGCAACGCCGATCCCCGGTTCAACAGCCGGATGACCTTGCCCGAGGTATCTATCCGCCCGAGTGTTCTCCCTGCCGCTGCCAGTCCCAGAAACCACAGCCAGGATACAGCAGCCGTTGCCGCAGCGAATCCCCAGCGTTCAGCCCCTTCGTAGCCAAGCGAGCCTGTACCGATAACACCGACCGTATCCAGCAGGGCATGCGGATTCAGAAGTGACACTGACAACGCGTAGCCGACCTGCCCTCTGGTTGAGAGCTGCTTCACCTCACCGGATGCCGGAGCCGCCGACCATATCTGCCAGCCCATGTACAAAAGGAATAGCACGCCCGCCCCGTAGACGGCCGGAGTCAGCCAATCCAGCGTAAGCAGCAGCAGCGACACGCCGCCGACCGCAGCCGCAATCAGCAGTGTATCACACAGCGCAGCCGTTACAACGACGGGCAGCACACTGCGAAACCGTGAATGCAATGCCCCCTGGTTAAATACAAATATGTTTTGCACCCCTAACGGTAAGATCAGTCCAAAAGCCAAAATCATGCCATGTACAATTGCCTCTCTCATTATATGCTCCCCTTTTCCGCCATTCCGTTGCCCGTTTATCGTACACGCTTCCGTCCCGCCAGTAACCACCCAAATCTTATTCAGCCTGCCAGCCAAGTCAATAACAAACTGCAGAATATGATATACTCCGGGTAAAAGAGTCCACAAGAGATTAGCTGTATACGCTCAATTTACTCAGTATAGAAAAGGAGCCTGCCCGTTGCATCCGTACTCTGACCGGCCGGGCGTCCGGCAAGCCCATACTCCATCGCAGAATACCGTTAGCTCCGCACCATCGTGCGCACCGCCCGACAGCGCGCCTCCTGCCGCTTATTTTCAGGAGGACTGGCGGCCCGACCCCGCTTCTGCGCTGCCGCTGCACGTGCAAATATCATCCTGCTTCAGCGCAAGGATCAGCAGCGGCGCCTGGCCCGCGGGCATGAAGCTGGCTCCGCAGCGTGAGCTCTGCCGCCTGCTTGGCGTGAACCGCAGTACGTTAACGACGGCGCTGGGGACGCTTGCCGGGCAGGGTCTGATTGAGGGCAGACGCGGCGGGGGAACCCGGGTTACCGCTGCCGGTACCCACAGTAACAATAGCACCACTCCCGGCAGCTGGAGTGATTATCTGGAGGAGGGAACACATTACCCCAATCTGCCAGCTGTGCAGGCGATCAACCGGCTTGAATTCGAGCCGGGACTAATCCGCCTCGGTACCGGCGAGCCCGCGCCTGGGCTGCTGCCCGGCTCAGCCATGACCCGGGTGCTGGCTGAGCTCGCCGCCCGGCCGTTGCCGCCGCTGTCCTATGAGGAGCCGCTCGGCAACTCCGGGCTCCGCAGCGCCGTCAGCCGCCAGCTGCTGAAGCAGGGGATTCAGGCTGATCCCGGCTCCATCCTGATCACCTCCGGCGCGCTTCAGGGGCTGCAGCTGATTGCGCTCAGTCTGCTGCCGCGCGGCTCAACAGTCCTGCTGGAGAAGCCGTCCTACCTCTACTCCATTCATGCTTTCCAGTCCGCAGGCGTAAAGTTCAGCGCCTTGCCGGTGGATGAGGACGGCATGGTGGTCAGCCGGCTGGCGGCGGAAGCCCTGCGGACCAAGGCAGCCATGCTCTATACCATTCCCAGCTTCCACAACCCGACCGGAGTTGTCATGAGCGAAGAACGCCGGCAGGCGTTAGTGGCGGTCTCCGGCGGGCTTGGACTGCCCATTCTGGAGGACGGGGCTTATCAGGAGCTGTGGCTGGATGCACCGCCCCCGCCGCCGCTGAAGGCGCTGGACCACGAGGGCAGAGTGCTGCATCTGGGCACACTCTCCAAAGCGGCCAGCCCGGGCCTGCGCATCGGCTGGATCGTCGGCCCGGAGCCGGTCATCCGCCGGCTCGCCGACATCAAAATGCAGACCGATTACGGTGCAAGCTCCCTGTCCCAGATGGCTGCCGCCCGGTGGCTGGACGGCGGCTACCACGAGGAGCACCTTACGCTGCTGCGCGGCAGACTGCGTGAACGGCGTGCGCTGATGCTGCAGCTCCTGGACGCCCATTTCAGCGGGCTGGCCTCCTGGAGCTCACCCGCCGGCGGCTTCTACATCTGGCTGTCCCTGCACCGCCCGCTGCCGCTGCGCCGGCTGTTCGAGTCCGCCCGGCGGGCCGGGCTGCTGCTGAACACCGGCGATCTGTATGACCGCGGCGACAGCCGGCATCTCCGCCTGTCCTACGCGTATGCATCTCCCGAAGAACTGCAAAGCGGACTGCCGGCATTGGCCGCAATTATAAAAGAACCCCACAAAGCGTGGCTTTAACATTGAAGCTGATTTAGGTACTTTTACGGGGCCCTGGAACAAAAAAAGTGCAGCAGCTGACAAATTGACATTTGTCAGCTGCTGCTGCCTCCCTCAAGATTTGCTGCGCCATATCAGGCGGCTTTATTGAAGCCGCTGCGGCAGCCGGACGACAAAAGCCGTCCCCTCACCGGGGCGGCTTGTTACCGTTATGCTGCCTTCATGGAGCTCGACAATCTTTTTTACCAGTGATAGGCCCAGCCCGCTTCCGCCCCCGCTGGCGCTCCGTGCCTTATCCGCCTTGTAGAACCGTTCAAAAATCCGCGGCAGCTCCTCCTCCGCAATCCCGATTCCGCTGTCCCGCAGCTCCACTTCGACGCCATCCTCCACCGGCCGCAGCCGGACATAAATCTGCCCGCCCTGCGGTGTAAATTTGATACTGTTATGCAGCAGGTTCGTCCATACCTGGCTCATCAGATCCTGGACGGCAAGGACTATGGTTTCCCCCAGGTCAGCCTCCACTTCAATATCCTTTTCCAGCCACTGCGGCTCGGCAGCCAGAATCATTTCGCGCAGCTGCCTGTCCAGCCGGTACGGCTTCGTCTCAAAGGGAAAGCTTCCCGCCTCCAGGGCCGACAGCTTCAGCAGATTGTCGCTGAGCCCGGACAGCCGGCTACTCTCCGCCTCGATAATATCCAGGTAGTGCTGCCTGGTCTCTGCACTGATCCCTTCATCACGCAGGGCGCGGGCAAAGCCGCGGATGGAGGTGAGCGGCGACTGGATTTCATGCGACACATTGGAGATAAAGTCCTGGCGCATAATCTCCATCCGGCCCAGTTCACTGGCCATTTCATTAATCCCCTCGACTATGCTGCCAAACTGTCCGTAGCGCCGGCTGTTTTCGATCTCCACCTTGAAGTTCCCCTTGGCGATTTGCCGCATTGCGGTAATAATCGGAATATAGAAGGCCCGTTCGTCCCCCCGCAGGCGGCCGATCAGCGCTGAAGTTCCGGCCAGCAGAAACAGAATGAAGAACTGCAGCACCATTGTCAGCAGCTGGGATGTATACTGCGTCAGTGACCAGCCAAAATGCTTCTCGAGCAGCTTTAGCCCGAAATACCCGCCGTTCCATGAGAGATAGAAGCCTGTAATCACCACAAGGATACCCAGAACCGCTTTGAAAATATCCGCCGCCCTGCCTCTGTCCATCTATTTATCCACCTCCAGGCGGTACCCCAGCCCGCGGATCGTGCGGATATGGAATGCGTACTGTTCCCGAGGAAACCGCTCGCGCAGCCGCCCTACGTGCACATCCAGCGTCCGCTCATTTCCTTCAAAATCATAGCCCCAGATCTCCTCAATCAGCCGGTCACGCGTCAGTGTCTGACCGGGATAGCTGGCCAGCTTGAACAGCAGCTCGAATTCCTTGAGCGGCAGGGTAAGGCTGCCGAGCTCCGAGGAGACCTCATAGGTTTTGCGGTTCATCCGCAAACGGCCGATAGTGACACTCTGCGCGGCGGAAATCTGGTAGCGCTTCAGCAGCGCTTTTACCCTGGCAATCAGCACCGGCGGCTCAAACGGCTTCACCAGATAATCATCTGTACCGAGCTCAAACCCTTTAACAATCTGCGCGGTTTCTCCCTTGGCGGTCAGCATCAGAATCGGGATATCGTAGGTCCTGCGCAGCTCGCGGCACAGCTCCCAGCCGTCCATCCGGGGCATCATCACATCGATGATTGCAAGGTCCGCACTGTTCTCCTCCATCAGCTTCAGCGCCTCCACACCATCGGAAGCACTATATACCTCCTCCATACCTTCAGCCTTCAAAAAGACTTCCACCAATTCGCGGATGTGCGGATCGTCGTCCGCCACCAGTATTTTGGCCATATTCCAAAGGTACCTCCTCTTCCTCTGCCGGGGCGCTCTCCAGCTCAGGTACATTCCTTTGCAGCTGCTGCTCCGCGAATGCCCGGTACAGCTCATGATCTCGCAGCAGCTCTTTGTGCGTGCCTTTGCCGCTAATCCGGCCTTTTTCCATAAAAATAATCTGGTCCGCGTTCACGACAGTCGCCAGCCGGTGGGCAATAACAATCGTCGTCCGCCCCTTCATCAGGTTCGATAAAGCCTTTTGTACAACCGCTTCAGACTGGCTGTCAAGACTTGAGGTTGCCTCATCCAGCATCAGGATCTGCGGATCACGCAGCAGCGCCCGGGCAATCGCAATCCGCTGGCGCTGTCCGCCGGACAGCTTAACGCCGCGTTCACCGACATCGGTCTGATACCCGTCCGGCAGCTCTTCAATGAACTTGTCGGCATAGGCCATCTCCGCCGCGCGCCGCATTTCCGCCTCAGTGACCTCCTGGTCCAGACCATAGGCGAGGTTATCGGCAATCGTTCCGGCGAGCAGCGGGCTCTCCTGTGATACATAGCCGATCAGCTTACGCCAGGAGCGCAGCGAGAACGTGGAAACAGGCTTGCGGCCAAGTTTAATGAGCCCGTGATCCGGTTGATAGAAGCGTTCCAGCAATGAGAAAAGAGTTGTTTTCCCGCCGCCGCTCGGACCCACAATCGCTGTAACCTGACCCGGCTGCATGGTGAAGCTGACCTTATTCAGCACCGGCTCGCCAGTCTTATATCCAAAGCTCAGGTCTTCTATCACAATTGGCGCTTCCACCTGAACGGCTTCCTCAGCCCCTTCATATACCTCTTCTTCCGCCGCCAGCGTTTCAATGATCCGTTCCGAAGCGCCTTTGGCCTTCTGGATCTGGGTGAAGAATTGGGTAAGCTGAGTCAGCGGCATTACAATCTGGATCAGATAAAGGATAAAAGCGACCAGCTCGCCAGCGGTTAACGCACCCGACGATACCTGCATGCCGCCGTAGCCGATAATCACCACCAGCAGCAGCATGAACACGAAGGAGACCAGCGGGCTGATCATCGCACTGATTTTACCTTCCCGTATGCCAAAAGAGAGCAAATTCATAATGCCGGTCCGCCCGGCCTCATATTCTCTGGCTTCCGCCCCGGAGGACTTCACCAGCCGGATTTCAGACAGCACCCCGCTTAACGTGGCGGTAAAAGAGGCCGTTTCGTCCTGCGTCCCTTTGGATATTTTGTACATCTGGCGGCCCAGCGGCACAAGAATAAGCGCTGACAACGGCAGTACAGTGAACAGTACCAGTGTCATTTTCCAGTTCAGATACAGCAGGACCGAAATCGAGCCGACAATTGAAATTACGCCGGTGAACAGGCTGGCCAGATGCTCGGAAATGAGTGTTTTGAGAATCCCGGTATCATTGGTCATCCGGCTGACGCTTTCGCCTGTGCGGTTATTGTTAAAATAGGACACGGGCAGCACCAGGAATTTGCGCCACAGCCGGTCACGAAGCGCCGCTACTGTCTTTTGTCCTACATAATTCAGCAGGTAAATGGAGACACCGCCGGCAAGCGTCTGGGCGATGAACGCTCCGGCTATGCCCGCGATCTGCAGCCTGCTGATGGAGGCCAGCGAGAAGCCGTCGACCAGATTTTTGGTGAACATGGGAATGACGAGGCCGACCAGGGTTGAAACCATACTCAGCAGAACGGCGACTGTAAGAAGCCCGTAAGAGGGCTTGGTCTGATGCAGCAGCTTCAGGAACGGCTTCATGGCCGCACCCTGCCGCTCCTTCCGGTCCGGTTTATTTGTATTCATGGGTTTCCTCTTTTCTTGGCGGAATGATCTTCTGTAGTTTACGGCAGATATTTAAACTGAAATTAAACAGGAGCAGGAAAAGTTAATACCTTAGAGCTCACTGCATAAACGCTGCAGCTGCTGCATAGTCCTCTGGTGTGTTCATATTGAATACAGGGGATGGCGTATCGGCTGCAGCTGGTGTAAACCCGGACTCCGGCACATACAGCACATCCAGCTTGTTAAGACAGTCCATGAACCTGTAATTCCCGGCCTCCAGCGCAGTCTCCAGCACGGGGAGCATCCGCTTGTGATACAGTCCGAGGAGCGGCTGCACCCGGCCTTCCCGGGATACTGCTACTACGGCATCTGCACCGCCGGTCTGCCCTGGGCTGCCGGTATTCATTTGGCTTTCTGCATGAGCGGTGAGCATATAACGCAGAAACTCCGCCGAAGCAAACGGCAGGTCACAGGCTGCTACCAGATTCCATTCCTGCTGCGACTGGCTGAGTGCGGCATGAAGTCCGGCCAGCGGGCCGCAGTCCGGATAGATATCCGTCACCTGCAGCAGCCCGGTGCCGTTGTACTCCTGGCGCTGCCGGGGTCCGCAGGCGATGATTGTGCTTTCGGCCAGCTGTGACAGCTCGTCCGCCAGCCGGGTCAAGACTGGCCTGCCGCCAAGCTCAAGCAGCGCTTTATCTGTAACCATCCGGCGCGAAGCTCCGCCGGCAAGTATAATTCCTGAATAACGCGTCATGTTGTCCTCCTGTTGCGGGATATAATATGATAATCGTATCAGACTTTACCATGTGAAAACAGCGGAACCCCGGCACAATAAACTCTGTATGTGACGGGCAAAAGGATCAACAAAAGTACAGCCTGCTACTGGGCCGTTATGTGCATGCATTCACTATAAAAGCCGGCTTGCGCTCTTTTTAAGGCTGCGTTTTGTAAAACATGGTTTGTATCCCTTTTCAACTAATGTTACAGTGATATACGGGGCCTATTGCATAGTGCCTCCATGGAAGGCATGGCATCTGGCGGGAAAGGAGTGCCCAATTTGCGGGACAATGACAATAAGCAGCCAACTTTTGCCTCTCTGAAATGGTTTAACTTTTTTGTATTCGGGACAGTCGTTCTGTTCACCAGCTTTTTTCCGCTCTACCTGCAGGATGTCGGCATGAACAAGCTTGAAATCGGCAGCCTGATGTCGGTAGGCGCACTGGTTTCCATCGTAGCCAATCCGTTCTGGGGAATCTGGACCGACAAGTATCAGAATATCCGGAGGATCGTCCTTGTTATGCTTACCGGGACACTGGTGCTGTCGCAGCTTGTTTTTCAGGCCTATACATATGAAATGATTTATATCTCCATGCTTTTTTTCTATTTCTTTCAGGGTCCGCTGTTTGCCCAGAGCAACACCATGATTCTCAGCTATATCGAGGATACCGGACACCGCTTCAGCTCCTTCCGGCTGTGGGGGTCGCTGGGCTGGGCCTTTACGGCTATTTTGGCGGGTCCGGTGATTGAGTGGGCTGGCGTTTCCATATTATCCTATCTGTTCGCGGTGCTGCTCGGCCTGGCGATGCTCGCCCTGGTTGCACTGCCGCGGCTGAGTCACTCCATCGGGATTGCGCCGCTGCCTTTCAAGGGCTTCCGGCAGATTTTTTATAACCCGTTTTTTCTGTGCTTCATCTTCTTCGGCATCCTGGTGTCTATCCCCAATACGATGAATAACACCTTTGTGTCGCTGTATATAACCGAACTTGGCGGCAGCAAAACCATGATCGGACTCGCCGTCTTCCTCTCCTCCATCCTGGAGATGGGCGTACTGGTGCTGTGCGACCGCTTCCTGAAGCGCAAAATTTCCGTGCTGCTGGGCTTGCTGGCTGCAGTAAGCGCACTGTTCCTGTTCCGCTGGGTCCTGATGGCCGGGGCAACTTCCCCGGTTCAGGTGGCACTCATCCAGATTCTGCACTGCATTACCTTCGGGGGCTTCTTCTATGTCGGCACCCAGCTGACGATGCTGCTGGTTCCAAAGCCTTACCGCTCCTCCGGACAGGCGTTATATACACTGACCTGGAGCGGCATCGCCGGTATTCTGGGCGGCGTGCTCGGCGGCTGGCTGTACCAGAACCTGGGCGCACAGAGCATGTACCAGTCCGGCGCCTTTCTCGCCTTCATCGGAACCTGCGGCTTCGGCCTGATGGCGCTGTTCGTCATCCGCGGCGGCTACCGCCCGAATGCCCAGGAAGAGCTTGAGGAGTTCGAGAAATGAGGAGTGTTACGGGCGAATAGTGAGAAGCAGGACATGGCTGTTAGTTAGTTCCATTCAACTCCCGCTGGCCCGGAATACCGGTGATGTCATTGACGCTGCTAACCGGCAGATTTTATAATCAAAAAACGGACGAAGAACGTCCCGTACTCCAAGCTTATTGGGGTGCGGGACGTTTTTTATATTTTTGTATGCAGGGGGAGATTGGATAATGGGATTTGCCGAGGAGCATGAGAAATGGCTGAACCGTCATAAGCGGAGGAGAACCGGCGAACGTCTGGATCGTCTGGAGCGGGGGCACGGGCATGGGGAGAAGTTATTTGCAGAGCGGGTATGGTGGCCGCTATTTGGGCATTTTAATCATCTTCACCCGGAGTATGAGGTTTCCGATTGGCGCGGCCGTCCTTACTTTGTTGACTATGTCTGGAAGCCGGGGCAGGTCAAGTTTGCGATTGAAATCAAGGGCTATGGCCCCCATGTGCAGAACACCGACCGGACCAGATACCGCCAGGAGCTCAACAGAGAAACTTATCTGCAGATTGCAGGGTATCGTGTGGTCGCGGTGCCGTACGATGACCTGGAGTCTGCGCCGGAGCTGACTATTTCATTGCTAAAAGCTTTATTACTTTCGAGTTTGCTGACAAATGCTGATAATGAGGGCGGCAAGTATTCAAGGATGGAGCTGGAAATTCTCCGGCTAGCTGCGCGATCGGACGGAATCATCCGGCCTGTTGACCTGGTAAATGGCCTCGCTGCTGATCCCAAAACGATCAAAAGGCATATCACTCTATTGTGTGAAAAAGGCAGGCTAAAGCCCGTCATGAGCTCAAGTGGCAGCCGAATCCGTAAATATGAGTATATTCATAATATGTTGGACAATGATTTATGGTAGTAATAGCAGGGTAGGCCGATCGGGCTCGTTAGTGGGATTTTTCCCTCTATTCGTGCTCTCGGCAGGGTAGATCGGGCCTGTTAGTGGGATTTTTCCCTCTATTCGTGCTCTCAGCAGGGTAGATCAGGCCTGTTAGTGGGATTTTTCCCTCTATTCGTGCTCTCAGCAGGGTAGATCAGGCCTGTTAGTGGGATTTTTCCCTCTATTCGTGCTCTCGGCAGGGTAGATCAGGCGCGTTAGTGGGATTTTTCCCTCTATTCGTGCTCTCGGCAGGGTAGATCAGGCGCGTTAGTGGGATTTTTCCCTTTGATTAGAGCCAGCAGCAGGCTGCTGGCCCGCTAGATGCTGTTACCATCCTGTAGCAGGCAACATACAGACTGCAAAAAAGGCTGTCCCCGTCATCGCAAGACAACAGGGACAGCCTTTTATTATGCAGCCTTACTTACCAGGCTGGAACGAGCTTTTCAGTGAAACGACCAGGTTGAACACAAGATGTTCAGGGGTCGAGTATTTACTGTCCACGTTAAAGTAACCGTGGCGGAAGAACTGGAACTTGTCCTGCGGCACGCTGTCCTTCAGGCCGGGCTCCACAAAGCCCTGCAGGATCTGCAGCGAATTCGGGTTAAGCTGATCGAGGAAGCTTGGCTCAGGCTTGTCGGCAGACACCTCCAGGCCTTCCACTTCAGCCTCGGCATCGGCTTCTTCAGCCGAAATCAGCGGCTCATACAGGCGGAATTCTGCCGGAACGGCCTGGCCGGCATCGACCCAGTGCAGGGTTCCTTTGACTTTACGGCCGTTGAAGCCGCTGCCGCTTCTTGTCTCCGGATCATAGGTACAGTGCAGCTCTACAACCTCGCCGTTCTCATCCTTGATGAAGTCCGTACACTTGATGAAGTAGGCATTCTTCAGGCGCACCTCATTGCCAGGGAAGAGACGGAAGTATTTGTTCGGCGGCACTTCCATGAAGTCATCGCGCTCAATATAGATTTCGCGGGAGAACGGAATCTGGCGTGTGCCCATCTCCGGGTTCTCCACGTTGTTCTCAATCTCAAAATACTCCGTCTGACCTTCCGGATAATTCGTAATGACCACCTTCAGCGGCCGCAGTACGGACATGGTCCGCGGTACGGTCAGCTTCAGGTCCTCACGGATGAAATGCTCCAGCATCTGCAGGTCGACAAGACCCTGGCTCTTGGATATTCCTGTTTCGTGCACGAAACTGCGGATCGCTTCCGGCGTGTAGCCGCGGCGGCGCAGTCCGGAGATCGTCGGCATCCGCGGATCATCCCAGCCGTCAACATGGCCTTCATCCACCAGCAGCTTCAGCTTGCGCTTGCTGGTTACCGTCTGGGCCAGATTAAGCCGGCCGAATTCATACTGGTGCGGCGCTGCCTCCATCTCGCATTCAGCAATAACCCAGTCATAGAACGGGCGCTGGTCTTCGAACTCCAGAGAGCAAAGCGAGTGGGTGACATGCTCGATAGCATCCTCCAGCGGATGCGCAAAGGTATACATCGGGTAGATACACCATTTATCGCCGGTATTATGGTGATGGGAATGCGAAATCCGGTAGATGACCGGGTCGCGCAGGTTAATGTTAGGCGAAGCCATATCAATCTTGGCGCGCAGCACCTTCTCGCCGTCCTTGAATTCCCCTGCACGCATACGACGGAACAGGTCCAGGCTCTCTTCAGCGCTGCGCTCCCGGTACGGGCTGTTCTTGCCGGGTTCGGTCAACGTGCCGCGCAGCTCACGGATCTGATCGGCGGACAGGTCGTCCACATAGGCTTTGCCTTTTTGGATCAGCAGTTCTGCCCGTTCATACATCTCGCCAAAATAGTCGGATGCAAACCGCAGCTCTTCCCACTCGTAACCAAGCCACTTCACATCCTCCTTGATGGAGTTAACATATTCCGTGTCCTCTTTTAGCGGATTGGTGTCGTCGAAGCGCAGGTTTGTTTTACCCCCGAATTCATCAGCCAGTGTAAAGTTAATCCAGATCGCTTTGGCATGTCCGATATGTAAATAACCGTTCGGCTCCGGCGGAAAGCGGGTGACCACTTCTTGTACTTTACCTGAGCTCAAATCTTCGGTAATGATATTCTTGATGAAATTGGAGGGTGTTCCACGGTTCTCCACAGCTATCAACCTCTCGTTCTGTAATTTACGTCCTTGTATGAACATGTTTCCTATTAATATACCCGTTAACCGGAGAATGATCAATGAAATGGGAAATGGAGTCCTCTCAACCGGAAGGGCTTTGACTTCGCTCCGGATGATAGAGTAGCATGGGAATCATGAGGCTTTTACATTTTTTCAGCCAAAATGAATGGCTACGCCGTCCTGAACAGAACGATACCGGTTTGTGCAAGGAACATACGGATAAAGCATTGCGTGAAACATGTACTTTCTTATTATTAAAAAAGGGGGTCTCATCTATGAAGCCAATTAAGCTGCCACAAGAGCAGCGCGAACTCATTACGGAGAACATCCGCAGCTATTTTGAAGCGGAACGCGGGGAAACGATCGGCCATCTCGCAGCGGACAACCTGCTGGAGTTTTTTCTCAAGGAGCTCGGTCCGGCTGTTTATAATGCTGCGCTGAGCGACTGCCGGACCCTGGCCGTACAGCGGATGCAATCGCTCGAAGAGGACATTTATGCCCTCGAATGGAAAAAGCGTTAAGCACCATATCGGCCCGGGCCGTGAGAGGAGACAGCCGCATGTTTAATTATGTCGTTGATGATGAGCTTGTGCTGAAGCTGCTGATGCCGGAGCATGCCCGCCAGATGTTCGCGCTGGTAGAGCGCTCGCGGCTGCGGCTCAGACAATGGCTGCCATGGGTGGACGGAGTTTCCGAACAGGCCCATATCACCACTTTCATCAAAAATGCCGTCAAGCAGGGCAGCGACAACGGCGGCTTCACTGCCGGACTGTGGGTCCGCGGGGAGCTGGCCGGCATCATTGGTTACCATGAGATCGACTGGCTCAGCCGCTCAGTTGGCATCGGCTACTGGCTGGGCGAAGGCTATGAAGGCTACGGCTATATGACCAGCGCCTGCCGGGTGTTTGTCGATTACGCCCTGCTGGAAATGGAGCTCAACCGGATTGAAATCCGCTGCGCCACCGGCAACAAAGCAAGCAGGGCCATTCCCGAGCGGCTGGGCTTCGTGTTCGAGGGTGTGCTCCGCCAGTCAGAGAAGCTGCCCCACGGCTATGTGAACCACGCCGTCTATGGCCTGCTGCGCAGCGAGTGGAAGCTGCTGGGCTGAAGTCAAGAGTGAGCCGCCCCGCGTTCCCCGCCGCACACACAAGCAAACAGCCTGGGGACTTGGCCACCCAGGCCGTTTGCTGCTGCCGGCAGCGGCTTGCTGCAAGCCTCAGTCTCTCTCCTGCCCAGCGGCCACCTTCTTGCCCTACAGCTAATTCTGCGACAGCTTATTTCAACCGCCATACAGCTGCTCATGGGGCAGATAACCGCAGAGCTTCCGCCTCATCAGGCTATGTACCCAATCCCGCCTACTCCCGCTCCAGCCATTTCTTGAAGTCATCGCGGATCTCATCGGTCAGCGCGCTTAGCTCAGCCAGCTCCTTGAGATCGGTCTTATCCTTCCGTCCGACCTCCATCGCCTTGAGCACCCGGCGGACCGAGTAGTCTCCCGCACCGGACTCGACCTTCACAACAGTATCACCGGCACCGATTGCGCCTTCACGCAGTACACGGAAATAGAAGCCGCTGTAGCCTGTGGACAGCACCTTGGCCGGCATATCGTTCGCCCCATGCTTCTGTGAGAGCTTGAAGCACGGGAACCGCGGCTGGCTAACCTGCAGCAGTGCCGTTCCAATCTCATACACATCGCCGATACAGACCTCGGTCTCCAACAGCCCGCTTACCGTAATATTCTCTCCAAAGGCGGAGTATGCCAGCTTTTTGCCGAGGTGCTCCTCCCAAAACGTATAATGCTCAATCGGGTAGACACAGACTGCCCTGTTGACTCCCCCGTGATTCACCAGATCCGCCTGGCCGTCACCATCGAAGCCCAAAGCGTGGAGCCGTACCGGCCCTTCTGCAGGCAGCTTGTAAATCCCTGTCTCCAGCGGCTTCCCGCGGTAATCCACCGTTACGGGCTTGCCTACATTAAGCGAAATGACTTCCATTCGGATTCCCTCCAGTCAGCATACAGCTCATAAACACTTCATCGACATAATGACCGCCCAAGTAAAACTCTTCCTTCAGCCGGCCCTCTTCCTCAAATCCGCATTTGCGGTAAAAAGCGAGCGCCGGCTCATTGCTTGACAGCACCCGCAGCCGCAGCTTCCGGATACCGTGGTCTGCGGCATGCTGTTTGATCGCTTCAATCAGCCTGCTGCCGATTCCCTGGCGCTGAAACTGCGGATCAACTGCGATGTTCACCTCGCAGACATGCCGGTTGCTCTCCATTCCGCTCGGGCAGCCAAAACCCACGTATCCGCACAGCTCGCCATTCTGCAGAGCGACTAGCTGTGAGCCCGGCGGTGCATGGAGCAGGTAATCCTCACGGGAACGCCACATTAGCGGACCCGGTGTCGTATCTTCTGTCCAGATCATATTGTCCAGCAGGATCAGCTCACGCACATCCCTGATTTCCGAGGGCCGGATCGTGAGCGAGCCTTCGTTGATTTGTTGCATAACGCCTCCACTCCTTGCCTTTCCTTTTATCTCCAGGTTCTCAGATACGCTTTCCAGCCAGCTTTATCCATTATACCGCATTTTGCTCCAGATGACGGGCTGAGCGGTTAACATAGGCATGGATAACAAAAAATCCGACTGCCAGCACTGCCATGGCACAGGCAAGCCATCCCGTAGGCGCGAGTCCCCCCTGGTCGAACAGGCCGCCCATCAGAGCCGGGCCGATGACTCGGCCTGCTGCCCCGATTCCGCCGCTGAGCCCCATATAGAACGGGGCGTTGCGTCCGGCGGTATCTGCGATAAAGGCCGGTGTTGCCGGTGAAATCAGCATTTCGCCAAGCGTCGCCAGGATCATCGCCAGCACAAGGCCGGGATAGCTCGGCATCAGCAGAATGACCGCATATCCGCTTAAGTAAAATACGGCACTTGCCGTCATCTGGGCATTTGACGTGCCGGCGAACCAGCGTTTGATCAGACTCACTACCGGCTGGGCGGCAAAGATCAGAATACCGTTAAGCGTCCAGAGGAAGCTGTAGAGGCTCTTGGACCAGCCTTCCGAAATAATAAACGGGGAAACGCCCGTGTTCCAGACAGAATTGCCGATCAAGAGGAACATCGTTCCCAGCGACATGTACAGGTAGAGCCGGGTGTTCCCCGCCAGCTTCCACCCCGATTGCTCCCGGTGCTGGGATCTGCGCGGCAGATTCTCCTGTACCGGAGTACTGCTGATTTTCCGCAGATAGACCAGGAAGAATACAGCGAAGATGGCCGAAGTCAGCCCGTTCATCACAAAGCTCAGCATATAGGAAATCTCGGCCAGAAAACCGCTGAGGATCGTGCCGAGTGCCACCCCGATATTATTCGCAACATAGATGATATTGAACAGCTCGCCCCGCCGCTCCGCAAAACGGAAGCCGACAAAAGCCTGGATCGCCGGCTGCGCCATGGAATTGAACAGGCCGACCAGCCCCATAGCCGCCATGAATAAATACCAGTTCGTGCTTGCCGCAGGAAGGGCGAACAAGGCGAGTGCATTCATAGCCAGCGCCCCGACAATCAGGCGTTTAACGCCCAGCTTATGATACAGTGAGCCGCCCAGCAGCTGTCCGGCAATCCCCCCCAGAGACTGGATAGCGATAATGAGTCCGGCCTCCTGCATGCTGCGGCCAAGCTCCTCAAAAACATACATCGTCACCAGCGGCCACATAAGGGCGCTGCCGGTCGCATTGACGAGGCTTGCAATCAGAAATACTTTGACTTCCCTCGGATAGTCCTGCAAAAACTTCATGGCTTGTCTTTCATCCCCTGTTACATATATGTCGTCAATCCATCCAGTATCATCCCAAAACAGGGTGAAGAGCAAGATTTCACATTACCGCTTTATCGCGTTATTCAAATATAGAATCACAATGTAATCAGTCGGAGCCTGCTACTTCCAAAACCTGCTTCCGTTTCTTCACTTCCACCGTAGCCGAGAAGAAGGTTGCACCGCCGTCCATATCGCTAAGCCGGTCCGGTGTAAGCACGTTGACCCGCTGCTTCTTGCCTTTTCCGCCCCACCACAGCCCCTGGCTGATCACAGTGCCCGGCAGCATTTTATCCGTCACCATGGCTGAAATCTCCACTGCACCCCTGGCATTGTATACAGTGATTTCGTCACCGTCCGCAATCCCCCGGGCTGCTGCATCCAAAGGATGAATCTGCAGGACAGGAGCCTTCTCCAGCTTCTGATGTTTCTCTACATTGCCGAAGGTCGAATTCAGGAAATTATGGTTCGGCGGCGAGATGAACATCAGCGGATAGTCCGCTCCCTGCTCCGGCCGGCGCACTCCGTCATACCCTTCCTTCAGCGGGGTATACACCGGAAGCGGCGGCAGACCGTCCAGCTCCATCGCTTGGGAATAAAGCTCGATCCGGCCGGAAGGGGTCGGCAGCGTCTCCAGAAAATGCGCCTTCGGCGACATATCCAGCTTCACGAACCGTTCTGCCTTCAGGCGCTCCAGCGTTACCCCGTTCAAATACGGGTTGTCCGGATAATCAAGCGCGTCACGGATCATCTCCTCCGCCGGCTGGCCGAAAACTTCCGGTTCAAAGCCCATGGCCTGTCCCAGCAGCGAGAAAAGCTCCACATTGCTCTTGCACTCGCCCTGACGTTCCAGCACCGGCTCCTGCAGCTGTATATAATGATGCCAGTAGGAGCTGTACAGATCCGTATTTTCAAAGGTGGAGGTTGCCGGAAGCACAATATCGGCATACATCGCAGTGTCAGTCATGAACAGATCATGCACCACCGTAAACAGATCCTCGCGGGCAAACCCCGCCTTTACCTTGTCGGCATTCGGCGCTACAACCAGCGGATTGCTGCAGTAGACGAACAGGCTCATAATCGGCTGCTCCTGCTGTGCCAGCGCTTCGCCGATCCGGTTCATGTTGATGCTGCGTGCCTGCGGGTTGCTGCGCAGATCCGGCCGGGCCAGCGCCTCTGAGTTAACGGAGCTGTAGTCTCCGTTAGACTTGATCGCTCCGCCTCCCGGCTTCAGCCAGGCGCCGACCAGCGCGGGCAGACAGGCAATGCTGCGGACGTTCATCCCGCCGTTATCATGATGCTGCAGCCCATTGCCGATGTGGATATACGGCACCTCGGCTTCGCCGTACAGCCTGGCCAGCTGCTCAATATCTGCCACAGGCACGCCGGTTATTTCTGACACCAGCCCGGGCGGATACCCCAGCGCCTGCTGACGCAGCTCTTCATGTCCTACCGTATACTTTTGCAGAAAAGCTTCATCGGTCAGCCCGTCGCGGAACAGGATATGCATCAGGCCAAGCGCCAGTGCGGCGTCTGTCCCCGGGTACAGCGGCAGGAACCAGTCGCCCCACTGAGCGGTGCGGTTGCGGTGCACATCAATGACCACAATCTTTGCCCCGCGCTTGCGGGCCTGCTCGGCGTAGACTACCTGATGCATATTGGTGCTGACAATGTTGCCGCCCCAGACGATGATCAGATCGGCGTTCACCGTATCCTCCGGGCTGGCTCCCCCGTCCATGCCCATTGTATACACCCAGCCGGTTGTACCGGCGGCGCTGCAGATTTTGGCATCGAGCCGGCTTGCACCGAGCCTGTTGAAGAACCTGCGGTCCATTCCGCCCACGCTGAGCATACCCATATTGCCGTAGAAGTAGTACGGCAGAATACTCTCCGGCCCGTGCTCGGCTGACAGCTGCTTGTACCGCCCGGCAATCTCCGCAATCGCTTCTTCCCAGCTGATCTGTTCAAAGGCTCCGCTGCCCTTGGGGCCTGTGCGGCGCAGCGGGTGCATCAGCCGCTCCGGATGATGCACCCGTCCGGCCATGTTCCGCACCTTATTGCAAATCGCCCCCTTCGTGACCGGATGTGCCGGGTCTCCTTCAACTTTTACAATTTTACCGTCCTGCTTATGCACCAGCAGCCCGCAGGTGTCAGGACAGTCCAGCGGACATACCGCCGGAAAAATGCCGTCACTGCTATGCTTCAAAGCGGATGTCCTCCTTATAATTACTTGGTTGAATGAAGCCTTATATCCTATAAAACAGCTCATCTGTCCATTGTATAGCGGCCGCTCACGGGCGTAAAGAAAATCACGGAAAGCGGCTGATTCGAACTTAGTATGACCGGGTAATAGAGCATATGAAACACTCCCTATTTATTCGCCGTGAACCCGATTTCGTTCCCCCGAGTCGGATCTGCACGGCGAATTTTGTGTTACGGGCCTTTTTTATATAAAAAAGACACCCCCCGCCGCCACCTATCCATTATTAACGGACGTTTGGTGACCCACAAGGAGTGCCTGTTATTGTTCATTCTATATGATTTCGTTCAAACCAGCTTCAGCTTACTGTTAAGCGTGTTTCTTCACAGCGGCTGCCGCTACACCTTCAACCGTCTGGACGGCTGCAGGCGCTTTGCGCAGGTAAGCCATGTAGTAAGCCGCCGCTACAAAGATTGCTCCCCCGGTAAGATTACCGAGCCAGACCGGAACAAAGTTGCCGACATATTGCCCCCAGGTGAAGTGTCCTTCAAATATAGCTGCAGGAATCAGGAACATATTAGCCACAACGTGCTGGAATCCGATAGCAACGAACGCCATAGTCGGGAACCAGATACCGAGAATTTTGCCGCTGAAGTTATCCGCCCCGTAGGAGAGCCACACTGCCAGCGCTACCAGCCAGTTACAGCCGATCCCGGAAACAAAAGCCTGTATGAATGTAACATCAATCTTATGCTCAGCCATACTGACCAATTTCTCAAGATATACGCCTTCAGCCGTCAGACCGACCACATGACCAAAGAAATATGCAACGAACAGGGCGCCCGCCAGGTTACTGAGCGTAATCAGCACCAGATTCTTAATGACTTCCCAGAACGATATCTTCTTCGCCAGAAAAGCCAGCGGTACCGCCATCATATTACCGGTAAGCAGTTCCCCGCCAGCCAGCAGCACCATAATCAGCCCGACCGGGAAAACAGCCGCCCCGATAAAGTTAGCGATCGAGCCCCATTCTGCCGGAGCACCCGCAATGACCCGAATATCCAGTAAAAATCCGAGCGAAATAAATGCCCCTCCCAGAAAACCGAGAATAAGTACGGCTGCAAGCGGGTTATGGACCTTCTTGATTCCGTTCTCTACCGTTACCTCGGCAATCTGTTGCGGTTTGTTGTATGCCATGATTCCTATCCCCTTCGAAAATTACTTAAAATTTGTTCCTTTATCCCATTGTAGCGTGAGCCTGATCACATTTACGTGATAAATATCACCACAAGAAACGCTTCGTGAAAGTTTTCACTGACATGTCAAATTTAGCACAGCACAAAAAAGATGAATGTTAAAAAAAACACAGTAACAGTTCACTCGCTATTATGTATAACAGCCCATAATCTCCCGCTGCCGCAGCCATGCAAAAAACCGGAGCCATGGCGGCTCCGGTCGGGCTTAATCTATCTATAGACTATACATTTACTGTCTCTTTGCGTTCTACTGTCTTGGGAAGGGCCTGCAGCCCGGCCGTGTTCAAGAAATTCCACGGCTTGTTGTAATGCGGCTGGAAGAAGAAGTCGATAAAGGCCAGCTGGTCAACCGTCATCCGGTTCTGGATGCAGACCGATACCGTATTAATGGACTGGGTCAGGTCCATTTTGGACATAATCTGTGCGCCGAGAATCCGGCGTGTGCCGCGGGCATAAACGACCTTCAGCTGCACTTCTTCCACAGTCGGCATAAATTCCGGACGGTAGTTGTCGGTGATCATTACGCTCTCTACCTCGATGCCTTCTGCCTTGGCTGCTTCTTCAGTAAGCCCGGTGCCGGCAATATTATCTTCATAAATTTTGATACCCGAGGTACCCTGTGTCCCCATATAAGGAATGGTACTCTCAACCAGATTGCGGGCTACAAGTGTACCCATGCGGACCGCATTGGTCGCAAGCGGAATATAAGCGTGCTGTCCGGTCGGATTGTAATGGATCGCGCAGCTGTCTCCGGCAGCGAATACATCCGGCAGGCTGGTCTGCATATAATCATTGACCATAATCGCCCCGTTAGGCAGCATATCCACCTGGCCCTTGAGCAGCTCTGTATTGGGACGGAAGCCGATGCAGAGAATAACCAGATCGGTTTCGTGCTCGCCTTTGCTCGTAATAACCTTGGTAACTTTACCGTTCTCTCCAGCAAACGAGCTTACCTTTTCACCGAGAGCCAGCTTAATGCCGTGGTCCTCAAGCGATTTTTGAATCGGAGCCGTAAATTCCTCGTCCAGGTATTTGCTGAGGATACGCTCCTCCCCGTCAATCAGAGTTACCTGCTTGCCGTTCATCTGGAAGGCTTCAACCAGCTCGACCCCGATATAGCCTGCGCCGACTACGGTAATTCTTTTTACCTGCTCAGCCCGCTCAATAATGGTGTTGGAGTGGTTATAGTTTTTGGAGAGCAGGATGCCGTCCAGGTCCATTCCTTCCAGCTTGGGAATAATCGGCCATGAGCCGGTAGTCATAATCAGCTTGTCATACGTATCATTAAATTCCTCACCGGTTGCCAGATTGCGGGCACGCAGTGTTTTGGCGGCGGTATTTACATGAATAACTTCATGGCGCATCTTGGTGGTAACACCGAGTTCAGCCAGCTTTTCCGGTGACGAATAGAACAGGCCTTGCGGGTCTTTAACCACTCCGCCTACATATAGGGCAATGCCGCACGACAGGAATGAGATATTATCATTGCGTTCGTACACCGTAATCTCGGCGTCCGGGTAGAGCTGTGCGGTATTAACAATTGCGGCGGTTCCGGCATGGGTACATCCAATGACTGCTACTTTCATGATTTCTTCCTCCTCCAAATTGGCAAGCATATTTATTTAATATTTGTTTGCGGTTGTGATAAATTTCACTTTATACGTTGATTATATTGTGATTTTTCTCACATTACAAGTATAATTGTGATTTTTCTCACATTGTTCACAATTTGGAATGCCTTCTGGTTTGTTACCTGCAGCCGGCTGCCCCGGTAATATTATTTTCCCCAAGCAGGCGGAGTTTATGTCTCCGGGCGGCAGGAAGCAGCGATGTAAGGAATCCCAGGTGTATCCTGTAGGCGCCTATTTATTTTTACCCAAAAAAAATCCCTGATACCACAGCAGCAAGCCGCCGGGCACAGGGAGAAGCATTAAATTTTTTTCATTTAGTCAGCCTATTCCAGGCCGTGCAGCACGCCATCCTCATCTACCAGCAGCCCTTCAGCAGCCGGTTTGGCCGGAAGGCCCGGCATTGTAACAATATTGCCTGTGATCACTACAGCAAAACCTGCGCCGAGCGACAGCGTAATATCACGCACACCCATCGTAAAGCCTTCCGGCGCACCCAGCAACCTCGGCTGGTCGGAGAAGGAATACGGCGTTTTGGCCATGCATACCTGGAGCTGCTGCAGCCCAAGCTTCTCGATAACAGCCAGGCTGCGTTTGGCGGCCGGTGAGAAGGCTACACCGGTACCCCGGTAGATTTCGGTGACGATTGTATTGATTTTGGACGGAATGTCGAGCTGATCCTCGTAGAGCGGAGCAAAGGTCCCGGCTGGTGCATGATCCAGCAGCTTTTTCAGCTCTCTTGCCAGCTCCAGGCCTCCCGCTCCGCCCTCGGCCCACACCTTGGACACGGCAGCAGGGACATCCAGGCGGCGGCAGGCCTCCAGCACTGCATCTACCTCATCCGGCGCATCACCTTCAAAGTGGTTCAGGGCTACCAGTACCGGAACACCGAATTTGCCCAGGTTCTCAATATGGCGCTCCATATTTGCCAGTCCCGACAGCAGTGCCGCGCGGTTGCCCTCATGCAGCTCTTCCTTGCGGACACCGCCGTTGTACTTCAGCGATTTCACGGTTACGACCAGTACGGCTGCATCCGGGGCAAGCCCGGCCTGGCGGCATTTGATATCCATGAACTTCTCCGCACCGAGGTCGGCCCCGAAGCCGGCCTCCGTGACCACTACTTCGCCCAGCTTGAGCGCATAGCGGGTTCCGATTACGCTGCTGCAGCCGTGGGCAATATTAGCAAAGGGCCCCCCGTGGATAATGACCGGAGTTCCTTCCAGCGTCTGCACCAGATTGGGCTTTACCGCCTCCTTGAGCAGGGCAGTCATGGCTTCTACAGCACCGATCTCCTTGGCTGTAACCGGCTGGCCCAGCATATCGTAGCCTACCAGCATGCGGCTCAGCCGCTTCTTCAGGTCAGCAAGGTCATCGCACAAGCACAGCACAGCCATAATTTCGGAGGCGGTCGTAATCTGGAAGCCGCTCTCCCGCACGGTTCCGTTACCGTCTCCCAGCCCGGTCACAATATTCCGCAGGCTCCTGTCATTCATATCCATAACGCGTTTCCAGACAATGCGCTGCGGATCAAGCCCGAGGGCATTGCCCTGGAATATATGATTATCAATCATTGCTGACAGCAGGTTATGCGCAGAAGTTACAGCATGAATATCACCTGTAAAATGCAGATTGATATCGTCCGCCGGAACAATCTGAGCCTTGCCGCCGCCTGTTGCTCCGCCCTTCATGCCCAGACAGGGACCGAGCGACGGCTCGCGGAGTGCTGCCACTGTTTTGATTCCCGCTGCATTCAGCGCCTGGGACAGCCCGATCGTGGTCAGTGTTTTGCCCTCGCCAGCGGGGGTCGGGTTAACTGCGGTAACAAGCACCAGCTTGCCGTCCGGCTTATTCTTCACCTCTTCCCAAAGGGAAGGAGCCAGCTTGCTTTTATATTTGCCGTACAGCTCCAGATGCTCCCCGCTGATTCCTGCTGCCGCTGCTACCTCTGTAATTAACCTCATAACTTTATAAAACCCTCCTGCCGTTATTATGCTGCTCAGCTTCTCTTTATGTAATGACGCGCGGTAATGTTTCCTTCTTCAAAGAATACATTGTCCGTGAAAAGCGTCAAGGAATATTTTCATAGTATACCCGCAGGCAGCCCCTGCACTCCGCAGCAAAAAGCCCTCCCGCAGCCGGTTGTGTCCGGTCCGGGAAGGCTCGATGGATTCTCTTATAAATATTGCTGTTCTGTGCGGTTACAGCAGGGACTCAATAAGCTCCTTCATCGTTTCAGGCGATTCCTTCGGCTCCACCCGTGCTGTTACATTACCGCTGCGGTCCACAAGGAACTTGGTAAAATTCCACTGGATGTCGCTGCTGTCCGCCGTTCCGGGCTGCTGGCCCTTCAGATACTGGAACAAAGGGCTTGCGTCGGGGCCATTAACATCGGTTTTGGCAAAAATCGGGAACTTCACCCCGTAATTAACCTGGCAGAACTCCTCGGCCTCCTCACTTGTCCCCGGCTCCTGGCCGGCGAACTGGTTGCAGGGAAAACCAAGCACAACAAGACCCTGGCTGCCGTATTGCTCATACAGCTTCTGAAGATCACCGTACTGCGGAGTAAGCCCGCACTTGCTGGCTGTATTTGCAATCAGCAGTACTTTGCCTTCATAATCCTTAAGCGGCACTTCCTTACCCGAAGGTGTAACAGCGGCAAAACTATAGATCGACATTGGCTCTTCATCCTCTCGGCTGCTTAATTAGTCAATGCCATCATACCTTATACCACCGTTCGAATACAAAAATAGTGGTGATTAACGGCCACCAAAGCTTAACCGGCAATGGGTCATAAGGATGTCCTCATAAAGGCAGAGCCCGCCTTCTCCTGTGTCCGCCGGTAAAAACCGGTCAGCTGCACAGAATCTCAGACTGAACGGGCTTAACGCCGCGCCAGTTTAACCAGCATATGGGCCAGCCGGTGCCGCTCCTCTTTATTGCCGACCTTCCACAGCTCCTGCAGCAGCTTCTGCTCGCTGTTGCGCGGCTCCTCATGATTGGCCAGGTAATCGGCGACTTTTTCCGCGGCTACAGCAAGCTGCTCTTCTCCCATTCCAATTTTCTGCGCCAAATGAATACGCTTACTTAAATATTGCTGAAATTCACCGAAATTGTCCAGAATCTGCTCCCGCTGCTGCGGCTCAATCCGCTCCAGGACATCGCCCACCCGGCCCATGCTGACATTACCGTCCTTACTGACCACATGATTATGCTCAGACATATCATCTGCCTCCCGTTCCTGATTAGTAGGGTTTCCCACTACTTAACCAGCCGTTTCCGGGGTGAACCATCTCCAAGGAGGCGCGATAAGCGGGCATGTGCGGGAGTATGCGCGGGGAACATGGGCGGGGAACATGTGCGGGGAACATGGGCCGAGAACATGGGCGGGGAACATGGGCGGACAAGCCTATAAAAAAGCAGCCCCGGTAACGGAGCCGCCTGCGCTTTAATTCGATACCGGAATGGCATCGTAGTATTCTTCCAGCGTAATGCCTCTGGCCGCAATATCCTCTGCGATATCCTTTCCTACATAGCGGATATGCCAAGGCTCGTATTTATAGCCGGTGATCGCCTGCTTGCCTTCGGGATAACGGATGATAAAACCGTATTCTGCAGCATGGTCTGCCAGCCAGTTGGCTTCCTTGGTTCCTCCAAAGCAGCTCTCTGCGGCACATTTGCCATCACTGCCGGATACATCAATCGCCAGTCCCGTCTGATGCTCGCTGTGCCCGGGAACAGCGCTGTAAGTACGGGCCTTCTCTTCGCCGTCGCGTTTTACATAATTGTTAAACAGCGTGGTCTGCGTCTTCTCGGAACGGTAAGCGGACACACCGGCAAGATAAACACCGTCACTCTTGGCACCTGCAAACATCTGCTCCAGGGCAGCAGCCGCCGTCTTGCGCATCATCCGTTTCTCTATCTTCTCCGAGAAAAGAAACGGAACGTCCGGATAGACCAGATCCGCAGGCTTGTACCCGTCCGGCAGCTTGTACTGTTTATTAACCATGACCGTTACACTGTCCGGCTCGGCGGCGGTAAGCTCGGCATCAGCCGCCCCGCTGCCGCCCGGAGGCTTGGCTGTTGCGGCCGGCTTCGCGGTTGGTGCAGGATCGGTAAGCTGGACTGTTGGCGCTGCTGTAGGCTCGCCAGCATTCGGAGAACCGGTCTGCTGTGGTTCAGCAGTGGCAACCGCTGTAGGCTCCGGTACAGCTGATGGCTCAGGGGAGGCCTCCGGCTGCGCAACCGGCGGAGCCTGAAGCTCATTACCCGTGCCTGCGGAAGCCCCTTCTTCCTGTGAAGCTGAAGGCGACGGGGAGGTATATTTGCCGATTCCCCAGCCTATGGCGATAACGGCTATAAATAAAATGACAATTTTGGCGGTTCTGGACATATGCTGCTTCCTCTCGAGTTGTTTTTTATCGCTAACCTGCTGCCCTGCGGTGAAACTTTATTTTCAATTTTCATTATAGACAAGCATTACGTCCAAAATGTTTCAAAATATTTAACATACTGTAAGAACCCTGATTCGGCGACTGCGCCGGCTTTGGGCGGAATCAATCCCGCCAAGAAACAGCAGAAAAAAATATTACCACAGGAACGGCCTTATTGCGCCGGCCGCCCCTGTGGTAACAAATTCCGATCTGAATCCAGGCGTCTTTATCTGGATGAGCCGCGTCCGCCGCGCGAGCCGCCGGAACCGCTGCCGCGCCCGCCGCGGGCAGCCCCGCCGCTGCTCCGTCCACCGGCATTGTTGCCGCCTTTACCGCCTTTGGCGCTGCCCTGGCTATAGCTGCCGTAGCTGCCTTTGCCGCCCTTGGCACCGGCACTGTTGCCGCTGCGGGAACCGCCTGCGTTGTTGCCGCCGCGCGAACCGCCGCCCTTGGCAGGCGATGAAGCGCTCCATGCCCCCGCCTCATTGCTGCGGGCCACGTTCGCTCTATGTTTCGGGCTGGCCTTGGCCCCGCCCGGATTATAGCCCGCGCCGGAGCCAGCACCCTTGGACGCGCCATAGCTGAAGCCTCCGGCTTCCTCACCGCGCGATACGTTGGTGCTGTAGCCGCTGCTTGGGCCGCCCTTGGAACCGGCGGCCCCTCTGCCGCCGCGCTTGCCGGCGGCGTTCGCTCCGGCTGCAGAATCTGCAGCCGGATTGCTGCGGGCGTCGAAGCTGCCGTAGCCGCCGCCCACTCTTGGCTTCGCCGCGCTGCGGCCGGCGGAGTCCCCGCCTCTGCGCGCCGCTGCGTCATAGGCGCTGCGCTTGCCCGCGGACGCTTCCTTGCGGCCGCGGCCTTCTGCAGGCGCGTCCCAGCCGCCTGCTTCCTGGCCGCGCGCGCGTCCGCCCTGGCGCGCACCGGCTTCTGCACGCGGCGCTCCGCCGCTGCGTCCCTGGCTGCGCCCGCCGCGCCCGGCACGGGCCGGCTCTGGCGTACCACTGCGGCGGCCGCCCCGCGGGGAGCTGCCGCCCTGCACCGAGGTGAATTCGCCGACGCCGAATTCATCCTTCTCGTAGCGGCGGCGGTCCAGCCGCTGGGAAGTACCGTGCTCGATCAGATCGAGCAGGTTATATTCACGCGGCGAGGCGAAGGTAATCGCCAGGCCTTTGCCGCCGGCCCGGCCGGTCCGGCCGATCCGGTGGATATAGCTGTCCGCATCCAGCGGCAGGTCATAGTTGAAGATATGGGTAACCCCTTCAACGTCGAGTCCGCGGGCGGCAACGTCCGTAGCAACCAGCAACTGCAGCTTCGCATCGCGGAACCGCTTCATGACCGCCTCACGCTTGGCCTGAGACAGGTCCCCGTGCAGCTCGTCGCAGTCATAGCCTGCAGCCTGCAGTGCTTCGTTCAGCTTCGACACCCGGCGCTTGGTCCGGCAGAAAATAATCGCCAGATAAGGACGGTCCCGTTCAATCAGCGCCTGCAGCGCCTCTTCCTTGTTGCGGTCCGAGACCTCTACAACCTGCTGGCGGATATTCTCCAGCGGAATCGAAGATCCGCTCTTGATGATGATGTCCAGCGGCTCTTTCATATAATTCGCAGCCAGACGTTTGATCGCATCCGGCATCGTTGCCGAGAACAGCATTGTCTGGCGGCGGTAAGGGACGGACGTAATAATCGTCTCCACATCCTCCAGAAAGCCCATATGCAGCATCTGGTCTGCTTCATCAAGCACGAGCATTTTGACGCCGCCCAGGTCCAGTGTTTCGCGGCGCAGATGATCCAGCAGTCTGCCCGGAGTCCCGATAATCAGGTGCCGGCCGCCTTCCAGCTTGCGCAGCTGCTTCTCGACATCCTGCCCGCCGTAGACGGCCAGAATTTTCACGCCTGTATGACGGGCGAGCTTGCGCGCCTCCTCCGTAATCTGCAGCGCCAGCTCACGCGTCGGCGCAAGAATCAACGCCTGCGGATAAGCTGCTTCTACCCGGATCTTGTCCATAATCGGCAGCAGAAAAGCCAGCGTCTTCCCTGTTCCCGTCTTCGCTCTGGCAATGACGTCCAGCCCCTGCACCAGCGGCGGAATCGCTTCCTCCTGTACCGGCGTCGGCTTGACGATGCCTTGTCCTTTCAGCAAATCACTCAACACTTCTGAAACTCCCAATCCTTTAAAACCCGGCAATTGCTCCACCTCACTAAATTTGTTAATCTGTCCTGTTACCCATAACCTATAGGCATCCATGTCCGGAGTAATGTACTCAACTTCCCTTTAGGGGCAAATAAAAGCGGAAGAACCCGCCTCCACGGGTCCTTCCGTCCCTTGTGCCGCCCTATGCCCACCAGAAGTGCGGTCAAAGTACGGTTTCTGGGGCAGCAGCGATCCACCGGACATTCATGACGGCATTCCTTTTGCGTTCCATTACACTCTATACAATAGTCTGTCCGGCCTGCAGCTCCCGGAAACAGTAAGCCAAGTAAAAACGGCTTTGCCCGTCCTGAACAGGACGGAATCCGTTTCTGCGCGAAATATAAGGATAATTTATAGTGTAGAACATATACATTCTTATATTTTTAGAAAGTTATCCTTCTTATTGTACTTGATCTTGGCGTCTTTGTGTAAATTGCCTGAAAATAATAATTTGACCCAGCAGCAGCTAAAAGCGCCCCGACTTGAAAATCGACAGCAGCAGCCAGATGACCATCAGCAGCGCAATGACCGAACCGATCTCGACAGTAGGAAAATCCCACAGCAGCGACGGCTCGCCGCGCAGGGAAGAGCCGATAATCAGGCCGGCCATAATGATGCTGAAGGCCAGCAGCACAATGCTGAACGACAGCCGGTTGCCGACCCGGCTGAATTTGTGCTCCAGATCTTTAAGCTCCGGCAGTCCGACCTCAACCTTCAGCTTGCCGCTGCTGATCAGCGCCGACAGCTGGCGGGCCTGGGAAGGCAGCTCAATCAGGCTCTCGGCCAGATCGGCTACGCCGCCAAGGAGCTTGCGCTGCACCCGGGTGCTGCTGAAGCGCTGCTTCACCAGCTGTTTGCCGAAAGGCTCGGCCATCTGCACAATGCTGAAGGCCGGGTCCAGATTGGCCACAACCCCCTCAAGCGTCAGCATCGTTTTACCGAGCATCGCGAGGTCGGGCGGAATAACCAGCCTGTGCTTTCTGGCAATGCCGAACAGATCATTCAGCGCCTTGCCGATGCTGACCTGGTTGAACGGGATATCATAATACGACTCACGCAGCCGGTCCATATCATCCCGCAGAGAGGCGCGGTCGGCATTCTCCGGAATGACACCCAGACGCAGAATAGCCCGTACCATGGAGTCGGTATTCCTGCGCATCAGCGCAATCACCAGGGCAGACAGGCCGTCCTTCATTTCTTCACTGAGCCGCCCGACCATTCCGAAATCAATGAGCGCCAGCTTGCCGTTGTCCAGCAGCATCACGTTGCCGGGATGCGGATCGGCATGAAAGAAGCCGTGAATAAAAATCTGGTCCAGCATCATTTCGACCAGCTGCCGGGCAATGGTCTTCAGCTTCAGCCCCCGCTCCAGCAGCTCCTCCCGGCGGTTCAGCGTAATGCCGCTGACGTATTCCATCGTCAGAACTCTGGCCGAGCTAAAGTCCCAGTAGATCGCCGGAATCGCTACTTTGGACTTGGCCTGATCCGGCTGCTGGGCGGCAATGCGCTCCGCATTACGGCCCTCCTGCGCGTAATCCAGCTCAGCCAGCAGGGAGCGCGAGAACTCCTCGGTCATCCGGGCCAGCCCGTATTGCTTGGCCCAGTCCAGTTTTTTCTCAGCCAGGATGCTTAAATCCTGAAGAATTTCAAGGTCGCGGTGCATCGTGCGTGTGACACCGGGACGCTGTATTTTGACCGCCACATGCCGGCCCCCGTGCAGCACTGCCCGGTGTACCTGGCCGATCGAGGCCGCCGCAATCGGCGTATTATCAAAGGCTTCAAAAATATCATGCAGCGGCTGGTCCAGCTCCTGCTCCAGAATACTGCGTGCAGTCTCCGCCGGGAACGGCGGTACGCTGTCCTGCAGCTTGACCAGCTCGGCAATAATGGATTCAGGCAGCAGATCGGAGCGGGTGCTGGCAAGCTGCCCCAGCTTAACAAAGGTCGGCCCCAGATCCTCCAGCACCCGCCGGATGCGTTCCCCGAGCGTCAGGGCGGCGTGGGCCTCATGCGTCATAATCCGGCGCGGCAGGGACAATACGTGGTAGAGACCCAGTTCCTCCACCATATAGCCGAAGCCATGACGCATAAGCGCCATGGCAATGGTCCGGTACCTCCCGGCATGTCTGATTCGTACTGCCATTTAATCCGTACGCGTATCCGTAATAAGATCTTCAGTGGAACCGGGAGAATCAGAGACTGGGGCCGGTGGAGCATCAGCAGAAGCGCCTTCCAGCTCGGCTACACGGCGCTCCAGAACAGCAATCCGTGCCTCCAGCCCGGCGATATCGCTCTGCACAGGCACCTTCAGATCCTTGAGTACCCGCTGAACCTGCTCCTGCACGGCTGTCTTGAACGCACCGCGTTCTTCTTCGCCGCGCTCAACAAGCCGGTCAATCAGCGCTCTGGATTCAGTGGGAGCCAGTTCCCCGCGTTTCACCAGCTCATCTACTGCCTTCTCAACCTTTTCCTTGCTGACAATGGTGAGGCCTACTCCTAATGAGATTGCTTTTTTGAACAAATCACTCATCGCTATTTCCTCCCAAAGAATACAGTTATGGATAAAGTATACCCCTTGACGGCCTATTTCACAAAATTTGGGCTGCAAGGGGCATGGTTACTCTCAAATGTGGTTATCTTGGAATGCGCGCCGCCCAGGTGGCCGCCCCCAGAATCAGCTTGCGGACCGCAGGATGGCGGAATGTGGGCTCATGATGGCCGGGCATCAGGAATACAACCCGTCCTTGCCCGTAACGGTGGCACCAGGCTGCCGGATAAGTCTCTCCGTCAGCCTCGTATTCCAGCAGCACGGTCTTTTCGGTGAACGGATCGAACTCGAAGCGGTAAGGCTCCTCGTCCAGCTTGAAATCTTCAATGCCTTCTGTAATATCATGCTCGTGCACTTTGAAGTTCAGTGGAGCGTACGGCGGGTGGGTTGTAAATCTGGCTCCGATCAGGCCGGCCAGCTCGTAGCGTTTGGCCAGTGAAATGCCGGTATGCAGCACGATCAGCCCGCCCCCTCCGCTCACATAACTCAGCAGACCTGCGGTCTGCTGGGGGGAAACCGTCTCATTCCACAGCTCGTTATAAGCTATGCATAAATCGTATCCGGCCAGGTGCTCACCGAGCATCAGTTTTTTATTCTCCGAACACTGAACGGTCAGCAGATCGTTCAGAATTTCACCGATTTGCTGATCCACACCCTGCAGAGGGTGGAAACGGGGATGGGTGTAGTCACCCAGGAGCAGGCATTTTCTCTTGTCCATAGGGATCCTCCTTCATAATTCTGTCCACATAATTTGTCGTATACGTTGCTACTATTCTAAGGAAAACTGCCAAGGATGTCCATGATGACACAAGGTAATCCCATAACCCGTGCATGAATAAATGCCAGCCGGCGGCAGCGCCCGCAAAAACAAATCCCGCTCCGGCAGGAGCGGGAACAACACTCTTTACTCACTTAACGGCCTGCGGCCACATAACGCCCCAGCTCCACGAACATGCTGCCCATCCGTTCATGCTCAGGCATAATGATTCTCTGCACGCCTTCCTCCTTCAGCGCCTGGGAGGTGATTTTGCCTACAGACACCGCCAGCACTTCACGCTCAAAAGCCTCCAGCATCTGCGTAAGCTTTCCATGCTCCTGTGCATACTGTGACAAAAAGCGGAATTGCGGCGCACTGGTGAATGCCACCGCGTTCACCTTCGCCTCAAGGATCTCGGTAAGCAGCAGCTCCAGCGCCCCCGGCTCAGGCGGAGTATGGCGGTAAGGCTGTACTTCCCGGACTGAAGCTCCGGCTGCCTCCAGCCAGGCAATCAGCCGGGGAGCGGGTTCTCCATGCAGCTGCAGCACAACCTCCTTGCCCGCAAGATCGAATTCCTGCAGGCCGCGGATCAGTCCGCTGGTGCTTCCGTCATCATCACGTACAGCGGGGACAAGCCCGCGCTTCTTCAAGGCATTGACGGTCTTATATCCCCTGGCTGCAATGGAAGAAGCGGAGAGCACCTCCAGAAAACGGCTGCCGAGCCCCATATCCTCAGCCATGCCGAACAGCGCATCCAGCCCCATGCCGGTAGTCAAAACCGCCCAGTCAGGCGGCTGCTGTGTCCAGGAGTTCAGCCCTTCACGCAGCGCCCCGTCATCCAGAAAAACCGTCCCTTGGGCCGGGCGGAACAGCGGGATGCCGCCCATATTCCCGACCAGCCTGGCCATTTCCTCCGATTTGCGCGGACCCGCAAGGGCGACGGTAATCCCCTTCAATTGCTCTGCCATTATCTTAGCTCCCCCTCGTTAACCCTGCATTGTTGTCTACCAGTATACTTGCAAAGGGTGTAAAAAGAAAAGCGCCGTGAAAGCTATTTCTTCACTGTTCCTTCTTTGCGGAATACAGATTGAAGCGGCTTACCAGCTTCTGCAGCTCCTCGGCCAGATGGTTCAAATTGGCCGTCGATGACGAAATCTCCTGGACGGCTGCAAGCTGCTCCTGGGCTGCGGCAGAGATTGTCTCGGTATTCTCGGCTGCCTCCCTCGATATACTGCCAATCTCGCCGATCGCCCGCTCCATGCTGGCTGCTTCTGCCGCCAGGGTATGCACAGCTCCGCCCATGGCATCAATCTTCTCCGCCGCCCCTTTCACTGCCCTGCGGATCCGCGAGAAGGAGCGTCCGGTGGTATCGACTGCCATAATGCCGTCCGATACCCGGCTCTTGGCATCTTCCATCGTGGCCGTAGCCTGCTGCATCTCCTCGTTAATGGAGGAGATCTGCTCCGAAATCATCCGTGCCGATTTCTCGGATTCTTCCGCCAGCTTGCGGACCTCGGAAGCGACGACGGCGAAGCCGCGCCCCTGCTCCCCTGCCCGCGCCGCCTCAATAGAAGCGTTAAGGGCAAGCAGATTGGTCTGGCGGGATATTCCTGTAATGACACCGACCATGCCTTGAATCTGCTCTGTGCGTGTGTTCAGCTTGTCAATTACAGTCCCAAGCTCCTCCACAGTTTCATGTATGCCATTGATTTTGTCTACAACGCTGATTACCGATTCATTCCCTTCCGCAGCGGACAGCGAGGTCTTGTCCATCATATCCGATACCTGCTCCATGAAGCTGGAAATATTCTGGACTTCACTTGCGGTAGCGGCGGTGCTCTCTGTTCCCTTAGTAATACTGTCCAACTGGCGCTCCGTGCCGGCGGCAACCTCCTGGATGGCTACCGTAACATGCTCGATAGCCCTGGTGGTCTGGTCAGCTCCGGCTGCCAGCTCCTCGGCGGAGGAGGACACATCATCAGTCATCTCCTGCACACTGATAATCATCTCCCGCAGGCTTGCGACCATCGCCCGGAAATGGTCCGCGAGCATGCCGATCTCATCCCGGCGGAACGTCCCGATATCCTCTGAGAGATCCCCCTGGGCAATTACTGCTGTAGCTTTACGGAGACGGGCCAGCGGACGCAGAATGGACTGCACATTAATGTAGATCAGGATCAGTGCCAGTGCAACCGAGATACCAACGACCAGAAAAGCCGTCTGCCGTATCTCCTCAGTCGCACCGGATATCTCGCTTTTATCAATTGTGCCTCCGATTCTCCAGCCGGTCAGCTCATTTTGCATAAACGTCATTTTTTTGTCCGAACCCTTGAAGACGTAATCGAAAGAACCTCTTTCTGCTTCGTACAATTTTTTGATAACCGGCTCGGAGGATTCCTTCCCGATCTGTTCCGTCGGATGCACCAGAAACTTCTTGCTGCTGTCCACAATGAAGATATAGCCCTGCTTGCCTACTTTGATGCTTGTAAGCTCTGCCAGTGCCGACAGGTCCAGATCAAGCGCCACTACCCCGTTTCCGCCCTCCAGCACAGCCGAAATGGCAATCGCCGTTTCATTATTCACGGTCTGAAAGGCAGGAGAAATGACGATGCCGCCGCCATTCTTCAGGGCATTTACATAGTAGTTCTCTTTACGGGGGTCATAGCCCTCCGGCCGCGCAGCCTCAGAGGCATGCAGTGCCCCTGCACGGCTGGTTCCCACATAAACATCCAGCACATCCGGATGCAGCGCTGCATATTCCTTCAGCCGTTCCGTAATACCGGCCGGTGTGCCTGCAGATTCAGCATTGATCTCATCAGCAGACAGCTGGGCCGCGAAATACTTGATATCATTTATTTTGGATCCGATGTTGGCATTGATAATTTCATTAACTGCTGCAACACTCTCGGATGCGTTATTCACCAGCTGTTCTTCCACTTTGCCGCTGGCTGATTGGTAGGTCTGCCAGCCGATAATCAGGCTGGGGGCCAGAAGGACTAGCAGGTATGTAAGAGTAAGCTTCATACGGATGTTAACATGGAATCTTTTGCCCAAGGTGCTTCACGCTCTCTTTCGTTTAGGTCCTAAGTATGAGTTGTTTGCCATGTTATATAATTATATACCGCTGTCGAAAACCCTTTTTCAAAGCAGAAATTATTGTTATTATGCTATTTTATCTGAGAATTTTCATATGAACAGCAAAAGACCGCATCAATGAAAGCGGTCTTTTGCTATATCTATATTGAAGTATCAGCCCCCGGACCGCAAGACTGCAGCCCTGGTCCTAGTTCACCGTTTTGTTCCGGCATGCCGGACATACTCCGCCAAAGACAACATGGGCATGGGAAAGGGTATACCCTGTCTCCTCCGCTACACTGTTCATCCATTCCTCCGGCACATGGGTCATCACTTCATCCACCGCACCGCAGACCTCGCACAGAATATGCTGATGGTCGTCCATCCGCGCATCATATCTGCTCGCAGCCTCCCCCAGCTTCAGCTCACGGATCATCTGTTTATCGGCAAGATAGCGCAGTGAGTTGTAGACAGTACCGTAGGCAAGGTTATGTCCCTGCTCTACCAGCCGGTTCATCACTTCTGCAGCAGTCGGGTGGTCATGCGAATTACGGACGATATCATAAACGGCTTGCCGTTGTGAGGTTAAATTCAAGCTTCTCATCATTATCATCCTTTAACTTGTTTTTAGATCAAGTATAAATCCTGTAGCCTCAAGCGTCAATCGGACCACCCGTATTTCACTTGATCATCCCGGAGTATTTTACTCTGACAGCAGCAAACACCTCGAATTTCAGATCAGGATACAGTGCCTCCCAGTCCTTTGCTTCCGTTTCGTTGTTCCAGTGCCTTGTCCCGTAGCGCAGTCCCCACCCGAAGGGATCCACCCGCTTGTCCCTGATTTTTTCAAGCAGCGCCTCAACCGACTGTTTCAGCTCTTCCCCGCCGGCTTCCGATATTTTCCCCAGCAGAGTATGGGTGATCAGCTCCTGGGTGCTGTTCTCCTCCACAATGCCCTTGATCTTGATCTTGTAGCGGATAACCGGTGCTCCTGGGGAAGCTGTTGTGATTTTGTAGGTGGAGGTGCTGCTCTCCGTATAGTACTGGAACTCGCTCTCGTCCACCTTGGCCGGAAAATTGGTCTTAAGGTCAGGCCGGGCCAGGAGGTTGAACAGCCGTGTCTCCTCGGGATTCAGCACCAGCTGCACCTTCTGTTTGTCGAAAAGGGCTACCTTGTCTATCTCGAACTGGGTCTTGCTATCTGCTTCAATAATCGGCAGGATCGGATCCTTGCCCTGCTCATACATATCCCTCATCAGCTGGTAGGAATAGACGCTGGCGATAAAGGGTGACTCCGTCCCCTCTCCGCTCATGGCCATGATCAGCGAGTTGGAGGGAATCCGCTCGGACGGGGGCTTGACCTGAAGCACATCCAGTGCCGCCGGACGCCCGATGGCAAAGTTAAGTATCAGCTGGACATCCCTGCGCCGGACTGCCCAGTCCAGAATATGCCTGATATCCCGGCCGGCCAGTTCTTCACCTATAACAATGGATTTGCAGTGCACATAGTCCAGCTCCTTCTCTACCTTTGATTTCATCAGGCGGAGCGCTTCGGAGATGCTGTATGACTCTTCTGTAATAATCAGCATCTTCTCATCAATCTTGGTTACATCTCCCTGGGGGACCGCCAGCTTCAGGCTGACCTTAAAGGCCTCCTTCTCCCCGGGATCAATGCCGATGGCAACCACAAAGATCCGCCGGTCAATATCTTTGTATTCGCACCCTGTTGTAAGACACAACAGCACAATTCCTGCGTACAACAGTAGCTTTCTCACGCATTCCGCCTCCTGTAAGCAACCGCATAGCAATAAAAAAGCAGCATAATCATGAACAGCTCTCCTGCCCAGCGCGCATACAAAAACACAACACCGAACTGATTAAGCTGATATTGGTCAAGCCCCATAAAGGCAAAGGTAATTCCGCTAAACAGAACGAGAACAGACAAATCCTTCCATAGTTTAGTTCTCGCCTTCGCCTGTTTGCGCGAACGGAACAGACCGGTAAGCAGCTCCTTGCCTACATGCCAGTGGACCGTTACGCTGACCAGGGAGAGTGTGAGATAGGCAAAATAAAAAACAAACAGCATCCGTTCTATTATAAAAGTGTTGATCCGGATACTGTCGGCTGTAGAAAACCAGGTGTACACATGCCTCTCTACGCCGATCGTCCCGAAATAGCCTATAGGCACATAAAAAGTCAGCAGCAGCACAGCCAGCCCGCTAACCGCATAAATCCAGCTGTGCTTCATCTTAATCTTGGGCAGCACCCGGTTAAAGACAGCCAGGTTGAAATAACCGCTGAAGGAGAAGGTGGCAGCAGCGATGCTTTTCAGATCCGGTGCATGGGCAGAATAGGTTATGATCTGGAGCACCGAATCCCAGCTGAAATCGGGATTAATCAGCGCTTTGATAATGGCGTACAGAATCAGCGGCAGGATGATCGCCAGCATCATTTCCATTCCGTACAGAACGGACAAGGAATCCATACGTGCACAGAAGCATACCAGGACAAGAAAGCTGAGGATTACGAGATACGGGCCGGTATCCGGACTGACAAAACGCAGTGTAATATCCACAAAAGACAGCAGTGTAACCAGCCCGGCAACGCACCAGAGGGAAGCAAATATAATGATCAGCGGAATAGTCAGCCATTTAGGCAGGGCGGTTTCGAGAATATCCTGAATGCTTTTGCCCGGAAACTTTGCGATCAGGAGGGTAAAGACAGACAGAAAGACGGTCCCGAGAACAGTTGCAACAAGGATCGACGTCTGCGCCCCCTTAAAGCGGGCGTCCATCAGCTCCCGCGGGACAAAGTTCAATATGTTAAGGAGGCTGTTCATCAAAAACATCCAATACAAGTAACGGCTCTGATTCATCAGCTCCCGCCGCCTTTCTTGCTGCGTGAAGCCTCCAGGCTGTCCAGAACGAACATTTTGAAATAAGGCTGTCCGAAGCTGCGCTGGCTGCACAGATACATGGTGAACCCGACCAGGCAGACAACGACACCCACCAGCCCGACTGCGGCAGCAGCCACAACAAACAGATATTTAAGCACACGGATCGAAAAGCTCATCATATTCAAAGGGATCATAAAATTGGAAATAGCGACCACCGATACCAGGATAATCATAATATTGCCGACCAGTCCGGCCGCCGTTGCTGCTTGTCCCAGAATAAGGCCGCCTACCGTTGTAGCCGTAGGCCCGATTGCCCGCGGCAGCCGCAGGCTTGCCTCCGTCAGAAATTCCATCATGATCAGCATGAGCAGCACCTCCACAAAGGAAGGATAGGGTACGGTTGCCCGGCTTCCGGCAATCAGCAGTGCAATTTGCACCCTTATAATCTCCGGATTATAGGAAGTGAAGACCACATATAGTGCGGGCAGCCATAGCGTCATCGCCACCCCCATAATGCGCAGCAGCTTCAGGAACCTTCCGACGAAGGGAAGCTGTATTTTATCATCCATCGCTACAAAGAAGTCATTAAAGATGACCGGAAGCACAATTGCGAAGCCTGTGGTATCCAGCATGATGGCGATTTTCCCCTCGGCCAGATTGAACACCACACGGTCGGGCCGCTCCGTTACAATCGTTTTTGGAAAAATGCGTATTTTATCGCTGCTGATGTATTTTTCCACCTCACCCGCAGCCTGCACAATATCTACCCGGAGTGTCTTCAGTCTCTCCCGCAGCTCGTCAAGCACCTGATGATTCACCCTGCTGTCATCGTACAGGATGGCCACCTTCGTTCTGGAGATATTTCCGAGCAGCAGCGACTCCATCTTCAGCTCCGCTGACTGGTAGCGCCTGCGGATGAGGTTCAGATTCACCGCCAAATTCTCTGTAAGCGCATCTGACGGCCCTTGTGTGATGCTCTCCGTCACCGTCTGGCTGACACTGCTGGTCTCCGCTTTCAGCGCATCAAAGAAAATCAGCCGCCCTGCCACCTCCACACAGGCATAACCGGCCAGCATCAGGTCCATCGCCTGCTTGCCGTCCTCTACGGCCTTGCTGCCCGGGTAGTGCGCCAGATATTCGGCAAAGGCCGCCGGATCATTCATTTCATAAAAGGCTGCAATAATACTGCGGTTAATGATCTGCGGGTCGGTGATGCTTTTGATAAACAGCAGCTTGCCCGTTCCCGACACTGCGGTTAATACCCTGTTCTCCAGATCCACGAAGTTGTCCAGCTTCTCCTTGATTCCCTGCAGTGTTATCTCTTCCGGTTTTTGCTGTGCCGGCATCCTTACTCCCCCTCAGCCGGATTTCTCCGGAAGTTAAACCTTATTTTTACACGGGAGATCTTCTTTCATGCACAGACGGGGGTTTAGGTTTCTTTTGGCGGGAGTGTGGTAATAAATGAAATGAATCGTGCATATGGAGGGATCACAGATGAGTACACCAGACGGTCAAGCCGGAAATACTGGTTCACAAGGTCTTCCGCAATTTCCGGAATCCCTGTGGAGAGGCACAACAGAGCTGCCTGCTTTTCCGAGGCTTACGGAAGATCATGTTACAGATGTAGCCATTGTAGGGGCAGGGATTACCGGGATTACCGCGGCTTATCTGCTTACCAAGGAAGGCTACAAGGTCACTCTGCTGGAAGCCGGTGAGGTGCTTGGCGGAACGACCGGATTTACCAGCGCCAAAATCACGGCCCAGCACGGAATGATCTATGCTGATCTTGTGAAGAATTTCGGGGAGGAGCAGGCCTGGGCTTACTACCAGTCAAACAGCGAGGCGATGAAGTGGATAATCCGCACAGCCGAGGAGCTCGGGCTCTCCTGCGATATGCATCCTGAAGATGCCTATCTCTATGCGGACAAAGATGACGACAAGACGCTGAAGCAGCTGGAGCAGGAATTCGAAGCCTATCAGAAGCTTGGGATACCGGGAGAATGGCTGGACCATATTCCGCTGCCGCTGATGGTAGCGGGAGCCATCCGGCTGCCGGGACAGGCCCGCTTTCATCCGCTGCACTACCTGAAGGGAATGCTGCAGTTCGTGCTGGATAAGGGCGGTGTGGTCTACGAGCACACCATGATCGGCGAAAAGGTGGACAAGGACGACCGGATTACCCTGTACACCGAAGGCAGTGAACATCAGATCCGCTGCCGGCATGCGGTTTCGGCCTCCCATTTTCCGTTCTATGACGGCGGCGGGCTGTATTTCTCACGCCTGCATGCGGAGCGCTCCTATTGTCTTGCCGTCCAGCCGGAAACAGATTTTGCAGGCGGAATGTATCTGAGTGCGGGAGAGCCTACCCGCTCGCTCCGTGCCGTAGAATGGAACGGGCACAACCTTGTCATTGTCGGCGGGGAGAATCACAAAACCGGACAAGGCATCTGCACGTTCGGGCATTACGAGAATCTGGAGCTGTTCGCCGGCGGGCTGCTGGGAGTCAGGCAGATTCCATACCGCTGGTCGACCCAGGATCTGATCACGTTGGACAAGGTTCCTTATATCGGCAAACCTGAGGAGGACGAAGAAATTTATATTGCTACCGGCTACGGCAAATGGGGCATGACGAACGGCACCCTGGCGGCTCAGCTCATCACAGACCAGATTATGGGCCGTGCGAACCGCTACAGCGGGCTGTATGATCCATCCCGCTTCAAGGCCCGCCCGTCGATCAAGAACTTCATTGTGCAGAATGCCAATGTCGCCAAGGAGCTAGTGGCCGGCAAGGTGGAGATTGTCCGCAAGAAGACCAGTGAGCTCGGTGCAGACGAAGGGGCCGTTGTTTTCCATGACGGCAAGCGGGTCGGAGCCTACCGTGATCCTGAGGGCAAGCTGCATCTGGTGGACCGCACCTGCACCCATATGGGCTGCGAATGCGAGTGGAACAACGCCGAACGCTCCTGGGACTGCCCGTGCCACGGCTCCCGTTTCTCCTATGAAGGCGATGTGCTGGAGGGGCCGGCTACATTGCCGCTGACCAAGCTTGAAGCGGATGCGTAGCATAGCGCTCCGCTGATCCCTGCATTAAATTCTGACTGGAGGAGGAACGGCTATGCTGGTTGTTACGAACACCATTAAGGTTAAGGAAGGTCATGGCGCTGCTCTGGCAGAGCGCTTTGGCGGATCGAACGGTGTGCAGGAAATGCCAGGCTTTGTACGGATGGAGGTGTGGTACAGCGCAGCCAAAGACGGCGCCGAGGAGCTGAAAATCAGCACCGTGTGGGAGAACGAGGAGGCCTTCAGCGGCTGGACGGCCAGCCCGGCTTTCCGCGAGTCACACCGCGGTGCAGGCCGTAATGAAGCGATCCTTGGCGCTTCACTCGATAAATACGAGCTGCTGCTCAGCCGCAGACCGGGGGAATAGCCGCCCGGGCTGGCTGCCGGGCGGCCGCTCAAGCACAACAGGGATGCCCCGCCGGGCCTTATGGCCAGCGGGGCATCCCTGTTTGTATTTCCGGCGGTCCGTCAGCCCGCCGGTTTATTCAGCGCTGCCGGCTGGCTGCGGCTGCCGCGGCTCTTCATGCTTGCCGGGCCAGAACGCCCAGCGGCCGCACAGCATAGTGATCGCCGGCACCAGGAACGGCCGGACGATGAAGGTATCAAGCAGCACGCCGATGGCGGTGATGATGCCGAACTGTACCAGCACCTGAATCGGCAGGCTGGCCAGGACGGCGAAGGTACCCGCCAGAATCAGCCCGGCCGAGGTGATGACCGAGCCGGTCTCATTAACGCCCTCGGCAATGGCCTGCTTCAGAGGCATCACCTTGCGCTTCTTCCAGATGTTAGAGATCATGAAAATGTTATAGTCCTCGCCAAGCGCAACCAGGAAGACGAACGAGTACAGCGGAATAGCTCCCTGAATCGCATCTGCGCCCAGCACATAATGGATAATAATCCAGCCAAGGCCGAGTGCAGAGAAGAAGGAAAGAATAACGGTACCGACCAGATAGACGGTTGCCGTTACCGACCGCAGATAGATCAGCAGCAGCAGGGTAATCAGACCAATTACGACCGGAATAATGAGGTCGGTATCCTGCTCACCCAGCTCTTTTGTATCATACTGGGTAGCCGTCTGCCCGCTGACCCATACACTGTCATGCGCCTGCGCTTCGTCAAAGCCGGATTCCACCAGAGCCTGCTCCGCTGTGTTCAGCAGCGCCGGAATATGGCTCATCGCCTCCAGGGAATACGGATTGTCCTTGAACTCCAGGTCAAAGCCGATAATCTGCGGATTCACAGCCCCCTGCTGTGCATCGGATACGGTATCCACATAGGACAGTCCGCCGAGAATAACCTTGAAATACTCTCCGCTCACCTGACCCTTTGTATCAACGATCAGCTTGGCCGGAGCCAGCTCGCCGGGGGAGAACTGTGTGCCGATCAGATCAAAGCCCTGCCGGGATTCCATATCCTCAGGGAAAGAGGAGAGCAGATCATAAGTAAACTTAATGCCGGTGGAGAACGAGGCCAAAATGCCCAGGCCGATGACCGTTACGGCTACAATCGTCCAAGGGCGGGAAACCACCAGGCCGCCAATCCCCTTACGGCCGGCTCTCTTCGCTTTCGGCTTCGGAGCCGGCTTGCCCTTGGCTCTTGCCCGTTCTTCCTCCATCTGCGGGGTACGCGGCACAAACGGGAAGAACGACATCCGCCCGAAGATGGCCAGCAGTGCCGGCACCAGCGTCAGGCTGGCAATGCCCATAATCAGAATGGACACGCTGAACGGAACAGCGAAGCGGTGATAGGCTCCGTATTTGGCCAGCAGCAAGGCGAACAGCGCCAGCACAACGGTAAAGCCGCTCATCGCAATCGCTCCGGAGGAGTGGCTGATCGAGTTCAGCAGCGCCCGCCCTTTATTCTCCTCCACCTTAAGCATCTGGCGGAACCTTGAGATCAGGAACAGGCAGTAGTCGGTACCTGCCCCGAACAGGAGAACTGTCATAATGGAGATCGCCTGTGAATCTACGGTAATCCAGTCTTCCCGGGCCATTAATCCAAGCAGAGGGCTTGTAACTCCGTAGGCAAAACCTACAGCCACCAGCGGAATCAGCGCCAGAATCGGTGAGCGGTAGATCAGCAGCAGGAATACAAGCACAAGGATTACGGTTGCAATCAGCAGGGATACGTCTGCATCCTCAAATAAGCCTGTAGCATCAATCGAAATGCCTACCGGCCCCGATACGCGCAGGCTCAGCTCACTGCTGTCCACAGCGGCTGCAGCCGGATCACTGCCTGTCTCTTCACGTACGAGCGTCTTTAACTCCGTGATTCCTTCACCCAGCTGATCGCTGTCCGCCGACTTGTCGAACAGCACCGGTGTAACCAGCGTACTGCGGTCCTCTGACAATGAAGCCTGAAGCGCCTGCGGCGGCAGCTGGCCCAGCGGGGGCACAAAATTCTGATGCGGCAGCGGCTGCTGCTCCAGCTTGCCGTACAAGGCAATAATATGTACTAAATCCTCCTCCGACAATCCGCCGTCACGGTGCCACACCAGCAGTGCAGGCACGCCGCTGCCGCCCGGAAATTCCTGATCCGCAACAGCCGCTGCCCGGACCGACTGCGAGGTCTCCGGAAGGTTCTGCGCATTGTTGACTACTTGTGAATTTACGGAAGGCCATAACAGCGTAAGCACTCCAACCAGTACGACCCAGACCAGCAAAGTGATCCACTTTGTAGTCCGGCCAGCCACCCATTTTCCGTAGCCCGACATCCTGTTCATCCTCTCCTTGCCCCGGCACTTCACAAAAATGAGCCGCGGGTCATTTTATCATCCTTATCATATATACCCTGAAATTTTTAAGCAAATCTTTTTTAAAAAATAGAGCTTCCAGCTTCATTTTTTCCATTCTTCCCCAAACAAAAACACCGCTCCCCACAAATGCAGGAGCGGTGCCGGTGTTGAGTTATATAGGCGTAATTTAGCCTACATCCGGCAGATCGTCGCCGGAGAACTGGCTGTTGTACAGATCGGCATAGAAGCCTCCCTGCTCCAGCAGCTCGACATGGGTGCCTTTTTCAATCACGCTGCCCTGGTTCATTACGAGAATGAGATCAGCATCGCGGATCGTCGACAGGCGGTGGGCAATGACAAAGCTGGTTCTTCCGGTCATCAGCGTCTTCATCGCCTTCTGGATCTGCACTTCAGTCCGTGTATCGACACTGCTGGTCGCTTCATCCAGGATCAGAATGGACGGATCGGCCAGAATCGCCCGGGCAATCGTCAGCAGCTGCTTCTGCCCCTGGGAGATATTCGATGCTTCCTCGTTCAGGATCGTATTGTAACCCAGCGGAAGCGTACGGATAAAGTGGTCGGCGTGGGCAGCCTTCGCAGCCCGCACCACATCCGCTTCCGTGGCGCCTTCACGGCCGTAAGCAATGTTGTCGCGGATGGTGCCGTTGAACAGCCAGGTATCCTGCAGCACCATACCGAACTTGCTGCGCAGCTCACTGCGCTTTATCTCGGTAATGTTCACACCGTCGATGACAATCTCCCCGCCGCTGATTTCATAGAAACGCATCAGCAGGTTGATCAGCGTCGTTTTGCCGGCGCCGGTCGGTCCGACAATCGCAATAGTCTGTCCCGGCTTGACGTCGATATTCATGTCTTCAATCAGTATCGCATCGGGCTTGTAGCCGAACTTCACGTGGCGGAATTCAACTGCGCCTTCCTCAGCATGATCTGCAGGCTTAGCCAGAGATACTGCAGTTTCCGGCACTTCCTCTTCTTCATCAAGCAGTTCAAAGACACGCTCAGCCGAAGCGATCGTCGACTGAATGATATTGGCAATATTGGCCGTCTGGGTAATCGGCATTGTGAACTGGCGCGAATACTGGATAAAGGCCTGGATATCACCGACTTCAATTACCTTGCGGGTTACAAAGATCCCGCCGACCACACAGACGAGCACATATCCGAGGTTGCCGATGAACATCATCAGCGGCATAATCATCCCGGACATGAACTGGGACCGCCAGCCGGAGTTATACAGATCGTCATTGATTTTGTTAAATTCGCTTAGCGACTGCCGCTCCCGGCCGAACGCCTTGACGATCCGGTGTCCGGTGTACATTTCCTCAACGTGTCCGTTCAGCTGGCCCAGTGATTTCTGCTGGCCGATAAAGTGTCCCTGGGAACGCTTCGTAATGGCCATAATCACCACAAAGCTCAGCGGCAGGGTGATGATTGTAATCAGGGTCAGCCACGGGCTGATCGTCAGCATCATGATGATGACCCCGATAATGGTCACGATGGACGTGATCAGCTGCGTCAAGCTCTGCTGCAGCGTTGTACTGATGTTGTCCACGTCATTGGTTGCCCGGCTGAGAATTTCGCCGTGGGTACGGGAATCAAAATATTTCAGCGGCAGCCGTTCCAGCTTGCTGTTCACCTGCTCCCGCATATCAAAGACAACCTTCTGGGCTACTCCGGCCATTACATACTGCTGCACGTAGCTGAATACAGAGCTGAACAGGTACAATCCGCCGAGGATTAGCAGAATATTATTCACATAACCAAAATCAATGGCCGCACCTGGCACACCTGTCAGCATTCCGTAGGCGCCTTCGAACAGCTTGGTTGTCGCCTTCCCCATCACCTTGGGACTGAAGATGCTGAATACGGTACTGGCTATAGCCGTGATCAGGACGATAAGCAGCTGCACCTGGCGCGGGCGCAGGTACGTAATCAGCCGGCGGAGCGTACCCTTGAAATCCTTGGCCTTCTCCGGAGGCATCCCCATGCCCGGGCCGCCGGGCCCGTGGCCGGGTCCAAAGCCGCCTCGCCGCACCGGAGGCTTCATTTGCTGATTTCTTTCACTCATGCTATTTCCTCCTCTGACAACTGCGAGGATACAATCTCGCGGTACACTTCGCTATTCTCCATCAGCTCGCGGTGATTGCCGATGCCGGCCACCCGGCCTTCATCCAGCACAATAATCCGGTCCGCATCCATAACGGTGCTGACCCGCTGGGCGACAATCAGCACCGTCGATTCCGTCGTCTCCTCCTTCAGGGCAGCGCGCAGCTTGGCGTCTGTCTTGAAGTCAAGCGCGGAGAAGCTGTCATCGAACAGGTACACCTCCGGCCTACGCACCAGGGCCCGGGCAATCGACAAGCGCTGCTTCTGGCCGCCGGAGACATTGCTGCCGCCCTGGGCAATCGGCGAGTCGAAGCCTTCTTTCATCGCCGATACGAAATCATAGGCCTGGGCCACTTTGGCCGCGTGGATGATTTCTTCATCGGTTGCATCATCTTTTCCGTAGCGGATATTCTCGTTGATGGTTCCGGTGAACAGTACCGCCTTCTGCGGAATATAACCGATCTTGCTGCGCAGATCCTCCTGTGTCATCTCACGGACATCCACGCCGTCTACCCGCACGGCACCCTCAATAACGTCGTAGAAACGGGGAATCATGCTGAGCAGCGTCGATTTGCCCGATCCGGTACCTCCGATAATAGCCGTAATCTCGCCCGGGCGTGCACTGAAGCTGATTCCGGATAGCGCCGGCTGCTCAGCTCCGGGATAGGAGAAGGATACGTTGTCGAACTCGACGAATCCGCGCAGGCCTTCCCGTCCATCCTGCTTCTTCGCATCGGCTGTAGCCAGAAGGTTAGCGGCTGCCGGATCAACAATCTCCGGCTGCATATCGAGCACCTCATTGATCCGCAGCGCGGAAGCTGAAGCCCGGGGAATCAGCACGAACATCATCGAAACCATAATCAGGGAGAACATAATCTGCATCGCATATTGGATAAAGGCCATCAGCGAGCCGACCTGCAGGTCGCCGTCGCCGATCCGGATACCGCCATAATAGAGAATGCCGATCATGGAGAAATTCATAACCAGCATCATAATAGGCATCAGGCCGGCCATAATTTTGTTAACCTTAATCGCTGTATCCGTGAGGTCTTTATTAGCTGCAGTAAAGCGTTTATTCTCATGCTCAATCCGGTTGAATGAACGGATAACCCGGATTCCGGTCAGATGCTCACGCAGCACACGGTTCAGGGTGTCCAGCTTCACCTGGATTGCCTTGAACAGCGGAAGCCCCTTCATTCCGATCAGGAATATCGCTCCAACCAGCACCGGAATGACAATAACAAAGATCAGGGACAGCTTGGCATCCTCAGACACCGCCATAATAATTCCCCCGATCATCATCATCGGAGCGCCGACCATCATGCGCAGCATCATAGTCAATACTGTCTGTACCTGCGTAATATCGTTAGTAGTGCGGGTAATCAGCGAGGCAGTGCCCAGCTTATCAAACTCATGCAGTGTAAAATTCTCGACATGCTCGAACATCCGCGAGCGGGTGTTCCGGCCGAAGCCGGCAGCTACCTTGGCCGACAGATAACTTGCGATTACCGAACACAGTGCGCCGCCGCCGGCCACCAGCAGCATGTAAGCGCCGATTCTCCAGATATAAGCGCGGTCTCCCTGCACAATCCCTTTATCCACAATGTCGGACATCAGGGTTGGAAGGTACAGGTCACCCATAGATTGCAGAAAGACCAGAATCAGCACTGCTGCTACGCCCCACCGAAAGGGCCCCAGTCCCTTTAACAATTTAATCATTCTTCTCATCTCCGTTCATTTGTAACAGGTCCAGATCAGGCCGCGGATTCTCTTCAATGAATGTCTGCACCTTCGTCAGCAGGTCAGCCAGATGGTTGCTCTCTTCTTCACCCAAATATTCCACTAGCTTACCCAGTGAGGCATCCATATAATTCCGCGCTTTTCTCGTAACAACCCTGCCCTGCTCCGTCAGCCGGATCCGCACCACTCTGCGGTCGGAAGGGTCAGGCTGACGCTCCACCATGTCTTTGGCCTCGAGACTGTTAATCAGCTGGGTAACCGTGGGAGGCGTGATCCCCAGCAGCCGGCTAATTTCGGAAACCTTGAGCCCTTCCTCGGGTGTACGTGATTTCCTCGCGAGGCATATCAGCAAAGTCATTTCACTCGGCTTATGACCGTCCAGAGTCTGATGCACATGGGCTTTGCGCAGCTGCCGCAGGGCCATAAACAGCCGTTGAGCGACTGGATTTTCGTTGTTTATCCCAACGTGTCCCGCCTCCTCATTTTTAGTTAGGTTTACTAATAATTAAATACAATATTAATTAGGCTACCTAATTATATTTTCAAGCCCGATCTTTGTCAAACACTGAATGCGCTATCAAGTTTTACGGAATAGCGAACGAACGCCCTCGGCCGCAAAACACAAAAAATCCCCCGCTTAATAAGCGGAGGAGCCGGTATAATTCCTGTATCAGAAAGAGCGTTCTGTTACGCCGGAGAGCGGCCGTCCCTCTTCAGCGCTATCCTTTTTGGCAACCAGGCCCTGGATCAGCTCACTGTACCTCTGCAGCTGCTGCCCGGTTGCCTGTCCGCGGTTTGCTTCAAACAAGGCGATGCATTCAATCATATCCCTGGCGCTGTTCAGCTTAACTGCGGTCTTGAGACATTGCAGAATAGAATTGACCCCCAGCTGAGCCTGCCCGCGTTCCAGATAATATACAGCCAGCTGATAACCCAGCCGGTAGATGCGGTCAATATTAATATAATCCTTGAACCGGTCAAAGCCGGCCATCTCCCTGGAAAACCGCTCCAGTACATGGTCGACAGAGAAGCCGAAGCGGTTGGCAGCCTCCAGAATACTGACCAGACCCGCCAGCACTTCAGCAGGATAGTCAGCCAGGTAGGCCATATATTCCGGCAGAACGGCACTGTTCCCCTTCAGAAGCTCGAGTGTATAGCGGTTCCCGACGGCAAACGACTTGAACGCATCGACAAGGCGCAAGCCCTCCTCATCCAGCATTTCAAACCAGCTGAGATCAGCATACATGTCTGTAAACGTTATGGCCTCCCCGTATTTCCCCTGCTTGGCGAGTGAAGTGGCCTTCATCAGATGCCCCTGGGCATAATACAGTACAAGCGGCCGCAGCAGCTGCAGCCCCTCGCTTCGCCTTCCGGCTTTCTTCCTGAGCTGTTCCCGGTAGATCCCGCTTGCCAAGCCTCTGAGCTCATCGGCATATTTCTCCATATCGCTCCACCTGTGCAGGGAGAAGCAGACATTGGCCAGCTTCAGCAGCCCTTCAAGCTGCAGATGCTCGGGCAGGCGTCCGCGGAACGGCTCGAAGGCGATGACCGCCCGCAGCATGTCCTCCATATCGGCAACGGTTCCCAGCGCCTTGAAGATCCGGTATTGGCTGATGGCCATCCTTTCCGAATAGCTGTCCTGCTCATGCTCCACAATGATTTTATAGAAAGGTTTGGATTCCTGGATTTTTCCGCAGGCAAACAGCTTCTCCGCCACCGAATAGATGATATCCAGCGGCTTCTGATATTCCATCATCCGGTTTATGATCTCGTCCACACACTGCTTCCTGCCACTGATGGCACAGCGGATCAAAAAAGGCTCCACCCTGCGCCGCGAGACCTTTTCTTCACTGAAGCATTCATCCACATAAAGCGGATAGAACCAGCCTTCAGGATATCCAAGCGCCTCTGTTAATGTATCCAGCTGGCCCAAGGAGACGGGCTTTGGGGGATTACCATGGAGAATGGCGCTCAGGCTGCCGCGGTTAAGGCCGGAAACTTTAGCAAACGAAGCGAGGCTGTATCCGGAGCGGGACAGATTGCCCTCAATTTCAGAACGTAATGTTGTCAGCTTGTCCTCCACCCGGCACCCTCCTTAACAATGCGAATTAAACTTGTTTTTAATTCCATTATAGGTACTGTCTGTAGAAAGCACAACAAAACGGCCCCGCACAGGCGGGGCCTCCAATGACGCACTAAGTTATGATGAACATGCTCAAGCGGTATTACTGCTGCAATGCAGACTTGCTTCTTACACGCTTGCTTTTGGAGATGGTTCCGTAATGGGCAGGTTCCTTCTGGCGGCTTCTCAGACCCTCCATCATTTTGTTCTGGGCCATAACAATATAACCGTCCAGACGCTGGCTCAGTTCAACTACCATATGATCACTGAGGCTGCGTTCCTGTGCGACCTCCAGCAGTTCACTTCTAAGGCTCTCTATAGTCAAAAACAGCTCATCTTCTCGGTAATCGCTTCGATCTTCGTGGGAACCGCGGTAAAACTTCATAAACAGTCACCTGCCCTCTATCAACTTCTTTCCTATCATAAGGCATGATGCCAAAAAACATATTTTGAAAAAAAAGAAAAAAATGTCGATGAACTTACAGCTGGACTTACATTTATTTCATATTAACATTTTTTCCCGCTGGAAGATAGAGCTCCCCCAGAACCTCCATGGCAAAAGCGATCCATTCCCGCGCCGCGAAGGAAAGATAACGGTCCCTGCGCCAGATCATGCCCAGCTGCCAGGGAATAACCGGCTCCGTCAGCGGAATTACGGCAATCCGTGTGCGGTCCATATCGCGGCAGATCGTCTCCGGCAGCAGGGCGATGCCCATTCCGGCCTCCACCATCCTGCTGATCAGATCCCATTGTGAGCTTTCATAGACCACATTCGGCTGAAAGCCCGCTTTTACACACTCGGTAATAATCCGGTCATGCAGGGCAAAATCCTCACGGAACAGCACGAATTCCTCTGCCTCCAGCTCCCGCAGCGCTACACTCTCTGCAGCAGCAAGACGGTGTCCCGCCGGCACCAGCAGCTCCAGCTTCTCTTCAACAAAGGTAAAGCAGTGGAACTTCGCTGTATCAGCCGGCAGCACAATCGCCCCGATATCAAGCAGCCCTGTCTCGACATCATCCGCCACCTTTTTGGCTCCGTCCTCATGCAGCCGGATGGTCACATCAGGATAACGCCGATGAAACTCTCCGATCACCGCCGGGAAAAAGCTCGCCCCCACCATCGGCGGCAGGCCGATGCGGATATGCCCCCGCTGCAGCTTGCGCAGGCCGTCCAGCTCTGCGGACAGATTGGCGAAGGACTCCACAATATTTTGTGCCTTGGCCAGCAGGATTTCTCCTGCATCAGTCAGCCGGATGCTTTTCCCCTCACGGTAGAACAGATCCGCTTCAAGCTCTTCTTCGAGGTTACGGATCATTTTGCTGATCGTCGGCTGTGTGATGAACAGGGATTCCGCCGCTCTGGTGAAGCTCTTCAGCCGCGCTGCCTGCACAAAATACTGTAACTGTCTGATATCCAAATCGTTCACCTCATGCATAGATAAATGGAATGTTACTTATTCAATCTATTCATTTTACCTATGAAAATAATTGTTGTAAACTTTCAATACAATGAAAGGGGCGAAGCCTTATGAAAAAATTAATTATAGGCTTGCTGCAGGTTGCCGGGCTTACGGTTTTCTCCATGCTTATCAATACATTGACTCCGCTGCTGCATCTTCCGGTTCCGGGAAGCATCATCGGCATGCTTATCCTGTTTCTGCTGCTGGAGGCCGGGGCAATCCGGCTGAGCTGGGTTGAGGTCGGCGCTTCCTGGCTGCTTGCCGAGCTGCTGCTGTTCTTCATCCCCTCCGCGGTCGGAGTCATGAAATATACCGGTCTGCTTGAGGTGAACGGCCTGCAGGTGCTGGCTGTTGTACTTGTCGGAACCTTTGCCGTAATGGCCGGATCAGGACTTCTGACAGGAGCTATTTATAAAGTAAAGGAGCGTAGAGGCTCATGATTACAGGAATGGTTCTGTTAGGAATCACACTGCTGGTCTATCTGCTGGCCAAACGGATCTACACAGCCAGCGGCAAAATGTACTGCTCTCCGCTCATTCTTACACCGCTGATCATAATCGGTATTCTGCTTCTGACCGGTGTTTCTTATGAATCCTACAATGCGGGAGGCAAATGGCTGACGGATCTGCTGCAGCCGGCAACCATCGCCTTTGCAATCCCACTCCATAAAAACTTCAAGGTGCTCAAAAAGCACGCCGCCGAAATTGCGGCTGGCGTGCTCTCAGGAACGGTTATTGCCGTGCTCTCCTCGATGCTGCTGGCCAAATGGCTGCACTTAAGCGGAGAACTGGTTAACAGCCTGGTGCCCCGTTCGGTCACTACACCGATCGCCATGAGCATCTCCCAGAGCATCGGCGGTGTTCCGAGCATCACAGCGGTCTTCGTTATCCTGACCGGTGTGCTGGGCACGATGATGGGACCTTCTGTCCTGCGCCTCTTCCGCATTGACAATGAAATTGCGCGCGGTGTTTCGCTGGGAACCGCAGCGCACGGTACCGGTACCTCCAAGGCATTCGAGCTTAGCTCGCTGACCGGCACCATCTCAAGTATTTCGATGATACTGACCGCGCTGTTCTCCATTGGCCTTGCGCCGGCGCTGCTCACTTTTTTCCTCCACTAGGCCGACCCCGCTTGGGCCGATGGCCGGCAGATCCGCTAACCGATCTGCCGGCCTTTTTCTGTATATGTTTTTGGACCCCCGCAAAGTACCTGAGTAATCTTCGGAGTGTAAGCCCCACTTTGCGGTTTTTTTTATAACTTCACCGGCAGGCCGCTCTGTGCGGATTCGAAGGCTGCGCAGGTCACCTTCAGCGTCTTGTACCCGTCCTCATAATCACTCAGGATCCGTGAGCGGTCACCGGTCCGCACTGCATACAGGAACGCCTCGCTCTCTGTCTGATAAGGATTGCCGGAACTTACATGCTCTTTACTGTCGCCGCTGCGGACCTCCAGGAGACGTTCCGGATTCCAGTCCAGCAGCCCGTTGTCGTTATAGAAGCTGATGCCGCTGCGCCCTACGCCACCAGGCAGCACGCAGGTGTTGGAAATATTCGCGATTACGCCGCTGGCCAGCTTCAGCGATACAGTCCCGACATCGGCTACAGTTACTCCCTCATGCTTCTCATGCATAATCCGGTTGCCGAACAGGCCGTACACCTCGGTCACCTCCCCGGCCAGATAACGCAGCAGGTCAACGATATGGGTGGTCTGCTCCGTGAACTGTCCGCCGGACTGCTCCTGGTTGCGCCACCAGGCTACGCCCGGCATATCGCCCATCCACTGTCCGACGATCATGCCCACTTTATCCCCCTGCAGCGCAGCCTTCAGCCGCTGGATGTTCTCCTGATACCGGAAGTGGTAGCCGACCGAGGTCAGCAGATTCTTCTCCTTGATATCCTGCAGCAGGCTCGCCGGGATTTCCGTGCTTGATCCAAGCGGCTTCTCGATAAAGAACGGAATCTCCCGCTTAATCAGCGACCGCTCAATGGCCCCGTGCGACTGCGGAGGCACACAGATGTAGACGGCATCAAGCTTCTCTGCGTCCAGCATCTCTGTTATTTCACCGTAGCCTTCTGCCCCGTACGGACGGGCCATCTCTTCACCTTTGGCCTTACTGCTGCCGCAGACGGCCTTCAGGGACACATCCTCCATCCCCGCCAGTAAATCCGCATGTACTTTGGAGAACCAGCCGGTGCCTACAATTCCGATATTTAGTGTCATGTATTTTTCCTCCTGTGGGTGCTATACAGTGGCCTGAGAAAATTATTAAATAGGCTTGAGCTGAAACTCCAGGGAATGTTTGGACTTCCGGCCGCTGTTATGTTTGGATTTCCTTATTTAAAACTGCTATCTGCAGTTGAAATCCAAAACATAGCATATGCTTCCGATGCTAGCTTTTCTTCGAAAAGCTTTCAGGCGGACGCTACGCTCCTACAGTTCCAAACTTCCCTTCCGTTTCTACTGCCTATTCAGATGTATTTCAAAAGCCCAGCTCTATAGCCGATTTTTATTCCGCCTAAATTTAAAAAACCTATTATAGGTTTGACTCTATAATTAACAGTAATTATAAGCGCTTACGTGATCACAAGGTAGTCCTGCCACTCATCCGGAAGCAAATGGCGGTAGGGATGCTGGAGGAAACGGTCGTCAGCGAGGATAATAACTCCGTTATCGCTCTCGCTGCGGATCAGCCGGCCTCCGGCCTGCAGTACCTTGCACATACCAGGGTAGACGTAGGCGTAATCGAAGCCGTTTTTGCCTGCGGCCTGAAAATAGCTGCGCAGCAGATTGCGCTCCAGCCCCACCTGGGGCAGGCCGACGCCTACAACCATTACGCCGTTCAGCCGGTCACCCGGCAGATCCACCCCCTCCGAGAAAATCCCGCCCAGCACGGCAAAGCCGAGCAGTGTCTCCGGGTTGTCCGGACGGAACGAGGCAAGAAAGCCCTCCCGGTCCGGCTCGCTCATCCCCATGCTCTGTACAAGTGTTGGCACCTCCGGATATTTTTCGGCGAACAGCTCATAGACATTTTGCAGATAAGCATAGGAAGGGAAAAAGACAAGATAATTGCCCTTCCGGGCCGTCATGCCTTTCAAGGCATCACAGAGCGGACGCAGTGAAGCTTCCCTTTCCCGGTACCGGGTGGATACCGGAAGTACCGACACCTGCCACTGCTCTTTATGAAACGGAGATGGAACAGTGAGGCTGTAATCCTCCTCCCTTGCACCGATCATGTCCCTGTAATAAGCGAGCGGTGACAGCGTGGCCGAGAACAGGATCTGGCTGCGGAAGCTCTTACCCATCTGCTGCAGCAGATGGGACGGGTCCAGGTTGAACAGCTTCAGGTACACATCCCCGCGCCGGACCTCGGCATAGGTGACGTACCGCTCATCGTAGGTTTTAAATGTACGGAGCATATTCTGCACCGAAAAATACGTATCCAGCAGCCCCTGACCCTCTTCCCCATCCTCCTCCGGTACAGGAAGAAGGGCGGAAGGAGACAGCAGCTCGGCCTCCGCCTCCAGGGAAAAGGCTTCAAGCAGGCCGGGCAGTTCCTCCGGATACGTGCTCCATTGCCCTTCCCCGTCTTCACTGCAGCCTTTGCGCAGGGCAATGAAAAAGGCATTAACGGCCTTGGCTGCGGCGCTGAGCGCCTTGTTTACCGTCTTAAACTGCCGTTGCAGACCAAGGAACGGTGCTTTCGTGAGCTCTGCTGAATACATGGCCCGTCCACGGTCAACCAGATTGTGGGCTTCATCCACCAGCAGCACCGTCTTACGCTTGCGTTCCTCCGGCAGCCGCTTCAGGCTAATCCTCGGGTCATAGATATAGTTATAATCGCAGATCACTGCATCACAGGCATACGCGGTGTCCAGCGAGAATTCGAACGGGCACACCCCATGCTTTTTGGCGTAGCGGGCAATGACCTCCTGTGTCATCAGCTTCTCATGCTCCAGTATGTCGAGCACTGCCCCGTTGATCCGGTCATAGTACCCTTCCCTGTAGGGGCAGGATTCGCTGCTGCACAGCCCCTCCTCCCGGAAGCAGGCCTTGTCTTTGGCGGTCAGCGTCACGGCATGCAGCTGCAGGCCCTGCGCAAGCAGCATTCCGATGGCCTCCTGTGCCGCCAGCCGGTTGACGGTCTTGGCTGTCAGATAGAACAGGCCTGCCGCCTTTCCCTCCCCCAGAGCCTTGAGCGCCGGAAAAAGCGTCGACATCGTTTTGCCGATCCCTGTCGGCGCCTGGGCAAACAGATTGACCCCCTCGGCAACCGATTTGTAGACGGCTGCCGCAAAGTGCCGCTGCCCGCTGCGGTAGGCCGGAAAGGGAAAGGAAAGCGCGCGGATGCTGCTGTCCCGCTGCTCCTGATGCCGGACCAGCAGCTCCGCATACGGGGCATACCTGGCAACGGTATCGCCCGCGAAAGCCTCCAGCTCAACAGCCGTCATTGTCCGGTACAGGCTCTGCTGCTCTTCCCCGCCGCGCCGGACATAAGTGAGCTTCACCGTGATATCTGTGAGCCCCAGATCCAGACAAAGGATGTAGGCATACATCAGGGCCTGAGCCCAGTGCACCTCTTTACCGGCAAAATCCGGCTCCAGCAGTTCTCCTATAGACTTGATTTCTTCTACTGTAACAGCCCCGTCCTCCCCGGTCAGCAGTCCGTCACAACGCCCGTCAATGATAAACTTAAGCCCCCCGTGGACCATTTCTGTCTTTAGGTAGACCTCTTTACGGTCGCCTTCCTTATATTGCTTCTGTATATGCTGATGAATGCGCGTCCCCTCTGCCATTGCAGCACTGCTGCTGAAGCCGGGCACCAGGCTGCCGCTGCTGAATACATATTCGACCAATGACCTTACTGATATGGAAATTTCCGCAAAATGCATTTTTTTAAACCTGCCCCCATTCTATTGCTCGCCCTTTTTGGCGTGAACTGTCGCTTTCCTGCTTTTTACTCCGTATGCTCTAATCTGAGTAAGATAACATCCGGTTCACGGACGCGCATCATTTATTACGCAGTCCAGTGAGGTTATACGGCATTTCTGTTTTTTGACATTCATCTGCCAGCGCTGCATAATAAGGTCTATTAATATAGGAATTCTCTTGTCCTTGCGCTGCATCCTCCCAGCCGGGAGCGGCGTTTCATCTCTAAGAAAGAAGGCGAAGCTGTGTCATCCCTTACTATTAAACGGTGGGTAGCCAAACCATTCGTGTTTTTCACGCTTATTTTTATACTCAAAAGCTTCCTGGCCTGGGGTGTTATTTTCGGAGATCTGCTGTCCTGGAAATCATTGATTACGGAAATCCCCTTTATCTGGGCACTGTTCTGTCTCATTGAGGCCTTCGCCTCCAAACGGAAGCTCGGACTTTACATGCTGGTCAATCTGCTTGTCACGGCAATCTTTTTCGCGGCCATTATGTACTTTAAATATTACGGCGTTATCGTCACCTACCAGGCGGCTGAGCAGGTTAATCAGGTTACCGCTGTACGCAATAGCGTCTTTTCCCTGATGGACCCGTATTATCTGCTGATCTTTTCCGATATTATCATCTTTGGCATTTATTTCTTTTTCAACAAGAAAGGCCGTGCTTATAAAAAAGAAAAGATTAACCGCCGCAGCGGCAATTCGAAATTCTCCTACAGTCTGTTGTTCGCCCTGTCGCTCGGTCTCTGTCTGTTCAATGTTCTGCCTAATAAGGCCAGCATGAACGAAATCAAGAAAGCCCAGGAAATGGGACTACTTAATTATGAGGTCTACGCGATTTTTGCTCAAGATAAACCGGAGCTGGTTGAGGCCAGTGAAATTACACAGGACGTTATTAATGAGGTAAAAGGGATCGATCCGGCGGCCGTTTCCCCGTTCCAGGGCGCAGCCAAAGGCAAGAACCTGATTATTATCCAGCTTGAATCATTCCAGACCTTCCTGCTGGGGCTTACGCTTGACGGCAAAGAGATTACGCCTAACCTGAACAGCCTGATGAAAGACAGCCTGTATTTCCCTAACTTCTATCAGATGGTCGGCCAGGGTAATACCTCGGATGCGGAATTCGTAGTCAACTCTTCCTTCTATATTCCGCCTAAGGGTGCGGCTACGATGTCTTATGTCGATAAAGAGCTGCCTAGTCTCCCGCGCCTCCTGCAGGCCAGCGGCTATCAGACCGCCACCTTCCATACCAATGACGTGGAATTCTGGAACCGCGGAGAGCTGTATAAAGCGCTCGGCTTCGAGCACTATTATGACCATAAGTTTTTCGGGGATGAGGATACATTCTTCTTCGGACCGTCCGATGAAGTGCTCTACCGCAAAACGGCCGACAAGCTGAAGGAAATGGACCAGGACGGCAAGCCGTTCTACGCTCAGGTTATCTCAATGTCTGCCCACCATCCGTTTACGATTCCTCAGGAAAAATACCAGATGAAGCTGCCAGAGCGTTACGAAGGCACCTTTGTCGGCGACTATATCCGCTCACAGAATTATGCTGACTACGCGTTCGGGCAATTTGTTGAAGAGCTGAAGGCCAGCGGCGTATGGGATGACAGCCTGATTATGGTGTACGGGGACCATATGGGTCTGCCGATTTATTCCCTGGATCATGACGATAAGCAGCTGATGGAAGAAATCTACGGGCATGAGTATGAGTACGCCAACATGCTGAACATTCCGCTTATGATTCATGAGCAGGGCAGCCTGCAGCCGCAGACGCTTGAACAGGTCGGGGGAGAAGTGGATATTATGCCGACCGCTGCCAGCCTGCTGGGGGTTTCGCTGGACAACACCATTCATTTCGGCCAGGACCTGACTGCCCAGACGTACAATTTGTTGCCGCAGCGCTACTATCTGCCGACCGGCTCCTTTATCGCCAGCTCGGGACTGCTCATTCCAGGCAACAGCTTTGAAGATAACACGCAGTATATTCTTGCTTCGGGAGGGCAGGCCCCTGCCGGAACAGAGGACGAATACAACCGGGCGCTGAGACTTCGCCAGCTGTCTGACAGCTATGTCACCCAGCTGCCGGATAGAGCGCCTGCAGCAGAATAGATTGTAGCCAGAAACAATAACAAACAGCCAGGCTCCGGTGATGGAGCCTGGCTGTTTGTTATTTCGCTGTTTCTATTCAATAAATAAGCCGGAAACCAGTCTTTCATTACCGCTCCTGCTTCTCCAGAAGCGTATAGTATTCAGCGAACTTCTCCAGTTCCTCCGGCTTCAGGATCGCCAAATGCTCGGTCAGCAGAACCAGCGAGCGGTTCTGCGCTTCCTTGAGCAGTTCCTCGCCTTTTACGGTAAGCGTCACTGATACGGCCCTGCGGTCATTCTCATCCTGCACGCGGGCGGTAAGGCCAAGCAGCTCCAGACGGTCCAGCATCACCGTTACCGCGCTCGACTTCACATCGAGCTGCTCTGCCAGCTGGATGACCCGCGCCTTTTTCTCACGGGCAATGATATGCAGCAGATGAAATTGCGGCACCGTAAGGCCGATTTCTTTATGCAATGACATCTGCGATGTGATTTTACGCTGTACTCTCCACATGGATAATCCCAGGGCTTCAATCAACGGATCAATTTTCTGTGCCATCCCTCTCACTCCCAGTCCGTTTGTCCTGCTTCAAGCGTACCATTTTCAGCAGGGAGGATTCAATGTTTTTGCCTAAACCCTCAAAAAGCATCCATTTTCCGACACAAAAATACTATATTCTCGCTAATGCTCCGGGAACATTGTTGCGCTATAATCGTAGCAGTGATAGCAAATATCACCAAATTTTAGAGAGTCAGGGCTGGTGATGCAAACAATGAAATTGGCAACAAAATTAACTTGGATGATGCTTATCGTATTACTTCTCGTCGGATCATCCATCGGGTTCTTCGGATACCGCGCTGCGTACAAGCAGTTAGACGAAGCTGCAGGTATAGAATTGGTAGGCTGCGCCAATATTACAACCGGACTCGTTGATCCCGCTGATATTTCGGCTCTGGCTGCAGGAGATACCAGCAAACTGGCTGCCATCGAAGACCGCATCGGCTGGATCAATGACCATAAACCGATTTTTAAAGAATCCTTCATTCTGTCGCTGGACGGTACGATTCTCGCGGCTGACGCCAACCTCAAAGAAAGAGGATATAAAGCCGGCGATCCGTTCTACTTCGCGGAAGAAGACAAAACTATGATTACCACCATGAAACATTCCGCATACTCCAAGGTTTATACCTATCAAGGTACCTCGCTCAAGACCGGCTATGGCCCCATCTATCAGGATCATGATCCCACAAAACCTATCATTGCTCTAATGGCTATCAATTTCGACGGTGCTCTCGTGCAGGAACGGACACAGGATATTATCCTTCAGCCATTCATCATCGGCGCATCGATTCTCGTAATCGCTATAATTGCCGCATACATATTTATCCGCAGAACCACCAGACCGCTGACCAGACTCTCCGGCTCGGTCAACACGGTTGCCAAGGGTGATCTTTCTCATGAACCCATTCTGTTCAAAAGCAAGGATGAAATCGGTACGCTGGCCCGGGATTTCAATGATATGACGGCGAGTCTGCGCAATCTCATTACTCAGGTCAACGATACTTCCATGCTGGTCGCCTCCTCTTCACAGGAGCTGTCAGCCAGTGCACAGGAGACCAACCGGGCCGGTGAGCACAGCGTCAATGTCACCATTGATCTGGCTGACGGTGCCAACACCCAGCTGCGCAATCTGGAGGGCAGCTACCGGTCTGTGCAGGAGATGTCGCGGTTCATCACGGAAATTGCCAGCACTGCCGACAGTGCAATGAACACAGCTGCAGACAATGCGCTCAAGGCCCGCAACGGGCGTGAATCCATGGATTCCACCACCTCTCAAATGCAGATCGTTAGCGAGAGCATCAGCGATCTGTCCGGAATCATCGAAATGCTGGGCAGTCATTCCAAGGAGATTGAGAGTATTGTCGGTACGATCTCCAGTATTGCCGAAGAGACCAACCTTTTGTCACTGAACGCGGCAATTGAAGCTGCCCGCGCCGGCGAGGAAGGACGAGGCTTTGCCGTAGTAGCCGGTTCTGTACGCAAGCTGGCAGAACGCTCGGCCAGCTCCGCTGCCCAGATCGGCGAGCTGGTAAGCCTCATAGTCAATCAGATGGACAAAGCCGGAGAGACCATGCGACGCTCCACCGATGAAATGGTGGAGGGCAAAGCCATGATTATTGCTGCCGGCAAATCATTCTCGGAGATTGAAACCTCCGTATCGGACATGTCCTCCCAGAGCCAGCAGATTTCCGAGACCGTCCGTGATCTGGCTCTCATCTCCAGCGATCTGGTAGCTGCCATCCAGAGCATCGTGGCTGTCTCCAACCAGACTGCCGAAGGCGCAGAGATGCTCTCTGCCTCCTCCCAGGAGCAGCTTGCTGCTATGCAGGAGGTGGAGGCTTCCGCCGCCTTCCTTTCTTCGCTGGCGGAGAAGCTTCAGGTTCTTGTTGAGAACTTTAAAATATAGGATTTGTTATAGGGTATTTCAATGACCTGGGGTTAAGGTTAAGCCGCGACTGCGGGGAATGTTTGGACTTCCGGCCGCTGTTATGTTTGAATTTCCTTATTAGAAATCGCTGCCTGCAGTAGAAATTCAAACATAGCTTATGCTTCCGTAGCTAGCTTTTCTCCGAAAAGCTTTCAGGCGAACGCTACGCTCCTACAGTTCCAAACTTCCCCTCCGCCGCTTTCACCTCAACGTTCATTTTAACACCTATAAAGAATCCCCCTTTAAAGTGGGGGATAGAAAAAAGCAGCAAGTCCTGAAAATGGACTTGGCTGCTTTTTTGGTTACTTTTAAATTACTTGGAGAGGGTTCCCCGCAGACGTTACCGCGCCTTAAGCGCAGCACTCCCCTACCGACACCCTCCCCCTGCACAATTGAAGGCTTAATCTATCTCTAATTGGATTTTCGGCACTTAATTTCGCCCTTTTTTCGCATTTACGATTATTAGGTGGAAAAAAGTCATCTATTTCGAGTCATTTATCGCTCCGGAGGTAATTACGGCAAAATTAAGTGACGTTTTTCCACCTAGTTTCCCGTCAGCATCGTTTATAAAAGAATTCGTTAGCAAAAATCCAACTGATCCAGAGGAGTCACAGTCGGTCGAGTCGCTACGGATTCACCAGCCCATTTTTGCTATAGAAAAGGGTTAAAGCAGACTATACTCGTAGCGGGGGATACATATACATCCTTATATCCGGCCAATAAACAGTTAACGCGGCAATCCGCTTGTCCAGCAGATTACCGCGTTAACAGGAGCAGCAGCATTATGTATTATTCAAGCCGTTTTCTCGATAAACCATTGGCCCAGCTCATTCACCGGCATCGGACGGCCGTAATAGAAGCCCTGCATAACCCGGCAGCCCAATGACTGCAGCAGCTCAATCTGCTCGGGTGTTTCGACACCCTCGGCGACTACCTCCATATTGAGGTTACTGGCGATGGCGATGATATTGCTGATGATGGCTTTTTTGGAATGCATTTTGCTCTTGCGGATAAACACCTGGTCGATCTTGAGCGTGTTGACCGGAATCTCATCAAGATTTCCGAGTGAGGAGAAGCCGGTCCCGAAGTCGTCCAGAGACACGCGTACACCGATATCCCGGAGCTTGGAGAGCTGGGCTACCGTCTCCTCCATATTGTTCATGGCAATGGATTCGGTAATCTCCAGCTCGAGAAAGTGCGGTTCAAGACCGGAGCTGGCAAGCGCCTCGAAAACTACATCATACAGGCTTCCGTTCTCGAACATTCTTGCCGACATATTAATCGACACAGGCACATTTGCGATCTGGTCTTTATGCCAGCGCATATTCTGGACGCAGACATCTTGCAGCATCCAGTAGGTAATCGGTACGATCAGCCCGGTCTCCTCGGCAATTGGGATGAATTCCGCCGGAGAAATGATCCCGTGATCCGGATGCTTCCAGCGCAGCAGCGCCTCGAGGCCGACAGTGACATTCAGCAGAGAGTCCCATTTAGGCTGATAGACCACCATAAATTCCGAGCGGGCAAGCGCCTTGCGCAGATCCTTCTCCAGCGACATGCGCCGGAGCTGGCAGCGGTTCATCTCCTGGTCGAACACACTGAACTTGTTCTTGCCGGAGTCCTTCGAAGTGTACAGTGCCGTATCGGCAGCCTTCATCAGAGCCGAGCGGTCCGTGCCATGCGCCGGTGTCATACTGATGCCGACACTGGCCGTCACATACAGCTCATTGCCTTCAATGCTGTATGATTTCTTGAGCTCCTGCAGAATGTGCAGGGCCTCCTCCTGGGCGTTCTCTATACTGGAATCCGGCAGGGCAATCAGAAATTCATCGCCGCCGAGCCGGAAGACCTTACCTTTGGAGCCTACGCATGATTTCAGCCGGTCTGCAACCTCCTGCAGCAGCAAATCGCCGATATCATGCCCGAGTGTATCATTAATCGATTTGAAGCGGTCCAGGTCCACAAAGAACACTGCTCCCGGATTGTCCCCGAAGAACTCATCCCTGAAATAGCGCTCCAGACCATGGCGGTTCGGCAGCTCCGTCAGCGGATCATGATAGGCCATCCGTTCCAGCACATGCCGGTCAAGAAACACCGCCCCGCCGGAGATAGCCAGCATAAACAGGGTTACGAGGGATACTCCGGTCAGCAGAATTACATCTGTCTCCATGACAACAGGCTTGGTTCCGCTCCATCCGCCGTATTGAAAATAGCTTGTTCTAAGGCTTATATAGTGCATACCAGTAACTGCGAATCCGATGAACAGGGCGGAAGCGAACTTCCAGCGCCGGCTGAAATATTCCTGCTCCCGGAACCGCCGAAACAGAAAAATACCGATGTAAGATGCCAGCAGGGCTATGAGAACGGAAATCCCCTGGGCGAGCGGCTCATAATGCATCTTGCCATTAATCTCCATAGAGGAGATCCCGATATAATGCATCACGGAAATCCCTGCACCCATAATCAGCCCGCTAAGTGTCAGCCGCCACATCCTCTGGCGGGGTACAATGGCAATCCACAACGCCCCGAAGCTGCAGAGCATGCTGACCAGCAGGGATAAGACTGCTCTGCCCGGACGGTAGCCGATCTCAAACGGGAAATGGGTAGCCATAATACCGACGAAATGCATGGCCCACATTCCGCTGCCGAGTATGCATGCGGCTGACACAAGCCAGAGCCGGCGGATTCTTCCTGAGGACTGGGGAACCTGGGCAATCAGGTTAAGCGCCGAATAGGCTGCAGTAACAGAAAGTGCAAAAGATAGTAAAACAATCCAAGTACTATAGTGGGTTCCCATTTGATCCATAGTTGACCTCTTCACCGGTTATATTATCATTATCGTTGCAGCTCATTCTCAAGTACAAAAATCTATTACGAATATCAGATAAACGGAAGAGTGTATAGAGATTATAGAATGCTATGAGAAGTAACTTTAGCTGTATTCTACCTTGTATTTGCTATACTGTCTAAGTAAATACTGGAACTTAGACCCTTTTTTCGAAGGCGGCAAAAAATGTCCATATTTGTCCGTACCTGCGGGGTTTTCCCGGCTGGCAGCTATTATCCCCCCAGCTCTTCCCGGGGAAAAGAACTGCGCCAGATCCACCAATTGGCGACTACCAGAACTGGAGCATAGATGTAAATTCCAAACGGAATCAGGCTGATCACATAATGAAGCCCCGCCAGTCCCATCAGAATAAACATCTGCACAAAGGCGCTCCCTGTAAAATCCTTTTGTCCGGCAGCGCTGTACTGCTCCGAGAACGGCAGTGACTTCGGCAGAAGACGGAAGCACAGCACCGAATAGAGCAGCAGGGCAGGCAGCACGATAATCAGGTGCGGCAGAAAGCGCAGGCCGAATACCCACAGAAAAATGGCCCCTTCAATGACGAAAAGCGGTATCAGCAGCCGAAGGATAGCCGCCTTGAGCATTCCCCGGTAGACTGGAGATAATCCGGGCAGCGGAATCGTCTTGTAGATCCAGGCCGCCCGGTAGCTTGTAGAATAACGCAGCATCTGCACAGCAGTCATCATCAGAAGCGCACAGAAGTAAATGAACAGGAACGCCTTGGTATTGCGCAGCTCCTCCAGACCTCCGCCGCCCCACAGGATATTAAAGATGAAGATAAACGGCAAAATCATGGACAGGCCGAAGGTAGGATACACCTTGAGCTTGAAATCACGCTCATTACGCATCATTGACCAGGTGAAGCGGAAGAACAACGCCTCCTCCTTGCCCTGACAGAAGAGCTCTGACAGCCGTCGGGCCATATTTCCGCTGTCCTTCCCGGCCCCCTCCTCCGATGCCAGCTTCTGCAGGCTCTGTTCAAACAACGGCATAAGCTTGATATACACCGCAAGCAACAGCACCGGAACCACCAGGGCCAGCACGGACATGACGGTCAGATGAACCGAACGGTTCCCGGCCAGAAGAAGCTCGAAGGGCGAAGCAAACCAGGCCGGGGCCAGCAGATACTGCCACCAGGCCGGTTCATAGGATACTGTCAGATCGGCCAGATTGAACAGGCGGGAGACCAGCTGATAGCCTACCGCAATTCCGATGGACAGAATGATCTGCACATAATTAATGATGTCCTTCAGCTTCTCCCCGTCAAAGACCCGCAGAATCAGTAAATAGATCAGCGCTGTAATGACAAGGATCAGGCAATCCATCAGAATGACGGCCGCAGCATATATAAGGAAGAAAACGATTCCCTGCTTGAACAAGGAAACGATCAGCGAAGGGCCTGTAACCGTCAAGGTTAAAGTAAGCAAATAGATCAGGATATGTAAGCTCTTCGCCATATTCAGCGTCCGGCGGTCCACCGGCTTGGAGAACAGGATATTTTTATCCCGTAAATCCAGCATTACGGAGGAAAAGTCTGAAATCAGCGTCGTTGCAATCATAAACATCAGAATGGCGAAAGTAATACTCATAGTAAAGATATAATTGCCGTCCTGCACGACGAAAAGGATCAGCATCAGGCCAAGCAGCAGATAAATCCACTGTATACGGAAGGGCGAGCCTTCTGAGGAAGTCTGCTTGCTGTCCTTCCCTCCGGCGAGCACAGTCGGGGTACGCCTTGCGTCCATTGTCAGTTTGACCTGTAGAATACTGCGCAGCACGGGGTAGTCAACACCGGTTCTCCGGAATACGCCCTGCAGCCGGTCAAGCAGCTTCAGCACATAAAATTCAGTCATTGGAGTCACCTTCACCAATAACTGCAACGAATTCCCCGGCAATGTCCCGGAAACGGTCGAATCCGGTCAGCTCGTTGAAAATCGCTTCAAGCGAGCCTTCACGGCTCTTCTCCTTCAGCTCAGCAAAGCTTCCGTCCGCCACAATGTCCCCGCCGTTAATCAGGATGATCCGGCTGCTTATTTTCTCAACCACGTCCATAATATGCGAGGAATAAAAGATCGTCTTGCCGCGGGCGGCCAGCGAAGCAAAAATCTCCTTAACGATCATCACACTATTGGCATCCAGCCCGCTCAGCGGCTCATCAAGGAACAGGATATCCGGATCATGCAGCATGCTCGAGATCAGCAGCACCTTCTGCCTCATCCCTTTGGAATAGGAGGCAATCCGCATATTGAAGGCATGCTCCAGATTAAGCAGCCCCATCAGCCGCTCTGCCTTCTGCTCGGCATCGGTCCGTTTCATCCCGTAGAGCTCGCCGATAAAACCCAGATATTCTTTGGCGGTCAGGCTGTCGTACAGCTCGGCAACCTCCGGAACATAACCGATCCGTCTTTTGTAAGCAGCGTCACCGTCTGAAATATCTCTGCCAAAAATCCGGACCGTACCCGTGTAGCCTTCGACCAGACCCAGCATAATCTTGACCGTGGTGCTCTTGCCTGCCCCGTTCGGTCCGATATAGCCGATAATCTGGCCGGGGTAGACCGCAAGGTTGATTCCCCGCAGCACCATTCTGTCACTGTAATTCATCCATAGGCCTTCAATTGAAATAACCGGTTCTTGCGCATGATTCATGAGTATAGAAACTCCTTTCAGTAACCGTAATAGGAAATGCACCAGACAGGTTTCCAGCAATATTCCTATTCTACCAAAATTCAACTTAAGCAGGCTATTATAAATGTGCATAGCAAAAAAACCTCCGTACCCGCTGCTACAGCGGATACGGAGGTTTTTGCCGTTTATTCACATTATGTCAGGCTGACCCGCTCCCGCCGCCGGGCGGATTCAAGGCAGGCTTCAATCAGCCGCATGCTGAGCACGGGATCATTCTCTGCGGCAAACGGCTTCCCTCCGTTTACGGCAGCAGCGAAGTGATCAGCCTGCGCGACATACGGATTGGCGCCGGTTGCTGCAAACCGGCTTACCTCCCCGCCTTTGTACACAAGAAAATCGGCATCTTCAAATCTGGCGTTGAACGGCATTGGAATCTCGATCATCCCTTCCGTGCCGAGCACCTCCAGCAGCTGGCGGTTATACGCCCACATTCCGCAGTCAAAGGTCAGGCTTGCACCACCCGGGAACTCTACCAGGCCTGAAGCCATCATGTCCACGTTGTCATGCTCCGGAGAAAAGATTGCCTGTACCGTAACCGCTTCCGGTTCCGCATTAAACAGCAGCCGCGCCGCACTGAGCGGGTAGCAGCCGACATCATACAGTGAGCCGCCGCCCCAGGCTGATTTGAAGCGGATATTGGTCGTATCCGTTGCATCGTTATAGGTAAAAGCGCCGCGGATCGCCCGCAGCTCACCGATATCGCCCCGGGCGATGATCTCCCGCAGCTGCGCAATACGCGGATGATGCCGGTACATATAGGCTTCGGCCAGATGAACGCCCGCCTTGCGGCAGGCCGCTACCATCTCCTCCGCCTCCGCGCTGCTGAGCGCAATCGGCTTTTCACACAGCACATGTTTGCCTGCTTCGGCTGCACGGATCACCCATTCCCGGTGCAGGTGATTGGGCAGCGGAATGTACACAGCGTCAATCCCCGGATCGGCCAGCAGCTCTTCATAGCTGCCATAGGCCTTGCTGACGCCGAACTCCGCCGCGACCTTACTGCTTTTTTCCAGACCCCGGCTCGCTACTGCCTCGATCACACCTGTCTCCGATTCCTGAATGGCCGGCATGACCGAGCCGGTTGCGATCTGGGCACAGCCGAGTATTCCCCATCTGAGCTTCTGCGTCATAGATGCACACCTTCCTTGTATAAGAATAAGAACGTGAATATATCTACTGACACCATATCACAGAATAAGAATCATCACTATTTACACTCAGATATTCAAATTACCCAGCAGAACAGCAGCAGCCAGCACAATAATCCGCGCCGTACTCATCAGCACAAAATTTTTGACCGACAGGATAAAGGTGGAGGCCTTCTCCTGCTTCTCGCGGAACAGGGCAATATTCCGGCGCAAGGGAACTAGCGTAAGCAGCAGCAGCGCCACCAGCAGCGGATGGACCCCGAGAATCAGCAGAACGATCATATCGAGAAAAGACACATAATAGAGCAGCTTGAACAGCAGCAGCGCATGGTTACGGCCGATATAGACCGGCAGGGTATACCGGCGGTTCTCCAGATCGTCTTCGATGTCACAGATATTGTTGGCCAGCATAATCCCGGCAATTCCTAGAATGGCGGGCACCGAGAACCAGAAAAGGTACACAACCTCGATAAGGTTGACATGCAGATCAACCCAGCCTTCCCGCAGCAGCAGCGTAACCACACTCTGGTCCGAGTGGATGTAGGCCGAAATAAAGATGATCACAAAGCCCATAAAGAGCCCCGAAAACAGCTCGCCGAGCGGCATCCGCGAAATCGGAATCGGCCCGAAGGAATAGAGGATACCAATCAGGAACGACAGTCCGCCCAGCAACAAGATCAGCAGCCCCGTCTGAAAGACAAGGGCAATGCCCCCGCCTGCCGCCAGAATGAGCAGGATGACGATGGTCAGGACCACCGTGCTTTCTTTTAGCTTATAGCGGACAATGGCATTATGGGTTTCATAGCCGTAGCCATGCTTTTTGGCCGCTTTTTTGAAATCATAATAGTTGTTGATGGCCGTTGTCGCCATATCGAAGCTGAGCAGGGACACAAGCATCAGAATAAACCGCAGCATATAAAAATCCTCAAACCGGTACAGCGCATACAGCGTCCCCAGCAGAAACGGAAGCATACTGGCCACCTTGGTCGGCAGCTCCACAAATCGCAGAAAGCTCCTTACATTCACCGCAACCCATCCTTATCCTTCAGAAAATACACCATTTGCAGCGGTTCCGCTGCTCTATTTACAAGCCCGTTTCATTAGCGTGCAGTCGTTGTTACGGTCACCGGGGACCATTCAGCGATAACGGTCTGGCCGTGTGCCGACACGCTGCCTTCCGGGGTCAGATCCTTTTCCGTCATAATGCCGAGGGCCACGGTGAAGCTGTTGAATTTAACCGGAACATTCTGCTCGCGGCGTACTTCCCTGCCGTTAACATAGAAGACAGCCTCATCGTTACCGCGGTGGTACGTAATTTTGTAGGTGTTGAATTCGCGCGGCTTGAAATCCTCCGCCTCTGTGAAGATGCAGAAATACTTCGTGCCGCCTGTATCCGGAACCTGGACACCCGGGAAGGGCAGAATGCCGTAGACGCTCGCGTATTTATCATTGCCGGCAAAGAAATCAAGCGCCGCACCGGTCGTGAAATCAAGCAGATTCAGCGAGACGTACCCGTCGTACAAATCTCCGGGAGCCGTACCCTGTGTGCGGGCGCGGATCTGCAGCTCAAAGCTGATCTCCCCTTCCTCGGGAATGTTCACCGGTTGCGCCGAATAATACATGTGCTTGGCGTTGTCAAGAATCTGCACCTGGTTATGCTGGCGGCTGAGCTGCGCCCGGACATACAGGTAGCCGTTACGCACAATAACTACTGCTTCAGGCTCACGGTATGCCCAGAATGAGCCGTCAGGCAGCGCAAAGCCGCCCGTTTTCCACACTTTTCCCTCCGACAGAATGGTATGAAAATCCCCGAGTACAGTCTGGCTGCTCACCGCCGGCTGAAGCTGTTCCGCCTGTTCTTTATTGTGGTCCATCATTATTCTCTCCTTCTGGAATGGAATTAGGTTAGATAAGCCCCTGAATCAGCAGGGCCAGCGCCATAATCAAGCCGCAGCGGACGGAGGCCTGCTGTGAGGCCCCCATTAGCGGCAGATAAGCCAGGGAAGCATTCTGCGGCTCCAGCCCGCGGTACACCTGCAAAGGGGCAAATACAGTAAGAAGCGCCAGCAGCGCGTATACAGGCAGTACGCCGGACACTACGCATACAATTAATGAGCCGTATGAAAGGAATAGCAGGATGCGGGAAAACACAAGAGCTCTGCGTTCCCCCCATACGACAACCAGCGTTCGTTTGCCGGCCTGCTCATCTGCTCTCCAGTGCAGGAAGTGATGATTGAACAGGAGCAGTGTTGTCAAAAGGCCAACCGGAATGGACAACAGCACCGGCCTCAGGCTGAATTCACCTGTCTGCACAAAATAAGAGCCCAATACGGGCAGTACTCCAAAAGCGACAAAGATCGCAAACTCGCTGTAGCCCTTGCCCCGGTATCCGAACCGCAGCGGCGGTGCGACATAGAAATAGGCAATCAGCGCCCCGGCCGCTACGAACCAGAGCGTCTCCCAGCCGCTGGAAATGCTGAGGATCAGGCCGCAGGCCACGGCCAGCGCCAGCAGTGACCAGGTCAACAGGGCAAAGAGGGATTCCTTCATCAGCCCGCCTGACAAAAAACCGGAGTTCGTCGAAACCACTCCCGGTATGTTCTTTGCTTCTGTATCCGTACCATTGCGGAAGTCCCATAAATCATTCACCATATTCGAGAACAGATGGGCAGATACTGCACCGACAAGCGTTATAACAAACAAAAACGGATGGAATCTGCCTTCCCATACGTATGCCCCGACCGTCCCCAAAACAACCGGTATGAGCATCACGGGAATCGTTCCAAACCGTGTGATCTTCTTAAATAATGTCCATTTGTCCATCCCAGACGATATCTCCTTCTATATAATTTATGTGATTATTATTATTGCAAGATTATTATACATCAAATTTCGACACTTGGGACAGATTAACGCTGCAAAATATTACCTAATCGTGTTACACTGGTTAAGGTGGTACTTATTTCCTAATAAAGTCTATTAATACAAGAAGGGGAGCAACATGAAGCTGAGCCGAAAAATAATAATCTTCATCTGTGTTGTAGCCCTGTTCGGATTAGGTGTCACTTATCTGCTACTGCACTTCATTCTGCTGAACCGCTTTGAAAAGCTGGATGAAGCAGCACTGCAGAGCAAGCTGGATAACGTGGTTGCAACCTATCAGAGCGAGCTGCAAACGTTGAAGACCGGGTTACGGAAATATTCGACCTGGGATGATACCTACCGGTTTATGCAGCCGGAAGAGCCTGAACAAATGCCGGCTGTGGACAGGCAGACCTATCTGGACAGCAATTTCAGCCCGGTCACCTATGAAATCAATCATTTTGATATGACTGCCCTGCTGGACAATTCCGGACAGCTCCGTTATGGCGGCGTCTATAATCCCGATACCCGTACAGTATCCGCGCTGACTCCGGAGTACCTTACGCTGCTCAATCTTATACGCAGCAAGCTGTCCGTCCCCGCTGGAGACGAGGGCAGCCGTTGCGGCATCGTGCTGCTCGATAACGGCCCGATGCTGATCACCCTCGCCCCGATCATCAACAACAGCGGAGACCTGCCGGTAATCGGCACTGCCGTCGCCGGCAGGCTGCTTCGGCAGGAAGAGATTGTCCGTATGCGGGAAGAAACCCAATCCTCGCTGCAGATGAAGGTCATTGATTCTGCAGCGCCGGCAGCTGGCAAGGGACAGTCGGTGTGGATGACTTCAGAACCCGGCGGGATGATGTCAATCCATGCTGTAGTTAACGATTTGTTCGGCAATCCTGCGATAGAAATGATACTGCTGCATCCGCGGGAGATATATGACAGCGGGCTGAAAACCATCATCAGCTTCCGGAAATTCTTCCTGGCCTGGACCCTGCTGATGTGCATAATCAGCCTGATCTTCGTCAAGCGTTCCATACTCGGAAGAATGTCCGCACTTGTCAGAAATATCCGCGCCATCGGCAGCAGCAAGGATTTGTCCATCCGGATCGACAGCTCCGGAAGCGATGAGTTCAGCGAAGTCGAGCATGAATTCAACCGGATGATTGATTCGCTGCAGCAGGCCCAGGAGGAGCTGCAGCTCCAGTCGATGCTGGATCCGCTGACCCAGCTCCCGAACCGCTCGCTATTCTTCAGCAGACTTAATGAAGCTATTGCCTCGGTCAAAAATACCGGCCAGCAGATCGTCCTGGTCTTCATTGACCTCGATCATTTCAAGACGGTTAATGACACGCTGGGCCATGATTTCGGGGATGCGATGCTGAGGGAGATTGCCCTCCGGATTTCCAGGGTCATCGGCAAGCATGATGTTGTCTCCCGTCTCGGCGGAGACGAGTTCACCATTCTGCTTGCCGACGCTTCTGATTCAGACAGCATGAATGCACAGCTGTCCCGCATCCAGGAGGCGCTCTCCCTGCCGCACCGCATCCAGGGGCACCTGCTCTACAATACAGCCAGTATCGGTGTCAGCGTCTACCCGCAGAACGGTGAGGACGCTGATTATCTGGTCAAACAGGCTGATCTGGCCATGTTCCATGTCAAGGAGTCCGGACGCAACAGCATTCTGCAGTATTCGGAGGAGCTGGAGGAAAGTATCCGGCGGCGGAAGGTACTGTCTCAGCAGCTGCTGTCAGCAGCGATCAATGATGAATTTGAAGTACATTACCAGCCGATCCTGGCCTCAGACAGCCTGAAGGTGGCCAAGCTGGAGGCCCTGCTGCGCTGGACAAGCCCCTCTCACGGACCTGTGTCCCCCGCTGAATTCATTCCGCTGGCCGAAACCAGCGGCTCCATTGTCAGCATCGGCAGCTGGGTGCTGCGGCAGGTCTGCTCTGACCTGAGCCGCTTCCGTACGGACGGCCTGGAGCTGACGGCTGCCGTTAACATCTCAGCGGTACAGCTGATGCAGCCAGGCCTGACCGAGCTGCTGCTGGCGCTGCTTGCGGAATACGGGCTGCCCAGCAGCAGCCTGGAGCTGGAGATCACCGAGAGTGTGCTGGTCTCGGGGGACAATATTCTGTCCTCGCTCCAGGAGCTGAGAGGCCACGGCCTTCGGATCTCGTTGGACGATTTCGGTACAGGGTTCTCCTCGCTGAGCTATCTGCGCCGCTTCCCGGTAGATGTGATCAAGATCGACCGCTCCTTCATTTCCGAGATGACCCTGGAGCCCCAGGGTGATGTGCTTGTGAAGTCCATTATCGAGCTGAGCCATAATCTCGGGCTGAAGGTTGTCTCTGAAGGCATTGAACAGGCGGAACAGTTCGATCTGCTCCGCAGGCTGGGCAGCGATGAGCTTCAGGGCTACTATATCAGCCGGCCGATGCAAGCCGTGAATATTTATTCATTTTTATCGCAAAATAATCTGATATTCGCCAAAAAATGAACTCTTCTTTTATAGGCAAGTTCAAGGCGATATGATATGATAGGCAAGCTGATAACAGCACCCTGAGCGGGTGCTGTTATCCTATGCGAACACTTTTGAAAATTGGAGGCTTTAATTGCTATGTCAGCGCAATCCCAATCAACGCAATCCGTCAAAATCGTCACCGCCGACCCCAGCGCCATCGGCTTGTTCGGACTTGCTATCGTTACCCTGGTCGCTTCTTCACAAAAACTCGAAATCACAACAGGACTCAGCTACGCTATTCCGTGGGCAATCTTCCTAGGAGCCTTCGCCCAGCTGTTCGCCTCGATCCAGGATGCCAAGCACAATAACACCTTCGGCATGACTGCATTCGGCGCATATGCCTTCTTCTGGTTCGGCATGGGCGCAAGCTGGCTGATCAAACTCGGCGTATTCGGAGCAACACTGGCTGAAGGCGTGGATCCCAAGCAGCTTGGCTTTGTTTTCCTGGGCTATCTGATCTTCACCCTGTTCATGACCATTGGTGCAGTCGAAGCCAACCGTGTCCTGCTGATCATCTTTATCCTGATTGACTTCCTGTTCCTCGGCCTTTCTATGGATGCCTTCGGCGTAGCTGCGGAATTCTTCCACAAGCTGGCTGCGGTTTCGGAAATGGCGATTGCTGCGGTTTCCTTCTACGGCTGCGGAGCTTCCGTGCTTAACGCCCATTTCGGACGCACCTTCCTGCCGGTCGGCGCACCACTGCGTATTTTCAAGAAATAAGCTGACGCTGCCTTTGGCCGAAATTCATATAGCAGTACCTGCAAGAGCAACGGATAAATACAAGCTGCCCTTAGGCGGACCGTATTTATCCGTTTTTTTTGATTTTACCCCAGGCTATTAGGTTTTTCCTTGCACAAAAACACAAAAAATGACATGCTATAGAGACACCTACGACATATCTCGACATTTGACGGTGGTGCAGGAACCACTTTTGCCCAAATTGCTTATATAATGTTGAATTTTCTGATATCGGAGGCACTCCATGGCTTTCATTAACAAAAAGCCTTTGACGATCATCCTCGGCTTCTTAGTCGTGTTGCAGCTTTCTCTCTTCTATTATTATTCCATATCGGTAGAACGGGAATACCGGGCTGAAAAAGCCGATTTATCCTCTCAGGCTGTCACACTGATCTCAAACCTTGAAGAGAAAGTATCGATTGTCAAAGGAATCAGCTCCTTCATTCAAACGGTAGGCTTTGACGCAGAGCCTGCTCTTATTAACCAGTATCTGCTCACCGCCTATAACAACGCAAGCACGAACGTTATGAATATTGTGATTGCTCCGGACGGTATTATCCGCTATCTCTATCCGCTTTCAGGCAACACCTCCATCCTGAATAAAGACCTGCTGCTTGATCCTGCCCTTTCCTCATCCGGCATGATTCAGGAGACCATCCGCTCACGCGGCATCACCATTGACGGTCCCCGGATCCTGGCTCAGGGCCAGTATGGCATGGTTATCCGTCAGGCCGTTTTTAACGGCAACACCTTTGCCGGCATAGTCTCGGCAACGGTGACGGTAGAGGATATCGCCGAGCAGATGCAGTCTCTGGACTCTTCCGTTTATGTGACGGACTTAGATCACACCCTGCTGTTCGGCAACAGGGCAGAGGCTGCAGGGCAACTGGTGGCAACCCCGATCGACATCTATAACCAGCACTGGCTGATGGGAACCCTCCTTCCGGCCCAGACAAAATGGGAAGTCTTCCGCAGCGTCCTGTGGATTGATATCGCCTGTCTGCTTATCATCGCTTTTATCCTTTATTTTTACTGGCATCAGAACCGTTTCAATCACGAGCTGGAGCGTGTAGTCAACCTCCGCACCCGTGATCTCAGCGTCTCTCAGAAGCTGTATGAGAAGCTGGCGCATTATGACAGCCTGACCGATATTCCGAACCGCCGGTATTTCATGGATGAGTTCGAGCGCCTGCTGCAATGCTCGGAGCCGACACAGACGTACACTCTGTTCTTTTTTGACTTGAACCGCTTCAAGGAAATCAATGATACATTCGGCCATTCAATCGGAGACCAGGTCATCAAGACGCTGGCCGGCCGGCTCAAGGGCGCAGGGCTTCCCTTCCAGCTGTTCGCACGCACCGGTGGCGACGAGTTCGTCATGGTCTTCTCAGATCTGCCGCAGGAGGGTATACCGGACATTGCCGGACAGATCAGCGCCCTGATCTCACAGACACTGCTGATTGCCGGTGCCCACCTGAGCCTGTCGACAAGCATCGGAATTTCACTGTACCCGGAGCATTCCTCAAGTACAGATGATCTGCTGAAATTTGCTGACATGTCGATGTACCAGGCCAAGTCGCTGGAGAACCGGAATTACTTCATTTTTGACTGGGAGCTGCGCGAGAAGCTGGAGCAGAAGATCATGATTGCCAAATACCTGCATTCCGCGCTGGAGCGTGAAGAGTTCGTGCTGCATTACCAGCCGCAGATTAATGCTGTTACCGGCAAAATGGTCGGTCTGGAGGCGCTGATCCGCTGGAATCATCCCGAGAAAGGGCTGATTGGCCCCGGTACCTTTATTGCCGCTGTTGAGGAGGCAGGGCTGATGATCCAGCTGACAGACTGGGTTATCCGTGAGGTATGCCGGCAGCTCTGTGAATGGCGGAAGCTCGGGATGCCGCTGCTGCGGACTTCCATTAACATTTCCAATAGCTGGTTCTACAACCGCAATCTCATTGAAAATCTGCTGTCGGTGCTGGATCATTACGGCCTTGACACCGAGGTGCTGGAGTTCGAAATTACCGAGAGCACGGCCCTGCTGGAGGAGCATTATCCGCTCTTGCAGCAGATGCGCGACCACGGCATTATCGTCTCGATCGATGACTTTGGAACCAAATATTCATCACTCAACTATCTGAAGCATTTCCCGGTCAACAAAATCAAGATCGACCGGACCTTCATTACCGGCATCGGCATCAGCTCGATTGATGAGACTATCATCAAATCGATTGTCTTCGTAGCCTCGCAGCTCGGCTATGACCTGATTGCCGAAGGCGTGGAAACGGCGGAACAGCTGGAGTTCCTGGTCAACCATGACTGCCCGCATATCCAGGGCTTCTACTTCTCCCCGCCGCTGCCGGCTGAGGAAATCCTGAGCAGAATGGCATCATAAAGAACTACGCGGTCTGCACTTGGTAAAAGGGCTGCGGACCGCTATAATAAGCTTGTACTACAGGAAGTTAAACCGAAAGGATTTCGAGAAAATGAATACGTTCTCCAATTCAGAATTAATCGGTACAATCATTTTTGCGCTGATTCTGGCCATCCTCGCCTACAGGATCATCCGCGGCATGCCCGCTATGGAAGGAAATATTACCGCTTTCCGCAAAAGAACGCTGGTCTGGACACAGGTTGCGCTGGTACTTACTGTTCTGCAGCTGAACTTCAAGGCCGGCGACTGGCGGTTTGCCATTATTCTCGGACTCATTGTGCTGTTTACCGGCAGTATCTGGTGGTCCGCCCGCCATTATGACATGCGCCGCCCGGCTGAGAGCGAGCCTGCTGACCGGGACAGCTCTGAAGAGTAATTATTGCTACGCATTGCAAGCTCCCAGCCGGGAGCTTTTTTTCGTTGCTGCCGGACGGCGGGGGGAGCGGGGCCAGCTGGTACATCTTTGTGACGGCAGGCATACACCGCAGCCGCTGCAAGCATACTAACGGCATCCTAAAATGGCGGAGGTGCACAAAGATGGACAAAAAACTAAACCTGCTGATGTTCAGCGGCGAATATGACAAGGCAATGGCCGGACTGATTCTCGCCAATGCAGCGCGGGATATTGAGGTTGAGGTCACGATGTTTTTTGCTTTTTGGGGATTGTTTCTGGTGCGTGATCCGGAAAAAATGACGCTGGAGGACAAAACGGTCTACGAAAAGCTGATGGATGTCTTTACTCCCAAGGGGCCGCAGCAGCTGCCGCTCTCGCATATGAATTTCAGCGGCCTGGGCCGGATGATGCTGGAGGAGATGATGGAGGACAATAACGCGCCCAAGCTGATTCATTTCCTCAAAGGCGCCCGTAAAAAGAACATCAAATTCTACGCCTGCAAGCTGTCCGTAGAGATTATGGGATTCAAGCCCGAGGAGCTGCTTCCGGAGGTTGAAATTATAGATGCCTCGGCTTACCTGAAGGATGCGCTGGAGAGTGACATGCAGCTCTTTATCTGAGTATTCTGCATGGGCTTTAACCTATTTCCTGCAGCGGGCATATACTGAGCCATAATGACACAGCCGGAATCTACCAAGAAGCAGCCGGCAGCGGTGTCAGCCAGAAATAACCGGCTGGAGGGATTGCCCGTGCTAACCATCAACCCTGCCTTCCCCAAGGAGGCCCCGGCTTCGCTTGCGGCACATTTCACCGCATTTCGCGAGCATACGATCGGCATCCGCCATCAAATCACGACACCCTTTGGGCGGAAGCCGCTGATTTACGCCGACTGGACGGCCAGCGGGCGCTTATATGAGCCGATCGAGCGCCAGATCCAGGAATCCTTCGGCCCTTATGTCAGCAATCCGCATACCGATTCCAACAGCACCGGGCTGACGATGACGATGGCTTACAATGAGGCGCGCAGTATCATCAGACAGCATGTCCATGCAGGACCGGAGGATGTCCTGCTATTCTGCGGCAACGGCACAACCAGCGCGGTCAACAAGCTGCAGCGGCTGATGGGCCTGAAGCTGCCCGAGTGGCAGTGCCAGAGCTTCCATTGTCCGCCGGAGGAACGCCCCGTCATCTTCGTCAGTCATATGGAGCATCATTCCAACCTGCTGCCCTGGCAGGAAGGCATCGGTGATGTTATCACAGTACCTGCCGGAGCGGACGGCAACATAAACCCGGCTGCCCTGGAAGAGCTGCTCTTCCATTACCGGAACCGCCGTTTCAAGATCGGCTCCTTTACAGCCTGCTCCAACGTAACCGGAATTGAGACCCCCTACGCCAAACTGGCCGCGGCCATGCACCGCCACGGGGGTCTCTGCTTTATTGACTTTGCCGCGAGCGCACCGTATACAGCTATTGATATGCACCCCGCCTCGCCGCTGGAGAAGCTCGACGCCGTTTTTTTCTCCCCGCATAAATTTCTCGGCGGTCCCGGTACAGGCGGAGTCCTGCTCTTTGATGCCGCGCTATGCTGCGGCAGACTGCCCGATGAACCCGGAGGCGGAACCGTGGTCTGGGTCAACCCCTGGGGCGGCCGCCGCTACATCGCTGACGTGGAGGTACGTGAAGACGGAGGGACACCGGGGTTCATGCAGGCGATCCGCACCGCGCTCTGTATAAAGCTGAAGGAGCGGATGAACGGCAGCGGGGAATGGATGAGGCTGCGGGAGCAGGAGCTGTGCCAGCGGCTCCTGTCCGGACTTGGCCGGATTCCCGGCTGCTCCCTTCTCGCCGGCGGACAGACAGAGCGTCATGGCATCGTATCGTTCACCCTGCAGGACATCCATTACAATCTCGCCGTGAGGCTGCTGAACGACCGATTTGGCATCCAGGCTCGCGGCGGCTGCTCCTGCGCCGGCCCCTACGGTCATTATCTGCTGGGGCTTGACCGTAAACAGTCCGAGCTGATTGTCCAGGATCTGCATGCCGGTGACCAGTCCTCCAAGCCGGGCTGGGTCCGCATCTCCCTGCACCCCATTATGAGTGAAGCTGAAGTCGACTTAATCATAGAAGCTGTTCAGAATATCACTGCCCGCGGAATGGAGTGGGGGCAGGATTACAGCTACAGCGTTGCAACGAACAGCTGGCTCCACCACTCAGGCCAGACAGAGACAGAATCTGCAATCCGGCGCCTATTCATGGTGTAACGGATCTCCCCCCGCCGCCCGGGCAAACCGGGCTTCAATTGTTTTTACACACCATAATGAGAGACCGATAAACAGCAGCACATAGATAATCTCCCACGGATTACGGATAAACCGCTCCACATCATTGCCGATATAGGACACGGCAAATACCATAATCGCTTTGCCTGCACCAATGGCCAGCAGGTAGGAGCGCAGACGCATACCGGCCAGCCCGGCGGCCATATTGATGACAACAAACGGGCCGACCGGAAACAGGCTGAGCAGAAAAACATAACTGAAGCCGCTGCGGCGCACCCAGGTCATGCTTTCGGCTACCTTGGGCCGGCGGGCCCACTTTTGCAAGTAGGGATGCGAGGCGATCTTCCGGATGATCAGAAAGGTCGCCGCACAGCCTGCTACCAGTCCCAGCCAGGAATATAAGAAGCCAAGCCATAAGCCGTATACCGCCCCGTTCAAGCCTACAATGGCAATCGTCGGTAGAGGCGGAACGAAGGATTTCATAAAGGTCAGCCCGATTCCGGGCAGCGGTCCGAGCGTCCTGTATTGCTCCAGCAGCACCCGGAGCCGCTCCTCCGTCAGCCATGACGATATATCCAATAAGTACATCACTTGCCCTCTCCTCATCACACTCAAAATTTCTTGAACCATGAGCTTCAATTATACAATAACTCTTTACTGGACGCTTGTGACTGGACAAGCAGAAGCTGGCAGGGCTATGATGAAATTATTGACGAATGATGCGGAATTTACGAAAAAGTTCCAGCTGTGCGAAGTGAGGTCTGTATGAAACTGTTTGATTTCAGGCTGCTGGCTACGAGAACCCTTGGCATTCTCTGTATCTGCCTGCTCGCAGCAACCGCAGCATATCCCCTGCTAAGCAGCAAAAGCGATTCATGCGCAGCAGTAAAGCCCGGCATGATCGATTTGTCCGCCTGCACTTTTGATAAGGATTCAACCTATAAGCTGGACGGCAAGTGGGAGTTTTACTGGAATCAGCTGCTTGATCCTGCAAACACCAGCCAAACAGAAGGTATCAGCTACATTTCTGTGCCGGGAAGCTGGAAGACATGGTCGCAAAGGGATTACGGCCGCTATGGATTTGCTACCTACCGTCTGCAGCTGCTGCTGCCGGCGGACAACGAATCCTTTGCGCTCAAGGCGAACAATATCCGCAATGCCAGCCAGCTCTTTATTGACGGCAAGCCGCTGGGAGGCAGCGGCATTCCCGGACAGACGCTGAACACTACGGAGCCCCGCAATCAGCCCTATTCAGTCACCTCTCCGAGCGTTAACAGGCGTGCTGAAATTGTTATCCATGCCTCCAACTTCACCTACGACAGCGGCGGAATCGCTGAATCTATCCGGATCGGAACACCCGAGGCTGTTCAAGCACTGGACAAGCGGAACAGCGTCTACGATATCATGCTTGTGGCGGGCTTCGCTTTTATCAGCGTCTATTTCCTGGGTCAGGGACTGCAGCGTAAAGAGGACTACTCATCGTTCCAGTTAGCGATGTACTGCTTTACGATTGTCTTATATATGCTCACCCACAGCGAAAAGCTGCTGTTTGACCTGTCTCCTTCAATCTCATATGAGTGGTTCAGCAAATTACAGCTGATATCGGGCGTAATCGGCTTTTCCTTTGTGGCCGGCTATACCTACACTTTGTTCCCTGCCCTGTATTCAAGGATATTCCAGCGGATTACATTCACCTACTCTATCGGGTTCTGTCTCCTGACGCTCGTAAGCTCGATCCGGTTCTATTCACGGGCGTCCAGTATATTGCTAATTTTCAGCTTAATATCAATAATCTATACCTTTTATGTGATGCTCCGCGCTGTGCTTAAGAAAGAAATCGGTTCCTTTTATTTGCTGATCGGTGCAATCGCCGCCATTATATTTACACTCTCGCTGACCAGCAACCTGGTGCTGGGTACAGGATTTTATTCCATACCGCCGGTTTCCGGGCCTATTTTCATTCTTGCTGAGGGCCTGTTTCTCTCTGCGCGGCATGCCCATGCCTATGAGACTATCAAGCAGCTGTCCCACCAGCTTGCACGAAAGGACAGGGACAAGGATGAATTCCTGCTGAAAACCTCCAATGAGCTGCGGACACCGCTGAACGCTATTATCAACATTTCATTATCTCTTTACGAAGGCAGCGGAGGGTCGCTCAGTTCCTCACAACGCGAGGATATGCGCCTGATTCTCGGTACCGGCAGACGGCTGGCGTTCATGGTCAGGGACATCCTCGATTATGAGCAGATCAAGCGGGAGCGGATCACACTCCACTGGAAGCAGGTCGACATTCAGGGAATCGCCAATATCGTGATTGAAGTGTTCCAGTTCCTCAACATCAAGGAGGACATCCGAATCAAGAACCGCATCCCGCCGGGGGTCTATCTGATTGAGGCGGATGAGCACCGGCTGATGCAGATCCTGTACAACCTGCTCGACAATGCCCTCAAATTCACTGACCGCGGCAGCGTGGTCTTCGAAGCGGAGCGGCGGGAGGATATCATCTCCATCTCAGTGACCGATACGGGCAGAGGAATTCCCCCGGGGCGTCTGGAGCGTATATTCCGCGACTATGAGCAGGTCAATGAAGCAGACTCGCTGGAGAGCGGCGGGCTCGGCCTGGGCCTGGCCATCACCCGCAAGCTTGTCGAGCTGCACGGAGGCAGCATTAAGGTCAAATCCGTGCCCGGACGGGGGAGTACCTTTACCTTTGCCATCCCTGTCAGTCAGCCTGCCCCGTCAACAGCAGAGCCGGAAAGCCGCGAGCTGCTGCTTACACCGGTAAAGCCGCCTCCGGAAGCTTTTGATGATGACTGGAAGTACCCCTCCATCCCGCTGCCGCAATATAACGGGGGAGGCGAAGCCGGCTGGGATGCCCCGCGTATCCTGATAGTGGATGATGATTATGCCAACCTGAAGGCGCTAACCAATCTGCTGTCACTGGAGAACTATACGATCACCAGTATCCGCAGCGGCAAAGAGGCGCTTGCCCTTCTGGCGGAGGACCGCAATTTTGACCTCTGCATCATTGATGTCATGATGCCTGAAATGTCGGGACTTGAGCTTTGCAGAATCATCCGCAAAACCTTCAGCCCGCTGGATCTGCCTGTTCTCATGGCTACCGCCGGACAGCAGCTCCATTTCAACGAGCCGGCCTTCCGGGCCGGAGCCAACGATTTTATCCATAAACCTTATGCCTGGAGCGATTTGAAGGGACGCGTCAAAACCCTGGTTGATCTGAGAAGGTCGGTCGCCGAACGGCTCAGCTCGGAAATAGCCATGCTGCGCGCCCAGATCAAGCCCCACTTCCTTTACAACGCCATTAACACTATCATCTGGATGAGTACAAGGGACAACGAGAAGACGAGGCAGCTGCTGTACGATCTCAGCCACTTTTTGCGGGGAAGCTTTGATTTCAGCAACCAGGAAACGGCAATCCCGTTCGAGAAGGAGCTTGAGCTGATTGAAGCCTACCTGTCACTGGAGCAGGCCCGCTTCGGCAAGCGTCTGAGTGTGCAGTACAATATCGAGGTCTCCGAATTCACGCTGCCCCCGCTGATTGTCCAGCCGATTGTCGAGAACGCTGTCCGCCACGGTCTAATGGAAAAAATCGGAGGAGGCACCCTGGTCCTTACCACCAGCCGGCAGGGCGGGAATATTGTAATTACCGTCGCCGATAACGGCAAGGGCATGAGTGACGAACAGCTGGCTTCCTGGATGATGGAGGATTACCGCTCCTCTTCCCGTCAAGGAACTGGGATCGGGCTAAAAAATATTAACCGCCGGCTGCTGAAGCAATTCGGCCACCCGCTGCTGCTTACCCGCGGCCAGGACAGCGGAATTGAAGTGCATATAAGAATACCGTGGAAGGATGAGGTCTCCTGAATTATTCTGTAATGGTTGTAGATGATGAATGGCCGGCGCTGGAACAGATGCGCGAGCTGCTGCAGCAATGTGAGAACATTGCGTCAATCCATGTCTTTGATAATCCCCGGGAGGCCTTCACAGCCGCCGCCGAGCAGAAGCCGGATCTGATCTTTCTGGATATTCAAATGCCCGAGCTGTCAGGGCTTGCCTTTGCAGAGAATCTGCTTCCGTTCTCGCCGGATACGGAGATCGTGTTCGTAACCGCCTACCGCAGCTATGCTGTGGAAGCCTTCGATCTCTCAGCAGCGGATTATCTGCTGAAGCCGGTAGACCCGCCCCGCCTGCTCAAAACCTGGTCCAAATTCCTGTCCAAGCAGGCAAAGTCCGGACAGCCGGGGGCGACAAGCGCGAGCGCAAGCTTTCAGTATCTTGGCGGCCACACCTTAACCGGGCCGCTTGGCGTTGTTAAGTGGAGTACGCATAAGGCAGAGGAGTTATTCGCTTATCTATGGATACACAGGCAAGGCAGCGTCAGTGTTATTCTGAATGATGTTTTTCCGCAGTGGAATTATGAGAAGGGCAAGCAGTACCTGCATACCACCATCTACCAGATCCGTAAAACCTTAAAAAATGCCGATCTGGGCGACAAAATCGAGCTGACCTCGGACCGGGAAAACTACCGGCTGGAAGCCAAGGGCATAGAAGGGGATGCGGAACGGTTTCAGGAAGCTGCCCTTGCGGCGCTGCAGGACAACAATCTGGAGAGTCTGCGGGATGCCTCCTCGCTTTATACAGGCGAGCTGCTGCAGTCTCTGGACAGCCTCTGGATTTATTCGGTCAGGGACAAATACCGCCAGCTGTATCTGAAGCTGCTGGAGCAGCTTACGCTCGGGCTTGTCGAGGCCGGACGCCACTATGAAGCAGAGGAATATGCCCTGCGCCTGGCCGAGCTTGAACCGCTGGAGGAAAGCTATGCCCTGCAGATCATCTCGCTCTATTACGAAATCGGCAAGCCTTTGCGCGCCCAGCGCCGCTTCACCCAGTTCCGTGATTCCTACAAGAGCGAAATGGGCGGAGAGCTTCCGGAGTGGTTCCTTGAAGCATACAAGCGCCTCGGAACGTAGCCTTGCACAATTAGGCAGATCATCCGCAGCAAGACGCGATAAAGTGGATTTCGATGATATAGCGGCTACAACAAATAACCCGGCAGCAGCCTGCCCGGTTATTTTTTTGCTATTTTCCGTAATAAAGCGCTGTCATTTCGATTTTTTCCGTCACACTTCGACTTTTTATCAGTGTTTTGTCAGTGGCAAATAGTACCATTGTTTTACACAGCAATAATTACACATCGTACAGAACTACACGAGTAAATGGAGGTTGTTACAATGAACAGATGGCCAGGCTTCAAAAAATATTTTAAAGGCACCAATTTCCTTACCCTTATGTTCTCCATGATGCGCGAGGTCACTATAGACAATACGCCCCCTGCTATGACTGTCGAGGTTACAACTGATCAGCCTGCCTATGCGCCGGGAGATGAAGTCACTGTACTCTTGAACCTGCGGAATTTCGATCCTAATGATCAAGGCTACAGCTACATGAATTTTACAGTGCAGTATGACAGTGAAGTTTTTGATAACTCGGAATATCTCGTACAATCAGCCTATAGCGATTCCGCTTTCACCCCGGGCAGCGAGGTCGGTAATATATTTCAGTTTAATTTCATGAATCCCGTCGACGGCGGCATTTATTTCGGAATGAACACAACGATGCGCGGCATCGATATCCAGGTCGAAACCAACTCGAAGCACACCCAAATCCCGGCTGTCGACCAGACCCTGGTCACTTTTAAGCTCCGGGTAAAGGAGCACACGCTGGCATCCTCCTCAACAATCAGCCTGGCCAATGAATTCACCCGGATCAGAACATCTGAAGCCGGCAACAGCGTTTATCTATATTCTCCTGACATCACCGTACAAACTACCGAACCCGTAGCCATTATTCCGACTCCTCAGGTCTCCGTATACTCCATGGGGCCTAACGTTAATGCCCACCGCTTGGCTTAATACAGCAATTTGATCTTATGTATATGGAACATATATCGACCCGATATATTTAATATAATTAACCAAACCCTTTCATGATTAAACAGGTTTTCCTCCGTTCTTGGCACCGGACGCGGGAAAAGCCTGTTTATGTATTGGCATTTCCGCCAATCTCATGTACTGTGTTCTTATATTTCGAGCTTATTCATATATGAGGAGAGAGGTAAGGATGCTTATCACTTCACAAAATATTGATCTGCGGCCGACCGGGCTGCAGGATCTCGGCTTTGTACTGGCTGCCGAGCAGGACGAACACAACTGCCGTTATGTCGGGCAATGGAGCAGGGAGAAGCATGCTGCAGCCATCTTTGATGAAGACATTCTGCATCTGATTATTCAGGATAAAACCGGCCAGCCGGCAGGCTACGTTATTATCACAGGGCTGCAGGACCCCAATCTGTGCACATGTCTTCTGCGGATTGTCCTTCATACGAAAGGCCGCGGATACGGCACTGCAGCAGTCTGCATGATCAGGGAATGGATCTTCAGGAACACTAAGACACACCGGCTTTGGCTGGATGTAAAAGATTTCAACTTGAGAGCGCGGCATGTGTATGAGGCAGCTGGTTTTAAAGTGGAGGGCGTGCTGCGGGAAGCGGTAAAACGCGGAGATTCCTTCGACTCGATGGTGATTATGTCAATCCTGCGGCAAGAGTACGAAGAGCAATTATATTAGCCTGAACAGGGCCTTAATACACAAACACATATCAAAACTGCCGGTTCCATCCGTACCTGGGTACGCCGGTAACCGGCAGTCTGCCAGCTTCTGATCCTTTTTTTAAATAGATGCTTCAACCGGGGCTGCCGGCCTGATTCCGGCAAAAACGGCTGTTGCCACGTGCTTGCGCGCATCCGCCGTCAGCAGCAGCAGCTTTACCGGGTCACCTTCGGAACCACTGCGGACAAATGTTACCTCGGCACCGTCCAGATCCTCTTTGATATTTACTATTCCGTAACCCTGCTGCAGCAGCTTATCAACAGCCTGCCGCTCCTTGTCAAACTCCGCAAATACTGACATGTCACACCACTCCTCCGCTGATTTCCGCTTTGGCGGGAAATGCCGTCTCTGCCTCGAACCGTTTGCGGTGCAGGTACTGACCCGCCCCCGCCTGCCCGACGAACTGCTTGTCACGGATGACAAACTCGCCGCGGCTTAGCACTGATACCGGTTCGCCCTTGACCTCGAAGCCTTCAAATGCATTGTAATCGACGTTCATGTGATGGGTTGCAGCTGAAAGAGTTCTTTCAACGGAAGGATCGAAGATGACAATATCCGCATCACTGCCGATGGCGATCGTCCCCTTCTGCGGGAAAAGGCCGAACAGCTTGGCGCTTGAAGTAGAGATGATATCAACGAACTTGTTCAATGAGATGCGGCCTTTCTGCACACCCTCGGAGTACAGCAGGCTGAAGCGGTCCTCGATGGTCGGTCCGCCGTTCGGGATTTTGGAGAAATCACCGCGTCCCAGATCCTTCTGCCCCTTGAAATCAAAGGAACACTGGTCAGAGCCGATGGTCTGCAGCGAACCGTTCCACAGCGCATCCCACAGCACATCCTGATTCCACTGCTCGCGCAGCGGCGGTGACCATACGTACTTAGCGCCCTCAAAGTCCGGCTTCTCAAGCGCAGTCTGATCCAGCACAAGATACTGCGGGCAGGTCTCGCCGTAGACACGCAGCCCTTTCTTGCGGGCCTCGGCAATCTTCCATGCCGCTTCAGCACAAGTGACATGCACCACGTAAAGCTGCGAATCAGTCAACTCGGTCAGATAAGCAGCCCGGCCGGTAGCTTCACCTTCGAGCTCCGGCGGCCGGGTCAGCGCATGATAGATCGGGTCTGTATTGCCGGCGGCCAGCGCCTGCTCCACCAGATATTCAATTACATCCCCGTTCTCGGCATGAACCATAACAAGCGCACCCTCCCGCTTGGCGGCCTGCAGCGTTTTGTACAATACGCCGTCATCAGCCTGGAAGGTATTCTTGTAGGCCATAAATACCTTCAGTGAAGTGATGCCCTCCTGTTCGATAATCTGCGGCAGCTCGCCGAGCACACGGTCATTCAGCTCGGACACCATCAGGTGGAAGCTATAGTCAATCACAGCTTTGTCCTGTGATTTGTTATGCCACGTATCCACAGCGCTCTGAAGCGGCTGGCCTTTGGTAGTCAGACAGAAGTCAATTACGGTTGTCGTACCGCCGTAGGCAGCGGCGATCGTCCCGCTCTCGAAGTCATCGGCGGTGACCGTTCCTCCAAAAGGCATATCCAGGTGGGTGTGCGGATCTATCCCCCCCGGGAACACATAGCAGCCGGAGGCATCCACAATTTCAGCACCCGGCACTTCCAGATTCAGGCCGATTCCGGTTACAATCCCGTTTTCAATCAGGACGTCCCCGGTATACGTGTCTGCAGCAGTGACGATCGTTCCGTTCTTAATGATTTTGGCCATCCTAGACCACCTCCGCTTCTGAATATGAGCCGTTCAGGGTGCTGATTACCTGCTGCCGCTGGTTCCAGGTCATCGGCGCCGCCCCGCTGTCCAGCGCGACCATATCAATTGCGCCGTCAGCCGGGCAGACAATGGAGCACAGGTTGCAGCCTACACAGTCTTCCTCACGCACCTGCAGAACCGCCTTGCCGTCAGCATTCGTGAGCATATCTATACATTGATGCGAAGCATCTTCGCAGGCAATATGGCATTTGTTACAGTTAATGCAGCTGTCTTCATTGATCCGTGCAACAACTTTATAATTCAGATCCAGGTCGCCCCAGTTGGAGTATTTCGGTACTGATTTGCCAATCAGCTCTGTTACCGATGCGAGCCCCTTGTCATCCAGATAGTTATTCAAGCCGTCTATCATTTCCTCCACGATCCGGAAGCCATGATGCATGACCGCCGTACAGACCTGGATGCCGGTCGCCCCCATCAGCATGAACTCAACTACATCCTGCCAGGTGGAGATGCCGCCGATTCCTGAGATCGGAATGCCGACCCCTCGGTCACGCGCGCATTCAGCCACCATGCTCAGGGCAATCGGCTTGACTGCAGGTCCGCAATAACCGCCGTGTGCACCTTGTCCGCCAACATGCGGAATGGTGTTCCAGCTGTGGATATCCACTCCCGCCAGGCTGTTAATCGTATTGATCAGGCTGATTGCATCTGCGCCGCCTTTGGCCGCATGGCGGGCAACAACGGTAATGTCAGTGATATTTGGAGTGAGCTTGACAATTACCGGTGTGGTCGCCACTTCCTTGACCCAGGTCGTCTGTGCCTGTACGAGATCAGGCTGCTGGCCTGAAGCAGCACCCATTCCGCGCTCGGCCATCCCGTGCGGGCAGCCGAAGTTCAGCTCCAGCCCGTCAACCCCGACATCCTCCACCCGCTTGACGATCTCATGCCATTTCTCCCGCTTGGGCTCTACCATCAGGGAGGCAATCACCGCATGGCCGGGAAATCTCTTTTTCGTTTCGTAAATTTCCTTCAGGTTTACCTCCAGCGGCCGGTCCGTAATCAGCTCAATATTGTTAAAGCCTGCTACGCGCTGCCCGTTGAAATGAACTGCCGCAAACCGCGACGAGGTGTTAATGATCGGATCGCCCAGTGTCTTCCAGACGGCGCCGCCCCAGCCGGCCTCGAAGGCCCGCTGCACCTGATAGCCTGTATTGGTAGGCGGCGCGGAAGCCAGCCAGAACGGATTGGGTGATTTAATTCCTGCTAGATCAATTCGCAGATCTGCCATAGTTGTTCCCTCCCTGTCATAAGTAGTCCGGGGATACCCGCCGGGCCTGCATTGCATATTCCTGCCTGTCTGCCAGGCAGCGGTTAAACGGCAGAACCTACTACACTGTCCTGCAGACCGGATAACTGCCTGACTATTGCATAAGCCGCATCCTTGCCCTGCTGGGCGGCTGATACAACCATCGCCTCACCGTTGCCGGAGCCGAAGACGATATCGCCGGCAGCATAGATCATCGGATCAGAGGTCCGTCCGGTCTTCCGGTCAATCTTCACCACGCCCCGGTCATGCTCCAGCCCCAGCGACTCAATCAGGTCAATCCGCCGCTTCTGTCCGATTGCCATGACTACAGCATCAACCGGCATTACGAATTCCGAGCCTTCAACCGGCATCGGCGCCAGACGCCCGTCCTTGTCTTTTTCGCCGGTCAGCTTCATCCGGACGCATTCCAGTCCGGTCACATTGCCCAGTGCATCGCCGACAATCCGTTTGGGCAGTGTCAGCCAGTTGAATTCCACGCCCTCCTGCTTGGCGAATTCATATTCAAAGTCATAAGCGGTCATCTCACTCCGGGTACGGCGGTAGACCATTTTGACACTCTCGGCTCCGAGCCGCACCGAGCAGGTAGCCGCATCAATGGCGGTATTGCCTGCGCCGATTACGGCGACGCGCTGTCCCATCAGCTCCAGCGTCGGAACCCCCGTCTTGGTCGTTTCAACCAGCTCTATGGCATCATAAACACCGGAAAGCTTCTCGCCTTCAATGCCGAGCGGCGGCACATAGCCCATTCCGGCTGCGAGCACTATGGCATCATAATTTTCCCTGAGCTCCTCCACAGTAATGTCCACTCCAACCTTGACTCCGGTTAAGATCTGCACACCCAGCTTCTCAACCTGTTCCACTTCCCACAGCGAGATCGACTGCGGCAGCCGGAAGGACACGATCCCGTGTGTATTCAGTCCGCCTGCAAGCGGCTTGGCCTCGTAGACCACCACGGCAAACCCTTCGCGTGCCAGCTCTCTGGCAGTTGACAAGCCTGCCGGACCGCCGCCGATGACAGCAACCTTCCTGCCGTTTGGCACACCCGCTTTGAACAGCTGGATTCCGCTGTTAACGGCCCAGTCGGTGGCATAACGCTGCAGCAGTCCGATCTGAATCGGCGCTGAAGCATCGTTCAGTACACATGCCCCCTCACAGAGCTCCTCGGTCGGACAGACCCGTGCACAGCTGGCGCCGACCGGATTGGACTCCATGATCGTCATGGCTGAGCCCTTCAGATTATCGGTGGCAATCCGTTTAATAAAGGAAGGAATATTGATACCTGTAGGGCAGGCCTTGATGCAGGGCGCATCATAGCAATAGAGACAGCGGTTGGATTCCTCCATTGCGCCCTTGCGGCTGAGTCCGGGCTCCGCCTCAGCGAAATTGCGCATAAACATATCAGGTGTAAATGCAGTTAACGGAGAAGAGTGCTCCATCAGTTATCCCTCCCTTTAAATTCATTACCTGCCTCGAAAGAATAAAATGACTAACACGCTCTCTAAGACAGTTAAATGTTATATATTATTACATTATTACGATAATCTCCTTAATATTTTGCTTACACTCCGGGCCTTATGTAGTAAAATATACTTCAAACCTAATAAGGCCGTTTATTCCACATCACACTAAGTCATATTTCCTAACATATTATAATCAAACTATATCCATTTCGTTTTTTTGTTACATTAGACACATTGTCTAATTTCAAAAGTGTATTTTTTACGCCGGAGATAGCAAGCAGGATAAAGAGCGAGGGGGAAAGCATATGGATTGGGAACTTGTATTTACGGTGCGGGACGCACTGAGAAGACCGCTGTTTGCAGATGCCGTGATCGTCGGAGGGAAAAACGGGCTGAACCGGGCAATCCGCTGGGTGCATGTACTGGAAAGCGCCAGCTTCGAGAGTCTGATCCACGGAGAGGAAATGATTCTGACAACAGGTATGGGAGCCAGCGCAGACATCGCGGCTTCCCTGGCCTTTTTGCAAAATCTGATTGATAAAAACGCCGCCTGTCTGTGCATCGAGCTCGGGGCTTACTTCAGCACGATTCCCCAGGAGATGATCGAGCTTGCGGGCCGCCATGATTTTCCGCTAATTGTATTCACCCGCACCGTACGCTTCGTAGACATTACGCTCGACCTGCACTCCCTCATCATCAACCGCCACCACAAGATGCTGCAGGAGCTAGAGAGTATCTCCCGTGAATTCCACCGCCTTACCCTGACCTCCCAGGGAACGCTGAAGGTACTGCAGCTGTTATGCAAAAGCACCCGCACCCAAATTGTCTATATGCAGCTCCAAGGCAAGCCGTTGTTTTTCCCGGCGCTTCCGCCGGAGGAGCAGCTCCCGCTGCTTGGCTTCTTCGAATCGCTTGACGATGAGCTTGAGGGCATACAGCCCGATGCCGCACCCTGCATCCGTGAGTTCGGACACAGAAAGATCGCCTTGAAGCCGGTAGGGGCGCTCGACCAGACCTGGGCTTATATTATGATGATCAGCAATCATAAGCCGCAGGAATTCGACTGTCTGCTGCTGGATTCAGCATCACTCTCGATTGCACAGGAGCTGCTGCGTACCCGTTATATGGAAGAACGCAAGCTGTTTTCGGAGAATCTGTGGGTCGATGAGCTGATCAGCGGACGTATCGAAGATGACAACCGGCTCAAGGGTCTGGTCGGCCCCGACTTTAATATGGTGAACGAGCTGAGCTACCGGGTCTGTCTGATTGAAATCGAGAATCCGCGTGATGTGAAATGGAACAGCTCGGAGAACGATTGGGAATCCATCACCTTCCACCTTTCGCTTATCATCAGGTCCCTCTTCGAGAAATACTCCCTGCGGCCTCTGATTACCCTGAAAAATAACCGGCTTACCGTAATTGCACTCGATATCCAGTCCAGACTTCCCGGCAAGCTGCGCCTGCAGCAGGCGCTGGATGCACTGCAGCACATCCGGGCCGATGAAAAGCTGAAGGACCTGCAGCTCGTCACCGGAGTCAGCAAGTCCCACAAAGGCCTGAAGCAGGCATATGCCGGTTATCAGGAAGCGGTACAATCCCTGTCGCTCTATTCTTGTTATCAGAAACCGGTACTGTTCTACGAAGAGCTGGGTGTGTTCCAGCTGCTCCTCAACCTGAATGACGGCAAGACACTGGAGAACTTCATCCGCAGCTATCTGGGACCGCTGATTGACCACGACCAGTCGAAGGGCAGCGAGCTGCTGCTGACACTGCGCGTGTTCCTCGATCATGACGGCTCCAAGCAAATCGCCGCCCGCAACCTGTTCATCGTCAGACAATCCCTTTACTACCGGCTGGACAAAATCACCGAGCTGCTGGGCGAGGACTTCATGCTCCCCGAGAATCGCATCTCGATTCAGGTTGCCCTGCGCGCCTATCAGCTGCTGTATCCCGACAAGCTCACGCTCCCCAGCTCCCGTTCAGCACAGCTGTGAGCGTATCAACAATGAACTGTATATCACTATCCGTAGACGAAAGCGGCGGCGCGAGTGTCAGCACATTGTTGTAGCCCGCCACGGTGTCCCCGTTCTTGCCGATGATAAGCCCTTTAGCCTTACATTCGGCAATAATGCCTTTGACAGTATCCAGATCGGCAGGCTGCCGGGTAGCCTTGTCTGCCACCAGCTCGATGCCGATGATCAATCCGAAGCTGCGGATATCGCCAACCAGCTTGTGATCAAGCAGCCCGGACAGCCCGCTGTGCAGCCTCTGCCCCAGAATACCGGCACGTTCCACCAGCTGCTCCTGCTCCAGAATTTCCAGATTGCAGAGGGCCAGTGCACAGGCTGCCGGGTTGCCGCCGAAGGTATTCACATGACGGAAGTGGCCGTAGCCGTCGCTGTTATCCTTGAAAGCCTCATAAATATCCTTGCGCACCGCAGTTGCCGACAGCGGCAGATAGGCGCTGGTCAGCCCTTTGGCCATGGTGACGATGTCCGGCTTGATCCCGAAGTTCTGATGGCCGAACTTTCGCCCGGAACGCCCGAAGCCGCAGATGACCTCATCCATAATCAGCAGTACGCCATATTTCCGGCAGATTTCCTGCACCCGGTCCAGATAGACCTGCTCAGGCACAATGACGCCGCCGCCGGTAATGACGGGTTCCATGATTACAGCAGCAACCGTCTCTGCGCCCTCCCATACGATCTTATCCTCGATCGCCTGTGCACACTGCAGATTGAATGCCTCCACAGTCATGCCTGCAGGGCGGCGGTAGCTGTCCGGCGGCGCTACGTGCAGGAACCCCGCAGCCAGCGGCTCATACTTGTACTTGCGCTGCGCCTGGCCCGTGGCAGACAAAGCCCCGAGCGAGCTGCCGTGGTAGCCGCGGTAACGGGCGATGAATTTACTGCGGTAATGCTGGCCGGTCTGCTGATGGTACTGGCGGACGATCTTGAAGGCCGCCTCATTCGCTTCAGAGCCGCTGTTGGAGAAGAAGATCACGTAGTCACCTTCCAGCCACTCATTCAGCTTCTCGGCAAGCGCAACGGCCGGCATATGGCTCTGGGTAAGCGGGAAATACGGCAGGCTGAGCAGCTGATTGTAGGCAGCGTCAGCCAATTCTTTTCGCCCGTACCCGACATTTACGCACCACAGCCCGGACATCCCGTCCAAGTATTTATTGCCGTCAATATCGGTAACCCACGACCCGCTGGCCGAAGCCGCGATCATCGGGGGGCTCTGTTCACTGTATGGTGTAATGTTATGCCATAAATACCGCTGATCCTTCTTTATAGCCGCTTCGCTCTCTTTGCCCAGGCTCTGCATGGCAAGTTCCCCTCTCCGAAATATGTTGTATAGAACACTAATAACGTGCAGTAATCATCTTCTTGCGGGTGTAGAATTCAACACCGTCACGCCCGTTGGCATGCAGGTCACCATAGAAGGATTTCTTGTATCCGGAAAAAGGAAAAAACGCCATCGGTGCCGGCACACCAAGATTCACACCAAGCATCCCTGCTTCAATCTCTTCCCGGAACTCACGGACCGCGCGGGCACTGTCTGTATACAGACAGGCGCCGTTCGCGAACGATGAGCGGTTCGTAATCTCTATCGCTTCGGCAAGATCCTTAACGCGTACCACAGACAGCAGCGGAGCAAAAATCTCATCCTGCCAGATGGTCATTCCCGGCTGCACACGGTCAAAGATGGTCGGCCCCAGGAAATAGCCGGCACCTGCTGCTGCGCTATCCTTCCGGCCGTCGCGTACCAGCTCCGCCTGCTCTTCGATCCCCTTTTCAATGTACCGGATCGTCCGCTCCTTATTCGCCTCCCGGATAACCGGCCCGAGAAATACACCGTCCTCCCTGCCGTCCCCGATCTTCAGGCCGTCAGCAGCCTGAATCAGCCGGCCAACCAGCTCATCGGCGATAGCTTCATGCACAACTACAACCGAGCAGGCCATACAGCGCTCACCTGCCGAGCCGAAAGCAGCTGCGGTAATATTCTTTACGGCGTTGTCCAGATCGGCATCCGGCAGCACAATCGAGTGGTTTTTGGCACCGGCCAGCGCCTGCACACGTTTGCCGTGAGCTGTCCCCTGCTTATACACGTATTCCGCCACCGGCTGTGAGCCGACAAAGGAAATGGCCTTCACATCCTCATGCTCCAGCAGGCCGTTCACCACTTCATGCGCACCATGCACCACATTCAGCACACCCGGCGGAAACCCGGCTTCGCCGAATAGCTCCGCCAGCCGGTTGACCAGCAGCGGCGTACGCTCCGACGGCTTCAGCACAAAGGTATTGCCGCAGGCAACGGCCAGCGGAAACATCCAGCAGGGCACCATCATCGGGAAGTTAAACGGTGCAATTCCGCCGATTACGCCCAGGGGATAGCGGTACATGCCCGATTCAATCCCGGAAGCGATGTCCGGCAGCTGGCTGCCCATCATCAGTGTAGGAGCTCCCGAGGCGAATTCCACGCACTCAATGCCGCGCTGTACCTCACCCAGCGCCTCTTCTCGGCTCTTGCCGTTCTCCAGCGTAATCAGATCGGCCAGCTCATCCCGGTGCTGCACCAGCAGCTGCTGGTACTGGAAGAAATAGCGGGCTCTCCGCGGAACGGCAACCCTTTTCCATGAATGATAGGCAATTGCCGCCGCATGGACTGCAGCATCCACTTCCTCCCTGCTCGAGATCGGAACATAGGCGATCACCTCGCCGGTTGCCGGATTGAACACCTCCTCTTCCTGTCCGGAGGGTGAATCCACCCAGCTGCCGTTCACATAGTTTCTGATTTTCTCTGCCTGCCTCACTACCAGAGACATGATTCCTCACCTCTTTCTTGATCTGGGCTGCCGATGATAACAGATGACCGCCTCACCGGCGGTCATCTGTGTGTTATTTATGGACGGAAACTCACTCTGCTGTCATCTCGACAATCTCATTCGTATAGGCTTCATTCACATCGGCTGCTTCCTTGATTACTCCGAACTTGAGGGCAATATCCGCCGTCTGCTGGAATGCGGCAGCATCGGTATAGCCCAGCTTGGCAATATCGAAGCCCTCCGGCTGAATCAGCTTGGCTACTTCTGTCATCATAGTCAGCTGATGCTCGCGGGTTGTACTGCCTTCCTCAGCCAGCTTCATTACGCTGTCCACAGCCGCTTCCGGATCGGCGATTGCATCCTTCCAGCCCTTGAGTGAAGCGCGGACGAACTTGGCTGCAGTCTCCTTATTATCCGCCAGCCATTCTTTATTGGCGAAGAGGTTATCCTCAAGCATGGCTACCCCCTCATCGTTCATATCAATAACATTCAGATCTTCAGCCTTTACTCCCGATTCCAGCACAACCTGATATTCATTGTAGGTCATGGCTGAAGCAGCATCGATTTCACCGCCGAGGAACTGGTCCATGGTGAAGCCCTGCTTCGTAAAATTCAAATCCTTGTTGGAATCGAGCTTATACTTATCGAATAGCGCCAGCAGTTCAAACTCATTGCCGCCCATCCAGTTTCCGACCTTTTTACCCTTCAGATCAGCCGGACTGTTAATTCCAGCATCTTTCTTGGACACCAGGACCAGGCCGCTCTTTTGGAAAATCTGTGCGATCTGTACCAATGGCATTTCCTGCTCCTGGCTGGTCAGCAGGCTTGCCACCCAATCCACCCCGATGTCTGCCGATCCGCCGGCCACCTGCTGCTCCGGTACAATGTCAGGCCCGCCGGGCAAAATTTCAACGTTCAGCCCTTCCTCGGCATAATAACCCTTATCCTGTGCCAGAAAATAACCGGCGAACTGCGCCTGGGGCACCCATTTCAGCTGCAGCTTGACCGTAACCGGCTCTGCAGCAGGCTCTGCCGTTGCCGCTCCCGGTGAAGCGGAAGCCTCTGCAGCCGTATTCGCTTCAGCGACAGGTGCATTGGCATTGTTGTTTCCTCCGCAGCCGGCCAGCAGAGAGATGAGCATAATCATTGCCGCCAGTAATAGCCCGCCGTGCGATTTACCCTTTTTCCCGTTCTTCAAATGCAACTCCCCCTACCATTTTGAGTTTGTAGTTCTTGCACAGCACAGTATGGTTGCCATCATGGTGCCTATATCCATACGGCCCGCGGTCAGGTTCTCTGTCTCCCCCGCGCAAGGTCCGGATGTAACGGGTAAAAAAAGGTCACGAACGCCGGGAGGGATGCCATCTGATAAATACCTTCTCCAGCCGTTCTACAATCAGATAAAACAACACTCCGGCGATGGCTGCAAGCACAATACAGGACCAGCCGAGCGGCATCTTCGCCACCTTGATGGAGTTTGAGAGAAGATAACCAAGCCCTCTGGAGGAAAAGAAAAACTCGCCGACGATGGCTCCGATCATACTCGCGGTAGTATTGATCTTGAGAGCGGTAAATACGTACGGCAGACTGTTCTGAATCCGCAAATGACGGAATACCGCAGACTTGCCGGCAGCATAGGAATGCATCAGATCGAGCGCCAAGGGGTCGACTGCCGACATTCCTTTGTAGGCATTAATGGCCATCGCCGCCATTGTGGTTGCAGTAACGATAGCTGCCCGCGAGCCGATGCCGTCACCGAACCACAGATTCATAATCGGGGCCAGCGCCACAATCGGCACTGCATTGAGCGCCGCCACCAGAGTCAGGCTGCCGCCGCCCCAGCGCGGCCAGGCGGTTGCAGCCAGGGCAATCAGAAAGCCGCCGGCCGAGCCGATCAGCATGCCGGCTACTGCTTCGGTAAGGGTATAGCCGGTATAAGACAGCAGCAGGCTGTAATTCTCCCGCATGGCTTCCCAGATAGCGGAAGGCAGCGGAAGCTGATATTTCTTCAGGTCAAACAGCTTATGAAACATCTGAAGCTCCCAGAGGAGCAGGAAGATTACACCGGCTGCAAGCGGCAAAAGCACACCCGCATTAAGCCATCCGGGCAGGCGCCGTCTTCCCCTCTGCTTCTCCGGGCCTGATGAAACACTATTTATCGTTGTTATAAGAGATGAAGGCTGACCTTCGCTTCCAGATGCAGCGATATACGCAGGCTCCTGCACTGAATTGCTGCTCATGAGCGCTCTCCTCCCTTCGGCCGGAACTCAGGCTGCCACGGCGCAACCAGACGCTCGACAAGCGTCATCAGCCAGTAGCTGGCGATACCCAGCAGCGCCCCGACCAGAACCGTAGACCAGAACATGTACGTATGGGAAGGCCCATAATACAGATTCCGCAGCATAATGACCCCTATGCCATGCTGGGCCCCCATCAGTTCAACCAGTATGGCCCCGGTTACCGCGAGCGGAGCCGCGATTTTGAGGCCGCTGAACAGTCCCGGCAATGCAGCCGGAAGCTTCAGCTTCCAATAGACTGCCCACGGCTTGGCTGCATAGGAGTGCATGAGCTCCACAGCGGGAAGATCAACGCTGCGCAGGCCGCGCAGCATGTTCAGGGCAACCGGAAAGAAAGTGATATACCCGGAGATGATAATCCGCGATACCTGCTCATCGCGTACAATCCCGTAGATAATCGGCGCGAGTCCAAGAATCGGAATCATCTGTGAAGCAACCGCGTACGGGAAGGCGAGCCGTTCAACTGTTCTGGACAGGCTCATCAGCACAGCGAGCAGCACTCCGGCGGCGGCCCCGATCAGGAAGCCTATACCGGCATTGCCGAAGGTTGCTCCGCCCTCCTTCAGCAATGTGCCGCTGTACTTCCACAAGGTTGCCGCCACCTCATGCACATAAGGCAGCTTGGATTGGGCAAGCGGGGTCTTCACCACATGGAGCAGCAACCAGGAGACGGCCTCCCAAACCGCCAGCAGACCGCAGATCCAGACGAGCAGCGGCAGATAACGGCTGCGGAGCAAGCTGTTCGCCTTCATCGCTACACCCCTTCAAAACTGTCGCGGATACGGGCGATCAGTTCAAAAAACTGCGGGCTGTCCCGCATCTCCGCCGTACGCGGGCGCGGCAGCGGAATATCGACAACAGCCGATAACCGGCCCGGATGCGGGGATAACACGAACACTCTGTCCGAAAGGAAGATAGATTCAGGAATACTGTGGGTTACAAACACAATGGTGCTCTGCACCTTACTCCAGACGGAGAGCAGCTCCTCATTCAGGCGCTCGCGCGTGAATTCATCCAGTGCGGAGAACGGCTCATCCATCAGCAGAATCTCCGGCTCCATCGAGAGCGCGCGGGCAATAGCCACACGCTGCTGCATTCCTCCACTGAGCTGCCACGGATACTTGTCGGCAAAGCCCCGCAGCCCGACAAGCTCCAGCAGTTCCAATGCTTTTTCCTCACGGGCCGCCTTCTTGACTCCCATCAGTTCAAGCGGAAGCGTAATGTTGTGCTTGACCTTGCGCCAGTCATACAGCACCGGACTCTGAAAAACAATGCCGTACTTCTGGGCCAGCCTCGCTTCCTTGGCACTTTTTCCCGCTACCGTGACATTGCCCGCAGTCGGTGTCAGAAGATCTGCCATCAGTCTCAGCAGTGTTGTTTTGCCGCAGCCTGAGGGGCCCAGCAAAGAAACGAATTCGCCTTTGGCAATATTAAGGCTAACCTGATGCAGCGCCAGCACATCGGCACTCTCTGTCTGATAACGCATTTCGACGTTTTGCAGCTGTATCTCAGGAATCTTTGCCGCTACAAGTGACATATCCCGTTCCCCCTTCATTCCTGATTCGGATATCAATGTTAAATAAAATAACATATAATTCGTTTTTTATAAATGATTAAAGATTCAATGTAGGATTAACTAACATCTTACACTCTGCTGTCCGGACACTCACTAGACAAAAAGTAAAATAGCGCCTGTGAAATTCCGTCACTTTGTCTAGGCGCGGGACCGGGATTGTTGAAGAATACGGCGGATGCCGATATACATAGAGGGGGGGATTTCACTCCCCCGCCAGGACACTGCGGACTAAGCGGGTAAGCCCGGAGGCCGAATGTTATCCATAACAAACTGTGATACTATTTATGTATATCCTTGATCAAACAGGAGAAAATTCGCCGATGCGGAGCACTTATATTAACAGGCCTCGGCCTGTTTCAGCCGAACCGGCAATGGACGCCTGCCCTGTGAGGAGGCCGAAGCCATGGGATCTTTAATTTCAAATTACATTGTTATCGTATCTGTATCCGGGGTGCTGAACGCGCTTCTTGCACTGTTTGCCTTTTATAAGAAGACTGATTTTGCCGGAATCCGGGCTTTTGTCTGCAGCTCCTTTTTCTCGGCCATTTACATCTTTGGCTTTGCTCTGGAGCTGTCGGGCAACTCCATGCAGGAAATCGGATTCTGGATTAAGGTGGAGTATCTGGGCATGCCTTTTATCGCCCCCTGCAGCCTGCTTATGATCATGCATTTCGTGGGACTGGAGCGCCTGATTAACAAGAAGCTGCTGGTTCCGCTCTTCGCTGTACCTATTATTTCCACACTGCTGGTATGGACCAATGAGTATCACCATCTGTTCTACAAATCAATGGTGTTCCGGGAAGGGGCACCTTCCCTGGTGGTTGATGTTGTGATGGGCCCCTGGTATATCGTGCAGGGCAGCATGACCTTCGGCTCTATGCTTGCCGGGATGTGCCTGATCCTCTGGCAGTGGAACCGGATGAAGCGGGTGTACCGGCGGCAGATGATCACCATTTTTGTCGGGCAGTTTCTGCCGGCCATGGGGGCATTCCTCTATTTAATAGACAAGACCCCTTATGGCATGGACCCTGTCCCGGTCATTATGAGCGTAACCTCGACCCTGTACTTCTGGGCCATCCTGTCCAGAGGAATGCTGACCGCAGCTCCTATCGCCCGGGAAAATCTGTTCGAGAGCATGCGCGACGGAGTGCTGGTCACGGACCGTTTTGATATGCTGATTGATTACAACCGGGCTGCCACAGGGATGATGGAGGGCCTGGACTCCTCCGCAGTCGGGCGCTCGCTGGCCCAGCTGTTTCTGCCTGCGGGCAAGGATGCCGTCGATTACGTAATGAGTGCCGACCCGCTGCTGAGCGGGGAACGGGAGCTGGCCTGGAATATAGGCGGAAGCACCTGTTATTATGAGGTCCGCTCTTCCCCTGTACTCAAGAAGGACGGGAGCGTTGCCGGCAGGATGATCATGCTGATCGATGTAACCGAACGGACTCTGCTGCAGGACAAGCTCCGGCAGCTTGCTACAATTGACAATCTGACCGGTATATATAACCGGACTCATTTCATGGAGCTCAGCCGGGAGCTGCTGATTCAGGCGCAAGACAGCAAGAGTCCCTTTTCGATTATTCTGCTGGATATCGATTTCTTCAAAAACATCAATGACCGTTACGGCCACCAGTACGGCGACATGGCACTGCAGCATGTCGTAGGCGTATGCTCCAGGCATATCCGGGAAAGGGATGTATTCGGGCGTTATGGGGGAGAGGAATTTGTAATATGCCTGCCGGATACCCCGCTGAAGCAGGCAGCCCTGCTGTCAGAGCAGATCCGCAGCGATGTGGAACGCAGCCCCATGTATACGGTGTCCGGTCAGATTAATGTAACCGCCAGCTTCGGTGTAGTGGAGTCTCTCCCGCACGATGTATCCCTTGAGGAGCTGCTCTCCGAAGCCGATCATGCCCTGTACACCTCCAAGCGAAACGGACGCAACGCGGTGCATATATCCAGCGGAGCAGCAATCACGCATTTCAGACCCTGACAGCCGACCCCAACTTAATATGGCTATGCTGAACAGCCCCGTTCCGGCCGGAACGGGGCTGTCTTTATCCTGAATATCCGGTTTCCCGACCGAAATCTGCCCGGATTCACTGTATTCCAAACGGATATGCTGTACACTTTCTAAGCTGATGGTCCCTGTCTGCATCAGCTCCTCCATCTCATCATCCGACCAGCCCCGTCTGCTTAAACTGCCCAGTACCTCTGCCGTTTTCTCATGGGCGATAACCGGTACATTCCAGGCATTCATTCCGAAGCAAGCAGTAACGTTCATCAGGCAAATAAAGCAGGCCACCAAGTATATCCGCGCATTCTTTTGGCGATAACAGCACCCATAGCGTTCTGACCGGATGCCCGTCGCCTGAGCTCTCTTCCCCTTCATGTTGCCTTATTTAGAGGATTAATCAACTCGCTTGTTTGCAGAAGCAGGGTTTGAGTTTAATAAGAGAATAGCTAATCTCCCCCGCTCCTGTATAAAGACAACCGCAAGGAGGGAAATGCAATGATCAAGATCGGGCTAACCGGCTTCGGTGACCACGATGAGCTATACGGCAAAATCAAGCCCGCCGAACGTCTGCCTGCCTATAGCGCCCATTTTCCCATCGTGGAAATTGACAGCTCCTTCTATGCGGTACAGCCGGTCCGGAATTATGTGAAATGGGCCTCACAAACCCCGGATAACTTCCAGTTTATTGTAAAAGCCTATCAGGGAATGACCGGACATCTGCGCGGTAAAAAAAATTACTACGATTCCACCGCTGAAATGTACGAGGCATTTCATCATTCCATTGCCCCCGTACGCGAGGCCGGCAAGCTGGCCATGGCTCTCTTCCAGTTCCCGCCGTGGTTTGACTGTACCAAGGAGAACGTGGATTTTCTGCGTGAGGTCAAAGAACGGATGACGGATGTCCCTTCAGCGGTGGAGTTCCGCAATGAGTCCTGGTACAGCCCGGAAATGCGCGACAGAACGCTCGGATTTCTGGAACGTGAGGGCTGGATTCACACCGTTGCCGATGAGCCGCAGGCGGGCTCAGGCTCCATCCCGATTGTACCTGTAGCGACTAATCCTGATATCACGTATATCCGGCTGCACGGCCGCAACGTCCAGGGCTGGAACCAGAGCAGCCATCCCGACTGGCGCAAGCTTCGCTATCTGTACCGTTACAGCACGGAGGAACTTACGGAATGGCGGGACCGCCTGCTGGAGCTGGAAAAAAGCTGCCGCGAGCTCTATGTGGTGTTCAACAATAACTCCGCCGGTGATGCTACTCCCAATGCCAAAGAGCTGCAGGCCCTGCTGGGCATTGACGGCGGCCTCGCCCCGCTTCAGCTGGACCTGTTTAACTGATTACCCGGTCTACATATATAGGAGGTTATAGAGATGAAGAGAAACCATACGATGATGCAGTTTTTTGAATGGCATGTTGAAGCGGACGGGCAGCACTGGAAGCGGTTGACTGAGATGGCCCCGGATATCAAGGCAGCCTATATCGATTCGGTCTGGGTTCCGCCTGTAACCAAGGCTGTCTCCGGCGAGGACACCGGGTATGGGGTGTACGATCTCTATGATCTGGGCGAATTCGACCAGAAAGGGACGGTCCGGACCAAATACGGCACGAAGCAGGAGCTGATCGAGGCGATTGCCGAGTGCCTGAAGAACGGCATCGCGGTCTACGTTGATCTCGTTATGAACCATAAAGCCGGTGCAGATGAGACAGAGACATTCGAGGTAATTGAGGTGGATCCGAACGACCGCACCAAGGATATCTCCGAGCCTTTCGAGATTGAGGGCTGGACCAAATTCACCTTTCCGGGGCGCGGCGAGGAGTATTCCGCCTTCAAATGGGATCACACCCATTTTAACGGTACAGACTTTGACGCCAAAGAAGGCCGGACCGGGGTATTCCGGATCAACGGCCAGAACAGGGCCTGGAACCAGAATGTTGACGACGAATTCGGCAACTATGATTATCTGATGTTCGCTAACATTGACTACAGCCACGAAGATGTCAAGCGGGAGATGCTGGACTGGGGAAAATGGCTGGTCGATACCCTGCAGTGCAGCGGCTACCGGCTGGATGCCATCAAGCATATCAACCATGAGTATATTAAGGAGTTCGCCCAGGAAATGAAAAGAAAGCGCGGCGAGGACTTTTATATCGTCGGTGAGTTCTGGAATTCGAACCTTGAAGCCTGCCGCGAGTTCCTCAATACGGTTGATTATCAGATCGATTTATTTGATGTATCCCTGCATTACAAGCTCTATTCCGCTTCACTTGCCGGACGGGATTTTGATCTGACGAAGATTTTTGAGGATACGCTGGTCCAGACCCATCCGCTGAATGCCGTAACCTTCGTGGACAACCATGATTCACAGCCTCATGAGGCGCTGGAATCCTGGGTCGGCGACTGGTTCAAACAGAGCGCGTATGCACTCATTCTGCTCCGGCGTGACGGTTACCCTGTCGTCTTCTATGGCGATTATTATGGAATTGGCGGCCCGGCCCCGGTAGAACCGAAGAAAGCTGCCATTGATCCACTGCTGTATGCCCGTTATCACAAAGCCTACGGCGATCAGGATGATTATTTCGATCATCCCAACACCATCGGCTGGGTGCGCCGCGGTGTGGAAGAGTTGCCCGGCTCCGGCTGTGCTGTAGTCATCTCGAACGGCGACAACGGCGAGAAGCGGATGTTCCTCGGCGAAGAACGGGCCGGAGAGGTCTGGGAGGATTTCACCCGTAACCGTGGGGAGACCGTAACCATCGGTGAAGACGGCTGGGCTGTATTCCCTGTAAACGGCGGCAGTGTATCGGTCTGGGCGCTGCCGGATCAGGAGAGTACGGATCAGGAGGATTCCGCTCAGGAGCAGAGCGCTGACAATGCGGAGAATCATTAATAACGAAATAGAAACAGCCGCCGTCCGGATCGGGACGGCGGCTGTTTTGTTATTGTAATCCTGTAAACTCTGCTGATATCAGCCGCTTAGCTGCTGATAGTCGGATGATCGCCTTCGGCCCAGCCCGTATTATCGCTGTTCAGGATCCGCTCGATCGGATACACCTGCCGTACAGCAGTCACAACGCCTGCGCAGAGAACCGCTTTGACAAGGTCGCCCGGGATGAACGGCCACATTCCTGCTGTCAGCGCCTTGGAAAGGGAGTCCATTCCTGTAGAATGGGCCAGCCACCATACACCTCCGGGATAGACCAGCAGTGCGCCGAACACAATGTTGGCAGCCGCGAGTTTGGGAAACGTATATTTATCCTGCCGCATACGCTGGGAGCACAGCCCAATCAGGAAAGCGGCAACCGGCCAGGAGAAAATATAGCCTGCCGTCGGGCCCACCAGTACCGCCACTCCGCCGCTGCCGCCCATAACAGGAAATCCGGCTGCACAAAGGCCGATGACGATAAGCACAGCCAGCGTTCCGTAGCGTGCTCCAAGTACCGCGCCGGCCAGCATCACTGCCAGTGTCTGAAGTGTAATCGGCACGGCCGAAATAGGCAAATAGATCTTGAGGAAACTGAGTGCAATCATGACTCCGGCAAATAACGCGCTGAAGATCAGGCCGCGAGTCGTCCATTTTTTCATTGAAAGAAGGCCCCCCGTTTTTTTGAAACTACTATAACATCCCGGTCTGTATACATCAATGTTTAAATTTTTGCTATAATCAAGAGCAATTGTGGACGAATGGCGTCAAAGGAAGCAGGTATAACGATGATTACAGCGCAAAATATATCCTTCTCGTACCGGGACGGCCAGCGCCGGCTGCCGGTATTGCAGGGGATTTCCATACATATCAGCCGCGGCGAATGGGTGGCCCTGACCGGAGCGAACGGCTGCGGCAAGTCCTCTCTGGTGCGGATGTTCAACGGACTGAATATTCCGGCCGCCGGCAGTCTGCATGCTGCCGGTCTTGATCTCCGGTCTGCAGTGAACCGTACAGCCGTGAAGCAGCACATCCAGCTTGTATTCCAGAATCCCGAATCCCAGAACATCGGCTCCACGCCTTACGAGGATATTGCCTTCGGGCTGGAGAACCGGGGGCTGGCCCGGGATGAAATGGATGCACAGATCCGCCGGGTATTGCAGCAGGTAGGACTGGCCCATAAATGGGCGGATGATATCACCACTCTCTCCGGCGGGGAACGCCAGCGGCTGGCTGTCGCCTGCTGCCTGGCGCTGGAGGCGGAGATGATTATCTTCGATGAGGCCACATCGATGCTGGACCCTGCGGGGCGGAGCCGCATTATGGCGCTGGCCAGAGATTTGTGGCGCCGGGGGACGACGATCCTGTGGGTTACCCAGCGGCCGGAGGAGCTCGCGGAGAGCCCGAGGGTCGCCGTAATGGAGCAGGGAACGCTGCGCTATGACGGCGATCCGCGCACACTGTTCTACAGCTCCGGGCTCCCGGAGCTGCTGGGCTGGGAGCCGCCGCCGGTCATCCGTATCGGCCGGCTGCTGCAGTCGCGCGGCTGGCCCCTCGGGCAGCTCCCGCTATCCGAGCAGGAACTGGAGGCGGTGCTATGAGCATAAGGGCAGAAAAGGTAGCTTACCTGTACGATAGTACCGCTGCTCTGCAGGATGTTAATCTGGAGATCAGCCGGGGCACCCTGGCTGTTCTCTGCGGCGTGACCGGCAGCGGCAAATCGACCCTGCTGCGGCTGCTGGCCGGGCTGGACACGCCCTCGTCAGGCAGGATTGTATATGCCGGCGGATCAGGCGGGACGCCCAAGGTATCTATTGTGTTCCAGCAGCCGGAGACCCAGCTGTTCGCCGGCAGTGTACACAAAGAAATGGAATATGGCCTGGAGCAGCATGGCGTGCCTAAGGCACAGCGCCTGGAGCTGATCCGCAGCGCTTTGTCCAGGGCCGGGCTGCCCTATGACATATTCGCCGGGCGGTCCCCTTTTCTGCTCAGCGGAGGAGAGAAGCGGCGGCTGTGCATCGCCGCCGCTCTTGCCGTGCAACCGGAGCTGCTGATTCTCGATGAGCCGACCGCGGGGCTCGATCCGCAGTCCGCTCACTCGCTGCTGCAGCTGGTGCAGCAGCTGCGGGCAGAGGGCATCACCCTGATCATCGGCACACATGAGCTGGATACTCTGCTCCCGCTGGCTGATCAGGCGGTCGTAATGCACAGGGGAACTGTGCATTACAACGGACCGGCCGCTCCGCTTGCAGCGGATCACCAGCTGCTCCGGTCGGCCGGGCTGGAACCGCCTGCTTACTCGCGCATCGGGGACAGGCTCCGCCGGCAGGGGCTGCTGGCGGAGCAGCCCGCCAGCATTGGAGAGCTGCTGGCCAGGCTCGCTTCGCTGCCGCTGCCGGCGCCTTCCGCAGCCGGCGTTACGGGCGAAGGAATGGCGCAGCCGCACATGTCTGGCGGTGGTGCGGACGGGGGTACGGCGGAGTCGCACTTGCCTGGAGGTGGTGCAGGCGGAGATTTGGCAGAGTCGCATATGCCTATCGGTACTGCGGACGGAGGTACGGCGGAGACGCATAGCCGGAAGGCTTCACGCCGGATACGGTGGCAGAAGCTGGACCCCCGGGTGAAGTGGCTGGGGATGCTGCTTGGTTCACTCGTTGTACTGAGTATGGGCAGCTTTCCACCAGTGCTGCCGGCAAGCCTCATTATCTGCGGATTAATCGGTTCGGCTGCGGTTCCCTGGAGCAGGACGGTCCGGTACTTCCGTCCCTTCCTGCTGATGTTCCTGTTCCTGTGGCTGCTGTCTGCGCTGGACTGGACCTCCCCTGATTTCTCAATCGGACCTGCCGGCTTCAGCGTGGAGGGAATGGCACGGGGAGGGCTTAATGTGCTGCGCTTTCTGCTGCTGATCGCCCTTGGCTTCCTGTTCACGGAGACAACAACCGGTGCGCCGCTGCGCGAAGCGCTGGAATGGGGCCTTACCCCGCTCAAGAAGCTTGGCCTCCGTACCCGGGGCTGGTCACTGGCCGTATCCGTTACCCTGCAATTTGTCCCCTGGATTCTCGGCAAGCTGGATCAGCTGCAGCTGGCGCTGAAGTCACGCGGCAAACCCCGGCAGGGACTTGCACGCTGGACCCCCCGCCAGATCGCGATGCTTATCGTACCGCTCCTGATCCTTGTCATCAGTATGGGCGATGAGCTGGCCACAGCTGTCGAGTCCCGGGGCTACGACCCCAAAAAAGCCAGGACACCGGCATACTCGCTGAACTGGAAGTCCGCGGACACGCTGGCGCTGGCTTGTGTTGTTCTTACTACAGCTCTGCTATGGTGGTTCTCGCTCATCAGCTGAGTGTATAGCTCAGCATATATTCCGTATGCTGGTCGATCACACCCAGCTGCGGATCATGCACGGTCCAGGCTCCCTGAATGCCCAGCTCCCGGCAGGCAAGCTCAAAATTGCAGGCGGCAATGCCAATATCGATCCGCTGCATTTCAAACCCCAGCTTATTCCCGCTGTAATTCGGGGTATGCTGCAGATAGAAATGAACCTGCTGCCGGTCTGCCGACAGCACAGCCCGCCACGGCTGCTTGTTGGATGCCGACGGGCCGAGCCGGACCATCTCCAGTGCAGCAGCCAGCCTTCCCGCGGACTCCGGTGCCAGCAGCTGTCCGAAGCCGGAATCATAATATAACTCCCGCCAGGGCTTCTTCTGGTCCGCCTTGACCACATAACGCATAGTCGCGTCCAGCAGCCGCTGCTTCTCACGCGGGTAACCAAGCGGTGTAATGCAGGGAATAATCTCCCCCGGACGTAACTCCAGCTCACGCGCGAACGATTTGCGGCTAAAGGTCCCGCCGATCCAGCAGGTGCCAAGGCCAAGGCCTGTAGCATACAGAACCAGCTTATGAAAAATATAGCCAAACTCCAGCAGTGCCTTCTGGTCATTTTGACCCACACCTACCAGATAGGCCTGCGGATTCTGGATAACGCCATAAGCGCCAAGCCTGACAGCTTTGCCATCCCCGTCCCCTCCCTTGGCCCAGACCCATTCGATCCGGACCGTTCCGCCGAAGGGACCGCGCAGATTCTCCTCCTGCCCCAGATAATCCATAATGGATGCATACGCATTTTCTCCGATCGGGGTCGTCTCATAGGTGCGTACAGACTTACGTTTTTCAATAATATCCATTACCGCCATATTCATAGGTACAGCCCCTTTCACTATATTAACTGTTACGTTAATGCGTTAAATTCAGAATCAACATCTTGCCTACCGGTACAATGCTGATTGTCCGGATTACTGAATCATTGCAGATCGTACCATTTTTCACATCCTAATTTTAACATTTTCACGAGTTGATGCATAGCCGCCTCGGGTAATCTGAGACCTCTTAGGAAAGTTAATCACATCTTACCCCCACTTATTCTCAAGGTTATACACATCTTATCCACAACTGAGGACAAAATGTATTTTGTATCCATTTTACCAATTACAGAAACACAAGGCTTGCTGTCTAGTAGAACCGGATTTTTCAAAAAAAAGAGGACCTCCCTCACGGCAAAGGATGTCCTCTTTTTGAAATGGCTTATTGCAGTGCAGATCAGATCCGGATATCGAATCTTCCTTCACTGTCGGTTGTGGCTGCGGCAATCTGTGCGCTGCTTGCAGCCTTCAGCAGATTGGTGTCTGCAGGTTTTTCCGGCTGTGCGCTTTGAGCCGCCGAAGAAGAACTGCTGCTGTTCGACTTTTGGGCGATCTGCGCTTCAATCTGCTTAATTTGCTGCTCAAGCTGCTTCGTCTTGGTTTCTTTGGTCTTCTCGTCATCCTTGCTGGCTTCGACTTTTTCGAGCTCGGCCTCCAGCTTTGCTTTTTGCTTCTCAAGTGCGCTGGTGTCGGTCGCAGCGGATGAATAAGAAGCGGAAGCTGCGGATGTCGCGGATGAAATATTCATGCCTGTTCCTCCTTTTCCCTTTCAATATATACCTCTAGCCCCAATAGAACGTTAAAATGGGCTGAAAGTTTGCTGAAAGTAAGAAAAGGGGCGACGGTCCGTTACGCCTGCTCGTCCAGAGCTGGGGCTGCGGCAGGCCGCGGTTTCCGGTTGACCAGCATTACACTCAGCAGAATAATGACCAGACCTGCCAGTGTATTAGCATAAACGGGCTCATTCAGAAACAGCGCACCCCACATCAGGCCGAAGACCGGCACCAGAAAGGTAACACTTACGGTTTTCACTGCACCCACACTCTGAATCAGGTAAAAATACAACAGGTACGCCACTGCCGTACAAACAAGAGACAGGCCGAGCACGGAGTATACTGCTGCAGCAGACGGCAGATGCCGGGGAGCGAAAATAACCGCCAGCGGGAACAAGACAACAGCAGCACCGAGCTGCTGGCCGGCTGCAAGCGTGAGCGGCGCCAGATCACGGCCGACCCGCGAAGCGTAGAGACCGCCAAGGCCATAGGCCAGTGCTGCCCCGAGTGAAAAAAGGACGGACAGCAGCGTCTTTCCGGCCAGCGGTACCGGGCTCCAGCCGACCAGAACCGCTACCCCTGCAAGACCGATAACCAAACCGATGGATTTGGACAGGCCCGGCTTCTCGCCCCGGATGCCCCAGGCGGCAAGCGCTGTGAACATAGGGGTCGTAGCATTAAGAATCGCCGCCAGCGAAGCGTTCAGCTCCAGCTCCGCCATGCAGATCAGCGTGAACGGCAGTGCAGCGTTCAAGGCACCGAGCAGCAGGAACGGCTTCCAGTGCCGGAGAAGCGCCAGCTGCCTGCGGGTTATCCTCGCATACAGCAGCAAAGCGGCCGCCGCCAGCGCCACCCGGAGCTCGGTTGTAAACACCGGACCCAGCTCGGGAGAGGCGATCCGCATGAACAGAAACGATGCGCCCCAGGCAAAGGCGAGCAGGAGCAGGACGGTAAAGTCTTTTCGGCTCATTGCCGTCCTCCTTCTCGGCCTCTGCAGAGCAGCAGGTAAGACAGGACGGACAAAAGACCGGCGGAGGCGATCACAACGGCCATCGGCAGCGCCGTTTCATCTCCGCCGATACCGACCAGCGGAGCGACACAGCCGCCAAGAAGCAGCGGGAGCAGTCCGAGCAGCGCCGAAGCGCTGCCTGCCGTCTCCGCCTGATCCTGCATTGCCAGTGAAAAGGTCGTTGTGCTGATCATCCCGACGCTGGACACAACAGCAAGCAGGCAGATGAGAATCGGCCATATGCCGCCGCCAGACAGAACCGTAATCAGCAGCAGGACTCCGCCGAGCGCACAGAGCAGCAGACCGCTGGCCAGAAGCCTGCGCTCGCCGTACCTGCCGGACAATCTGCCGGCGATTTGTCCGGTAATAATAATGCCGAGCCCGTTAACGGCAAAGATCAGGCTATACATCTGCGGCGACACTCCGAACATATTTTGCAGCACAAAGGAAGAACCGGAAATATACGCGAACATGGCCGCCATTACAAAGCTCTGGGATAGCGCATAGCCCATAAACCGTCCGTTGCGGAGCAGACCGCGGAAGGTGAGCAGCGTGCCTTTCAGGCCGCTTTTTACGCGCCGTTCCTTGGGCAGCGTCTCCGGCAGGCGCAGCAGAATCGTTGCACAAAAAAGCAGACCGGCCGCAAAGAGCACAAAGAACACACCCTGCCAGGTCGTTACTCTCAGCAGCTGTCCGCCGATAATCGGCGCAAGAATCGGCCCCAGCCCGTTAACAATCATCAGGAGCGCAAAGAACTTGGTTAATTCGGAGCCGCTATACAGGTCACGGACCGCAGCGCGCGAGATAACCACACCTACCGAGCCGGCCAGCCCCTGGATGAAACGCAGCACAATCAAAAGGCCGATCGACGGGCTGAAGGCACACAGCAAGGAGGATACGGTATAAATCAGCATGCCGATCAGCAGCGGGCCGCGGCGGCCGTGAACATCGCTCAGCGGACCCGCCACCAGCTGCCCGGAGGCCAGTCCCAGCAGAAAGAAGGTCAGGCTAAGCTGTACCAGCGCTGCGCTCGTCTCAAAATGACGGGCCAGCTCCGGCAAGGCCGGCAAATACATGTCGATCGACAGCGGGCCGATTGTAGCAATCGCCCCCAGTATAACTGCCAGCTGCAGCCGCTGGCTGCGGGACGGGCCCTCTGCCGCAAGCATGCGGCTATCCATCTTTTCTCTAATCATTTTTCTATGACGCCAACCTTTCTCCAGCAGCCTTAACAGCCTGTTTTTAGTAATCTTCATACTAACTGATCGGGGCGGAAAGATTCAATGCTTTTTAAGCGGAGCCGGACTGCAGCGTTCTTGCTTCGTTCAGCCGGACATAGAAAAAGGACTCCCGAAAGGAGCCCTGCCGCCTACTGCACCCTGCACAGATTATATTCGGTGTATGCCTCGCAGATCAGTCCGTATGCCAGCGCAGTGTCTGCTATGATCGCTTTGCGTCTGGCTTTCAGCACAATTTGCTCCATATCGGCAAAGCTGCAGCCGGCCAGCAGGCCTGCGGTTTCCTCCACGATCCCTTGCGCCTCCTGCTCCCTGCCGAGCAGCAGCCCGATGTACAGCCGCCTGTCCTCCTCACCCGGAGATGAATAGGTCATCCTCGTATCAAAACGGCGCCACACCGCCGGGTCCAGCTCCTCCTCAAGATTGGTTGCGGCCATAAACACACTGTCACCCGCGAACTCGTCGAGACACTGCAGCAGCGTATTTACCACACGGGCCATCTCCTTGACCTCATCCCCGGAGTCGCGCATCCGCCCCAGCACATCAAATTCATCAAGAAACAGCACACATGGCACCCCGGCTGCATAGTCAAAAATCTTCCGCACATTGCTGGCCGTCTCCCCCAAATGACTGTGAATCACCGTATCCAGCCGGACCAGGACAAGCGGCAGGTCCAGCTGATGAGCCAGGTGAAAAGCAGTCAGCGTCTTACCCGTACCGGGAGGCCCGAACATGACCAGCTTATTGGGCAGAGGCACATCTGCTGCTGCAAACCGCTCCTTCATACTGAGAATCGTAATGAACTCATCGACAATTGTGCGGTTCTGCCCGCTCAGCACAATGTGCCTCGCCTTCCGCGCGCATTCCTTCGGCGTATACACGCTTGCCATATCCAGCCCCTTGGCCCGCGGGAGCCGGGCCTGGCTGTTGTTTTTCTTGCTGCTGTTCACGTTATAGTATGCTCCTTATAGTTAAAGTCTGATTGCGACGTAATAGTAATAATTACGATTAAATCATATCAGAGTTTGGAGCAAAATGCTACTCGGGGCTGGATGCGGAAATTATAAAGACAAATTTTATTGATGGCATTGGTGGCGGGCTGCGTTTGACACATTAGAGGGAAAAATCCCACTAATGGCACCGGTGGCGGGCTGCGTTTAACCCATTAGTGGGAAAAATCCCTCTATTCGCAGGGGCAGCGGGCTGCGTTTAACCCATTAGTGTGAAAAATCCCTCTATTCGCAGGGGCAGCGGGCTGCGTTTGACACATTAGTGGGAAAAATCCCTCTATTGGCACCAGAAGCGGGCTCGGGTTGACCCATTAGAGGGAAAAATCCCTCTATTCGCACCTGAAGCGGGCTGCGTTTAACCCATTAGTGGGAAAAATCCCTTTATTCGCACCAGAAGTGGGCTCTGTTTGACCCATTAGTGGGAAAAATCCCTCTATTCGCACCAGAAGCAGGCTGCGTTTGCCCCATTAGTGGGAAAAATCCCTCTATTCGCACCAGAAGCAGGCTGCGTTTGCTCCGTTAGTGGGAAAAATCCCTTTATTCGCACCAGAAGTGGGCTACGTTTGCTCCATTAGTGGGAAAAATCCCTTTATTAGCAGGGGCAGCGCGGCTGAGTGTGCATTTTAGAGGGACAAAAAAGTAAAAAACTGCCCGCAGGAGCTCCCAAGAGTTCATTCCCCTCTTGTCGGCGGCTCTGCGGGCAGTTGCGTCACAAGCATTGTGCCAATGGTGTTGCTGGTGTTACCAATTTCACCTGTAATTGTGCTGCTGGCGTACTAGATTTGCTGGTTATTCTATTGCTCGTGTCAATGAATTTTGTGTTTTGAATTTTGTGTTTTGATTTTCGTGTTACTGCCCCTTGTGTTACTGCTTCTTGTGTTACTGCTTCTTGTGTTACTGGTTCTGGTACTACTGGTTCTTATGTTACTGGTTTTTGCTTTCCGGGACTACTGGTGTTACTGGTGTTACCGGTGCTACCGGTACTGCAACTCTTATACTCTCCGCAAGCACCTGTACGCCAAACCTTACTTCCGCTGCTGCCCAAGCCAGTTTCTGGCCGCTTCGACCTCAGCCGTGCTCAGGCGGTGACCCTGGTTGCCCCAATGGGTGGCAACCTCAGCCCCGGCGCCCTGCAGCAGCTGCTCCAGCTCCCGGGTTTCCTCGGCCCGGATCAGCGGATCATTGGTGCCGGCGCCAATGAAGACAGCGGCGCCTGCCAGGGAAGGCCATACCAGTCCGCGCAGCGGAACCATCGGGTGCAGCAGCACCGCCGAGCGGAAAACCGGCCCGTAATGGAGCAGCAGGCTGCCGGCAATATTGGCTCCGTTGGAGTAACCTACAGCAACGAGATTACTGCTGTCGAAGCCGTACTGCTCCGCTGCACTGTCCAGGAACTGCTTCACTTCATGTGTGCGGAAGACGAGGTCCTCCTCATCGAATACACCTTCAGCGAGACGGCGGAAGTAACGCGGCATGCCGTTTTCCAGTACATTTCCCCGGATGCCCAGCACCGAGGAGCCGGGAGACAGCATTTCCGCCAGCGGAAGCAGGTCATGCTCGTTGCCTCCGGTGCCATGGAACAATATAAGGGTCGGCCGGCTGGCATCTGTACCTTTTTTAAAAATATGAATCATACGCGGTTCGCCTCCACTTCACGGATTTCAAAAGGACTCAGATTGGCTTCAATTACGGCACGGTTCGGTTCGAACCAGACCGGCAGCATCAGCTTCTGGCCCAGCTTATCCGGCTCCTCATCGCGGGCAAAGCCCGGAGGATCGGTAGCAATCTCGAACAGGATGCCGCCTTCCTCGCGGAAGTAAATAGCGTTAAAATACTGGCGGTCCTGCACCGGCGTAGGCTGATAGCCATGGCTTTGGACAGTGCGGCCCCACTGAAGCTGCTCGGCATCATCTTTGGCGCGCCAGGCGATATGATGCACAGTGCCTGTGCCGCCGCCGCCCTGCGGTACCGGTGTAGTTTTGAGATCAATAATGTTGCCGATGTCTGCAGAAGAACGGTAACGGATATACCCGTCGCCCTCGGCGATCTGCTCAAGACCCAGCGTGCGGGTCAGCGTATCGGCTGTTTTATCAGGATTCATGCTGTAGAGCACTGCGCCGCCAAAGCCTTTAATCGCATGCTCGGCAGACACTCCCCCGAAGGACCAGGTGCTGAGCGCGCCGGCTTCACGTTCCACCAGCTCGATCCGCAGCCCGTCATAATCGGCAAACGACAGATACGCTTCCCCAATCCGCGTTACTTTGGTCACTGGAATCCGGTAATTAGCCAGCCGCTGCTCCCAGAAGCCCAGCGAGCCTGCCGGCACAGCGTAGGTAGTCACTCCGACCTGGCCGCCGCCGATTCTGCCTTTGCGTCCGGTTGCCCAAGGAAAGAAAGTGATAATCGTACCCGGAGAGCCCTGCTCATCCCCGAAATAGAGATGGTACACCTCAGGCGCATCAAAGTTGATCGTCTTTTTTACAAGTCTGAGTCCAAGAATTCCGGCATAAAAGTCAGCATTCTGCTGCGCATCTCTGACAAAAGCGGTAATATGGTGAATCCCTGCAGTCTGAAGGGTCATAACATCAATCTCCTTAAAGGTTTTTTGTGAATTGATAAGTTTTATGCAAAGACGTTCAGCATTTCCGAAAATGTTATGCAACCTGTATTAGCTAACGGGAGACATTCCCCGGCTCAGTTAAAAAAGAGGGCATCCAGCGAAATCGAACCCGGACCTGTCAACGCCACCGCTACTGCAACAACCAGGACTGTCAGCGGGAACTCAATTCCGTTGGCCGTCGACCAGAAGCCGTTCGGAGCATGAACCTTAATAATCGCCCCGAGCATCGTTGCCGCAATCAACACCGCCGCCACTGGTGTCAGCAATCCCGCTGCGAACAGCACCCCGCCAACCAGCTCCATAATTCCGGCCGCAACTGCCATCGCAACTCCCGGTCTGATTCCGATGGATTCCATCCAGCCTCCAGTTCCTTTAGGACCATAGCCGCCAAACCAGCCGAACAGCTTTTGTGCACCATGACCGATAAAAGCAACCCCGATAACCACTCTCAACAATAATAATCCTACACTAACCATTTTAAACACGCTCCATTCTCTTCTTTTTAATTATCTTAACATTAAGATATAGACTAAATTTTTTTGGCATAAGCCAGATATATATCTTTCTTAATCCCGCACATCGTTAGTCTGCTAAACTGTCTCACACTAACTTACCGTAGAGATACCGGCACCGGCTGAGCTTTACTATCAGAGCATGCTCCAAACCGGGTATGCCAGCACGCCCAGCCGTACAATTCCCAAAGAAATTCTACACGCCTTTGCCCAGCTTCTTGAGCAGTTCGATCGTCTGCTTCTTCTCGTCCTCGCTAAGTCCGCCCATCAGGCCGTGAATCGAGGCAACATGCTTGGGGAAAATATCGTCAAACAGCTCGCGGCCCGCCTCTGTAATCTCGGCATAGGTCACCCGGCGGTCTTCATCACAAGGCACACGCTTCAGCAGTCCCCGTTTCTCCAGCTTGTCGATATTATAGGTAATGCTTCCGCTGGTTACCAGAATCTTCTCTCCAATCTGCTGAAGCGGAATCCGTGTCCGGTGGTACAGCACCTCCAGCACCATGAATTCAGCTGATGCCAGACCATGGCTCTTCATATCCCTGACTGCGTGATCCATTAGGCTCTTATATGCTTTGGACAAAACAACGAACAGCTTCAGTGATGCCGCCTGATCCAGGTCGGGGCTGCCGGTTGTTTTGCTAATCAGTTCATTATAGTCGCTCATCTTGCACACCTCCATTTCTCGTACATGCCGGTCACTTCTTGCGGGTGAACCGCTCATCCGTTATGTCTTTAAGTTAATTATCTTTAAGTTAAGATAAATATACGCCATCCATTCTCTATTGTCAACCGTTGATTGCAAAATTAATCTTGTCCGGGTTTGACCTCCCTATCAAAACGGCGTATCCTTTTGGATACGTGCTGCAGAGGCCGGCTGCTGCGGACCGGAGCCTGAGGATCTGCTATACCTCAAATACCCGGAGCCGGCAGGGACAAACAAGAGCCGTCACAAGTAGAAACGGCTTCTCCGTCCTTCAGGGGAGGCAGCAACCGTTTCTGCGAGAAATATAAGGAGTATTGATAGCGTAGAACATATAAATTCTTATACTTTTTCAAATGAAGCTCCGGCCCTCTACAGCTTATAAACCGCAAGCCTTATTAAAAGTCTTCATTTCCCAAATACATTCTATTCTCTTTTATGAAAGGAGACCTCTCAGTGAACGATAATATTCAATCCCGCTCCGGGTCTGCCGCAGGACAAGACCCGGCTACGCGCGTGCTGATCGTGACGGCAGTCGCGGCCGAGCGCGAGGCCATCCTCCGAGGCCTGGGCGGCAGCGCCAGGTTCGAGGTGATTGCAGCGGGGGCCGGCACCGCTCAAGCCGCGGCCGGCACGGCCGCCGCCCTGGCAGCCGGGGCCTACGGCTGCGTCATCAGCGCCGGGATCGGCGGCGGCTTTCCCGGGCGGGCGCCCGTAGGCTCGCTGGCCGTCGCCAGCGAGATGATCGCCGCCGACCTCGGGGCCGAGACGCCGGAGGGCTTCCGCAGCGCTGCCGAGCTCGGCTTCGGCAGCAATACCGTGCCGGCGGCGCACGGCACGGCAGAGGCCCTTGCGGCCGCGCTTGCAGCGGCCGGCCTTACGGTCAGCACAGGACCTGTGCTGACCGTATCGACGGCGACCGGCACCGCCGGAACGGCCGCCGCCCTTGCCGCGCGGCATCCGGGTGCCGTCGCGGAAGCGATGGAAGGCCACGGGGTCGCCGTGGCCGCCCAGCGGTTCGGGATCGCGGCGCTCGAGCTGCGCGCGATCTCGAACCCGGTCGGCCCGCGCGACCGGGCCGCGTGGCAAATCCCTGCAGCGCTCGACGCGCTAGCGGCAGCCGCCGCTATACTATTGGAGGTGCTATAATGCAAGCAACGACTGAGCAATTGAACATAGCCTTTTCCCCATGTCCGAACGACACCTTTGTTTTCTACGCTTTGGCACACGGGCTGGTACCGGGTGCACCGAAGCTGAACGTGACCTTTGCGGATATTGATATTACCAACGGGCTGGCCGCAGACGGCGCCGGACCCGAAGTGCTCAAAATCTCCTACGCCGCCCTCCCCTGGGTGCTCGACCGGTACAAGCTGCTGCCTTGCGGCGGTGCACTTGGCCGTGGCTGCGGCCCGCTTGTGCTGACGGCCGGCGGCCAGGGTGGGATCCGCCTGCCGGCGGATCTGTCCGGCCGGCGGATCGCCGTGCCCAGCGAGCGCTCCACGGCTTATCTCCTGTTCCGGCTGTGGGCTGCGCAGCAGGTGCCGGGCGGTCCCGGCGAGATTGTCGTCATGCCGTTCGATGAGATCATGCCGGCCGTCCGGGACGGACAAATTGATGCCGGTCTGGTCATTCATGAAGCGCGCTTCACTTATAGCTCGTACGGCTTGAACATGCTGACCGACCTCGGCAGCTGGTGGGAAAGCGACACCGGCCTGCCGATCCCGCTGGGAGCGATCATTGCCCGCCGTGATCTTGATGACAAGGCTATTGCCGGCTGGATCAGAAGCTCGCTGCAGTTCGCCTGGGATCATCCCGCCGATAGCGGCTGCCGCGAGTTTGTGCTCAGTCATGCCCAGGAGCTGTCCCCTGAGGTGGCCAAGTCGCATATCGACTTGTATGTGAACGGGTTCTCCATGGATCTCGGCGAGGAGGGCTATGCAGCGATCTCTGCCCTGCTGAACCGCGCAGCTGCCGAAGGGCTCGTACCGGCGGTTGACCCTGAGCTGCTGCGTTAACCTATTCAAAGTTTGCCGGCAGTAGCAGGATTCCCTGACCTGCCTTTGGAGCGGCTTGTTTCATAAGGACTAAGGAAGTAATCGGCTGTTAAACAGGTCTAATCATTATGAATGGGAGAGGATTTAATGATTCCTTCTGGCAACAGCAAACAGAATATTGACCGTTTTTTGGGCTACCAGAACGACTATGACCGTTACCGTCCGGAGGCACCGCCAATCGTTACCAGCCTGCTCAGCAGCTATCTGGGAACACGTCCTGCTGTCGTTGCCGATATCGGCTGCGGAACCGGACTATCCACCTTTGTATGGAAAAATGCCGCCGATACCGTTTACGGCATCGAGCCGAATCCCGATATGCTGAGTAAAGCTGTGGAAAAGCTGCAGCAGGACAGCAATGCGCAATCCCTGTCCTTCCAGCAGGGTTATTCCAACCAGCTACCGTTCGAACCAGGCAGTGTTGACATTATCACCTGCTCCCAGTCCTTCCACTGGATGGAGCCGGCCAGCACCCTGCAGGAGATCGCCCGCTGCCTGCGTCCCGGCGGTGTTTTTGCCGCCTACGACTGCGACTGGCCACTGGCGCTGCAGGCAGACATCGAAACCCGGTACAACCGCCTGATCACCTCCTCCGACAGCCTGCTGGATGAGCTGCAGCCGGAGGCCGAGCGTGCTTTTAAATGGGACAAAGAGGGGCATCTGGCAAGGATCCAGGCCAGTGGTCATTTTACGTTTGCCCGGGAAATTGTGTTTCATAATACCGAGACCTGTGACGCGGCGCGTTACGTCGGTCTGATGCTCAGCCAGGGCGGGCTGCAAACGGTGCTGAAGCTGGGTTCAACGCTGCTGAATGAGGCTATTGCCGAGTTCACTGCAGAGGTGGAGCAATATTTTGACGGCCGTACCCTGCCTGTTCTGATCAGCTACCGGATGCGGATCGGAATCAAATAACCTGCGCTGCGCTGATTCATCTGGTCATTTTAGCGAATATAGCTTATACTGACTGCAACGAGACGAAGAACGTCCCGGCTAACCTTTGGGGGAGCCGGGACGTTTTCTATTTTTACAGGGAGCGTGAGTATATGTTTTTTGAAGACGCACATCGGCAATTTATCGGAAGTCATCTGGCTGCAAGACCAGCGGGAGAACGCCGGGGACGGCTGGAACGGGGGCATCAGCATGCTGAGGCACTCTTTTTGCGCAATGTATGGTGGCCACTGAGAGGAGATTTCTCCAACCTGCATCCTGAATATGAGGTGACAGACTGGCGCGGCAGGTCTTATTTTGCCGACTTCGCCTGGACTCCGGGGTACATCAAACTGCTCATCGAGATTAAAGGTTATGCCACCCATGTCCGCGATATGGACCGCACCAAATACTGCAACGAGCTAAACCGGGAAACCTTTCTGCAGGCGATGGGCTACCGAGTAATCTCCTTTGCCTACGATGATATCGAGCAGCGGCCCGAGTTGTGCATGACTCTGCTGCAAATGCTACTGAGCCGGTACAAGGCGTCTGATGCTCCCGCTTCACGTTTGCAGCTTATGGAGCAGGAGACCATCCGCCTGGCCATCCAGCTTGCCGGAGCTGTCCGTCCCCAGGATGTTAAGCAGCATTTTGATGTTGACTACAAATCAGCAGTCCGGACTCTGCGCAGCCTGTGTGATAAAGGCTGGCTGCGGCCTTCCTACAAAGGCAAACACGAGCGGGTGATCCGTTATGAGCTGGCGCATGGTGTGCTGGATTATTTTCATTAAGCGATGATCAGCCGCTGTTGGTGTACGTATCCGGTTTCCGACTCTAACGTATAACGCCCCCTCATCACTAAGTGGAAAAAAGCAATCTATTTAGGCGTGTGGAGTAACTTTTACGCATTTAAGTGGAAAATCGCTACTTAGTTTGGGCAATATGCCTCTGTAGAAGCGAATCCGGCTGAATTAAGTGTCCTTTTTCCACCTAGATTCTCAGTTTCGGTGTTTTGAGCAGAATTAAGTGACGTTTTTCCACTTAGCGTTAGCTGGCGGTTGCGGTGTGAGGAGCGTCCTGTGGTGTGCGTTACGGCTTGCGGTTTGCAGTCTGCATGCTGGCGGGATCTAGAACTGTAACACTTAGCGCAATCCGCATATCACCAGCAACATCTAAGTGGAAAAAAGCAATCTATTTAGCCGTGTAGAGTAACTTTTACGCATTTAAGTGGAAAATCGCTACTTAGTTTGGGCAATATGCCATTGTAGGAGCGAATCCGGCTGAATTAAGTGTCCTTTTTCCACCTAGATTCTCAGTTTCGGTGTTTTGAGCAGAATTAAGTGACGTTTTTCCACTTAGTCTAAGCTAGTTTGTTTAGGGTGTCAGTTACATGGGAGTTACGGGGTACGGTTACGGGGTACGGTTACGGGGTACGGGGTACGGGGTACAGGTTACGGGGTACGGGCGGGTCCCCCCCAGTCCAGTCCCCAACCCCATTCAATCCCGTAGCCACTCCCGTCCACACCAAAACAAGCGCCCAACCGCAGTCATACCGCGTTCAGGCGCCTGTTTGTTTTTTCCGCACCGCGTGTGCCTTCCGGCGCGCGGTGCTATGTCCAAGGTGGTGGTCAAACCTCCAGCTGTAACATTCCTACTTCTTGTTCATCTTAAACTTCAGGAACAGCTCGTTGTAATGGGCGAGCATGCGCTTGCCCAGGTTGTCGTAGACCTCAAGGCGATCGGTGATCTCGGCCGGCGGGTAGAAGCGTTCGTCGCCGGATATGTCTTTCGGCAGCAGCCCAAGTGCCGAGGTGTTAGGGGTGGAGTACCCCACGTACTCGGTGTTCTGGGCTGCGACTTCAGGCCGGAGCATGAAGTTGATGAACTGGTGCGCCCCTTCTACATTCGCCGCTGTCTTCGGAATGACCATGTTGTCGAACCATATGTTTGAGCCTTCTTCAGGCACCACATAGTCAAGCTTGTCGTTCTCGTCCATAATCTCCGAGGCATCGCCGGACCAGACAATCCCCACAGCCGCTTCTTCATTGGCCAGCAGCATCTTGATCTCATCACCCACGATGGCTTTTACGTTAGGGGAGAGCTTGTTCAGTTTGGTCAACGCCTCCTGCAGATGGGCCTCATCGGTATCGTTAACCGAGTAATGCATACTGTTCAAGGCCATCCCCATCACTTCGCGGGCTCCGTCTACCAGAAAGATATTGTTGTTCAGCCTGCTGTCCCAAAGGGAATTCCAGCTGCTGAAATCAATATCCCCGGTCATCTCCGGGTTGTAAATAATGCCTACCGTCCCCCAGAAATACGGTACAGAATACACATTGCCCGGATCGAAGGACAAATCCATGAAGCTGGAGTCAATATTGGCCAGATTCGGAATCTTGCCGTGATCCAGCGGCAGCAGCAGGTTCTCCTCACGCATCTTGGCGATGGCATAGTCGGAAGGAACGACAACGTCGAACACCGTCCCGCCCTGCTCCACCTTGGTCAGCATGGCTTCATTGGAATCAAAAGTCTGGTAGATGACCGTAATGCCCGTCTCCTCCTGGAACTGCTCCAGCAGATCGGGATCGATATAGTCACCCCAGTTGTAAATCGTCAGCGTATTGCCGCCGGTATATCCCTCAGCCGAGTTCAGGCGCATTGCAAGAAACATCAGACCGAAGGCAACCAGCAGAATCGCCAGAAAAGCATTTACCAGCTGTTTCATCTAGGCACCCCCGCTTCCAGAGCCGGCTCCGCTATTATGGCGGACGGCTTGTTCTTCCGCTGGTTCAGGAAATAGTAGCCGATGACCAGCAGGATGGTAAAGAGGAAGATCAGGGTTGACAGTGCGTTGATTGACAGCGATACCCCTTGCCGCGCCCGGGAATAAATTTCCACAGGAAGGGTTGAGTATCCGTTGCCCGTTACAAAGAACGTTACCGCAAAGTCATCCAGGGAATAGGTCAGCGCCATAAAGAATCCGCTGAAAATCCCCGGCTTGATAATCGGCAGAATTACTTTGGTGAGGACACTCATCCGGCTGGCCCCGAGGTCACGGGCAGCATCGGTCAGCGTCGGGCTCATCTCCTGCAGATGCGGCAGAATCATCAGCACAGCAATCGGGATGCTGAACGCCACGTGGGAGAGCAGCACAGAAGTGAAGCCAAGCTGAATGCCGGCAATCGTGAACAGGATCAGAAACGAAGCACCGATGATAACGTCCGGACTGACGATCAGCACGTTATTCAGCGACAGCAAAGCGTTCTTTGAACGCCGTCTGCGGCTGCGGTGAATGGCTAATGCCCCGATAACCGCAATCACGGTAGCGATTGAGGAGGAGAGCAGCGCGATAACGAGCGTGTTGATCACAATAATGATCAGGCGCGTATCCTGCAGCACCTCACGGTAATAATCGAGCGTGAAGCCCTCGAATTTATGCATCGTACCGCCGCTGTTGAACGAATAGTACATCAGGTAGAAGATCGGAGCGTACAGGACGACAAAGACCAGTACCAGATAGATATTGGCGATTCCGTTTTTATTTTTCATGCCGCACTCCTTTCCGCGAGCTGCCGGTCAGAAGCATGAACAGCGCCATAATTACGATCAGGAACACGGCAACGGTCGAGCCCATGCCCCAGTCCTGCGTAACGAGAAAATGCTGCTCAATAGCGGTGCCCAGTGTAATAACCCGGTTGCCGGCGATGAGACGCGTGATCATAAACAGCGACAGCGCCGGAATGAATACCGCCATACAGCCGGAGCGCACCCCGGAAATCGTCAGCGGAAAAATAACCCGCCGGAACGTCGTCCATCCGGAAGCACCGAGATCGCGGGCAGCATCCACAAGCGACAGGTTCAGCTCCTCCAGGGCGCTGAAGATCGGCAGAATCATGAACGGGATGAAGATATACACTGAAACGAACACGAAGCTGAATCCGGTAAACAGAATCTGCTGTTCCCCGATCCCCAGGACATCAAAGAGACTGTTGACCGGCCCGAACGTGCCGAAAATCCCGATGAACGCATACGTCTTCAGCAGCAGATTGATCCAGGTCGGCAGGATAATCAGCAGCAGCCACAGCTGCTTATGCTTCGTGCGGGTCAGCAGATAAGCCGCGGGGTAAGCAACGAGCAATGAGAACGCCGTGATCAGGAACGCATACCAGAAGGAGTTCAGCATCATTTTCATATACACCGGGGTGAAGAAATTCGCGTAGTTGTCCAGTGTAAGATTTCCGTCCAGATCAAACAGGGAATAATAAATGACCAGCAGCACCGGCGCTATGACAAACAAGGCGATCCATAAGTAGTAAGGGATGAGATAATACGAACGGCCCTTATTATTCATGGCTCTCTACCCCGCCGTAAGCTTCCAGACGTCTGTCGAATTCTTCCTCCGTTTCACCGAAGCGCATAACATGAATGGCTTCCGGGTCAAAATAAAGCCCGATCTCGCTGCCTACCTCGGCCTTGCGGGTGGAGTGAACCAGCCATTCGTGGCCGGATTCGTCATAACAGCTGATCTCATAGTGCACGCCGCGGAACAGCTGGGAATCGACGCGCACCTTCAGCTTGCCCTGCTCCAGTGTGGAAATTTCCAGATCCTCCGGGCGGATAACGATCTCCACCGGTTCATTCGGCCGCAGGCCGGCGTCCAGACATTCAAACCGGTGGCCGTTAAACTCAACCAGATAATCCTCGATCATCACGCCCGGCACAATATTCGACTCCCCGATGAAGTCAGCGACGAACCGGTTGATCGGCTCATCATAAATATCGTTCGGCGTGCCGCTCTGCTCGATCTTCCCTTTGTTCATGACAAAGATCCAGTCCGACATCGCCAGCGCTTCTTCCTGGTCATGCGTGACAAAAATAAATGTAATCCCGAGCCGCTGCTGCATTTCCCGCAGGATATACTGCATCTCGGTCCGCAGCTTCAGGTCAAGCGCAGACAACGGCTCGTCCAGCAGCAGCACCTGCGGCTCATTGACGATCGCACGGGCAATGGCCACACGCTGTCTCTGGCCGCCCGACATTTCATTGATCGCACGCTGTTCGTAGCCGACCAGGTTAACGAAGCGCAGCGCTTCCTGTACCTTTTGAGTGATAACATCCTTTTTAAGCTTCTTGATGCGCAGTCCGAAGGCCACATTCTCGAACACGTTCAGATGCGGAAACAGGGCATAATCCTGAAATACCGTATTGACCTGCCGCTCGTTGGCGGGAATGTGGTTGATCATTTTACCGTTCAGATAAATGGAGCCTTCTGTCGGTTCAGCAAAGCCGGCAATCAGACGCAGAATGGTTGTCTTGCCGCAGCCGGAGGGGCCCAGAAGTGTATAGAATTTGCCGCGTTCGATCTCGAAGCTGACGCCTTTCAACACGGCCTCCTCATCATCATATTGCTTAGTAACCTGGTCAAAAGAAATAATAGTGCCTTCCGGGGTAGCTATAGCTAACAACCTCCCTTACCTTATGTATTACAACCTATTTTACCCTTATCTGGCAGTGCGCAATCGGCTCCTTCCTGGCGGAGCCCCGCCTGTACCGACAATCCTGCCCCTGCTTCGACAACATTTCATATTATATAGCATATCGGATGAATCCCATATATGCGATAACATAGATTGTAAAAACTCTGGCTGAATCTTAACAAGTTCGTAAAATATATACGCTTCACGCTCCGGTTGAAATGCTATAATGAAAACGGCTGAAAACAGCTTGAAAATTCCTCCTTTTACGAAAGAAGATGACCGACATGAACGAGGGGTTACAGGACCGCCTTGAGAAATTTGGATTATCCCTTTATATGATACGCATAACCCTGGCTGCCTCCCTATCCTGGCTAGCCGTCCACAGCCTGTATGGAGATCACTACCTGTACTTCGCTCCGCTGGCTGCCATTCTGATTACACAGGGCACCGTCAAGGCTTCCCTGGAAAAAGGCTGCTACCGGCTGCTTGGGATCGTGCTTGGCGGAACCGTCAGCCTGATTGTGGGACGTTTTCTGGATGTCGGGATTGTCTCCCTCCTGCTGATTCTGCTGATCGGCATAGGCGTTGCAACCGCCTGCCGGATTAACATCCAGGCCGTCTCGCAGGTCGGCGTAACCTCTGTACTCGCGCTTACCTTCTACCATGACCATTATGTTGTATGGAGACTGGCGGAGACACTGATCGGTGTCCTAATCGCCCTGTTAATTAATATGATTATTGTCCCGCCCAAGGGCTTCGCAAAGGTTAGGGACTTGGCGCTTCAAGGAAGCCTGCTGCTGGCCGATTCATTAAGCGGACTCGCTTCAGGAGGCAGAAACGGTGAACCGGCCCGTGACATGCTGAAGCGCTCCGGCGTTCTGCTGACGAAGAGCAGCAGCCTGCAGAAGGAGCTGCTGTACACCCTGTCGCACTATCCGTGCCGCAAGGATCTGCGCGGGCTGACCCAGGCTACGGCGCATCTGCAGAAGGTTCACTTCTATATTCAGGAAATCGCTGAAGAGCTGACCCTGCTGCCTGCCCACTACGCCGGTTCGGACCGGATGAATGAGGTAATGGCCGCTGCAGCCGACTGTGTCGCTCTCTACGGAACCCGGACGCTTTCTGATGCCGAAGCCCGGCGACCGCTGCCGGAATGTCTGCGCCGGGCCCGGGAGCTGCAGCTCACCTGGTTCTCCGAGCTGCAGGCGGAATGTCCGCTGACAGCCATCCGCGATCTAGGCGCCGTCTTTTCACATCTGAACCGGGTGCTTGATGTTATTGAGCAGGCCGATTACACAGCCGTTTCCGCAGCGGCGCTGCCGGTAAGAAGCGGATCCGCCCGCAGCATCCGTCTCGGCAGCAAAGGACTCTCCCACAAGCTTTAAGCTTGGGAGGGTCTTTTTTTTCAGGATAAGAACTTATCGCCCTTAATGCCTCCACAAAGGTCCGGAGCCGGCTTCCAAGTTAATGGCCCGCTTTGCGGGTTTTTTTGACGTCCTGGAACCTGACTGGAGATAAAGACCCATTGGCGGCTCTTACACCGTACTCCGGCTGCAATTTTCTGTTGAAATTACAGTTGAAAACTCACTGCACAAGTATTAAAATTAGGATTATTTGCAGCATTTGTCGGAATTCAGTACTATAGAACCAGTTATGAATCTTTTATTGCCGATTCTGGTCGAATAAATGACCTCATGCTGAACGTTTATCAATGTCTCATGTATAATGGCAAACTGTCCGAAAGGGCAGGACGCAAAGCAATGGGCCTAACAATGCTCTGCTGCATTTATGGCTGCCAGGCCGCCGCTTTCTGATAATCCTAAAAGCGAGGTTATAACAATGCCGAACCACACTCTTGAACAGCCACGGCATGCGTTCAGCATAATGCCTGCCTTCAGTGCTGCTGATCCCAATCACTCCTCCATCCGTTCCAAGCCGTTTGAAGCGGCCGGAAATGAGGACAAGAATGGGAGAATCATCGTGCAAAATGACCAGATCTTTATAACGCCTCCCTTACCCGGCGGCAAGGCTGCCGTTATCTCTGCCCTTCACCCCGTTGTCCTCAAGATTAACAGGATCAGAGCCGCTGATCCTGTTGCTATTACTTCCTCCGACCATCTGAGCTGGGAAATCAGCGAGAAGCCGCAATACCAGATTACTGTTTCCGAAGACGGGCTGAGCGCCTACTTTACCCTCTACCGGGTCGAAAAGTATGCCTGGAGGCTGGTCAATTGCCCGGCCTCGGCTGAGGTCTGTGTCCGGGCGGAGCCGAACTATGATCTGCTGCTCTCCAGGCTGACCGTTAATCAGATTCTGGCCGAACTCTCCAATAGCTCCTTCATTCCCAATCTCAACATCCCTGCCTTGTATGCCGAGCTGAATAATCCGACTTATCTCCCGGTCTGCATCGCAGTGGGCAAACCGCCGCTGCCGGGAACGGACGGACGGCTTGAGCCCCTAACCGGACTGTCCATGGCTGAAGTATTCAGCAGCAGTGAAGTCCCTGATCCGGAGAATATACTTGATTATCCAGGGGTCCCTTCTGTACGGACAGGCGGGATACTGGCGCGCAAGCTGCCTCCGCAGGAAGGCTTGCCCGGGGCTGACGTGTACGGCAGCATTCTGCCCTCTCCCCCGCCCGAGGATATCATCCTGAAGCCTGCTGAATGCTACTCCCTGCTCCCGAACGGGGATATTGCTGCGCGCCGTGACGGCCGGCCGCGGATTACAGGCTGGGGAACCCGGATGATGAGCATTGATTTTCCCGATATGCATGTAGTACAGAAGAGTATGATCACCGCTAACAGTGCAGTTTGGTTTGCAGGAGATGTAATGTTTCCGGGTGGAATCGGTGAACACTGCACGATAGAGGCATTAGGAAACGTATACATATTCGGTGATGTCCGCCATGCCGTCATCGCCGCTACCGGAAGTGTAGTCATCCGCGGCAACGCTACGGACAGCCACATTTACTGCGGCGACTGCGGAGCAAGACAGCACCGGCTGTATAAACTTCCCGGAGAGCTGATCGATGAGCTGACCTTGCTTAGAAACGCCGCCCTTCAGCTGGAGGAGAATCTACGCTCCCGTCAGCAGCCTGTAAAATACGGGCTGGTCGTACTGCTACTGCTGGAGAGCAAATACGTCCACCTTCCCGGCCTGATGCAGGGGCTGCAGGGGCTGCTTGCCGATGGCGAGCCTGCAGCTCCAGTTGACTACGGACAGTTGAAGCATATGCTGGATATCTTCCTGCATCCCGGACAGTTCACTGAATTTATTAATGATGCCGTGCTTGCAACCTTTCTGGGCCTGCTTAAGGAGCTTCGTGACGGGATTCTTCATATGCATGAGGGGAATGTCCGGCTTGATCTTGCCTGCTCGGAGGACAGTCTGCTCCATTCCGGAGGCGATCTTTGTATTCATGGAGAGGGCACTGTAAACAGCACACTGCTGGCAGCGGGCAATGTCCGCTTCCTGATGGCACAATCCGTATGCAGCGGTTCGGAAGTCGAAGCCGGCGACTCCATAGCGTTGCAGCAGGCCGGAGCTGCAGCAGGCCGGCAGTCTGTGCTTGCCGCCGGCTGCAAAATCAGCGTCCGCCATATAGAAGATACCCGGATAACCATTGGCGAACATACCGCCGAGTTCACTCTACCTGCGGGAGAGTCCGTCTTCACCGCCCAGAGCCTGCGGTTGAGAAACCGGACCTGACCCATACTGACCCATACGAAAGAGCCTGCAGAATGCCGCACAAAGGCAGCCGGCAGGCTCTTTTGTCTGATCATAACCAGGGACCCCCTGGCGGAGCATCTCTTTTAGAGTGAAGGCTTCAGCCGCCGCTTACGCCCAAGATTTATATTCACCAGCAGAATACTGCCAACGATGAGCACCATCCCCGCGATAAGATTAAGCGTAATCCGTTCATGCAGCAGCACGACACTCGAGCCGATGGAAATCAGCGGAATCAGGAAGGTGAAGGAGCCCACCTTACCGGCCTCTCCCTCATTAATCAGCTTGAAATACACCATCCAGCCGAGGGCGATAACGAATACGGCGATAAACAGTGTATTCACAATAAAGGCGCTGCTCCAGGTAATGGCCGACCAGCTCTCTGTAACGGAGCCGGCACCCAGCAGGATCAGGCCTCCGATCATAATCTGCATGGCTGTCAGCCACAGCATATCCACCCGCGCCGCATTCCGCTTCATATATACGGTACCGAGCGCCCAGCAAAGCGCGCTGGCCAGAGCCAGCAGTACACCGGCCGCAGAGATGCTGCCGGTAAAACCGCCGATGCTGAGCGCGGCTACCCCGGCGAAGCCAAGCAGGAGACCGAATATTTTCAGCCCGTACATGCTCTCTCCAAGCCAGATCCAGGCAAAGATACCCAGCAGTACAGGCTGCAGAAAGACAATGGCCGAGAACAGGCCGGAAGGGACATATTGCAGCCCTATGGTCTGAAACCCGTAGTAAAAGACGATACTGAGCACTGCCGAAGCCAGATAGACCGGCCACAGCCGCCGGAATTCAAGCTGCTTCCATTTGGGAAGTGCGGCTATAATCAGGATGATTCCCGCAATGACTGTACGGATACCCGCGAAGAGCAGCGGAGGCGCATAGGTTAAGGCGATTTTGGAAAGAGGCCAGTTGATGCCCCAGACAATTACCAGAAAAGCAAGCAGCAGAACCGTTTGACTGCGTTGTGACATTGCGTTCACCTCTTGTATTATTTACATTCCAAATGATACAATAACCATGGTCATAATTGAAATGAATAATAATCATGAGGTGCATACCAAATTTGTTATGAACAATAATCAGATTCTTTTATTTGTCAAAATTGCCGAAACCGGCAGCTTCACCAAAGCCGGTCAGGAGCTGAACATGACCCAGCCGGCGGTCAGCCGGGCCATCTCCGCTCTTGAGACAGAGCTTGACGTCAAGCTGCTGCTGCGTGACCGCCGCAGCGGGCTGGTGCTTACGGAGGTTGGCAAGCGTATCCTGATTATTTTCCGGGAGATTCTCAGCGGGTTCAACAAGGTGGAGCAGGAGGTTTCTGCGGAAAAGGGGCTGGAGAAGGGACTGATCCGGATTGGAGCCTTCCCGGCGGCGGCCGCTTACTTTGTCCCCAAGATCATTCGCTCTATTACGGACAGATATCCGGGCATTGACATTTCTGTGCATGAAGGCTCGGTCGCCGAGGTGAAGGAGTGGCTGGAGACCCGCCAGATTGATGCCGGACTGATCATCCCGCCGCTTGAGGAGTTTGAAACCATTCCGTTGTTCCGGGAGAAGCTGTACGCCGTGCTGCCGGAGGGACACCCCCTCGGCCGGAACGGGATTGTCCATGTAAAGGAACTGGAGCATGAACCCATGATGATCTGCAAAGCCGGTTATGAGCCTCCGGTCATTGATTTGTTCAGACGGGCAGACAGTGCGCTTAATGCAAAATATGTGGTTAACAGCTACAGCACCGCGCTGAGCATGATCAAAGAGGGTCTGGCGGTCGGCGTACTGTCCGAGCTGTCGCTGCTTGCGCCGCCCGGGAATGTTATGATCCGTGAGCTGTCTCCGGATGCTTACCGCGATATCCATATCGCCGTCCATTCCCTGGAGGAGGCCTCCATTGCCGTCAGGCTGCTCATTGATACTGCGCTTGATATGTTTGCTGCGGACGGGAAGCTGAATCCGCCCATACACCGTTAAAGAGGAGCGATAACATGAAATTTAAACGATTAGGCAACAGCGGGCTGCAGGTATCCGCCCTCGGCCTTGGAACCAATGCCTTCGGCAAGCGGGCCGATGAGAAAACCTCGATCGGGATTATCCATACCGCCCTGGCTCAGGGCATCAGCTTTATCGACACCGCCAATATTTATGCCGGCACCGAATCGGAACGGATTATCGGACTGGCACTGGAGGGCAGGCGGCATGAGGCAGTACTGGCCACCAAGGCAGGACTGCCGCGGGCTGAAGGCCCGTATGGCCGCGGCTCCTCGCGCCGTCATCTGATGCTGGAGCTGGAGGGGAGTCTGCGCCGCCTGAAAACAGATTATGTGGATCTTTACCAGATTCACACCTTTGACCCGCATACTCCGCTTGACGAAACGCTGCGCACCCTGGATGATATGGTCTCCTCCGGGAAGGTCCGCTATATCGGCGCCTCCAATTATGCCGCCTGGGAGCTGATGAAGGCGCTCGGTATCAGCGAAGCGCGGAACTATATGAAATATACCTCAATTCAGTGCAGTTACTCGCTGGCTGACCGGACGCCCGAGAATGAGCTGCTGCCGCTCTGCCTGGATCAGGGACTGGGCATCATCCCGTATTTCCCGCTCGCCGGCGGTATCCTGACCGGCAAATACAGCGTCAGCGGCGCTGCTCCGGCCGGGTCGCGTGCAGAAACAGACCCGAACTTCAGCCGCTTCCTCAGCCCGGAACGGATTGAGCTGGGCGATGAAGTCAGCCGGATTGCTGCGGAACTCGGCACGACCCCTACCGCCCTGTCCCTGGCTTGGCTGATGCATCAGCCGGCTGTATCCACCGTCATTGTCGGCGCTACACGCGCGGAGCAGGTGCAGCAGAACCTGCACAGCGCTGCATTGGAGCTGGACAAGCAGACGCTGGAGCGGCTGGAGCAGGCCAGCCGGCCCTTCAGAAGCGGCGAACCGTTTGCCTTCTACCGGCTTCCGTAAGCCTGGACGCCAAAAAGCCTATAGCCACCACTGCCGGAATCCGGCGGGGCGCAGCTATAGGCTTTTTTCGCATAACTACGAATTATAGAACGGCCATAAACCGCTCCATATCCTCTTGAACCGTGGTAATGCCGCCGATTCCGAAGGTATCGACCAGTACTTTAGCCACGTTAGGTGACAGGAAGGCCGGCAGTGTAGGTCCGAGATGGATGTTCTTGACGCCCAGATGCAGCAGCGCCAGCAGCACAATTACCGCTTTTTGCTCATACCAGGCAATGTTGTAGGCAATCGGCAGGTCGTTAACATCGTCCAGACCGAATACTTCCTTCAGCTTGAGGGCAATAACGACAAGGGAATAGGAGTCATTGCACTGGCCGGCGTCCAGCACACGCGGAATACCGCCGATCTCGCCGAGATCAAGCTTGTTGTACTTGTACTTCGCACAGCCTGCGGTAAGAATAACGGTATCCCCTGGCAGCTCGGAAGCGAAGTCAGTGTAGTAATTACGGCTCTTCATCCGGCCGTCGCAGCCGGCCATTACGAAGAACTGCTTGATTGCACCGGTCTGTACCGCCTCAACCACCTGATCGGCCACGTTCATCACTGCAGCATGTGCAAAACCGCCGACAATCTCGCCGGTTTCAATCTCTGTCGGAGCAGCGCACTCCTTGGCCCGGGCGATAATCACCGAGAAGTCCTTCTTGCCGTCTTCACCCGCCGGAATATGCTGCACTCCAGGGAAGCCGGTATTGCCTGTTGTATACAGACGGTCTTTATAGCTGTCCTTAGGCGGCACGATGCAGTTCGTAGTCATCAGAATCGGACCGTTGAAGCTGGCAAACTCCTCGTTCTGCTTCCACCAGGCATTACCGTAGTTGCCGACAAAGTGACTGTATTTTTTAAAGGCAGGATAATAGTGGGCCGGCAGCATCTCGCTGTGCGTATACACATCTACCCCGGTGCCTTCCGTCTGCTTCAGCAGCTCCTCCATGTCCTTCAGGTCATGTCCGCTGATCAGAATCCCCGGATTACGGCCTACGCCGATGTTAACCTTGGTGATTTCCGGATTGCCGTATGTGGTTGTATTGGCCTGATCCAGCAGAGCCATCACATCAACGCCGTACTTGCCGCATTCCAGAACCAGAGCGGTAAGCTCTCCTGCACTCAGAGTGTCATCCAGCGTGGAAGCAAGGCCTTTCTCCATAAAAGCATGTGCGCCGGCATCGCCGAAGCCCAGCACTGCCGCATGCTCCATGTAAGCCGCCATCCCCTTCAGCCCGTAGGTCAGCAGCTCGCGCAGGGAACGTACATCTTCATTCTCTGTAGCCAGAACGCCCACAGTCTCCGACTTGGCAATCAGCTCTTCATCTGTCTCAGCAGTCCAGAGCGCAGCATCATGATCCGCAAGCTCTGCTGTTACCCCGGCCAGCTTCAGCCGGCTGCTCCACTGGTTACGCAGCTGAAGTCCTCTCCGGATACCGGATGTAAAGGCCTCAGGAACAAAATTAGCATTGGTTATCGTTGCAAACAGGCTCTCTATAATGAATTTATCAGTAACGGAGTCGGTCATGCCAAGCTCCCGTCCTTTGCGGGCAAAGATGGAAATTCCTTTGAGCGTATAAACCAGCAGGTCCTGAAGATTGGCTACCTCACTGGTCTTGCCGCATACCCCCTGGATGGTACACCCTGTTCCTTTCGCCGCTTCCTGACATTGAAAACAAAACATGCTGCTCACTTGGCGTTCGCTCCTCTAAAATAATATCGTCACACAGGGCAGGACTCCGGTTCTTCCCGCCTTTACAGTTACTGATTATTGTAGTAGACTTTCGCCATACAATCGGTAACGGATGTTACCGATTAAATTTAAATTTGGAGGAAACCGATGATACCTGACCCTGCCGTCCTGCAGTCCTGTCTGCTGTTCCGGGGCAAGTCTGCGGAAGAATTGGAGCTCCTCCTGCACAAAATGATCTATACGGTGACTGCTTATCAGAAAAATATGCTGATCTTTGCCGAGGGCGATACTGCAGACCGGATCGGCATCATCCTCTCGGGACGGGTTGAGGTGCAGAAGACCCACCCTACCGGAAGCAGTGTAACGATCGCCCATTTGAGCGCGGGGCAGACCATTGGCGAAGCCGTGCTGTTCCGCAAGGAAAATCTCGTTCCGGCCACCGTTACTGCCACCGGCCCCTGCCTGGTCATGTTCATCAGCAAGCATGAGCTGCTGCGGCTGTTCTCCGCCGATACGGACATCCTGACCCGTTTTATCGAAAATCTGTCCGAGCGGCTGGTGCTGGTCAACCGCAAAATCGAAATACTGTCCGCAGGACCCTTGCGGCGGCGGATGATTTATTTCCTGCTGGAGCAGGCAGTACAGCAGGCCTCGGACCATATCCGGCTGCCGTTCAGCCGCAAGGAGTGGGCCGAGCACCTGAACACAGCACGACCATCGCTCTCCCGCGAAATGGGGAATCTGCGCGATATAGGCTGGATCGAGTTCAAGGGCAGCCGGATTACCCTGCTGAACCGGGAAGCGATGCACGAATACATCCGTACGGACCAGCCGTCTGCGGGCCAGGACAAATAAACATTTGATTCACGTTGGAGGGATTAGCTATGCCTGAAGCAACTGAACACAGCATAAGCCGGCTGCTGGCCGGACACCGCGAGTATTTTGACACCGGAGTTACTAAAGAGCCTGCCTTTCGGGTCCTCCAGCTGCAGAAGCTGAAGGAAGCCATCCGCAGGTATGAGCCGCGTATTATTGAAGCACTCCGCCAGGATCTGCACAAAGGCGAATTTGAAGCCTATGCTACAGAAATCGGCTTTACCCTGGAGAGCATCGGCTATATGATGAAGCACCTGCGGCGCTGGGCGAAGCCTGCCAGAGTCAAATCGCCACTGCATATGTTTCCGTCCAAAAGCCTGATCCTGAGTGAGCCTTACGGTACCGTGCTCATTATCGGCCCGTTCAATTATCCGTTTCAGCTGCTGATTGAGCCGCTGATCGGAGCTATCGCCGCCGGCAATTGCGCAGTCCTCAAGCCGTCGGAGAGTACGCCGGCAGTGTCAGCCGTTATTGAGGATATGGTAAATGAAATCTTTGAACCCGGGTATATCCGCGTTATCCAGGGCGAGAAGGAAACAACAAACCTGCTGATTCACGCCAAATTCGACTACATCTTCTTTACCGGCAGCGTCCCTGTCGGCAAAATTGTCATGGAAGCTGCCGCCAAGCAGCTTGTACCTGTAACCCTGGAGCTGGGCGGCAAAAGCCCGGTAATCGTTGACAAAAGCGCCAACCTGGAAACAGCGGCGAAGCGGATTGTCTGGGGCAAGCTGATTAATGCCGGGCAGACCTGCATTGCCCCCGATTACCTGCTCGTTCACAGCGGGGTCGCCGGCCGGCTGATCGAGCTGATGAAGCAGCAGATCACCGCCTTCTACGGGGAGGATGCCCGCAGAAGCCCGGATTACGGGCGGATTGTTAACGACCGGCAGCTGCAGCGGATCGCCGGGCTGATTGACAGGGACCGCTCCAAGGTTATTATGGGCGGGACGGTAGACGCCGCAGACCTGTACATTGAGCCGACCCTGCTCTATCCGGCTGACTGGAATGATGCCCTGATGGAGGACGAAATCTTCGGACCGGTGCTGCCGATCCTGACATTCGACCGGCTGGAGGAGGCCATCAGCAGCATTAAACAACGGCCCAAGCCGCTGGCGCTTTATCTGTTCACCGAAGACAAGCAGGTGGAGCAGAAGGTGCTGGACAGCGTTTCTTTCGGGGGAGGCTGTGTGAACGACACGATCAGTCACGTCGCCAGCTCCCGTCTCCCATTTGGCGGCGTCGGTCACTCCGGCATCGGCGGGTACCACGGCAAGCACAGCTTCGACCTGTTCTCACACCGCAAGAGCGTTGTGAAACGAAGCGCGAAGGTTGATCCGGGCATCGTATACCCGCCTTATGGCAATAAGGTTAGTCTGGTGCGCAGGCTTTTGAAATAGTAAGGCTGCTGTCTCTTTTCAGAGGGACAGCAGCCTTTTATCTATTATGCGTGGCTATCAATATTCAACTGTTATAGGCAATCCGGCCTCAGCCCGCCCGTCTCTCCTTCACCCAGTCCGCCACATCCTTCTGCGGGATCGGCCGGCTGATGAAGTAGCCCTGAATCTTGTCACAGCGGGTCCGTTCCAGAAAAGCAAGCTGCTCCGGTGTCTCCACCCCTTCAGCTGTAACGTTAAGCCCCATATCATGTCCGATGGTGACAATTGAACGGGCAAGTGACATGTTATTGGGTGTATCAATACTGTCGATAAAGGACTTGTCGATCTTCAGTGTGGTGATCGGCAGCTGCTTCAGATAGCTGAGGGACGAATAGCCTGTCCCGAAATCATCCAGGGCTATGCCGATCCCCTTCTCCTTGAGCGCCTCCAGCTTCGAGCTGATCGCCTCGAAGGATTCCATAAAGATGGACTCGGTAATCTCCAGCTCCAGATACTGCGGCGCAAGGCCGGTCTCCTGCAGAATACCCAGCACCATATCGGGGAAATCCTCCAGCATCAGCTGAATGACCGAAATATTCACGGAAATATGGTAACGTCCCTGGCTCTGGCTGTTCAGCTCTTTAATGAAGCGGCAGGCGGTACGGAGCACCCATTCACCGATAGGCACAATCAGCCGGCAGTCCTCGGCGATTTTGATGAAGGATAGCGGGGAAACAAAGCCAAGCGCCGGGCTGTTCCAGCGGATCAGCGCCTCGAATCCCCAGATTTCTCCGGAGGCGGTATCCACCAGCGGCTGATAATGCAGCGCCAGCTCCTGATTGGTTATCGCGCTGCGCAGATGCGATTCGATAACCATCCGTTCGTCGAAATGCTGCTGCATGTCCCGGCCATAGACCACATAGGTTCCCTTGCCTGCCTCCTTCGCCTTATACATCGCGATGTCCGCATTCTTCAGCAGCTCCTCGGCGTTCACCCCGTTCTCCGGATACTGGGCAATCCCGATGCTCGTAGAGATATGTACGATGCTGGCATGCAGCTCGAAAGGTTCCCTGAAGCCTTGTACGAGGGACTCCGCATAGGCGATAACCTCACTGAATCCCCTGTTATCCTGGAACAGAATGACGAATTCATCTCCACCGAAACGGAAATGCCTGCTGCGTTCATCTCCCAGCTGCAGCAGACGCTCACCGACCTTTACCAGCAGCTCATCGCCAAAGGTATGCCCCAGAGTATCATTGATATATTTGAAGTTATCGATATCAAGAAAGAACAGGGCAGCATGCCCGCCGGCGTTCTCCTTAATGAACAGCTCCAGCGCTTCCGCCAGGGACAGGCGGTTCGGCAATCCGCTGAGCACATCATTGTAAGCCAGCTGCCGGTACTTTTCCTCACTGGTCTGCAGCAGCGACTGATTTTCGACTACCTTGTTATATTGCTCCAAAAGCTCATCCTGCAGCGCGGTAAGCTCCTCATAGGTGGATTCCAGCTCCTGATAGCTCATCTGCAGCTTGCTTTCATATCCCTTGCGGTCCGTCACATCAACCATAGAGCCGGCAAACCGGACAAATCTGCCCTCCGCATTACGCAGCACCTTGCCCCGGGTCTGGAACCACTTGTATTCCCCCGATTTGCCCCGCAGCCGGAATTCACAATAGTAGTAAGAAGTCCTGCCTTCGAGATGATTCGTACGCTGGCGGCTCTCCTCCTCTGTATCCTCAGGGTGTATGAGGTCCCTCCAGCCGCCGTGGGCTTCATTCACTTCATCCCGTTCATATCCGAGCAGCTCATACCAGCTGTCCGAGAAATAGTAGACCATATTCGACATATCGAGATCCCAGATTACTGCATCCGAGCCGTAGGTCGCCAGGGCAAAGCGCTCATTGCTTTTTTCCAGATTGCTGCGGATCTTCTTCACAAGCTGTACATAAAACAACAGGATCAGAATAAAGGACACCAGAACGGCAAACGCGGCGATAATACTCAGCACAAGGCCCTTATACGTATCATAAAAAGAAAACGGCTTATTGATCACTTCGCTGCCTTCCGGCAGCTTTTGGACAGAGACCCCGAACCGCTGCAGCTCGTTATAATCAAACACACTGCGTACACTGCTGTTATTAACGATAGGGATCTGATCGGCCCGTTCCCCCTCCAGAATCCGTACGGCCAGCCCGGCTGCAGTCTGACCCTGGATCAAGCCGCTGGTCAGGCTCCCGCCGAAGGCACCGTGATTTAACCCGAAATCGTAAATATGGTATACCGGAACACTGCTGCGCTCACCCAGCTCACTGGAAAACTGGTCAAATTCAACCGTGCGTCCTGTCGAATCGCTGTAATATGTAGTCATCAGAACAATACTGTCAGAGGAAAGCGCGGATACCTGGTCAATAATCTCCTGTTTGGAGAGACGGTTTAACGGATACAGCTGCAGAGCCGGATCCAGTGACGAAATTTGCTCCATCACCATTTTGCCGGTAGACAGGCCGCTTTCGGTATTGTCATATAAAATATATACATTTTTAATTTCCGGGTTAATCTCGAGTGCCGTTTCAATAGTACGTGCCGGGCTGATCTTTTCGATTACACCGGTAATATTGCCGGGCTTCCCCAGGTTTTCCACACCCAGTTCATTGATGCCGCTGAAGATAATCGGTGCATTGTCCAGAATTTCACTGCGGTATTTGATTGCAAAGCTAAGCGCAGCATCATCCGTGGTTATAATCGCATCAATGCGTACGGACTGATACTTAAGCTTGATAGTCTGGTAAAAGTGCTCAAGATTGTCTTGGTCAGGATAACGTTTCCAATCCATATACTCACTGTAGATCAGCGGCTGTCCGAGCGCACTCTTGAGGGTCTGTTCAATACCGGCACCCTGATCGTCCGTCCAGGCAAACCCTTTGTGATAGGAATGGAGCACCAGCACATTTTTTGGTGGCAGCTCTTCTGCACTTGCCTGCGCAGGCTGATAAAAGATCCCGCAGAGCAACATCAGGAGCAGGAGGCTTTTGAACACCTTGAGATCGGTTTGCTTTAAGTCCATTTGCACACTCCCATTCATCCATCTCAAAGTTAAAAACGGAAGGCTTCGACAATATCTCTTTCGCCGGACCCCTTCCCTCATCCTCTTTCGTTCGGGAAAACGTTAAAAGCCACTATGTTCAGGAAATTCCACTTATGTATAGGCTAATTGAGAGTAGATGATTTGTGCGGCATTTTATGACTTTCTTATCTTTAATTATAGGGTGAAACACTAATTTTTGAAATAAAGAAAAGCGCGAAAAATGGCAGGCTTCATTAGACACCAGCCCCGGCATCACGATAGAATAAAGCTGCTAAGAACCGCACAGGACAAGAGGCTTAACATGCCTACAGTTAAAGACGTGGCGCTAAAAGCGGACGTCTCGGTCACCACCGTCTCCCGGGTGCTGAACAACAGGGGATATTTAAGCGAGGAACTGAAGAAAAAGGTACTCCAGGCCATGGACGAGCTGAACTACCGCCCTAATGAGCTGGCTCGTTCACTCAGCCGTTCACGGTCGAATATTATCGGACTGATTATTCCCAGCGTTGCGCATCCTTTTTTCGGGGAACACACCGGGTACATAGAGGAGCATGCCTACCGTAACGGCTGCAAGCTGCTGCTCTGCAATTCCAGGCAGGACAAGCACAAGGAGCTGGAGTACATTAATATGCTGCGCGCAAGCCGGGTTAACGGCATTATCATGGGCAGCCATACGCTGGAGGTAGAGGCCTACCAGCAGATGAATCTGCCGCTCGTCACCTTCGACCGGCAGATTTCGCCGGGCATCCCTTACGTCTGCTCCAACAACTACCAGGGCGGCGTGCTTGCCACTACTCTTCTGATTGAAAAAGGCTGCCGGCAGCTGGCGCATATCGGCGGCCATCCCGGCCTGAATATATTGTCAGGGCTCCGGTTTGAGGCATTCGCCGCTACAGCCGGGGCACACAATATTCCGTATACCCTGCTGCATACGGATGACAACAGCTTCGATGTCGAGGCCTACGGGCGGCTGCTGGCACAGCTGTTCCGCGAGCAGCCCGGCACGGACGGCATCTTCGCCGGCAGCGACATCATCGCGGCCTATGCGCTCAAGGCCTGCCGCGAGCGCGGCCGGAGGGTGCCGGAGGATGTGCGGATTGTCGGCTATGACGGCATTGCCCTGCGCAGCATGCTCAGGCCCGCACTCAGCACCATCCGCCAGCCGATCGAAGCCATGGCCAAGCTGGCCGTCGAGCTGATCATCCGCCAGGTCCACGGCGGCCCGGTCTCCCCGCAGTACGTCCTTCCGGTCGAGCTGGAGGAAGGGGCGACGGCTTAAGGGCTGCCGGACTGCGGGCGGGCTGATGCAGGATAATCTGGCGGAGGCGCAGCGGTTCTAACCGCGGATGTACTGGATATGACACACCGCTGCTTGTTTCGACAGCATATGATCTTTAGTCGTACATTTCGCAACCACTCCTAATTATTAGGAGTGGTTGCCTGAGTAACAGGGCACCTGGATGGTCTGGAACACTCCCGCTTAGGCCAAATGACCTGAAACGGCTGACGTGCGGGAAAGTGAGCGCGGAGGGGAGCAATGCGCAGGACGGCTTCGGTTGGATTAGTAGCAGGTAATACACGTTAATCGCCGGTTCTGGCGAAAAATCAGAGCTCAGACAGAAAATGGTCTGTTGAGCCGCTCTGTTTGACGCCTCTTCCGGTTCACTGAAGAATCTAAGTGGAAAACCAGCACTTAAATTCCCGGTTTCCCCTTGCATCCTAGAACTAAGTGGAAAAAGGTCACTTAAAAGCCCCTATCACAGCCCAAAAGCCAAAAATCAGCCAAATTAGATGACGAAAATCCACTTAGTTTTCTTAATCAATCCAAAAGCGACAGATTAAGTGCCGAATTTCCAACTAATCTCCCGGTGAGCAGGGGAAACAAGCTGTAAAGAAAGAGGGAGGGGATGAGTGAGAGAGAGGAATGAGGGGGATGAGTGAGGGCAATGACGTGACGCGGATCGAAACTGCAAAGTGGAATGGCAGAGCGACGTGTGTATATTACGGAGTGACAGTGTGTAAACAAGGGCCAGCCCTCCACAATCAGGTGGAGAGCCGGCCCTTTAATCTACTTATTGATTCTTCACATAGTAATGCTTGGTGCTACTTTGTCTCATTCAGTGCTGTTACTAACTCCAACTTACTGCCACTTACTGCCACTTACTGCCACTTACTGCCACTTACTGCTGCTTTCCCAGCCCGCTATCTCTGAACAGCACCAGGAGCTTCTCCACCGTCAGCTCTGCTGTGGAAGTCAGGAGAAGATCGGCTGCGCCCAGCTGCTCCCGGCTGCCGATGCCGACAGCCTGCATGCCGGCGGCCTTGATGGCGGTGATGCCGGCCGCCGCATCTTCTACACCGACACAGCTGCGCGGCGGGACACCAAGCAGCTCCGCTGCGGTGAGGAAGATCTCCGCATCGGGCTTGCCCTTCTGCATCGCAGCCGGATCGGCGATGGCCTGGAACCGGCCGGCGATGCCGAGCCGCTGCAGAATCAGCGGCGCATTCAGGCTGGCCGAGGCCAGCCCGCAGGCGATGCCCCGCTGCGCAAGGGAGTCCAGCAGCTCCGGGATTCCCGGCAGGACATCTGCCGGTGTCAGCTGCTCAAGCAGCTGCCTGTAGCTGGCGTTCTTCTTCTCCGCCAGCGCCAGCCGCTCGGCAGCCGTCAGCCTAAGCGGGCTGTCCTCCAGCACAATGTCCAGCGATTGCATTCGGCTGATGCCCTTCAGCCGTTCATTCTTCGCCCGGCTGAACGGGATGCCCAGCTCATCGGCCAGCGCCTGCCAGGCCTGATAGTGCAGCTCGGCGGTATCGGTGATAACCCCGTCCAGATCGAAGATTACCGCCTCCAGCTGCCGGGCCAGCGGCAGGCTCACCGGCTGCTGCGGAAGCAGCAGCACAGGCTGGCCTCTGTGCCTGATCTGCAGATCTTCCCCTTCCAGCAGTGTATAAACCACTGCTTCGCTGCCGATGAAGACATCGAGCAGCCGGCCGCGGGCGGTAACCTTGAAGCGGAAGCTCTGCCACTGCTCCGGCAGCGCCGGGTCAAAGCACAGCATACCGCGTGCCTGCCTCAGACCGCCGAACCCGTTCACAATTGACATCCACGATCCGGCCATTGCAGCCATATGCAGCCCGTCCTTGGCGTTGCGGTTAATGTCATCCAGATCCATCCGCACCGTACGGTCGAAATAACCGTAGGCCGCAGCCAGATCGCCGATCTCGGCCGAAATAATACTGTGTATGCAGGGCGACAGCGAGGAATCATGGGTCGTCAGCGGCTCATAGTACTGATAGTTCCGGATTTTATCGATCAGACGGAACTTGTCTCCGAGCAGGAACATGGCCATAACGAGATCCGCCTGCTTCAGCACCTGATGACGGTAGATCACCAGCGGATGAAAATGCAGCAGCAGCGGGTATTTATCTGCGGGCGTATGCTCAAAATCCCATTTCTGCTTACTCAGAAAGGTGTCATCCTGGGCATAGATGCCCAGCTCCTCGTCAAAAGGGATAAACATCCGGTCAGCGGCTTCCTTCCACATGTCCGCTTCTCCATCAATCAATCCGATCGCCTGCCGGAGCCGTTCGTATTCAGACGGATACTCCCTCTTCAGAAGGTGAACCGTCTCATAGGCATAGTTAAGCTGATCCTGGACCAGCAGATTTGTATAGGCATTATTGTTAACAATCGCCGTATACTCATCCGGTCCTGTGATTCCGTTAATACAGAAGGCCCCGCCACGCGCCGGATTGAAGAACCCCAGATCTGCCCAGAAGCGCGAGGTCTCAAACAGGATTTCCGCTCCCTGGCTGACCAGGAGCTCCACATCCCCTGTCACCTGCACATATTGCTTAATTCCGTAGGCAATATCGGCATTAATATGCGCCTGGGCCGTTCCCGCCGGGAAGTAAGCGGAGTTCTCGCTTCCGTCAATGGTGCGCCATGGATACAGCGCCCCTTTCTGTGACAGCACGGCCGCCCGCTCCCGCGCCTTATCCAGCGTGGCATAGCGGAATTCCAGCAGCTTCCGGGCAATCTCCGGCTGGGTGTAGGTGAAGAATGGCAGCATGTACATTTCCGTATCCCAGAAATAATGGCCCTCATACCCTTCGCCGGTCAGGCCCTTGGCGGCAATGTTGGTTACGCCGTCCCGGCCGGTGGACTGCAGCAGCTGAAACAGATTGAAACGGATGCCCTGCTGCAGCGCCGGATCATCCTTAATCTCCACATCGGTGTGCGCCCAGAATTGATCGAGATACGCGCGCTGTTCCTCCGCAAGTCCGTTAAATCCGCAGCCTTCCGCCATTTCCAGCACACCGGCACTCCGGTCGCGCAGCTCCTTCTCCGGGTAATCCTTCGAGGTGTGGTACGTTATATATTTGGTCAATATAACGGTTTCCCCGCGCTGCACCTCGGCTGCATAGCCGGCCGAGATGCGCTGGCCGCCCAGCTGCAGCGCCAGCGCACGGCCTGACGCCGCCTGCAGCCTGTGGCTGGCCGCCGTGTACAGCGCAAAACGTGTATGCCGCGTCCGCTGCCGCATCCACAACACCCCAGCGGCCTCATCATAGCCGCTGTCCTCCGGCAGCAGGCTCGGCTCGGCACCGCCGGAGCCGAGCCGCGGATCATCGCTGGCCTCGGGCCGGCGGATCTCCCCGTCCAGCGCCGATTCAAACCTCAGCGTGCCGGCGAAGTTCAGCGCCGTCACGGCGTAATCAATCGCGGCCAGATGCTTGTGCCGCAGACAAACCATACGCCGGATCGCGAGCTTCACCCGCTGCCCGGCGGGCGATTCCCATTCCACCTCGCGGTGCAGCAGACCGGTCTGCATATCCAGCCACCGCCGGAAGCTGTGCACCTTTCCGCTGTCCATCCGGAACGCATGGCCCTCAATCTCCAGCCCGATAATTCTTGCCTCCGTCACATTCAGCATCGACTGGTTAACCGCAGGCAGCCCGTAGGCGCCCTCCGGATATACTATCGGCTCCGAGTCGTAGAAGCCGTTCAGATAATTGCCGGCCACCGTGGTGCCGGCCGTCCCGTGATAGCCCTCCTCGAAGTTCCCGCGCATCCCGATATATCCGTTGCCAAGCGCGAACACACTCTCGCTGCGCTGATTATGCTCCTCCTCATAGGTATCCTCGCCCAGACTCCATTCCCGGTACGGGTAAAGCGCGGGCGGATGCTCATACGGCTTCATCTTCATGACTGTCCTTCTCCTCCATTCGCTGTTAGCCTTTCACGGAACCGCCCATCAGCCCTCTCACAAAATACTTCTGCAGCAGGAAGAAAATCGCCAGCGGCATCAGCATCGAGATAAAGGCGGCGGAGGTCAGCAGATGCCAATCATTGCCGCGTGAGCCGACCAGATCGGCGATTTTCATCGACATAACCTGCACCGACGGCTGGTTGCCGATAAAGATCAGCGACACCAGATAATCGTTCCACACCCAGAGGAACTGGAAGATGCCAATGGAAGCCAGCGCCGGAACGGACAGCGGCAGAATTAGTCTGCTGAATATGGTAAAGTGGCTCGCACCGTCAATAAATGCCGACTCGAACAAATCCTTGGGCAGCTGGCTGATAAAGTTGTACATGAAATAAGTAACCAGCGGCAGGCCGAAGGCGGTATGCGCCAGCCAGATCCCCAGATAGCTGCCGTTCAGCCCCAGCGCCGTGTAATCCTTCAGCACCGGAATCAGCGCGACCTGAATTGGAATAACCAGCATCGCAATAATGATGACGAACAGGGTTTTGCGGCCCGGGAAACGCAGCCAAGCGAAGGCATACGCGGCAAAAGAGGCAATCAGCACCGGGATGACTGTCGCCGGCACGGCAATCGTCAGCGTATTCCAGAAGGCCTGGGATAAGCCCGTACCCTTTTGCTTCGTTTCACTGCCGTCCGCTTCCTTCAGCGTGTACTCTTTTCCGGACAGGACATTGTTGTAATTGTCGAGCGTCAGCTCGGGAACCGTCTTCCAGCCTTGCTCCTGCACATTAACGGTGCGCGCCCGGCGGTTTTCCCAGATCAGGCGGCTGTCGTCCGCCTTCACGCCCGCTTTTAACTCATCATCGCTGTAGGTCTTGCCGTTCACCTCAATCGGCTCACGCAGATCCACATCCTTGGACAGCTGCAGCGTCTCGCCCGCCGTCCACTCCTGATGGGGGAATACCTTCCACCAGCCGGTCTGCAGAATATCCGCCGCCGGGCGGAAGGAGGAAATAAACAGCCCCAGTGTCGGAAGCAGCCAGAGGAAACAGATTACGCCAAGGACGATGTTAACGAGGGTTTTGCCGCCTTTTCTTTTCTTTTTACCGACCATTTAAAATCCCCCCTGCTTGCGGAACTGGCGCAGATTAATCAGGATGACAGGCAGTACTGCGATCAGGAGCACAATGGCCAGCGTCGAGCCGTACCCGAAATTGCGGTACATGAAAAACTGCCGGTAGAACTGTGTCGCAACAACCTCTGTATCGTATTGACCTCCCGTCATCACCATGACGACGTCAAATATTTTCAAGGTAAAGACAATAATGGTGGTGGTCACCGTCAGAATGGTAGTGGAAATGAACGGTATCATAATGCCGAAGAAAATCTTGATTTCACCGGCTCCGTCAACGCGTGCAGCCTCCAGAATATCGTCGGGAACCCCCTTGATCGCTGCCGAAAAAATAACCATCGCAAACCCCGTCTGCATCCAGATCAGGATGACAATGAGGAAAAAATTGTTCCAGGGCTGCAGCATACTTGTCCAAGCCTGCGGTTCGCCGCCAAAAAAGGTGACCATCGCATTCAGCAGACCGATCTGCTCATCCCCCGGCTGATAATAGTAGACAAACTTCCAGATGACGCCTGCGGCCACGAAGGAAATAGCCATGGGCATAAAAATGATCGATTTGGCGATCTTTTCGTAGCTGCTGCGGTCGGCCAGAATGGCAATAAGCAGCCCCAGGCACACACAGGCCAGCGTTCCGACAAATACCCACAGCAGGTTGTTGCGCAGCGCGGTGGCCATCAGCCGGTCACTGAAGATCGCCGCATAATTGCCGAAGCCTACAAATTTTTCCGAGGAAGCATTAAAAAAGCTCAAATACAGCGTCCGCAGCGCCGGCAGAATCAGCAGCCAGCCAAGAATAAGCACAGCCGGTCCGACGAAAATAAACGGCAGCACCCTCCGGCGGATGTGATCCGGATACTGCTCAGCCGCCCAGGTCAGTGTGTAATAGATCAGATAAACGCCCAATACACCCCACAGCACAGCCAACACGGCAGTCAGCAGCGGATTAAGCGTGGAGTCACGGAAAAAGAGGAAGATCAGCCCGTTCACCACAATGTTCGCCAGCAGCACACCCAGTGATAGCAGCACTGCCCTGACGCTGATTTTCTGCTTGGCCTGTGTACCACTAACCCCAGGCTTTGCTTTTATTTGCGCATCCATATTAGCTCCTCCTGCTCCTATAAGACAAGTAGAAACGGCAATGCCGTTCTTTAAGGGACGGTAACCGTTTCTGCGAGAAATATAAGGATTATTGATAGCGTAAAACATATAAATTCTTATATTTAGAAAAAGAGAGGCAGGCTGCAAGGCTCTGCGGTCCGCCCCTCTTCATTGTAATAGCCTTTCCTGCGGCCCGCCGCGTCCGGCCTTAGTTGTTCCAGCCCGACTGAATCTGCTCCAGCGCCTGATCTAATGTGGCCGTACCGCTTACATAGTCCGTCATGCCCTTCCAGAACGTACCTGCACCCACCTTGCCCGGCATGAGGTCAGAGCCGTCAAACCGCAGGGTCGAAGCGTCCTGCACCAGCTGCGCCATCCGCCGGTCGGAATCGGACTGGTACCAGTCAAGCGGAGCATCATTCATTGGGGCAATTACGCCGCCTGACTGCACCCAGCTCTTGATGGATTCCCCGGTGGTGAAGAATTCCATAACTGCACGCACTTCAGGACGGTCGTTGAACATGGCATAGATATCACCCGCTACAAGTACAGGCTTACCGTACTGCTCATCAATCGGCGGCAGGTAGAACCAGTCATAATCCTCGTCCACCTTGGCCGTTTCCGGGAAGAAGCTGGTGATGAAGTTACCGATCAGGTTGAACCAGGCTTTTGGCGGATTGTCGAACATCGGCTTCGGCGCATCGCCGAATGCGGTCGTTACGATGGATTTGGTTCCGCCGTACACATAGTCCTCGTTAAGCCAGATCTTCGACATAACCTCTACTGCATTCTTTACTTCAGGAGAGGTAAACGGCAGCTCACCGCTGACCCATTTGTCATAATTCTCAGGCGATGTTGTACGCAGCATGATATTTTCGACCCAGTCTGTTGCCGGCCAGCCGGTGGCTGCACCGCTCTCAATCCCGATTGCCCAGGCCGGATCGCCGTCCTTGGCAATCTGCTCGGTGAGGGCCATCAGCTCATCCCACGTCTGCGGAATAGTATAGCCTGCATCTTCAAACTGCTTTTTCGGGTACCAGACGAGACTCTTCACATTGCTTCGGTTCCAGATCCCGGCCATAATCTTGCCGTCCTTGCCGTCCATTGTGGACATATCCAGCCAGCTCTGGTTGTAGTTGCCCTTGAGCTTCTCCTGATCCAGAACTCCGGTCAGGTCCACTACCTTGCCGGTCTTGGCAATGGAGGCGAGCAGCCCAGGCTGCGGGAAGTCGGCGATATCCGGAGCATTGCCGCCGTCAACACGGATATTAATGGTGGCTTCGAACTCCTTGGAGCCCTCATACTGGATGTCGATTCCGGTCTTCTCCTCAAACTCCTTGATGCTGCTCTCAAATTTCACCTGGTCAGCGTCTACGAACGGCCCGAACATCGTGACCTTGGTTCCTTTGTATTCACCCTTCATCGCTAACTCAAGCGGAGATCCGGCAGCCGCAGGCTCTGTTGTAGATGTCGTTTCCTTGTTGTTATCAGCAGCAGGTGCTGCCGTTGCAGCCGGCGAATCGGTTGACGCCGCATTATTGCTGTTGTTTCCGCCGCATCCGCTCAGCATCATTGTGAACGATAAACACAACACCATCGCAAGTGACAGCTTACGTCCTGGAGTCTTTTTCATTTGTACATACATCCCCTTATAATTGTATTTAGAGATTGCATCAGGCTCCGGCCTCTTCCGGAATCCGCACCCTACAGCTGCTGATCCACCTCCTTGCAAAGGTTTTCAGAATGAGCTAAATTGTTTTATTTGATTCTTGAATGAAACCTTGGCTGATGTTTCTGATGGCTTCTGCCAGCCTATTTTAGTTCGCAGATATTTTTGTCCACATAATTATAGCGCTTACATTTCCATACTAGCATATAATATATGCGTTTCCAATAGCTTTAAATTTTGATTATTTACGGATTCTGATACAGAAGGAGGTATTCACATTTTTATCCATGCCAGAGTTAAGATACTAGCTTGTGAAGAGTGGAGAACAGCTTACTTTAAGCGGTCCTTGTTGACGGTATAGGGTTTGAAAAGCTTTTCACATTAAGACGGAAACAGCCAGGGCATCGGATTTACGATAATTGCAGCGGCGTTTCACGGGTATGCGGTTAACGCTTATTTTTCCCTTGAGGATTCTCTTACAATCAGCTTATGCTCCAGTTGCTCTTTCATTACAGCAATATTGCCTGTGGTCAGCAGTTCATGCAGCTTCTCTGCGGCCCGGTAGCCAAGCTGGTAGATCGGTTGTGCAATGGTCGTCAGCTTCAGAATGAACATCCCGGACATCCGCAGATTGTCGAACCCGATGACCGATACCTGCCCCGGCACCAGAATATTGCGGTCCTTCAGGTACGAAATCGTCCCCATCGCAAACTCATCGGCTACACAGAATACGGCGCTAAGCTCCGGGTACTCACTGAACAGCTCATGCGCGGCCTGATAGGCCTGCTCGAAACGGTGGTTGGCGTATTTGATCTTGCCGGTATTCCGCTCCAGGCCGAATTCTGTCATTGCCCTTACGAACCCGGCAGCACGCGGCGGTCCGGACACTGAATTCTCGTGATTGAACCCGATCATCCCGATCTCCTTGTGACCCAGCTCGATCAGGAACTTCACAGCATCATAGGCGGCAAGCTCATCATCCACCTCGACGGACGGAACTTCGAATTCGTCGGAATGCGAGGACACCAGCACAAACGGAATTCTGCAGCCCGTAAGCTTCTCATAATATTCCGGGTACAGTATGTCACTGGCGAATACAATTCCATCCACCTGCTTCTCATGGAACGTATCAATGTAAGACAGTGTACGCTCCATATCGCGGTCGGTGTTGGAGATCATCAGACTGTACCCGAGCTTGATACAAGCATCCTGCATTCCGCGGATTACTCCGGCAAAATACAGGTTCTCAATATCCGGTATCAGCAGACCCAGCGTATAGGACTTCTTGTAGATCAGGCCGCGCGCAAACGCATTGGGCTGATACTTCAGCTCCTTGATAGCCTCTATCACCCTGCTCCGCTTGCTCGGCACGACAGTCTCAGGCGCATTCATCACACGGGATACCGTACTGATCGATACCTCTGCCATTCTGGCGACATCTCTAATGGTTGGTTTCATAGACTAACTTCCTTTATTAGAAAAGCTTTTCAAGGTGATTATAGCAGCGGCTCTGCTAATTTACAATAGCCTAAATACAGCGCTTTCAAAATTATTTTTTATGGTATTCAGGCTTTATTGAGTTCTGTTGGTTTACTTTGAAAAGCTTATCAGACAGCTCTGTACTCACTTCCCGCCTGCCACAAACTTACTTAAAGTGTGTAAATAATATTATTTCATGTTATAATTTTAGGGTAGATTTATTTATAGCTGCAAATACTGCTGTAAGCTTATGAATTGCTTAATTCTCATCACTGGAGGGGTTATTGTGAAGCAACTGCGGGATATCCCAATCTCCGTGCTGGATCTCGCTCCTATTATAGAGGGCGGAACAGCTGCGGATTCACTGCAAAACACACTGGATTTGGCACGCCACGCCGAAAAGTGGGGCTACCTCCGCTTCTGGCTGGCGGAGCATCATAATATGACCGGCATCGCCAGCTCGGCCACCTCTGTCGTCATCGGCCATGTGGCTGCCGGAACTTCAAGCATCCGCGTAGGCTCAGGCGGAATTATGCTCAGCAACCATGCACCGCTGATGATTGCCGAGCAGTTCGGAACGCTGGAGTCGCTGTTTCCCGGGCGAATTGATCTGGGCCTCGGCAGAGCGCCAGGCTCCGACCAGGCTGCAGCAAGAGCGCTGCGCCGCGGCCTCGGCAGCGACGGCAGCGAATTCCCTGAGCAGCTAAGCGAGCTCAGAGCCTATTTCGACCCGAACGGTGCCGGCTCGCGCCCCCTTGGCGTGCGTGCCACGCCGGGTGAAGGGCTGAATGTGCCGATCTGGCTGCTTGGCTCCAGCGGCTTCAGCGCCCAGCTGGCCGGCCAGCTGGGTTTACCGTTCGCTTTTGCCAGCCATTTCGCTCCGGACTATCTGCTGCCGGCGCTGCATCTGTACCGCAGCAGCTTCAAACCATCGGCTGTGCTCGACAAGCCGCATGTTATGGTCGGCCTCGGCATTACCGCCGCCGATACAACTGCGGCCGCACGCTGGCTGGCAACTTCCCAGCAGCAGCAATTCCTGAATATCATCCGGGGCCGTACCGGCAAGCTCCAGCCCCCGGTTGATGACATGGAGCCGCTTTGGTCGCCTCAGGAAAGAGCCATGCTGCTTGATAAGCAGAAATATTCCATTGCGGGGGATAAAGCCTACCTCAAAGAGCGTCTTCTGCAGATTCTTGAAGAAACTGATGCGGATGAATTTATCGTCGCCTCCCAGATTTACGATCATACCGCACGGCTGCGTTCCTACGAACTGGTAGCAGAGCTTATAACAGAAAGTTAAATCAGCATTATCACAAATGAATCAGCAGGACAATGATGGAGTATGGAAATCTTTAAGTTCCCTTCAATCATTGTCCTGCTTTTTTTATATTCTGCCGCTATTATGTTCTCAATAAAATACAATAAAACAAGTGAAAACCAGAGAAATAATTATAACGAGGCAGTTACACAAAGAAAACCATTCATAAATTGCTTCATAAAACTAAATTCAAGTATATAAGCGTATTTTTAACGTTTTTATTTATTACGTATATTGATTATACTTTAATTATTCGTTATAACGAACATACATACTTTAGCATTACACATCTGACGTGATTTGTATTGAAATTCTTAATTCAAGGCAACTCAATAGTAGTACTCCAAAATACCACTCTTTTCGACAGACATGCAAGAATTAACGGATTACGGGCTGTTTTTTGTCGAGATGCGCGGGAGCAGCGCGGAGTTCCAGAAGAAAGGGGGCGGCGGGTGAAAAGGAAGGTTCCTATCGCTATAATTGGCGCGTATATTTTATTAGTGATAACCGGTGTTGTATGGCATGCCGGAGGAGTAAGCGCTGAGGATACGATCAAGCTTACTGTCAACTCTCAGATAACAAGCACAACGGCGATGAACAATATGCAGCCGGGAGATGCAGTTTCGTCAGAATATACGGTTATTAACGAAGGATCAGAGCGGTTTGATTATTTTGTGGACTTTGAATTTGTTTCGGGAGACGCCGAACTGTATGATATCCTGCAGATGAAGCTGCAAAAAGAGGGAGTAACGCTCTATTCAGGAGTAATGAGCAAAGCGGAGGGAAGAGTGGCCATCGGCACACTCCCGGGAGGAGGCCGGGAAACCATCCGGATGGATGTCGTATTCCCTGTTGAAGCAGGAAATGAGTTTCAGGGCAAGGCCGTCAGTGTGGCCTTTAATTTCACTGCTTCCGCTGTTCCGGAGCCGACACCGGGACCTAGCCCGTCACCGTCAGCCTCACCGGAGCCGTCTTCCACTGCCAGTCCGGCCCCTTCCGCTTCACCAGATCCTACCGGAGGGCCAATTAATACGCCTGAGGCGACTCCGACAGCTACGGCGACTCCGACGGTAAATCCAACGGTAAGTCCAAATCCGACGGCAGCACCATCCCAAACTCCGGATGCCACCGCTTATCCGGGTGGAGTTCAGACTCCTGTACCATCGGCTACTCCGGCTGCCACTCCATCGGCTACGCCTGGAGGCAGTGAGGTGACTGTCACAACTCCGCCTGTTCCACTGGGCGGGGGAGATGGAGATAACGGTGAAGCTGCATCGACTCCGGGCCCGGGCAGTGTGGATGCCGGAAGTACAGCAGCACCTTCTCCCGATCCGGAGGTCGTTATCGATGATGATGAGCTTCCGCTATCCGGACCGGAAGGCGGCGATGAACTGCCGGATACTTCAGAACCCTGGTATAACCTGATTCTGATCAGTATGGCGGTTACCATTGTTAGTATCATCCTGCTGCGCAGACTGAATTCGAAGAAATAACAAAGGCTGGAGGGGAGAGTATGAAGCAGCGTCCGGGGTTTGTCATTGCCGCCGTGCGTCTGATTTTCATACTCTCTTTGTGCGTGTTGCTGTACTCAGCATTCCAGATCTTCAAAGCACCTGCGGAAGCCCGCGAGGCACTCGAAGAATGGGACAAAAAGAGGGAGGAAGCCCTGATGCCCGTCATTCAGGAGGATGAAACCCCCTTACCGCCCAGCATGGTCTCTCTTCCCCCGGCGACAAAAAGTGCTGAGCCGGAGTATGCCGACGGAGAGATCATCGGGGAGATTTATTTTCCGGCGCTGGAGCGGAGGGTCGCTATTCTTGAGGGCACACAGCGGGCGCAGCTAAAAAAGGGCGCAGGGCACTATGCAGGAAGCGCAGCAATCGGCGAGGACGGAAACAGCGTGCTCGCAGGACACCGGGATACAGTGTTCCGCGGAATCGGCAGCCTTAAGAAACATGATTTAATCGAAGTGGAGACGGTGGACGGAACATTCATTTATGAGGTGACCGGCAGCACGATCGTAGACGGGGAGGAACGGGGAGCGATCAAGCCGAGCAGCACCCCCGTGCTTACGCTAATCACCTGCTATCCGTTCGGCTATGCCGGTCCGGCGCCGGAGCGGTATCTACTGTCTGCTTCACTGGTCAAAAGGAAATAAAGTTCTGCAGCAGAACGGAACCGGGCTGCGGGCACATGCCCCATCAGGCAGTCTCCCTGCAAAAGATGAGTCCCCGCCCGGAACATGATAATATAGTACTGCGGCAAGCAGAAGCAGCGGCTGTACCGGTTACCCCGGGCAGCCTGTTTTTGCGGCAATTATCAGGCTCAGGTATAGGGTACACTATACTTATATGTTTTTAGATGAAGAGGAGATGACCTACCCATGAAGGATGAACTGATTAAGCGGTTTGTTTCATATGCGCAGATGGATACCCAGTCCAATGAGGAGAGCGATACCTGCCCGTCTACCCCGGGGCAGATGGAGCTGGCCCGCAAGCTGGTGGACGAGCTGCAGCAGCTTGGACTAACCGAGGTTACGGTGGACGAGCATGCTTATGTTATGGCAACCCTGCCTGCGAACACCGACAAAGAAGTTCCGGTAATCGGATTCCTGGCCCATCTGGATACGGCAACTGATTTTACCGGCGCCAACGTGAAGCCGCGGATCGTCGAGAACTATGACGGCGGCGATATTGTGCTGAACAAGGAGCTGAATGTTGTTTTGTCCGTGGACAGCTTCCCGGAGCTGCCTGAATACAAAGGACATACGCTGATTACCACAGACGGCACAACGCTGCTTGGCGCAGACAATAAGGCCGGAATCGCTGAAATTATGACCGCTATGGCTTATCTGGTCGCCCACCCTGAAATCAAGCATGGTAAAATCCGTGTGGCCTTCACCCCGGACGAGGAAATCGGACGCGGACCGCATAAATTCGATGTCGCCGCTTTTGGCGCTTCCTATGCCTATACTGTAGACGGGGGACCGCTTGGTGAGCTGGAATACGAGAGCTTCAATGCCGCCGCGGCCAAAATCACCTTCAAGGGCGTCAACGTCCACCCCGGAACCGCCAAGGGGAAAATGGTGCACTCCTCCAAAATCGCGATGGCCTTCCATCTCAGACTGCCTGCCGGCGAAGCGCCTGAATTCACTGACGGCTATGAGGGCTTCTACCACCTGATCTCCATGCAGGGAACGGCGGAGCAGAGTAAGCTGGCCTATATCATCCGTGACTTTGACCGTGCAAGCTTCGAGAACCGCAAGTCGAATATTTCCGCCATTGTTGAAGAGTTCAAATCCACCTACGGCGATGAAAATGTGCTGCTGGAGATGAACGACCAATACTACAACATGCGCGAAAAAATCGAGCCGGTCCGCCATATCGTCGACATCGCCCATGAAGCGATGGAAAACCTCGGCATTACACCGGTAATCCGCCCCATCCGCGGCGGCACCGACGGCTCGCAGCTGTCCTATATGGGACTGCCTACGCCGAATATTTTTACAGGCGGGGAGAACTTCCACGGCAAATTTGAGTATGCTTCGGTCGATGTCATGCTCAAGGCTGTAAATGTAATCGTAGAAATCGCTAAGCTGTTTGAGGAAAAAGCTTAACTATCTATCACTTGGGATGTGACAGGCTGATATGGCGCTTGTTGCTGGTCCGTTAGTAGTTGCCGTAATTGCAATAATAGTCTGAGTTCCAGTCCAAGCGGGTTGGGGCTGCTGGTGAGGTTACGGCGGTTACGGCGGTTACGGCGGGTAAGTGGACCAGAGGTACTTCGGCTGTTGCTGCGAGTTGCACAAATTGCAGTAGTTACGGCAGTCTGGCCAAATCCCGGTTAGTTAAAGTAATCTGGCAGTTGCTGTAGCTGGTACGCATATGTGGCAGGTATGGTAGCTGTGGTAGTCGGCAGTTTTGCAGGATTTTCAAATGTATAGCTCCTAAAAACGATATAAAACAGCCCCCGGCAAAAGCGGATGCTTTCAGCGGGGGGCTGTTTTATGCCTTTTTATACTTCCTGAGGGGTTCCATCTCCTTACGCCTGTTGCCCGGCAGGCACCAAGTCTGGCCGTAACCCGGACCCAGGGAACTGGACTGGACTGGGCTGCGCCACTTGTATCAGATCTGGAGCGGTCCTCAGAGTTGCTAGCGGGCTGCTGCCGTGCCATTAATGGGATTTTTCCCTTTAATCCGGCACTTTCAGGCCGCCAACTGCTCCATTAAAGGGATTTCTCCCTTTATTTCGGCACTTTCGGGCTGCCATCTGCTCCATTAAAGGGATTTCTCCCTTTATTTCGGCACTTTCAGGCCACCAACAGCTCCATTAATGGGATTTCTCCCTTTATTCTGGTACTTCCGGGCTGCCAACTGCTCCATTAAAGGGATTTCTCCCTTTAATCACTCACTTTCAGCTCGCCGAGCCGATACCGGCACCAGCTGGCCGCCATCAGCGCCTTAGCGCCCAGGCCGGCCGGTGCGCGGAATGCCTCTCCGGCTTACTGCCCCTTAAGCGGCAGCCAGCCCGGCGTGTTAACAAGCGCGCCCCACAGCGGGTCAGGGATGACCAGCTCAGTCTGGGCTGTCGTATCCAGCTCAGTCTTAATGTCGCCGGCGCGGCCCTCGGCAAGCTTCTGCACGTAGTCCGGGTCAATCAGCAGCGGACGGCCGAGCGCCACCAGGCTGATGCCGGTGTCCAGGCTCTTCAGCGCATCCTCCGGCTTGTACAGCGAGCCGACACCGATCACCGGAACGGCACCGCCCACACGGTCGACGACCTGCTCGATTCTCGGCCGCTCATCTTCCGTGCCGCGGCGCGGCAGCGACCACAGCTCCATAAGCGAGGCATGCAGGTAGTCGAGCCCCTCTTCCTTGAGCGCATCAATCAGCGCGAACGTATCGGCCATTGTAATTCCAGGTGTCTCCGGTTCTTCCGGAGAGAAGCGGTAGCCGACAAGGAACGGTGACGAGGAATGCTCGTTCACAACGCGCTTCACTTCACGCAGTACAGCAAGCGGGAAGCTCAGGCGCTTCTCCAGACTTCCGCCCCAGCGGTCCTCGCGGCGGTTTGCGTGCGGCGAGAAAAACTGCTGCAGCAGATAGCCGTTCGCGCCGTGAATCTCTACGCCGTCGAAGCCAGCTTCGATAGCCCGGCGGGTTGCCGCGCCGAAGTCAGCGATGATCACTTGAATCTCTTCGTCAGTCAGCGTGCGCGGTACAGGTCCATGCCCGCCGCCCGGCAGCTCTGACGGAACATCGCTTGCGCTGACGGTCTGGCCGTCCGGCAGCAGCTCCGGCGGACACTGGCGTCCCCCGTGGAAAATCTGCAGCACGGCCTTGGCGCCCTCACCTTTAATTGCAGCAGCGAGCTGACGCAGGCTCGGGATCAGCTCTTCGCGGTCAGCACCGAACTCCCCGTGGAAGCCCTTCCCGCCCCGGCTTACATAGACACAGGCAGTGATGACCATACCTGCGCCTTTGGAGCGGCGGATATAATAGTCCAATTCCGGCTTAGAGACCGTACCGTCCTCATTGGAAGAAAAGTTGGTCATAGGCGCCATAACTACACGGTTACGCAGAGTAATCCCATTAATAAATTCATACGAGTCCAGCAGCGGACGATAATCAGTTTGCGGCATCTCGAACAATCCCTCCATTATTTTCATCTATATCATTTAACCTAACACCTATCTTGCCCATATCCCGAACAGCGCTATTCTCCAGTCTGGCTGTTATTCTTCCAGACGACATTGTTCCCGTAATCCTTACCCCAGTCATACATCATCCGAAGCACCGGCAGCAGACTCTGCCCGTAATCCGTCAATGAGTATTCTACTCTCGGCGGGACCTCGGCATACACTTTTCTCAGCACAAGCTGGTCTTCCTCCAGCTCTCGGAGCTGGTTGGTCAGCATTTTCTGTGTAATATGGGGAATGAGCTTCTTCAGCTCGCTGAAGCGCTTGGTGCCCTCAAGGCCCAGATGCCACAGGATGATCAGCTTCCATTTGCCGCCGATAACAGCAAGCGTAAGCTCCTTCTCGCAGTTAATTTCCTGCAGATTGATACGGTCTTTAATTTCCGTTGCCAAGGTATGCGGCCCCCTTTCATTCCTACTTATCATACTACAAAACACCCGGCACCTGCACATCGCTGCCTTCCGCATTAGTATCTCCACCTAAATCAAACCACGCTGCAGCACGCCGGATATGCCCATAGAAGCACAAAGACCGCAGGCCCAAGGCCTGCGGTCCCTACACTGATTTTACTCGGTAACCAAACTTCCCTGCAGGTTTGCTGCACTGAAGTCAGGCTGTGCTTCAACCGTGGTGTCACCCGCAGCAACCGCTTTTTCCAGCGCTGCATTGTATCGGGTATTCAGATCCTGAATCTCCTTATCCAGGTCTCCGCCGGTAAAGATGTATCTGTTGAATACGTCCATCTTCTTGGTTCCTTCCAGACGTCCTTCAGTAGCACCGAATGGAGTAGCCGGATAGATTCCGTCAAACTTGGTTGGCAGGAAGTACTCAATGCCCGGGATATCCGGAGCTTTGGCTGCAGCGGCTACAGAAGGGATAACGGACACGCCGTATCCGCCTTCCTGATAGGCGATCTGAACATCATCGCTGTACATCCACTCGATGAACTTCCAGGCTGCTTCCTTGTTGGCCGAATCCTTGCTCATTGCCAGGTAGCTGCCGGAGATAACCTGGCTGGCACCGTTCTGCTGGCCGTCAATGGTCGGCGGCAGTGCCGCTGCCCAGCGGATTTCGGTCGGGAACTGGGTTTTGTACACGCTCGGTTCTACAGAGTGGTTAAAGTACATTCCGATTTTACCCTGGGCGAATTGTGCGCGCAGCGGGTCAATATCAAGTGATTCCGAGCCCGGCATCATGCTGCCGTCCTCAACGATCTGGCGCAGCGCCTCAAGCGTTTCCTTGTACATGCCGAAATCGAATTGTCCGGTCTGGAAGTTGAAGCCCTCCTGCCCTTCTGTCTTGCTCAGAGTTGTTATGGGATGAGCGATACGCTCAAAGCCGCTGCCGCTCTTGAAGTTACCGGCAAGTCCATATGCGCCGCTCGCTTTGCCAACTTCGGTAATCTTCTTGGCATCCTCCACCATCTCTGCAAGTGTAGTCGGAGGCTCGGTAATACCGGCTTTCTCGAACAGGTCAACGTTGTAGATCAGACGCCAGAACTGGCCGATATTCGGCAGGGTGTAGATTTTACCGTCAACGGTATTCTTTTCATTAATAAGGACGTTCTCGAACCGGCTCTTCATTTCCGGAGTAATATACTCGTCAAAAGACTCAAGGTAGCCCTTCTTCACCCACGTAGGCACGTTGCCTGTATCCACACGCAGAATGTCCGGCGCCTGCTTACTGGAGAACGCGATATCCACGGACTGGGCGTAGTTATCGGCCATTACCTTAAATTCAATATCCACATCTGGGTTAAGCCCCTCGTACTCACTGATCTTTTGCTCGATAAAATCGGAATCATGACGGTCGATGGACCAGTAGACCAGCTTGGTCTGTTCAGCAGCAGCATTGCCGCCCTCCGCCTCAGCATTTGTATTAGCGGATGACGAGCATCCGGCCAGTGAACCCGCCAGCAGCAGCGAAGCTCCGGCCAGCATCAAGTGATTTTTTTTCATCTAAAAAAACCTCCCTTTTCTTTGTGTAATCGCATTCATTTCATATAAAAATTATAAAATGACTGCCCTGATGTGGGTGAAGGGGAAAACAACTATTCAGGGGAGACGAAATCACTGTTTCCTCGCTGTACGGCTGAACTGTACTTCGAACGGAAGTCGGTGGGGGTCATCCCGGTGTATTTTTTGAATAACTCTGTAAAATAAGGCCGGTCCTCATAGCCCAGCGAGACGGCGATATCCTGCACCTGCATGCCCTCAAGCACCAGCTCCTTGGCCTTCTCCATTCTGCGGCTGATGATATACTGGGCCAGCGTCATGCCCATCTCCTTCTTGAACAGGTTGGAAAAATAACTCGGGCTGAGATGCACCTCTCTCGCACAATCGGCTACAGACAGGTTGCGGTGCAGATTGCCGTTGATATGGGCGATGGCCCGCTCCACCAGCACACGCGCATCACTGGTCTGGCGGATTTGCACATAGGAGCAGCCCTCGCGGCAAAACTCGCGGATCTGCCGGCGCAGCTCCTCAAAGGAGGCGGCTCCGTTCATATCGGCCAGTTTTTTCTCAAGTGTTTTGACTTCTGTATCCGAGGCCTTGTCGGAGAAGACCCGGTGAATGGAATGGGCCAGCTCCAGGCACATCGTTTTGACGATAGCCGGATCAGGCAGGACAGGAGAGCTGACCCATTCATTCCAGATTCCGTCCAGCTGCTCCTCCGCTTTGGCCAGATTGGCCGAACGCAGGCAATAGAGGAGTTCCTTCTCTTTATCATAGGAGTATCTAGGAAGGGCGGCATCTGCCTCCGGCGATTCCACATAACGGTAGACGCTGTTGCCTCCGGTCAGAAACGTGTTCGTCAGCGCAGACATGGCCTGGGCATAGGATACTGACAGCTGCCCGGCCTCCTCAACGCCGCCGCCCAGTCCGATCGACACCGTCTGGTAGGTATGCTTGCAGACATTCTCGCGGCATTTCTCGGCCAGCTGCTCCGTATCAAGCGCAGCGGGCGGGTTCATGACAATCACGAACTGATTGACATGCTCACGGAACACGATGCCCTGGGTATAAGCGGCGACCGTCTCCTCCAGAATATTCTGCACTGCAAAGCGGATCAGCTCCACCTCTGACACGGCCATCGCAGCTGTACGTTCCGCGAAAAAATCAATCTCCGCCACCATCACACAAAAATCTCCGCGCTTCATCTTAATCGCATAGAAGTCCCACTGCTGGCTCAGATGCTGCTGCCTGCTGCCGTAACGGATCAGGAGCCGCATATATTCCTGGCGCAGATAAGGCAGGCTCTCCCGCAGCTTCTGCTCCATTCCCCGCATCTGCTCGGCCTGGGAGCGTTCGCGCTCCAGCACCTCCTTGGCCTTCAGCACCGATTCCAGCACCTGCGGCCGGGTAAACGGCTTGACGATCAGGTCGAACGCCCCCAGCTTCACTGCCTCCTGGGCGTATGTGAAATCGGAATAGCCGGTCAGAAAAATCAACTTGATCTCCGGCTGCTCGGCCAGAATCGTCCGCATCATCGCCAGCCCGTCGGTAAAGGGCATCCGGATATCGGTCAGTACAATATCAGGACGGTGCTTGCGGATCTGCACCAGCCCTTCCTCCCCGTTGGCCGCCGTTGCTGCCACGGTAATGCCGTGCTCCTCCCAGGGAATCCGCTGCGACAGGCCCCGGACAACGGCCGGAATATCATCAACGATGCATAATTTAACGGGTTCAGCGTGCTTCAGGATAAACTCCACCTTCCAATGGGATTGAGAGAACCGCTTCGGTCTCGATATGCGGGCGGCTGCGGAACAGGAGTCCGCCCTCCCTGCCGTAATAGATCTGCAGGCGGCTGCAGATATTGGTCAGGGCATAACCTCCGCTGCTGACGGGCTCCTTCAGCCGGGCGTTCAGCTTGTCCGCGTCCATGCCCGCCCCGTTATCGGTTACCCGGATTACAAGCTGCCCGTCCTCTCTGGCCACGGCGACTGTTATTCTTCCCCCTCCCCGCAGCTCCTTCAGCCCGTGCAGAATCGAATTTTCGACCAGGGGCTGGATAATAATCTTCAGCACAGGCAGGTCCAGCAGCTCCGGAGCGGCAGTGATCGTATAATCGAACAGCCCCTCATAGCATTGCTGCTGGAGGTTCAGGTACTGGCGGACATGCTCCAGCTCCCGGCCCAGCGTGGTAATCTCCTGCCCGTTGTTCAGGCCCAGCCGGAACAGCGCGGACAAGGAGATCACCATCTGCTTCACATCCTCATATTCATCCATTTCACATTTCCAGAAGATCGTATTAAGCGTGTTATATAAAAAGTGCGGCTCAATCTGCGCCTGCAGCGTCTTGATCTCGGCCTTGCGCTTCTCCTTCTCTGTATCCTTGACCTCTACAATCAGCTCGCCGATCCGGTCCAGCATCTGGTTGAATTTACGTCCGGCGTCCCCGATTTCATCCTGGAACGGGCTCTCGAAGCGGGCACCCAGATCCTCCTGCTCGACCCGCGACATTGTTTTCTGCAGCTTCAGCAGCGGCCCGAGCAAGAGGGCCGACAGGGTTCTGGACAGCAGCAGGGCAATCACGATGCAGCCGGCCATTATCATCACCACCAGCCACTGGATGCTGCGGACCGGCTGCAGCAGCTCCTTCTTGGACAGGTAGCTGACCAGCAGCCAGTCGTCTGCATAGCCCGATTCGGCATAGCTGACCAGCATGGTTCTGCCCCCGGAGGAATACTCGAAATTTCCGCTGTCCTCCTTCAGCAGCCGGTTCATGAAGTCCTCCGAGCGTGACCAGTCCGGACGCTCTTTATCCCCGAAGACACTGTCTCCCGACCTGTTGATCAGCATGAACTTGGCACTGCCCAGACTAGCCCCGCCGCTGACCGTATCTTCAAGGATATCCTCCTTCACATTGACAGCAAGGAATACATCGGGCACATAATTCTCCGTAAGCGGCTGCAGCAGCAGGGAGATGACCTGATGCTCTCCGGCAAACAGCTCGTCCGGGTGACTCTCCACCCAATTCGACTCCGGATTCTCCCTTATCCGCTGATACAGCAAAGACTCCATAAATGGAGTCGCTGTTCTACGCAGATTGCCGGCGGAATAGAAATCTCCGCCGGGCGTACTGATCAGAATCGATTCAATGGAATTTTCCGTCAGCTCCGCCTGGGTAAAGGGGTTCTGCAGCACGGAGAAATTGGCAAAGTACCGGTCTGTATTATTCGCTTGTACATCTCTGATAGTCTGTTTATAGGCATCGCTCAGCATAATGGTCGAGGAAGCTACAATGATCTGCTTCAGCTTCTGGTCGAGCACATTGACCGACTGGTTCAGCACATTGCGGTTCAGGTCGGTGGAGTTGCGCTCCATTGCCCTGGAAGCAATGGAATAAGCCCCGAAGCCGGTTATGGAAATACAGAAGACTGTCAGTGCGGTGAAGGACAGCCATATTCTTTTCTTCAGTGAGGTCCGGTACAGCCAGGCCTTCAGCATATTTCCCCATCCTTTGTCGGCTGGCTGTATCGGAGCCTATAGGTCACTTAGCCCTTAACGGAACCAGCAGTCATCTGCATAAACGATTTGTTGGCAAAAATATAGACGATAATCATCGGCAGCATGGACAAGCATGCACCGGCGAGCATCAATTGCGGCTGGGCCGCATCTCCGACACCGTACTTCAGGCCGGCCAGACCTACGGTCAGCGTCTGCAGGGCCGGCTGGGTCATCGTAAAGACCAGCGGCAGGATGTATTCATTCCACGCCCCGCGGAAGGTCCAGAGCGCCGTTACTCCCAGCGCCGGTGTCAGGAGCGGCAAGATAACACGAAAGTATACGCTATAGAAGTTACAGCCGTCAATAAATGCCGCTTCATCCAGCTCCTTCGGGATGGCCCGGACAAAGCCGATCAGCATGAAAAAGGCTGTCGCATGGGCGCTGATCAGGATGATGATAACGCCCCAGAGCGATTTTTGCAGATGGAGGGCGACCATAAGGTCAAATTGCGGACGAAGGACAACAGCACCGATGGAAATGAACAGGGTGCAGGACTGAATGATCACATACAGCCTTTTTCCGTAGAAATCCACTCTCGCAACCGCATAGGCGGCCATTGTTCCTATTAATAGAGTTCCTATCGTTGTAAAGGTACTGATGAACACGCTGTTCCAGGTGAACCGGGCAAAATTAGCCGAGTTCCAGGCTTGCGCATAGTTGGAGAATTTCCATTCCTTCGGCAGCAGGGAGGTTCCTGTCGTCAGCTCCAGATTCGATTTCATCGACCCGAACATGGCCAGAATAATCGGGAATAAGGCAAAGGCTGCTACCAGCAGCAGAAAAATCCACAGCAGGACCCGGGACAGCATGGCTTTGGTCTTGACGTTACTCGCAGGCGCCGAGGCCAGTTTTGTTTCCGCTTGAAATGTGCTCACTGTTCATTCTCCTCTCTTTTAATAGATATCATTCAGTTTCTTGGAGACGTAGAAGTAAATCAGGGTGATCAGACCGACGATAACCGCCGTTGTAAAACCGACCGCGCTTCCGTAGCCGAACTGCTGGATACTTGAGCCTCCGCTTGATACCGGGAAGAACAGCTTGTACAGATAGAGGTACATGACTTCCGTTTTGCCGTAAGGTCCGCCTTCGGTCAATACCATAATGCTCTCGTAGCCCTTCAGCGATACGGTGATCGCCAGCATGATAATCATCTGCAGCACAGGTCCCAGCATGGGAACGGTGATGCTCCACATTTTGCGCAGCGGTCCCGCCCCGTCGATGGAAGCCGCTTCATAAAGATCCTCCGGAATGTTCTGCAGCCCCGCGATAAAGAGCAGCATATAGTTTCCGACCGCACCCCAGATTGCGATAATGATTGCTGTCAGCAAAGCATATTTGGCACCGAGCCAGTCAATGGGAGCGGATACAATTCCGGCACCCATCAGCAGCTGGTTCACCATGCCGTTATAGGAGTTGAAAATAACATAGAATACGATCGCCATTACCGATGCACTGATCACGGTAGGCAGGAAGTAGATCGCCCGCAGCAGCTGGCGGCCCTTCAGGGCACGGTTGAGGATGACAGCAAGGATAAAGGACAGCGGGATCGTAATGATCAGCTTGCCGCCCGCGTAGATGAAGGTGTTGACTACGGAATGCCAGAAATCCTTATCCCGGAATAGCCGCTCGAAGTTATCCAGTCCGATGAAGAGCGGGGTTCCGAAGCCCTGATAATCATAGAACATATACTTGAGCGCCCAGAAAATCGGGTACACCCCAAAAATCAGCGTCAGCAGCAGGCTGGGCGCGACAAAGGTCCAGGCGTTTATTTGACGTTTCGTTTCATGCATTGATTGTTCCTCCTGTCTATTCGGCTTGCGCTTATGTCCTTAATGATACGTCCCGCTGCCAGGAGACAGTTAGGGAGAAAGCGACTGCGCTAAGGGGGAGAAATTCACTTTTTCACCGAAAGCTCCCTCATTAGCTGCCGGAAGATAAGCCATTTCAGTCGCTTTCTCCCCTCTCCTGTGCTTGTTTATCCATCCCTGATGCGCCGGGCGTGCAGGTATACTTATGGAAGACAGCAGAACCGATCAGAATTCCGACTGTTACAGGGAGGCCTCAATCTACCAATGAATTCAGCATATAAGAGTACAGAAGAAATCCGCCCCTTCGGCTGCTATGATCATGGGCAGCTGAATGAAATCCGCAGCAGAATAGAACGTATTCCGGCAGCAGCGCAGGAATTCGCCAGACAGCGGGAGCTGTCCGGGCAGTTTGCCGCGCGCGAGGCTGCGGCCCCGCTTCAGCGGCTCGGCGTGTTCCGGGTCGAGCCGTTCGTCTTCAAGGTTCCAGCCGGTACAGCCATGCTGAAGCTGTGCGTGCATATCCGGGGCCGGGGGGTTGCCCGGATCGGCGGCGTACGGCTGACGCATTCCCAGCTGGGCCTGCCTGTACAGCTGGACAATGGCAGCTTCCGCCGCGGACTGGACGGGTGGACACAGGAGCCGGGAATCGGCAGCCATGTCCGGCTGGAGCAGCTTCCCGGCGGCGGGAGCGGCCTGCAGCCCTCCGGTGTAACGCCGGCGGACGGTGCAGCCGAGGAAGAGGTCCGGTGCGTACGCATCCGGAATGAAGCGGAGGACAGCCTGGCGGTGCTGCGCTATGAGGAGCTGCTGCCGGTAACGGCCGGCGACCATTACGGCATTCAGACCGAGCTGAGTCTGGAATCGCCGTTGGTTAACGGCGGGATTGCTGCCGGCGTTATCTTCATAGATGCTGCCGTACAGCCGCTTGGTGAAGAGCTGGTATCGCCGCTCTTTAACCGGCACACGCTGACCAACTGGGCCTATCTGCTGGAGGCGGCTGGTGCAGATGCCAACCTCTATATGGCAACAGGCGGGGATCAGTATGCGGGACTTGCCAAGCGCAAGCTGCAGTACATGCTGGCCGATATGCGGCAGGGCATGGATATATTCCGCCGGGACGGCTGGCATGACGACGACACCTACGGTGCGGTTCATATCGGCCGCGGGCTGGCTGCCGTTTCCGTTATCTATGACCAGATCGCTGCAAGTCCGGCAGTCGGCCAGGGAGAGTCAGCAGCGCTGCTTGCCGATCTCCGTTATATCGCGGCGATGATGATGGACACCGCCTACTACCGGTTCGATCTGCCCACCTTCCCTGACGAGAAGGGAGGAATGCGCAGCAACTGGAATGCCGACCGGGCAACCGGTCTTGGCGTATATGCCCTGCTCTTTCCGCAGGAGCCGGAGAGTGCCGCTTATCTGGAGCATGCCTGCTCCGTAGTGGACTGGCAGCTGGCGGAGGTGGTTGACGAAGACGGGGCATGGCCGGAGAATGTCCGGTACCACGGCGCTGTGCTGCACCGTTATTTCCTGTTCTTCGTACTGCTGAAGCGCCTGAAGGGCACCGATTACTTCCGCCAGGCCAAGGTCAAGGCGATGTACCGCTTCCTGCTCGGCATCGTCACGGCGGAAGACATTATCCAGGGCGGTGCGGACGGTGCCCCCGTGCTGCTGACCCCGGCCGTCGGCGATGCCAACGTGCAGGAGAAATGGTTCCGCCTGCTCGGCTACGCCGCCCCTTTCTACGCGGAGGAGGACCCGCAGCTGGCAGCGGAAATGGTCTGGACCTGGAAGCACGGCGGTGCACCGGTCCAGGATACCGGCGCGTTCCCGCTGCCGCTGGTCGCCCTGCTCTATCCGCAGCCGGAGCTGCCGGAGCAGATGCCGGAGCTTGCCTCCGTGCATTACCCCGGCATCGGCTATGTCATCTTCCGCGGCGGGGAGCAGAACCTGCAGCATTATGCCATCTTCGAGGCATCCCCGCTGACCTATCACGCCCATCATGATGAGGGCCATTTCTCCATCTGGGCGAATGGGGTGCCGCTGACGCTCGATGCCGGGACCGGCGGCTATTACAACGGGGACCGGCACTGGTATGTATCCGGTGCGGCGCACAATATCGTGCAGTTCGCTGACGGCTCCGGCGGTTACGCGGACGGCCCGCTGAAAAGCGTCTGCCGGGAAGTCAGCTTCACGGAGGAGCTGGATTATGCAAGAAGCCTCATCCCCGATGTACACGCCGGCGAGTATGAGCGGCACTTCCTGTACATCAAGGCAGGCTTCGATGCTTACCTGGTCTGGGACCGGACCCAGGCGACGGAGGAGAGCGTCTGGAATCTGCATACGCTGAGCAGCGGTGCAGAGATTACGGAGCAGGCCATTGATGCCGCGGGCCTCGGCGGCATGCGGCTCCTGGCACAGATCGCCGAGCCGCTCCGCCCGGTCATCACGGCTGGCGAGGGCGCGGTCGGCGGAGCGTACCCGCTGGCGGTGCAGCAGCACTTCCGCGTGCACGCCCGCGCCGGCGAAGACTATGTCGTGCTGCTGCAGCCGCACGCCGAAGGGACGGCCGGGCTCCGGCTGGAGCCGCTGGAGCCGGAGTCCCCGGACGCCGCGGACGGTGTGCGGCTGTATAAGCTCAGCCGCGCAGACGGCGGCTGGTGCGTCGCCGCCCTCAACGGCTCCGGCGAGGCCCGCCGGGTCCGTGTTCCCGGCGGCGCGGCGCTCCGGGTGCTTGGAGCGGGCGGTGCTGCGGCGGAGCAGACTAGCGGTGCGGCTGATAGCGCTGCTTCCGATATCCTGGTTCTTGAACCGGGGGCAATCCGGATTGCTGTACCGCATTAAGGCAGCCCGGGGTAAATCTATTGCAGTTTGTGCAACAGATTAGTTTAACTACCTTAAAGGAGGCAATTGATTATGAGTAACCTTGGAGTATGGGAACCGGCGGAGCCGGGCGTAAAACGCTGTATTCTGAACGCGGCGGCGAGTCTGATGATGATGGAGGTTCATTTTGAAAAGGGGGCCGAGGGTTACGAGCACAGCCACCCGCATGAGCAGATGAGCTACTGCCTGCGCGGAAGCTTCATCTTCCGCATCGATGGCACCGAGCATTCCGTATCGGCCGGCCAGAGTATTGCTATCCCGTCAGGCGCCAAGCATGGTGTGACCGCGCTTGAAGCTGACTCGGCGCTGCTCGATGTATTCACTCCGATCCGCGAGGATCTGCTGAAGCGTTAGGCTGAAAAAAGCCAGCGAACCTCCACTCAGGTTGCTCAGCAGGCTCCCGCAGAGTGGTCCAGGTAACGCGGCTGTCAACATAACTGTACTTTGTACAACTAAACTTTGCTTATTTACTCGCACCAGCCGCATAACTGCATTCCGTACAACTAAATTTGCCTAAAATGCTCAAAGTCAGCTTTCAACACCAGTTTAGCTGCACTTTGTGCAGCTAAACGGGCACAGGGCAAAAATACAGGCGTTTTAGTTGTACAAAGTGCAATTAAGTCAAAAGTGCGGCATCCGCCCTAAACACCCGGCGCCTGCCATACAAAACAAATAACGCCTGTCCGGATACACCGGACAGGCGTTATTTCTATTCTAGGTTCGCATGCTTGCCGAACATCTGGGTCGTGGTCTGGCCGGTCCATTCCATCAGCCGCAGAATGACAGCATCGTAGAACACCAGCAGCGTCTGCTCAAAGAGCGAAGCCATCGGCTGGATGGTGGCCCGCTCGCCGCTGGCCTCCTTTGTTGCACCCGGCAGCTGCACGGTGTAATCGGCCAGCCTGCCAAGCGTGGATTCCGGCGCGATGGTGACCAGCGCGACTGACGCGCCGATGGCCTTGGCCTTCTCAGCCATGGCCACCAGGCCCTTCGTCTCACCGGAGCCGGAGCCGAGCACCAGCACATCGCCGGCTTCGATTCCCGGAGTCACGGTCTCGCCGACGACATACGCCGCCCGGCCGGCATGCATCAGCCGCATGGCGAACGCCCGGCCCATCAGGCCCGAGCGGCCGGCTCCGGCTACAAAAATCTTGCCCGACCGCTGCAGCAGCTCAGCGAACTGCTCCACTCCGCCGGCATCCAGCTCCGCCGCCGAGCGCTGCAGCTCCCCTACAATTTCCTGTGCGTAGCCCGCGGTATCCATAAAGAATTACGCCTGGCTAACGAGGCGCTTCATTTCAGCTGCCGCCGCCTTCTGGTCGCTTTCCCCGGTAATTCCGCCGCCAACGATAACAAGGTCAGGTCCGGCTGCAATTACTTCCGGCAGGGTGCTCAGCTTGATGCCGCCGGCAATGGCTGTTTTGGCCTGCTTAACCACACCTTTGATCGCCTTCAGGTCAGCAAAGGAGTTTTTACCTTCAGCCTGGTGGTCATAACCGGAGTGAACGCAGACATAGTCAACGCCAAGCGCGTCTACTTCAGCAGCGCGGCCGGCAATATCCTTAACGTTGATCAGGTCAACCAGGATCTCGCGTCCGGTTTTCTTCGCTTCTTCTACAGCACCTTTAATAGTGGAGTCATCGGATACGCCAAGCACGGTCACGATGTCCGCGCCTGCTTCCGCGGCTTTCATCACTTCATAGCCGCCTGCGTCCATAACTTTCAGGTCAGCAAGCACAGTCAGCGCCGGAAAAGCGTCCTTGATCGCTTTTACCGCATGCAGCCCCTCGTTAATAACAATTGGAGTTCCGATTTCAACGACATCAATAAACTCAGCAACCTCCGACACGATTTCCTTGGCTCCAGCGATATCAACAAGATCAAGCGCTAATTGCAATTTCATTATATAGTGGCTCCTTTTTCGATATATTTTTGTAAGTACTGGACTTAGTGTAAGTTCATGCAGTCAAAAAAGGAAGTAGGCACTTTCCCGTGATGTAGTTACCCGTAGGATACTATTGGATCATTCATGGCTTCAGCTAATAGTACATTTGAAAGAAATCCCACCAATCCTTTCATTATTTTCACGAAAAATACTGCAATTTCATAAAAGCTGTGCTAACATACATTAGGTTTGAAAATAAACGACTCTCAGCAATGATCCGAAGAGGTGCATAGATGAAAACGAAAGACCAACAGTTCAATCTTGTTAAGCTTACCTGGCCGATTTTCCTTGAATTATTCCTGTTCATGCTTATGGGCAGTGTGGATACCTTTATGATCAGCTCCGTGTCGGATGATGCGGTATCCGGGGTTGGGGCGGCCAATCAGATTATCGCTATGGCGATTCTGATCCTTAGTGTGATCGGCAATGGTGCGGCCATCGTCGTCTCCCAGTATCTGGGCTCCAAAAAGCCGCTGGAGGCGGCAAATGTCACCGGCAATGCCGTCACCCTGAACCTGCTCGTAGGTATTGTTCTCAGTATAGTGCTGCTTTTATTCGGCGGGAATCTGCTGACTGCACTGAATGTTCAGGGCGATATTCTCGTTCATGCCAAGGTCTACCTGAATATTGTCGGCGGCGGGATTTTCCTGCAGGCACTGCTGAATGCGCTGGCTACTACCATCCGTACCTATGGCTTCACCAAGCAGACGATGATGGTTTCGCTGCTCATGAACGTGATTCACGTAGTAGGTAACTATATCCTTATCTACGGACATTTCGGACTGCCCGCACTTGGCGTGCAGGGAGCTGCCATCTCAACGGTAGCCAGCCGGCTGATCTGCCTCGTCCTGTTCTTCCTGCTGCTCTATCAGATCATGGAAGTAAAGGTCAAGTGGAGCTACTATACCTCCCTGTCCAAAAAATACGTGATGCAAATCCTCAAAATCGGCATCCCGGCCGCTTTTGAATCGATTACTTATCAGTCCTGTCAGCTCGTGTTCACGCTCTACATCACTTATCTTGGCGCTGAAGCCATGGCTACCCGCCAGTACGCGCTGAATATCTCCAATTACATCTATCTTTTCAGTGTAGCTGTATCAATGGGCACTTCCATTATTGTCGGTCACCTGGTAGGAGCCAGGCAGACACAGGCGGCTTACAGCCGGGTGTTCTCCAGTGTAAAATGGGCGCTGCTCGTAACGGTCGTTATCGATGTCATTATCATCGCGTTCCGTGTGCCGCTGTTCGGGCTGTTTACCGATAATGAGTCTATTATAGTGATGGGTGCGCAGGTCATTCTGCTCAGCTTCTTCCTGGAGACGGGCCGCACCTGCAATCTGGTTATTATTAACTCCCTGCGCGCCTCCGGTGACGCCAAGTTCCCGGTTTACATGGGCCTGATCTCCATGGTCTGCATGAGCCTGCCGCTCGGCTACGTGCTGGTGTTCCAGATGAATATGGGACTGGCCGGGGTCTGGATTGCCACCGCTTTTGACGAGTGGGTCAGAGCCGTTATTATGTACTTCCGCTGGAAGAGCAGAGCCTGGGAAAAGCACGGCCTGATCCAGCATGATGCTGATGCGCAGCCGGTGGCTCCTGCACCTGCCGCAGCTCACTGATCTATAAACACAAGGCGGCCCGCCAAGGTATATGTGCCTGACGGGCCGCCTTTTTATGTACATCATAACCGGATTAAATAAAAGTAAGAGCCGTAATCCAGCCCTGGTCGATCGCCACATACCACACAATCAGGGAGACAGTACCTGCCATATAGGTGATTACCTTCTTACGGGTAAACTCATGGTAAAGGTCCAGACAAGCAACCATTATACCTAACACACAAGTGATGATAAACAGCAACGGATTTTTATAGCTGAAATTCAAAATATTTATGACGATCACAATTCCGAGCAGCACCCTGAGCGTAACTTTAATGAACACCGGCTTCTCCCCTTCCTAGTCCTACTTTAGAGAGTGTCTCTGCATAAACTCCACATTTGAATTATTTTCTATTAATGTAATTTCCGTCCCGCATTCCAATCATGATCCAGTACGCCCCTAATGTCAATAATCATCACAAAAAGCCTGCTCCTCTGAAGGAACAGGCCAGTCGGTTTGCAGCTTATTTAATTGAAATGCCCTTTTTGATTGCTTTCATGTCGTGATTCGTATTCACAAGCATGGGCAGAATCTTCATACTGCGGGACATCGGCGAATTACACTGCCAGCAGGTCGGGACATATTGAAACGCAAAATTGTCACGCATCCAGCCTGTGCAGCCCTCTTTCGTACATGACCAGATCGCTGTAGACTCCTGCGGTAAATCTTCCTGTGCTTTTTTACGGAAATACATGAATAAACCCTCCTCAAGTTAAAATCTAATGATTCGTTGAATCCATACAGAAACTTAAGGCAGATGGCTTATAAAAAAAGCTGCCCTCAACAGATGTTAAGGACAGCTTCTTTGCTTGTCAGCGTATTACAGTTTTACAACGTTTTCGGCTTGTGGTCCACGAGCGCCTTGAGTTACGTTGAACTCAACGCGTTGGCCTTCGTCCAAAGACTTGAAGCCGTCACCAGTGATTGCGGAGAAGTGAACGAATACGTCGCTTCCGCCTTCAACCTCGATAAAACCGAAACCTTTGTCTGCGTTGAACCATTTAACTGTACCTGTTTGCATTTGTATTACCTCCAATAGATTATTTAACACATGTCCTTTTATTCTTACGTATTGTACGAATAAATAAAAATTCACACATTGGAAAAGGTTCATAAGCACAAATGATAACCTTTTCCAATATGTGAATTAGGGGTTAAATTTATGATTAACAACATCATATCACATAACTTTTCCAAAAGCAAACAAACTTTATAATTAATTCGAAAAAACTAAATACGCCGTACAAAACGGCCCAAGAAAGCTGCTGTGACTCCGGAATTCACGGCCCTGTGGCAGCCCCCCCCCCCTGGCCCGGTGTTGCGTTCTAATCAATATAGCCGGCAAGACCTTTGTCCATCAGATAATCCATTTCGGCATCAAGGATGGTTTCAACGGTCAGCTCGTCCAGCTTTACATCGCGCTGGGCAGTCACATAATCGACCAGATCATCATTATCAATATCAACCTCACCCTTGCTGTTGGCTTTGGCATTGTTGATAAAGGTCTGCTCATGCTTCAGTACCAGCTTAATCAGCTTAGGATCGACCTTGGTCTTGGCGGCCAGCACCTCCAGCAGTTCTTGTTCATTTACTTTATCGCTCATTATGTTCAGTCACTCCTTAGCATTACATCATCTGAAAATAGCGCAGGCATGCGCCATGAATATCTATTGTAGCATACCGCTGTCCCCGATGCTCCTGCCTCATCTCCACCAGGGGATAGAAGGGTAGAGGTCAGTCCCTACTTGAACCGGCTCGCCAATTCTCGGCGTAGCCAGCCGCAGCCCCTGCTGCTGCGCCGCGCGCAGCACCCGTTCTACAGGATCAGTCCAGTCATGCATGGCGAGGGTGAAGGCGCCCCAGTGAATCGGGATCATCAGCCTGCCCCGCAGGTCGAGCTGCGCCTGGACGGTCTGCTCCGGCATCATATGAATATCTGCCCAGCGCCGGTCATACTGCCCGCATTCCATCAGCGTCAGATCAAACGGGCCATACCGCTGCCCGATCTCTGCAAAATGCGGCCCGTAGCCGCTGTCTCCGCTGAAGAACACTTTATCCTGTCCTCCCTGGATCACCCAGGAGCACCACAGTGTAGTATTGCGGTCCAGCAGGCTGCGCCCGGAGAAGTGCCGGGCAGGGGCGCTGGTTAGTGTCAGCCCGGCAAAGGAAGTCTCCTCCCACCAGTCCAGCTCGCGGATACGCTCTGCGCTTATGCCCCACCGCTTCAGATGGGCGCCTACACCAAGCGGGACAATGAACAATGCTGTTTTCTGCTGCAGCGCCCGGATTGTCCCGTAATCCAGATGGTCATAATGATCATGGGACAGTACAACGGCATCCAGCTGCGGCAGCTCGTTCAGCTCAACCGGCAGCTGACTGCTGTAACGCTTGCCGCCGATGAACGGAAACGGAGAGGGTGCCCGGCCCAGCATCGGATCAAGGAAGATGGCGGCCCCTGCAATCTCCAGCAGTACAGCCGAATGGCCGAACCAGGTGGCCCGGGTATCCCTGCTCTGCCGGATAGAGCCGGCCACCAGCGGTACGGGCTGAAGCGGCTGCTTCGGCCTGGAATTGGGATTACCCTTAAGGAAATCCCTGAGAATCGAGAGGCCGCCCTCCGGCTTGCTCCCGGCTTCGGCCGTCTCAAAGGGATAGACAAACTTTCCCTGCCGGTATTGAAGCGAGCGGCTTGTCCGTTCCCACTCGGCCTTTGAGGCCCGGCCGCCAAAGGCCGGATAGAGGCTCATAACGATATATGCAGCGGCAATCAGCGCCAGGATTAACGCTGCAATGATAATAATAACGGTCATCCTTTTGTCCTTCTCTCCTGCTGAATTAAGATCATGGACATATTATACGGCGCTGCACACGGCCCGGCAAATGTACTGCCCGCCCTCGCCCTATCCGTTCCAGCCGGGAATCTGCCGCAGATCACCGTTCAGGATCTGAACCGTGCTGTTAACCGGAAGGCCGCGCGGCGAGGAGGCCGTCTCTATATAACAGGAAGCAATACCCGCTGCGTTCGCTCCGGCAATATCCGTGCGGGGATCGTTACCGATCATGATTGCCGAGCTCAGATCCGCACCGTAATTGTCGGTCAGATAACGGTAAAACAGCGGATCAGGCTTGCTGACCCCTGCCTCTGAGGAGATGGCAATCCCGTCGAACAGATGCAGGATGCCCAGCATCGTCAGCTCTGCTTCGATAAAGGTTTTCTGGCCGTTGGAGAGCAGGAAGACCTTTTTGCCGCTGCTTCTAAGCCGCCCGAGAATTTCCGCCACACCATCATACAGAGAAATGTGAATCATGGATAAGGTCCGCATCCAGCGTACGGTTTCATGGAGCCAGGCCTGTCCGGGATCACCGCCCAAATCCCGGGCTATCTCCCGGAAGACCTCCTCCATAACGAAATCAGGGAACTCACAGTGCCGGGCCGCAGCGGCAAGCTGTCGGTCCCGTTCTGCCAGAAACCGCTTCTTCAGCTCTGCTCCATTAATATTCAGCCCTTGGTAGCTGAAATGCAGCGACAGCCGTTCCCATACCTCACTGTGCTCTTCATCTGTCTCAATATCGATCAGGGTACCGTACAAATCAAAGATATATGTGTCGTACATACCTGCTCTCCCCTTTCCTTACCCGCTCTGAATCACCGGCCTGATCTGCCGGAATTCCGGACATAAACATCCCTATTGTACTACAAATAAACAGACAAGCTGAATATATATGCAACAAAATTCAGGCCGCTGCCGTTTGATACATGACAAACACCTGATTAACTCAACCAAAGGAGCTCACAACGATGAAAACCACACTGAAAACTAGCGCAGTTCTTTTAACCCTATCCCTGGCCCTGTCTACCGGAGCTGCTTCGGCCGCTCCTGTGGTTACTTCCCTGAGTACAGGCAAAACGCAGCAGGCTGCAGGCACAAGTACCATTGCCGCCGCCAAAACATTTACTATTGAATTAAACGGCTCAGCCCTCACAGAACAAGGCCTTCAGCCTTCAGCTGCCAAAGAGCCGCTTGTGCCGCTGCGCGCGGTTGCAGAAGCCCTGGGCTTCAACCTAACCTGGAACCAGTCCAGTAAAACGGCAGAAGTGACCAAAGGCAATATCTTCACAACTGTTAAGAGCGGTGAGAACCGCTACACCGTAAATAAAATGTCCACTACGCTCGGAGCAGCACCGCAGACGCTTGAGAACAAGCTGTTTGTGCCCGTTTCCTTTGTGAGCGAAGTACTGCATCAGACTGTATCCGTGGAGGGACAAAAAATCGTGATCGCCTCAGCCATAGAGCATATGACGGAGAATGGTGTTATTACTGCTATTAATGCCGACGCAAAGTTTCCGTCCATTCAGATTAAAGGAACCGGCACCTCCGGCCTTGTACTTAACTTAAGTGAAGATACGGTTCTCCTGAAGGCAGACGGCACCAAGCTGACTGTAGCCGACCTGCAGATCGGTATGACCATTGAGGCTGAGCATGCATTGTTCTCTACAAGAAGCCTGCCGCCGCAGACGCCGGCTTATCAGATTACCGTCCTGGATTCCGCACAGCCGGAAGGTTTGCTGGGTACAGAAGGTACTGTAGAAAGTATAAACACCTCGCAGGACGGGTCGCTGCTGATCCGGATTAACGGTACCGGCCTGACGGAAATTTCGCAAAGCGAAATCGTGCTCCGCCTGCCTGCTGATGCTGCTATCGTCAATGAGAGCGGCGAGCCTGCCAAGGCTGACGCTATTGTCCAGGGCGCAAAGGTCATCGGCTTCTACGGCCCGATGCTGACCAGAAGCTTCCCGGCTATCGGGACAGCATGGAAGATTGTCATTCTGCCAGCACAGCAGCAGTAAAAGTTAAGCAGCAGCAAGAACCGCTGTCCCTTGTCATCCTGACAGGGTCAGCGGTTTTTTACATTCGGGCACATGCCGGAACCATATCCATTCAGCTACAGGCTGCGGGCCTCCCGTAAGGCTGGCTGCCGTCCCAGTGTAACTTTGTTTTTGCCGCCGGTCTTGGATAAGTAGAGCGCCTCGTCCGCCTCGCGGTATAACATTTCAAACGTTGCGCCGCTGTCTTTCGTAAAGGCAATGCCGGCGCTGACCGTCAGACTGATCCGCTGGCCGCTGTCGAGCCTGACAAGATGACGGGACACCTCGCTGCAGAACCTCTCTGCCTCCGCGAGTGCAGCTTCTTCATTGTCTGCAAAGAAGCAGACAGCAAATTCCTCGCCTCCGATGCGTCCGGCAATGCCCCTGTTCTGGTACATCCGGAGTATTTTGTCCGAGAAATCAATCAGCGCCTGGTCTCCGGCCATATGGCCATAGGTATCATTAATCAGCTTAAAATCATCAATATCGAACAGCAGCAAGGCTATCCCCGCTTCATTGTGCAATGCATAATTCTCGATCAGCCGCATAAAATGCCTGCGGTTATACAGTCCGGTCAGATCGTCCACCGTAGCCTGATAGAGGAGCTCACGCTCATATCTTTTTTTCTCACTGAGATCACTGAATACAATAAGCATACCCGCAGACATCCCTGGTCCCGGCTCAGTGGTAATCAGGGACAGGCCATAACAGGATCCGTCCGTACCGGGGACATCAATTTCGAACTGGCCCTCCAGCCGCTGATAATAATGTACCGCCACCTCACCGTAGCGTTCCAGCAGCAGAAAAATATTTTTGCCGAGCCATGATTTCTCAGGTCTCTCAGCCAGCGCGGACAGCATAAGCTCCCCGGCCTCATTGATATCAATGATATTGTTGAAGCGGTCGGTCAGCACAATGCCATCCTTCATATTTTCGATAATCTGCTTCTTTACCTTGGGGTAGAGAGAGAGCTCCGGGTCGCGGAACATGGAGAAATAACCTACAATCACCGGAGGCAGATAGGTAAATGCAATGAAGCCGGTCATTGTAATTTTGAGCAACGGCAGCAGAAAGATAGACCCGATGGGGATAAGCAGGCTGAGCAGCATGAGGACATTCCATTTAAAATGATATTTGGACGCGCTCTGCAGGGAAACGGCCAGCAGAAAAACCGCGTATACGCCAAACAGCTGGTCATACGCAATGAGCGCCATATTTAGAGCGGTGGGATGTACGACAATTCCGCTCACACCCGCCACAGTATTCATACTTACCCCGTTACGCATCAGATGATGCCACGAATCAGTAAAAATCAGCAGCACATAAAGAGCTACCGGAATGCAAAAAAGAGCCAGCCGCCTGTTCAGCCCGTCCGATGAACGTGATATGTATTCTTTGATTACAGCATAAGTAAAAATGGTGCTCAGGAACAGCGGAGCCTGCTGAATATTCCTCCACCACAGCTTGGCCCGGAAGGATTCCGCGAGAATTTCCCCGGCCGCAGCCGCAAAAATTACGCTGACCAGCAGCAATAGGATCCATAAGTAACGCCTTCCCGGTGTATTGCGGTACCGGAAGGAGCTGACGCCCATGTAGAGACTTAGAACACTGCCCATAATTAAATAATAGGGATAACCCTGCATCCACGGCATGTCATATTTCTCCTAATATAGTAATTGCTTTGCCTTATTATATCCTACTCCTGTTCACAATTGAACCTTCTGCCCAAAATAGACAAAGACCCTGCGGGCAGCCCGGAGGGTCATATTAAAGGTGAGAAGCGAATATTTAGTTATGCCAGTTTCCAGTTGCTAGGGGACAAATCCTGAAAACAACCGACGAAATCTCGATTTGGTTTTCCGTTTCCCTTTCAGATAGTACATGGGTAATCAACTACCTTTCGGAATACACATTACATGCCGTTCCATCCGTTAATTGATGGCTTCCACTTCCCACCTGCTTATCATTACCCGTAAAAGCCGCCGTTCAAACATAAATGGGCTGCAGCATTACAGCGATCTTACCGCTCCTCCGTCAATCAGCAGCGTCTGCCCGGTGATATACGTATTGGCAAAAGAACCGAGGAAGACCGCCGCTTTTCCGAATTCCTCCGGCGTCCCTGCCCGGCCAAGCGGGATATTCTTCAGCGAGGCCTGCTGAATCTCTTCAAGCGCCCGGCCCTGTGCCTCGGCCCGCTTGCTGTCCAGCTGGGTCAGCCGGTCCGTGCTGATCCGCCCGGGGGCGAGCGTATTGATCAGAATGCGCTCAGGCGCCAGCTCGGCGGCAAGGCTCTTGTTCAGCGCCTGAACGCCGGCGCGGAACACATTGGAGAGAATCAGCCCGTCGATCGGCTGTTTGATCGATGCGGAGCTGATCGTGACAATTCTTCCGCCTCCCGCTGCGCGCAAGAAGGGGAGCGCCTCGCGGATCAGCCGCACCGTGCTCATCAGCGTCAGCTCGAAGCCGCCGGCCCAGTCGCTGTCGGCCATATCGGAGAAGCCCCCGCCCGGAGGCCCGCCGGCATTAGTGACCAGCACATCAATGCCCCCGGCCCATCCAGCCGCAGCAGCAATGGCCTCGCGTACCGCCTCCGGGTCTGTAACATCCATTTCCACCATCGCCACCTCCGCGCCGGTCTCCGCCTCAATCCGCTGCGCAGCTGCTTCAAGCTGCGCCTGGCTGCGGCTTGCTATCGTCACTTTAGCCCCTTCACGCGCGAACTCCAGCGCAGTAGCCAGTCCCAGTCCTTTGCTCGCAGCCGCTACAAATACCGATTTGCCTGCCAGACCTAGATCCATCTCTTTTCCGCCTCCTGGTTCAAGTTCCGCCGGCCGTCTGCAGCGGGATACACCAATTGTAAAAGAGAGCGTAACGGATATCCAGTCCGGCTTCCCCTTTACACATCGTATTCCAGCTGCTTCTTGGCCTGGACAATGAAGTCCAGCGGACTCTCGATCGCCGCTGCATCATACTGTACAGCTCCGATCTTAAGTCCAAGATTAACCTTGTATTTGCCGGAGAATTCATTTTCATTCAATTGCTGAAGCTTGAGCTTGATGCGTTCGATTACAATCCTCGCACCATCGTGGTCCGTAAAGAGCAGCAGCCCCCAGGTCGCATCATCCTTATCCAGCAGATAGAGTGCATCGTTCGTGCGGATACTGGACTGGCTGAGCTGGGAGACGTCATAGATCGCCTCGGACAGCTGCTCCTCCGGGATGAGCCGTCGGATCTCGCTCCAGTACTTTACCTTAATGACCAGAAGCGTCAGCGGAATACCGTAGCGGGTGGAAATCCCCGTAAACAGGCTGGCGTCCTTCTGAAAAGCGATGCTATTGCGCAGATCGGTATTCTCATCCACCGCAGCCAGATTGGCGGTTGTCTTCTTCAGCCGCTCATTCTCCGCCTGCAGCTCCCTGGAGCTTGAGGTGAAGATCCACAGCATCACTGTAATTAAGGGGACCATAATCAGCCAGAAGTATGTGCTGACCCCGATCGTCTCTCCCCTTGATACCGTCTGGTATACAGTAAAGAGGCCGTAGATAAAGATAAAAGCAAGGTTCAGCGTCAGCCCTGCGGTTACCGTGGTGAAATACGTTACCAGCGCCAGCAGGAAAGCGATATTCAGAATGATGATATTCTGCATATATCCGCTGCCGGAACCGGCGATAAACACAACACAGATGAACATCAGCACCAGAAAGCCGAGGAAGCCAAGGTCTGAAGCCAGACTGCTGCGGTTACGTCTCACGTCTATCACCACGTTTCTTCATATGTTTGCGGAGCAGCAGAAGCAGAGCTACAAGTACGAGGGCAATTACAAGGACTACAGCAACGACGAAGCTAAGCACATCGCTGCGCTGCACAATCTGCTCCAGCGCCGAATCCTGCTGTGCCCCTGTATCGGTCTTGAACCGGTAGGCACTGACATTACCATCCTTGTCCGCAACCACAGCATCGCCGAATACCTTCCACTTGTCCTTTTCGCTGGCAATCAGCCGGGAAGCAAGATAATAATCCTCGGCATTTACCGCCGTAACCGCCATATAGCCGCGGCCGTTCCCGTAAGGAGATTCCACCAGCTGCAGCGTTCCAATAGCTGAGCCATACTGCTCTTCAATACTCATTTTTTCATTGGAAACAAAGGTTGTCCCGTCCTTGCTGTACCGGAAAAAAAGCTTATCATTGTTATCCCGGATAACCCTGTTGTTCTGATAGGAGCCGACGGCCAGGATGTTGTTATTCTTCAGATTATCTGCACTGACCTCGTCAGTGTAATAGTGAATGTCACCGGTATTGCCTTCCGAATACTGTCCCAGCAGATTGAAGACATTTGCCAGGCTTTGATAGGCATAGTCATCCATTTCCTGAGGCAGCACCACCGCTACATGATTATAAATGCCGTCCCGCAGAAACGGATACGGATAGTTATTGAACAGCAGGTCTGTCCGGTCCTTGGTATTCAGATGCAGCAGGGATTCCTTATCGATGTACGCCCACGGCATCTGTTCGGTATTCGGGGTGCAGACAGCGTTTTCCATCTCCAGATCAAAGGCTACCGTAACCGAGAAATTGCCGGAGATATTGAGATTCTTAGGCACTGCCAGAGTGAGCGTATCGCCGTTGGCGAGCTCCTTCGCCAGCTTTTTGCTGCCGATCGGTGTACCGTTAATGCTCACGGTAACCAGTGAGCGCGAGAAGTCGAGATTGCCGGCATAGCGGAAATCAAGGCTGATCCTTCCGGCGTCGGCAATCGACCGGTTGGACGGCAAGGCGACGAAATAGGTCTGCTCCCGGTGGTTCGGGCCGGACAGCTTGTCGCCGGATTCGGTGAGCGTTACATCCGAGCTGATGCTGCCCGCCGGATCGTCCACCTGCGCAGCGTCATCGATCACCTTCAGATCACCTGCAAGCTGGCTCATCAGCTCGGTGCTTGCCGCCATTCTCCCTGCCTTGATCAGCAGGCTCTCATCCTGCGAAGTCACGACCAGCACCGGCCGGCTGTCCTTATTTACCAGCTGGATCAGCGCATGCGTGCCCAGATCCTCCTCTGTACTAAGCTGCTGCTTCAGCTCAGCGGGTACACGGCCGTACATGGCCACCAGCACGACCGCATTCTTGTCCTTCACAGTATCCTCCCGGTAAGGGAGCATACCGATCGTTTTGTCTGTCAGCGCATTCTCTTTGGCGAAGCCCGACAAAGCATAAGTAGCCGCCTCCAGCTCAGCACCGGAAGCCCCCGCCGGTACGGTAATCAGACTTTTGCCGCTCTTCACGTTATCAATGCCGGAGAACCGTTCGCTGAAATCGCTGATACCGCCGGTAAGCGCCTTGGTGCTATAGGTTACCGCTATGCTTGAGGTATTGAAGAAATGAAGCCAGTTGTCCGGCGAATTGTCCACGTAACACACCTGATTATTGTCTGCCGCCGTTTTCAGATCGCCCTGAAGGGTCAGCGTATTGCTGTCTTTTTTCAAAAAGCCCTTAGGCGCAGTAATGCTGATAATCTGCTCCCCGTTGTTCGCAGGCGACGGCCGGAATGAGTGGAACGGGATACCGTTCAGTGACAGCGTTATGCTTGACATCTGATCCCTTGTGATTTGCGAAACCTGAAAGTGCAGGTTGATCTTTACGTCTTCCACATTCCAGTAATCCATCACCGTAAAAAACTGCTGCGATGCTGCTCCGCCGGAAAGCGCAGTATCCGTGCCGGTGAAGGAGGTTTCATATGTCAGTCTGCCGGCACCGGGAAGCACTGCGGCTGCAGAAGCCGGGGGCAGCAGAGACAGGAAAAGAGCGAGGCAGAGCGTAAGCAACATTATCTGTTTTTTTATCATCATCCGAATCTCCTGTGTCCCTTATTTCTCTTCCACCAGCGCCTAGTAGCGCTCGGTTTTGTACCATTTGGCTTCCCGTTTGAAAATAACGTCCTTGAGGTAGTTATACATTCCATATGCGGCAACGGCCATCCACAGCTGGCAGTAAGAAACATACATCAGCAGAATAATGCCCAGATTGGATAAGCTCATCTCGCCCTTTTCGGTCGTCAGAGTGACAAAAATCCCGACCACGAACAGCACAATAGCCAGCAGCCACAGAAAGCTGCTCAGGCCGGCAATGGTGGTATGTACGTATCCCATCGCATGCAGCACCAGCAGCAGGTCAGAAGTGATCAATGAGATCAGCAGCAGAAAATAAATCGACACATAGTACAGAATATCAAAGCGGATTTTGGAGGCGGAGCGGTCGAACAGCAGCGGCAGATTTTTGACAATGACATAGACATTGCCTTTGGCCCAGCGGGTCCGCTGCTTGAACCAGACCTTTACCGTCTGCGGCTCCTGCTCCCAGGTGACCGACTTCGGCTGGAATTTGATCCGGTAGCCCATCATGTAAATGCGGAAGCTGATTTCGGTATCCTCGGCAATCGCTTTGACATCCCAGCCGCCGATCGCCTCTACAATGGACCTGCGCATAATAAAGTTGGTCCCCGGAATCGTGCACAGCTTGAACAGCTTCCACCGTCCGGCCTGGGCCATCCACTGAAAAGACAGCGTCTCTATATTAATAAACCGGGTGAGCAGACTGGCATCACGGTTGCGTGTCCGGAACTTGCCGATGACTGCGCCGAGCCGGTGATCGGAGACGATCTCGGCAACCAGATATTTCAGCGCCGTCCGCTCAGGCGTATTGTCGGCATCGTAGATGGCGATCAGCTCCCCTTTGCTGCGGGTAAAGCCGATGTTCAGCGCATTGGACTTTCCTTTGCCTCCGGTAACGGAATCGGTGTTGATGATCAGCAGATTGCGTCCCGGATATCTGTTCTGTATATTTCCCAGCAGCACGGCACTGTTATCCGAGGAATTGTCGTTAATGACAATGATTTCATAGCGGTCATGCGGGTAATCCAGCGCAAGCAGTGATTCTACAGTCTTGCTGATTACTACACCTTCATTGTGGGCAGGAACCATGATCGTCACATACGGATATTCACCCTTGATCTCCGGAACCTCTTCCCGCTCCGTTTGAATGTAATACAAATACCCGGCAATAATCAGGGCAACATTGACCAGCAGCAGCGACCAGATACAGATCACCGCAATTACCATCAGCACGTCCGAGATCGTCATGTCAGCCTCCTGACCAAGCTTTATTTCAAATATTTCCGGCGGTACAGCCTGTAGCCGACCGTCAGCAATCCCCCGAAGAACAGCAGGGCGATAATAATAACAACGATAAAAAACTGGTTCTGCACACTGAACAGCCCTCTAAAGCTCTGGTACTGCTCTTCTTTGTATTGAAAATCACTGCTTACTACCTCGGGAACATAGTCTACATTAAGCGCTTCACCGTTCACTCTGAGCACTCCGTCAGCGGAGGTAACGCTATAGTTGTCTGTAACCGTCTTGTGCGCGGCCTGCTTATAATCGGCAAAGGTGATCCAGTAGCCTTCCACCGTCTGCAGCAGCGCCTCCAGTCCCGCTTCATCCCCCGGAAGGTTTAGGGTCACGGCTGTACCCACCGGCAGTTGCGGCATGGCTTTGCCTTCATGCGTAAGGTCCGCCAGAAAATCAGGCGTCATGCTGTAGAGCGAGGATGTGAAGGCGGCGGAAACATTGGTTTTCTCCATATGAATCACATTTTCGTCCGGGAACAGCACGACCGAGTCAAAAAACTTCATGCCGGCCGAGGAATACTCCTTATCATAGGTCCAATAAAGGTCCGCCCCCATGCCCAGCGGCGCAATGCCGTTCTCTGCAAGCAGATTAATAAAGCTGCTCATTTTATCGCCAAGCGTGTGATCACTGCTGTTAATGGAAGGCATTACAACGGGAGCATTGACCAGAATGCTCCCGTTTTTGGACTGCACTACCTTGAGCGCATCCAGATAACGCTGCATGGCCGGAAAGTCCGTATTGCTGAATACCGGGCGCACGCTGGCAATGAACGGAATCCCGGCATCATACAGTCTTCCGGCCAGCTTCTCCAGCAGGGCGAGATCCGAGAACGGATAAATCTCGTTAATAACCAGATAAGACTCCGCGGCATCAGCAGCTCCCAGCCAATCCTTCAGCACATAAGCCATGGCGAGCCTGCCGGCATGGCCTGTGTCCAGATAAGGCGCATAGGTGTAGCTGCCTGAGTTTATAGCATATGGAACGTTATCGGACGTACCCGGAAGCGTCAGACTGCCGTAAGTCTTCTCCGCTCTTCCAGCTGCAATATACGGAACCTGCTGCAGCTTGATAACCGGTACCCGGAAAGCGCCAACCGAGAGCCCGGCGCTTCCCTCCTCAATCAGACCGGAAGACAACTGCATAGTCCGCTGCAGTCCTGCGGGCGGATTATACCCGATATGCAGGTACTGCCCCCGGTAATGGTCGATGTCAGCTTCATAGGATGAGCCGGCAGCCAGTCTGGGGTCGTTAATAACGGTAATAACCCTGGCGTATGCCTCCATGGCCCCCTGTTCATAACGATCAAGCGAAACCACGGTCACCTGGACAGAATAGGCGGCCAGCAGGCGCTCCAGATCCCGCACATTTCCTTCGCGCGGAGTCCCTGCAGCCAGGCTGTCATACAGCAGCAGCACTCCAGGCTGCGGCGCAGTTGTCTGCGGCGCAGCCGCTTTTGCCTGGGCTGCAGGCTGCAGCAGCACGGTCAACAACAGCAGCAAAGGCAAAAGCAGTCCTTGTCTGCAGGTGCTCATGCGCTTACTCCCTTCTGCACCTTCGGCATACGGGCAGCCATACCGGCCGAAGGCTCACGGCTGCCGGAAACGCTGCGTCCGATCACACCGGACAGGGCCAGAACGGATACGAGATCAAAGGCCAGGGTGAACAGGAATTCATGCTTCGAGATATCCGCGTCGCCCGCCCCGATAATGGAAACCATGATCCCGGACAAGCCCACTGCCATACTGGCTATAATCAGTGCCATCCGCTGCATCCCCCGCGAATCCCGAGCCTTGAGCGCTTTGACGAAGGATGGCATATAGAGTCCGGTCACCAGCGCCATCCAGAGCAGGATGAAGCCGAAGGTTTTTGGAGCCAGAATCCCCTTCAGCAGACTATACAGGGCAAAAAAGTGGCTTTGGGCCCGGAATTCCTTGCCCGCTGCTTCCTCGTAGTTCCCCATGGCTGCCGGTTTAATGGAAAATGCACTCTGGGCAGCCACATCCAGAATGGAGCTGAACTGGTCCGGGTTCGTAAGATAATATTTCAGGATCGAGACAAATCCGTATTTGCTGTAGAAGTCCTTCTCCAGAACCGGTGAATTGACATCGACCGTTCCGTACTGCTCATAGTAAATATTGTTTTTCAGGATAGCGTATTGTTCATTAATCCCGAAGGACTTCAGCGAGGTCTCCGGATTGGCAGAATCCTTCAGCACTCCCCGGGTCATCGCATGATACTGGTTGATATTGACGAACTCCTTCGAAATGTTCAAGTAGGTGCCGATTCCGGCTGCAAACAGCAGCACCAGTGAAATCACCGTCATTGCACGGAAGAGCCGGTCCTTTCTTACCCATAGGAGCATAATCCCGAGGACAGCCAGAATAATGCCAACCGGGGCATTCTGCTGTTTCGAGGTTGTGAGGAGCAGCCCGCTGATGACAAACAGGGCCAGCAGAATATAATCATTGTACCGCTTGCGGTACAGCAGCAGCCATGCGGCAAACACGTACAGCATCATGATCAGTACAATGCTCTCGCTATAAAAAGAATTGAAATAGGCGGTGTACCCCGTATCACCAAAAACAAAAATAGCCAGAAGGGCGCATAACATCCCTTGTTTGCGGGTCATGCGGCACGTAATGGCTTCCACCAGCAGATAAACGGCTGCAACGTAGAGCAGGGTATAAATGGCCGCCTGAAACCGGATATCGAACACCGTGCTGCTGAACAGCAGCTTGTTCAGGCCGATGGCCAGACTGATGAACAGGGACTGGGACGAGTCGAGTGTCGCCCCGTTTTCGTTATAGTATTGATAGATGCCGAACTGCTTCACGAAATAGCCAAAGTACTGGCTGTCGTAATCCGGCTGGCTGAAATAGAGTCCGTTGCTGTATATATTCCGGAAAAAGTCGCCGTTATCGGCCATCCCGATATAGGGAGCCGTGAACAAGGCGATCACTGTGATCAGCAGCACCCCGAAGGCGGCAACGAAGGCCGGGGAGGAGCGGAAGCCGGCAAGCATAACGCTCTGCCGCAATGTTGTCTTAACAGTGTTGTAGATCAAGCGGATTCACCTTCGTTATCATTCGTTTTTGGAGGAGTAGGAATAGGCAAGCAGCGCCATCAGATTGTCAAAAGAGTATGCCTGTCCGGTATTCGTGTCCCCAAATCCGCCGTACAGCGGACTTGCCGGGTCCGTAACTCTGAATTCATTCATCCGCTGGATGCTGTCCGCATAGAGTGTATCATCGCCGGCAGCTGCACCAATCATGGCTGCCAGCGCGTAGATCGCCGTGGAGCGTATATCATTCGCCGGCTTGCCGTCACGCGTATACTGCCCGTACAGCGTACCCGCCGCGACCTGTTCTCTGATAAAACGGAGGCTTTCCGGATTCTGCCGGCCGACCTCGGTCAGATTCAAAATGCTGAGCAGCGATTCTACTGTATTAATACCGTCTGAGCTGTAAGCTCCCGATGCATAATCAAATCTCGTCTCGTAGAAAGGAAAGGAATCGGACAGATACCCGCCCTCAATGATTTCGCTCATATTGTGCAACAAAATACCTTTCGATTCGCTACTAATCGACAAATTTCGCAAAATACTTAGATTAATATAACACAAAGTTATAAACCCGTTGTTGTTGTGGAAATAATTGTCGTATATATCAAACATATAGCCATCCTTAACATTATTGTTATAAAATTTCTTGGAATACTCTGCGGCTTCATCTTTATATTCCTGATTATCAAAAACCTCCCCGGCCTCATATAAGGCCCCGATCATCCGCAGATCATCCACTGCGGCATTAACCGTATACTGCTTATCCCGTTCGGGGCTGTAACGGTAGCTGAACCCGCCTTCCATGGCGAAGACCCGTTTGGCGAGCGCCCACTCTCCGGCAAACCGCCCGGCATCCCTGTTGCGGACGGCACTGAGCATCATTAGCGAGGCAGATTCACTAAGGATCTCATGGCCGGTTGCCACCTCTGCGGACTGATCAGTTTCCAGCAGATTTGTATACACCCCATAGGGACCGGTAAGCTGCTTGTCGATAAAGCTATACAGCTTCTGTATGTCCGCAGTATTCCTTTCAGACGGCCGGACCGGAGCCAGTGACGGGGAAGAAGAAGCCGCTGTACTCGCTGAAGGTGCAGGCTGCGCCTTGTTGCTGCAGCCAGCCAGTAAGACCATAAACATCAGACAGACCAGAAGTGTGCTGCGTCCTCTATCCAAACCATTACTCCTCTACATAAAGGGATTTTTTGCCGATAATTATATTACGGTAAAATAAGTCACAAAGTTGAATCCTTTTCCCATCATTTTGTGCCGAAACAATGAAATGATTCCTTTTTCCTAGTTTTTCACGGACCTAAAACGATTCCGGACGCAAAAAAACTGCCTGCAGGTTATGCCTAACCCGGGCAGCTCTAATGTATGAGAACAGTTAACCTTTAATCCTGCGGTACGTTTCTTCATCTGACACGATATACAATCTGGCATCCGGCGGAATCGGCTGATCCAGCTTGCGGTTGATTCCGAGATCACCGCGGTCTGACAGCAGGGTGGCCCCTTGAAGCAGCAGCGCCTGAAAAGCCTCTCCATACGTCCGCCAGCCTGCATTCACCGGCACCTCATAGATGTCATCCCCATGCTCGCGGCTGAGCAGCTGGCTGATTACCTCCGAATTGCCTTCCTGCAGCGCCGATCTTACAGCCAGCCTGGAAACGGCATCGTGCGACAGTACAAATTCATTCACCTGGACATGCCGGAAATTCTGGACATGCTTCTCCTGCATAATCTCAACTGTCGTATGTACCTGCGGAGCAATCCGCTCAATACTGGAAATAATCAACAGCGATTTGCCGTCAACCAGCGAAGCCTCATCAATACGGATGTCACTGAATACAATTGCCGCTCTCGCTCCGCTGATGTTGGCCTTCAGCAGAATCTCATCGCTTGCGGCATCCCCGCTGATGAAATGCACCTGCTCCATCTGCTCCAGCGGATGCCTGCCGGTCTCGTCAATAATGACAATCTGGCATTTCGGCGCATAACACAGAATTTCATCCACGGCTGCCTGTGTTTTCCGGCTCCAGTTAATCAGCACCACATGATCTGTCCCGTGAAAGCTCAAGGTTCCAGCCCCTCTCCTTCTCTGTATCTCTCCCATTGCCTCGACAACCTTACCGATCACCAGACTTAGAAGGCCGATGCCGAAGATGTACAGAAATATCGTAAATACCTTGCCTGAAGGCGTAGCGGCAAAATAATCACCATAGCCTACAGTGGACATTGTCGTCATGACCCAGTAGAACGCATTAAACCAGCTGTTAAAGGTGTCAGGCTCCAGTGCATAGGCAATCGTGGCGCTTAGCACAACAAAGCACAGGATCATGGCAGCAATGGTCTTTTGATTCAATGCAATCAGCTTGCCGGATAATTTGAGGAGAAAATGCACCTGCCCGCCCCTCTTCCCTAGTTAATGTGGCCGCCGCCGGTTTATAGACGGCGGACAGCCGCAGATAAATGCCAAGCTGTCAGATAATCAGGCTGCTTACCGCAAAGGACGTTCCGATAAATACCAGACAGAGCATGGTTCCCACAGCCGTGTTCCCCTTCTGCAGCTGTTCCGATATCCTGAAGCCCGGAGTGAACAGCTCAAAGATCCAGTACGCCGCAATCAGGCAGACATACCCTACAGCGAACCACAGCATCATATGCCAGATCGACGTATTTGTATATGCCGCTACACCAAGAATGATCGCTGTAGCCAGGAATTTGCCGCCGAGCGCCAGTGCTACTGCGACATTGCCTTTCTTGATTTCCTCCATGTCCTTGAATGGCGTCATCAGCGTAAAGACGACCATGCCAAGCACCTGCAGCAGAATAATCGTTAACACACTGACTACCAGATTAATTACTATCGTCAATTCGCCCACCCCCGAAATTTCGCATAAGCCGAATCATAATCGGCAAAATCATGCACTTCCTCCAGCACCACTGAAGCTGTCTTGGCCTTTTCCAGTGCCTTGTAGCGCTCGTCATCTATCGGCTGCTTGATCCGGTTGCCGGAAGGCAGTTCGAGCACCGCAAAGTTTCTTGTCTTCTCCTGGTATTTCGTTTTGTATACCCCGACAAGGTCAACATCGGTTGTAATCGATACCTTCAGGTTCTTCAGATCCTCTGTAGCGGTCTTCTGGTCAGGATACGATTTAAGCGTCATCCATTCAGACAGCCGGACCTCATTCTTTTGGTCGGCAGTGGTCGTCATCTCGGCATCCATGAACTGCAGTGTCCAGATCTTGTCGCCCGTAGCATAGTTCCCGTCGTTGGGCAGCAGCTCATTATCCGGCAAAACGGTCATGTCACTGCCGATCAGATCGCCCACCGTGCTCTCTACCACCCGGTAATCCCAGGGCACTCGCGACACACTGTCCGTGGTCTCCGCTGAAGTTCCGGTGTGAAATACACTGTCTTCATTGCTGGAGCAGGCGCCGAGCAGCAGCACGGCAATCATCAGCATGCCAAGCATCGCTGCCAGCCGGGCTTTTGCCATTCCTGCAGTCCGCCCCATGTTCCCTCTATTCCTATTCAAGCTCACTCACTCCTAACGCAATAAAATGACTGGCATTGCCTGTAATCGGTCCGCCAGCCCGCCCGAGCAGCCCGCAGGGCTTCCCGTTAATTACGAACATGCCGGTCAGCAGGTGAAGCTCACCCTCGGAAGTATGGATCCGGGCAAGCTCTGCCCTTTTCTGATATACGGTCGGAAATAAGACACTGCTGTCAAAGCCCTCCTCGTCCGCAAGCTCCAGCTGGCCGCTGTCATTGAACAGGCGTACAGATCCGCCCTCGCGGCCAAATACCGATTTGGACACGAAGTTTCCTGAGAATACCGGCTTGTTGTACGTCGGCAGAACATAGCGGGAGATTACCTGCCTCTCCTCCTCCGTATACAGCAGCCCCAGCTCATACATGCCCCATACGGCGGCAACCAGGCCCTTGGATTGCAGCAGGATGCTATGCGGTCCGTTGAACAGCTGCAGCCGCCCTGTCTCAACGGCGTAGGCCAGCGCATCGCCGCCTTCATCTACTGCCATCCATTCCTTGGGATACAAGGCAAACATCCGCTCAATACGCCGGTTCTGCCCGTCATACACGTTGCCGTTATCAATCCACAGCTCGAGGCAGTCCACACACTTTATATCCAGGCCGCTATGGCGTACAAGCGCCTCAATGGTCCCTGAATCCTCCTGGTGGGTGCCGTAAGCAACACAGGCAGCGGTGTCCGGACGCTCATGGCCCCAGGCCGCAGCCAGCAGTTCTTTCATTTCCCCGTTCGGACTTCCGATTCCGGCCTGTTCACAGATCCACGGCGTTGCGATGGACGCTTCCACATATCCTGTCGGCGTGTCCGCGTTCAGCTCCAGCAGCTTGATGGTCCCGTCATCCGCTACGGCAAAATCAAACCGGGCATACCGGCTGATCAGTCCCGGTTCGGGCAGCGGTGTATCATCCAGCATCTGCCACAGTACCGGCGGAATGCCGAGCAGCTCATATAAATCCTGTCTGCGGTGGACGTAGCGCACCGCCTTATCGAGAATTCCCCACAGCTTCTCCGAGGCATCGGCCAAATCCCTGTAAGTCTCTGCGGACATGACAGCAATGGCGTCAAGCCAGTATTCCTCTTCCTCAAGATCTGCCCACGTGAATCCCAGCTCACGCAGCCGTTCTACCCGCGGCGCACGCTCCAGGCCCGACTGGTCCAGCAGCTGAAAAACGCTGTTCTCCGGACTCATCCGCCGAATCCGCTGCTTCGGCCTGAGCTTTTGGAGGATGAGCTCTTCGAGGACCCGGATTTGACCGATGAGCTAGACTTGCTGCTTGAGCCTGACGAGGAGCCCAGTCCGCTTGATTTGCCGCCCACGCCGCCGGCCGAGGAGGAGCCTCTGCGGGTGATCGAGCCGGTCGAGGATGTAGATGTCTTCGGTTTAACGACTGACCCGGTGACCTGTTTGTTCTGAAAGCTTCCGCTGTTATACGTCGGCGGCTTATAGGTGGTCCGGGTGCCTCCGTAATAAGTGGGCCGGTCATTATACCAGCCTCTGGAGGAGTAGTTGGATCCGCTGTTAAACAGCATATGGTACAGCAGCAGGTCATCCCAGCCGAAGCCGTTACTGTATCCCCCGTAATTGTTGATCACCGTCGTTCCGCCGGAAGAAACAACGCCGGTTCCCTCCTGCACGGTCTCCTCGGTATTCTCCTCCGGATAAGGAATATTCCAGTCGACATTTGCGTCAAAATAGGCCTTGACCTCTTCAGTCGACCACGATACCAGCTGCGGCTCGCTGCCTGTGCCCCCGCCGGTGGCGTGAACGCCCCCGGGAACGAACATCGCATTCGCCAGCAGGGCGATGCCCAGAGAGGTAGACAGAACACGCAGCGGCTTGCCTTCCGCGTTCAGCAATCGGGGCCCGCCGCTGTCCCGGGCAGGCTCCTTTGCCCTTTTCTCATCATTTTCCACAATCATTTCCTCCTTTCTCCAGCGCTCTTAACCCTCGGTGCGCATCGGAACCAGCAGAAGCTCCAGCTTCCCTTGATCCACATTCAGTCTTCCTTCCACAGTTTCGTATTCCTTGCTGCCGACGACAAGGTAATTGACATGCTCCAGAGCGGTAATCATGTTCATGCTCCATACCCGCTCCTCAATGACGCGCAGGTCACCTTCGGGCAGCTTTTCAAACAAAATGACACTCATTCCATTATCCACTAAATGACACTTCCTTCCTGTTAACTATTACGCTTCTGATACGCAAATATCCTCTTTTCGTTTCATCTTCCAAAGCACCTGCGCGCAGCTCCGGTGGAAGAAAAATAGCCGAATAGCAGCGCATATGGAATGCGGGCAACTCAGCTACATAAAGCTCCAGATCATGTAATTTTGCTAAAAGGCATTCTGAACCCAGCTGTCCATTATACTGCCCGGACCGATGCCCAGATCATTCTGCAGCAGCATTTTATAATGGTCATAATGACTCCGGAATCCGGGAAAATCGCCCAGTGCGGCATAACTCCGCAAAGCCAGACGGCAGATATCCTCCGAATAGGGGTCTACCTCCTGCAGTGCGGACAACCGGGCAAGCGCCTGCCGCGGACGATCCGTATCCAGCTCATATTCCGCCGACCGCAGCGACATCTGTATAAAATTGGCCTGCAGCTCCTTGCGCTTTGCCTCTGCCCAGTTGTAGTGATGCTCGCCCAGATAATCCCCGCGGTATAATGCCAGTACAGCCTCCCGGCGCTCCCAGTCCTGCTCGTCCTTCACGGCACCGCCCTGCCAGCCCTGTACGAACCGCTCCACGTCGAGCGGAGCATTTCCGGTAACGAGACGGTAGCGTTCCTGTGAAAATTCCACCGTGACCTCCATCCCCCACGTCTTAAGCAGCTTGCGGATGTGGTACACCGTTGTGTGCAGATTGGTCACCGCCTTTTCCGGCTTGAAATCCGGCCAGACGAGATCCACAATCATGTCCTTCAGCACCCATTGCCCGCGGTAGTGCAGCATCAGCGCCAGCACCTCCTGCGCTTTGCTGGTCCGCCAAAGCGTTTTTCTGCCGGCTTCGTTCCTGTCCATGAATTCCAGCCGCTTGAAGCAGAGAATCCAGGGGTTATCGGCCTGTTCCGCGGCGGCCGGCTGCGGAGCGGCCTGCTCCTCACGGCTGACCAGCCGCTCCAGCGTTTTGTTCAGCCGCTGTGCCGTGACCGGCTTCAGCAGATAATCCGCCGCATTCAGCTCAAAGGCATCAATCGCGTAGTCACTGTATGCCGTGATATAAACAATCCGGATATTGCGGTCCACCTTCATAATATGCTCGGCCGCCTCCAGGCCGTTCATTTCCGGCATTCCGATATCCAGGAAGATGATATCGGCTTTCTCCTGCTCCAGATGCTGCAGCCCCAGCCTTGCCGAGGTATATTTGCCGGCAACCTGCAGCCGTCCGTCTTTCGCAAGGAGCCGTTCAAGATGCTGCAGCGCGGGTTTTTCGTCATCTATTAATATTGCCCTCATAAACCAGGTTCACCTCTTGTCAGGTCATTCGAGCACCGGACCGGTCCGCGGAATAGCATAGGAAATCCGGGTTCCGGCGCCAGGCTCGCTTTCTATTATCAGTCCGGTACCATAAATCTTGAGCAGCCGCCGTTGGATATTTCTCAGGCCGATTCCGCCTTCAGTGCGTTCTTCAGACAGAACCTCGCCGATCCGCTCCTGGGACATGCCGATACCGTTATCCGTTACGGCTACCACCAGCTGGCGCGGCAGCAGACGGATCGACAGCGTGACGGTCCCGCCGGCTTCCTTCTTCATCAGCCCATGGTTCACGGCATTCTCCACAATCGGCTGAATGCTCAGCGGAGGAACCAGTTCCCGGATCGGGTCCGGAAGATCAAATTCGATATTCAGCCTGTCATCGAATCTCGCCTTCTCCAAGGCCAGATAGGAGCGGACCAGCTCAAGCTCTTTTTCAATCGGCACAGTCTGCCCGCGGTTCTGAAAATCAAAGCTGCTGCGCAGGTACATGCTGAGATCCAGCAGCAGATCCGTGGCTTTGTCCGGATCATCAGGGCATACGGAGATAATGGCGTTTAGCGCGTTATACAAAAAATGCGGCTTGATCTGCGCCTGCAGAAAAGCGATTTCCGTCTCCACGGACTTGCGGATCAGCTTGCGCATATCGAGCAGCGTCTGCACCCGGGCCCGGAATTCCCTCAGCTCCACCGGCTTGATCAGGTAGTCGTTAGCACCCGCTTCAAAGATAGCCTGAATATCCTCCGCACGGGTTCCCGCAGCCAGAACAAGAATCGGCAGCTCGGACAGGATGAACCGCTCCCGGATGGCCTGGCACAGAACCAGCCCCGGCATTTCCGGTATCGCCCAGTCCATAATAACAAGGTCGATATCCGGCTGCTCCTGCATCATCAGCAGCGCTTCCGGACCGCTGACTGCCGTAATAACCAGATGACCCTCCAGCTGCAGGGCATTGGAGAGCACCTGGAGGTTAACCGGATCATTATCAACAACCAGGATTGTGCAGCATTCCGCGTCCTGCAGCAGCGCCGGTTCATCCGCCTTCAGCTCGGAGGATGCGGCGGTTTCCCAGCCGGTAACCTCCAGATAATCGTCATTGAGAAGCACTGCCCGCTCCTCCATCACCGGCAGGGTAAAGCGGAATACAGTCCCTTGGCCAAGGGTAGACTCTCCTTCAATCGTCCCGCCGTTAAGCTCTACGAGCTTTTGGGTAATGCTGAGGCCCAGCCCGTTTTCACGGTACAGCTTCTGGGCTGAGGCCCCTTGCGGATCATAGGCATCAAAGATCGTCCGCAGCCGCTCCGGCGGCAGTCCCGATCCGTTATCAGCCACCTGAATAACCACATATTTCTTTTTAACCTCAGCGGATACAGTAATCACACCATGCTGGGTATAATTCACAGCATTTGCCAGCAAATTGAACAGGATCTGCGCCAGCCGCTGCTCATCCGTCTCAAGCAGCGGCAGCGACTCCGGCAGCTCCAGGCGGAAGCTAAGCTTGGGATTGCCAGTGACATGACGGGTGACCTCCATTACAGAGGATGCGACACTGCGCAGGTCAACCGCCTGCCGCTGCAGAAACAGATCCCCGTGATTTAGCTTGGCAAAATCAGACATATCATTGATCAAAGCGGACAGCCTTTTCCCGGCTGATACAATCATCGACAGCTGCCCGGTCTGCTGGGCGGTCAATGTGCCTGTTGCCCCCTCTGCCATCGTCTGGGCAATATTGACGATCCCCTGCAGGGGATTTCGCAGCTCGCGGGAGGTATCAGCCATGAAATCATCCTTCAGCCCGTCCAGTGTCTGCAGCCTGCGGGACAGCTGTTCCACTTCAAGGAAAGAAGCAGCGTATTGGCGGGTCATCAGAATAGCCTGAAAGAAGCCGAACAGGATAATTTCATAGGACAGCACATAATAATGAAAAGGCATGCTGCTGAAGCTGACCAGATAAACGATGATAACTACGCTAAGACTCTCTATGCTGACCATCATCATAAACCTGTTTTTGCGGTTCTGCAGTGTACCCGCAATCATAGAGTAAAGCACAAAGCTTATGGCAACAACGCCCCAGGTTAGCAGCAGCCCTTCCAGATAACTGAAATACTGCGCCGGAACGAACACGGCAATCAGCAGCAGCACTGCCGTAATTGCCCTTGATGCCCTCATAACTGCCTGAGGCATCGGATAATTGATTGAATTAGCCACGTAGCGGAGCAGGTAATAATAAACCAGTGTGGAGGATGCCAGCTGGAGCTTCAGTACAATTTCATAAGACAGTCCGGGAAGTACGGCGGCAATGAGCTTTTCACCGTGCGTCAGAATATACACCAGGGCAGCGACGCTGAACAGGCCCAGGTACAGGGTAATCCCCCGGCTGGCCTTTACCTTGGAGAACATCAGCAGAAACAGGGCCAGGGCAAAAAATCCGAATATGGTTGCCCCGTCGACAAACAAGGCGAACTCCCGGTGCTTCAGGATCGATACCTGATCACCGATCATAATCGGCTGGATGATGCCGCCGGAAGAATAGTTATAGTTCGCCACCTGTACAATAATCTCCAGCCTGCTGCCGTCTACAGCCGCAAATCCCATATAGGGAATATTATTGGCCTTGCTCTCGGAAGGGGAGGGTGCCGGCAGGCCGCTGCTTCCAATCTCCTGGCCATTCAGGAAGATCTTGCTGGCCATCCGGATATTAAGCGAACGCAAGCCGTATACGACTGACTTGCCGTCAGGAATCATGGCCTGCAGGCGGTATGTGGCATAGCCCTTGGCCTGGCTGGTACCGTCATCTGCCAGGTAGTCGTTCCATTTCTCCGGCACATTGATCATCGCGGATACTTCCGGAGCAGACCTCCCTGTAAGGGCAGGCTGGAAATCGTCCGGCGTAAGCAGCCTGCCGCGGTAAAACTCCCACTCCCCGTTCAGCTTCAGCAACCCGTCCTGCCGGAAATCCCAGTCCCGCAGATCGATTACGCCCTGCCTCGACACAGGCAGCTCCTGAGAACCCGTTAAATTCTGAAGGATGGAGAACAGCGGCACTATGCTGACCAGCAGCAGGCTGGCCAGCACGCTCAGCCAGTACTTCCTCATACTCAGGGCTCCCTCCTAAAATTCAAGCTTATAAAAATTTAATATTTTCCAAAAAATTATACATTGGAATCCTGTTATTAAAAAGAAAAAAACCGATCCCTTATATTTCGGAATCGGCGGCTAATCTTGTTATACTTCAAAACTGGTAACTTTTATTTCAATTCGGGCGCTGCAGCAGGTGCAGCCGCGCCGGCGTGATCCTGTGATCTGGAGAGGAAAATATTCAGGACAATCGCTGTCAGGGAACCGGAGACGATCCCGTTCTGCAGGAGCATTCTGGCAAACTCCGGAAGCTGGTCAAACATGGAAGGCAGGACAGCCGAGCCGAGGCCGACGGCAATACTGCAGGCGGCAATCAGCAGATTCCCGTCCTTGCGCAGATCCACCTCGGACAGAATCGACATGCCTGAAGCGGCAACGGAGCCGAACATGACGATCATTGCACCGCCCAGAACGGCATTAGGCACAACGGTTGTCAGCGCAGCCAGCTTGGGAAGAAGACCCAGCACGACCATAATACCGCCCGCTGCGAAAATGACATTACGCGTCTTGACACGGGTCAGAGACAGCAATCCGACATTCTGTGAAAATGCCGTATAAGGGAATGCGTTGAAAAGTCCGCCCAGCATGATGGCAAGCCCTTCCGAGCGCAGGCCGTTTACAATCTGCCGGTCTTCTACTTTCTGGTCAGTAGCCTTACCGACTGCAAAATATACACCTGTTGATTCAACCATGGATACAATATTGACGATAATCATCGTGAAGATTGCCGTTACGCTGAACTGCGGCCAGCCGAAGTAGAAAGGCTGGGCAATACTTACATAAGATGCAGTGCCGACAGAAGAAAAATCAACGATCCCCATAAAATAACCGATGGCTGTTCCGATGACGAGCCCCACCAGTACGGAAACAGAACGCAGGAAGCCGGTTGCCAGACGGTTCACGGCAAGGATAACCAGCAGTGTAATCAAAGCCAGCAGCAGATTGCGCGGCTGTCCGAAGTCAGGGCTGCCCTGTCCGCCGGCTACATTGTTCATCGCAACAGGAATAAGCGAGAGTCCGATGATGGTCACAACAGATCCGGTAACGACTGTAGGAAAGAATTTCAGCAGTCTGCCATAGATAGGGGCCGCCAGTACAACGAACAGGCCGGATATAATGATTGCGCCATAGGCGGTCGCGAGATTTGAGCCTGAAGCAATGGCAATAATCGGGCTGACGGCAGTAAAGGTACAGCCCAGCACGACCGGCAGCCCGCTGCCGAAATACTTGCTGCCCATTACCTGAAGCAGTGTGGCCAGTCCGCAGGTAAACAGATCAGCCGCGATCAGGTAGGCCATCTGCTCTGCGCTTAAATTAAGAGCGCCTCCAACGACCAACGGTACAATAACAGCTCCGGCGTACATGGCCAGCACATGCTGCAGCCCCAGAGCAAAAATCTTTTGCTTGCTTAACATCCTGCACTCTCCTTGATCATCTCTTCATTTGCAATAAAATGAACTTCTCCCGGAGCCATGGACGAGATTCTTGCCAGCGCATGCACTGCAATGCCCCTCTTCTCCAGCAGGCTCCGCCCTTCCTGAAAGCTCTTTTCGATCACGCAGCCGACACCCAGCAGCTGCGCGCCGGATTGCTCCACAATATCTGCCAGCCCCACCAGCGCTGCGCCTGTGGCAAGGAAATCATCGATAATCAGCACCCTGTCTTCAGGTCCCAGATATTTCTGTGAGATGCTGATCCTGTAGTCCTCCTGGCGGGTGAAGGAATGCACCGGGGCCGAATAGACACTTTCGGACAAGGTTACGGCCTTCTTTTTCTTGGCATAAATAAAGGGGACCTTGTATGCAATCCCTGCAGCCATTGCGAACTGTATACCGCTGGCTTCAACCGTCAATATTTTGGTAACCGGCAGATCACCGAACACTTCCCTGAACTCCTGGCCGATCTGCAGGGCAAGCGCCGTATCCACCTGATGATTCAGAAACGAGTCCACCTTCAGCACGGTATCCGAGAGAATCAGGCCCTCTTCTCTAATGCGTTCCTCCAACACTTTCATAACGGCAGCTTCTCTCCTTCAATAGTTGTGGCAGCTGAGTGGACGGCGGAAACAAAAAAAAGGACAGATTCACTTGAGCGTTTCTCTCAAGTGAATCTGTCCTTCTGGGTTTTTGTCCCTAAGCGGTGTAACACATCAGCAGTGTCCGCATCGCTTGGACCAGCCTTCTGTCAGCCGTACGGCGGACAGAAGCGGAACCCTAGATGCGCTATTTCACTCATAGTCGGATGTTTGCAGTGGTTATCCGGTAGAAACTTATGGGCCATATTCCCAAGATTATATGAGTTGTTATATGAATATTCGTAGTTAAACCTTCGTATATCTTACACGCTCTGTACGATCCTTACAAGCCCCCATTTTTGAGAATCAGTCTTTATTTTTGACAGTTTTTCATGTAATTCATCCATTTTCATCCACCCTGTTGACGGGAAGGAACGATGCAGATGGCTAAACAGAAAGACGGGATTGTGGACATCTTTCAAATAAAGGGTAAAAAAGCAGTTGTCATAAAAACGCCAGATAATCAGGCTAATTTTTGGTTTAACTGGCGTTTTCATGCGTTTCCTCTATCATCCCATCTCTATTAAAAGTATAATTAATAAAACTAGCTAGATAAAGGCGGGCGAGCATGAAAATACAACAACGGATTTGGTTAGCAACTGTTACTTCTATACTGCTGCTCAGCAGTATGATCACTATAGCAATGATCTATCTTGAAGGAGCACCTCTATATCTGGCCTTGGGGGCAGGTGTGGCAGGTGTTCTGCTCTGTGCCTACTTCATGACACAGATTCACCGTAATGTAACGCAGGGCATTGAACAGATCAGGACGATATCCGAAGATATTGCCGGCGGCACACTCGATGCCTCGGGAATGACTACCCGCAGTGATGAATTCGGGCAGCTGGCCCAGTCCTTTTACCGCCTGGGTGTTGACCTCCATCACAAGACTGCCGAGGAGCGCATTCTGCGCCTGAAGGCCGAGGATCAGGCCTGGATCAACACAGAGGTCTCGGAGATGGCACTGCGCCTTCAAGGCTCCGTCCATCTGCAGACTGCAGCGCGCATCTTCATCTCTCGGCTGGCCACAGCTGTCGGCGGGAGCTATGGCGCCATGTACATGCTCCAGCACAACCGGCTGCAGTTCACGGCCGGCTATGCTTTTGACGAGGCCTCTGTGAGCCGTGAACCGTTCGCGCTCGGCAGCGGGCTGGTAGGCCAATGCGCGGTTGACAAACAGATGATTATCCTGAACGATCTGCCGGAGCATTACGTAAGAGTGCACTCCGGACTGGGGGAAGCCGCCCCGTCGACACTGATTGTGCTTCCGGTTCTTTATGAGAATGACGTTGTCGCTGTAGTTGAACTGGCCACCCTGAAGGACCTCGGCGACAGGGAGCGGCAGTTGATCGAGCGGACCGGCCAGAACATGGGGGTACTGATTAATACCCTGGCTGATGTTGCGCAGATTGAGGAGCTGCTTAACCACACCCAGCTGCAAAAAGAAGAGCTGGAAGCCCAGACGGAAGAACTCCTGGCACAGACCCAGGAGCTGGAGGCACAGACGGAGGAATTAATGGCCCAGACCGAGGAATTGCATACCTCCAATCAGAATCTGCAGCACCAGATGGAGCTGACGGCACGCCAGAAAGAGGAGATTCAGGACCAGGCGGACGAGCTGCTGGCCCAAACCGAGGAACTGGCTGCCTCCAACAGCAGCCTGCAGGATCAGATGAAGCTTACCGCACAGCAGAAAGAGGAAATCCAGGCTCAGGCCGATGAGCTCCTCGCCCAGACCGAGGAACTGCAGGACCAGAAGGAGCAGCTTCAGGCGCAGGCACAGGAGCTCCTGGCCCAGACCGATGAATTGCATACCTTCAATCAGAATCTGCAGCACCAGATGGAGCTGACCGAACGGCAGAAGTCGGAAATCGAAGCCCAGGCGGCCGAGCTGCGTGAGCAGATGGAAATCACCGCACGGCAGAAGGAAGAAATTCAGGAGCAGGCCGATGAGCTCCTTGCGCAGACGGAGGAGCTGGCTACCTCGAACAGTAATCTGCAGGATCAGATAAGGCTTACTGCTAAGCAGAAGGAAGAAATCCAGAACCAGGCCGATGAACTGTTTGCGCAGACCAGAGATCTGCAGGATCAGAAGGAGCAGCTCCAGGCTCAGGCTCAGGAGCTCGAAGCGCAGACGGAGGAACTGCTGGCCCAGACGGAAGACCTCCGCGAGCAGATGGAGCTCACAGCCCGGCAAAAGCTTGAAATTGAAGGACAGGCTGCCGAGCTGCGCGGGCAGATGGAAATCACCGCACGGCAGAAGGAAGAGATTCAGGAGCAGGCCGATGAGCTTCTTGCACAGACCAGAGAGCTGCAGGATCAGAAGGAGCAGCTCCAGGCACAGGCTCAGGAGCTCGAAGCGCAGACAGAGGAGCTGCAGGTCCAGACCGAAGAGCTCGCTGTCTCCAACAGCAGCCTGCTGCAGCAGATGGAGCTGACAGAGCAGCAGAAGGAAGAAATCAAGGTGCAGGCGGAAGAAATCTTCATGGCTGCCCAGTACAAGTCGGAATTCCTGGCCAATGTATCCCATGAGCTGCGTACGCCACTGAACAGCCTGCTGATTCTGTCCCAGATTCTGGCCGAGAACAAAGAGGGCAATCTGGATGTCAAGCAGCTGGAATATGTGCACACCATCTTCTCTGCAGGTAAAGATCTGCTGCAGCTGATCGATGAAATTCTTGACCTGGCCAAGCTTGAAGTCGGTAAAATGACGCCTGTGCTGGAGCCTGTGCCGCTGCAGGATATCAGCAGCCATTTGTACCGCCGGTTTGACCAGCAGGCGAAGGCCAAGCAGTTGCGCTTTGACGTGCATTGTGACAGCAGGCTGCCTGAGCATCTGCTGACCGACGGACACAGGCTGCAGCAGATACTGAACAACCTGCTTTCCAATGCCCTTAAATTTACACCGGAGCATGGCTCCGTCTCGCTGTCCATCCGGACAAGCGGCAGCGAGATTGTCTTCGCTGTCAGCGATACCGGCATTGGCATTCCCGCCTCCAAGCTGGAGAGTATCTTTGAGGCCTTCCAGCAGGCGGACGGAACCACCAGCCGCAAATACGGCGGTACCGGCCTCGGCCTGACCATCTGCCGCGAGCTGGCCGGCCTGCTGGGCGGAAGAATCGAAGTCGATTCCGTCGAAGACAAGGGAAGCACCTTCTCGCTGATTCTGCCTGCCGAGCTGCCTGATGAGCTTGCCCTGTCCCAGGCTGCTTCCACCTTTGCTGCAGCAGCCAGCCAGGTGTATGAGCCGGATTCGGCTCCTGCTGCTAAAGAGCATCCTTCTTTCCGTGAATCCTTTGTTCCGGACATTTCGATTTCCAATCCGAAGCTTCTTCAGTATGCGGAGATGGATGATGACCGGAATAATCTCGAAAGCGGTGATACCCTGCTCCTGATCATTGAGGAGGATGCGGAGTTCGCCTCGATCCTGCTTGATCTGGCGCGGAGCAGAGGCTTCAAGGCGATTGTGGCTTTCCAGGGCGACCAGGGCCTTGCCCTCGCCCATGCCTACAAGCCGGATGCTATCCTGCTCGACCTGCATCTGCCGGTACTCGACGGCTGGGCCATTATCAGCCGGCTGAAGAGCCGTCCGGAGCTGCGCCATATTCCGGTTCATGTTATCTCCACTGCAGAAGAGAACCAGCAGAGTCTGGCGATGGGTGCTCTTTCCTTCTGGAAGAAGCCGAGTGACCAGACAGAGCTGGAGACAGCTTTCCTTCAGATAGAGACTTATATCCGCCGTCCGGTCAAGAGCCTTCTAATCGTGGAGGACAACCAGGTGCTGCGCAGCAGTCTGGTGGAATTCATTGCCCATCCGGACGTCAGGGTGGTCGCGGTCGGCACCGGCCGCGAAGCGCTCGAGCAGCTGAGCAGCCATCATTTTGACTGCATGGTGCTCGATCTTGGACTTTCGGATATCAGCGGCTTCGATCTGATGGAGCAGATCAAGACCAACCGCAAGCTGCAGACACTGCCTGTTATCATCTATACAGGCAAGGATCTCAGCAAAACAGATGAGCAGCGCCTGAAGCATTATGCCGAGAGCATCGTAATCAAGAATGTGCGCTCAATGGAACGGCTGTATGATGAAACGGCATTGTACCTGCACCGCAGACATGCCGACCTGCCGCCGGACAAGCAGCAGCTGATCGAGAAGCTGCATAATCCGGAAGCTGCCTTTGCCGGCAAGCAGATTCTGCTGGTCGACGATGACATGCGTAATATTTTTGCGTTATCAAGTGTGCTTGAGGGTTATAATATGGAGATAAGCTTTGCCCAGAACGGCCTGGAGGCGCTCGCGCATCTGGAGCAGCATCCGGAGACCCAGCTTGTGTTCATGGACATTATGATGCCGGAAATGGATGGTTATGAGACGATGAAGCGGATCCGCGAGAACCCGGCTTATGATCATATCGTTATCATTGCCCTGACCGCCCGTGCGCTGGAGGAGGACCGGACCAAATGTCTGCAGGCTGGAGCCTCGGATTATATCTCCAAGCCAATCAACACTACCCAGTTGGTTACTGTATTAAAGGTATGGTTAATCCAATAGCTCTAACTATCACTATCTGTCATTGTCATTCTAACTTGTCTTGGGAGGAACTATGGATTATCCTGTTAATATTTTGATTGTAGATGATCGTCCCGACGAGTTTCTCTCTGTTCAAGCCCTGCTTGCGGATAAACCGTACCGGCTCGTACATGCCACCTCGGGGATGGATGCCTTGAAGCACCTGCTGGAGCAGGAATTTGCCCTGATCATTATGGATGTCCTGATGCCCGATATGAACGGTTTTGAGACAGCCAAACGGATCAAGATGCGCAAAAAATCAAAAGATATTCCGATCATCTTTCTGACCTCGCTCACCTCGGAGCTGGAGAATTATATGATGGCCTACACGGCCGGAGCTATAGATTTCCTGACCAAGCCGTTCCATCCGCTGGTGCTGAAGAGCAAGATTGACGGCTTCGTCCGCATGTACCAGACCCGCAAGGAGCTGCAGCTCAAAACGCAGGAGCTGGAGTCGGCCAATCTCGTACTCACTGAGCTGAAGGATACGGCCGAGGTGGCACTGCGGATCAAAAGCGGCTTTCTCGCCATGATGAGCCATGAGATTAGAACCCCGCTCAACGGGATCATCGCCATGTCTGATGTCCTGCGGACCTCGGATCTGTCAGCAGATGATCTGGAGATGGCCGATATTATCCATACCAGCGGTCATGCCCTGCTGTCGGTATTCAACCATATCCTGGACTTCACCAAAATTGAATCCGGCAAAATGGAGCTGGACTACGAGCTGTTCAACCTCCATTCCTGCCTCAAGGAAACACTTGACCTGTTCAGGGCGCTGGCGATGGAACGCAGACTGGCACTGGAGATGCTGATTGACCCCAATATTCCCGCCCTGCTGGTCGGAGATTCCAACCGTCTGAGACAGGTGCTTAACAACCTGATCGGGAACGCCATTAAATTCACCACCAGCGGCAGCGTAAAGGTGCATGCCCGTCTCAGACAGGCGATGGACGGCGTACTGCAGCTGGAATTTGTGGTTGAAGATACCGGCGTAGGGATTCCGGACGATAAAATGAAATATCTGTTCCAGCCGTTTACCCAGGTTGATGCAACCATTAACCGGAAATTCGGCGGGACCGGCCTGGGCTTGTCCATCTGCAAAATGCTCGTCGAGCTGATGGGCGGCACCATCTATGCCAGAACAGGCATGGAGCAGGGTGCAGCCTTTGTGTTCACCATTCAGGTCACGGAAGGCAGTCCGGATTGAGATCCTTTTTTCTCCTCTACAAAAAAACCGCAAGTCTCCGGGAAGGAGCACTTACGGTTTTTTTTTGATGTCATGATTCAGCTTATCTGCGGAATAACTACAGCTGTTCTATACCGGCCGGCTGGTCTTCCAGTTTCTTATGATTCAGCACATTATCCTCCAGCACAGCGAATTTATCACCATACTCCCTGATAATATGCCGTTCACCCCAGGCGCACAGCGAATCGAGAATGGCGCGCAGCGATTGACCGTATTCGCTCAGCTCATATTCCACCTTGGGCGGTACCTGATTGTAGCTGATCCGGTTAACAATGCCGTCCTCCTCCAGCTCGCGGAGCTGCTGAGTGAGCATCTTTTGCGTTATATTCGGCATATGCCGCTTTAAATCGCTTGTCCGCAGTTTGCCATGGGTCAGGTGGCAGAGAATGACGCATTTCCATTTGCCGCCGATCACTTCCAGGGTAGCTTCAACGGAGATGTTATATTTTTTGGACATGGGGTCCTCCTAAAGGTTTTGTTAGCATGCTACAGGCACTTTTTAGTACCTATAGTACTTTAAAGTACGTACTATCCACTACCGCCTACGTGGTTCATAATAGCATTTACCGGCCGGTGATTACCATACTACAGGAGTGGAAAATATGTCCTTGAATCAAAAAAGAAGCACCCTCGCGCTGCTGGCGCTTGCAGTCAGCGCTTTTGCTATCGGAACAACCGAGTTTATCAGTGTCGGGCTGCTGCCGCTGATAGCTGATGACCTGCATATATCCGTAACGGCGGCCGGACTGACGGTCACCCTTTACGCTCTCGGCGTTACCTTCGGGGCGCCTGTCCTGACTTCGCTGACAACGGCGGTGTCCCGCAAAACACTGCTTCTGGCGCTGATGGTACTGTTCATCCTCGGCAACAGCCTTGCAGCCACTTCAAGCGGCATTGCCCTGCTGCTGACAGCCCGGGTCATCTCCGCCTTGTCCCACGGCCTGTTCATGTCAATCGCTTCAACGATCGCCGCAGATCTTGTGCCGGAGAACCGCAAGGCCAGTGCCATCTCGATCATGTTCACCGGCCTGACTGTCGCCACCGTAACAGGCGTACCGCTCGGCACGCTGCTGGGCCAGCACATGGGCTGGCGGGCAGCCTTTATCGCTATTGCCGCTGTTGGTGTTGCTGCACTGGCCGCCAATCTGCTGCTCATCCCTTCCGGATTACGCAAGGGTCAGCGTACACCTCTTAGCGAGCAGATCAAGCTGGTGACGAACGGGCGGCTGCTGCTGGCTTTTGCCATAACAGCTCTTGGATATGGCGGCACTTTCGCTGTCTTCACCTACCTGTCGCCGCTGCTGCATGAAATCAGCGGCTTCAAGGAGCAGACAGTTGCCGTAATACTGCTCGTTTATGGCTTAGCGATTGCTGCCGGCAATATTATCGGCGGCAAAGCCGCCAATCACAGGCCGATGAACGCCCTGTTCTATATGTTCGCCCTGCAGGCAGCTGTACTGCTGATCCTGACCTTCACAGCTCCGTTCAAAACCGCTGTACTCATCAGCATCATCTTCATGGGACTGCTCGCCTTCATGAACGTACCCGGGCTGCAATCCTATGTTGTAATGCTGGCTGACCGGTACGCGCCTGGAGCCAGAGATATTGCCTCTGCGGTAAACATCGCCGCCTTCAATGCCGGCATCGCCATCGGCGCCTATCTCGGTGGAATCGTCACAGAGCATCTGGGCCTGATTCATACAGCCTGGGTCGGGTCGGTCATGGTGCTTGGAGCGGTAGTACTTACCGCGCGGAGCCGTTCGCTCGAGCGCAGAGATGAGCAGCTCTCCCAGCGTAAAACCGCCTGATTAAGAAACATCTACTATTATCCATTACATTACGGAGGTTATTTATAATGACACAGCAAACAGCACAGCATTTGCAGGATACAACAGTATTACAGGGAGGCGTACAGATGCCTTGGCTAGGCCTGGGGGTATTCCAGGTAGCGGACGGCGAAGAGCTGGTGCAGGCGGTAAAATCGGCCATTGCCCACGGCTACCGGAGCATTGATACAGCGGCCATTTATCAGAATGAGCAGGGAGTAGGACAGGCTATTGCCGAGGCGCTGGCGGAGAACGGGCTGCAGCGCGAAGAGCTCTTCATTACCTCTAAGGCATGGAATGCCGATCTCGGATATGAAGAGACGCTGGCCGCCTATGAGGCCAGTCTGGAAAGACTGGGGCTGGACTATCTGGATCTGTACCTGATCCACTGGCCGGTGAAGAACAAATACAAAGAAGCCTGGCGAGCGCTCGAAACGCTCTATAAGGCAGGCCGGGTTAAAGCAATCGGGGTCAGCAATTTCCAGATTCATCACTTGGAGGATTTGCTGAAGGATGCGGAAATTCGCCCGGCTGTCAATCAGGTCGAGCTCCATCCCTACCTGTCCCAGCAGGCGCTTAGAAGCTACTGCCGTGAGCAGGGCATCCAGATCGAGGCCTGGTCGCCGCTGATGCAAGGCGGGCTGCTTGATCAGCCTGAGCTGCAAAGCATCGCCGCCAGAACCGGAAAATCAGTCGCTCAGGTTATCCTGCGCTGGGACCTGCAGCATGGCATTGTTACGATTCCGAAGTCAACGAAGGAGCTGCGGATTAAAGAGAATGCCGCGCTGTTTGATTTCGAGCTGAGCGCTGAAGAAATGGCCGTCATTGACGGCTTAAACCGCGATCAGCGGGTCGGTCCGGACCCGGACAACTTTGATTTCTAAGGCTGGACACTGCCCACCGCGGTAATCAGCACCGGCAGCACCAGGAAAGAGGCCAGCGTGGTCCAGACGATGCAGCGCGATACCAGTGAAGGCGAGCTGCCGAACCGCTCGGCCAGCACGACCGAGTTGACGGCGACCGGCATGGAGGCCAGAACCAGCAGCACCGAGAACAGGGTGCCGGAAATATTCAGCAGCAGCAGGACCAGCAGGGCAATCAGCGGTGACAGCAGCAGGCGGACAGACAGGCCTGTCCAGAAGGCCAGCTGCACATTGCGTTCGGTGTGGCCGGCCTGCACCCTGACCATCTGGGCGCCGAGAATCGCCAGGACCACAGGCGAATACGCACCTGCTACCATGGAAACGCCTGAGGCCAGCTCCTGCGGCAGCTGCAGGCTAAGCCCTCTCAGCAGCAGAGCGAGCAAAGCGGCATAGACGGCGGGAAGTGCAAAGACGGATTTCACTGCGCTTTTTACATTGAACTGTGACCGGGCGGCAAAATAGACGCCGATCGTATTCACGATCACCATCTGGACGATCACATAGACCGAGGCCTTGTCGAGTCCAAGCTGGCCGAAGGCCAGCAGGACAAGCGGCAGCCCGTAGTTAACGCTGTTCGTAAAGGTGGAGATCAGGGTCAGCCCCGCCGCTTCGGGCGGAGCCAGCTTCAGCAGCCTGCCGAGCACTACCGATACAAGCCATAGAAGCAGCAGATTTAGCAGCGCAAAGGCAATCGTCTGGTACACATCGCCGAAGGATATCTCGGCATTAGCCAACGTATCCAGAATGATGGCCGGGGTCAGAAAGTACAGATAAAGCGTAAGTAACGGCTTGGTGTCCAAATTTTTGTAGCGGGCCAGCAGTGCCCCGGCTGTAACGGGGATGGCCAGCGGCACGATAACATCCAATAAGGTCGATAATACCTGCTGAATCACGGTCCAGGACTCCTCTATACTATAGTTATTCCCTACTATACCCCTGGAAGCAGGCAGCGTCCAAGATTTGGAGACAATATGCTTAATAGACAACGCCTATGGAGAGACTGAATGCTATAGGCAGGCATACAAAAAATCCCTGTCCCCGGAATACCGGGAAACAGGGATTTCTGTCTTTAATCTGCTTTGATCTCCAGGAGCTCATATTGAATGACACCCATTGGAGCATTAACACTGATAATATCGCCGACCTTTTTGCCGATCAGCTCTTTACCTAGGGGGCTTTCATACGAAATCTTGTTGTTCAGCACATCGGCCTCAGCGGGACCGACTACTCTGTATTCAATCTTTTCGGCAAACTCCACATCGTTAAGGATGACAACGGTCCCTACACTCACGGTGCTCAGATCCACGCTGCTGGAGTCGACGATCTGCGCCTTGGTCAGCATCTTCTCCAGGATCATGATGCGGGTCTCCATGAAGGACTGATCTTCCTTGGCCGAGTGATACTCGCTGTTCTCCTTCAGGTCGCCATAGCTGATCGCCAGCTTAAGCCGGGCTGCAAGCTCCTTGCGCCCTACTTCCTTAAGCTCTCTAAGCTCATCCTCAAGCTTGGCCAAACCTTCTTTGGTCAAGAATACTTCTTCATTAGACATGATCACAACTCCTATTTTTGCCTGCTTTATTGTATTCTACCCTATATTCGTGTTCTGTAAAAGGATTGACGAAAAGCAGCGCAGCTGGTAGATTAGATTAAATTAATCACACGAATTGACTCGGAATTACATTTTAGCCAAAGGGGCTGGTCACCATTAACTTTGTTTTCTTTTCCCCTCATTTCCCCAGAAACAGTGCTGATTTCTGTATCCAGCTGCAGCGCCAGGGGGTGTTCGTGCTCGGGATCGGCGATGCCGAATATGATCATCTGGAGGATCGGCTGCAGCTTGCACTGACGGAATACTATAAGGTATCGGATCTCGAAAATTACGGAGAAATTTTGCGGGCCGTCGGCTATTTCACCCATAAATACGGCAAGATCGACCGGTTTGAGTCGCTGAATGAATACTGGCTGGAGCAGGATGCCGCGATCCGGACCGATTTTAACATCTACGGCACCAAAAATGATTTCGTCCAGAACCTCAAGCAGAAGTCCAAGATGAAGGAATTTTTCCGCAAAAGCGGGGTCAGCACCGTCCAGTTCTCGACCGGAACCACCCGCGAAAGTGTGGATGAGTTCATTCAAAGCGCCGGATTCCCGCTGGTGGTTAAACCTGACCTCGGCTCAGGAGCCAGCAACACCTTCAAGATCAGTAACGAAGATGAACTGCAGCACTTTTTTGACCACAAGCCTGCGGATGTTTCGTTTATTATTGAGGAATTTATCGACGGGGTGATTCTCACCTATGACGGTCTGGTCGATCGAAATGGAGAGGTACGCTTCGCCGTCAGCCATCTGTTCGAGAACAGCGTCATGGATGTCGTGAATACGGACAACCATCTCTATTATTTCTGCCTGAAGGACATTAGTCCGGAGGTTGAGGAAGCCGGAAGAAGCATCCTGAAAGCTTTTGACATCAGGGAACGGTTCTTCCATATCGAGCTGTTCAAATCGAACAAAGACGGACGGATCATCGCGCTCGAAGTGAATATGCGGCCGCCCGGTGCCTGGATGACGGATGCCATTAACTTCTCCTATGATGTTGACGTGTATAAGGAATGGGCAGGGATGGTGGCCAGGAATGAGGTCGGCGGCCCGTATGAAGGCAAATACTACACCGGCTATGCCAGCCGCAAGCGGCACAAGCATTATACCCATAGCCATGAAGACATTTACCGTACCTACGGGGACAAAATCGTCAATTACGCCGAGATCGAGGAAGTGTTCAGCAGAGCGATGGGCAACAGCGCTTATCAGTTCCGCTCCCCGGACCTTAAGACCGTCAGAGAAATTGTGAAGTATATACAACAAGAAGAAGGATAGGATGTGCTTACGGATGAAGACAAGCTACCGCAAGGAATACAGCCGTCACCTGAACAGGGACATGGAGTATAAAGTATACGGCCACGCCGGCAAACCGATGCTTGTCTTCCCCACCTCGCTTGGCCGGTTTTATCAATATGAGGACTCCGGGATGATTGCGACCCTCTCCAGTTTCATCGAAGACGGCAAGCTGCAGATCTGGGCCTGCGACAGCATTGATGAGGAGACGTTCTTTTCCTCCCACTGGAATCATGAAGATAAGGCGGTCCGGCATGAGCAGTATGACAAATACATCACGCAGGAGCTTATTCCCGGTATCCTCCATGAGAGCAAATGGAACAACGGCGGGGATGACCAGAAAATCCTGATTTCCGGCTGCTCGATGGGCGCCTACTACAGCGGCAGCTTCTTTTTCCGTTATCCGCACTATTTCGATACGCTGATCGCTCTGAGCGGCGTGTATTCCACTTATTACTTCTTTGGCGATTATATGAGTGAAAATGTCTATTACAACTCTCCCCTCCATTACCTGCCGAACCTTGCGGATGAGGATTACCTGAACCGGTACCGCAGCAGCAGGATTATCCTGTGTGTCGGCCAGGGTGCCTACGAAGATGAAATGCTGTATGAAACCCGGCTGATCGAGGAGCTGCTTACGCGAAAAGGCATTCCGGCGCAGGTCGATTACTGGGGGCATGATGTGAATCATGACTGGGACTGGTGGAATAAGCAGATTTATCATTATGTAAGTGGTGTTTTGTAAAATAAACAGTAAAAAGCCCCGGGGCACTTAGCTCCGGGGCTTTTGGTTATAGCGTATCAGGTTACTCCGGCAGATGCTCCTTGCAGAACTGTGCCAGCTCGGCTTCCTCTTCATCCTCCAGGTCGAACTCTAGCAGCTTCCCGGTGGTCGTCTCCAGCAGATCGTAAGTGACCAGCACCGCTTCGCCCGCTTCCGCCTTGACTATAGCCCGCACCGATACCCCGCTCTCCTCGTACAGCTCATCCTCTTCCGGAATATCCAGATTAATCACGAACTCATACCGCTTGCCGCTCAGAATACCGAATGGATCTCTAACATCCTCTACCGTATAACTTGTAAATGTCAGCACAAATGAACCCTCTTTCTTCAAATAGCTTCTTGTGTTTTCTTGATCTGCTTGCTGCGCAGCTGTCCGCAGGCGGCGTCAATATCCACTCCATGCTCCAGCCGTGTGCTGACGCTGACTCCCTGCTTCTTCAGCGTGTCGAAGAAGGCGCGCACCACTTCCCGGTCCGTCCGCTGGTACTGACTGTGCTCATCGACCGGATTGTACGGAATCAGGTTGACATTAACCAGCTGCCGGCGGTGCTCGCCGATCAGCTCGGCCAGCTCAAGCGCATGCTCCTGCTGGTCATTGATATCCTTCAGCAGAATATATTCCAGCGTAATCCGCCGGTTCGTCTTCTCCAGATAATAATCAATTGCCGGCATCAATTTCTCCAAAGGAATTGCGCGGTTAATCTTCATGATCGAGGTCCGCAGCTCATTATTCGGCGCATGCAGCGAGATGGCAAGATTCACCTGCGTGTTGGCATCAGCAAATTCTCTGATTTTGCCGGCCAGGCCGCTTGTCGATACGGTGATGCCCTTGCCGGCGATCGCAAGTCCCTTATGATCCTTGACGGTTGTCAGGAATTTCAGCAGGTTCGTGAAGTTATCGAACGGCTCACCGATCCCCATGACTACAACATGGCTGACCCGCTGGCCCAGGCCGGCCTGATCCAGATGCAGCTGGACCTTCATGATCTGCTCGACAATCTCTCCGCTCGACAGGTCCCGGCTCTTTGCCAGCAGCCCGCTCGCGCAGAAGCTGCAGCCGATGTTGCAGCCGACCTGGGTGGTTACACAGACGGACAGGCCGTATTTTTGCCGCATCAGCACGGTTTCAATCAAATTGCCGTCATACAGGCGGAACAGGAACTTGATAGTACCGTCTGCTGACTCCTGCTTCACATGCTCTTCCATCGTCTGAAACACAAAATGCTCGGACAGCAGCTGAACACATTCCTTGTTCGCCTCTGTCATCTCTTCAAAATCAGTAACCCGCTTGCGGTACACATATTCCCAGACCTTGGCAGCGCGGGACTTCTTATGCCCGTGCTCCATCAGCCATGACGTCAACTCTTCTAAAGTTAATCCATAAATGGATTGTTTATTCATGGTATACCTCTTTTCAAAACATTAAAGTTAAATCTGTTCCAACTTTCTATTGTAGCTTTCACAGCCCAATATGCCAACAACAATATCTTTTCATTCTCTCAAATTTTACTTATTAAAACAAGAGCAATCCTCGCTCCGGCAGGCGTAATTGCAATATTACACAAAGCTTTCACAGGCATGCAGATGCAGCACGCAGCTATACGCATAAAAAAACAGCGCCTCTGCTTCTTCCGCAGGTTGCGCTGCTTGTACAATTGATTATTAGGGGCAGGATTATTTAAAGACAGCAAACTTCAGTCCCTGCCCTTTCAGATAGGCAATGATTTCGGGAAGCGCCTGCAGGGTCTTCTGCTTCTCGTGCAGCAGATAAATGCCGCCCGACGGTTCAGATGTCTTGAAGTAGTTCAGAATATCCTTCGGGCCAGCTGCTTTCCAGTCCTCAGGGTCACGGTTCCAGAGCAGAATGTTTAACTGCTGTCTGTCCGCCACTTCAGCGAGACCGCTGTTCACCGCTCCATAGGGCGGCCTGAAGATTGTCACCGGAGCGGCTGTAAGCTGTTCCAGCAACCGGCTCGCCCGTTCCAGGTTAATCCGGTTCTCCTCCGCCGAATTGGCTGTCATATCGCTGTGATCCCAGGAATGGCTCCCGACCGGCATGCCATGCTCATCGGCATAGCGGACCGCCCCGGGATTCCGGCTGGCATTCACGCCGATGAACAGAAAGTTGGCGGCAATCCCCTCCTTCACCAGAATATCTACCAGCTGCTCGGTGTAGGGGGAAGGGCCGTCATCAAAGGAGAGGGCTACGTAGCCCTCCGGCAGGCTGTATACATAGCTGTCCCCGGAGAGCTCAATCGTCTCATAAAGCGTCTGGGTTTGTACGGGCAGCCCCGCTGGTGCCGGAGCAGCCTGGACCGTTTCGCCCGAAAGCGGAAGCAGCTGTAACCCGTCCGGGCTGATTGCTTCAGGTGCCTCTGATACGTTATGTACGTGATCTGGATCCGGAGCCGCAGCAGCAATACCTGTACCTGCCGTCCTATCCGTGTCCGCCGCTGATCCACCTGAGGATGCCGTATCTACATTCGTATTATCCTGCCTGGCTTCAACGCTGTTTGCAAACAGCCATGTCTCTCCCCCATCCATACGCAGCAGGAGCAGAACCAGCAGAAAACCGAACATCAAGCCGCGCAGCAGCAAAGTCCGTTTATATTTCGAACCTGGTAATGCCGCCTGCTTATACCTTGACAGCACAGGCATGATGCGGGCATCCGCCGCGGCCTCCTGCCAGTCCGTTTCCCGGGAGGGGGCATATTCCAGTTCCTTCAGCTCAAGCAGCTGCTCCCCGTAGCTCTCTGAGCAGTTAAAGTACAGGGTTTCGCTAAAGGTGTCTTTCATCCGGACCAGACTGCTGAAATATGTCCGGCGGAAAGGGTCCCATTTCATGTATAACGACAGCCGCACCTTATACCCGCTTAGGGGGCCGAGGGCAGCGATTTGCAGATATGTATGTTCATCAATGCTGAGTATATGTCTTCTGCAGCTGTCCCGGCGGGTTATTCTAAGCTCCAATTGGCAGCTTCCTTCCCGGTTGCCAAGCGCCAGCAGTTCGGCCAACAGGCCGGTGTTATCATCATGTGCAGCCATACCCGTTATGTATCCCCGTATTCTTCATTACGCTCAGCGGCAGGACTGCCGGCACTAAAGGGAGCGGTCATCCGGCTCGTAAAATCACTGATCATTCCGGAGAGGTAAGCCTTCTCCTGCCGGACCGTTTCGTATTTCTGCCGCAAATGCCCGTTTTCTGTCTCCAGCCGGCTGATCCGGTCCTCCAGCTCAATAATCCGCTTATGCTTATCCACATGGGCTTCATGATGCTTCTGCATCAGCTTGGCGTACTTCTGCTGCTCCAGATCGATCGTACTTTTGAGCTCATCGGCCTTAGCTGCCATTGTGTTCTGGAGCTCGCGGTGATCCTCCAGCACCTGATCCATTTTCAGATTCTTCTCGGCCAGACGCTGTTCCAGCTCCAGGATATCCTTCTCCCGGTCTTCAATGACCTTGTTCAGATTCCTCAGCTCCTTGCCGAGCCGCTCAATGTGGCTGCCAGAGTGGTTCAGGCGGTCCTGAAGCTCATAATTGCTTGATTCCGCCTGGGCTCTGGCCTGAATCATCTGTTCCACCGCAAAAATCAGATCCAGCGATTTCTTATCCAGCTGGGCCTTGCCTGCCGAGATCAGACCGGCTGTGCTGTCACTGTGCCCGCTGCTGTCCTGCTCTCCTGCAGGTGCTTCCTCCGCCTGCGGCACCGGTGCAGCTGCGGGATTCAGCACCCGTTCTGCCGCATCCTTTCTCCTGAAAAAAGAACCTGCCACCTATCCATCACCTCGAGATAAAATGTCAAAAAATGTCGAGCATTTACGAGATTATTATAGATGATTTACCTGGTCCGGAAGTGAGCCGAATTGTCTAACTTTTCATCGTATATCCAAAGGACCATTTTACCCTGAAAGGGATAATTACCCAAGTCTTTAGACCGACGACCGGTTGCCGGCACAGCAAAAAGCGCAGCCCGAAAGGACTACGCTTATCTGCACCAGGGCAGTTTATTTATAGAGTACCTTCTCTACATTGTATTTTGCTCTGAGCTTATTCACAATGTACGTTTCATAGATCTCCCGGTCCACCGGATCTTCCACGATGCAGACCTCAATCTTCGTCACTTCATTCCGGTGAGGCTTCATTACAGAGACATTGTCCTCGAAATGCTTTTTGATCCGCGGTCTAAGCTTTCTAGCCTTGCCTACGAACAGCAGCTCGTCCTTATCGTTATAGAACATAAAGATGCCGCCCGCCTCCCGCGTAATCAGGTGAAAGTCGGTAAATCCGTAAATATGGCTCAGCACCGGGTTCTCTTGCTTGGTGATCGTAACATCCGGTGCAGGAATTGTAATATTAATCATTCGTGCTCACTTCCCTTTTTTTACTGGACTAAGTTTAAATAGTATCACAGATCTAACAGCCTGACTATTGATGAAAAGGGCATTTCATCTCTTGGACAGGCATTACAGATGCCTCTTGTCCGGCGGGTTCGTCACGGTCCGGATTACTGTCCCTCCCGGCAAAAGCCGGCTTCTGATAAATCAGGCGCGGACTGAGGTTAAGCTCCCTCAGCTTGTTATCTTCCCAGATTGGTGTCGAGGAAGGTGACATCGGCGGGATCAGCCAGTGCCATTTGCCGGACACCTCCCGGCCCTTCTGCCTCTCCTGCTCCTGAAACCGGACGAACTGCTCAGCAGCCGTATGATGATCCACAATACTGACCCCTGCCAGCTTAAAGGAATGCAGTACAGCGCGGTTCAGCTCCAGCAGCGCCCGGTCCTTCCAGAGCGAAGTGTTGGTTGAACGGTCCAGGCCCAGCAGATCAGCTACCGCAGGAAGGCGGTTATACCGTCCGGTATCCCCCAGATTGCGCGAGCCGATTTCCGTCTCCATATACCATCCGTTAAAAGGTGCTGCCGGATAGCGGATTCCGCCAATCTCCAGCAGCATATCGGATACGACCGGAACGGCATACCAGCGCAGCCCAAGCTCGCCGAAGCGTTCAATCTCCGGATGGCTGAGCGGAACCTCCTGCACCAGCGCATCGGGTATTGTGAACCAGCGCGGCGGCTCATCCCCGATGCTGATGACCAGCGGCAGCACATCGAAGTCGCCGCCACTGCCCTGCCAGCCGAGCTTCCGGCAGACTGCCGTGAAGGTATCCGAGGCCGGGTCGCCGCGGCGGGGCTGCCCGTCTGTCGCCGGGTATCCGGCATAGCGGATCAGCTGATGGTTCCAGATTCGGATGGCCTTGCCCGGCTCTGAACCGCTGCGGAACACGGTCATTACCGGGCGGATACGGCCGCCGTTGCCGGCGCGCTCCAGATGATGAAGCAGCGCTTCCGCCACTTGAGGGGCGGTGCTGGCTTCACGGGCATCAATGACCTCCAGCGTATGCCAGAACAGCCTGCCGATACAGCGGCTGTTGTGCCGCCAGGCCATTCTGGCACCGTGCGTGAGCTCTTCCGCTGTATGATGATAGGTTCCCGTCTGTCTGATTTCTTTATGTACTGCCTCTATGCGTCCATTCAGCTCGGCAGGTGACTTCTCCAATTCACTATAACACTGCCGGAGGAATGACTCGGCCTGTTCCAGCCGCTCTTCTAGGCTTAGTTCTTCGCGGGTCTGTATTTCCATAGGGTCCTCTTTCTATAAATAGTGTAAATCATTACTGAATCCTATATGATTATAAAAAGGTAATGATTGGATATAAAAAAATGAGAGGAGCAGAGATATGCTCGGGATCAAAATGAACCGTGAAGATGACATCCTCATCATCCGCTGGCAGCTGACAAAGATCGAAATACCCGTTACAGCAATTACAGAGGTAACGCTGGATGATACCTATGGAGGCTCTGACAAGGATGCCATGCGTATAGGAACACCCTATGGAACCACTGGCAGAGTTCTTATCCGGACAAAGCAGCGCGCTTATCTATTATTTACCTCAGATGCCGAGGTTATCAAGGAAAAGACAGAGCAGCTGTTGAAAACGGGCAGCTGACAGTATACAAATCAAAGTATTGGAGGCTAACCCATGAGCAAATTCGGTATGTATGCCAAGTTTACCGCCAAGCCTGGTGAACGCGATGCACTAGCAGCCATTCTGCTGGAAAGTGCTGCAGCGGCTGAAGCTGCGACAGAGTGTGAGCTCTATATTATCAATCATGCTGAGACAGAGCCTGATGTCCTCTGGGTAACAGAGGTCTGGAGCAGCCAGGAGGCCCATGCAGCCTCGCTTGCCCTTGAAGCTACAAGAGCTGCAATCGGGCGGGCGATGCCGCTGATTGCAGGCGTGGAGTCAACAAAAATCCGGCCGGTCGGCGGAAAAGGGCTAAACTTCAGCAGTGAAGGCTAGAGCATTAAAAGCCTTGGAGCAGCCTAATTCTCCCGGCTGACGGGTACGGCGGACTTTGCCCCCTGCACCGGAAGCCACAGGGGGCAGCCTTAGCTATTCCTCATCCAGCTCGGCCAGCCGGGCCATAATCCTCCGTTTGCGGTAGAGCATCTGTGCCGCCTCCGCCACATCCTCAAGCGCCTTGCGGTTGGTATACGCGCCGAAGAACATCCCCGCCACCGGAACCGTCTGCAGCAGCTTCTTCCAGCCCCAGTTATCGCGGTATACGGTGATGACTTCCTTCCAGCCCTGGATTTTGGAGACGGCGGCATTGGCGCCGGCTGTAATATCGCCGCTGCCGCCGGCCTGCAGATTCAGCTCCTGCAGGATCGTACGTTTGCCGACCACATCGGAGGACGCGAATTGCATCACTTTCACAGTGAATATCCGCTCCGTCTTATCTGTAGGATCATAGCCGTAGCACAGGCCGATCTCCTGAATCACCTTTAGCGACAGCCCCAGAATGGCCGGGATATCCGCAGCCAGCGTAAATACCCCGCCGAAGCCCGTTGTCGCGCCCTGCACGGTGGCGACGTTCCGGCTGCTTCCGCTAAGCTTCTCCGCAGCGGCATCCATAACCGCCAGAGGATAAGGCCCATGCTCCGGAGCCCCCGCAGCTCTGCCTGCAGCCTCTACAAGCTGCCCTACCTTACGTCCGGCTACCAGATAATTGCCGCCGTTCTGAATATAGCTGCCCAGCTCGTCCAGCAGCTTGCCGATTTTTTCATGAATGACCTTTGGGGTGACCTTGTCGAGCAGCTTGAACGGGAGACGGGTAATCCGGTCCCAGATCATTAGCTTATTCTGTTCCTTTTCCCACGCAGCAATCCCGGAAAGTGCGCTGAGCAGTTCCTCCCGGGTCTCCAATGATGCAGCCTTCCCTGTGTTGTCCGGCATTCGATCCCCTCCATATGGTTAAATATCAGCCCGGCTCTGCAGGCTGCGCTTGTTTCTGAAGTTCTACGCTGGCCTGTACAGACGGTTTCATCATCTTTAAGAGAATTAACCGCAAATGGCCTGCTTGAATGCCGGGATGCCGGATAATCTGCCTCCCTGTTACCGTTACAGAAAAAAGGCATTCCCGGACAATGCCGGAAATGCCGGAGGTCAGCTGCACAGCTATAGTCTAGTCCTCAAATCCGCCCAGCTGCTGCTCCAGGCCGGCCAGCCTTTCCTGTTCATCGGCCAGCCGCGCTTCTACCAGCTCTACGCCATGGCCGTCCACCGAGCCTTCCGGTGCATGACTGACGGCTTCCTCTGCATGTGCCAGGCTATTCTCCGCCTGGCCGATCGTCTGCTCATCAGGATGGCTTAACGCCTGTGAGACTGCATTATGCAGCTTAGTAACAGAATCATGGGCCTGATCCACGGTGCTGTTGGTCCGCAGGCTGGACTCGTAATGTGGTTTCATGCTGGATACTCCCCCTTTTCTCACACTGTCTTTCTTCTTTAGGATGGATAGGGGGAGGCGTTCTTATGCACCTGCCTGCCGGGCAGGGCGGCCTAGATCAGGAACATGGCGGCTACTGTCATCGCCGCCAGCCCCAGCAGGACCGGCTTCAGATTGCGCCGGGCCAGCTCGAACGGGCTGACGCCGCAGATGGCGGCAGCGGGAATGAGCGCCCACGGGATCAGGGTGCCGCCGCCGACCCAGATGGCGGCTACCTGCCCAAGGGCGGTCAGCGTGGCGGCGCCGGAGTTGATCGCCGCCGCGAACATCTGGGCAATCGAGCCGGCCAGCGAGATGCCGGAGAAGCCGGAGCCGTCGAGACCGGTGATCGCACCGATCACGGTCAGCGTTACGGCTCCCACAGCGCCGTTAAGCGGCACATGCTCCGCCAGGGCGACGCCGAGGTCGTTGACGATGCCGTGCGAGCCGTCCGGCAGCGCATTGCCGTACAGCGCGGTGAAGGCAGAATCGCCGAGATAGAAGAAGGCGGCGATCGGGATAACCGGGCCGAACACTTTGAAGCCGAAGACGAAGCCTTCGATCAGGTAGGAGGTCGTCTTCTCCAGCCCCTGATTGCGGTGTGCCAGCAGCGTCGTCACGATCAGAATAAGCACGGCTGTACCGCCGACAAGGGCTGTCGCATCTCCCCCCTGCAGGTTCAGGACGAACATGCAGATGACATCCAGCAGGAACAGCAGCGGGATGGCAATGGCCAGCCCTTTGCGCAGCCCTGCACTCATATAGACCGGCGCTGCCTCATCCGCTACGGATGCCGCGAGGTCTGCCGGCCCTTTTCCCGTAACCAGCCCGTCTCTCCACGTTCCGTTCTTCTGGTCCCGGCACATCATCCAGAAGGCTGTAACTGTAGTTACAAGCCCCATAACAATAACCAGCGGCACGCTGGCCTGCATTACGCTGGATACCGGAAGGCCGGCTGCATCGGCAGTCAGCTTGGGTGCACCCTGGATAATGTAGTCACCGGATAAGGCGATGCCGTGGCCGAACAGGTTCATTGCCATCGCCGCACCGAGAGCCGGCAGGCCGACCCGGACCGCCACCGGCAGCAGCACAGCACCGACCAGCGCAACTGCCGGTGAGGGCCAGAAGAAGAAGGAGGTCACCATCATAATCAGCCCGATTCCCCAGTAAGCCATCGCCGGCGTCCGCAGGAAACGGGTGAGCGGTGCGACCATCATTTCATTAATACCTGTAATGATCAGAATCCGGCTCATTGCCACAATAATGGAGATAATCATAATGGTCCCCATCAGTTCCTTGGTCGCAAAGATGAATGAATTAAATATGCCGGATACGGAACCGGTGACAGTCGTTGTAGCCAGCAGCCCCAAGGCAAAAATTCCGGCCACACAGATCATCGTTGTGTCACGCCGCCGGATCAGCAGCGCCAGGATGAACACGATAAAGACCAGATATACATAGTGGATTGCACTTAAATGGATACCCATTGTGAAGCGCGCCCCCTTTCTTCTATAGCAGAATGGTGCTATATGCTATGCAGAAGACTGGGCGTATGTTCGCAGGTTCCGGGCTGAAGCGACAATATTCGCCGACCATGTAGACCGCACACCTCAAAGACCGCCCCGGAGCCGGAGCGGCCTGAATCTTTCCTACATTTTGACTGCAGCGATCATAAAACGGTGTTCCATGCTTTCAATATAGCCCTCACGCTCAAGCTGCTGCTGAAGCAGAACAAGCCGGTCATAGCATTTCTCAACCGAAAAGTCCGGGAATTCCCATTCTATAATTTTTGCAAAATACACCAGTGCCCCTATATCCCTGAACCGCAGCAGCGGGAACATCTCAGCAGCCTCTATAACCTTGAACCCGCAGCGCTGCAGTTCACTGCAGACCGGCTCCACGCTGAAATAATGATCGGCGGGAGCTGCATCTTCACCAAGCAGAAACTCCGATAAAGCCCGGTTGTTCCGGCCTCCGACCTGCTGGGTAATAAAGACCCCGCCCGGCTGCAAAATCCGGTGCACCTCCCGGGATGAAAATGCCTCATGCCGGTTCATAACCAGCTCAAACGATCCGTCCGCAAACGGCAGTTCATCATCCGAATACACCTGCCTCAGCTCAATTCCGTGAGGCGGAAGCAGCTTACTGCAAATCTCCACATTAGGCGGATAAGCCTCTGTAGCATAGGTCCGCCCCGGCGGAGGCGACAGTGACAGCAGAAATTCTCCGCCGCCTGTGCCCATATCAAGCAGATTGCCTGTTAAACCGTTCATATATGTTCTAACGGCTGCTTCATAATTCCAGGGCAGCTCTTCCTCTTCCATCCGTCCGGACAGCGCATAGAAATCCCAGCCCCGGAAGGAGCGCTGCTCCTCCTGCAGCCAGCTTTTCTTCCAATAATCCATATCCATTTTGTCTGTTCCCATCATAATGCCCCTCTCGCATGTGTTTATTCTAAGCTCTGCGAATGAGGTGCAGCCAAGGGACCAGCCTGATAACAAGTTGTGTTCCTTCTATAGCCCGGTGCGATCCTGTTATCAGATCAGTCTGGCTGCACCGGGCAGTTACCTCGTTTAATCACCATCACAATTCCCTCACCTTCAAATAAGTAAGCTGGTGTCACCTCTTCATAGTAGCATGCAGACATAACAAGGGGAAGCCTGACGGCTCCCCCTGATTGCCCAACTATAGTGTTCTGCTAAAAAGCTATTTCCCCAGTGCAGCTGCAGCCGCATCTTCGCCGCCGAGACGTCCGGAGGTGAAGGAGTAGCCGAGGCCCACGCCATTGCCGACGTAGGTGTCATTATACAGAACCCCTTCGGATTCCAAACCGACGGCATACAATCCCTTAACCGGCACCCGTTTGTCATTCAGCACCTGAAACTTTGTGTTTACGAGCAGGCCGCCGACCGAACCGAGATTGTTGATCTCTGCAATTACCGCATAGTAGGGGCCGCTTTCGCCCATCGGCAGCAGATATTCCTTCGCTTTGCCGAATTCGCTATCCACCCCGCTCTTGGCGGCCGCCTCGTATTTGGTGAAGGCCTCCTTGAACACAGCTGCATCCATGCCGGCACTTGCAGCCAGCTCTTCGATGGTATTGCCTTTAAATCCGTCACCGTTTGCAGCCATGGCATCAAATACCTTGTCCACATCCTGCCAAGGATTGTCCAGGGTGAACTTGTCTGTGAAGGCCGCGTAGAATTCCGGCGGCATTCCCGGCAGGCCTGGTGCTTTTACCCCGTTCATCCCCTTTGTCTTCAGCGCGTTAAGCTGTGCCTTTGAGACGATAACCAGGTGATAGGCTCCGTTAAAAGCACTGGTATTCGCCGCCGCTACAGCGGTAAGCGTCGCCGCTTCGTCCCTAAATCTCGCTCCCGAAGGGCCAACGTTCATAAAATTAGGCAGATAGGTTGTCATCAGCGGATAACTGGCCTGGAACGGCTCATACTGGGCCTTCAGCTTCTCTGTTGCTCTGGCCAGCGTCTGGTGCAGCATCTGTCCGCCGAAGTTATCCGGCACCTTGGCTCCGGCTTCCCAGGCCATCTTCAGGCCTTCTCCGATATTCTGGCCCAGCCCGCCGTTTACGCCTTCAAACCCGAAGGCCTCCTTGACCATTTCCTTGTTGGCCGCGTAACCGCCGGTTGCCATTACAACACTTTTACCGGTAATTTCGAGGGCAGTGCCGTCAGCTTTCTCGGCTATTACTCCGGTTACTTCACCGCCCGCGCCAGTAATCAGCTTCTTGGCAGTTGTTTCGGTGAGGACCTGGCCGCCGCCTTTTTCCACTGATTCAGCCAGCATGGCCCGCAGCAGATCCTGGCGTGTCTCATAGGCCGGAAGCATATGCAGCTGTTCGCCGCCAAAATTGATAAAGGTCGTCTGGTAGCCCTTCCCGGTCAGCCAGTCGTAGGTTTCACCGGACTTGGTTACATATTGACGGACCGCTGCCGCATCCACCCGCCAGTGATTGTTAACGATCCAGTCGGATATTTCCTCCTCAACGCTGACTTTAAGTCCGCTGCTGACTGCGGCTGAAGAGTTATAGAATTTCCCCGCCCAGGACAGATTGCTCGCCCCGCCGATGGTCGCTGTTTTTTCGATAAGGATCACCTTGGCACCTTGATCCGCAGCCGAGACTGCCGCCGACACGCCGGATGCTCCTGCACCCACCACGACTACGTCAGCCGCAAGCTGCTCTGTTTTGCCTGCGCCTGCTTTGGCGACTTCCCTGGATTTGAAGGCGGCAACGTCGCCGCCGGCCTGGTTAAGGGCATCTTCAACAGCAGCCAGAATGGCATTGCTGGACTCGGAAGCCCCGCTGACGGCATCCACCTTCAGGGTCTGGCCGGTAATAATCTGCTCCTTGATCTTGTCGATCGCCTCAACGCCGATTCCGGCGGTTTCGCTCTGGCTGACGACTTTGATGTCCGTAATGGTCTGTTTGTCGTCCAATGTGACTTCTACCTGAATTTTGCCGTCCTTGCCGTCCGCCTCCGCTATGTAGGTCCCTGCCTTAAAAGAAGCCGGTATCCCGCTGCTGTCTGCAGCCTGCTGCGTAGCCTCGGGCGATGCTGCCGGCTGCCCGGTTGCCGCCGGCTCCGCGGAGTTTCCGCTGCAGCCGCCGATGACGGCCAGGATCATGATCAGACTGATGGACACATTGAACATTCTGGTTAAGCTTGGCTTTCTCACTTTCTTGTTCCCCCTGTCGAATGATGCTGCTTACTTAATGTGATGCCACTGAGTGTAAACCTTGGTGCAGCACCAAGGTCAATGAAGGAGTTGTGAATTTTTTCTCAAAGTCAGGTGTGTGGAATGGTCCGGATGATCAGGTGCTGACTGGAATATTGATTTCCAGATACGTCCTATTCTCGTCCTCCAGCCGTTCTGTGAACAGGATTTTGCCGTAAACACCGCCGTTCACGGTATAGCCCTGCTCCCCGGCGTAATCCAGCATAAACTGAAAATCTTTACGTTCAAGATAATCTTCATAGGAGTTTATGATGACGGATGAGACACATACGCCTGGCGGAATGTACTGCATACTGTCATTGATGCATACGCCCAGCTTGTGCTGATCCTCTTCGAGGAGCGCCAGCCCCCAGCCGTAAACAAGCTCCCCGTCCCGGCTGAGGCTCTCCGTATTCTCCGTGCGAAAAGAATAGAAGGTGAACGGCAGCAGCTCCATCCAGGCCTGGACCGTCTGCTTGAGGGACTCCTTTTGCAGGAGCTGGTTCTTATCCGTCTGCTGTATCCGGTACATTCCCGGCATCTGCTTGATCCGGCACTTATAAAGCGTATCCCCCAGCTCCGTAAGCCCCTTATGGATGCTGTTGATTTTGTCCAGCAGCATGGTGTTCCGCCTGATTTCCTCCTCCAGCTGCAGCTGAGCGGCGTATATCGACTCCACCACCCGCTCTGCCGGCGCCTCGCTGATCAGCTCGGCCACATTGTGCAGCGGAATCTGCATGCTCCGGTACCAGCGGCTAGACAGCAGATTCCGGGCATCCAGATCATTGAAGTACCGGTAATTGTTACGGCAGCCCTTTTCAGGCTTCACAATATCGTGCTTCTCATATAAACGCAGCGTATCCGCCGTTATGCCAAGAATCGACGCGAACTCCCCGATCGAATATTTCATAAAAAGCCCCCCAGCTTTACCGAAATTTCATGTCTTTATACCTTTTATGATAATTGGTTCGTCTGGAAGCTTTTGTGGTGTTTATCACACGGATCTGAATACCTCCAGTCCGAATGTAATTTCAAAAGATTATTCCCATTGTAGGCCTAAGCGCGTGCTTTTCCAGTCGCCTGCCGGTGTAAATCTCGTATATACTTACAATATACCAATCCATGCTATACGCAGAGGTGAATCCTCAATGAATCTGAAGGAAAAAGTTCACAGCCTCCCCTTAACACCCGGCGTCTACCTGATGAAGGACAGTCTCGGCCACATTATTTATGTCGGTAAGGCCAAGCAGCTCCGCAAACGGGTACAGTCTTATTTTTATAATAATAAAGGCCACTCCCCCAAGGTTGTTCAGCTTGTCCGCAATATCAGGGACCTGGAGTACCGGCTGACCGATACGGAATTTGAAGCCTTCATGCTGGAGTGCCAGCTGATTAAGGAAATCAAGCCGATGTATAACCGGAAAATGAAAAATCCGCTCGCCTACAGCTATATCTCGGTCCGTGAGGATAAAGCGCGCCGCCAGCTTGAAGTCAGCTACGATCCCGGACCTCCGGGGGACTGGCTTCACTTTGGCCCGTATACGAGCAGAAGCACGGTAGAGCGTGCTCTGCAGGGCATTAAGGAGAGCCAGCGGATTCTATGCAGCAATCCTCATACCCAGGGTTCCCTCTGCCTTAACCATTCACTCGGCCTCTGCATCGGCATGTGCGGCGAAGGCGCTGCGCTGGAAGCCTATAACAGGATTATAGACAGAGTAATCGCGCTGCTGGACGGACGGGATCTGAGTATACTGAATGATCTGGAGCAGCGTATGCATGAGGCAGCGGAGCGGTTCGACTTTGAGGCTGCAGCCAAATACCGCGACTATTCGGGAGCAGTTCAGGCGCTGCTCCAGAAGGAAAAGGTCTCGCGGTTCACCGGCGAGAACAATAATATCGCCGTGCTGGAGCCGGTGGACGGGGATAGCATCAAGCTGATCCTGATTAAAGGTGCGCGGATTATATACCGGACTGCACTGGATTTGCGGCACATGAACCGCGGGCAGCTGCAGGCTGCGGTGCACTCGGCCATTCTGGAGCAGTTCGCTGCCGCAGCTCCTGAAGGTGCCGCGACAATCAGCCGCCACACGATTGATGAGGCGCAGATTATTTACAGCTACCTCAAAAGCAGCTCCGGCAGCTATCTGATCGTTCCGCCGGAGTGGCTTGCTGCTGCCCCAGGGCCTCTGCTGGCAGACGCTGTGGACAAGCTGCTGATAGACTGTTTTGAGCAGCTGGAGGAGGTAGATTAGCCAGCTGGCTTATTCATTTGGTGCCTTGCGGAGAAGGGGCACAGTAAATGGGGCGTTGAATGGGAGCGGTGTGTGCGGTACAGCTAGTTGGGCGGTCAGTGGGAGCGGTGTGTGGGCGCAGCTAGTTGGGCGGTCAGTGGAAGCGGTGTGTGCGGTACAGCTAGTTGGGCGGTGTGTTAGTGCGGCGAGGTCTGCCACTAAGTGGATTTTCGCTACTTAAATCCTTGTAAAGTTCCGCTATCGAATAATTAGTTGGAAATTCGCTACTTAAATCCCCCCATTTCTCCGCATATGCAGGATATTGGGGCAAATAAGTGACGAAAATCCACTTAGAACCTGTAAAACCGTAAAAACGCACGAATTAAGTGGCGTTTTTTCACCTAATTGTGCAAAAAAGCCAAGTGCCTGCGAGCTGCGTGGGATTTCTCCTTCTATTCCGATGGTCAGCGGGGCAGTTGGAGCTACTTTATGGGATTTCTCCCTCTATTCCGATGGTCAGCGGGGCTGATGGAGCTACTTTATGGGATTATTCCCTAATCCTGCGGTCAGCGGGGCAGTTGGAGCTACTTTATGGGATTTCTCCCTCTATTCCGATGGTCAGCGGGGCTAATTGAGCTACTTTATGGGATTTTTCCCTCTATTCCGATGGTCAGCGGGGCAGTTGGAGCTACTTTATGGGATTTTTCCCTCTATTCCGACGGTCAGCGGGGCTAATTGAGCTACTTTATGGGATTTTTCCCTCTATCCCTGCGGTCAGCGGGGCAGTTGGAGCTACTTTATGAGATTTCCCCCTCTATCCCTGGGGCCAGCGGGGCTAATTAGGCTACTTTGTAGGATTTCCTCCTCTGTTCCCGCAGCTAGCGTATGCTGTAACGCCACATTCCCCGGACTATATACAACAAAAAATCTGCCCCGGGTCATTGACCGCGGGGCAGATTTTGTCTGTCCAGCTATATATCTATCAGCTTATTGCTGTCTCTCGCACGCTTACGCCTGCGCGCTGTTCAGCAGGGCGCTGATTCCTTCGCTGAGCGGGGTCTGGGGGCGCTGCAGCAGCTTTTCCAGGTCACCGCTCTCGATGTCCAGCTCACCTTCACGGATGGCCGCCTGGATGGCTACCACGATCGGCAGGGCCGCTTCCGGCACGCCTGCTCCGGCCATTACGCTTGAATAAGTAGCATCATCCACCTGCTGCACAGGAATGTCTTTGCCGAGCACACCGCCGGCAATAGCAGCCAGCTCTGCCTGGGTAAGCGGCTTGCCGGATAATTCGTATACGGCATTCTCATGGCCTTCACCGGTAAGAACAGCGGCAGCGGCTTCTGCGTAGTCGCGGCGGGTTGCCCAGCCTACCTTGCCTTCACCGGCGGAGGTCAGCCAAGGCGCTCCGGCTGCGGCTGCATGGATGGAGCCGGCCTCATTTTCCAGGTACCAGTTATTGCGGAGGAAGGCATACGGAATGCCGGATTCACGGATGAATTGTTCAGTGGCCTTGTGTACCGGTGCGAGGAACAGGGAACTGGATTCCGCATGTCCGACGCTGGTGTAAGCGATGAAGCCTACGCCTGCACGGACAGCCGCATCTACTGCCGCTTTGTGCTGGCGGATACGGGTGTCATTGTCCCCGTCTGCCGAAACAATCAGCAGCCGGTCCACACCGGCAAAAGCCTGATCCAAAGTGTCCGGCTGGTCGAAATCGCCATGGCGGACATCAACGCCGAGGGCCCGCAGGTTCTCTGCCTTCTCAGGGCTTCTTACACTCGCTACAAGGCTGTCTGCGGGAACAGCCTTCAGCAATGCCTCTGCTACAATAGAACCAAATTGTCCGGTTGCTCCTGTAAATCCGATTTTCATCTCAAATTCCTCCATTACCAAGTTTATTTTTTATCAGAAATACTGCCTGTATATCCCTTTATTGCGTACTTCCCTCTTCCTGTAACTATTGTAGTTACAACTAGTGAAATTGTCAAACTCTTTGTTTTTTCAATCGTCAAACCCTTTGTTCCTGCCAATAAAAAAACGGCCTCCCTACATCCGAAAGAACCGCCGCAGTGTATGTATTTGTTAGCTTTCCCGCATGGTGCTATTCTTACAACATGCACGTATACCAAATAAGAAAGGTTCTGTCCTCATGTCTAAATCCGGAGTATCTATCTATGCACGCTACGTTCCGTCCGTTACACCGGACCCGCAATATACCGGCTCTGTCTACTGGCTTGTCACCCATTCCGGCAAGCTGCTGGTAACAGAGTCGCCTGGACAGACCGCCATTCCGCTGCTGCCTTCACTTGACTTGCTTGCAGCCGTTCCGAACCGCACGCTCTATCTCGGCTCTTTTGCGGGCATCCCTTGCTTCGCGGCAGATGTTCCAGCCGATACGCCCGAGCCGCCGGGCATGGCCTTCCACCCGCTGCGCACTTTATACGATGTGCTCGATGAGGATGTGTTCCATCTGGCCGGAAGGGCACTGCAGCTGCTGGCCTGGGATGAGACCCACCAGTTCTGCGGCAAATGCGGCGCTGCAACGGTACTCTCCGCTGCAGAGTATGCCCGCAGCTGCCCTGCGTGCGGACAGCTCTTTTATCCGCGTCTGGCCCCGGCGGTTATTACAGCCATCCTGAAGGACGGCCAGATTCTGCTCGCCCACGCCCCCCATTTCCAGAACAATATGTACGGGCTGATTGCCGGATTCGTCGAGCCGGGTGAGACGCTGGAGGACTGTGTGGCGCGCGAGATCAGGGAGGAAGTCGGAATTACGGTGAAGAACATCACCTATTTCGGCAGCCAGCAGTGGCCGTTCCCCCATTCGCTGATGGTCGGCTTCCTGGCCGAATATGAGAGCGGTGAAATCAGCGTGGACGGGATCGAGCTCGATCATGCCGCCTGGTTCCGGGCGGACAGCCTGCCGAATATCCCGCCGCGGGTCAGCATCGCCCGCAAAATGATTGACTGGTATGTGGAGCAGAACAGCTAAGCCCTGCACATCCATCCTCTGACAAGCAGCCCCGCGGGATCATCCTTCCGCGGGGCCGCTGTGCATATTGCTACCGGGCCGTCTTAAAGTAGCGGTACACCCGGTCCAGCTTGTGCGCATGCTTGCCGCGCGGGCTCTCCATGCTGCCGAACTCAAAAAACTTCACCTTGCGGATACCGACATAGTTAAACAATGCCTTACGCATCAGGATCTTGTGCGCATTTCCCAGCCACAGCAGCGGATAATTGGCCGGTCCTTTCATCACTGAAATACATACTACCGATTTTCCCTTAAGCAATCCCTCGGGAAGCAGCCCGCCCTTATCCTTATAAGCAAATCCTGAAGCAAACATCTGGTCGATATAACCCATAAGCATAGCCGGCGGACGTCCCCACCAGATCGGGTAGACCAGTACAATCCGGTCAGCCCAGATCAGCTGCTCACGGTATTTGGCCAGCCCCGGGTCACTATGCATATCCCGCCGCCGCTTCTCCTTATTGAAGACCAGCACCGGATCAAAGCCCTCTTCGTATAAATCCAGCACCTTTATTTCCTTAACCGCTTCATTATCCCCGCTGCCCCGCAGCACCTCCTGCAAAAAAGCATAGCTCAGGCTCTCATGGTTCGGATGTGTATAGATAACCAATGTATTCATGCCTCCGGCACCCCTTTACTTATCATTTGATAACAAAATCCTAGCACATCCGAAAATTAGTTGTCAAATGATAATTGTTTTATGATAATGTTTTTGCTATCGTCAAGGCAGAGGTGATCCCATGGACAATAACCTGTTATTTCAGCAGATAGTAGCCTTTACTGCGGCCGTTCATCAGGTTACAAGCGACTTAACCAAGGATGTGAAATCAGGGGTGTTGACTCCTGTACAATATAAAATTCTCGAATACATTGCAGTAAGCCAGCCCGTGACCCTAAGTGAAATCAGCGATTGCATGAATATGTCGATGCCCAACACGAGCCGCGAACTGAAGAAGCTGACCGAAAAGCAGCTCTGCTCCAGAGTTACCGACCCGGCTGACCGCCGGAGGCAGGGGATTACCCTCTCACCTTCAGGCGAGGCGATGATGGGTGAAGCCTTCCAGACCATCGGACGCCGGTTCGAGGAGCGCATTGCCCATCTTTCGGAGGAGGAGCGCCGGGAGATCGGACAGGCGCTCGGGCTTTTGCAGCAAACGGTTTTTTACTGAGCCCTCCCTTTACAGCGCCAGATGAACCCATCATTTACCACAAAACCATTATTTAAAGCCAGCGTCCTACTATAGACAATAAATCTATAGGCCAAGGTGGTACACACATGACAAAATGCAATCCCGCCCTTCTACCGCTGCTCATCCTATCGCTATGCGGGGGAGGTGCCGCCTATGCAGACGCGCTTCCACAGGAGCAGGCGGACCCTCCGGTTATCTCCGTCTATCTGGATGGCAAGCCGCTTCGTTCAGAGGTGCCGCCCCTGAATGTCGGCGGAACAGTGCTCGTACCGATGCGCGGGCTGTTCGAGGCGCAGGGTGCCGCGCTAAGCTGGGACAACACCGGCAAGACGGTCACTGCAACCAAGGACGATACCACGCTCACTTATCAAATGGGCGCCCCCTCGGCCTGCTGGACGAGCTGCGTCCGGGCGATCTGCTATTCTTCTCGGCACGGGGTCTTGATATCGGTCATGTGGCGATCTACGCCGGTAACAACAAGCTTCTGCACACCTATTCCCCCAAAGAGGGCGTTCACACAGAAGACTTTGACAACCAGTGGAAACAACGTTTTGTGACCGCCCGCAGAATTTTGTAGTTTAACAGGGCATACGCAGCAGCAAAAGCCCCCGGCAGATGACACCGGACGGTGCTCTGTTGAGGGCTTTTTTGTATATGAGTAATCAGGCTTACTATAGCTTCGCGGCAAAATCAAAGCAGTGCGTCACACGGTTTCTTCCGCCTTCTTTGGATGCATAGAGCGCGGTGTCAGCTTTGTGGAGCAGCGTTTTTTCCGAATCCCCGGCCGTACATGTAGCAATTCCGATGCTGACCGTGAGCCGTCCGGTGTCCCAGACAGCATGCTCGGCCTCCTGCCGCAGGTTCTCAGCAACCAGCCTGGATTCGTCGGCCGTCATATCCGGCAAAATCAGCACGAACTCTTCTCCGCCGTAACGGGCAGCCGTATCTTTTTCCCGCGTATGAAATCTCAGCAGGCTCCCCAGCATCTCCAGCACATAATCACCCGTCTGATGCCCGAAGGTATCGTTGATCCGCTTGAAGTAGTCGATGTCTATCATCAGCAGTGATAACGGCTCCCTTGTCTCCCGGAACAGCTCCAGCTGCCCGCTCAGCTTCTCTTCAAAATAACGCCTGTTCCTGAGTCCGGTAAGCTTGTCCGTCGTAGACCGCTCCACCAGAACGGCATTAAGCTCCATCAGCTCCCTCTGCTTCTGCTGGATTTCGGTATGGATCTGGCCCAGTCTGGCCAGCGCCTGCTCTTTTTCCCAGTAAGCCTCTTCGATCTGTTTCTTGGCCGAACGCAGCTCCTGCTCGTAATCCATCCATTTGCTCATCTGCACCAGTACATAGTCTATCACCGCCACATCCTCAACCACCAGACTCCGCCCGTTCAGAATGTAGGGAACCGACCCTCCGCTTACGTCCTTCAGGCTGATAAACAGTTCCTCTACATGACCATACAGCTTGATATTCGGGTAAAAATAAGAATGGAAAACCAGCTGGTTCGCCTTGGACATAATCGATTCAATATGCTTATGCGGCAGCGCCTCCCGAGTGTATCCCATCAAGAAAAGGAATGTATGGTTCATATCTTAAATCATGCCCTGATGTGTAATCGACAAATATCCGCATGGGGCGTATTCCAGCCGCTCATCCATTTTTAAATAACCTCGCAATACAGCATAGTGTTCAAAATCTGTTTACAGATAGCCTTGAATCAGCGCAATGGTCTCCTCCGGATGGCTGATATACGGATAATGCCCCTTGGCCTGCATCAGCCGGAATTCGCTGTTCTTCAAATGCTTGTGCAGATATTCACCTACTTCAACAGGCACAATACTGTCATCCGAGCACTGCAGAATCAGCGTAGGCACTGCAGCTTCAGCCAGCGCCCCAATCATGGAACTGACTGAATGTCCTATAAAAATGATATCGCTCAGCTGCAGCAGTCCGATAACATCCAGCAAATCCTGTACATATCCGCTGAAGTTTCCATACCGCTCAGTACTATATGCGCTTAAATCGGAATTACCCGAGTCTACATAATCAAAGAGCACCAGCCGCACTCCTGCTCAAAAGCCGGTGTTATAAACTGCCACATGCTCTGGTCACACCCGAAGCCGTGGGCAAACACAATGGTCCGCTCGCCTCTCCGGTTACTTTCATTTTGTTCCTGGCCCAAACATCATTCATTCGCTGTAACTCCTTATTCTCCAAAATATTATCCCTCATTGTGATGGCGGGCGCCCTAAATGACAAGTAAATCGTTATGCCAATCCCCCTGATCGTTCCAGCTAAAATGTGGCATTAACACAAACCTTTATGGTCTCGTTTCAGGCGGCTCTGCTTATTGCCTAGAGCTTTTGGGCGAAGGCGTTCAGCTTTTCGGACATCTGCTGGATTTCTTCAATGAAGGCCGAGATCTGCTCCGAGGTTGCGGCCTGCTCCTGTACAATTGACGCGATCCGTTCAATAGAGATGCCCATTTGTGAAGTTGCCGTTTTGAAAGCCCCCAATGTGTCCTGAATCGTCCTGGTCGAGCTGACCGTTTCATTCGACAGCTTGCGGATCTCCTGGGCCACGACTCCGAAGCCTCTGCCCTTATCCCCGGCATGGGCCGCTTCGATTGCGGCATTGATGCCCAAGAGATGTGTCTGGCTGGCAACATTATTTATAAGCGTCACTACCTTGTCCGTCTCCCTAACCTGCTCGCCGCTTCTTTGTGCAAGGGCAAGCAGCTGCTGGGTAGAGGCGGCAAGCTCACTCGCGCCGTCCGCCACCTGCATCAGCCGGGCACTCGCCTGGGCGAGCGAGCCGGCAATCTGGTCCGATATGATCCGCAGCTCACGCTGGCGGCGCAGCTGCACGGCAATGCCGCCGATGACCCGGCCCTCCCGGTCATGGACCGGGGTGGCCGTCCCGGTGAATTCGAAGCCGTAAAACTCGGCAGGCACTTCAGCCCTAAGCGGCGTATTACTGCGGATGGCTGCAGTCAGCGGCTCTTCGGCATGAAGAAGCTGCCCCTCTTGGATATGCAAATTTATATTTTCTCCCGGCCAATAGGCAAGGAATTTCTCCAGGTCGCAGATCGCGATTGATAGATCGGCGGGGACTGCCGCCCTGATTACCGGCACCGCCGCCATTAGCTGCTCCAGCGATTCAACTGTGTACATGTTGTAGCCACCTTTTTCAGTAAATCGTATATGACAACCAAATATTTGCATTCAAAATTATCAAAATTTTTAGTAATCATGATTTATATCGGCTGGGGCCAGCCGTTATTCAAGCGTTGCGCGGCGTTTTGCAGCAAGATGGGAGAAACGGCTTAACTGTGTGTACAGGTCAAGGGGATTATTGCCTATGGCTGGCGTCGACAGCCTGCTGTTGGCCGCGGCGGCTTATTAAAGGGATTGGTCGCCTTAAAAATACGCTTTCAGCCAATCGAGGCGAAATCTGAGGCTTTTTTGCCCTTCATTTCAATGTTTGGCTAGTCAGCGGCAATCTCAAATTGGAGAATTCTGCATGGAGGCGGTTATTAAAAAAGGCACCCTGAAAGGGCGCCGGTATAAGTGTCTGCGGTCTGTACGAACTCCTCTACCACCTCCATTACTTCGCTTTCATGCTCCGCAGCTCATTCTCTCACCTACATTTATCACTCACTACTATTCATTCCTTAATCTGTACTCTTCATTCTCTGCTACTCATCCTTCTCTCCTCAATCCCTACACTTCAATCTCTACCACTCATTCTTCATTCTTCACTCTTCACTCTTCACTCTTCACTCTTCATCCATCGCCCTGTACTATTCACTCTTTACTCTTCCCCACTCCTCACGCTAAGCCTCGCGCTCTTCATCCTACCCTTTACCTTCACCACTCCAACTTACATTACCTAAAAGGAATAACCCGCGTACCTCTCCGCATTGCTAATACTGGTCCAGATGTCCGGGCTCTCGCCGCCGATGTGCCAATAGGCGATGCCGGCCAGCTTTTGCCGGGCGGCCAGATTGAGCTTGGCTGTCAGGGAGCGGCCCTCCTCCAGCCAGATGGTGTGCTTCAGCTGCCCGGTATAGCTGACCACATACTGCCCAAGCGTGCTGTTCCAGACCGGCCGCAGGCCATAGCTGCTGACGCGCTGATTCTGTTCGGCAAGAGACAGCTCAACGGAGGATGCCGGCACGGAGCCCTGCTTCAGCGTCCAGTCGCGTGTATACAGCGGCATGGCCAGAATCACCTTTGAAGCCGGCACCGCCTGCAGCAGCTTACCCACCGCCTGCCGGACATAGGGCAGCGAAGCGTTCGAGCCGGGGCTCGGGCTCCCGCCGTAGTGCTCATCATAGCCCATCATCACCACGTAGTCTGCCTGTTTGCCAAGTGCTGCATAGTCAAAGGCTTCTGTCCAGTCTGTCCCGAGATCGGGCGATACATCTACCGAGAGTACAGCGCCGAGTGCATGCAGCTTGCCGGCCAGCTGGGTAACGAAGGCTGTCAACGCAGCCTTGTCGGCCGCAGCCACATTCTCGAAATCGAGATTCAGGCCATCCAGATCATATTTGCCGACAAGCGCCGCCAGTTGATTAACAGCCGCCGTTCGTGCTGCCGTACTGGACAACAGCTGATGTGTAGCGGCCTGATCAAAGCGGTTGCCGACCATTGGCCAGATCTTCTTGTTATTATTCTTCGCCCAGGTAACCGATGAAGCTACTGTCGAATCCGATACAGTTCCGGTACTCCCTACAAAATACCAGCGCGGAGATAAGGTGTTCACATTGGATATCAGTATGCTGTTCTGATACTGTGCCTCAGTCTGGCCATACTGCCAGCCCATTACGATCCGCGGGTTCTTACCCCGCTCAAGCTCAGCCACCCAATCCTGCTGCTGCAGTACCCGGTAGATAAGCACCGCCGTTTCCTGCCGTGTAATAGGAGCCGCAGGCCTGAAAGCGCCTGTCTGGTCGCCCTTCATTAAGCCTAAACTGCTAACGGCCGCTACTGCACCGCCCGCCCAGGTGGCGATTGTGCCGCTGTCCCGGAAGACAGCCTGCATATCCGCTGCGTTCCCTGTCTGCTTAAACGCCCGGGCCAGTAGCGCTGCAGCCTCCTGGCGGGTAACCGGCTGAGCCGGAGCAAAGGTCCGCTCTGAGGTTCCTCCGGCCAGCTCCAGCTGGACAGCGGCCTGAATCCAGCCATAATACCAGGCGTTCCTGCCCACATCGGTGAATGGTGAGATCGGACTGTTGACGGGTTCCAGCTTCAGCAGACGCCCCAGTATGGTAACGAGCTCCGCTCTGGATACCAGGCCCTGGGGCGAGAAGGTGCCCTCAGAAGTTCCGGTTATGATCTTCTTGTTATATAAGTCTATGATTTCGTTCTTGGCATAACTGCTTGCCAAATCGTCAAACGGCAGCCCGTTTTCTGCTGACGCGGACGGGCTGTATGTAGTGTAAATTGCGGCTGCACACAAGACAGCAGCTGCTCCAGTTGCGATTCTTCCCAATATACTCTTCACGTTACTGCCGGACCCTCTCTCACTACTATTTTGCCGAGAGTATACCAGAGATAGAGTCTGTTATCACCGCTTAAATACTGGCAGAAGGATTAAGTGTCACCAGATTGCCCGGACGCCGTACCCGTCAGAAGTTTAATTCGAAACCCGCGTGGTTATGAATGGAATAGAGTATAAGATTCGGAGTCTATAAAATTTGAAGTAAGCCAGGAGGAAACAGCATAATGAAGGATTCCAGTTCAACCGGCGGCATTACGGCAGCGGAGAACACAGGCCTCGCCGCACAAGCAGTCGACGCTATCGAAGGCTTATCCGGCGCTGGCTGATCTGCTGTCCCCGGCCAAAAGCATGGCTGTGCAGTTCAGCCTGCCGGACGGAGGGATTACGAGCCTTGTCGGCGTTACCCTGCCGATCTTTTTTGCCCGTACGCCGGAATCCTTTATTGATATCGTCCGCATTGCGCACAAAGCACGTGAAGGCAATCTCGGTCCGCTCGAGCTGATGCCGTGAAGAACAATAACCTATCATTGGAAGGACGGGAGTACTGATGGAACAGGCTATGATTATTGTGAATCCAACCTCCGGAAAGGAAGAAGGGGCAGGGTATGTCCAATTGGCCCTGGATATTCTGGAAGAGCAGGGATATGCGGTTACTGTGATGGAGACGCAGCAGGAAGGGGATGCTACCCTTTTCAGCACGACTGCATGTAAGCAGGGCTACGGCCTGGTGGTGTCGATCGGCGGGGATGGTACACTGCATGAGGTGATCAACGGGCTGAGCGGGGAGCCGGACTGTCCCAAGCTTGGGGTCATTCCGCTCGGAACGGTAAATGACTTTGCCCGCGCGATCGGGCTTTCACTGAATCCTGAAGAAGCGATTCGTACCCTCGCTTCCCCTGCCACCCGCGCAGTGGATGTTGGACAGCTGAACGGGCGGCTGTTCATCAATGTGGTAGCCGCCGGTGCAATCGCCGAATCCGTATCTGCGGTAACCTCAGAAGATAAATCGCGGTTCGGCTCACTGGCTTATTTCAGGAAAGGGCTGAAGGAGCTTACAGGCAACGCGCCCAATCACCTGACCATCACTTATGACGGTCAGGTATGGGAGGGCGATTCGCCGCTGTTCATTGCCGCCCTGACGAATTCGGTCGGCGGCTTTGAGCGGCTGGCTCCGGGCGCTGCCGTTGATGACGGCCTGATCCACTGCTTTGTCATCAAGGATTTGACGATCCTGAGCACTCTTTCCGTCAGCATATCCCTGCTGCTAGGCAACCTGAAGAATCACAGGGATGTAGAATACTTCACAGCCCGCAGCGTGACTGCAGAGTCCGCCGCCCCGATGCGGACCAATGTTGACGGCGAAGAGGGACCTGCACTGCCGGTGCAGGTCAGCGTCCTGCCGCGCCATATCCGGGTCGTTGTGCCGGAGGAAGAAACCGGCTGACAGCCGGTTTTCTTATCCCCCTGGCATCTCCAACCCGGCCATTCTGCCAGCCGGCCTACACCTGCCGCTGCAGCTTCCGGGCATAAACAATCTGGCCGATGTGATAGGCATTATGCGTGGCGGCATTGCTGATAATCTCCCACCACAGCGCGGGTTCCGGGAAACCGTTCACCTGCGCTTCCAGGCGATCCTCGGCAAGCAGCGTCTGCCACCGCAGCAGGACATCCAGCAGTCCGCTCTTCAATTCACTGAATGATACATTCTCCGGCAGAATAAAGCTGTTATTGTTATCGCCAATAGGCGGTACGGCATCCACCCGGCCGACCTCATAACGGGTCTGCCAGGTTTTATTCCAATACAGCAGATGCTGTGTCAGCTCGGCAATACTGTTCAGGCCGGCATCCGGCTTCCAGAACGCCTCCTCTTCCGTCACCCCTTCCACTGCCTGCATAAACGGCAAATGCCAGCCGGGATCATTGGCACCTGCCAGCAGCTGGTTGGCTAATACTTCTCTCGCATGAATCATTCTATTCACTCCCTGGTCTATACTGGTTGAGCTTGCCCTGATAAATCAACTCCAGCCGCTCACTCTGGCGGAAATCATCCGGCGTAACGAGCGCCGGCAGCTTATTCCACAGCTTGATGCCGGAACGGTCGAGAATTTCCGCAACGAACTGTGAGCAGAAGTACGAGTTGCTGAATTCCACCGGTTCCTTCAGGGCAATGCCGATGACGCCCAGAATGTTATACAGGTATTTCTGCCGGCTGCGGATAAAAATGTGCAGCACCCGCTTCATTTTCTCCACTTCCCGCTCTGTAACTTTAAGCTCATAGATCACGCAGGTCGTATTCGGATATTTACTGAAAGTCCCCGTATGCAGATCCTCCTTCACGAACCCCCCGTTCAAAGGATTGCTGGGATGCTTCCTCCCGAAGCTGTACATCTCCGACAGGTCACGGGTAAATGAGATAGACGCATGGTTGTACGGAGCCCTGGTATAGCCCTGAATAAGCCGTGTAAACAGTGTTCCGGTATTCGTAAGCAAAATAAAGACCGATTGATTACCTTCCATTTACAAATTTTCCCCTTATCATGTTCGGACATTTCCTTCATAATAACATATGATTCCTTTATTGGAATCCTATCCTGAAACAGGCTGGTGATCGGCTCTTGAACAGCTCTTTATTCACACTACTCCTTATTACCGGCGGCCTTTCGGTCATCCATCTGGTCTATCTTGCCGTCAGCAGGCTTCAGAAGGACAAGGACTATACCGGTATCGGCTTCCGCATCAAAACCTGGTGGGGCATGCTGTTTATTTTTTGCCTGGCCACGCTGTTCAATGCAGTGGTGTCCCTGCTGTCGCTGATGGTACTATGCTTCTTCTCGCTTAAAGAATATTTCTCCATGATCCGCACGCGAAAAGCCGACCGCAGGCTGTTCCTGTGGGCTTATCTGGCGATTCCGCTGCAGTTCTACTGGATCTATATCGAGTGGTACGGGATGTTCATCGTCTTTATTCCGGTCTACGTCTTCCTGCTGCTGCCGCTCCCACGGCTGCTGAATAAGGGAACGCTCGGCTTTCTGCGCAGTGTCAGCTCCACCCAGTGGGGAATGATGCTGATGGTGTTCGGGCTCAGCCATCTGGCCTATTTCCAGTTCGCCACTCCGGAATACGGCGCGGGACTGGTGCTGTTCCTGGTGGTGCTCACCCAGCTGAACGATGTGGCCCACTATCTGGGGTCGCTTTATTTCGGCAAGCATAAGGTCGTTCCGACTGCCAACCCGCACCTCACCTGGGAGGGCTTTATCTGCGGATTTGTGGCCACAACCGCCGTTTCTTATCTCATCTATCCTTACCTGACCCCGCTCACTCCGCTGTTCGGACTGCTGTCGGGGGTATTAATCAGCCTGAGCGGCTATTTCGGCAGCCTGACTGTCTCTGTACTGAAGCGCGACCTGCTGATCGGGGACGATGACAAATTCGCTGCCCTGCAAAAAAGCTATCTGAGCCGGGTGGACAGCCTGGCGTACACCTCACCGATCTTTTTCCATGTGATCCGGTATTTCTTTGATTTCATGTAGCATCCGTACGATAGGCATTCCTTAAGAGGGGTGTCTATTTTTTTGCAAAATAAAACGGTTAACCTGCAGGGTTTGGAAAAGAGCCTTCGTCTATTACGGTGGGAAGGGGGAGAGGACTCATTGATGAGGAACGTTTGATCAAGCAGATTTTACAGGGCGACCACGCCAAGTTCCGCTGTCTTATCGACAGTTACGGGCGGCATATCTACCAGGTTACCTATTCTGTGCTTCACCAGGCCCAGGATGCCGAGGATGCTGCCCAGGAGGCTTTTGTCCAAATTTATAAGTCTCTCCCCCAGTACCGTTCAGAAGGGTTCAAAACATGGATCACCCGCATCGCCCTGCATAAAGCAATCGATATCAAACGCAAGCTGGAGCGCCGGAAGGCGGAGGTTAATAACAGCGGGGATGTAATTCTGCAGACCGCCGATCATCAGGCAGACGTTGTTCGCCAGCTGTTGAAGCAGGAGGAGAAGGAGCTTTTGCGGCAAAATATAGTGTCCCTCCCCCGCCAGCACCGTGAGATTATCGTTGATTTCTACTTAAAAGAAGAAAATTATGAGCAGATTGCCCTGAAATCGCAGATCTCGGTAAGAACGGTGGAGTCGAGGCTGTACAGGGCACGTCAATGGATCAGAACACACTGGAAGGAGACGCCGCGGGATGAATAAACCTGATCAGCAGGAATGGATACGTTACGTACAGGGAGAGATGACCGGGCCGGAGCGGGAACAGATGGACAGACTGCTTCTGGAAGATCCTGAAGCGCTTCTCTCCTATATGACTGCTCTGGAGCACAGCACGGTACCGCAGCTGCCTGACGGAGAGGCCTTTGCCGGACAGATCATGGACCGGGTTATTCCTTATCCATCTGCTGCAGAGCCAACAACCAGGCAGGCAGGCGGCCGGCTTTACAAGATACTGGGCAACCAATGGGTGCATTACATCGCCGCAGCCTGTATAACGATGCTGTTTATCTCCGCCGGCGTATTTGACCGGATCGCTCCGGGTAATCTGGATGCCGGTGCCGGAATAAAGCAGCCTTACAGCGAGAAAATGGTCCAAAAAGCAACCAGGTGGCTCGAAAACATCAAGCCTGCCCTCCATAAACCATAAGAATTGAAAGGACTGAACGCCAATGCCGCAGCAGCGCAGCAAGATGCTGGCTTTTCTGCTTAATATGATTCCTGGCCTTGGGCACTATTATTACGGAAGCCGGCTGAAGGGGTTTATTTACGGATTTATCTTTTTTGGAGGCCTGGGTCTTGCCTTTCTTGCACTCGTTGCGGGAAGCGATGAGGGGCTTGCCGCCTTCTGCCTTTTAGCAGCAGCCGTTCTCTGGTTCATCAGCATGTTCAGTATGGTGATCAGACTGATCCGGGAACCGGATTATCCGCCATACTACCATCATTATCCCCACCCGCAGGGTCAAATACCGGGCAGCCCCGGAGGGCCGCTGGAACAGCCTGCGTACGGATACCAGCCGCTGGAAGGATATGAATATCCGCCGCAGCAGAATATAGAGCCGCGCCGGGAGAGTGAGCGGTTCTACACCATCCTTCTGTCCTTTGTTCCTGGTCTTGGCCATCTGCACTTAGGCCTGCTGCAGCGAGGGTTATCGTTCCTGATCGGGTTCTTCGGCCTTGGCATTATGCTTGTATTTGTAGCCGGCATTACCAGGCAGCAAACGTTTCTGATCTTTCTGCTCCTGCTGCCGGTATTGTGGCTGTACTGCATGTTCGATGCCGCCCAGCATGTGAACCGCAAGCAGGCCGGCGAGCTGTTGGAGGACAAGACGATCTTCGAGCAGCTTGAGCACGGCAGCAGCGCCGGCAAAAAAAGCAAGGTCATCGCCACCCTGCTGGCCGCCTTCCCCGGAGCCGGACATATGTATCTGGGGCTGCAAAAAAGAGGCCTCCAGCTAATGCTCATCTTCCTTGGAAGCATCTATATTCTGGATCTGCTGAATCTCTCGCTGTTCCTGTTCTTTATTCCGATTGCCTGGTTTTACAGCTTTTTTGACGGGATGCAGCAGGCCAGCAAATACGGCAGGGAGCCCCTCTATGACAAGCCGGTCCTTGAAGGCTGGACCCGGTATCAGGGCTGGATCGGCGGTGCTCTGCTGTTCCTGGGTGTGTATTACCTGTTTATCCGGATTGTTGTTCCGGAGCTAGACTTTAACTATGGCTTGTATATTGCCCGGATTCAGTCGTATATGAATACGCTGGTCGTTGCCCTGCTGATGATCGGCGGGGGCATCCGGTTATTAACGAATTCACGGAAAAAGAATACCGAAGCAGAGCGGTTTCTCAGAGCGCTGGAGCGCGAACCCAAGTAGAAACAGTAAGCAGCAAACAGCACGTTTCCCCGGTAAGGGGGAACGTGCTGTTTGCTGTTTCACTAATCATATTGCCGGCTTTAAAAGCCGCTCTTACATCTGAGTCTCACTGTCCGTTCCGGATTGCGTTGTACCTCCGGTCCCGGCAGAAGGAGCACCGGTCGGTGGAGTGCCGCCAGCGGTGCCGCGGTCAGGTCTTGTACCGCCGCTCATTCCGCCTCTGCCGCCTCCGCCCATTCCGCCCATACCCTGGGTTGCTTCGGTAACACCGGATTCATTCAGCCAGGTTACGCTGCTGGAGAGGTCGAAGCTTACAACTTCTGTGCCGCCGCTGTATGTGCCGTCAGTGTATACGCCGTCTACTGCGGTGCCTGTAGAGCTGCCGCCGGTGGAGAGGGTGTACGAGCCGCCTTCTTTCAGGTCAGGCGAGCTGATTACAACCGAGCGGTAACTCTTCGCCGGTGCAAAGGTTGCAATGGTGTTGCCGTCTTTATCCTTCAGGTTCACCAGTTGTCCGGCTTCCTGAGAATCGGTGAATGTCATGGCAATAGAGTACTGGCTGGAAGCATCGCCAGGTGCCTGAAGCATACCCGCGCTTCCTGCGGCGATCAGATATCCGCCGGTAATTTCGAAGGAGCCGTCGTAATCCAGGGCGCCGTTACCGTCATTGGTCGGGCCGTAGACGGTAACAGTACCGCCGCTCATTATGATTGAGCCGTTGGAATCAAGGCCGTCACCAGAAGCATCTACAGTCAGTGTGCCGCCGGTGATCGTCAGCATATTGCTGCCGGAGCCTGCGAACTGATCCTGGCCGCCTGCAGTTTGTCCGGCATTAGTATCATTGCCGCCCGCTACGTTTACGCCGTCATCGGAAGCCACTACATCGATGTCACCGCCGGAGATGGTGATATTGGCGCCTTCAATCCCTTCGTAGCTCTTGGTGATCTTAATGGTTCCGCCGGAGATTGCTGTCAGGCTGTCGGCGTGAATACCGTCATCGCCTGTTTCAATCTGGAATTCCCCGTCTGTAATGGATATATTGCTGTTGCTGTGCACAGCATCATCTGCCGAGTCGATGGTGAAGCTGCCGCCGTTAACGGTGAGATCGCCGCCGGCTTTCAGGCCCTTCATGCTGACCGATTCTGTTTCGGTTGCTGCTGCTGTGTCCGTGGATGCCGCTGCATTGGTGTCTGCCGGCGCAGTAGTCCCGCCTGCCGTCCCGGCTGCTGCATCACCTGCCGGCATTTCCGGCGGTGCAGCCTGCGTACCGTCACCTGACGGAGCCTGGCCGCGCATTCCGCCGCCGCCAAAGCCGCCTCCACCGAAGCCGCCTTGATCGCCTGTCTTCACTTCTGCGTTGGCACTTCCGCCGCCGGTAACCAGATTGTACGTGCCGCCGTCGATTACAAGGGAGGTTTCACCTTGTATACCGTCGTTTGCAGCTGTAATATCAAAGGTCCCTCCGGAGATTGCGATGAAGCCCTTCTCGGTATCTTCATCATTGGTCGACTTGATGCCGTCGCCCTCTGCCTTAATGGTAATGCTGCCGTCCTGCACGGCTACCAGGTCTTTCCCGACCAGGCCGTCATCCGCAGCCTGTACTTCAATGGTGCCGGAGACGATTTTCAGATCATCTTTGCTTGTAATCCCGTCGTTGTAGTTACCGGTAACCTTCAGCGTGCCTGTACCGTTAATGGTCAGATCGGCCTTACTGAAAATCGCTGCACTCGGCTCATCCGTAGCTGCATCCGGGTACACATATTTTGTGGCATCGGTTACTGTGTTCACTGTACCGTCTTCCAGTGTCATGATTACCTTGCCAGCTTCCTTAATGTAGACCGGTGCACTGCTGCTGTTCGTAAGCGTAGCTCCGTTCAGCACGAGATGCACGCTGCTATCATCCTGCACGTCGATGATGATCTGTCCGTCACTCAGTGTTCCGCTCAGCACATAGGTCCCACCGGCCGAGATCGTTACCGTGTTACCCGAAACAACTGCACCAGATCCAGTCACGGTGGCACCAGTTCCACTTAACGCAATCGTTGTGGCGCTGTCAGCGCTCCAGGCTGTAGCCACATCTTCTTCATCAAAGCTTACGAGGTCGGCCGTCTTCACACTTGCCAGCTGGACATTTGCTGCAGACCCGCTGGTGGCAACTGCCGTAGTTACTGCTGCCGTAGCAGCCGATGATGATGTATCTGCGTTGTTAGTTGTACCGCAGGCTGACATGACGGCTGCTAATAACAGGACCAGCCCCGCTTTACTTGCCATGATAAATTTACTCATATCTGATCAATCCCTTCCATTCTCATTTTAGTATTCCGTGGTAGTAGGACTCATGGTCAGCGACAGATCCAGGTTGCCGTTCCGGGTGCGGATGGCATCCAGGAATTCCTTCTGGCTCGTGTGCTCATCAAGGGTAACGTTATACACCAGCTCATAAAGGCTGCCGAGCTCGGTGGTTCTGATTTTTTTCAGCTCATATACGACATTGAACTTGTTGAACACTTCAGCAAAAGCTTCTTCGTAGCCCAGATTTTCCGGGATGGTTACCTTCAGTGTTTTTTGCGCAGATTTTCTTACGCCAAAGCCGGTGCGGTTGAGAATGACCATGATGATGCAGAGAATGATAGTGAACAGGACCGCGTAGCCGTAAGCGCCGACGCCGCAGGCCAGGCCCGATGCCATGGTGAACAGGACAAAGGTGATGTCCTTAGGATCGCCGGGCGCACTTCTGAAGCGGATAATCGAGAACGCACCGGCCAGACTGAAGGCTCTGGCAACGTTGCTGCCGATCAGGAGAATGATGATGGCTACAATAACAGGCAACAGAACCATGGTGAGCGTGAAGCTCTGCGAATAGCCGGCAGGGCTTGTTTTCATATAAGTGAAGCTGATCAGCGCACCCAGCGCCAGGGAGATCAGGATCGTCAGAACCGCGTTGCCAAAGGTTAGAGCCGTGCTGTCAGAGACGGCGGTGAAAATGGAATCAAGCATACAGGACACTCTCGCTTTCTACTTTGCTGTTTCTCAGCATTTTTTTATATTCGTTGCCGTATTTGGAGAAGCTGGTGCGGTACATCTGGTGCTCGGAGAGCATTTTGGACAGCCACACCGGAATCGTCTTCTCGGCTTTGACCTCCATCAGCCACTGGCCCGGTTCCATCAGCAGCTCGCCGTGAGTGCCGTGCTCCATTTTCAGATCGTACCGCCGGCTTCTGATATTCGTGTCAAAGGTGATGCGCAGATCGCGGTTATTTTTGCAGAACAGGGCTTTGCGGTCATAGGACAGATACACCATCGGCTTCAGATCGTAGCAGCTCAGGAAGTATTTGATTTCCTCAACCACCTGCTTGTTCATGTAGTCCTTGTACTCAGGCGGGATACCTGTGCGGACAAAATCGTAAGCTTCGTGCAGCTTGAGCGAGGTTCTTCTTTTGTTGACGAGACCGAAGACCTTCTTCTTGATCTCCAGGTAGACCTTGGAGTCACCATTTGGAACACCGTATGCCCGGAGGCGCAGCTTTTCTTTGTATTTCGGCTTGGACAGGCTGTTGCGGATCAGCGTATTGCTCGGTGTGTCGTAGTACAGATTAGTAATGGAATAAAACTCATGCTGTTTGTTGTAATCGTCCGGTTCCATATATTCGAGCAGTTCGTTATAGAGCTTCAGGTACGCTGCATGATCGAACAGGTATTTGTTTTCATAGCGGTTAAAAACCTCGATAGCCATTTGGGATCAAATCCTTTCTCATCGGAATGTTTCGTGTGATTCGTATGTCTCGCTTGCCTATGAATGTATCTTAGCGGCCGAACCTTTAATGAATCTTAAATGGATTTTACACTGCGTTTATTTTTTTACACCGGCTTTACAAAGGGCTTCTGCAGCAAAAGAACCCCCCGGTATATAGTAGAAGCTTTGAATTCTGCCTCCGCGGTTAAGGTTGATTAAAGGTAATCTTGCTATAATGGCGTAAGTTACAGTACAGACATTAAGCTAACCAGGGGATGATGACAGGGTGAGAATATTAATCGTGGAAGATGAGGTGCACCTGGCCGAGGCCGTGACCCAAATCCTGAAAAAGCATAACTATTCCGCAGACGCCGTACATGACGGCAGAACGGGCCTCGATTACGCGCTTAGCGGGATCTATGATCTGCTGCTGCTGGACATCATGATGCCGGAGATGGACGGGATCAGCCTGCTGCGGGCCTTGCGCAAAAAAAGCATCCCGACCCCCGTCATCTTCCTGACGGCCAAAGGGGATACCACCGATATGGTGACGGGGCTTGATTACGGCGCCGACGATTATATCGCCAAGCCCTTCTCTTCGGAGGAGCTGCTGGCAAGAATCCGCGCGGTGCTGCGCCGCAAAGGCGAGGTGCTGCCGGATGATGCACTGAAATACGGCGATCTGGAGCTGAATACGACAAACCTGAAGCTTATGGTGGGCGGCAAGGAAATGAAGCTGAATCTGAAGGAGAGCGAGCTGCTGGAGCTGCTGATGGTCCGCAAACAGTCCGTCACCTCGAAGGAGCAGATCATTGAGAAGCTGTGGGGCTTTGATTCAGAGGCCGAGCATAACAATGTGGAGGTCTATATTTCTTTTCTGCGCAAAAAGCTTACGTTTCTCGGGGCCTCCACTCGCATCAGCACGATCCGTAATGTGGGCTATGTATTAGAGGTGAATGCCTGATGTTCAAAAAGCTCAGAAACCGCTTCCTGATTGTCAACCTGGTGACGATCTCCGTGATGATGCTGGTCGCCTTTGCTACCATCTACATCATCAACTACCTGAATGTCCAGAATGACATCCGCATGGATCTGCAGCGGATTACCGAGGCCTTCCAGAAGCCGGGCAGCGGCGAGCACCGCGGCGGCGGGATCGGCGATGGCAGCGGCGGTGCACCGGACGGCGGCACAGACACTGGAACGCAGCGCCAGGATATTGGCGGCGGCAGCTTCGGGAGAATGGGCGGCAGTCCGCCGCCGGAGCGTTCGATCTCCTTCATGATCGAGACCAATAACGACTGGCAGCAGACCGGCACGCCTGTCTCACAGCTCAGCATGGATGATGAATTCTATGCCCAGGCACTGCAGAAAGCCGTTGATATGAATAAGACAACCGGGAGATTCGTGCTGGACGGCAGTCTTTGGGCCTTTGAGACCAAATCCGCCGCTGACGGGCATATGCTTGTTTTCCTCGACATTACTTCCCAGCAGAAGATTCTTACGAACCTGATCTACATCTTCACCGTTGTCGGTGTTGTGATGCTGGTCATCCTTTATTTTACCAGCCGCTACTTTGCGAACCGCTCCATCAAGCCGGTACAGGAAGCCTTCGACAAGCAGAAGCAGTTCATCGCAGATGCCTCGCATGAGCTGAAGACGCCACTGGCCATTATTAATACAAATACGGATGTGCTGCTCTCTAATCCCGAAGATACCATTCTTGAGCAGTCCAAGTGGCTGTACTACATCAAATCGGAGACGGAGCGGATGGCCAAGCTGACGAGCGATCTGCTCTACCTGACCGAAATGGATGATTCCCGCACCGGGATGATCCATGCCCCCTTCAACATCAGCGAAGCAGTGGAAAATATCATCCTGACGATGGAGGCCGTCATTTTCGAAAAGAATGTAGCGCTGGAGTATGATATCGAGCCTAATCTGACTGTGCACGGCAACAGCGAGCAGATCAAGCAGGTCGTCATGATCCTGCTGGACAATGCCGTCAAGTACACAGGGCCGAAGGGTGAAATCACCCTGTCTCTGCGCAGGCAGCATAACGACGTGCTGCTGTCCGTCACCAATACCGGCGAAGGTATCGCCCCTGAGCATCTGACCCGGATCTTCGACCGGTTCTACCGCACCGATACCTCGCGCGCCCGCAAGCAGGGCGGCTACGGACTTGGCCTCGCGATTGCGAAGTCGATTGTCGAGCAGCAGCATAAGGGTAAGCTGTATGCCAAAAGTACGGTGGGAGAATCAACTACGTTTTATGTGCAGCTGTCATAATTAAATCGAATTTTAGATAACCGGCTGAAACCAGGTCGAGGGTCCCTCCGTATCAGAGTTATTACCGATAAGGAGGAGATTCACAGCAATGTCCATGTTTAAAAGAATGCTCGCAAGCGCCGGAATCGGTGCCGCTGAGGTGAACCTCATGCTTCACCAGGATGTAGTAAGAGCCGGTGATACACTCAGCGGGGTTGTCCGCATTCAGGGCGGCCGTGTGGATCAGAAGGTTGATGATGTATATGCCTTCGTCAAGACCCGCTACGTGAAGGAGCATAACGATTCCAAGAGCCATGCAGAGGCAACCATTGCCAAGTTTTTACTGGCTTCCGGTTTCACCGTGGAGGCGGAGAAGGTCTATGAGTTCCCTGTATCCTTCCAGCTTCCGTCCGTTACTCCGGTGACCATGGGCAGGACTCCCGTATGGATTCATACCGGGCTTGATATCAAGGAAGCCCTCGATCCTAAGGACGAGGACTATCTCCAGGTGCTGCCTCATCCGCATTCGGCGGTTGTTCTGGATGCTGCAGCCCAGCTCGGCTTCCGGCTCCGCGAGGTCAGCTGTGAATACGCTCCTCATTACGGCAAAAGAAACGGGCTCCCCTTCGTTCAGGAGTTTGAATTCCTGCCTTCCAGCCAGTTCCGCGGCCGCCTGGATGAGCTGGAAATCATGTTGTACCCGGATGAGCAGGGCGTTGAGCTGCTGCTGCAGATTGACCGCAAGGCCCGCGGATTTTCCGGCCTGCTGGCAGAAGCGCTTGATGCCGACGAGAAATTCGTAAGGCTACGCTTTGACCAGAGTCATCTGGCGTCGGGAACGGAATACATTGCGGGCCAGCTGCTCGCAACAATCAGCAAATACGCATAACTTGCTTCTATACAAGAAACCGGCTGGACGGATAGTAATCCGTCCAGCCGGTTTTTGTGTACAGGGCAGCCGTTATAAGCATAGCTTCTTCTAAGCGGCGGACGTTTAGTGCAGCAGTTCCTTCAAATAACCGCTTAACGCCCGGGCTGCCTGCTCATGGGCCGATATTCCCGGATGGCTTCGTGCGCCGGCACTTTCCGGTGTCATGTTAGGCAGCTGGAATACAGAGACCCTTGTGTCCCCTGATTTACGGATATAACTGTCCACCGCACGGCTGATGGCCGGCAGCATCGGAACGCCCAGCATTCCGTAAGCCCAGACCAGATGGGCCTGCGGATTGCAGGATCTCAGCTTCACAAGAAACGCTTCTGCAGCCGCCTCAAAAGCCTGCAGGTCCTCCTCATTGAAGGAGCCGTCTTCGTTCAGCCGCTGCTTACGGGACTTGCCGCTGACCGGATCGTTCCAGTCCGGCGAATAAAAGGCGCCGCCGTCGTTGGTGCCCAGATTAATCACAACTGCATCCGGCTGCCAGGCTGCAAAATCATGGGCCTGCAGCGCTCCGAGCGCTTCATTGCGCTCACCACCCAGCAGGCCGCATACCTGCCCGTAATAGAGGGGGATATTTTTCCCGGGATTGTTATCCCAGCTTGTCAGCACCCCCCAGCCGCTCTGGGAGATGACAGAATAGTCCGCATCCAGCTCCCGGGCTGTCATGGCCGTATAATTCACGGCAGCACTGAACCACATGGGAATCCAGTCTTCCTCGGACCGGGCGCCGATCACGCCCTCGCCTGAGGTGATGCTGTCCCCGATGAACTCGAGCTTCAGCGGCTTATCCGCTACCGGCAGAAACTCCCCGTCACACTTAACTCCGTGTATCTGCAGCAGACAGCCCGGGTCATCACTCATCGCCTGCAGCTCCTTCATAATCTTCACGTTCTTCACAGCCTGCTCATTCATGCCTCTGAAGACACAGATCCAGTGTCTGCCCGCGGTTACCATCTGTCTGCTGACAGGGGAACCGTTAATGACGATGCTGATCCACGGCTCATGCTGGTCATAGTCGGCTTCAGCCTCAATCCACAGCTCCGATCCCCTGATATTGAATTCAAGTGCGCTGCCTGTCCAGAACAGCGTCAGGGGAGCCAGGCTCCCATTTGTTCTGCCGTGAACCTTGAGATGTGCAACCTCTGGCAGGGCTGCGGCTTGCAGCCTCCCGTTCTCTTTCATCCTCTCGTTCCTCCCGGCTTTCTTTCTCCCAAGATCAGCTATCCTTGCTTGATTGGTGCCGCCAGCACAATCTGGCCCCTAGGCGCTTCGCCGCCGTCATCCGGCTCGAGTGTGATAGCAACAGTATCGTACTCCTGCGGCTCAAAGGTATAATACAGCGCCCCGTTACCGCCCTGGGATACGAAGGTGCCCGCATTCTGCGGAACATCGCCTTTGATCAGCCATACCTGGTAAACCTCGGTCCCTGTAAGCTCGGGCAGACCTTCGGCCTGCACAACGAGATGTGTGCCGCTGTTGTCCGCGATGATGGTAGCCAGGCCTTTGACCGCAGACTCCACTGCCGCCGGACTAAGCACAACCGACTCATTCACCTTGATTCCCTGAAGCGGTCCAGAGCTGACGGCCACCTGGCGCTGCAGCTGATCGACATCCTGGCGCAACTGGCTTGTATAGATGAGCAATACTACGACTGCTGCAGCAAGCCCGGCGCTAAGATAACGCAGAAACGGCTTCTTTCGGGGTGCCGGCACGGCCTTGACCGTATATTCAGGCTCCTCCCGAACCGGCTTGGGTGCCTCACCCGCAGGCTTCTGAACCTGCTGAACCGGAGCATCTGCTTCCAAAACCCGGGACAGAACACGTTTCTTCATCCCTGTCGGCGGTTCGGCAGGCTCGGAGGCAAGAGGGAGCAGCTCGATTACCTGACGGTACTCTTTTACCAGTTTCTCACATTCGGGGCATTCCTGTAAATGAATGCCGAACTGCTCCATTTCATCGTCCTGCAGTGCGCCAAGCGCGTACAATTCAGCCCATTCACACAAGTCTTTATTCTCTTCAGTCATGGGCCTGATCCCTCCTTCCCCAGTGGATTAACCGTTTCTGCAGCTGCTTCATGGCCAGCCGTACTCTGCTCTTAACCGTGCCCAGCGGAACAGCCACGTGATAGGCCACCTCCTGCTGCGTAAGGCCCTGATAATAGATAAGGTCCATCACCTGCTGCTGGTCCCTGCTGAGCTCCTGCAATGCTTCTCTAATCTGTTCTCCAGCTAACAGCATTTCAACCATATCCTCCGTCATCGCCCCGGTATCGCGGAGCTGCTGCAATTCCTCCGCATCAGCAGACTGCTGCGGAGGCCGTGTATTTATCTTGCGCAGCTGGTCAATCGCAATATTCCGTGTAACCGTAAACATCCACGTTGACAGCTTGCCCTTAGCGGAGTCATACTGCTCCGGGTTCTTCCAGATCCGCATAAATAATTCCTGCATCACTTCCTCCGCCGCCATTGAATCCTTCACAATCCGGTATGCGAAGCTGTAAACCATCTGCTCGTACCGGTCGTAGAGCTTTTCGAGGGCATCCGGGTCCTTTTGCCTGATTTGCTGCATTAATTGTACGTCGTCAGCGACTTCGTTCAACTGTTACCCCCCATTTCCCCAGCGTAGTTGGATGAATTAATATTTTAAAATTTAATTTATAAAAAGTGATCCAACTTCTGAATACTTACGTTCCACTGAGTATAACCGCTTTTGATTAGCGGCTCAACTTTGGATGAAGGAGTGAACTGAAATGAAAAAGCTGCAAAGTAAGCTGGCCATCCTGATGCTCTGCCTGAGTTTATTTGTACCGGTACCGGCAAGCGCCCATGAAGTGGATACGAATGGTGCCGCACCAAATTTGCAGGCGGCTCTCGGTGAGCTGCTGGGTGAGCATGCCCTGCTGGCCGTCATGGCGATGCAGAAGGGCTACGACGGTGCTGCAGATTTCAATGATGCCGCAGCCGCACTCGGCAAAAACACAGATGACCTCTCAGCCGCCATCGCTTCAGTCTACGGCAGTGCCGCCGGCGATGCATTCAAGCCCATCTGGTCCTCCCATATCGGATATTTTGTTGATTATGTGAAAGCGACCGCTGCAAAAGACGAGGCCGGACGCCAGAAGGCCGTTGCTGAGCTTGACGCTTACCGGATGAAGCAGGCGGAGTTCTTCCACAATGCCAATCCGGCGTATTTTGAAACGGCTGCCCTCGCAGACGGGCTCAAAATGCACATCAACCATCTGCTGGACGCCTTCAACAGCTATGTAAATAAAGACTATACAGCTGCATACAAGGATACACGGACTGCGTACGCTCATATGTTCATGACAGCCAAAGTACTGGCCTCCGGCATTCAGGCCCAGTTCCCTGCCAAATTCCCTGACGCAACCACGTCTTCACCGGGAATTGATCTGCGCGCGGGACTTGGACAGCTGCTGGGTGAGCACGCTACCCTGGCCGCACTTGCCATGCAAAAAGGCATCGACGGCGCTCCGGACTTCACTGCAGCAGCGGCTGCCCTGAACAGCAATACGGATGATCTGTCAGCGGCGATTGCCTCCGTATACGGCACAGCAGCCGGCGATGCCTTTAAGCCAATCTGGTCTTCCCATATCGGATATTTCGTCGATTATGTAAAAGCCACTGCAGCTAAAGACGAAGCCGGACGCCAGAAGGCCGTTGCCGAGCTTGAGGATTACCGTATGAAGCAGGCGGAGTTTTTCCACAGCGCGAATCCGGCCTATTTTGAAACCACAGCAATCGCAGAAGGCCTGAAAATGCATATCGGCCATCTGCTGGACACCTTTAACAGCTATGTGAATAAGGATTATACCAAAGCTTATAGCCTTGAACGCACTGCCTATTCCCATATGTTCATGACAGCAAGCGAGCTGACTGGCGGCATTGTCGCCCAGTCCCCGGACAGGTTCCATGGCAAGACTGACGCCGCTGCTCCTGAAATGACAACCATTTCAATGAAGAAAGGCAGCACTGCCGTAACGGTTAACGGGACTACAAGCCAGATGGACGTTACTCCTGTCATGAAAAACGGCAGTACCTTCATCCCGCTCCGTTACCTCGGTGAGGCCATTGGCGTCGATATTACCTGGGATAACGCCAAAAAAACACTCTGGATCATGGACGGAGACAACACCGCCGTGTTCTGGGTCGGGCAGTCTTATATGGAACTGAATGGAGAGCGCAAGAACATCGGGGCTCCGGTCTTCCTGGACAGCGGCCGCGTGCAGGTGCCTGTCCGTTTCATCGCCGAGCTGCTCGGCTGGGATGTGAAATATACTCCGGCTGACGGAACTGTTACATTGACCAAAGCTATGGCGGCAACAATGGAACATAGCCATTAATGGATTCAAATGGGTAAAAACAAAGGCCATCCCGCGAGGGATGGCCTTTGTGCTGCCTCTACAGTTACTTATTCCATCAGGTAAAAGTTAATAGTTCTCCCCGCGGTAATACCGCTCCAGCTTATGCTCCAGGTGGACGAGCTGCGCTTTCTTTTTCTCGATATCATCCAGCAGCACCTGCTTCTGCTCCTCAATCATTCTGGTTCTCTCCGGCAGGGTAGACGTTCCGGCCTTCACCATATCATAGTATTTTTTAATTTCTTCAATACTCATCCCTGTTTCCCGCAGACATTTCAGGAACTCCAGCCAGCCAATGTCCTCTTCACTGTACAGACGGTTATTCTGCTCATTGCGGACCGCCGGCTCCAGAAGCCCCTTACGTTCATAAAAGCGGATTGCCCCGATGTTCAGCCCTACCTTTTTAGCAATCTGTCCTATCGTTAACATTCTTTCTGCCTCCCGAAAATTCACTGTTGACCTACACTTAGTGTAGCATATTAAGCTTCAGATTATAGATAGATATCATTTAAGAGAAAGAAGGATAACAATGATGAAAATAGCGTTTGTAACAGGTGCCAACAAAGGGATCGGACTGGAAACAGCCAGACAGCTGGGCGCAGCCGGGTGGAAGGTAGTACTCGGATCACGCAGCGCAGAACGGGGGGAGGCCGCAGTTGCCGAATTAACCGGCCAGGGGCTGGATGTGGAGCTGGTGCAGCTGGATATGACGAATCCGGACAGTATCGCGCAAGCCGCCGCCACGATTCAAGCCCTCTATGCTGATCTTACCCTGCTGATCAACAATGCCGGTATGCCGGGCGCTTTCTCCAGCTCCTTTAGTACTACCCGTGAGGAGGATCTGCGGCAGGCTTTTGAGGTGAACTTCTTCGGTACGTTCCGGTTAAACCAGCTGCTGCTCCCGCTAATTAAAAAGAATGAAGGATCGATCATTAACGTATCGACCGACATGGCTTCCTTGCAGTTCATGCAGCATACGGAATATCCGCTGAACTGCTTCGACTATAATGCCTCCAAAACAGCCGGCAACGCGATGACCACGGCCATGGCTATTGAGCTAAGAGACAGCCGCGCTCAGGTCTTTGCTGTTACTCCAGGATTTACGAAAACAGACCTGAACCACAACGCGGAGGGCGGCCAGTCGAAGGAAGCGGGAGCAGCCATTATTGTCGGCTACGCCACGGACGGCAAGCGGCATAACGGGGAGTTTCTGGATGTGAACGGGATCTACGCCTGGTAAAATCATATAAATTGCTGAAGGCCTCTGTTAAAATAATTAGAATCGCTTTTGTTAATTTCTGTGAATCTAATCTTATCTAAGGAGCTCTCAATTTATGTCTATTAAAGCGGTGCTATTTGATTTTGACGGAACGCTGGCTGACACACTGCCCTTGTCATTCACGGCTTTCCGCACGGTGTTTAAACAATACGAGGACAGGGATGTAACGAACGAAGAGCTGGTGGCCATGTTCGGACCGACCGAAGAGGAGATTATTGAAGCTAACTTTACGAATAAAGCCGCTGCTCCGCAGGCCGTTCAGGATTATTTCTCGATCTATGAAGCAGGCCATAATGAGGAGTCGGTCGGAAACACCGAGATTACCGGACTGCTGCAGCTGCTGAAAGGCCGCGGCATCAGGATGGCTGTGATCACCGGCAAAGGACAGCGGGCATACCGGATCTCCTCCAAGGCACTGCAGATGGAGGATTTCTGCGAATTTGCCATTACGGGGGATGATGTGGCGCAGCCGAAGCCTCACCCGGAAGGCATCTGCCGCGCCCTGGAGCTTCTCGGAGTCAGCCCCGCCGAGGCTGTGTTTGTCGGTGACAGCAATGCCGATATTCTGGCAGGCAAAGCTGCCGGACTGCGTACCTATGCGGTGCGCTGGCTGTCGGCTTTTCAGAGTCAGACCTATGATGTGGAGCCGGACGGCGTATTCAGCAGTGTGGCTGAATTGGTGGAGCTGCTGGAGCAGGATCGCCTGTAAGGTTGACATGTTGAGATCCCAGGCAAGCTGCCCGCGGTCTGTTTATACTGAGAAAAAAGCAAAATCCGGCCGCTTTATGTAGAACCATAAGGGGCTGCTAATCTCGGCTTTGCTCGTAATACCACTTTGTTTAGCGAACCGGCACCACCTTTGTCACCCGTGCAGGGAGTCGCTCCTGGGGAGCGAATAGGTATATCACCAAATACCGAAGCGGAGGAATGGAAAATGGAAATGTTTAAAACAAAGGAAGCTGCAGAGCAATTGTCCGTCAGCCAGACCACGATCAAACGCTGGGCCGCGATGTTCCCTGCCAGCTTTCCCAAGGACCGGTTCGGTCATTATATTTTTACCACCCGGGAAGTCAGCCTGCTTAAATCTATTAAAGAACGGCTTGAGCAGGGCGAGTCGCTGGACAGCATCACGCTGGCCGAGGACAAGCCGCAGGCAGAGCCGCTGCCCCATATCCGGTCACTGCCTGCAACGGAGCCCCCTATGCAGGAGGTCTGGTCCCGCCTCGTCCGCATTGAGCGTTCGCTCGACCAGAAGGCCGACGAGGTGGTCTCTGTGCAGCTGCTTCAGCAGCGCCAGGAGCTGGAGGATCTGCGCCGGATGATCCAGCAGCTTGCTGTATCCATTGAGAGCATCCAGCAGCCGCGGCTTCAGGCAGCCGCTGCGTATGAGGAGATGCATCCCCTTGCCGCTATGAAGCTCACAACCCCGCCCAAGAAGCGCGGGCTGCTGCGCACTTTTTTCTCGCTGTAGGCTGTAAGTACAGGTCTGGGTCCGGTACGGCATTGCCGGGCTCAGGCTGGTATTTTCAAGCGTTCAACCTTGCGCCCCCGTGGCTTATCTGCCCTATCTTAGACCCCGCGCCGCAGCCGCTCCTGCCAATCCAGCCATCGGCGTTCTTCCCAGCCCGGCCAGATTTCTTTTATCTCGTTTAACAACCACTCACCCGCTATCGTGATCGAATTTTCATGAGAAGCGTAGATGACCCAGTCCATGTCGGCAGCAAACCAGTAGCCCTCGCCGTTAATTGTGTAGACCGGGTTAAATCCTTCTATATCAAGCTGATACTCGGGTGAATGGTCGAACTCCCGCAGCTCGAAAACCCGCTCTATCCCGTGAGTATGTAATATTGCTCTTAGTGCCTCGAAGCCTACCTCTTCTTCAAAGTAATCTTCCATAAAGGCTTCGGTATCCTTCGGCTTGGCATCAGTAAGTGGGTACCAGAAATCACTGATGCCCCACTTTTCCCTCAGGTCCTCCCACAGCAAGGTCCGCTCTACCTTTGACAAGGTACGCCGGTAAGGCAGTGGCTGCACACGGCTAATCCCTTCTGCAGCCCTTTTTTTCAGATAATCAGTCATTAATTGTCGCTCAGCCCCGGCTGTCTGCCGAAAGATTCCCTCTTTATTCTCGGTAAACCGGCTCTGGGCGTTCCAGACAGCCGCTAGAATCTTCTTATGCGCTTCTTCCTCAGTGGCAAATTCTGTCCCGTCAGACCGTTCGAGCTCAGCAAGGATCGCATCCAGAACTAAATAGCGGGGGAACAACTCCTCTGCTTCAACAGTGTAGCCCCCGTCTTCCATCCTGTCCCTGCCGGAATTCATCAGCCGTGTATATTTTCTTCCCCAAAACCCGGCCATGACCATGCAGTAACGCCTTGCAAGTGTATGAAGCTGCTCTGCCTGATTCATAGTGCACATCCTTTTTATAGAAATTTTATTCCATTCCATACGAAAATCCTGCATGCCACTCAATCCCACCATGCGTGGAGCCGGGGTTTAGCGGTCAGTTCATCGGCTGAAGCACAAAAGCTGAGAAACTCCTGCTTAAATCTGCGGGAAACGAATCTTTTCGGAACAAATAGTGTATCTATCGACACCCTGTAATCTTTTCGGAAAGGACTGACAGCATATCCCTTTGCCCGTATGATAGGGTATTTGTTCATGAATAAAAACATTTCTTCGACGCTGGGAGATTCGTTTTGGGTATCAAGCGGATCTATGTATTTATTTTCAATAAGCTCTTTGAGGATATGAACATCAATGTAATCGAAATCTCTAACACTATGCGAGTTCTTCAGAGCAGCCCATTCTCCCCTGATACCTAACAGATCGTCCCTCCGCTCAACATCTCTATTAAATATAAATTCGTTCATTAAGGTGCCTCCTTCTTTTTCTCAAACAAACAGTTACACGGGATAAGTGCTGTATTTTATAATGGTACAAAAAGCGAGTCAGAAAGGAGCCCTATGCTCATCATTGAAATGATCCCCTGGATTGCCGCATTCGCCTTTCTGCTATCCGTGATCTGGATTGTGCTCATAAGCTGGAGGAACGGGATTTCGCCGATGCCTGCATCGGGTCCTGTCCGGTTGGCGGCGGCAGCAGAGGTGCAGCGGATTCGAGGCTACGGCAATATTGTTGAAGCCGGGTCGGGCTGGGGAACACTGGGGCTGGAGGTTATCCGCCGTTGTCCAGGGAAGCGGCTGACGGGAATCGAAAATTCAGGCATTCCCTTAGTGTTCTCCAGGCTGTTCACCTTACTCTATGCCCGCTTGCTGCCGGAAAAAGGTGCCGGGGAGGGATTGCGCAAACGGGTTATTTTTAAGCGCGGGGATATCTATAGCTACTCTTACGGGGATGCCGACATTGTGCTCTGTTATCTGTTTCCGGGAGCAATGGAGCGTCTGGCGGGGAAGTTCAGGCAGGAGCTGCCACAGGGTGCGACGGTAATCAGTATTTGTTTTGCATTGCCGGACAGGCAGCCTGTGCGCGTCATTACCTGTAAGGACCGTCTGCGGACTAAGGTATATGTGTACCGGTATTAGGGAAGGGGCAAGGTCTCCTATCTCAGTACGTTCAACAGGTAAAGTCCAGATTGGTGCCCATGCTGCCCACCGAGATTAACCGCTCGAAGTTCTTAACCAGTACCATATGGTATTCCTTGTCGAACTCAAACCCTCCCGAGAGGGTTATATCTGGCAAGCCTAGACTGTATTGGCGTTTAGAAAGAGTATACAAGATGGTGATATCGCCTTTCTTGTTCGCACGGTTAACCGAGATTGTAAACTCCTCCGGCGACATTGCATTTAAGTCTGCATGTTCTAACCTATCCAAGTGCTCCAGCTCGTGAATAAAACGCTTAAGCTGATCAATCTCAAACCAGACACTATGACTCCAACCAGTAAACTTGTTATCTGTAACCTCAATACTGCAAGCCATGCTGGGTAACCGTTCATGTATGTACTGCTCGAGATAAAAGGTGATGCTGGACGCTCTATCGGACGAGTATATCCTGAAGTCATAATCGGTATGCGGGGTAAACATGGCTCCTCCCAGGCGGACAAAATGAAACACACTTCTAAAATGTTCCAACTACTCTATGCCCATTGTAATCGCAAAATCTCCTCCCAGCCAATACATCCGAACGGACTCAGCGGACCTTATTCTCGCCATTTCAGTCCAGCTGCAGGTTTAACGGACTCCAGTGACGTTAAATGCACCAAATTCACCCGCACCAGCGCATTTTCGACTAAATAGCGTCATCTGTGTCCGTTAGAATGTCCAAACGCCGGTAAATCGGCAAATAACGCCTCCTGGGTCCGTTAGAGCATCCCGGGTGCTGCAGTTACTATACTGCTCTGTTAGAGCCTCCGTGTGCTACAGTCGCTATAAATGCTCCGTTAGAGCGTCCCGTGTACTGCAGTTGCTACATATGCCCCTTTTGGACAATTGCTTCGATTGCTACAACTGCTCCATCCCGCCTCCAGCACAAAAAAGCAGAGCAGCGCCCCCCAATAACGGGAGACCACTGCCCTGCTCTTTTGTAAACCTACGCCTGCCCGCCCCAGCGGACCGCATACTCCTGCCTGTAGCCTATAGCTCGTATACTCTATTACTTGTTCGCCAGGAACGCATCAATCTGTGCCTGCAGCTCGGTCTGGATCTTATCAAGACCTGCGGACTTCAGCTGCTTGTTCAGTTCAGCCAGGCCTTTGTCGATGTCTTCGATTACGCCGTATTCCAGCGGAATGGCGTAGCGCAGCATCACGTTGCCGACGTTGGCGATTTCTGTCTTCACTTTGCTGTTGTCGAACACGAAGGTTTCGAGATCATAGTGGTACACACTAGCTTCCCAGCTATTAACCAGATCGGAAGCTTCCTGCGGGAACGCTTCATTGTCGCGGTTCAGCGGCGAGTTGAAGTTCCAGTTGGAGAAGCCGGTGTAGTTCGGGTTCTTCTCAAGCGCTTTGTATTTGTCGTCACCAACCGGCTCATAGTGCACGCCGTTGATACCGTACATGATTAGGTCGTGAAGCTGTTTATCGTTTTGCATCAGGTCGATCATCATCAGGGAGCGCTCCACATTTTTGGAGGTCGCATGGATGGATGTACCGTTCTGCGTGGAGATGGCGATCGATTTTTTCTTACCCTGGTTGATGTCAGCCAGCGCTACTTCGTAAGGTGAATTCTCCTGGCGCATCAGGGCCATCAGGGCACCCAGTGTACCGTTGTTGTGCGTAATGGATGCGGTTTTGCCTGCTTTGAAGTCAGCCTGATGATCGTTTTTGCTGTTCAGCACGTTCTTGGACCAGGCGTTGTTGTCGGCAAGATCCTTGTAGTACACCAGCAGATCCTTGAATTCCTGAGTTTCATAGACGTTGAATACTTTACCTGTCGGATCATCCAGCTTGAATGCGAACGGCAGGTCGAGGTCGAACATATTCCATTCATTCTGCTGCTTCAGCAGGACACGGTCCAGGTTATGATATTTCCAGTCTCCGGTTTCCGGAGTGAACGGGGCAACGCCCTTTTCTTTCTCAGCAATGGTTTTCAGGTAAGTCGCATAGGACTCAGGGCTGTTGATCTCCGGCAGATTGTACTTTTTGCGCAGATCTTCGCGGTAGAGAATCAGCTTTTCAACAGACTCCCCTCTGTTCTGCGGAACCATGTACAGCTTGCCGTTCACTTTGGCCTGATCCCAGCTTACTTGCGGCATAGCCTTCATGGTTTCCGGCATGTACTTGTTCAGCAGCTCATCGGTCAGCTCCAGGAAGCCGCCTTTCAGCGCCTGGTCATTGTAGCCGGCCCAGTTCGCCGAGTAGATCAGGTCAAAATCCTCATTCGCCGCCAGCTTCAGCGGATATTTCTGCGCCCAGTCGGACCAGTCGAGGAACTCGCCTTCGATGGTGGCATTGATCTTTTCCTTCAGTACCTTATTGATTTCGGCGAACACGCTGTCATAATCGACCGGCTTAGGTCCGACAAAAATCATTTTCAGCTTCACTTCTTTGGATGTATCAATGGTACCGGAAGCCGCAGGATCTGTTGCAGTTCCTGTATCGGTGCTGTTACCGCCTGCCTCTGAAGCGCTATTAGTAGGCTCTGCCGGCGCATTGGCATTATTATTGCCGCCGCACGCACTTAGAATCATAACGAAGGTTAATACGAGCGCCAGCAGCATCATTCTATTTCTTTTCAGCATCTCAAGCCTTCCCCCTTGTAGTTAAAATATGAAATCTATTGATAAACCGGATGACTCCGGGTTCACCCTTTAACAGCACCAATCGTTAAGCCCTGGACAAAATAACGCTGCACGAACGGATAAGCCAGCAAAATCGGGCCTGTGGCAACAACCGTCATCGCCATTTTGAGGCTCTCGGTCGGAATGGACGTGGTTACAACAGCACCCGCACCCATCATCGCCTTGCGCATACCGTCCATGTTGCCCAGCATTTTGTACAAATAATACTGCAGCGGCATCAGGTTCTCATTGGAGATGAAGAGCAGCGCGTTGTACCAGTCATTCCAGTAAGCCAGAGCCAGAAACAATCCGATTGTAGCCAGGGCCGGCTTGGACAGCGGCAGAATCAGGCGGACATAAATCCGGAAGTCGCCGGCGCCGTCAATTTTGGCCGATTCGACAATGGCTTCGGGAATGCTGCTCATAAAAGACTTCATGACGATAATATAGAACACATTCAGCATCATCGGCACAATCAGGGCCATCGGCGTATCCTTCATATCGAGATAGTTGACGATCAGCAGATACCACGGAACGAGCCCGCCGCTGAACAGGGTAGTAAAGAAGAAGAAGAACGAAAACTTGTTGCGCCACTTGAAGTCCTTGCGGGACAGCGCGTATGCAGTCATCGAAGTCAGGAACAATCCCAGCAGCGTGCCTGTCGCCGTAACCCCGATAGTCACCAGATAAGCATTAATCATTTCTTGCGGGTATTTGAAAAGAATACTGTAAGCCTCGGTCGAGAAGGCCGTTGGTATAAACTGATAGCCGTCCGTTACGATTTTGGTCTCTTCCGTCAGGGATGAGGAGACAACCAGAATGAACGGGAAGATACATAGCACGGCGAGAAGGATCAGTGAAACATAGCCTATGGCTGAGAAAATTTTACGGTCAAGCTGCTTCATATCGTTACCTCCATTTCCTGTCTGTCCCTAGAAAAGGGCCCGGTCTTTGTCGTATTTGCGGACAGCGTAGTTCACCGTCATAATGGTTGCGAAGCCAAGCACCGACTGGAACACCCCTGCCGCAGCCGACATTCCGATGTCATTGGAAGTAATCAGTGACCGGAAGACAAAGGTATCAATAACATCCGTCGCGGAGAACAGCAGCCCGTTGTTGCCGATCATATTGTAGAACATCCCGAAATCCCCGCGGAAAATGTTCCCGACCGCCAGCAGCACCAGAATGATTACCGTCGGCATCAGATTCGGGATCGTTACTTTCATAATCCGCTGGAAAATATTCGCGCCGTCAATCTCGGCAGCTTCATACATTTCCGTATCAATGCCTGTTATCGCTGCCAGATACATTACCGTTCCGTACCCGAGGCTCTTCCAGGCGGCTACAAGCACCAGAATGTAAGGCCAATAGGCCGGCGTATTATAAATATCGACAGGCTCCAGACCAAGCCCTCTGAGCAGTGCATTCACCGTACCGATATCATAGTTGAGCAGGTTGTAGGCAATCGCCCCGACCACGACCCAGGAGATAAAATACGGCAGGAACAGCGCGGATTGCGTCAGCTTCCGGAACCACTTTCCCCCGACCTCGAACAGCATAATGGCGGCGAATATCTGCAGAATGTTATTTACTGCAATAAAAGCGATGTTGTACAGCGCCGTATTCCGCGTAACCCGCCAGGCATCGCCTGATTCAAAGAAAAAGCGGAAGTTGTCCAGCCCGTTCCACGCACTGCCGAAGATCCCTCCGGCGTAATCGTATTTCTTAAAGGCGATGACGATCCCCGCCATCGGGATGTAAGCAAACAGGAGGAAGAAGGCAACCGCCGGTAACAGCATCAGCAGGATAACCCTATAATTTTTTAAATCACTCCAGAATGTATGCCCTTTCATTTCTGCACCCCTCTCTTCTCTATATCTCACATTATAAGCAGGGCGGCCCCCCTGCATAATTCAGCGAAACAACTAAACTTAATACTAATTCAACGATTTAGTATATAAAAACAGCCCCCGTCCCGTCAGGACAGAGGCCGCAGCCTTATATTTTATTCCGCTTCCGGTACTCGCCCGGCGACATGCCCATATACTGCTTAAATTGCCGGTTGAAGTAGATGATATTTTTGTAGCCGGCCTGCTCGGCGATTTCATAGACCTTTTTGGTCGGGTCCTCCAGCAGCTCACAGACCCGCTTCATCCGCAGCTCTCCGACATAGTCGCTGAACAGGCTGTTCGTCTCCACCTTAAACAGATGCCCCAGATAGTTCGGCGAGAAGTCGAAATGGGCGGCTACCTCATTAAGGGTGATTTTCTGGTCCAGCCTTGCTTTTACATAGTCTGTAATTTCATCAATCAGCTTGCGCTTCTGCCGCTGGCGCTTAAGGTACAGCCGCTCCGACAGCTCGAAGAACCGCCGTCTCAGCCAGGAGAGGATGTCATGCACCGTCTCGAACTGGAACAGCACGAACGGCTGATGGGCGTCCCAGTTCAGAATCTCGTACAGATGCTCGTTCATCTGCCGCAGATCGGCATGCAGCTTGGAGGTAATCCGGATGATGATATCATAGATATCGTTCTTCTGGGAGATCGGGCTGTCCCCGGCAAACAGCTGCAGCAGGCAGTCATCAACGGTCGTAAGGTCGTATTCCAGCATGGCCTTCAGCATCCGGTCAACAATCTCCTCCAGATCGGAAGCAATGTTCTCCTTCGGGTGCCACTCCGACGCATCCTGAATAAGCCTGTTCTTGCCGACAATCCATTTGATGCTGAGCGCAGCCTGAGCCTGCCGGTAGGAGTCATGAAGCTTGTCCGGGTCAGCAGCGTACATCCCCCTGCCGATGGTAATGGAGCAGGCAAATTCCTGATAGAAAGCCCGGATCAGCTCCTCCAGCAGGGCAGTAAAATGCTGCTCCTGAACCGCAGCCAGAATGATAAAGTGATAGTCATAGCCGGCTATCACCATACCCAGATTATGCGCCCGGGCAAACTCCCGGATAAATCCTCCGGCCCTGCTGCTCCAGGCAGACCGCTCCCCTTCGCTCCAGCCGCGTATTTTCCAGGCGATATCGTCCAGCTCGACAATGGCAACTGCTGATTGCGCCTGCAAGTATGGCGTGAGCACACCAAGGATATGCGCCTGCGCCGGTCCCGGCGCAGTCTCACTGAACCAGCGCAGCAGCAGCTCCTGATTGACCAGCGACAGCGTCTCCGTCAAGGAATGATGCTGCCTGCGCTCCTTCTCGATCTTGGCGCAGAGCCGCTCCAGCATGCTGTACAGCTCCTCATCGTCCACAGGCTTCAGCAGATAATCGGAGGCATTCAGCTGGATCGCCTCCTTGGCATAGCTGAAATCCTGATGGCCGCTGATGAACACAATTTCAACCTCCGGGTTCAGCTCCTTCGCCTTGCGGGCAAATTCCACCCCGGTCATAATCGGCATCCGGATGTCAGAGAGAATAATATCAACAGGCTGCTGCTCCATTATTTTGAGTGCGGCAAAACCGCTGGCAGCCGTCCTGACGCTATGCAGCGGCAGATGGCTGCTTCCGGCCACCCTCCTTCTCAGCCATTCCAGATCAATGGCCTCATCATCCACCAGTAGTACATTTATCTCCACGGCCATAGCCCTCTACTCTCCCCTCACTTCGCGGATCTCCGCATTCTCTACCGGCAGGACAATCTGCACAGCCGTCCCCGCTCCGTAATGGCTGCCGATCTGAATCCCGTAATCATTGCCGTATCTCAGCTTGATCCGTTCCTCCACATTTTTCAGGCCGTAGCTTCCCGGCTGAAAAGAGCCTGCACGCATACTTCGCAGCGTATCCGGCCGCATGCCGATACCGTTATCAATCACCTTCAGCTCAATCCGGTCACCCAGCCTCCGGCCCGTAATCCGGATGGCGATACTCTCACCGAACCAGGCGTGCTTGAATATATTTTCCACAAACGGCTGCAGAATCAGCTTGATGACCGGAACCTGCAGAATTTCTGGATCAATATCATAATAGACTTCAAAGGCGTCGGCATATTTCACCCGCTGGATTTCCAGATACATTTTGACCTGCTCCAGCTCTTTTTCGATCGAGATATAGACCCGCCCTTCGTTTAAGGTCAGCCGGTAAAACTTGGACAGCCCCTTCACCATCCGCGTAACCTTCCCGACCTCCCCGAGATTGGCCAGACTGCCGATGGTGGACAGGGTGTTATACAGGAAATGCGGGCTGATCTGGGCCTGCAGCACATCCAGCTCGGCCTGTTTCTTCTGAAGACCCTGAACATAGACGCCCCGGATCAGCTCCTGAATGCTCGCCGCCATCTGATTAAAGCTGTTGGCAATATACACAAACTCATCATTCCCGGGGAACCCGATCCGCTTGTAGAAGTTCCCTTCCTGAAAGGAACGGGCCAGATAGACGATGCGCTTAATCTTTTTGCCGGATATACGGGCTACAAGTAGCCCGATCGCCGCCATAACCACGAAGCTGATCGTGCAGACTGCGCCAATAGCCTTCTGCATTCTGCTTGCATCCTTGTTGAGATAGCTGTGCGGCACCCGTGCCTCAATCACATAACCGGGTATCGGAATATCCTCGCTGATTATCAGATAATTGTCCGGCTTGTCTTGGTTGTCCGGGACCCCCTGCTCATAGATGGTCAACCCCTGTGTCCTGTCAACCAGCCGCAGCTCCAGCCCCTGATCCACCGGAAAGGTATCAAAGTTGCCGAACAGCTCGTCTATTCTCGCCGTAACCCGGATATAACCGATGATCGACGGGGCGGCGTTGGAAGCAACGAGCTTGCGGAAGTACGAAATGTTGCCCAGCCTACTATCACTGTCCGCCTGCAGCCACAGGCTGTCCCGGTTATTCATAACGATCGAACGGAACCATTCCTTGTCCTCAACAACCCGTTTGGATATCACATAGTAATCACTTCTGCCGATGGGCACCGTCATATCGTCTCCGGTAATCTCAAGCATGGTATCGTTAGCCGTATATAGCGCAAGCCGCAGCTTGTTGCCGTATAACTGCAGAGGCGCCTTCATATAGGGGACAATATCATCGCGCATCTTGAGCATATTCTCCAGCGGACTGCCCCTGAACTGCAGCGCATTCTGAAAGTTCGTATTGAGAAACAGCGAGTTGCTCATCCGTTTGATCTCATCCGTCTGGTATTCGATATTGCTCCTTGTCTGCTTCAGGGCCGTCCGCACATTCGTCTCCGCCATCTCAGTTCTGGACTCAACAAGCATCGTGTAGGCTATATAGCCGACCAGCAGGTCTGTCAGAAGGACCAGAACCAGATAAGGAATCATCATTTTGTAGGTGAACGGAATATACTTTTTATCCGGCGAAAATTTCTCCATACCTGATGCTCCCTTGCATGCTTAATAGCAGCTGTCCGCTGTTTTCATCCATTCTACAACGAAGTGTAAGCGGTTACTACTATTTTTGCGCAAAAAAAGAGGCATCAGCCGCCTCTGGCCGGTGCCCTTCGGATACCATAATTGAAAGAATTTGTATATATCCTTTTCTGGAGTGCCGCTTTGCCTCACTATCTGATAAAATTGTGATTGATGGTCTGTTTCACGCATTGATCCGACATGAGGACGGGTAACGCCGCGGCGCTTATGGCTGCATTCCGTCCTCGATCCGTTTCATGAATTCTTCAACAGCGCTGTAGCCCAGCTGCTTCAGGTACCAGTTGTTGGCTGCCGCTTCGATTAATCCGGCGACATCGCGTCCCGGCTGAAGCTGAACCTCGATGTGCGGAATTTGCACCCCGAGATATTCGGTGAACTGGGGAACGAGCTCCAGCTCATTGTTGAGTGCATTCTCCCTCCAGGGACACAGCTCAATATCGAGCACAATCCGGGTCTCATCCTGGAAGGCCTTGCGCCCGTACTGGCGGACCACGTTGATCAGCCCGATGCTGCGCAGTGCCAGAAACTCGCGTGTGGTCTCGTTATGCGTACCAAGCAGCGTATGCGGCCCCAGCTTTTTGAGCACCACAATATCGTCTGCTACGAACCGGTGGCCTCTGCGGATCAGCGTATGTGCGGTTTCGCTTTTGCCGATGCCCGATTTGCCACGCAGCAGAATGCCGATGCCGGATACGTTAACACATACGCCATGAATCGACAGCTCGGGGGCCAGCGCCTTTACCAGATAGCTGTCCAGCTTGGCAATGAACTCATTGGTTGTATCTGCTGTCCGCAGCAGAGGAATTCCCTCCTGGTCGCAAAAATGCGTAAGATAAGGAATTTCCTGCTGTCCGGTCGTTACAATGAAGCACGGGGGATGATATTTGACGATGTTACCGATATGCAGCACGCGGTCCTCTACGCTCAGCGTAAGCAGATAATTAATTTCCTTGCGGCCGAGCACCTGCACCCGCTCCATAGGAAAGAAATCAAAATACCCGACAAACTCCAGCCCGGGCCGGTGTGTCCGGGGCCGTGTGACCAGCCGGTCCATCCGGCTGGCTCCGGCAAGCACCTCCAGCTGGAATTTATCAGTAAGGCTCTGAACGGTGATCGACTTCATGGGGTTCTCCTCCTGCAGCTAAGGCGTATCCCGGATACGCCTGAAATGTAATAGTAGGGTTGACGGTTATATTCAACAGCTGGGGTAACTCTACCTTCTCTTTATTATAGATTCCCCTAAAAATCTTGTATTCTTGCAATGCTGATTATATAGTTAGAAATATTACCTAAGTCTTAAGACCCACAGAAATTCATAATATACCAATTAATGCAAGAAGGTGCGGCGTATTGGATTTGGGATCGTGGATTGATCTGATCATGTGCTTTGTCTTGTTCCTGCTGTTCATATACATATTTGCTTCTGTTACCATTACCAGATTACACAAAGTGTATCTGGGCTTTCATTTTTCTATGATGATATGGCCTTACTGCCAGTTTGCCATCAAAACCGTGGACGATCCGGTCTTCCAGCTGTTTTATGTAAAAGCGGCCTTTGTCGATGCCTCCCTGCTGATTGCAGGCTGGATCTTTTTCACCATTCTGATCTCCGGCCAGTCACAGTTCCTGAAACGGAAATTGTTAATCCTGCTGTTCCTTCCGGCAGTCTTCTCTTCGCTTGGCGTCATCCTGAATCCGTATGAATGGTTCGTCCGTCCGGTAAACGGGGGATATGTAGAAAGAATCTACGGTCCTATTTTCTGGATCAACATTTCCATTCTGGTTATTCATGCCCTTGTGTCCCTCTATATCATTTATGTTGCGCTTGTGTCCGACCAGGCATCCCGGATCAAGAACCAGATCATGTCCATGCTCAGAGGGATTCTTGCGGTAACGATATTTTTGCTGCTCGATATCCTGCTGAATGTTGTCCTTGACGATTACCTGCCGGTCATTCCGGGATTCACTTCGCTCGGCATCGTCATTTCGGCTATTTTCTTTGTGATTACCATTCACCAGGACAAAGTGTTCGATATTGTAACGATCGCCCACCAGGATATCATTGATACGATGGAATACGGCATCCTTGTACTGGACGACCAGGAGCGCGTAGTAGAGATGAATCAGGCCCTGCATCCTTACTCCCGGCTCCGTCCCGGTGACCGGTTCCAGATGGAGGCCTTTCTGCCGGGTACAACTGATGCCATCAGACGTTTTCTTGACCAGTACCGGGAGCGCCCGGATGAGATGGCCGAGATTGAATGCCTGCATCCCGGCGCCCATCTGTACATTAGCATTCATGCTGCACCCATCATGGTCAGCTCGGTCAGAGTAGGGCGTACCATTACCTTTCAGGATATTACCGAGCTCCGCCGGCTTATTGATGAGACCAATCACCAGAATACCATTCTTCAGGAAAGAAATGAATCCCTGATCAAGGTGCAGGAGGAGCTGTTCCAGACCAACCGCAAGCTGACGAAGATGGCCATTACCGACAGCCTCACCAAATGCTATAACCGGCATTATCTCACACAACAGCTGGAGAGGGAAGTAACGGAGAGCCGCGATCACCCGTTTGCTTCAGCCATGATCCTGATTGATATCGACTTCTTCAAGGCAGTCAATGACCGGTACGGCCATCTGGCCGGCGATCTGGTCATTTGCGGTACCGTAGAGGTGCTCCAGCGCCTGCTGCGGGAGAAGGATATTCTGGCCCGCTATGGCGGCGAGGAATTTATCATCTACCTGCCGGATACGAAGGAGGCGGAAGCGTTCACTATTGCGAAGCAGCTTAAATCCGCCGTGGCCGCCAACAAAATGATCATAGACAACGTTGTGCATCCTGTATCGGTTACGATCAGCATGGGAGTGCTGAGCATCGCTGACTTTAAGGCCGGACAGCCCAAGGATGCATCCGCCTATCTGAACGACCTGTTCAAAACCGTCGACAACGCGCTCTACGCCGCCAAGCATCAGGGCCGCAACCGGATTGTTTCGGTGCGGCGGTAGGCAGGGCCAGCCCCTGCCTGAAATGCACAGAAGACCGTTCCCGGAAGAGTATTCCCGGGAACGGTCTTCTTATTAAACTAATCAGCTGTTTCAGATTAATGCATCGCTTCCGCCAGCCCGGTAAAAATCACACCCAGCGCATAAGCTCCCGCATCCGGATATCCGATGCTGCGTTCGCCGACTGTACCGGCTCTGCCCATCCGGGCAACGATCTCCCCGGTCTGCCTTGCTCCTTCTACCGCAGCCGCGGCTGCTTTGGTCGAAGCAGTGCCAAAGTCAACGCCCTGTGCGGCGCTGTCCTTCCACGACTGCGCATAAGGAACCAGCGCATCAATCAGCGTCTTGTCGCCGACTACCGCCCCTCTGCCGAAGGCACGCTCCCCGGTATCCTGAATGCCTTTGACCACGGCCTCCAGCATTTCGGCCAGCTCCTGTATGGACACTCCCTTCCGGTCTCCGGCATATTTGCCGGCCGCCCGGAACGCGGAGCCCCAGATCGGGCCGGAAGCGCCGCCGCAGTGCTCCATAATGACCAGGGAGCAGGCATCCAGAAAGCTTCCCAGATCGGCTGCGTGATTGGCCGTAATCTCCGGCCATTCGGTCTTGAGCTGCTTGAACCCTTTGGCCACGCTCATTCCAAAGTCTCCGTCACCGGCATGGGCGTCCAGCTCACAGAACGGAACCTCGTTCTCTATGATGATCTCGCTCATTTTATCAATGGCATATACCATGTTATTCAGTGTAAAAGTGTCCCCTGTAACCTTGGCATGTGCAGTGTCTGTATCGCACTTAAAGGAAACCTCCTGCGCCGCTTCCGGCGTCAGGACAACCTCGGCGTATTGCACCGGCTCGAACGGCCCCTGCAGCACGAGTGCAGGCGTATGGCATTCATCGGCCAGCAATGCTTTAAGCTGATCGTCCAGCTTCATCAGCGACAGGGAGGCACCTGCCATATCAATGCTCGTCATGAAATTGCCGACGAGCACGTTATGCACGGTAACCCCTTTCGCATCCAGCTCGCGGATCACCGAGTTGCCGAGCAGGTACAGCTCCTGCAGCGGCGTTGCCCCGAAGCCGTTGACCAGCACAGTCACCTCTGGCGATCCCGCCCCGCCTGAAACCGCCAGGCTTTCCAGCAGTGCATTTACCATCCGGGCCGCCAGCTCATCGGCAGTAACTACCGGCTCCCTGCGGATGCCGGGCTCACCGTGAATGCCTACCCCGTACTCCATCTCAATATCCTCAAGCTGGAAAGTCGGTGTTCCCTTGGCGGGTACTGTACATGAAGTGAAGGCGAAGCCGATGCTGCGGATATTAGCAATCGCCTTCTCCGCAGCTTCCTTTACCTCAGCAAGAGACGAGCCGCGCTCGGCTGCTGCTCCGGCGATCTTGTGCACCAGCACCGTGCCGGCTACCCCTCTTTTGCCGACGGTATACAGGCTGTCTTCAACGGCGATGTCATCATCGACCTTCACATAATCCACTTCAATGCCGTCCTCACCGGCAAGGTAAGCCGCATTCTTGAAGTTCATCATATCGCCGCTGTAGTTTTTGATAATCAGGAGAGTCCCCTTTTGCCCGGCCGTAGAACGGATAGCCTGGTACACCTGAATCTGTGACGGTGAAGCAAAGATATCGCCGCAGACCGCCGCATCCAGCATCCCTTTACCGACAAAACCGGCATGGGCAGGCTCATGCCCGCTTCCGCCCCCGCTGATCAGCGTTACCTTCTCCGGGTTCAGCTGCTTTTTCTGGATAACCTTGTGCTTGCTATTGAAAACAAGGGACGGATGGGCCAGCACCAGCCCGCTGCACATCTCCCGTACCAGCGTCTCGGGTGCGTTGATAATTTTCTTCATGTTATGCCCCCTTGCTCTGCTTGTAGTTCCGGCCGAGCAGATCGGCTACCCGGATCGCTGCGGCTACAGCCTCTACCGTAATAGGGAACGGCATGGAATGGATCGACTCCTCCGCAATGCAGGCCTTCTGCGCAACCTCCAGCAGCTCTTCCTGCGAAATGCTGTCTACTCCGATGTCAGCAAGGCTGACCGGCAGTCCGACCGACAGGCAGAAGTCCAGCACCTCATTCAGCTCTTGGGCAGGCGCGTTCTCAAGCACCAGCTGGGCAATCGTGCTGAAGGCTACCTTTTCCCCGTGATAGTAGTGATGTGTGCCCTCAAGCGAGGTCAGGCCGTTATGGATCGCATGGGCTGCCGCCAGACCTCCGCTTTCAAAGCCCAGTCCGGACAGCAGAATGTTGGCTTCAATGATATTTTCCAGCGCAGGCGTCACCTGATTGCAGTCACTGGCCACCTTCGCGTGTAATCCGTCTTTCAAAAGAGTCTCATAGCAGAATTTAGCCATCATCAGCGCCGTATTGGTTCCCTTAGCAGGTCCGCATACGCCCTCACGTACACCGCTCGGCAGGCCGGCGTTGACATTGGAGTAGGAACTGGATGTTGCTCTCGCTTCAAAATAAGTCGAAAGCGCATCCCCCATCCCGGACACCAGAAACCGGGTCGGCGCATTGGCAATAACCGTTGTATCAATCATAACCACACTTGGGCTTTGCTTAAAATAAGCATAATCATCAAACTGTCCGTCCGGAGTATAGAGAACTGCCGAATGGCTCGTCGGTGCGTCAGTCGCCGCAATTGTCGGCACAATAATCAGCGCTTCGCCTTCAGCTACACACTTGGCTGTATCAATCGCCTTGCCTCCGCCGAGTCCGATGGTACAGGCACAGGAATGCTCACGGGCCAGCTCCTTCAGGCGGGCAACCTCCTCGCGCGAGCATTCGCCGCGGAAGTTGCTCTCGACGAGCGTAATCTTAAACTTTTCGGCTGTGGAATCCAGCTTGGCCTGCACACGCTTCACATCATCCGGGTGGGCGATCAGCAGTGCAGACTGGCCGAAGGTCTGTACAAAATAACCCAGGTTGAGCAGTTCATCTTCACCCTGCACGTATTTGGTCGGGCTGATAAAGGCTTTTCTCATCTTAATTCCTCCTAAAAGTCTGGTGAGCTTCTTACGTCAAGTATAGTCTGCCCATTCTTTTTAAGCATTGTACTCTGCCTGCTATATTAAGCGTTTTCACATTGTGTTTTCTTGTTGTATACTTAGTTAATAGTATTATCTTGCACTCATTGCCGGATAGGAGGATCTTACACTCATGAGCAATCCGCTGTTCAAGCTGGAAAACATTATAGACCTCGAGAAATGGCATGTGCTTCAGGACTCCCTCGCGCTGGTTACCAAAATGGCGATCATTACGGTCAATTACAAAGGGATTCCGGTCAGCAGGCACAGCTATTGCCAGCCCTTCTGCCAGGGCGTGAGAAAGGATGATGTCCTCTCGCCGTTCTGCCAGAAATGCGATGCCAGAGGGGGCCTTGAAGCCGTCCGGCTCAATGCCCCCTATATCTACAAATGCCACTTCAATATTATTGATATTGCCGTGCCGATCATTATAGACAATCAATACATAGGAGCAGTCATGGCCGGACAGATCCGGCTCCGTGATCCGGACCAGCAGCAGCTCGAGCAGCTAGTCTCCCGGCCGCCCAGCGCCGATACGGAGCTCAAATTCCAGGCACTTGAAGCTGAATATGCCTCACTGCCCACATTGACCTATGACGAAGTAACGACCACTGCCAACATGCTGTTTCACCTCTGCAATTATATCGTTGAAGAAGCGATCACCAAGAATGCCACCATTCAGATGTACAAAAAAACACTGCTCCCCGAGGCGCCTCTGAGCCCGGCAGATGATTATGCCGTCTCTCCCGTGCCGGCTGTCGGCAGTCTGCAGGCGATACAGAACGAGCTGTCCAACACACTGGTCGAACATTCGATTAAAGAGCTGAGCGTGAGCCAGTACCGCGCCGCCAATCCGCTGCTGCAGCCGGCCTTTGATTATCTCTACCAGCACAAGAACAAAAATCTGACCCTGGCTGACCTGGCCAGACAATGCCACATCAGCCCCAGCTATTTCAGCCGGATCTTCACCAGGGAAACCGGCGAGAACTATTCCGCGTTCGCGCCGCGGCTGAAGATCGAATGGGCCAAACAGCTGCTCAAGGCTACGGATCAGCCCATTAACCGGATCAGCGATGCTCTGGGCTTCTGCGATGCCGGCTATTTCATCAAGACCTTTAAGAAGTTTGAGCATCTTACGCCTGCTGTATACCGCAGCAGATACCGGGAGGAGGAATAATGGGCTTCCCGGGGGAGGTGTCCCGGCTCCCGGAAAATCACGAGCTTGTTAGATATAACGTGTGCCTTACGCATAGCTAAGTGGAAATTCTCCATCTATTCCTTCAATAAACCACGCTCCGGAGGAACTAATTGGAAAAATGCCACTTAATTCGACCAAAATCGCTCCTGGAGCAGTAAATGGCCCGATTTAGATGGCGTTTTTCCAACTAATCGCCGGCAATGCCTAGAAACGCTGCGATTAGGTGGCGAAAATCCAACTAACCGTCCGCTTCCCGCTGTTCGCGGTTGGAATCTGCAGACTGCCTATGCTTCCGATGCTAGCTTTTCTACGAAAAGCTTTCAGGCGGCCGCTAACGCTCGCAAACCAGTAATTCAGGCCCTTTCCCTTTTCGCAGCCTACAGCATGCAGCACGCAGCACACAGCCCCAGCAACGCAGTAAAGGCAGGCCCCATTAACCAGGGGCCTGCCTTTACCTATTTTATCTGAAACTTGCCTGCTTCTGCGGCTCTTCTTCACCCAGCCCCAGGGTCTGGTTCACCGAGGCCATAATCTCTTCCAGCAATTCCGGGCAGGACGCCAGCGGGATGCCGTAGGAAGGAATCATCTCCTTGATCTTCGGCTCCCAGGACTCGATATGCTGCGGGAAGCACTTGCTGAGCACCTCCAGCATGACGTGAACCGCCGTGGATGCGCCCGGCGACGCGCCAAGCAGGGCGGCTACCGAGCCGTCTGCAGCACTGACCACCTCGGTGCCGAACTGCAGCGTCCCCCTGCCGTCAGGCGTATCCTTGATGACCTGCACGCGCTGGCCGGCTACGACCACCTTCCAGTCCCCGCTTCTGGCGTTCGGAATGAACTCGCGCAGCTCATTCATGCGCTGCTCGCCGGAGAGCATCAGCTGCTGGATCAGATACCGGGTCAGCGCCATTTCCTTGGCGCCGGCTGCCAGCATCGTAAACAGATTATTCGGCTTCACCGAGCTGATCAGATCCAGATTCGAGCCGGTCTTGAGGAACTTCGGCGAGAAGCCGGCGAACGGCCCGAACAGCAGGGCCTTCTTATTGTTGATGTAGCGGGTATCCAGATGCGGCACCGACATCGGCGGGGCGCCCAGCTTGGCTTTGCCGTACACTTTGGCATGATGCCGCTCCACGACCTCCGGATTGTCGCAGGCCAGGAAGAGCCCGCTCACCGGGAAGCCTCCGATATGCCTGGATTCCGGTATCCCGGTCTTCTGCAGCAGAGACAGGCTTCCGCCGCCCGCGCCGATAAAAACAAACTTGGCGGAATGGGCCTCCGTCTGCCCGCTGCTCAGATTATGCACCTTAACCTTCCATAAGCCGTCCCCGGTGCGCTTGATATCTTTAATGGCGTGCCTGTAGTGAACCTCAACCTTCCGGCTCTGCAGATGGTCAAACAACAGCCGGGTCAGCGCGCCAAAGTTAACATCCGTCCCCGAAGTAATCCGCGTGGCAGCAACCGGCTCCTGTGAGGTGCGGCCCTCCATCATCAGCGGAACCCACTCCTTCAGCTTCCGGGGGTCCTCGGAGTACTCCATGCCCTGGAACAGCGGATTTTGTGAGAGCGCTTTAAATCGCTTATTCAGAAAGGCCACATTCTTCTCGCCTTCGACCCAGCTCATATGGGGGATCGGCATAATGAAATCCTGCGGGCGGCGGATCAGCTTATGCTTGACCAGATAAGACCAGAATTGCCGGGACAGCTGGAACTGTTCATTGATTTTGACCGCTTTGCTGATGTCGACTGACCCGTCCGGCTTTTCGGAGGTATAGTTGAGCTCACAGAGTGCCGCGTGACCGGTACCCGCATTATTCCATTCGTTGGAGCTCTCCTCTCCCGCGCCTGCAAGCTTCTCAAACACTTTAATGTTCCAGTCCGGTGCCAGCTCTTTCAGCAGGGCTCCCAAAGTCGCACTCATGACTCCTGCACCAATCAAGATAACGTCTGTTTTTTTGTGTTCGCTGCTCATTAAAAAACCTTCCTTATCTCTTCGAATTTGCCAAAAGAGCCAGGCCGCTTTGAAGGCTGCAGGACGCATGGCTCCACTCAGGAAATCTACTAAAATGTTCATCGGCTGTTATCAGATAATTATATACAATTTGAAGCAAATAAAAAATCAAAACTTCACGCAGGCCGCAGGAAATAGGGACAGCCCCTAATCCAGCTCAGCCCGGGAAAACAGGTCCCGGATCAGCTCCTCATTCTCGCAGGCCCGCTTAAATCCGGTGATGAAGGCTTTTAGCGCCACACCGTCTGAAGAATAGGCACAGAACATATCCGCCTCCGGGTCAAAATGAATCTGCTCCTGCAGCTGCGGCATTTGCTCTTCAAGGAATACTGCGGCGAGCGAAGCCCAGTCATATCCGTTGCCCTCAAAGCCCTCATCAGCCCTGGAAGCAAACAGCTCCTGCCTATAGCTGCCGACAACGAGAATGACGGACATTCCGCCGTTAGCCTGGCTGATCAGCTTAAAGGGAGCCACTTCCGCTACCGCCCCCGGATCCTCTGTCCCCGCTGCACCCTCCTCCGGCTGCTCCGCTGCCAATGCCGCCGCTTCCAGCCGTTCTTTCACCTGGCTCAGCGCCTCAGCAGTGAATGCCAGCTTCCCGTGGGACTTCACAATCTGGCCCTCCCTGATCCGCCGGTCCAGCCAGTCGCTGATGAACCCGGGAGCATAGCCGCCCTGCCCGAACGCGCCGCCGAAGGCAATCATCTTCGGATAGGCCTCAAGATATTCGTCCCGGCTAGGCTGCGGATAGCTTTCTGTATACAGCCAGAACTGCACATCGTACATCAGCAGCGACAGCTCATCGGCATGGAAGGAGAAATAGCCCTTCTCACGGACTACACGGGTACATACAGCCCTAATCTGTGTCTCCAGCTGCTCCGGATCAGGCTGTCTGCTGCACAGTTCAGCAAGCAAAGGCGAGAATTCGCTCTCCTTTACCTTGCGCAGATCCTCTTCCCTGTCCTCTGCAGATGTATCGTATAACTCCTCATGCACCAGCCCGCGGATAAACGTCTCAAAGTCCGGGGCCAGATACGTAATCTCGTAATCCGCTTCCTGGTCTACATGAATGACCTCCGGCTCGCCGTCTTTTCCGCAGTGGCGGTAATCCAGCATAATGACATCATGCCCGGCTGACGGACAGTCGCAGATGACCACTCCGATATCCGGATAACCCCATTCTTCAATCATGAACGGGCTGCCGAGGTCGCCGCACAGCGAATAGGATTTGTCCCGGCCGATCCCCATAATCCCGGTGATGGCGACATGATCGTCCGCCCATGAGGTGGGTACAAGCGTAGGGAAGCAGGTATTGTGCGGAACACCGCCGTTATGCTGCTTCATCAGCTCGATATAAGAAGCCGGCAGCTTATAGCCAAGCTCCTCCTCCACTGACGCGATCAGCTCATCATCCGGCGGCGGCAACACATAAGACTTCGGCGCATAATCGCTGTCATCCCAGAAGGACTCCAGGTCCATCCCTTCAAAAGGCTTCCCTGTTCGCGTGCCTGCTCTGCCACGCTCCCGGTTAGCCGCGATCAGCCGCTCCTGCTCCAGCTTCCTCCGGCTCCAGTCCAGCAGCATTGCGGACTGCTCATCCCCCGGATCAAGCGCAAGCGCCGTACTGAACGCCTGAACAGCCTCTTCATGCCGGTCCAGATAATAATAGGAATAACCGGTGCGGAAATGCCACAGCGGGTCCTTTTCCCCTTCTGCCGCTACCTGCTGAAACTGCTCCAGCCCCTCCTCATACCGGCCTAAATTGTTATATGCCCGCCCGAGGCTGCTGATGATTGCGTAATCGCGCTCCGCCGGAGGGATTTCTATTATTGTATCTGCTATTTTTTGATGCTCGCCGTCTTCATGCCACTGTGCCAGTTGTGTACTTAGATCCTTATCCATAGTCTGCAGCCTGCCTCCCAGTGAAAATGTGATGCTCTTATTCTATCAGACCGGGAATCAGAAATGAAAACCAGACTGACGTCTGCGCTAAAGGTAATGAAGCAGTTATGTCGAATAGTTATGCCTGAACGCGGATTTTGCAAAAAGCAGCAGCTACACAATGAACACGACAGGAGGAAGGACTCATTATGGCTTTTACCATTAATAATCTCAAAGACAACAGCAACGTTATTATCAAGGAGCAGCTTGGCGGTTTTACAGTGATTGAATATAAAGAGGATCTGAGCAGCACCAGCATGATGGAGGCGCAATTCAATTATTTCATGAGCAGAAGCAATATGCGCAACAAGCAGCTGATGATTGAGCTGAATAACAGCGAGGTTGTGCTTAGCGCAGGCGCTATGCAGTATATGGTCGGGAATATTGAAATGACCTCAGGTGTAAAAGGTGTCGGCGGGCTGATGCGCAATATCATGTCCAGTGCGGTAACCGGAACGACAGCCATCCGGCCGCAGTATAAAGGAACCGGAACGATTCTGCTGGAGACCACTTACAAATATCTATGGCTGATTGATGTCGACAACGATCATATTGTTATTGATGACGGCATGTTCCTGGCCTGCGAGAGCTCACTTGAGCTTTCTGTCTCTGCCCGCAAAAATCTGTCCTCGGCCGCACTCGGCGGCGAAGGCCTGTTCAACTTAAGCGCCCGCGGCAAAGGCATTCTCGCGCTGGAAGCACCGATCCCTTCCGAAGAAGCGGTTGTGGTCGAGCTTAACAATGATGTGCTGAAGGTGGACGGCAATTTTGCGCTGATGTGGTCCAATACCCTTGATTTCACTGTAGAAAAATCCGGCAAAACCAAGCTCGGCTCTGCCGCCTCGGGCGAAGGCCTGGTCAACGTCTACCGCGGAACCGGCATGGTCTGGCTGGCACCGCTGATGCAGTACAAGAACAGCATCTTTACACCTAACGCCTGACGGAGCAAAGGGCAGTCCCGGGGCCGGATAACGGCTGAAGGGACTGCCCTTTGTTAAGTAGAAGCAGATTCAGACAGACTTTTTGGCCATCCAGTACATGTTAAGAAAAGCAAGCCTGAACCCGGACCGCTCTATATTGGCATGGCTGGCTGAGCCGAACTCCACATCGGTATATACGGTCTGTAAAAATAGTCCCGCGACCGCGCAATCATCTCCCTGGTAACCCTCAGCCTGTTCGGCAGATTTTCTGTTCGGCTGTTTCTTCTGTCACCATCTCAATCTGAAGGCCCGAAGCCTGTTCGGCCATACCCTGCACATTGATATATAAGAAAGCAAGCCCTTTTCCTGTTACAATCCCTCAATTAACGCCTTGACCGAGCTGTCGGTCTCCAAGGCGCGGATAATGAGCGTTACAGCTTCGGCACGGGTCGCATTGTGGCCCGGTGCGAATGAGGAAGCCGATACCCCTTGCACCAGCTTGGCCGAAGCAGCCTGCTTGATGGCTGCGGCAGCCCAGTAATTGCTGCTTACATCGGTAAAATCAGCCGCGCCGCCGCTCTCCAGCACGCCGAAGTTCAGCACACGCGAGAGGATCGTCACCATCTCGGCACGGGTGATGGTCGCATTCGGCTTGAAGCTGCCGTCCGCGTAGCCGGTTACGATTCCTTTACCGGCCAGGGCACCGATAGCTCCGGCAGCCCAGCTTGTGCCGGTGTCGCTGAAGCCGGCTGCAGCCGGGCTATCCGCGAGTCCGAAAGCACGGGTAATCATAGCGGAGAACTCCGCTCTGCTGACTGCAGCATCCGGCCGGAAGGAGCCGTTCTCGTACCCGCTGATAATCTGCAGCTTCACAGCCGCAGCAATGGCACTGCTGCCCCAATGGCCTGCAGTATCACTGAAGGCTATATTCGTGTTCTGTGTTCTGGCGATGGCATCGCTCACCGTCTTCAGCACTGTCTCCTGGCTGATTACGGCAGACTGGAACGGGTTCAAAGCTGTTACCGGGTTCGTGGTGCTCGGCTGCTCAGTTGAAGTTACAGGTGCAGTTGTACCGCCTGTGGTTCCGCCTGTATTGTTAGAGCCGCCCGGCAGGGAGCCGCCGGAGTTGCTGCCGCTGGTCGTATCGGTAACCAGCAGGGCAACCTGGTTGGACTGATACACGACCTGGGCGCTGCGTGTGCTTGGCAGACCATTAATCTGGATAGAAGTAAACTGGCCGGACCGCTGATTATCACCATGCGTGATCAGCGGAATCAGACCGCCGGCAGGCACGTAGCTGTTTTCGAAATCGATCTGCAGCTTGCCGCTTGCTGATATTTTGCCTTTGACGTCGAGCACATCGCCCGCTCCGGTAAGGTTCAGCTCCAGCGTACCTTCAGCCGCTTGCGAGAAGGCTCCGCCGATTGTTATTTTGCCATACACATTCTCCACTACAGAGCCATGTACGTTCACAACATCGCCGCTGCCAAAGGCTGTAGCTGAATCGCCTTCAAGCGTACCTGCCTTCACCTCGGTGCCGCCCGAATAGGAATTGCTGCCAGTCAGCTTCAGCGTTCCGGTACCTTCCTTGGTCAGTCCGCCTGTGCCGGAAATATCATTGCGCCAGCGGTCGGCTGCATAGAAGCCGCTCTTTGCCGCATCCAGGGATACCGTCACATCGCTGTTGAATGCGCCGTAGCCGTCAGCGGCAGCGAACAGATTCAGACGGCCCCAGCCCTCCGGATCATCCAGCAACGGATAGCCGGACTGAATCGCGGTCGTAGCCAGTACCGCACGGCGCTGCTCTGCGCTCAGATAAGGCAGGCGGGTCTCCAGCAATACTTCCGCCCCTTTGGGAACCACGGCAGGCTTAACAGTAGAATTAATCTGCGGGAAGCTGTAGGTCAGCCTTTGGGTAAACTGCGCTTTATTCTTGGAATAATCACTGAACCGGTCCTCTGCCGTTCCCGTTTCGGTCAGCAGCTTCTCATGAGCCTGGTCATAAGCAGCCTTCTTCAGCTGTGCATTATCAGGATCAGCCAGGGTTGCCGCCGCCAGTGCCGTCGCCAATACCCGGCCGCCCATTACATCAAACGGGGAGTGCATGCCGGCGACAATCCGGCTATTCCCCATTTCCGAAGCGCGTGTCAGCAGCTCCTGGAACCGTTCAGGCACCGCATAGGCCAGCGACAGTGCAGCCAGATACGAAGCATTGGTATGCCCGCTCGGGAATCCGCCGTCCGTAGCAGGTGTGCTGCTCATCGCAGGCACAAGCGTAGGCACAATGACGGAGGTATCCAGCCAGCGGAATGGACGCATATAGCTGTAGAACGATTTTGACGGATTGGTTGAAGCATAATTGCCGCGGATGGTGCCGATCAGGTCAACCATTTTGCCCAGCTCAGAGCCGGAATCTCCCGCTTTGTTCGAGCCGTTGCCGTCCGTATATTTCACTGAAGTAGCATCGGCCGGAATTTCGGTAATCGTCGTGTACGTCCCTGATTTAGCGCGGTATACCTCCGAGAGGGAACCCAGGCCGTCAGCAGCACCGTAAGTCTGGTTCCGCCGGTCATCGAAATAGGCCATGTCTTCCTCTGCCTTGGTCCGGGTGGCTGCGACGCTGGCAACATATTGAATGTTGGCATCCAGCACACTGCTGTTCAGCTTGGTGCCGTTATTCCAGGAGGTACCCGGCGTCCACAGCTCCAGAAATCCGGAAAGGATGCCAATGGCAGGGTTGGCATAAACGGCCTGATTAACGGAAGTATTGTTCTTGTAGCTGTCTACGAAATGTCCCCACTCGGGAGCGGCAGGTACCGGGATTGATGAATCCGCGGGAGCAGCCGCTGCAGGCTGCAGCGCAACAGAGTTATTAAGGATGGCGAGACCGGCAGCAACAGATAACAGCTTTTTGGCAGTCTTTGTTTTCAAGTAATTGGCTCCTATCGTCAATTGTAGTCGATTCGAATCGGTCTCAATGTAGCATCAGGCCGTGCAAACCGGCAATAAGACGATTTCTCTTTTGTATCACTTTGGGAGCATTACGGGCAGATCTTCTGATTTAATATTCTGTTAACAAAAATCGTGAATAGGCTTGTCAGAGGATAGTGTATAATCCGCCTGGGAGGAGAATACGCCATGAAAAAATGGAACTCAGCATTTACCGGCCTCGCTATTTCCTATCTGTCCGTTGTTCTGGTTATTGTTCTCTTGCTCTGCACCGTCTTCTCTGTCTATTTCTCGGGACATTATAAAGAAGAGCTGCGCAGCCGCAACCGGCTGGTGCTGGAGAATACCGCGCGGACCATTGAAACCTCGGTGCTTGAGCGGGTTCAGCAGATCTATCTGGAGCTCTCTCTCGACAGAACCTCGGCACTGCGTTTATTCAGTGATACTTCCTTTCAGCATAATCTAAGCAAAGTGAGCGGGCTGCAAAATCTGCTGAAAACCGAGGTTGCCGGCAACTCCGATATCATCCAGGCGGTTCATCTGTATGCTCCGCAGCAGCAGGTCATGCTGTCATCGCTGTATGGGCTGGGATACCAGGCTGACCAGGGGGACGGCGCCGCAGCTTTTACGGACTGGATCGGCGGAATGCATAATAACTCCGGGGGCAGTCTCTGGACTCCGGCCCGCGAAGTGCCTGAAGATATTTACTCCAGTGTGCCGGGCGGCAAGCACAATACGCTCATTACCTATGCCCATAGCTATCCTTTTCAGTCCTCCGGGGCTGAGAGTGATCTGATTGTCGCTATTGATGTTAAACAGAGCGCGGTCAGCACTATTATTCAGAATATGATGCCCTCGCAATATGAAGGGACTTTTATTGTAGACCCTAACGGCCTGATGGTCATTCCGGATACCTCTTCCGACCAGGTGAGCAGCTATAGCGCCAGTATCAGCGTGCCGCTTGAGTCTGCGGCGGAGGCCGGCAGCTTCGACAGCAACCTTGGCGGTACTCCCTATGTCATCTCTTATCAGACTCTGCCGGCTGTCGGCTGGAAAATAGTCAGCGCTGTACCTTCCAGCTTCTTTTATGCGCCCTCCAATGGGATGCAGCAGCTGATTGCGGGACTCTGCCTGCTTGCCATTATCCTTGGACTCCTTATGTCGGGGCTTCTCGCCAAAGCCAACTATACTCCAATCAAAAGGCTTGTCGGCAGAATCCGGGACCTCTCCGGCCATGCGCCTGAACCTTCGGCCAATGAGTACAGGCTGATCGACACCGCCTTCACCAGGCTCAGCGAGCAGGTCAGCAGCCTGGAAGAGAGCCTGCAGGCCAGCGCGCCGGTGCTCAAGCATAATGCTGTGCTAAGCCTTTTGCACATGAGCTCCAGCCGGGAGGAGAAAGCCGAGGCGTTTCAATGTCTTGGGATTTCGCGGGCTTACAATCACTATTGCTGCCTGCTTGTGAATACAGAGAGAGCCTGGAGCCATATGAGCTCAGCACATATCCAGAATATGATGAGCACCATCATCGGGCAGCTGGAGGCCGTCCGCCTGCCGGACTGCCGGATCATTGCCGAGGAGCTGCCGGATAAGCGGATTGCCGTCATCGTGTGTGCGGGCAGCCCTTCGGACAGTCTGCTGGACCAGCTCGCGAAGCTCATCTCCAGGGAAGACAGACAGCCGTTTCAGGCAAAAGTCCAGCTTGCCTGGGGCTGCTGGGTGCAGGAGGCTGCCGGCCTCCACAACAGCTATTCTGAAGCACAGCTTTTGATGAAGTATGCTTATTTCCTTCCGGAGCAGTCTGTCCTGAAGGGCCGCAGCCTGCTGGAGCGGGAAAGCAGCCTGGATGAAATTCCGCAGGCGCTGCTTGTTAAATTCAAAGATAAGCTGCAATCCCGCCAGCTGGATGAGCTTGCAGCCATTGTCGCGCAGCTCGTCACCGCCATGCGGGAAGAATTATATCCGGCGGATTATTGCCACTTTATTCTGGGAAATACCGTGTTTGTCTACTCGGATTATCTGAAAAGCGTCCGTTATAAGCCCGGTGATCTGTATCAGCAGTATATCGGAATGCCAGATATTCTCAGCTTTCAGAGCTGGCTAACCGGCTCTCTGGCCACCTTTATTAATGAAACTGACAAACGTAACAGCGACAGGGCTTTGTCTACTATTGATGCCGCGAAGCAGTATATCGGGGAGCATCTGGCAGAGGATCTGTCACTGGATGCTGTGTCGTCCAAGGTGTATATCAGTCCGAAATATTTAAGCAAGCTCTTCAAAGAAGAGCTTGGAATCACCTATACCGACTATGTCACCGCCCGGCGGATGGAGCACGCCAAAGCACTGCTGGAGAGTAACAGCATGACCGTTGAACAAATCGCAGGCAGCGTGGGCTACGGGACGGCGGCTTATTTTATCAAACGGTTCAAAGAAATCTATGGCTGCACTCCCGGCAACTATTTGCGTACCCTTAATGAGGGTTAATCCGCAAGCGGCCGCCGGCATAGCTGACAGGAGGAAAACCCGGATGAGAATGAACAACCGTTGGAGTGCCGTTCTTCTGACAGTACCCGTTATCTTCACGGCTTTGGGTCTGCTTAGCGGCTGTGATCCGGCAGCTGTAACGGCTGCAGACCCGTCCGCTGCTTCGGCACAACAACCGGCGGCTGATGGCACAGCAGATTCCTCTGCCCCGGGTTACACGATCTCGTGGACCATGCATCAGAACCTGCCGGTTCCTGAGGATGCGGCGGTTGTCCGGGAAGTGGAGCAGAAATTCGGCGTCGATCTCGACATCTGGAATCTGGAAAACAACAAATATGAATCCCTGCTTGAGCTGAAGCTGGTGCAGGGGGCTATTCCGGACCTGTTCCGGATCAGGCAGACCCAAGACCTGCTGAAATACCAGCAGCAGGGCCTACTGGCAGAAATTCCGCAGGAGGTGCTGGACACCTATGCGCCTAATATCATGAAGGCGATCCGGGAGAATGCCCCTGCTTATCAGGATTCAGGCATCATTAACGGCGCCTACTACGGCATTCCTGTTGTTAACCCGACTAATATCTACCGGATTCCTGTTGTCTACCGTCAGGACTGGCTGGATAAGCTTGGCCTGTCTGTTCCGGATACGCTGGCTGATTTTGAGAAGGTGATTTATGCGTTCGCGAATAGGGACCCGGACGGTAACGGTGTTAAAGATACCTATGGGTTATCGCTGGAAGGGATGAATGTTGTCTTCGGAGCGTTCGGGCAGATTGTTTTTGCCGATCAGCTCTATTTCAGCAGGCAGGATCAGCTGCTGGTTATCGGTGCCCTGCAGCCGGAAATGAAGGAGGCGCTGCGCTATTTGCGCAAGTGGTATCAGGACGGGGTTATCGACCCGGAATTCATTACCGGGGAGAATAAAGGCGGCTACAAGCATCTCTCCCATGCTTTTATAAACGGCCGGATCGGCATGACCTCCATGGGCAACTACTACCACTGGATTCAGAACGGGGATTATTCCACATGGACAACGGATGAGCTGGGAAAAACCGTGGAGACGCCGGTTGCCGCCACCTTTAACGTGAAAGAGCTGACCGCCAAAAATCCGCAGGCGCGGATTGTATTCGGCCGGCCGGTAAGCGGGCCTGACGGCAAACGCGGCTCCAAAGCCTACGATATGCTGATGAGCTTCACCGCCATCGGTGCAGATGCCCTGAAGGAGCCGGGCAAGCTGGAGACCATCCTGCAGATTCTCGACTACGTCAGCGCCAATCCCGACCCGCAGGAGGACACCGCAATGAAATTCGGCATTCAGGGGGAGCACTGGGAGTGGGCGGACAGCCTGAATAAAGAAGTGGTGGTGCTTCCGCCGTATGACCAGACCTTCAGCTACCAGAATACCATCGGCGCCGGTCTTGGCATGACGGTGCCGGTTATGCCCGGCGACCGCAGGGAGCAGTGGGCGGCGACGCTGGATCTCGACCGGGACGGGATTTACAATGCCCTGGAAGTCGCCACGCCCTCCATGGTCAAGAACGGGCCGGAGCTAATTCAGCTGCGGAACGAGGCTTACATCGCCTTCATTACCGGTGAACGTCCGCTTGAGGAGTTCGACAGCTTTGTTAAGGAATTTATGGCAGCGGGCGGGGCTGAGGTGCTGCGGGAGGCGAATGAGGCTACAATCAAACCATATACTCAGCCATAATCTGCTCGATATCAAACGGAGTCACTCCCTGCTCTACCGAGAATACAGTATCGGCATGGCGCGGCGATTCGGCAAGCTGTCCCCGGGCTTTGACGTGGAGCATGAACAGATCGTACAGATCCGGCCTTTTGAGCGAGGCCATTGCTTTGCCGATCAGCACCATTCCCTTTTGGTTACCCTCCACATTATTGTAGTACTGGGGAGCTCTCGTCAGCGACAGATCGGTCCAGATGACCGTCCGTTCAACCAGGTCCAATATAACAGGGATCGCTATTTGTGTATCGGCTGTAACGTCAATCTTATTGGCTACGGCCGAAGGCTCAAAAATTTCGCCCGAGCCGGGCTTCTTCCGCATCATCCAGCCGGTAAAGCATTCCGGCAAATCACAATAAGGCTGCTCCGTGAAGGAATTCAGCGACGCCACCACGTATCTTCCGCCATATTCGACAATAGAGGGGATATGCAGGTCAATGAACTCGCAGGCCCCGTGAGGCGCCGAGACAATATCTCCGCTATGCGCCGCCAGATAGTTGGACGAGCGCAGATTCGTATAAGAGATATGCTCCACATAGTTCCAGTTCTGATCATACATGACCGCAGATAGATCAATATCGACCCGGCCTGTAGGCACACCGCCAACTTTCCCCTCTTTCCACCAGCTGAAAAAGCGGATCGTATCCCCTTCGCCCATCGGCAGGCGGCTTCCCCGGACAAGCGTATGCAGTGCTTTACTGGCCGATCTCTGGGAAAAGGGTACATTATAGCTCTTAAGCCGCTCATCCACGTAAGCGGTTCCTAAAGGCGGCAGCGCTGCGAATCGCCTGATTAACGCCTGCTCGCATACATTTACGACATCCCGGCAAGCTCCGGCGTCAATCTCCGGCAGCGTATCAGGGATTGCAAAGGCTTTGGCGACATTTCCTTTCGGAAAAAAGACCCGCAGCTCAGGCGAATCCAGCCGATGGGCAAAATGCTTCTTCACCTGCAGCAGCACCGGAGTCGCTACCTGCCCCGCCACCTCGCCAAAGGCCAGCACAACGTACTCCGTAAACTCCGTTCCGCGCAGCAGCTGATCCAGTCTCCGTGCGAATTCGCCCGGACGTTTGATCAGCAGATCCAGCGCATCCCAGACCTGTTTGTATTGGATCGCTAGCTCCACACTGCTGTTAAAGGTTGTAAACGGCTTGTTATTCCGCAAAATATCAAAGGCTTCCTCACAGCGCATATACCGCTGCTTGTATTCCGACGGATGCAGGATTTCACCCAGGCGAATCCAGCGTTCCTTATATCTCAGCATATCCTCGGTAATCGGATGGCACTGTTCAAGTAACCCAAGCAGCAGACGGCGTTCACTGCGCTTGAATTTGCGGAAACGCGCCGGCACCGCCAGGCTGACATCGCCGTCCGACCACGCCACCGCGAGGCGCAGCACATCGGTCGCTGTTTTGAAATACTGCCCCAGCCGCGCCAGGTTAGCCTTGGCATGCTTCAATAGAGATGATGCCACAAATGAGGTATTTTCCTTGAACGGAATATCCTCCGGCAGAATCGCATCCAGCGCCTCCGGTTCAAGCGCCGCTATTACAGCATCAATATCCTCTTTATCGGCTGCAGAGATCGAGCCTTTGGCCTGAATAAGCCGGCGGATCATCACGAAGAAATCCTCGTTGCTCCCAAGCTCAATCACCTTCAGCTTCACCTGTTCCTGCAGCGGCGGTCTCTTTACGGCCCCATCGTATTGCGGAAGATCCCAGGTGTAGTAATGGTACATGGCATTCAAGTACAGGATGGCATCCTGCTCCAGCATCACCTGCTCGGGAAACCCGGGATACATCGGTGCATATTTTACATGCGCACCAACCATTACCTTCAAATCTGCAACCAGCTGCTGGTACAGCGCCTCAAATGCTTCCTTCGGCAGCTCGCGCACCGCGCGGAACAATGCAGGGGACAAAGCAAAGCCCAGCGCTTCCAGATTGCGGACTGCCGCCGCCAAAAACCCTTCCGGCAGCCGACCGTTCCCGTTATTTTGATCAACAATGATCTTGCATGCTCTTCGTAAATAAATCGTGTTTATTTTCATAGTAAAAGTGTCCAGGAAAGCCGTACCCCTATTTAGATCATCCTCTGGGTTTAGAAGGAAGGAATACGATAGCCTGGACGCCTCCTCTCTGGATAAGCCTCCTTCAGGAAAACTGCGGCCATATGTCATTTACAGTGAGTTAGAAGGAAGGACCGCAATAGCCTGAAGGTCAAGCATCCCGGATTCCGGTGAACCCGGCCGCTTGATGTGCTTATCATCGCATACGGGGAGGAGTGTAAACAGGGCAGAAGTATTACAACAATGGAAAATGCGGGAAAATGTTGTTCCTTACAGTATTTTTATAACTCCAAAAGCTGCTTCAGGAAACTTCCCAGGATGGCACAGACCGGATCAAACAAACGAAGTGGAAATCCGCCATCTATTTTCGGGGAAAACCACTGAATGAGGATAATAAGTGGAAAAAGGCTACTTAGTTCATCTCATTTTAGGTATACGGAGTGTTTGCGGCCCAAATAAGTAGCGATTTTCCACCTAATGCTTATAAATCTTGAGAAACTGCCGATCTAAGTAGCAATAATCCAACTAAATTGCTGGGACCCTCCGTTTTATCCGTAATTTTCCCTAACTACTTAAAAAAATCAAATGGTAACCTGCCGCTTTTCCGGCACAGTATATTAACCGCCTAATGTCCTCCCGTCAAGAAAAAATTAGCGAATAAACGGAAGCGCAGGTAACTCCCTGTTAGAGTTCCTCAAAAAGAAGTAAATCAACAGTATTCGCAGCTTGGCCGCTTTTTTCAACGCCATCATCTTCCTGTACAATTGATCCCGGAATGCTGATATATGACAGGAAAGGAGAACCCGCATGCACAGAGTGGACAAAATCAGATTTACGCTCTTTTATGGTGAAACTCCTCCAGCAGACAGTTACGGCTACATGGAGCTCAACCGGGAGGGGAACATGATTGCGCTCTACACCAAAGACGGCGAAGAAATGGATATCTATGGCGGGCATGAATTCATCAGGGTAGGTACACTTGGCAGATTCAATGACCGGGATCGTGACAACTTCTATTCCTTATTAGAAGGGGATGGGGTAGGCTGAGCGATCCGGCAGACCGGTAGCCTGCAGCACAAAAGGCCACCCCTCACGGGATGGCCTATAACCCTATATCTGTACGATAAATCAGAACGGATTCGTAGCAATAAAGCTTGCTGTCTTCACATAGACACGCGGATTCAGCTTCAGCTGGTCGATAATGAACTCTGCGATATCCTCAGGCTGCACGAACTTCGCATCATTGTTTTCCTTGATCAGGTTCAGGTCAAGTGCAAGATCCGTTGCAATGGTGCTCGGAGTCAGGGCCGATACACGGATGTTGTTGCGGCGGACCTCCTGGGCCAGGGATTCGGTGAAGCCGATCACGGCGAACTTGGAGGCGCTGTATGCACTGGAAGTGGCTGCTCCGTTCAAACCGTTGGTGGAGGAGATGTTGATGATGTCTCCGGCATTCTTTTCAACAAGCTGCGGCAGTACGGCACGGGTTACATAATAGGTGCCCATCAGGTTGACGTCGATCATGCCCTTCCACTCTTCCGGGTCCATTTCCAGCAGTGTGCCAAACGTAGCAATCCCTGCGTTGTTAATCAGAATATCCGCAGCTCCCAATTCGTTCTTGATCGCTTCAACCGCTGCATCTACCTGTTCCTTGGAAGAAATATCAGCGACGGCAAATGCGGCCTTTACTCCGTAGCCTTCAATCTCGGCAGCCAGTGCCTGCAGTGCAGCTTCACTTCTGGCCAGCAGACCGACGCTGACGCCCTCCTTGGCAAGCGCAACAGCTGTTGCCTTTCCGACTCCTCTTGCCGCTCCGGTTACAATTGCTACTTTTCCTTGCAATGATTGTGCCATGTAATCTGGCTCCTCTCCAATCTTTTTTTAAAATCCTTTTCTAGTATACTATGTCCGCACAACCATAGCTTAATGCTTCAGTTGATATTGACATCATAAATCTGTCATAAATACATCTCTACAAATTTTATTTACCATTTTTTTATTGACACTTCCTGCAAATCCATATATATTGTTCGATAATGAGAATCGTTATCAAGTATAGCTAAATACATTACATAAAGGATGGGGTCATACAAATGAAACACATGAACACCGCACGAAGGTTTACTTTCAGAACGCTGCTTGCTCCGCTTGCGCTTACACTTGCGCTGGTAGGCTGCGGTAACAACAATGCATCAAACAACGCTGCTTCCCCTACTAATGCTGCGGCTACTACTGCACCGGCTGCTACAGAAGCACCTGCTGCTACAGAGGCCGTTCAATATCCGATTACAATCAAAACTGCACTGGGTGAAGCTGTAATTGAAAGCAAGCCTGAGCGTATTGTTACTATTCAATGGGCCAACCACGACGTTGCACTTGCACTGGGCGTTGTTCCTGTAGGCTTCTCTGCTGCGAACTTCGGTGTTCAGGACGGCAGCGGGCTGCTTCCTTGGACCAAGGAGAAGCTGGATGAGCTGGGCGTAACCGATCCTAACGTATTCCAGGATACAGACGGCCTTGATTTTGAGGCGATTTCCGATGCAGACCCGGATGTCATTCTTGCCGCTTACTCCGGTATCACACAGGAAGACTACGATACCCTGAGCCAGATTGCTCCGGTTGTCGCTTACCCGACTTCCCCCTGGACAACCACATGGCGCGAGCAGGTTCTGCTTAATGCAGAAGGCATGGGCATGAAGGCGGAAGGCGAACAGCTGATCAAGGACACTGAAGCTATGGTAAAAGAAAAAGTGGCTGCCTATCCGCAGATTGCCGGCAAGAAAGTGGTATGGGTGAACTTCTCCGCTGACGACCTGTCCCAGCTGCACATCTATGCGCCGATTGATTCCCGTGTTTCCTTCCTGTACGAGCTGGGAATGGAATACCCTGAGAGCATCACATCCCAGATTACCGATCCTACCAGCTACTCTTTGAGCCTGAGTGCCGAGAATGTTGAAGCCCTGAATGACGCGGATCTGATCGTCGGCTACGGCAATGACGAATTGCTGAAAGCCCTCCAGGCCGATTCCCTGCTGGGTAAAATCCCGGCTATCGAGCGCGGATCTGTTGCCTTCATTGACAGCGACACACCACTGGTAGCTGCCGGAACGCCTAACCCGCTGTCCATCGCCTACACCATTGATGAGTATCTGGCTTTGATCGGCGGAGCTATCGACAAAATTAATGAATAGTTCTGCGACTTCCGAACAAAAACAGCCTGCCGCGCATACACCGCGCAATTTTATACTGGTTCTGGTCATCTGCATTATCCTTCTTGGTATATGCGTGATTGCTTCGCTGGCCTTGGGTTCGCGGGTGACCAGTTTCCGGGAGCTGATGGACGGGTTATTCCATCCGGATGTGCAGTCCTTCGGGGCTAACGTAGTCCGCAAACGGATTTCCCGCACCGTGTTCAGCTTAATGTGCGGAGCGGCGCTCGGCGTGTCCGGAGCGCTTATGCAATCGGTCACCCGCAATCCTATTGCGGACCCGAGTATACTTGGAGTCAATACCGGCGCCGCCCTGTTTGTGGTGTGCGGGATTGCTTTCCTGAACATAAGCTCAGCCAGCCAATATATTTGGCTGGCTTTGGCCGGAGCTGCGCTGACTGCAGTGTTCGTATTCGGAATCGGTTCAATGGGGCGTGGCGGAGCCACCCCCATTAAGCTCGTTCTGGCGGGCGCTGCCACCAGCGCAGCCCTTTCCTCTTTGGTCACTGCCATTATGATTCCGCGTTCCTATGTCATGGATAAATTCAGGTTCTGGCAGGTGGGCAGCGTCGGTTCAGGAAGCTGGGATAATATCTCCACCTTCCTCCCTTTTCTGATCGCCGGGATGCTGATCGCTGTGCTGACAGCCCCTGCGCTTAATGCGCTGGCTCTGGGGGATGATGTGGCCACCGGTCTGGGCGTGAAGACGGGCTTCCTGCGGTTTATTTCCGCTTTTGCCGGTGTTATCCTGTGCGGTGCGACAACTGCACTTGCGGGTCCTATCGGCTTCATCGGGCTGCTCGCCACTCATGTGATCCGTCTGATTCTTGGCCCTGATCTGCGTTTTGTCATTCCCATGTCCGCGATTGCGGGCGCTATTATTCTAACCGTAGCCGATGTCGGCGGCAGGCTGCTGGGCAGTCCCGGAGAGCTTGAAGTCGGTGTAGTGACAGCGTTTATCGGAGCACCGATATTAATCCTATTAGCTATGAGATCGAAAGTGCGGTCCTTATGACAAATCATCCTACTTCAATTGAATTCATTATGGCAGGCAGGCGGCTCAGACGCCGCCGCTGGATACTGGCTACAGGCCTCCTTGCTGTACTGGCCTGCTCGCTTTGCATCGCTATGCTGCTGCTGGGGAACACCATCTATCCGCTCTCGAAGGTTCTCCGGGCGCTGTCCGGAGAGCAGCTCAAGGGCGTATCCTTTGCGGTCAATACGATCCGCCTGCCGCGTATGCTGGCCGGCCTCTTTGCAGGATTTGCTTTTGGTGTCGCCGGTTATACCTTTCAGACCATGCTGCGTAACCCGCTAGCTAACCCCAATGTCATCGGCATTACGTCGGGTTCCAGTGCAGCAGCCGTGTTCTGCATCGTTATCCTGCATGCTAACGGGGCTGTGGTCTCTTTTGCCGCAGTCATTGCCGGTCTGGCTACCGTCATTCTGATCTATTTCCTGTCACGGGGAAGAGCCTTCTCGATCGGCCGGCTGATCCTGGTCGGGATTGGCATACAGGCGATGCTGGATGCGGTCATTTCCTATCTCCTGCTGATCAGCTCCGAGAAGGATGTGCCTACCGCAATCCGCTGGCTGACCGGCAGTCTCAACGGCTCGCAGATGAGCGAGCTTCCTCCGCTGGTCATTACCGTATTGATCTGCGCGCCTATCATTGCCCTGCTGGGCAAGCATCTGGACATATTGGAGCTCGGGGAGCAATCGGCGTCTTCGCTGGGTGTTCATACCGACAAGACGAGAATCCTGCTTATCGTAAGCTCAGTCTGTATGATAGCTATTGCTACCGCTACAACAGGCCCGATTGCTTTTGTCTCCTTCCTTGCCGGACCGATAGCCAAAAGACTGGTCGGTGTCGGCTTCTCCGGCGTGATCCCGGCAGGGCTTGTCGGCGTTGTTCTGGTTCTGGCTGCGGATCTGATCGGACAGTTTGCCTTCGTTACCAGGTTCCCGGTCGGTGTTATTACCGGGCTGCTCGGAGCGCCATATCTGATTTACCTGCTGATCCAGATGAACCGGAAGGGAGAACTATAATGAATCAGGCGCATACTTTTCAAGTCGAACGCCTCGTAGCAGGCTATGAGAATAAAACGGTCATCCAGGATGTCAGCCTTGTGCTGCCGAGCAGCAAGATCAGCGTCATTATCGGCTCGAACGGCTGCGGCAAGTCAACGCTCCTGAAAACGATGGCCCGGTTAATCAAGCCTTCCTCCGGTGCCATTACAATTGACGGAAAGCCGCTTGCCAAAATCGCCTCTAAACCCTTGGCCCGCATAGTTGGAATGCTGCCGCAATCACCGATTGTTCCGGAAGGTATCACCGTCGCCGATCTGGTTGGCCGGGGAAGATTCCCGCACCAGTCGCTGTTCGGCGGATGGAGTAAAAAGGACTATGAGGCCGTGGCCGAAGCAATGGAAATTATGAAGATTACGGAATTCGCCAATCATCATATTGATGAGCTGTCCGGCGGCCAGCGCCAGCGCGTCTGGATCGCAATGGCACTGGCGCAGCAGACGGATATCCTGTTCCTCGATGAACCGACAACGTTCCTCGACATCACCTACCAGATCGAGATTCTGGACCTGCTGACCGACCTGAACCGCAAGCACGGCACTACCATTGTAATGGTGCTGCATGATATTAACCTGTCTGCGCGGTACGCCGACCATATCTTTGCCCTTCATTCAGGCAGGCTGGTCGCTGAAGGCATGCCGGATAAAGTCATTACAAGCACTCTGGTTAAGGACATCTTCGGACTGGACTGTACGGTCATCAAGGACCCGGTTGCCGGTTCCCCGATGATTGTACCGAAGGGCCGCTATCATACGGATTATGTGCCTGTTCCTTAGCGGAATGAGCATGGTTCACTACAAAAAAACCACCCCGGTTAACGGAGTGGTTTTTATTTGCGTTAAGGCTAGATATGATTGCCCGCCTCGGTATTGATATTCATCTCCTGGCTGCTCTTCTGCTTTCTGCTTCTAACCGAATACAGGACGAACAGGAGGATGAACCAGAGCGGAGTGAACAGCAGTGCCGGACGGGTCTCCTCGGCAATCAGCATAATGACCAGAATCGCCGCGAACAGCGCCAGAACAATATAGTTTACAGCCGGAGTAAACGGTGCCTTGAACTTGGAGGCAGCCTGCAGATCCGGGCGGTTCTTCTTATATTTAATGTGGCATACCAGTACAACGCCCCACACCCAGATGAAGCAGATAGCGCTGACTGTGGTTACGATACCGAAGGCCTGCTCGGGAACCAGCTTGCTCAGCAGCGCTCCTGCCGAGATTACCAGCGTAGACACGAACAGCGAGTTGGCAGGTACATGGTTTTTGTTCAGCTTGCCGAACTCGCCGGAGGCCTGATCCTTGCGGCTCAGATTATAGAGAATCCGGCTGGTCGAGAACATCCCGCTGTTGCAGGCTGACGCGGCCGAGGTTAATACGACGAAGTTGATCATTCCCGCAGCAATCGGAATGCCCACCAGACTGAAGGTTCTGACAAACGGGCTTTCAGCGGGACTAAGCTGAGTCCACGGGTTAACACACAGCAGGACGAACAGCGCGCCCACGTAGAAGAACAGAATCCGCAGCGGGATTTTGTTGATGGCTGATGGGATATTTTTTTCAGGATCAGCCGTTTCTGCCGCTGACACCCCTACGAGCTCTACACCGACATAAGCGAATACGACCATCTGGAAGGAGAACAGGAAGCCTGTAATTCCGTTCGGGAATACCCCGCCGTGCTGCCACAGATTGCGGACCGTAACTGCTCCTGCATCTGTTTTGAAGCCCAGGACGAGCAGTACAATTCCAAGCCCGATCAGGGCAAGAATCGTAACCACCTTGATTAGTGCGAACCAGAACTCCAGCTCGCCGAAGCTTTTGACGGTCAGCAGGTTAAGTCCCAGCAGAATAATCAGACAGATCACTGCCGGAACCCACTGCGGAATATCAAACCAGTACTGCACGTAAACGCCCACCGCAATGACATCGGCCATCGCCGTCATAATCCAGCAGAACCAGTACGTCCATCCTGTAACAAAAGCGGCCTTTGGCCCTAAATAATCTTCAGCGATATCTGTAAAGGACTGGTACCCCGCCTTAGACAGCAGCAGCTCTCCCAGTGCCCTCATGACAAAAAATACAGCGATCCCTACAATCAGATAAGTGAACATGATCGACGGCCCTGCCTTTTCAATCGCCCGCCCTGATCCCAGGAATAATCCTGTTCCAATCGTTCCTCCAATTGCAATTAACTGAACGTGCCGGTTGGCCAGCTCTCTCTTTAACTCTGCCATGCCTGTTTCCCCCTTATGATTACAGCCTGTTGCTGCCAATAAAAAAAGAGACTGGATAATATCATCCAATCTCCCGGCTCATAAGAATATCAAACACTATCCGCCCTGCGGGCAGCAGCCCGCAAGGCAGATAAATATTCAGTACTCTTCTGTCCTTTTGCCTGAGATTGTGAACCCTTCGGCGCTGCGGTAGCCCGCAGTCTCTCCAGAAGCTGCTCCTGCTATAGTGTGATCCATAGCATTCATAGCCTGTAGCATATTAAGTTGGTGAAGCGTTAATGCATTTTAATATTCTAACATATTACTCGCGATGTGAGTATTAGAGCTGTGAAAAAAGTCTCATTGCAATTTTATACTTACGTTCGCCTAACCCTGTACCTGCTCCTCCTCGGCCTTTCCGTAAAACTTGAGAAAAACAATGATACCGATCAGCGCTACAACGATGCCCGACCAGAAGAACCACACTTGGACTCCATACCGGTCGGCAACCGGCCCGGCCAGGGCCAGCCCGATGGGAGAAGACAGCATGCCAATGCTGGAAACGAGCGAAATGACACGCCCTAACGTTTCCGGCTCGTAAGCCTTCTGGATCATGGCCATATAGGGCCCGTTGAACAGCGGGGCAGCAGCACCCATGAAGAACGACAGTACGGCAAAGGCTACGAAGGCTCCGCTGCCGACAACTCCGCTTAGCAGGCAGGTCAGGCCGATAATAACAAGGCTGACGCTCATATAGGTGGAGTCGCGCCATTTGGAGGACAATACCGACAGCAGCACGCCGCCGGCGATCATGCCGAAGCCGAATACCGCCTCTATTACACTCGCGCTGTATCCGCCCCGGCCGAAATGCTCCAGCGTCATCAGCGGGAACAGCATGGCCAGTGGCATAAAGACAACACTGAAGCCGGCCATGGCTATTGTAATAAATACAATCGGCTTGGCGGAAACAAAGGTCCGCCAGCCGAGAATGAACTCCTGCCGGAAAGACGGTGCCTGCACCACCTCCGGCTTCGGCTGATGAATCTTCACCATCAGCAGCATGACGTTGGCGATCAGTGCACCCGCCACATCAAGCAGCAGCACTGTTCCCAGCGATGTAGCCGAGTATACGGCAATCCCCAGCGCGGGTCCCAGTATACTGGAAGCTGAGAAGACCATCTGCTGCCAGCCCGCTACCCGGGTCAGCTGATCCTCCGGGGCAATCAGCGGGACAGCAGCCTGGAACGACGGCGCGTGGAACGAGGAGGCCACGGAGCGGATGAACAGCACGACATATACGACCCACAGGCTCGGGTCGCCCCACAGGTAATAAGCGCCCAGGATCAGGCTGGTGACAGCAATCATGCTGTCGGAGATAATCATGGTCAGCTTGCGGTTCCAGCGGTCCAGCCACACGCCGATGAACGGCCCTAGAATCGCTTGCGGCAGGAAGCCTACGAGTCCGGCAATCATCAGTACCGAGGCTGACCCGGTGGTTTCCGTCAGGTGCCAGATAATCGAGAACTGCACCATCGATGAAGTCAGAATCGAGAAGATCTGACCGCTGAAGATGAAGGCGAATGTCCTTTTCCAGTGCATAAGTTATGCCCCCTTAATAAGTTGAGTTATTTCGTTTCGCACACTAAAATCTCCCGTAAAAAAAACAGACCCAAGTCCAGTGGGCTTGAGTCTGCTTGCTTGACGTGTCAGAACTAGGCATAGCCAAATAAGGCATTGCCGGATAACCGTGCGGTTCGCGGTCTATGTCCCATACGTAATAAAACAAGCATCTCAAAAAAGCCCACCTTACCGGTGAAACAAGCTCCTCTGGGTACTCATCTTAAACGTATGAAATAAATCATAGTCCGCAACCCTCCTTACGCTAATTAGCCGTATCTTACCATCGGCAGTAAAAGCTGTCAAACCAAAAATAACCTCAAAGCGCGGCTTGCATCGATGCTGGCCTTGGGACTTTGCGGGGCTGCGAAAACTTTATTCTTTAATACCAATAAAAATTAAAAGCGGGTAAGCCACCGCTTACCCGCTTCACACTATTATTCCATTATTTGATGATTACATATTCCAGTCCTACCATTTTAGCATAGCTAACGATCTGGTCAGTAGTCAGGTTCAGGGAAACCACCGTGTGGTGACCGCCGCCGTTCTCGATCCAGGCCTTCACTCCGTCCTGGAAGTTAGGCTTCACTTTCCACAGTACACGCGCTACCGGAAGGTTAGGAGCAGCAACCTCTGGCTCAAACGCTTCTACTTCATTGATCAGCAGCTTGTAGTGGGTGCCGAAGTCAGCCATCGATACAACAACGCCTTCGCCGGCTTTGCCGTCAAATACGAGACGGGCCGGATCTTCGCGGTCGCCGATACCGAGCGGTGATACAAGCACCTTCGGCTTGTTGCTTGCCAGGCTTGGATCAACCTCAAGCATGTGGGACTGCAGAATCGCTTCCTTGCCTTCTGCCATCTCATATGTGTAATCTTCCATGAAGCCGGTGTTCACGTTGTGCGCCATTACCTTCAGCAGGCGGTCAAGGGCAGCCGTCTTCCAGTCGCCTTCGCCGGCGAAGCCGTAGCCTTGAGCCATCAGGCGTTGTACGGCCAGACCCGGAAGCTGCTTCATGCCGTGCAGGTCTTCGAAGTTGGAGGTGAAGGCATTATAGCCGCCGTTATCAAGGAAACGCTTCAGGGCGATTTCATAGCTGGCCTGAACCTTAACGCTCGCTTCCCATGCTTCCTTGCTGTAGTTGCCGTAATCGAAATCGTACTGCTCCGCATATTCAGCGAACAGGGCATTGATCTCTTCTTCCGTTACTTCGTTAACATAGGCTACAAGGTCGCCGATTCCGAAGTAATCAACAGTCCAGCCGAACTGGATCTGAGCTTCTACTTTATCGCCCTCAGTAACCCCTACATTACGCATGTTGTCGCCGAAACGGGCAACCTTGATGTTGAAGCTCTCGTTGTAAGCAACCGCTACGTCCATCCACTCGGCAATTTGCTTCTGTACATTAGGGCGCTGCCAGTAGCCTACAACCACTTTGTTCTGTTTGTTCAGGCGGGCATTGATGAAGCCATACTCACGGTCACCGTGGGCAGCCTGGTTAAGGTTCATGAAATCCATGTCGATCGTTGCCCAAGGAATGCTCTCATTGTACTGGGTAGCCAGGTGAAGCAGAGGCTTCTGCAGCAGCTTGGTGCCGCGGATCCACATTTTGGCCGGGGAGAAGGTGTGCATCCAGGTAATTACACCGGCAACCTCGTCACGGTAGTTGACTTCCTTCATGATAGTAGTGATTTTGTCCGCGCTGACTGCCAGATCCTGCAATACAAGCGGGTAAGGCAGAACGCCGCTGTTATTCAGTGCATCGGCCATTTCCTGCGCGTGGGCTTTAACTTCTCCGAGCGCTTCTTCGCCGTACAGATGCTGCGATCCAACAACGAACCAGAACTGCTTGTCACTAACTGTTGTCATTTATATTCATCCTCTTCTCTTAAATTGTGATAGTAGGTTAATCCGTACCCCATATTATTTCTGGCCGTAGTAAGCATCCTTGCCGTGCTTGCGCAGATAGTGCTTATCCAGAATCCGCTGCGGCAGCTCCTCGGCAAAATGGTTCAGCTCGCGCGCGAAATGATTCATCTTGGCCACTTCCTCCAGCACCACACTGTTCATGACTGCGGAATGGGCATCTTTGCCCCAGGTGAATGGTCCATGACCCTTCAGCAGTACACCGGGAACCGCCATAATATCAATGCCCCGCTGCTCAAACGTCTCGATGATCACATGCCCTGTTTCAGCTTCATACCCGCGGTCAATTTCCTCTTGTGTGAGGAACCGGGTACAAGGTACAGCGCCGTAGAAGGTATCAGCATGCGTTGTTCCCATAACCGGAACATCAAGCCCTGCCTGCGCCCAGACGGTGGCCCACATGGAATGCGTATGCACAATGCCGCCGATTTCCTTGTAATGCTTATACAGCACAGCGTGAGTCGGTGTATCTGAGGAAGGTCTAAGATCACCCTCAACAACGTTACCGTCAAAGTCGACAACGACCATATCGCTGGCTTTCATTTTCTCATAGCTGACTCCGCTTGGTTTGATGACGAACAGGCCGCTCTCACGGTCCACTGCGCTCACATTGCCCCAGGTGTACTTGATAAGTCCTTGCTTGGGCAGATCCAGATTGGCCTGGAATACCTCTTCCTTCAATTGCTCTAACACATTAACCCCTCCCGTTCTCTACCAGATGATCTACAGCAGCCTGCTCAATCGCAAGGCCACTCACATACCGCTCCATAAAGAGCTCAAAGCCCTTGACGTCAGCTGCATCCGGATGAATAACTTGTCCTTCCGTATCCTTAAATACCTTGTTATCGAGAAAATCGTCCAGACGCTCCTGCTGCTCCCTGTTCTGCATGAACGCAGCCAGAATCGCCATCCCCCAGGCCCCGCCCTCGCTGGCTGTTGCCATTACGGAGACAGGTACGTTCATCGAGGCAGCCACGATCTTTTGACCGACCACAGGGGTTTTAAATAAGCCGCCATGCGCCAGAATGCTGTCGATTGCGACATTCTCCTTCTTGGTGAGGATATCCATCCCGATCTTCAGCGCGGCAAAAGCGGTAAAGAGGTGCGTACGCATAAAGTTAGCCAGATTGAAGCGGCTCTCCGGCGAGCGGACGAACAGCGGGCGTCCCTTCTCGATGCCTGTAATATTTTCCCCGGAAAAATAACCGTAGCTCAGCAGACCGCCGCCGTCGGCATCCGCCTCAAGCGCCTTGCCAAACAGCACGCTGAACAGCTTGCCGGAATCCGCCTGGATGCCCATAGCCTCCGCAAACTCGCGGAACAGGCCGACCCATGCATTGATGTCACTGGAGCAGTTATTCGCATGCACCATTCCTACCGGGCTGCCGTCCGGCGTAGTAACCATATCAATCTCCGGATATACAGCGGACAGATCGTTCTCAAGCACGATCATCGCAAATACGGAGGTACCTACCGAGATGTTACCGGTGCGTTTTCTTACACTATTCGTAGCAACCATGCCTGTGCCGGCATCACCCTCTGGAGGGCACAGCGGAATGCCTGCCTGCAAGTCCCCGGATACGTCCAGGAGCTTAGCCCCTTCTTCAGTTAACACTCCTGCCTGCTCGCCTGCATGATACACTTTTGGCAAAAGCTCACCCAGCTTCAAAGAGTAACCTTTGGCTGCAGTCAGCTCGTCGAACTGCTTGACCATCGCCGGATTGTAATCCTGTGCCGACTCATCGATCGGGAAAATCCCCGAAGCGTCGCCGATGCCGATCGCTTTCGTTCCGGTCAGCAGCCAGTGAATATATCCGCCCAGCGTCGTTATAAAATCAATGTTCGGCACATGTTCTTCCTTGTTAAGAATCGCCTGATACAGATGGGCAATGCTCCACCGCTCAGGGATGTTGAACTGAAACTCTTCAGTCAGCTCCTTGGCCGCAGCTCCGGTTGTCGCATTACGCCAAGTCCGGAACGGAACCAGCAGCTCTCCCTTGCTGTCAAAAGCCATATATCCGTGCATCATGGCCGAGAATCCGATCGACCCCACCTTGCTCAGGGTGACTTCGTATTTCTGCTGTACCTCATGCTTCAATTCACTGTAGGCAGTCTGCAGGCCCTTGATGATGTCATTTAAATGGTACGTCCAATATCCGTCAACCAGCTGGTTCTCCCACTCATAGCTGCCGGAAGCAACTGTCTCAAACTTCCGGTCAATCAGTACCGCCTTGATACGTGTGGACCCAAATTCGATACCCAGTGAGGTTCCTCCCTCAAGTATCGCTTGCCTGATGTTCTGATCCATGCCCACGTTACTCCTCCCTAAGCCAACCTGATTATAATTGCAATAATAAAAAGAAGGCGCTTCCCTTTAACAGCTCCAGTATATTTTTTGTTCGTACATTTGTCAATATAACTTGTAAGATATACATACAAATTTAGTTTATCTTTATACATATGCGCTCATAGACTATAATAAGCTAATAACTGTGTTACAATATGTACGTACAACTTTTACACAGGCAGTACATTCCGTTCTGAACTACCATGAAAGAAGTGAGTCCGATGAAGACAAAATACCAGATTATTTTTGATGATATAAAAAGCAATATTCTATCAGGAGCCTACAGTGTGGGGGAGCAGATTCCTACAGAGCTGGCCTTGCAGGAGACTTATAATGTCAGCCGGCAGACGGTGCGCAAGGCGATTCTGGAGCTGTCCAATGAGGGTTTTTTACGCAGCGAAAAGGGTTCCGGCACCTATGTCAGCAGCCAGTTCCGCTCCAAAGCGGCAGGCGGCTCCAGCAAGCGGACGATCGGGGTTATTACCACTTACATCTCGGATTACATCTTTCCGTCCATTATCCGCGGGATTGAGGGGCGGCTGAATGAGGATAATTATTCGCTGCTGCTGGCAAGCACCAACAATGATGTGGCCCAGGAGAAAAAGGCGCTAGAGATGATGCTGTCCTTCGGGGTCGATGGCTTGATTGTGGAGCCGACCAAGAGTAACCTGTACAACCCCAACATCGCCTACTACCTGTCCTTCAAGGAGCAGGACGTGCCGTTCATTATGATCAACGCGTATTATGAGGAGCTGGAGGTGCCGTTCTTTTGCCTCGATGATGTGCAGTCCAGTTATCTTGCGACCAAGGAGCTGATCTCCAAGGGCCATACCCAGATCGGCATCATTGCCAAGATGGATGACCTGCAGGGCAAATACCGGATGAAGGGATATATTAAGGCGCTCGGCGAAGCCAAACTGCGCTTCCACCCGGAGCAGGTGCTGTCCTTCGATACCGAAACGAAGCAGGAGCTGTCCACTAGCCTCAAGACATTCCTGAGCGAAAATAGGGACATGCTGACAGCCATCGTCTGCTACAACGACGAAGTCGGGCTTGAGGCAGTAAATGTATGCCGCCAGCTGGACATCTCCGTCCCGGAGGACCTGTCGATCATCGGCCAGGACAATTCCTACATTGCCAAGAACGCGAGCATCAAGCTGACCACCCTGACCCACCCGCAGGAGCAGATGGGCCGCGACGCCGCTGAATGGGTAATCAAGAAGCTGCAGGGCAAGAAGGATTTGCGGAACAGCACCTACTATCAGCCGGTACTGGTTACGGGGGAGACGGTGCGGGAGCTGGAATCCTGACCCTATTACTGTATGCACCGATGATTTTTCCCCGCCCGGATCGTCTAACCTTATGAACCACTCAAATCGATCCGAATCCCAAGGAGGAACCACAATGACAGTCAAGCTTACCCCTTATATCACGTTGGAGGGACGTACGCAGGAAGCTATCCGGTTTTATGAACAAGCGCTCGGTGCTGAGGTTATCCACGTAACGACTTACGGCGAGATGCCGGATATGCCCAGTACGTTTACGGAGGATCTGAAAGCCCTTGTCGCGCATGCCAAATTAAAAATCGGTGAAGCGGAGCTAATGTTTTCCGATTCGCCCAGCGGTTCGTCGCCGGGGGAAGGGAAGCGGGTAACGATCTGCATTACGACGAACGACGTAGAACAATCGAGGCGGATATTTGAAGTCCTGCAGCAAGAAGGCCAGGTCAATTTACCCTTTCAAGAGGAAGCGTTCAGCCCGGGGTTTGGCGATGTGACAGATAAATTCGGGGTCACTTTTCAGGTGTTTACAGAGTTGCCGTACAATTGATTGGATTAGAGTCGTCGGTAACGGGCGGCTCTTTGTTACTTTCAATTTATAATTCTTCAATTTTCAACTAATCCCCAATCGCATATAATGAAAGAACAACCTTTCGGAATCTCGGTTTGGGGGGACAAAATGAAAGATACGGCATTTGACGTCCAGACGTTCGAAGACCTGAAGCCGCAGTTAACATCGTTCTGCTACCGCATGCTTGGGTCCGCTGATGACGCGGACGATGCTGTTCAGGAAACCTATATTAGGGCCTGGGAGAACTGGAGCTCGTTCCGGCACGAATCTTCAATGAAAACATGGATTTACCGTATCGCTTCGAATCTGTGCCTGGACAAGCTGAGGCGTGCCAAACGCCGCATGCTTCCCGTTGATTTCTCCGACCCGGCGGCCCAGATTATGGAACCGCGCGAGACGCTGCCCGATTCATCATGGATTTGGCCTACGCCTGATTTTGCGGAAACTCCCGAGGAGCAAATCGTTCGTAAAGATACGCTGCGGATTTGTTTTATTGCACTCTTGCAGACGCTGCCTCCGCGTCAACGGGCGGCGCTTATCCTGAAGGATGTATTCGAATGGTCTGCAAAAGAGATCGCGGAAACATTAGGCATTTCGCCGGCGGCCGTGAACAGCGCTTTACAGAGAGCCAGAGAGACGATGAGCCGGGCAGAGCTCCGGTCCGATGAGCTCAGCTCCATGGAGGTTCACCCGGATCGCGAGCTGCTCTCGCGGTATATCGTTGCCTTTGAACAATTCGATATCCAGGCACTGGTCGCCTTGTTCCATGAGGAAGGCAGCATGTCGATGCCCCCTTTTGCGATGTGGATTCATGGCAGGGACGACTTATCCCGATTTTTTTCGATTACGCGCCCGCATTGCGAAGGATCCAAATTTATACCGGTTACGGTCAACGGCGGTTATCCCGCCTTGGCGCAGTATATGCCGAGCCAGGAACCTGGGGTTCTGGTCCCTTGGGGCATTCATGTTCTCGAGGTCAAGGAGCACTGCATTCTCCATGTCCAAAACTTTATCAGCACCCCTTTATTTGCCCGATTCGGCCTGCCGGAGCGGATGTACCGATGAATTTTGAAGCTCGCTTTCGTCTATATAGGTAAGAAGCAAATTTCAACCATTACGAAAGAGGTGTCCTTCGATCATGGAGACGAACAACAAGGCAAAAGTAACCGTACAGGCTGTCATTCAAGCGCCGGTAGAGAAAGTATGGACGTATTGGACCGAGCCGGTTCATATCACGAAGTGGAATCAGGCTTCAGAGGATTGGCATGCGCCAAAAGCGGAGAACGATTTGCGGATCGGCGGTACATTTGTCACAAGGATGGAAGCGAAAGACGGGAGCATGGGCTTCGATTTTGGCGGGACTTACGATGTGGTAAAGCAGCACGAGGCGATCGGTTATACGATGGGGGATGGGAGACGCGTCGATATTGCTTTCGTAGACAAAGGCAGCGAAACCGAGGTTATCGAAACGTTCGATCTGGAAAGCACCCACTCTGCCGAGATGCAGCAGGCCGGCTGGCAGGCGATTTTGGACCATTTCAAAGCATATACCGAACAATCAGCATGAGGACTAAAGGCGCCAGGGCGGCGCCTTTTTTATTTGTTGAAATCCACTTGCAGCCGGTCTCCTTGTACCCGGAAGTTCTGATTCGCTGCTTCAATGCCTCATGGTTGGGTCCTGTACAGGCTACCGCCAAGCGCTGATCCGCTCGGATTTGCGGATAAACAGCGATGCCAGGGATTTTACTCTCGCCTCGAGCAGTTTCGTACGGCCCTCGGGAGTCCGGGTATACACAAGTATGGCCGGGCCGATATGCTTTCTCCAAAGCGCGGCAAAACGCTCGGCGTGCTCCTTGCGGCGTCCGATCTCCTCCGGAATGGCGTGATAATCATGGGATCGGCCGAACCAGCGCCGCGATGTACGATAAATCAGGTAACGGGGATTATCAATCGGATCGAGCAGCTGCTGCATGGCGTTCAGGAACACCGTTTTTTCATGCGTGCTCCCGTCTCTCAGCCAGCATACGATCATACCCTTATCCTCCTGGGTTCCGATTAGGTGAATGCTCGGAGCGGACTGGATCAGCTTCATTTCATACAAAACCGTGTATACGGCTAATCCGGCTTCGCGGATGCTTCGTTCCAGCGACTGGTGTTTGAGCGTCATGGTTGCGGCCTTAAAGATCCAGGGACTGGCACAGACGGATGCCAGGACGGCAGCGATGCTCATTTTGAACCATCCCGGCGCATCCGAATGAAGGAGCTGGGGCGATGAAATAGCTTCAACAAAGAATTGCAGAGCCAGCGCAGCCGCAAACGTAAGCACCGCCTTGATCGTATAGGGATACACCACCGGTCTGGGAACGCTCTCCCGGTCCGTCCTCAGCTCCTCGGTCATTGAGCCGTTAAGGGCGATCGCCGAGGCCCACTGCTCCTTGAGCAAATGCCGCTCTCTGGCTCTTTCCAAGGTTTGAGCATTGTATAGCTCAATATCTCTGTCCGATAACTGTCTTTGCGTTAGTCCTACACGGTCCATGCCGGATTCTATCGTTTCATTCGTAATCGACAAGCCCACCAAAGACCGGAAACGTCTGGCAAGGGAGGCCATATCCTCGCCGCCGTCCGCAAGCCCCGTATCGACACAGGCCAAATGCCAGATCGCGCCGGTCTTGTCCGGATTGCCGCGCTGCGCGCGGATAGCCCGCCCCCGCATCTGATTGGACAGCATAAAGGAGCCTACATAGGAAGCCATAATCATGGAGTTGATCCCGGGCGCATCCCAGCCTTCGCCCAGCAGCGCCGCCGTACCGACAAGGACACGGATACCGCCCTCGGTAAAAAGCGCCGTCACCCATTCGACGATGGACGAACGATTCGAGTCGCGCACTTCAATCGACACGTACCTGGAATCATGAGGAAGAGGCCGCTCGGTGAGCGTTATTCCGCGTTGACCGGCCGTCTCCCGCACCCGGTCCGCTGCTGCGGCAGGCAGGATTACGAGCGAGCCGGTCAGAACGCCGATGGGCAGCTCGCGCGCGTCCGTTTCCTTACCTTTAAGCCGCCTGCGGATGCTCTCAAAAATCGGCACCACCCCGAGACGCTGCAGCGGCCGTTCATCTCCCGCATGCTCCGGCAGGTCTTCCTTCCGGATGTAATCGGTCAGGATGACCATGCGCAGCCCGCTGCCGAGCACCGACCGTTCAAAATCGAGAATATGTCCAATTTGCTTCAGCTTCGATACGCTGTGGACGAGCATCCTGGACAGCGTCGGCGTAGACCGCAAATACAGCCTCCGCCGCTCAATCATGCCAAGCTGGCTTAGCCGCCTGTGAAGCTCCTTCAGCTCCGGCCGGCCTGAATCCACGGCTTCATCTTTAAATAAAACTCCGTTCAACAGCTCCTCAAGCCACTCGTCGCTCAGGTCAGGCGCATCGCCCTCCTTCAGCCCGAGCAGCTTGACGGCTTCGCTCCATACCGGCTGCTGAGCCGCCTTCAAGTAGATGACCATGCTGGAGTAATACTCCGGAGAAGACAAAATGTCTTCCATATGGGCTTCCGCATCCGTGATCCAGGGATGGCCGGCGATCAGCTCCGTCAAAAAGCGGTCGCGGATGAGCTCGTCTCTCAGGCGTGCAGCCTGCGCGCGAAACTCGCGAATCCGGTCCGCTTCCTTCCCCTCGGGAGAGGTCAGCATAATGTAATCCTGATGCGGACACAGCTCTCCATGGCGGACCAGCTCCGGCACGCTGATCTCCTCATCGATCGGTCCGCACAGCTCGATATACCGCTGCCACTCATGCGGGTTCACATCATAGGGCGGCGTTGCCGTCAGCGCAAGTTTGATCGGCTGCTCGAGCATATCGCACAACCGGACGGCGCTTCTCCACCAGGACACGCGTAAGTGATGGGCTTCGTCAAAAATGACGGTGCGGAACCCCAGCTTGTTCAGCTTTTCAATCGTCTCTGCCGCCTCTGACGGCTGGTCGGGACCCTCTTCCATCCCGGCTTTCTCCGCCCCCTCTTCCATCCCGGCATCATCCGCATCTTCCGGCAGCTCCTGCTCGTCATTCTCGTTCCCGGAGGCGCCCAGAACGGCATGTACAGCCTGATAAGTTGTAATCGTGACCATGGCCGGACGATGGATGGAAGTCGACAGCCAATCCGGGCGCCGGTCTGTATCCAGAAACAGCTCCGTGAAACGGCTTGCCCACTGCTCCTTGATCGTCAGGTTCGGCGCCAAAATGATCGTCGGCCGGTTGATGCGAAGCATGACCTCCAGACCGAGGACCGTTTTGCCCGATCCGGGCGGGGCGACAAGGTGCAGGCGCCGGCTCTCTATGTGCTCCTCCAGCCGGTCCAGTATCCGCTTCTGATAGGAACGCCATGGATAACGAAATTGGATATACTCAGGAAAAGTCATGGGGTAATTCTGCATGGATGTCTCCTCTCTATCCCTCATGTCATCTTTTAGTGCGTTTCTTATCTTTTTAAACAAACATACGCGCTAATGAATACGCCGGACCTTAACATGACATAAACCTGTCGGTATGGTCCCTAATACACTTTCCATATGTTAGACACAAACAGGCGGAAAGGTTGAAGGATTTTCCAATTATTTATGGAAAGATAGGAGTACCTGAAATCGAATACAGCGCACCTGTAATTAGGGGTAGTGTTGGGAAGCCATTTCGTGGACTATGCGGGCGGCCATCCGTTTTGGGAAATGATTAGGGAAAAGAGGAAATGAAGCTGATGACAACCATTCGGTTAGGCGATACCCGGTTAACAGGAGCGGATGGCGTGCGTGCCATTGCCTGCCTGTCCGTCATCCTGCATCATGTGTCACAACGTCTGGCGATGCCCGCTCCAAGCCCTTGGCTTCAAGAAGTACAGTCGGTTCTCTTGCTTGGGAACAGCGGAGTAAGTTTGTTTTTCGTATTAAGCGGATTTTTGTTATCGCTTCCATTCTGGAGCGCTTACCTGGACAGTGAGGCATACCCGAGCATCCGAACGTATACGATGCGCCGCGCGGCAAGAATTATGCCCGGCTTTTATGTTGCGTTCCTGGTGTGTCTGTGGCTCGAATGGAGGCTGGGCAGCGAAATGGGGTTCTTATGGCGGCGGATCATAACGGGCTTCACGTTTACGTCGGGTTTCCACTATACAACGTTTTTTCCGTCCGAATGGAATGGGCCCTTCTGGTCGATCAGCTTCGAGGTATTTTGCTACCTGCTTATGCCGTTGTTTATGGCTGTATTGTTTCGGCTCGGCCAGCGGCGTTCGTTCGGCAAGGCGGTCTTGTTCTGGCTCACTGCAATCGGATTGGTGTTTGTCGTCAACTCGCTCATACATCATTGGTTTACACCAGGCGAGAGCGGCCGGGGCTGGGAATATGGTCAAATAGGCGGTGCAAAATACTGGATGCCGAATTATAATCCGGTCGGATTCTTCGGCCACTTTGCTATCGGCATTCTGGCGGCGGGAGTGACAGCCGCGACCATGCAGCGCGGCGCCGCAATCGAGCGGTTGCGCAAGCTCGGGCTGTTCGACGCAGTTGCGGCAGCCGCTTTGGCGCTTGCCGGCCTGCTGATCTGGCGAATGCGCCATCAGGGCGAATTCGATTTCAGCTTCCAGCAGCAGCCGTACTACTTCCCGGCATATGCCATCCTATTTGGAATCGTGCTGATGTCCGCACCGTTCAGCGTGCTATTGGGGCGCTGGTTAGATAACCGCTTGTTCCGTTTTACCGCGAAAATGTCATTTGGTCTGTATATCTGGCACTATCTGTTCATTACCTTAATCGAAAAGTACGGCATGAAGGATTACCACTATTCCGGGGTCACGGACGTGTGGCGATGGCTCGGCATCAGTGTATCCGTCATCTTCCTCTCCTATGCGGCCGCGACGTTCTCTTATTATGTCATAGAGCAGCCATTCATTAACAGGTCGAAGGGCAAACCGTTCTTTCGGCGCAAGCGGAGAGATACGCCCCCGATTGAAGCTGCATAAGGTATCGAACATACAGCAAGATGATCAAACCCGGTTCTCAAGGAGAGAGCCGGGTTTGTTTTTACTTATACAGCCAAATCCCCGCCACCGTCATGACCCCCGGCAGGCTGTCCTCATCCACCGCTGCATTGTTGTCGTACCAGCCGCCCAAGGCCAGGTTGAGGATCAGATAAAACGGCTGGTCGAACGGCATGCCCGGCTCAAGCCGGCGCTCGGCGAAGCAGTGGCCGTCCACCAGCCAGCGGATGGATTCGGCGCTCCACTCCAGGGCATAATCACGGAACTGGTTGATCGTGCCGTCTGCAAGCTCGTGGGTAAATTCCTCGACCACCTTGCTGTCCAGATTCTTACCGTAGTGCAGCGTTCCGGCAATCTGCCGGGGCAGGCGGCCCTTGGCCTCCAGAATGTCCAGCTCACCGGACGCCGGCCACGGTCCGTAGGCATAATCTTGCGGCATCAGCCAGATCGCCGGCCACAGGCCCTGCCCCACAGGCAGCTTGGCGCGGATAACTAATTTTCCGTAGCAGAAGGAGAAATGATTCCTTGTATCAAGGCGGGCTGAGGTGTAGCCAAAGCTCCGCCCGTCCTGCTCTATTTTTTCACGGCATGCCCGCAGGTTTAGCCCTTGCCCGTCAAAGTAGAGGTTATCAGCACGGCCTGTATAAAACTGCTGCTCATTATTGCCCCAGCCCGGATAAACGGGCTTATCATTCAGGTCAAGCAGATCATTGCCTGTCCGGATGTTCCAGAGGCTGAGATCGCCCCCGCCATTTACAAAATCCTGCTCCCACACCAGCTTGCTCATCGTTTGGCACACTCCTCTCATGTAAACACAGCATACTGCATTTCGGAACACGGATATCGGAATCCAAAAAATTGGGATGGCGGCAAAAACAGTGGCCTTTTTTTCCTGTGCCTTTTTTCTTACGATGAAAAGGAAGGGAGGGACAAAAGACATGTTTCGATTCCGGGGGGAACAAATGAAAGCGTTTTTTAGACAATGGCAGCTGCAAAGCATGGTTATTCCGGGCATTGTCTGGATGATTATTTTTTGTTATCTTCCGATGTTCTGGCTCGTTATCGCCTTTATGGATTACAGTATCGCGAAGCCCATGCTCGAGTCACCGTTTGTCGGGCTGAAGCACTTTGAGGCCTTCGTGAGCGATGACCGGTTCTGGCGTTCGATCCGCAATACGCTGGGGATGAGCAGTATCAAGCTGATTCTAGGCTTTCCAATTCCGATTCTGTTCGCGCTGCTGCTTAATGAAATCCGCAGCCTGCGCTTCAAGCGTACGGTGCAGACTATATCGTACCTGCCGCATTTTATCGCGTGGACGATCTTCGGCGGGATTGCGCTCAACTGGCTGGGCGAAGGCGGGGTGATCAATCAGCTGATGATGGCAATCGGGCTGCAGGACCGTGAAATTCTGTTTAACAGTGATGCCAAATATTTCTGGTGGATTACCTTTTTTACCGATACGCTGAAGGAAACGGGCTGGAGTGCCATTATCTACATTGCAGCTATCTCGGGCATTGATCCCGGACTATATGAAGCTGCAGAGCTTGATGGTGCAGGGCGCTGGCAGCGGATGTGGCATATTACCGTGCAGAGCATCCGTCCGACGATTGCCATCCTGTTCATTCTCGCGGTGAGCGGTATCCTGGGCAGTAATTTTGAACAGATTTTTATGCTGAAGAACAATATGAACATGAAAATGGCGGAAAGCCTCGATCTGTACATTTACAACATGGGGCTTGTGTCAGGACGGCATTCCTTCTCCACAGCGGTGCTGTTTGCCCGTTCCATCGTGGCGCTGGGGCTGCTGTTCATGGCGAATCAGACATCCAAAAAACTGACCGGGGACAGTATCTTCTAGAAAGGGGGCAGACCGGTGAAAGGACGCACAGGCTTTAGGAGCATCGGTGTATTTGAAGTCTGCAACACCCTGCTGATGCTGGGAGTATGCTTTCTCACGCTGTACCCGATGTGGTTCGTGCTGATTAACTCGCTTAACGCGCCGGAGCAGGCGCTGCTGGGCACCGTCAACTGGTTCCCGGAGCAGCTGTCGCTGGCCAGCTACAGTGTTGTTTTTAATGATAAAACGATGATGAACGGGTTCCTGATCACCACCCTGCGCACCATAATCGGCTCAGCAGCACATGTGCTGTTCACCGCCATTATTGCCTATGGCCTGAGCAAGACGACGCTGATCGGACGCAAGGTGTACATGAAGATAGCCCTGGTGACCATGCTTTTTTCAGGCGGACTCATTCCTACGTTTATTCTGATGACGAAGCTGGGGCTTTATGATAACTTCTGGGTGTTCGTCATTCCCGGCATGTACAGCTTTTTCAATATGGTGATCTTTATGAGCTTCTTCCGCACCATTCCTGATAGTCTGGAGGAGTCGGCCAAGGTGGACGGGGCATCGGACTATGGTGTGCTGTTCCGGATTGTACTGCCCAACAGTATGGCTGTAATCGCTACCATCTCGCTGTTCTCGGCCGTCTATCACTGGAATGACTATTATCAGGGCGTTATTTATATCCGTTCGCAGGATATTTTGCCGCTGCAGACGATCCTGTACAAAATTATCGCCGAAAACTCCATGTCGTTCATGCAGCAGCAGGCGATGGCCCAGTTCGGGGCAAGGCTGCCCGGCAACTCGATCAAGTTCGCCTCCATGATGGTGGCCACATTGCCGATTCTGCTGTTCTACCCCTTCATTCAGCGTTATCTGGTCAAAGGGGTTATGATCGGCGCAATAAAGGGATAACCAAACCGAAAGGATGATCTTCTAATGAAGCATAAATCCGTTAAAAGAAGTCTGACCCTGCTGCTGACCGCGATGCTCTCGCTGTCCCTGGCCGCCTGCAGCGGCAATTCCGCCAATAATGAAAGCGCGCCGACGGCGGCACCTCCGGCTGACGCTACTGCTGCACCGCAGGAGGAAGCCAAGCTGAATCCCGACGAGCCGGCCTGGAAGCTGGACACAAGCCCGATTGACCTGACCTGGTTCGTCGGGGCCAACTGGTACGCCCATTCCTGGGGGGAGAGCCTGACCTCGAAATACGTTACAGAGAAAACCGGCGTCAACGTCAAGCTTGAAGTGCCTTCCGGCGAAGCGAATGAGCATATCACCCTGATGATGACCTCCGGCCAGCTGCCTGACCTCATCTCCATGGGCTCCTGGGAAACCGCTGTCAAAAAGCTTTGGGAAGGCGATCACGTCTTCGCCCTGAATGAGCTGGCCGACCAGTATGATCCTTACTTCTACAAAGTAGCCGGCGACGGTACCCTGAAATGGTACCGCCAGGAGAACGGTAACACCTATGGGATTCCCAATGACTCCTACAGCCCGAACCTGATGCATGAGACCGGCATGACGGCGGCCAATCAGACCTTCCTGGTGCGGAAGGACCTGTATGAGGAAATGGGCAGTCCTGACCTCAGCACACCGGAAGGCTTCCTGGGCGCATTACAGCTGCTGAAGGATAAGTACCCTGAATATAAGGGCCAGCCGATGAGCCCGTTTTTTGCCCAGGGGAATGTGCCTTACGGGATGACTGAATATCTGCAGAATCTGCTCGCTGTTCCGCATGAAAAAGACGGCAAGGTGTATGACCGCGTAACCGATCCCGAATACCTCACCTGGCTGAAAACCTTCCGCACCGCTTACGAGCGCGGTCTGATCAATGTGGACTTCCTGGTGGATTCCGATACGCAGGTGGAGGAGAAAACAAACAACGCCCGTTATTTCATGATGATCCGTGAATGGACCGGCATGACTGCCGTGAATCCGCTGCTGGCTGCAAGCGCCAACCCGGATTCCTACTACATCGCTGTAGACGGCCCGCAGAACAGCAAAGGCGACAGCGCCAAGCTGTTCCCCGGCAACATGGACGGCTGGATGGTCACGATGATCAGCAAATCGACCAAAAACCCGGAACGGGCGATCCGCTTCCTGACCTATCTCGCCAGCGAGGAAGGGCAGCAGGATCTGTTCCTCGGCAAGGAAGGCGAAACGTGGGAGACCGTGGACGGCAAACCTCAGCTGAAGGCGGATATGGTTAACCTGATTGCAAGTGATATCGAAACACTGGAGAAGCAATATGGCGTGCTGGATACGTACTGGATGATGCGTAACCCGGTTATTGTGAACCAGTGGAGACCTGAGAAGGCGCCGGTAATCAAGCAGATGGAGGACTTTGCAAATAGCCAGGCTGATATTGACAGCGGCATTTATAAGGGCCTTGACCCTCTGGGCGATTCCGAGGTTGCGGTAGCCTGGTCGCGGATTTCGCAGAACTGGGAGGAAGTGCTGCCGGAGCTGATTACGGCCAAGGATGAGGCTGCTTTTGACAAAGTATTTGCAAGCTTCCTTGAGCGCCGTGACGAATACGGCTTCCAGCAGGTGGTGGAATTCCGCCAGGCTGAGCTGGATGCGCGGAAGACCAAAATGGCGAACTAGCTTATGGAGATGCCGGCTGCCCGGGGGCGGCCGGTATTGCCTGCTTATACAGAGTCCTTTGCAGCGCCTGTTGTAGAGTCTCTTATGAGTAGATGCATTTTGCTGATTACCTGCCTGTATTTTTGTAATACATGGTATATTACAAATATAGGGAGGTATGGGAATGAAGGCCGTACAGACAACCATTAAGAAGCTTTACCGCAATTCACGAATCTCGCAGAAGCTGTTTCTGGCCTTCAGCCTGATGATTGCGATACCGGCCATTGTTATATCCTTTCTGTTCATCCGTACGCAGGAAGCCCAGCTGTATAAGGATGCCATGGCCGAGGGCAACAGTCATGTGTCCCGTCTGGAGGGACAGCTGCGCAGCCGGCTGACCATGCTTGAGAACGCTTCCTCAACCGCACTGACGCAGAAAGGCTTCGTGGATTTTATCCACTCTGACATGCAGGCTGACGGTCTGCAGCTGGTAAAATTCCGGCAGAACCAGTATGAGCAGATGCATAATATCATCCAAAGCTACGATCTGGTCAGCCAGCTCAGCTTCTATGTTGACAACCCCGGCCTGCACGAAATATGGCCGGAGATTTACCGCTATGACCGGTTCTGGCCGCAGGATTACTGGATGACGCTGCGCGAGGAGAACGGGGCGGCTTTCCGCTTATTTTCCCTGCAGGAGGGCGAACACACTTTATCCTACTATAGACTGGTCCGGCTTCAGGGCAAGCAGAATGAACGGCCGACCATTATGGAGATCCGGGCCCGGCATAGCGCGATTTTCAGCGATTTACTGGAGGAGAGGGACGGCAGCTTTTTCTCCGTCGTTATGGACGGAAGCCAGCCTTCCCGCAGCGTATATAATGCCGCACATGCGTCAGCTCTCGTGGCAGACGGGCAGCTGGACGATATTCTGACCCGCGTCCACAGCCGGCTGGATGTGCTGCAGCATGATGAGCCCGTTCAGATCACTTCCGGCGATCAGACCTACTATGCCTTGTACCGGTACATCGCACCGCTGAACGCCTATATCGTCGACATCACCTCCCATCAGGAGCTGATGAAGGGGCCGCGGAACTGGTATTTTCTTGTGGTGGCTATTACGCTATGCGTCCTGCTGATGATGATGGTGATGATCTCCTATATGACCCGGCGGATCTTCCGCCGGCTGGAGATGGTGCTGGCCTCCATGCGTAAGGTGCGTCAGGGACAGCTGGATGCCAAGATTTATACCGGACTTAGCGATAGTGATTCCGGTGATGAAATTGATTATGTCGCTGTCAGCTATAACAGCATGCTGGACGAAATCCAGCGGCTGATGACCCAGGTGGTGGATAAGCAGCTGATCGCCAAAAATGCACAGCTCCATTCGCTGCATTCACAGATCAACTCCCACTTTCTGTACAACGCGCTGGAATCGATCCGGATGCGGGCGGAGGTAGAGCGGCAGCCGGCCATCGCCGGAGCGCTGGTATCGCTGGGCTCTCTGCTGCGCTACAGCATGCAGTGGCGCGGGGATACTGTCAGCCTCGGCGATGAGCTGTCCAACATTCACAGTTATATCCGCTTCATTAACTTTATGGAGGGCACAAGCTTTGAGCTTCGGGCCGACCTTCTGCCCGAGGTATTGCGCTACCCCATTCCCAAAATGTGCATGCAGCCCGTTGTCGAGAACGCCGTGCATCATGCGGCGCCGCCGGGAGGGAGCGTAGCGATCGAAATGAACGTAAGCGTGGAGAACAGCTTCATGCTGCTGATTGAGATTCGTGACAACGGCACCGGCATTGATCCGCAGACGCTCAGCCGCCTGCAGGAGGAGATGGCCGATGAGTCCGACCGGCCGATTGTCGCCAGCCGCAACGGGCTGGGCCTGGCAAATGTGCATAAACGGCTGCAGCTGCATTACGGCAAAGGCAGCGGGCTTTCGATTGAGAGTGTACAGGGTGCTTACACCAGTGTCACCATACGTTTGCCTTGGGAGCAAGTCAATCTGGGAGGATGGTAGAAGTTGATGAACCTGCTGATTGTAGACGACCAGAAGCATATCCGCGACGGGCTGCAGGCAATGGTGAGCCAGTTCCCGCAGCAGCCGGACAGTATCTATAGCGCCGCTAACGGTATTGAAGCCTTGCAGCTGCTCCGCCGGCACAGCATCCAGCTTGTCATTACTGACATCCGCATGCCCGATATGGACGGCCTTGAGCTGATGGCAAGGACCCGGGAGGAGCAGCTGACCGTCGATTACCTGATTATCAGCGGCTACGGCGATTTTGCTTATGCCCAGAAGGCAATCGGCCTGGGAGCAAAGGGTTATCTGCTCAAGCCTGTGAACCGCGAGGACCTGCAGGCCTCGGTGGAGCATGTGTGGCAGGAGATCATGACCCGGCAGGCAATGTCCCGCGACATGGAGCAGCTGTCCCGGATGGCCCGGGAGGCGGACCGCAAGGAGCTGAGCCTGTACATGCAGGGCTCGGCCTACGACGAGGCGTGGACTTTCGGGACGGAGCAGCAGCACCCGGAGCTGTGGGCCAGCTACCGGCTGTGCCTGCTGAGCGAGGAGCGGCGGATTAACCAGCCGGGCGCGAGCAGCGCCCACAGCATGGAGTCGCTTGCCTACAGCGTGTACGGCAGCGAAGGCTGCCTCTGCTTGCAGCGCCGCCCGCATCTGATTCTGGCGGTAGACGCCGCCGCAGATACGGGTAAGCTGCCTGAGGCGCTCAAAGCTGCGCAGATCGCGGCGACAGCGGCCATAACCGGGCCGCAGCAGGGCTTAAAGGCGCTGCCCGCTGCCTACGCTGAGGTGCAGGAGCTATACAGGCACAGCTATCTGTTTCCTGAGCTGCGCTGCATCCTGCCGGAGAAAACCGCAGGGCTCATGCAGCAGTGGCAGCTCCCCCATGAGGAGCTGTACGCCCTGTTCCGCTTCATCGGAGCGGATAGCGGCAGCCGGATCGCCGAAGGCATCTCTATGCTTTTTCATAAAAATGTACTGCAGCGCTATCACATCAGTTATACGGAACGGCTGTGCCGGGCAGTGGTGCAGATGCTGGAGGAGTACGAGTGGGTGATCCGCCCCTACATGGGCGAGGATGCGCTGGATATCGATCCGCTGCGCAATCTCTATGATCATCCCGGCATCCGCGAATATATTCAGGCGCTCCAGCAGCAGATGCTGCGGCTGAGCCAGTTCTATCACGAATTCAAGTGCAGCTACCGCAACTCCCAGGACCTGAACGAGGCGATCCGCTTCATCCACGAGAATTACCACAAGCCGCTGGATCTGGCGATGGTGTCCAACCATGTGTCGCTGAACTATGCCTATTTCTCCAACCTGTTCAAGAAAAACGTCGGCAAGGGCTTCGCTGAATACCTGCGCGATGTCAGGCTGGATAAGGCGCGCCGTCTCCTGGCTGAGACGGAGTACAAGATCGTCGAGATCACGCCGCTGGTCGGCTACGAAAGCTACAAAAGCTTCACCCGCGCCTTCCGCGAGGTCATGGGCATGCAGCCCACGGAATACCGGCAGATGGTGCGGCGCAAGCAGGGGTAGCGGACGCTTTTCACGGAAAAAAGGCCTTACTCCAACGAAACGCTGGACTAAGGCCTTCTTTTTTATACAGACTGGGTCTGCCAATATTGCTTGGCGATCCGCTGTCCTTGATTGATTTTTGCCCATTGCTCGTCTTCTGTCAGTTCATTACCCCCGTCGCAGGAAGCAAATCCGCACTGATGGGAGAGGAACAGCCGGTCTTTATCAATAATCGTCGCTGCTTCATTCAGCAGTCTGACTACGCGCTCTTCATCATCAAGCGTATTCGTCTTGGAGGACAGCAGGCCGAGTACAATCTCAGTTTCCGGGCGATCCTTGAAGACGGCGAGAGCCTCAAGCGAACCCGCGCGCTCATCATCCCACTCCAGGAAAAAGCGGTCATACTTCAGCTGCTTCAGGAACAGGTTGGCAATCTTAACGTACGAGCCCCCGCCCATGTTACGGGAATCATAATTCCCGCGGCAGTTGTGCGTCCACACCTTCAGCCCCAGGCTATGGCCGTAATCAATCACAGTGTTGTTAATATCAATGAATTCAGTAGCAAGCGCCTGTACTTCCTCCTGATTGATATTTTCGCCGGTATACGGGGAGTTCGGGTTATCATCTGCAAAAAGCTCCCACAGGCAGTCGTCGAACTGAATGATTTTGCCGCCTGTTGCCGCAAATTCGCCTACAAATTCCTTATACGCCTTAATGAGGCCGTCCTTCAGTTCTTGTCTATTCTTATATACGGCATCCTTGCCGCCAATATTGTCAGACCAGGACAGCTCTCCAAAAATATGCGACGGTGATGGAACGCACAGCTTCGTTTCTCGGTCACCGGCATGCTCCTGGAATTCCTTGAATATTTTGATAAAATGATGATTCTTCCCGCTCAGCTCGCCTGTAATCCGCAGGCCGATATCTTTGCGTGTCTCGTACTTCGAAGTGCCGTCTGTATCCCGGAAAAAGTACCCGTGATCCGCGATATAACGCTCAACTCCTTCAAAGCCCCACACAAAATCCAGATGCCACATCGATTTCGAATACTCGCCGTCTGTGACTACCGACAGGCCGTGCTCGATTTCCTTCTTCACTACATCCTTAATCGCCGCAGCCTCACAACTCTCATAACCTGCAAAATCCTCATAAAACGGATAGCTGATATCATCCCGGTGCTCAATCTGCGTTTTATATTTTAACAGTTCCGATGGCCGTAACAGGCTGCCTACGATTTGAAATTTATTACACATTATAATTCCTCCTCCGTTATGCTCGCATCAAGTTCTTCGTGCTGTGATTGTAGCATGCGGCTGAGGCCGGGCGATAACACCTAAATGTCATATCTGGTTATAGGGAGGGGCTATAGCTCCCCAAAACCAAAATATTGGGCCTGTATATAAAATCCTGCACCTTTTTCCAGGCCAGCCCATTCGCTAGAATGAAGATGTACTTATTTGTAAGCGGTTTCCAAAAGACCAGACTATTCTAAAGGAGGGCAAGTATGAAACGATTGAATATGGCTGAGCCCCGGTTCTCGCGTAAGGTTTGGAGTCTGTTTCTCGCTTTATTGATGTTATCGGGCATAGGATTGCTACCGGCCTCTAAGGTTCAGGCAGCGGCGACTACGGTAACGTCCATGGCTTATTTCTCGGCGGCAGACGGGCCGGTCATCTCCAAATCGGGTGTAGGACAAGCCAGCTACGGGTTTGTTATGCCAATATTCAATGGCGGTGCTGCAACCTGGAATGATGTCTCCGGCGATGTTGGCGTCAAAGTGAAGAAAAATGGCAACTGGGTAGACATCGACAGCGCAGGCGGCTTCGTCTATAACCAGAACTGGGGGCACTGGAGTGATGGCGGTGCGAACGGCTACTGGTTCACTCTCAGCGCTACTACTGAAATTCAGCTCTACTCCAAAGCCAACAGCAACGTTACGCTGAATTACACATTGGCGTTCCAGAATGTCAACACAGCGACCATAACGTCGATGGCTGCCACACAGGGGCCGGTGCTTACTGCAGGCTTTACTGGCAGTGCGGGCTTTACGTATCCGGTGTTCAACAATGATCCGAATCTCATCTACGCCGCTGTAGCCCAGGATCTGAAGCTGTCCGTCAAGCCGGTCAGCAGCAGCCAGTGGGTTAACATCGACAACAATGCGGCCAGCGGCTGGATCTATGACAGCAACTTCGGCCAGTTCACGGAAGGAGGCGGCGGCTACTGGTTCACAGTAACGGAATCCATTAACGTGAAGCTGGAATCCAAAACCTCCGGGGCCAGCCTGGTCTACACCATTAACTTCAATCAGCCGGTCCGTAACTCGTATGTGCTGTCCGCCTATGACAGTAATACGACTTACACAGCTGACAATAACGGCTCTATCGGCTTCCCGCTCCCGAAAATTGACGGAGGTGCGCCGATCGGCAGCGAGCTGGGCAAGTTCGTCTATCAGATTAAAAAAGCCGGCGTATGGGTCGATCTCAGCAGCTCCGCCCAAAGCGGATTTGTCTATGCGGGTAACGGCTACAATAACATGTCCGCTGCCAACCAATGGGGCTACTGGGCTGACTATATCTACGGCCTGTGGTTCCAGCCCATTCAGGAGAACATGGAAATCCGCATCGGTTATCCGCTGAACGGACAGAGCGGCGGCAATGTCGGCAGCAACTATGTCTATTACAACTTTATCGGCAATCCTAATGCTCCCCGCCCGGATGAATCTGACCAGGAGGATATCGCTATCGGTACGCCAAGCGATCCGGCCATTGCCGGCATGAACCTCATCTGGCAGGACGAATTCAGCGGTACTGCGCTTGATACTAGCAAATGGAATTATGAGACCGGCTATTACATCAGCGACGACGTTAACAGCTGGGGCTGGGGCAACGCCGAACTGCAGCATTATACCAACAGCACGCAGAACGTGTTCGTCTCGGGTGGACAGTTGAATATCCGCGCCCTGAACGACCACCGTTCGTTCCCGCAGGACCCTAACCGGTATGCGGAATATTCCTCCGGCAAAATCAACACCAAAGACAATCTGTCCCTCCAGTACGGCCGGGTAGATATCCGCGCCAAGCTGCCTACCGGTGACGGGATCTGGCCGGCGCTCTGGATGCTGCCTGAGGATGCCGCCTACGGCGCCTGGGCCGCTTCCGGCGAAATCGATATTATGGAAGCCAAAGGACGGCTCCCTGGCACAACCAGCGGCGCGATCCACTTCGGCGGACAGTGGCCGGTGAACCGTTACATCGCCGGCGAATATCACTTCCCGCAAGGGCAGACATTCGCGAACGATTACCATGTCTACACGATGGTATGGGAAGAGGACAACATGAAGTGGTATGTGGATGGCAAGTTTTTCTTCAAAGTAACCCGTGAGCAGTGGTATTCGGTAGCCGCTCCGAACAATCCGAATGCACCGTTCGACCAGCCGTTCTACCTGATCATGAACCTGGCAGTCGGCGGCCATTTTGACGGCGGCCGGGTACCGGCAGCGTCCGATATTCCGGCTACCATGCAAGTGGACTATGTACGCGTGTATAAGGAAGGCACCGGCGGCGGCAATCCGGGTAACCCCGGCAATGTTGCGGTCAGCGGAGTCACAGTGACACCGTCCTCCCCGCAGATCGAAGTCGGGCAGAGCGTTCAGTTAGCTGCTAATGTCGCTCCTGCAAATGCTACTAACAAAGCAGTCAGCTGGTCCGTTTCCAACCCTGCGGTTGCTTCCGTTAACGCCAGCGGCAGCGTAACCGGACTCGCGGCGGGCACCGTCACAGTAACCGCTACAACCGCTGACGGCGGCAAAACGGCCTCCAGCACCATCACCGTCGTAACTCCGCCGCCTGTCACCGTAGTCATCGGCGACAGCGTACGCGGCCTGAAGAAGACCGGCAACAACCTGCAATTCTACGTCAACGGCGCAACCTTCGCCGACCTGCATTACAAAATCAACGGCGGCGGCCAGCTCAATGTAGCCATGACCTCCACCGGCAACGGCAACTTTACCTACCCTGTGCTGAACCTGCAGCAGGGCGACACGGTAGAGTACTTCTTCACCTATAACCCGGGCCAGGGAGCGCTCGATACACCTTGGCAGACTTATGTGCATGGGGTGACGCAGGGGGTGCCGGAGTAAGGTCCGCAGCTATGGTATGAAAAAGACCTCAATTCCGCTCAGCAGAGCGTGTTGAGGTCTCTTTTTTAGTTCTCAATAACCCATTCTCCTTCGCCCTTTGGCTCCTCGAAGCCGCTAAGAAAGGTATTTAACAGCTCCTCAGTGATCGTAAAAGCAGCATTCGCATCAAAACGCTCACTCCGGACCTTCAGCCGCCTCCGCAGCTCATCCGGATGCACCTTCAGGTAGATCAGCTTCCACTGGCCTCCCGCCTCTTCGATCAGCCGCTTATACTTATCCCGTTCCGCCTTGCTCCAGAAGCTGGAGTCCACCACAGCCGGTTTATTCTCTTTAATACACTGTACAATCTGATTGTGCAGACTGAGATGCGCCTCATTCAGATACTCCCGGTACTTCTCGGCCGGATAGTCGATCCCGTACCGCCCATGAACCGCCCACACCTCTTCATCAATAGACAGGCGTGTGAAGCCGTACGGCTCTATTTGCTGCGAAAAGGTCGTCTTGCCCGAGCCCGCTATCCCGCACATCAGCACAACCAAAGGCTTATCCGAATCATTGTCTGGGCCGAGCAGCTGTTCCAGGTCTGATTTTTGTAACATTGTGTGTCACTCCTTATCTGGCAGTTAGCCTATGAACCAGGTTTCGTATCTCCGTGCTTAGTCTTGGATTGGCCGGATACACCGCTTCAATAAACTCTAAAATGCACAGTGCCGATTCCGGTACACGATCATATCCCTGCAACATACCGCCAAGCTTTTCGACAAAACCGGGGTACCGCTTCTCTAAACGGCGCTCATTCCCGAAGGGATCGGGGAAGTAATCGACCTCCGGCTCCAGCAGATGAAGCACCGACAAAATCCGGTCGATCGCATGCCCCTGGATAAACCGCGCAGCAGATAGGCGCTCTCCCCTGGCATAACGGCCCAGTCCCACATACAGGTTGGTTAATGCTTCGTTCAGCGGAAAGTCCAGGGAATCACTCTTTTGACTCGGCAGCGGTCTGCGCGGTTTGGCAATGGCCGTGTTGCTGTACAGCGGATCCTTCCACACCACCCGGCCCTCCGTATAAGCGGCATCTGTCAGCTCCCGCTCCTCGAATATCGCGTATTCCCCATAAATCCCGTCCTCGAACAGGATTTTGCAGCCCACATCGGAGTTTTTAAAAGCATACGCAAGCGGATACGTCTCCTCCAGCCAATCCAGCCGGTCAATATACCTGTCCTTCTGCCCTGCTTCCACAATAACAAAAAAATCCAAATCCGAATACTCATCCATCCGCATGAGCTCCACCCCCACTGACCCCACACCCAGCAGCAAAAGCGCCCCTCCCTTACGTCCGAGCGTCTCCCCAATCTCATCCAGCCTTTGTAAAAGCAACTCTGTCCGCAGCACGCTAATATTCCTCCCTATGTCGGAATGCAAAAAGGGCCCAACCCACACTTCTCAGCGAGGTTGAACCCTAAGGTTACATTGCCTTTGATTTTCTAGAGTTAAAATAGCATTGGTTGGGGGTGGGTGTCAATTGATCATTACTTAGGGTGAAGTCAAAAAAACTATTTAATCGACCCTTTAGCTCGCCTTTAGCTCGAAAGTAATTAACCAAATTATGTACATCTATGTTGTGATGATGTAAATGCACCTTTTCAAATCCACTTAATCGCTCTGCATATGTTTTATCCGGATTACCATAATGAAAATGAAATTCGTTTTTTTCAACCAATGATTTCTTATTCTTTTCCAAAAAGACTTCTTTCAAATCTAGATAATTGCGAGGAATATCACTTGGAACTTCCTTAAGGAATGGAATGAGCCATTTATTTTGATCATTAGATTCTTCATTATCTTTATAAACCGCAATTAAGTTTATAACCTGATAAGTAGGCGATCAATCGTTTCCAACGGTTGATTATTGATTCGCTTCATAAATTGACTCACATGAAGCCGAATCTTGTAAAATTTTTCGAAAAAGATGTTGTTCACCACATCCGCTTTGAGCCACAGCCATAACCCTTCTGATCTGAAATCCGGTAGAATTCTTTTAATTTAGAGTAGGGTGTCTACTTATGATATGGCTCATCTTAACGAGTCTATCGGCGAAAAACGCTTGGCGGCCCAGTGGCCGCCAAGCGTTTTGATTAGTTTTAGCTTGCTACAATATAATTCTTTGTCTTGATAGCCTGATTGCCTCAGGCTGCTTTAAAGATAGCAGGCCCTGCTATTCATCGGATACGCCAAGCGCTTTGTTCCGTTCTTTATACCTCTCATTATGCGACGATACATAAGCCATTCTCGGCGCTTCGGGATCCAGGTACCGTTTGGCGCTGTTAAGCGCTAAGGCCGCATCCGTGAACGCCCCTGCAATGAGATTGAGCTTGCTTTCGTAATTGGCGAAGTCGCCGGCCCCGAAGATGCCCGGCAAGTTGGTCTCAAGTCTTGGGCTGACGAATATGTTCCAGTCGTCCATATCCAGTCCCCAATCCTTGATACCTGTAAAATCGGACTTCAGCCCGTGGTTGACGATAATCTCGTCTATTTCTAGCTCGCGTGAGTCCCCTGATTCGATATGGGTGATCTTCACCCGTTCAATCGTTTTTCCGTTGCCGCTGTATAACTGCGTGACTTCATATGGCGTAAGCACAACGGCAGAAGAATCCTTCATTCGAATAATGTTTTTCTCATGTCCACCGAAGCGGTCACGCCTATGCACGACTGTGACTTGAGCAGCGATGGGGACCAGCTCGTTCGCCCAATCGACAGCGGAGTTTCCACCACCCGAAATAAGCACTCGTTTTCCCCTAAAAGGCTCCAGTTCCTGCACCGTATAGTGCAGATTGGACACTTCATAGCGCTCAGCCCCTTCCAGCTCCAGCTTCGCCATTCGCAGAATGCCGCGGCCGATAGCCAGAATGACCGTGCGTGTCCAGTGCTTCTCCCCCGTTGCCGCCTCCAGAATATACGTCGAATCCGCTTGTTTCTCCAATCCGATAATGTGCTGGCCGAATACAATTGTCGGCTCGAATGTCTTCGCCTGTTCTGACAGTTGGGCGATTAACTTCTCGCATAGGATCGGCCCAATCCCTCCAACATCCCAAATCATTTTCTCCGGATAAATAAGCATCCGCCCGCCCAGCTCGTCTTTCGCTTCTATTAGCTTCGTCTTCAAATCGCGCATTCCACTATAAAAGGCAGTATACATTCCCGCAGGACCACCGCCGATAATCGTCACATCGTATAATTCAAGCTGCTCAGTCAATCGATCTCCTCCTCCAACCGGCTCATGTAACGTCCATGCTATGATAATCATTATCAACATAATTGTAGCTTCGGCAACGTGACAATAACAATGGACAAAATCGACGGTTGCTTTATACAAAATAGAGGAGGCATACCATTTTTAGTCGCAAGCAAAAAGAAATCAAGCTAACGATCGCAGTATATCATCGATTTTTTTGCTATTGGAGATAATTCCGTTATTCATCCACGTTAGAAAGTCAACCTCGTAGACGCGGTTGTTTCGTACAGCGGGCAGATCACACCACTCTGGCTGTCCCAGCAATTCCCTCTCCGATCCTTCTGCTTGGCTATGCCATTTATCGAAAGTAACGAACAGATGATCCGCAGTTAGCGTACGCAGGTCCTCTACAGAAAGATTGAACATGCCCGGCCTATTCGCTTTTAAAGCTACACCTACTGCGGAGTGCGAGCGCAAGCCGACATCGCCATAGAGAACAGTCGAAACAAAGCCTTGCCCTTCTTCCGTATATTGAATGATTTGGTCCGCCGAGATACGCAAAAAAGCGACCGTTTCACCTTTCATAACCTGACTCAGCGTATGACTCGCAGTCCGCGCTTTGAAGTCATACTTTGCGATAGCATCGTCGGCCAACTCCATCCGGCCAAAATAATCGGCGACGGTACGCAGCAGCGTACGCCAATTACTAGACTGCTCACGCAGGATACATGTGTCGGATATGCGTCGAAACTGAGAATATTGCTGCTGCTCGTAACGATCCATAAGCAATATCAAATCCGGCTTATAACCGGAAAGCGATTCAAAGCTGTCGTCATTTTCGTCGAACGTCGGAATATGATTTAAGCCTAGATAGTCTTGTTTCCCCCATTTTGCATGCCAATACTGGACGATGGGCTGCATACCTAGCGCGACTATGAAATCCTCCAAATACGGCGCTACTACTCTAAGCTGTCCTTTACGGCTACGACGGTATTGCCCGGGCGACATGCCTACTGTCTGCTTGAAACGACGATTGAAATAATATTCATTGTTGAACCCTGCATTCAGTGCAATATCGAGCAGCTTGTCATCGGCTCTTGCCAGCCACATCTTGGCTTGATTAATCCGTACTTCATTCAAATACTGGAGCGGTACTTGACCCGTAGCCTCTTTGAACAGTCGGGTATACTTCCAGCGATCAATGCCTGCGAGGGAGGCCAGCTCCTCTACGGTCAGAAGCTCTTGGTAATACTGATGAATATGCTGTATGCTAAGCTCCACCCCATACCGCTCGATATCTGGTCCCTTATCCTCGTCTACAGGTGCATTTTGGCGGAATAGAAAGAGCAGCAGCTCCTGAAATCTCACAAATCGTTGGAATAGCTCGAGCTCATCGCTCGTCCCGCGAAGTCTATATAACTCATCAAGCAGCTCCATCGTCTTCGCGAACGGCGAACAGACAAGCTCTTGCTTATTCGGCAGCAAGCTCGAAGCTGTATCATGGCCACTAATGGCGAAGCACACTCGGTAATAACTGCATCTCATAATCTCTTGATCAACAGATACGGGCCTTCCAGGCCCCTGCAGATAACATTTTCCTTGTTCCGTCCCGCTCATTATAATGAGCAGTTCATAGCCTTCCTTATCGTTACTATCGCCGCCGTCCAAATCACCCATTTCCGATTGCTCGTCCGCAACAATTAAGCGGATCGATTGCAGGACATATTGAACTGAGGGTGCAGTCCCAGCTTGTTTGCACTGTTCAATATCCATCATTACTATCAACCGCCTCTTAATTGATATTCATTCTCAATGAATATAGTGTAAATCATAATAAGCCGCCTATCAACCATCGTTGATAGGCGGCTCTTTCTCAATTATGGCGATGGATCCCGCCATTGAACTTATTCACTCTTATTTTCTACTGAGATGCCAGCAATCGAAGTAAATCATCCATCTTCAACCCGTTAGCCGTAATGGCTCCCGTCTGCCAATATGATCTCTCTACGGGATATACATGGCCGTTCTTAAATGCAGGAACGGTCTGCCATATCGGATCTGCCTTCATTTCCTCAAGCGCTTTCGCGTTGCTCTCATCCTCCCACGCCCCGTTGGACGGAAGCAAAATAATATGGTCTGCATCAAGCTCCGGAACAACCTCCTTCGACAAGACGATATTGCCCTCCGTCATCGCCTCGGCGAACGCCGGTGCTTTCAGCCCAAGATCCTCATACAAGATTTGTCCGACAAACGTGTTATGAACACCGAAAATATTAACCGATTTATCTACGACGTTCATCCGCAGAACAACAAGCTTCTCATCGCCAATCGCCGCGTTCAGCTTCGCCTTCACATCGGCAATACGGGCTTCGTAATCCGCAAGAACCTGCTCCGCCTTATCGCTGAGACCAAGCAAATCGGCGATTAAGGTCAATGTTTTACGCGTATCCGCAAGTACATCGTCCGGCAAACGGAACGTCGGCGCAACCTTGGAATAGAGCTCGTATTGTGCCGCATCGACCTCACCGGCTCCGATGATCAAGTCCGGCTCAGACACAAGCAATGCTTCGATGTTGCCGGTCACGTCGAACAACGGCACGTCCAGCTTCAAATAATCCTGCTTACCCCACATTGGGTTATAATATTGCACAATAGGCGTTACCCCAAGCGCAACCAAATAATCTTCACGATAAAGCGCTGAGATTCGCTTAGGATTTGTCGGAATCTCTACCTTTCCGAAGCCATCGGTTACGACGCGCGTCTCCGTCTGAGCCGGAGCTTCGCTTGGCGCTGCCGTTGTCTGTGCAGACTGATCGGAATTCACCGTAGCCTCAGCTTGGTTGCCTGTCGAGCCGCAACCTGTCACCGTAATTATTGCTGCCGTTATAAGCGGTATCCATCCTATTTTCATAAATCCCGATCTTGCCATGAATTAATCCACTCCTATAAGTTTTATGTTTTGTAGCAAAACAATTTACCAATCTATAATGATAATCATTATCATTTGTAATGAGTAGATTGTACCCCACATTGAATTTCATGTTCAATACACATTCTCTACGGATGGCTTTATACAAATTCATCACTTCCTTATTAAAGAAACAATAAAGAGCCTCTTCTACAGAGAAGAAAAGGCTCTCGTCGATTGCTTATTTCATTCCCTCCGCCAGTTACCCATGGAGGGCTTTACACACCTTATAGCAATTAACTTAAATTTTGCCCTACTTGTGATACGGTACATGGCACGATCAACAACCACATCAGCCTTTTCATTTCATTAATTTTTCATTAAATTCCTCATTAATTAAATATTCCAAATAATACTAATTATTTTATCGGATCATAATCAGGAATTCATAAGTTAAAAAAATCAATATAAACAAAAGAAGCCTGCAACTATCACAGACTTCTCCTTGTTTAGAATTGCCTATTCGCATCTGTATACTTTATTGCGCAACTGGAGCTATAAACATTTCTGTTACCTCACTAAGCGACAGCACCGTCGCGTACTTCGCGTTCAAGTCGAATAAATTGGTGCAATGCGAGAAATACGAACGATCAAAGCAGCAATCGTCAACTACGAATGTGGTGAAGCCGTTCGAATGCGAGTCCACGGATGTTGCACGTACACAGCCGGATGTGGAAACCCCGCACACGATGACCGTATCGACCCGCTCCTTAACCAAATAAGCTTGCAGCGGCGTTTGAAAGAAGGCACTCGCTTTCGTTTTCTCCAGCACCCATTCCCCTTCGATCGGGGCAATAGACGGAGGGAATTCATTGTACATTCCTTCCATATTTAGTCTTTTCTTCGACTTAACGGCTCCGCCGGCAAATTGCGTGTCGTAAGGGTTCGTCCTGGAATATACGACGGGAAGCTTTCGTTCACGAAACAACGCGATAAGTGCGGCAATATGCGGCATCGCTTCCCATGAGGCGGGTCCGCAGGCAGTAGGATACTCTTGAATCGCTTGCTCCAATGTAAGCGATTCGGAGCCGGTGAAGCCGTAAGTCACGTCTACGACAATAAGCGCCGCGCGCTCCCCCAGCTCAGCCTTCTCGAAAAAGCCCGCTCTCTTGTATGTTTTCTGTTCAGCTTCAGGGATGACTTCCATCCATTTTTTCATTATAAAGACTCCTTCACAGTCGATTATGTTCCAACTTGACGCAGCGGGGCTTTGCGCGGCATTCTCGCCGACAACAGCAGGACCAGCACACCTATGGCTGCGCCGACAATTGCAACGACATGAAATTGAGCCGTCGTTACCTGCTGGCCGAAAGCGATCCCGAGTAAGCTTGAGGATAGGATCGTGCCTAAGTATCGGGATGTCATAAACAAGCCGGATGCGATGCCGGTCTCCTGCGGGTCTGCAAATGCGAACAAGGCGGTCTGAAGCCCCAAATTATTAAACCCGTTGCTGATGCCTAGTACGGATAGCACAGCGAATAAGTAAAATGGTGAACTGTTATTGCCTATGGTCAACAGCAGCAAGGTACCAAAGATAGCGCATATCGCCCCTACTAGAAGCACCGATTTGGAAGATTGAGTCCGATCAATCCACCGTCCAGCAAGCGGCGACACCACGACGCTGAAGCCAGCGATTGACAGCATGACGACGCCAGTCACATCAGCTCCAAAGCCTTGCACCTTCTGCAAATAAGTCGGTACACCGAAAAACATCGAATAAAACAAAATATTGACCAAGATGAACTGAACGTATACGAGACTGACATTCACGTTTTTCCGCAAAGACGATACGTTGACGAACGGTGCCGACCGACGGGTTTCATGCCGAATAAACCATAACACAGCAATAGCGAATATCAGCAGCAGCCACCAGTTGGCTTGCTGCTCCAACGATAGGAGAAACATCAGCAGGCCTATGATGGAGACAGCGAATAACAGAATGCCGCCGACATCGGGTGCGGCCGGCTTATTCACTGGCCGCTCATCCTTCGGAAACGCTCGAATCGCCAGGATGAACGAAGCAATGATAAAAGGAAAATTGATGAAGAAAATAGCCTGCCAATCCCAATTGAAAATGAGAAAACCACCGATGGAGGGACCGAACGCCGCCGAGCTGGAAGCGAAAATATTTAGCACACCTAGCGACTGAGCCTGTTTCTCAGTAATATGTTTGCGCACGGCAGCCATGCCAGCGGGATAAAGCGTAGAGCTTCCCACTGCTTGAATCATCCGGAAGACGATCAGCCAGCCGAAACTCGCAGCGAGCGGCGCCAGCATGGAAGCCACGGCGACAAGTCCGAGCCCGATCAGAAACATCCGCTTTTGTCCCCAGGTGTCGGTCAGCTTCCCCATAACCGGTTGACCGATGGCGCTTGCTAAGTAATAAGTAGATATAAGCCATGTCGAATCTGCAAACGTTAGTTCAAAATCCCCCTGCAAACGTGTTAACGCTACCGAGATCATAGAAGAATTCAATGGGTTTAACAAAATTCCGAAAGCTACTGCTATAAGTAGACGCAAAACGCTTCATCCTTTCAGCCTGCGATGTTATATCATGATAGCACGGCAAGGCTGGCTGTCCAATACGAGGAGACCTGCATCTTCGCCGCCCTAGTGCTGCTCCGATTCATGCCACGAGCTTAGCAGCCGTTTGGACAGCAAATTAATCAGCAGGAAGAATACGATGCCTATGACGGACGCTGTGAGACCGCAGGCAAACAAATAACCGGTTTGAAGCCGTGTTGCCGCAATCGTAATCGCGTACCCAAGCCCTCCATTGCCGCCGCCAATCCCGGCGATATATTCGCCGACGATTGCGCCAACAACCGACATCGCGCACGAAATTTTCAAGCCAGCCAAAATATACGGCAACGCTGCCGGCAAACGCAGCCTCCACATCGTTTGCATTTTCGTTGCATTATACAAATAAAACAAATTTTTCATGTTTTGCTCGGTCGATTTTAATCCAGTCAACGTATTGGACAAGATCGGAAAGAAGCTGATCAGGAATGCGATGATCACAATGGCGTTCATACCAGCCCCGAACCAGATCACGATAATCGGGGCGATGGCAACGATGGGTACAGTTTGCAAAATGATCGCGTACGGATACACGCCTCGTTCCACCGATTTAGATAACGCCAGCAATACGGCCAGCCCGATTCCGAGCACGACGCTCATCGCAAAACCCAGCACCGATTCGATGACTGTCACTCGTACCGAGCTGAGCAGGCCGCTCCAGTTCGCTGCGGCCGCCTCGTAAATATTAGAAGGCTTCGGCAAAATATAGAACGGAATATTGGCCAGTCTCACAATGATCTCCCACGCGCCTAGAACCAGGACCAGCACCGCAATCGCCGGAAATATTCGGAGAAGGGCGCGCTGCAGCGCGCCCACGCCTTTGCGGATAAACCCGAACAAGGCTTCCGATCCGTTCCGGGACTCCATGCCCGAATTCACATCCGATATAAGCTCCGCCTTGTTTTCCATTTCCATTTGTACATTCTCCTTTCCGGGTTAGTGCTGAAGGCCGAGCGAAATTGTTCGCACCAATTCGCTGAATTCATGTGTAGTCCGAAACTCGTCATGCCGCGGGAACGCTACCGGCACGTCCACGATATCGGCAATTTTCCCCGGTCGCGGCGTCATGACAACCACCCGCGTCGATAAAAAGACAGCCTCAAACACGTTGTGCGTAATAAACAATACACTCATTTGCTTATCCTTCTGCCAAATGTCCAGAAGCTCATCCTGCAGCGTTTGCCGCGTAATTTCGTCCAGTGCTCCGAATGGTTCATCCATGAGCAGCAGCTTCGGTCTCGACACAAGCGCACGGGCAATGGACACCCTCATCTTCATCCCGCCGGACAGCTGGCGCGGCAATGATTTCATATGCTCCTTCAGCCCAACCAGCTCCAGCACGCGCTCGGCTTCTTCGATACACTGCTTCTTGGGTACTCTCCGCAGCTTTAACGGCAGCATCACGTTATCCAACAGATTGCTCCAAGGGAGCAGCGTATGCTCCTGAAAGACAAACGCAATGTCGTTATGCTTGCGGGCTTCCTCGGGATTCGTCTGCAGAACGGCGAGCTTGCCATCCGTCGGTTCAGTTAAGCCGGTTATCATATTGAAAATGGTTGATTTGCCGCAGCCCGACGGACCGACAAAGCATAGAAACTCGCCTTCGCCTACTTCCAAAGTGGCGTCCTTCACAGCGATGGTGCCGTTCGGGTATATCTTCTCCAAGCTATCCATCATGACAAGCTGATTTTTTGACATCTCGTCAAGCTGCTGTATTTCCGCTTGCGCGCTCACTGCGATCACCTCCATTTTGCGTATTCGTAAAGCTCTATAAGCCGTTACTCCGGCAAATAGTCGGTCGTAAAAATTTGTTCCGAAGGGACCGGTTCCTTTAGCGCTCCGATCTCCGCCAATTGCTCGATTAACGTGTCCCAACGCTCCTTGCTCATATATCCGACGCCATGCGTACTCGCGTCGCCGCTAAACACGAACCGGTCCTGGAACGTAGACGCATAAGCGAAGCCTTCCAAAGACGCATTCGCATTTTGCTCCAAAATGACCGGATTGATTTCGTCGGAATGGTCCTTGTAGTAGTCCCACCCTTTCAGTGTAGCCGCAATATAAGCCTTCACGATATCCGGATTGCTCTCCAGATACTTCTCAGTCGTAAACAACACCTGGTCGTAAGTCGCATAGCCGGATTCCGAGATTAACAGTGTATCGGTTTGGATGCCCTGCTGTTCCAATGCAAACGGCTCATTCGTCAAATAAGATTGCGTCACCGCATTCTCATCCGCTACGAAGTTGGACGGGTCTCCCAGGTATGACAGCTCGGTTACATTTTCCAATTTGTATTTATGCTTAACATAATCCCAGAAGGTGAAGCCCGGCGTCGTATAGACCGTTCGGCCGCTCAAGTCCGAAAAATCTTTGATTCCTGCGTCTTTATGACTCATGAAGATAAGCGGGCTATTCTGATATCCAGCCATGAGCCCAATGATGGGAATGCCCTCAGATTTGGCGAGCACCAGTTTGTCGCCTGTCGTGTAGCCGAACTCTGCTTTGCCTGAGGCCACGATTTGAATCGAAGACACTTGCGGACCGCCTGGTTCAATCGTGACGTCCAATCCGGCTTCGTCAAAATACCCTTTGGATATTGCGGCAAATGTGCCCCCTTGCTCCGGCTGCGCGTACCAGGATAAAACGGTTTTCACGCTCGTAACTTTAGTTTCTGTGCCGCTCTCCGAGCCAGCCGCCGACGTTTCTGCCTCGGAAGGAGAAGATGCGGTATTCCCGCCGCAGGCCGAGATAACCAACACTGCTGCGCAAATCATACTGAATAATGATACCTTTTTATTCATATGGAATCCCCTCCGAACCTCTCTATTTTGATACCGATTGTTTCAAGTATGATTCCTTATAGTGCTCGATAATTTCTCCGCCGGTCGCAATCCAAACGTCTTCCCGGCTCGTGATATGCTTGAGAGCCTTGTCGAGATATTTGCTGCGGTGCGGATGGCCGATCAGGAACGGATGAAGGCAGATTGACATCACGCGGCCAGTCGAAGCGCCATCTTCGTAAAGAACGTCGAACTGATCGATAATCATCTGCGCGAATTCCTCCGAGCTCCGGTGCAGACCCAGAAATGCCGTAATATCGTTAATCTCGATCGAGTACGGAATGGAACATAGACTGTTATTCCTCACCTTCATCGGATACGGCTGATCATCGTTCACCCAATCGGCCACATACTCGAATCCTTCCTCAGCGAGTAGATCCGGGGTGTTGAACGTCTCCGACAACGCAGGTCCAAGCCAGCCCTTCGGTGCTTTCCCCGTCGCCTTCATGATCGTATCCCGCACATCGCGGATGATGGCCCGTTCCTCCTCTTCCTCCATCCCGACCACAAATCGTGAATTCGTTTGCCCGTGGCCAAGCCATTCCCATTCGAGCTTCATGCCCGCTTCCATAATTTGCGGATACAGCTCGCATACTTCAGAGTTGAGCGTCGCCGAGCCTTTAACACCGTACTTTTCCATGATGTCCATCATACGCCACACGCCGACGCGGTTCCCATAATCACGCCACGAGTAATTCAAGACATCCGGCACAAGACCGGTCGTCGTGCTGACGATAGGCGTTCCCCCCATATCGAAATGAAAATGCTCAATGTTCGGGATGACCCACAGCGCGACACGGGCGCCGTTCGGCAGGTGATAAGGCTTACGGTCTACAAGCGGAGAGTAATCAAAACGAGAATGGTTCATGGACAATCACTCCTTCAACGAATTGTGTTATAAAACTTAACCAAACTTACTCAAACCTTGTCATAATTATATAAGATATTTACCATCCGTCAATCCGTTTTTTCGAAAATATATAACACAAATGTAACATTATGAGATTTTATACTTGTTTTCATTTTTTTATGTTAGATAAGATAACACTAGTCTATTATACTTAGCGGTTTTTTAACACTTGAAGTATAATGAAATGAGATTTACATCGTTGATAGGAAGGGTGCGTGCGCGTCATTTTAGTACCAATCAATGAAGCCGCGAAGCTGCTTGGAATCTCCTCCACTACATTAAGGCGGCTGGAGCAGGATGATACAGTCAAAGGCTATGGAATCCGGGTTTACTACACGCCCGGGGGGCAACGGCGGTATTCTACCGATGAAATCGAGCAATATTTCGTCACGCGGGGATTTTCGGGGCGGTTCGGGTTCGGCAGCAGACCTGTATTGCTCGTGATGGACTGCAGCACCGCTTTTACAAACAAAGAATCGCCGATGCACGGCGATTGGGATAAAGAAGTGGAAACGATCGGTAAGCTTGTTGACACTGCTCATGAAACGGGCGTTCAAGTCATTTATACGCATTCTTATAATAAAACCGACGATCCCGCGCTTCGTATCTTTGCCAAAAAGGTTCCTGGCATGCAGGCGCTCGCCACAAATCCGAACGACATTGTGCTGGATAAACGAATTCGAACCCGAAAGAGCGACCGGACCCTATATACGAAATATTACTCCGTCTACTCCGATTCAGATTTGCTGCCTATTCTCCGCGAGACGTCATGCGACACGCTTATTCTATGCGGGTTTTCCACCAGCGGGGCGATTCGGGCAATGGCGACGGAAACCATTCAGCACGCCATTCGTCCAATTATTCCGGCCGAAGCGGTGGGGGATCGAGATGAATTTGTGCATCGCAACAATCTGGCCGATATCGATCGGAAGTTCGGTGATGTACTCCCTGCAGGAGAAGTGATCCGATATCTGCTCTCGAGAAAGAAATAAGAGCCGCTACAAGAAAAAGTCCCGATGAATCAAGCTTCATCGGGACTAGTCATAACTTTATCCTATTCTCCATTCCTGCACTGCTACAGGTTCAATAGAAACTGCACCGTTTTATCATAAAACCCTGGAAGGCCTTCATGCCTCGATAACGGTGGCAAATTTTGCAGAAGAACGAATTCGCGGGTCTTTGTCTCAGCTTCTTAGCAATATTCTACTAAAGACTTGTCTAACACCCTAATTCTAACAATCCACCCGGATCACCGGGCAGATCGCTCTTATAGACCCTTATGAGGTACGCTTCAAATGGTATGTGCTTTTTTTCGGAGGTACCTTTTTCATCACATGCTTGCTCTTTTTTTTGACCAGTCCCAGTTTCTTCATTCTCATTTGCAGTGCTTTTTTCTTTTTTACATGTAGACGCTTGATCAGTTCTAACCGCTTTATAGAACGGTATTTGGCGCGAATCATTCTTTTCTTTCTCAGTCTCAATCTGCGTCTTATCCGTAACCGTAACGATCTGCGGCGTTTCCATCTGTGCGGCTTTACGCTTATGTTCTGCGGGGCCGGGGCTACCGCTTCAACGACCGGGTTTTCAGGTAGCTGTATTACTACAGGCTGAATTTCTGAGACGGGCGGCTCAGGCGGGATGTTGGCCTGCTCCGGTTCGTAAACCGGTTCTGATGCAAGTTCTCTAGCCCACGGGGTCATGGCAAGGAATTTAGCGTATAGCGGTGCTGCGGGTGAATCAATATCCCACCATTTGTTGTCCCCGGCGAAGTGAACAATTTTGTTCTCTAACTCGAGTTCAGCATGCGCGAATGTATTAAAGCGCTGATCCATTTGCAAATAGTTGGAGCTATAAACAGAATTCAGAACATCCTGATCAGGCATGGTCATCGTTGGATAGCTGCGCAAGAAATGGAGCATTTCTTCATACCAGGTCTGTTTATTGCGGATATTGTCCAGATGAAACAGAATTACCCCTGAGTTAAAATACAGCTCTGCACAAAGGCCAAGTGAAGTAAAGTACTCCAGCAAATTTTGGCCTTGATCCAGCACTGCGCCCAAATACCGTTCTCCCAGGTCGATGCTCCACAATTCGTTAATATCCATATTAACCAAAATGTCGCAGTCCAAATAAATAACCCTGTCGGTCTGAATAAATAACGGAAGCAACAAACGGTACATACTAGCTATTGTCCAATAGTCGATCTTGTGCACGCCGGAAGCAATTTCATACATATCCCCAGGAATTGTAATATGATAAAAAAAGATGTTGTGGTGAAATAGATCCACCAACTGGCTGAGTTTACCCTTGTTTTCTTCACTTAAGGAAGTATCATGCACAATGTGCACATTAATCGTTTGCTGGGTATTGGAAAAAACTGATGCCAGAACAACACCCGCGTGCTCCGTGTAGCTCCCGTCTTTATCGTTGATCGTCAAAACCAACTCAATCATTTTCAAGGATCACCTACCCTTAAAAGTACTTTTGTGTAGCCGCCTTATGCATTAGACTACTCCAAGTGTATGTGATTACCCCAGTGATTGGATTGGACTAATCCCCCGTACGGATCCGATTTTATTGTGAATCATTCTGCAAATCAGGATGGATTCTTGTAACCGTTGCACGATCCCCCAGAACATGACGGGCAGGCTGCTCCTGAATTTCTTGTTCAATCAAATGAACATGTGATCCAAAAACGCTCCCCTCCGCATGAACATGGGACAACCACAGCTGATCCGTCAAAATGCTAGAACGAGTGTCCGAATCATCTTATTTCCCATATGAATTATCCTCCGTTGATACACCGTGAAGCTGTTGCCCCTTTAAACCCTATAGTGGCTATAGGGTCAATACCGATCTTCTCGATTGAGGCACCAGCTAGGGGTCGAAAAGGACGCACAAATTCACCGCTTGTGCTGGTCCAGTTTCCTGCCGTACTTTTGATGCAAACGGATCTTCGCTTCCTCCCAGCTAGGAATAGTTTCGGCATCCCAGTGGACGGCATCCAATTCATCTCCAATTCGGCGTGCGATCCGCATGGCCTTGGCGTGATTGCCGTGATTGCGGTATTCCAGCATGCGATCCTTCTTCTCCCATACCGACATCGTCCAGCCTACTCTCCAACTGTCGCGTGTGAGGTCGGAATGTAGCAATCCGGCAGCCTTATTCAGTTGCTTCGTTGACCGAACGATGTGGTAAATAAAAAAACGGGAGCACCCACATGCCCTTCACTCGCACCCGTGTCACTGAAATCAACAACGAAATCGCCCCTTCCACGAAGCATCCATTCTCGGTTTACAATTAGAAATAATACCCCTTCCGGATATCATCTAAAAGGGTAGGATGTACTGGATTCCATCCCAAACGCTCCTGCGTCAACGCACTGGACGCCGGATTATCCGTTGTCGTGAAGGGCGCAAGCCATCCGAAATGTTTACCTGCTTCTTCAGCTCCAATGCCTTGGGCCGGCAAGTTCAGATGGAGGCCCAAAGCCGTGGCGATCTCTTGAAACGGAATGCCCTCTTCGCTAACCGCATGAAACCGGGACCCTGCCGGAGCTTGTTCTAAGGCGAGTCTAAAAAGGCGCGCCGCATCCAGTAGGTGCACGGATGGCCAACGGTTGGTTCCGGAGCCTGTATAGGCGGAGAAACCCTTCTTGTGAGCGATGTTCACCAGATTTGGGAACAAGCCCGTCTTATCGCCTTCACCGTGTACGATCGGTGGGAGGCGTACAATCGAGGAACGTACCCCCCGATTCGCCAAGTCTAAGGTGGTATGTTCAGAAATGACGCGTAATCCACCTGGGGATTGAGGATCCCCAGCACTGTCCTCCGTTCCGATACGGCCGGGAGTGAGCGTCATCGTAGGTATCGCTACGACAAGCGCCCGGTCACCGGCGGGTAAGGCGGTGCCAAGTGTCTCGATGGCTCGCCTGTCGGTCTCAATTGCAGCCTTCATAAATCGCATCACCACATGACGAGGATTCCCGCCGAATAAAACTCTAAGCCGAGTTGGAAGGCCCGCATGCGAGAACTTGTGGAAGAAGGCCAAATGAATGACCCCGTCTACTGCAGCAGCCACTTTCCGCAAGCCTGCTAAATCCTCAATCGAACCGATTTGAACCTGGGCACCCAATGCCGTAAGCCGTCTACCGGCTTTTTCAGAACGGGCAAGACCAACCACTTGGTGACCGGCATCCAGCAGTTCGCGAACGACCGCCCCTCCGATGAAGCCTGTCGCCCCTGTAACCAATACACGCATTTTCAAAAAGCCCCTTTCCTATCGGTAGGATGTTTACTCTAAGTATAGGGGATTGACCACTGCGGTCTTTGCCTTTTCCGTCGGAGTTTTTGCCTGATTCAACAGATTCCGCCGCTTAATAAAGAAAAATCCGCTGGGCGCTATGCCCGCGGAAATTGAAAAACCGTTTACGTGTGCGTTTCACTTCAAATGTTGCTGGTCCTGACGCCACCTTGTGATATCTCTAGTTGGAGGGCACCCAAAAAATCGGCTGTAATCGCGGCTAAATTGGGAATCGCTCAAATAGCCCACAAGCCGGCTCGCCGTAGTTGCGTCAATGGAGCTGGATAACATTAGACGCCTCGCCTCTTGCAGGCGCAGCACCTTTTGATATTGCAGAGGGCTCATCGCAGTAGCCGATCTGAAATACTCGCGAAACGACGATTCGCTCATATGGACCAACTCCGCCAAATCCGCTACTTTCCACGGCTGGGAAAAGTTATTTTGGAGCCAATCAATCGCTTTTGCAACCTGCTGCATGCCCGATTCCGCCAGAACAGTCTCGGCAACATAAACACCGATTGGGCTACGGAGGAGGCGGATATAAATCTCGTCTTTCACCAACGGAGCCAGCATTTGAGCATCATCGGGAGAGGACAGACAAGCCATTAATCTTGCAGCGGCATTCATCATGGCCAAATCTGCTTCGATGACGTAGCACGCACTGCGATTGCTAACCTCCGGCAAACCATTAGGAAATACCATCGGCAGCAACGAAGCAATCCTTTGCGGATCAAGGTATAAACCTATCCCCAAGAACGGTGCTTGGGGGCTGGCCTGCATGATTTTCATCGCAACCGGCAAGGCAACGGGGGCAATATACATTCGCGAAGCATTATACTCATAAGCATCCTTGCCTACGGTAATTCGCTTTTTCCCTTGCGCTGCAATGCAGATTGTCGGCGAGAACATGGTGTGAACATCATCCGCCGCTTCTACTTGCGAATATCGGTTCACATACAGACCATGGATCGGTGAAGCATAGGTCCCATCCTGCGAAGTATGCGTGTAAATCAAACTTGCCAACCGGGCTGCTTCACCATCTAGCGCTGACTTGGCCTCGTCTAATACAGATACATCCTCATATTTATGGTTATTGGCCATGTTCACAAGCAACTTCCTCCCCCTCAGATGTAACGGGATTATAGGCATGCATTCAGATACATCATTATTTTGTAGCACAAATAAACTTGCAGAAGCCAGTTTACGCACCGTTTCGAGCGGAGCATGACCTATCCAATTCCTAAGGTCTTCATACTGTAACTACTGGCCCCTGCGAGTTTTTCTTCAGAAAACTTATCGATACTTGTGGTACAGTTCACTGTATCGGTTGATATGGTGATTAGATTAAGATAAAAAGAAATTCTTTCATATATTATCTTCAAAAAAGATTTTATCGATATACGCCTGGTGCGTTAAAATATTTCTCAATCTATATGCACGTGATAGATCACAATCAATTTGTCTTTCAAGGTGTTCTAAGTATTCAAAGAACCAGAGCTTCTTTCCCCTTAATTGCATGTACTTGTTCAGAAATCCAATATATCTTTGGTTCAATGCGTCGCCTGAAAAAATACATCTGCTTCATGACTTAGATTATTTCTAGATTGAAATTTATTTATTGATACTCCTAGATCACTCATTACATTAGCAACTATTTTTGGATCTATTTCATTGTAGTCGCTTTGGTAGTATTCATCGTTACTAATTTCATACTCAGGTTCCTCAGCACGTTTAGCGAACCCTCAAACTACAGTCATCCCTATTCCCTCACAGGAGGCTTTATGTAGCGACTTTCCTAACAAGTGTTGGTCAACCCAACTCTAAGCCCTTCAAAACTTATTTACAAGCTCCTGCGAGTTTTTCTTCAAGAAACTTGCCCCTACTTATGATACGGTTCACCGTATCATCTATTCAGCGAAATTGGAAAGACTCGATGGGTGCCTTTCTGCGTTCTCAGACGCACGCCGGTATGCAAAGAAACGCCAGCATAATCGCTGGCGCAGTTTCGACAAAGCTTGTTCCACCTTAATCATTGGCCATTCTCAATTCTTGTTCCTTTATATTGGCCTTCGGTCCTAAAATTTCCGGATTAAACTCCCGCAGAGGCTGCTCGGTCAAGATACGCTGAGGCCAGTCATGGTTGGCAAGCGCTCCTTTGCCCAGGGTGATCAGATCAGCATCACCGCTCATCAATAGCTGCTCTGCTTTATTAGGATCTTCGAGATTACCATTCGCCATCACTGGAACAGTACCGAATTTCTTGGCCAACGCAGCAAGCGTAAGTTCAGTTCCCTCAAATGCCGCCCGAGCCGCATCATATTCGGTGACATGGATATAATCCAGACCCGTACTGCTCAACCTTGAAAAAATGATTTCGGCATCCTTTTCGCCCCCGGCCCATTTATGATGATAATCACTGACCTTTCCTTGGGAAATACGGATTCCTACGACAAAATCACTCCCAACCGCTTCACGCACAGCGTTAGCGACCTCAAGTAGAATACGGACCCGGTTCTCGGTAGAGCCTCCATATTCATCCGTTCTTTGATTCATATAATCCGTCAAGAATTCATCGAGCAAATAGCCGTTGGCACCATGAATTTCCACGCCATCGAACCCTGCTTCTTTTGCCCGTTTGGCCGCCTCCGCAAAACCATGAACGACCTCTTGGATGTCTGCTTTTGTCATTTTTTTTGGTGTTTTGTAAGGGCCCTCTCCGACATAGAATGGAAGTTGTTCACCTTTTGCCCGTATATCTGAGGGCGCGATGACCTCGCTCTTGTAACGGTTTCCTTGTGACTGGGCACCTGCGTGCATCAATTGGACGATGATCTTTGATCCGGCTTGATGAACCGCCCCGGTTATTGTTCTCCATGCATCGATATGCTTCTCATTTGCAATTCCTGATTGGTTGAAATACCCTTGGCTATACATTGCATCGGGATAGACACCTTCCGTGATCAGGAACCCAAAACCTCCTTGTGCAAAGCTTTCATAATAGTCCAGCATGGTTTTTGTTGCTTGGCCGTCTTCAGATGCGCTGATTCTGGTCATTGGCGCGACACCAACCCGATTCTTTAGCTGCAGTTTACCAATCTTTAGTTCAGACATAAGACGGGGAAATTTATTCATGTGAGCAGGTGTTGTCAAGGTCATATCTCCTTTAACTTTGGTTCAATGTTGTTTTACAAATTATGACCCATATTAAGATAAATTATTTGTTTATCTACACCTTATGAGGGGCTGCTTTTTCATTCAATTAGTGCGATCAGAGACAGACCTGCTCCAGACATCCCGTCAAGACCTCCCGATAGCGCTGAACCTGCTCACCAGTTGCCCCGTCCCGTAACGATTCCATCAGTGCCATGCTTGCGGATCAGTGGGAAGCTCACAGCCGTGCATTTGCTGAACAGATTCTTGCGTTTATGAAAAGGCATTTTAAGCTTTCGTTATCCTGTACTGTAGGAGAACCTCAACCAACCAATGAATTGCATCAATCCTTCAACTCGGCAACATCAAGCGGACAGCATATACAAGCACAAAGATAAAGGAGGTCATCCTTAGCTGGATAGCCTCCTTTTATATTCCGATCCGGTGTTTTTACTTTATCGTTTATTTAATAATAATCGGATCTTCAGAATTTCAATGCATTGTTATACATCATTTGACCATACGCACCGACAAATATATATTTTCCGTGCGCTTTAACACCGTCTTTCATCACTTCATTGCCGTTGATTTCAAATGGATATTTTGGGGGGAACAGGAACCTCATTCCACTTAATAATAAAATAGTTATCGTTAATATATTCAATCGGATGCGAGCCATACTCAACCCCAAACGTGAGGGTCTTGGTCCAATTCTCCCCGTCACTGAAGTGAATACATGCTCCCGTCCTACAGCCACAAAATTGTTTTTTCCCCAGGTGAGATAATGAATCGCTTCACCCGGCTCAAAAGCGATCTTCTTCCACTGTAGTCCATCGGTAGACGCAAATGCCTCGGAAGACGCATAATTCGCTTCTCTTTCATATTCCGTGTTTGAGCCAAACATAACATATTTCGTTCCATCCCAAGCGATGGTTGTGAGGTGATAGCTTCCAAACTTCGACAATGCTTTCCAATTCCGTCCGTCCGTTGACCTCATCACGCTCCCATAAGGACCAACGGCAACATATTCCTTATCGCCTTTCGCTAGAGTATATTTAAATTATAGAAACGAACTATGCTACTCTGTTTGCTTATCCAATTGGAGAATGAACTCCTTCGCTTGTTATCATATGCTCTTGCCGGATGCGCAGCAAAGTGACATATTCCAGAATCGTTTGCCCGGTTGATTTAGAATATAAGTTGCTTACATAGGAAGCGTTGAGAAAGGGAATATCGCAGGAATAATAAGGGTTTGATCCGGGCTCCAAAAAGATAACCAGGAATGATTTATTCGATCGAGCTTTGCAAACGGTGCTCCGACAAACGCTCCAAAATGCTCTGAATGACATCCCCGAAAGGCTCTGAATCCTTATAAGTCGCTTGAATCGGCATTGGCGCCACTATGTTTCTCAAGGACATGAGTCCGATTTCGCCTTGTCGCTGACGGAAAACCGGCGAATACGTCGATGTCGGCAGCATGGTATAGGCAAGCCCCTCGGCGATTAGCGTCGCGGCTACGTTAAAATCATCCACTACCTGGAAGCTTTTTAAATTCAAGGCGCAGAATAGCGAAGTCGTGATATGGCGGTGAGATAACAAAATGGGGTTGTCGAACAGAAGAAAAGGCAACCCGATGCTGCTTAAATTGCTTAGATTGGCCTCTATTCTCGATCCGTACTCCACTGGGAACAGCAAGTTCAACGGATCATCCTCCAGCACTCTCGTTTGAACGCCGGGACGGATATGCTGATGATAATGGATGCCAAAATGGATGCTCCGGTACTCAATCAAATCAAGAACGGTCGTCGTAGATCTAGTGACGAAGCGTACTTTGACATCCGGGAAACGTTCGTTCAGTACCTGGATAATCGGGGCGGTATATTCGGATGCCAGCCAAGCGTCCATCCCGATTAACAGCCGATCCCCTTGTCCGGTGACCTCTTCGAATTGGGGCTTTACCTCGTCTCCCCAAGGGTTATTCAGGACGGAAGCGGCATCTTGCAAATCCTGTAGGAGTCTTATGGCATACGGCAAGAAATAATAGCCTTCAGGCGTCAACTTCACCCCTCTCCAATTACGTTCCAATAACGGGAAACCTAATACTTCCTCCATGCGGCGGATACGCGTACTGAGCGCAGGTTGGCTGGTATGCAAAGCTTGGGATGCCCTCGATATGCTCTTTTCCCGCGCTACGGCAACGAAAGATTTTAACCCCTCCATATCCATACGACTACCCCCACATCCTATACATGAAAATCTAACTTCTCATTTGTAACGTAACTATATCTTACATGATTACACCACGATAATAAAAAGATATAAAAAATTAGTATATCTTACACCGAAAAAACCTGTGCTATAGTAAGTCGCAAGCTAGCGACACAATCATTCATGTTAGAATTTCTGACAAATCTTGATTTCTAAATGGGGGTGACGGTTACCCGAAAGACAAACAGCCATCTCGCAAATACAAGAAAAAAACTTTTGGAGGACTGTGGAGTGAAAACTGTACTTGGGAAAATCGCCATCATTTGTTTGTCCGCTACCCTTATCCTTGCCGGATGCGGGCAGTCGTCCGATTCGGGCAGCGGTGCCGGAGAATCATCCGCTTCCATCAAAATCGGTGTCCTGTTCTCCGACAGCGGAGTCACAGCCATGGGGGAAAAAGGCCTTAAAAATGCCACGATGATGGCCATCGAGGAAATTAACGCCGCTGGCGGCGTGAAGGGACAGCAAATCGTCCCCGTTTACGAAGATTACGCCTCCGATCCTTCCATGGCCGCCACGAAAGCCAAAAAGCTTCTCATGCAAGACAATGTGACAGCCATCATCGGCGGTTATACGTCCGCAAGTCGTCAAGCCATTTTACCGGTTGTAGAACAGAACGACGGGGTGCTCGTTTATCCCATGCAATTCGAGGGCGAGGAATATTCCGAAAACGTTATGTATATGGGCCCCGTTCCCAACCAAGGCCTGGAGTTGTTCATCCCTTGGCTGCTCGAAAACAAAGGAAAGAAGTTTTACTTGATCGGCTCCGACTATGTCTTCCCCGTCCAGACCAACAAACAGGTTAAAAAACTGCTTGAACTCCATGGCGGCGAAGTCGTCGGTGAAGAATATCTCCCCATGGGGCACTCGGAATTCGCATCCGTCATTAACCAAATCAAAGAGGCGAAACCCGACGTTATATTTTCGACGCTTGTCGTCGAGAGCGCGTCCGCCTTCTACAAACAGTATGCGAATTACGGCTTAAGCCCGGAAACGATGCCGATCGCCAGCATCGTCACGAACGAAATGGATCTGGCCGCTATGGGCGGCAGCGTCGGCGAAGGTCACATTTCAGCACTGCCCTATTTCCAGTCCGTTAACACGCCGGAGAATCAAGCGTTTGTCGAAAAATACACCGCCAAATTCGGACCGGGCTCGACGGATGCCTACATGGAATCGGCGTACTACTCCATGCATATTCTCGCCAAGGCGCTTGAAGCCGCAGAGGACATGAACGACTCGAAGCAGCTCATCGACGCCTTCAAAGGGATCGAATTCATGGCCCCGCAGGGGAAGGTTACCGTAGACATGGAGAATAACCATACGATGCTCAATTTCCGAATCGGCATCGCCAATAAAGACGGACAATTCGATATCGTCAAAGAATCCCCAGAACCGATCGCGCCGCAACCGTGGTCCAAGCTTCTCTTTCCGGACCATGAAGAACCGTGGAAAAAGTAATACGTCATTCGTAAGGACGAGAGATGGCTGCCTCCATCCTTCGTCCGATAAAAAAGGGGAACGGACATGAATTATTCACAGTTAATCGCGGATGGGATAAGCGTCTCTGGCATCTTCCTGCTGATCGCACTGGGCTTAGGTATTACGTTCGGCATCATGAAAGTCATCAACATGGCTCACGGCGAACTGATCATGCTCGGCGCCTATACCGCTTACGTTACGAGTACGCTCGCCAACCTCCCGTTTGTTGTTTCACTTGTCGCGGCTTTCGTCGTTACGGGACTGGTCGGAGCCGTCATGGAGATGTTCGTGATCCGCAGGCTGTACGGCCGCCCTCTCGAAACGTTGCTGGCTACCTTCGGGATATCGATCATTCTGCAGCAGGCCGTTCGCATGATCTTCGGCCCGACCGGAAAGTCCGTCGCCAGCCCGTTCTCGGGAAGCTTAAGCGTCGGTGAAGTATACATTCCTTATTTGCGCCTGTTCATCATCCTGTTTTCGGCGACGCTCGTGCTGATTACCGTTCTGGTTTTCTTCAAAACCAAATTCGGCATGCTTGTGCGCACCGTCTCTCAAAACCGCAATATGAGCGACTGTCTAGGCATCAACACCGCCCGAATCGATACACTGACCTTCGCTTTCGGGGCAGGATTGACAGGCGTTGCCGGCGCGGTTCTTGCGCCTCTTAGAAACGTAGCCCCGACGATGGGCGTCGATTATATGATCGATTCCTTCATGACGGTCGTGTTGGGCGGCGTCGGGTCGTTGGCGGGAGTTGCCGTCGGTTCCTTCGTATTGGGCGAAGCCAATCAGCTGCTTACGATCTTCGGAAGCGAAACGGGCGCCAAAATCGTCGTCTTTCTGTTGATCATCATCGTGATTCGGTTCAGGCCGGAGGGCTTGTTCAAAATCGAGAGGAGGTAACCGTTGTGAAGAAACTGGCGGGAAACAATGCGGTCGGCATTCTTTTGCTTCTGTTCCTGTCCGCGTTCCCCCTGCTTGCCTCCGATTTCCGTCTGGAGATGATGGGGAAATTCATTGTCCTGATTATTTTCGCCATCGCCATGGATTTGGTTTGGGGTTACGCGGGCTTGCTTAGCCTCGGTCATGCCGTGTTTTTCGGGATCGGCGGGTATGTGCTGGCTCTCTCTTACAGCATCCAAAACGGCGTCCCCGGCTTTATGACCCGATTTGACATCAATGAAATTCCGGCGTTTCTGCAGCCGCTCGAAAGCATTCCGGTCGCCTTGCTGCTCGGTTTGCTGCTTCCTTCCCTGTTGGCCGGCATCATCGGTTCGTTCATATTCAAAAGTAAAGTAAGCGGCGTGTACTTTGCCTTAATCACCCTAGCGCTCGGCAAACTGTTCGAAATGCTGGTCATCAACCTGCAGATGTACACAGGCGGATTCAATGGACTCATGGGGCTGCCTCGTTTCCCTGTTTTCGGAGAGCCGATGAGCCTGGTTTCCTATTATTACATGGTGCTGATCGTTACGGTTGCAGTCTACCTTTTTGCGCAATGGCTGACGAACTCGCACTTCGGTAAAGTGTTGAAGGCTGTGAGAGAGAACGAAGCCCGCATTTCTTTCTTTAGTTATAACGTATCCAACTTCAAAATTCTCATTTTCGTCATCTCCGGGTTTTTATCCGGTTTGGCCGGCATGCTGTATGTGCCAATTAACGGATTTTTCTCGCCGTCGGAAATCGGGTTGCAGATGTCGACGCTGGTCATTGTTTGGCTTGCGATCGGCGGACGAGGCACGCTGATGGGAGCCGCCGCCGGCGCCCTCATCATCAACTGGCTGTCCAACCTGCTGTCCGAACGCTATCCGGAACTGTGGCAATTATTGCTCGGCGCTATTATCGTTCTGGTAGTTCTCTTCTTCCCGGACGGAATCTACGGAACTTTGAAAAACCGTCTTGGCGCCAAATGGGGCTCCTTCCCGAACCGGAAGGCAAGGGCTGAAGCAAGCAACACGCGTGACGCAAAGGAGGCGAGTCTCATTGAAAATGTTAGAGACGTTTGATCTTTCCGTTGAATTCAGCGGCTTCAAGGCGATATCCGATTTAAACTTTTCTCTTGACCAGGGCGAGGTCAGGGTCATTTTGGGGCCGAACGGGGCCGGGAAAACGACCTTGATGGACCTCATCACCGGAAAAACCAAACCGACTTCCGGGAAAGTCGTTTTCCGGGGGACTGACATTACGGGCATGGATCCCCATGGTATCGCCAGGCTCGGCGTTGGCCGTAAATTTCAAGGTCCCAACCTTTTCGACAACATGACGGTTTTCGAAAATTTGGAGGTTGCCCTCCAAGGTAACCACACCCTATTCAAAGCGCTAGCGTTCAAGAAGAAGAAAGCGTTGGTCGACCGAATTTACGAGGTACTCGCAAGAGTAAGCCTTGAGCGCAAGGCCAATCATGTCGCCGTCAATTTATCCCACGGAGAGAAGCAGTGGCTGGAGATGGGAATGATTTTGGCCCAGGACCCAGAACTCATCGTCCTTGACGAGCCGACAACCGGCATGACGGCGGACGAAACGTTCAAAACCGGCGAACTGATCCAAACCTTGTTTAAAGGACGCTCCGTTCTCGTCATCGAACATGATATGGCCTTCGTTCGTCAAATCGCCCGTGTTGTGACCGTTTTGCATCAAGGCAAGTTTCTTGCCCAAGGCACCCTTCAGGAAATCGAGCAGAACCAAAGAGTCCAAGAAGTTTATCTAAAGGAGGGCTCTCATGCTTAGCGTCGAAGACATTTCGGTTTCTTACGGGAAGACGGCCACGGTTACGGGCGTCAGCCTTGAGATCGGGAAGGCGGATAAAATTTGCCTGCTGGGAAGAAACGGCGTCGGCAAGACGACGCTGCTCAGAAGCTTGATCGGGCTGTTATCGGCTTCGAAAGGCAGTATTACCTTCGAAGGAAAGGTCCTGACCGGAACCAAACCCTATCAACGCTCCTTAACCGGGCTGGCTTATGTGCCGCAGGGACGAGAAATCATCCCTATGCTGACGGTGCGGGAAAATCTAGAGCTGGGAGCGATCGCCCACCATCCGAAAGAAACGGAACGGCTCATCGAAGATATCCTGACGTATTTCCCTGCCCTTAAAGAGCATATGAACCGGAAAGGCGGGGTATTGTCCGGGGGGCAGCAGCAGCAGCTCGCCATCGGCCGGGCGCTGATGTCGAAACCGAAAATATTGTTTCTAGACGAGCCTTCCGAAGGCATTCAACCCAATGTTGTAGCCGAAATCGCAACGATATTGAACCGGGTTAACAAAGAAAAGGAAATCGCGCTTTTCATCGTCGAGCAAAATCTGGAGTTCGCTTTCAACATCTGCGATCGCTATTTCGTCATGGAGAAAGGCTCAATCGTGGACTCGGGCAGCGTGGAGAATGCATCTACAAGCAAAATAAGAAAATATTTAACGATTTAATTCTGCAAAGCGCGTAAACTACACGACCGAAAGGGAGTCATTGCAATGCATCAGAATCTTGCCGCGAACCTTATTGAAGAATTAGCCCCTCTGATTGCCGACAAACAAATCTCGCCCGTCGAAGTCACGGCCTCCGTGCTCGAACTCGCGGAAAAATATAACCCTGTTATTAATGCCTATATTCGAATCGACGCTGACGGAGCCATGGCCGCCGCAAGCCGAGCGGAAGCGGAGATTGCGGCCGGCAACTATAAAGGAGCTTTGCACGGGATTCCCATGGCTTTGAAAGATATTTTCCATCTGAAAGGCGCAGTGGCGACAATGGGTTCGAAAATCCATGGGAATTTCATCTCGGACTATGACGCTGCCGTCGTCGCCAAGCTGAAAGAAGCCGGCGTCGTGATGACCGGTACGCTGAATATGACGGAATATGCGTGGGGAGGCCGGACGAACAACGCCCATTATGGCCAAGGCCGCAATCCCTGGGATCCAAGCCGGATTCCCGGCGGTTCGAGCGGCGGATCGGGCGCGGCCGTAGCCGCCGACATTTCCGTCGCGTCGATCGGTACGGACACGGCTGGCTCCATCCGGATTCCGTCCTCAGCCTGCGGTATCGTCGGGTTAAAACCGACGCACGGACGGGTCAGCAAATACGGCTGCTTCCCGCTTTCGTGGTCGCTGGATCACGTCGGTCCCATGACCAAGTCGGTGACCGACGCCGCGTTCATCCTTCAAGCCATCGCCGGATACGATCCGAACGATCCGACAACATTGAATGTTCCCGTGCCCGTCTATACCGATTATCTTTCGGAATCGCTGAAAGGCATGGTCATCGGCATCGACGAAGACTATTACTTTAAAGACGTCGATCCCGGCGTCGAATCGGCCGTGCTGAACGCAATCTCAGTCTTGGAGAAGCTGGGCGCCGTCATCAAGAAGGTGTCCGTCCCTTACATCCATCAAGCCATGTATGCCGAATACACGACCGCTATGGGCGAATCGAGCGCTATCCACCATAATCATTTGAAGTCGCGTCCGATGGATTTCGGCTATACGGTCCGAAGGAACTTAGCGATGGGCGAGCTCTTGAGCGCAAGCGACTACCTGATGGGCCAGCAGCTGCGCAGAAAAATAACCGAAGGCTTCTCTGAAGTTTTCAAATCCGTGGATATCCTGGTCTCGCCGACGCTTCCGATCGTGGCTCCGTTGGTCGAAGAGGAGGTTTCCCACATTAATGGCGCCCACGTAGAAGATGAATTGATTCGTTTGACATGCCCCAGCAATTTGGCAGGCCTGCCGAGTTTAACGGTGCCATGCGGATTCAGCAAAGGGCTTCCGGTCGGCCTGCAATTCATTGGCAGCCCGTTCAGCGAAGGCAAACTGCTGAACGCGGGGTATGCGTTCGAACGAACCAATTTGCTGCGCTTCCAAAAGCCCAACTTGCATACCTACGTTCTTGCCGAATAAGCGCTAACCGCCAACTGACTTTTCAATGCTACCAACCATTTCGAGGGAGGCAATTCTAATGGCACACTCGGTTAAAGCCCAGTTGAACGCACAAGGCATTCAACTGCCGGAAGAGGATTATGAATACTTGGAAACTTTCGCATCGGCATTCGCCCGGATGCGTTCGGCTGCGGAGAAGGAAGCGTTGAACGATTTTAATATGCAACTTCTTATGATTCCGGATCGACTGACGTCTGAACGTCAAAGCGAGTAAGCAGGCAAAAACACAGATCGTAAATGGCGGGCGTTCCGGCTTTTATGCTGCAAACGCTCGCCGGTTTCAATACACTGTATACCCTATTGAAAGAGCGCACGCGATTGCTTCATGTGGCGGGCATTCTCCGCGTGGGAGTTGTCGAAACCCGGCAACAGCTTACAATGGACGGCGGCATCCGCCGGGCCGCTTGCTTACGCTGGATGTGAAGCTTCGATCATCGCATTTCTGCCTTGGAATACCGCCGTCGTGTTTCTACAGGAAGACGTCACCTTTTCAAGGGCATAGGGATTGTCAACAGTAAATCAGACAACTTTTTCAAGGTCCACGATCCCCCGAGTTGAGGTGACATTCAATACAACACCTCAGACGTGGAGCAATTTAAGCATGGCGGAAATATTGCCGATATGATTAACTTCATGCAGAACACTCGAGATGATCACTTCTTCGGTACATTCAGCTTTAAGAAAATTCTCCTTTACAGGCATTTCATGTTTGTTCTGAAATCGTTCCTGAATTCGGTCTGGTTGCTCTTTCAATTGAATCACTAATAAATCCCAGTCAGGGGCGGCTTCTTTCCAGTCTGCCGGTCGCGTACCGCTTCCAAAAAATTTGTTGTAGTGCACGGGAAGAGCCAACTGTTGATTGGTCAGACCGAAAATCAATTGTTCCGTCATAATAAGAACATGTCCGATCTGCCAATGCAGGTTGTTGTTAAAATGTTCAGGAACTAGACTGCGCTTATTATTGGAACATTCCTCGACAAGCTTGAGCAGACGATTTCGATGTTTGCCCAATGTTTCGAATACAAAAGTCTCTCTCATGATATAAACCTCCTAAATTCCCAGTGAAATCCCCGCTTCATTAGCCAACAGTTGTAACTTCTCAATCATTTTAAACTTATATTCATTTTCAGCCAGCTCTGGATTCAATGTATCGGCATGCCCCTTTAATACGGCAGCACGCGAGTCGCTTTGCGCAGCCTGACCAGCCTTACATTTCCCGGTAAGCAAGCCGCCGGTTAAGGAACTATACACGAATAGAGAAAGGTCATAGCGTTGTGCTACTTCAGCAAGTTCAAATTCCATTCTTCGATTAATGATGGAATATGGTGTTTGCTCACTCACAAAGCATTGAATACAGACAAAATCAAGTGTTTATGAATGATAAAAGCGAATCTTCAGATTATGCTGTTGCTTACCTCGGACATGCACAGTTTGGATTGATTCAGCATTGGTTTATTATCTTGTTGTGTAATAGTTCACCTTTGAAAATTGGGGTAATGATATCTAAACTAGTGCCCATGAAAGGAGATCCTCATGTTTTTTGATACTTGGAGCGATATCTTTCGAATTCTGATTATCGGCATTATAAGCTATATCTCCCTCATCGTAATGGTGCGACTGTCTGGGAAAAGAACGCTCTCTAAGATGAACGCTTTTGATTTTACAGTTTCTGTAGCCCTTGGCTCCACTCTCTCTACCGTTATCCTTGATAAACAGATCACCTTGGCTGAAGGCCTGACCGCATTTGCCATACTGATTGGAATGCAGTTTTCATTGGCCTGGCTGGCCGCCCGCAATAATAGATTTCAACAGCTTCTGGTAGCGGATCCTCAACTCCTCTACTACAAAGGCGTTTTTATTGAAACAGCCATGAAACAAACGAGGATCAGCGAGAATGAAATTTATCAATCCGCCAGAAGCCAAGGTATTCAGGATATGAAGAGTGTCAGCCAGGTCATTCTGGAAAGCAATGGGAACTTATCGGTTATCCGTTCCTCCGACAATGACCCTTCGGACTTAATGAAGGATGTGGATATAGAAACAATACGCCGAGACCAACCTTAAGTCCAAAGTGTACCTTCAAGACACCCTGAACGAATCCTGGTAAGGAGGATTGCGTCATTATAAAATTTTTGACCTTACGGATTAGAGAAAACATTTGGCTTACTCCCTCTGTCTACTGCCTGCTATCTTTTTTGCTGGCGATTGGAGTCATTTTGGCCGATACGTACTTTGCCGAGTATACAAAGGAGCTTGTGCCTTCTTTCCTATTAATAAAAGTCGGACTAGGGCAAACGATTTTAGGCGTCATCGCCGGCTCGCTGCTGACCATGATCACTATAACGTTCTCCACGATAATGGTGGTATTAACGACCTACTCCTCGCAATTTTCCCCCCGGACGTTGCCCAATTTCGTAACGAACCGCACAACGATGCGAGTGCTTGGGATTTTCATGGGGGGATTTGTTTACTCCATCTTCTCTTTACTGTTCATGAGGGAGGATTATTCGCAAAATGTAATTTCGGCGACAGTCGGTGTCGTAGTTGCTTTTATATGCCTTTCGTTCTTCGCCTATTTTATTCATCATGTGGCGACCTCCATTCAAGTGTCCAATTTGATTGAAGAGCTCGCGGAAGATACGATTCAAGCCATGAACGAAAACGAAAGATCTGTTTCTGCCGATATTACCTTTGAAAAGCCTGATCTGAAGGTGAACAGCCTGATAATGACACATGTCAGAAGCCAAAGCATCGGCTATATCCAATATATCGATTATTCAAAAATGGAAGCCGCAGCGGAGCAGCACGATTTAGTCATTGAAGTGAATCAACCGATCGGCGCTTTCGTTACACCTTCGAAGCCTCTGTTAACGATTTATCGCAATAATGATGAAGTAAATTTGGACACCGATTCTTTCATCCAGGTGGGGAAAGAGCGCACAACTTTGCAGGATGTTGAATTTGGTCTGCAGAAAATCGTGGAGATCACGCTGCGCGCTATTTCTCCCGGGATAAATGATCCGAATACTGCTGTAGCTTGTATTCTTCGCTTAGGTACGATTTTGGCAAAGATTTGCAAAGAGGACGGCAGCCATCTCATCTTCCGAAATAAAAAGGGCCGGGTGAGGTTGATCGGGCGTCATCATAGTGTAGAGCAGCTTTTGTATTCAACGTTTTACCAGATATGCCATTACGGGCGAAAGGACATCTCTATTTTATTGGCTGTCTACGATGCGATTATATTGGTCGCTGAAGAAAACGCGGATAATGTAAAGCAAAAGGCGCTGGCGTTCAGCCAGTATGTGGAGAAGGCGTTTGACCACAGCGTTCTGCAAGCCTTGGATTTTGAACGCGTTGTTGAAAAGAAACGCCAACTGATGGCGGCCGCAAGTCAGCATACATCTGAATCCGAAGGATGAGGCGGCTCCTAAAGTGGCAAATTTTCATTTTTATTTTCCCCTAAAAGCCTCTTCACAAAAAAAGGTGCGAAGAGGCCGGTTCCTCACCGGACGCTTCCACACCTTCGCTCTCTTGCCTAGATTAACGCGTCGAAATGACCCTCCGGGTTCACCGTCGCCGTCCGGGGATCGGTCAGACCGATGCCCTTGAGGCCTCCCTTCCACTCTGTCCGCCAGAGCGGGGCCTGGTCTTGCGGGGAAGCTGATACAACATCAGCGGAAGCGTTGCTTCCGACTTTCCGCGCGAGTTGGACCTCTATCAGACGGATTTGCCGCTGATGGATCTACCGCGTTATTCAATCCGCAGCTCAAATAAAACTCGCAGAACCCTGTTTACACCACCGTATCGACCAGAGTGAGACCTACCTTGATTTGAAAAAGAACTCAAAGTCTTTAATGTGTTTATTGTTGATAGCAATATTACTGATTTCATGCTCGTCTAAGGACGCTGACTCGGAAACAACAAGCACAGCAAATACTACTCCTACTGCTAGTTCAGAGGTGAAATTAACAGCGCCTGCAGCGGATTACATTACGATGACTTATTCAGAATATGCGACTCCATGCGGATGATTTTCAAGTTCGTCTGGGATTTCTGGTGGCTGGGCAAGCTGAAGTACTTCATGTCAGGGCGGCGCTTTGAAGCGAAGCAAAAGGCCTTATACCGCAAACAGGCGGCATATTTCACGACAACCGCCATGGATATGGGCGGACTAATTATCAGGCTTGGACAGCATGTGAGTGCGCAAGTGGGTGTGTTGCCCAAGGAGGTTATTTCCGAATTATCCAAGTTGCAGGATTCCGTAGCATTCGTAGATTTCATGGAGATTCGGGACAAGGTAGAGCGTGAGCTTCGGGCACCCATCAGCGTGTTGTATTCTGAGTTCTACCCGGCTCCCATTGCAGCGGCTTCCTTCGGACAGGTACATCGGGCGATTTTACCGCACAGGCGAACAAGTGGCAGTAAAGGTGATGCGGCCTGGAGTCGAGGATATTATCGCCATCGATTGGAAATCCATCCAAGTCGCTATTTCGTTATTGAAACGCCAGAAGAGGATTACAGACTTCATGGACCTTGATGCGGTATTTGATGAGTTTCATGACACCATTATAGAAGAACTCGACTATCAGCAAGAAGGGCGTAATGCCGAACAATTCCAGCAGCTGTTAGCCCACCGGAAGGATGTCGTGATTCCAGACATTTATTGGCCATATACCACTTCACAGGTGCGGATGATCGCAGCCCTCATGGGCGCAGTATTCCTTCTGGCTGCTGCGATTTTGTGGAATGAAGTGCAACCTGCCGTTTCTTATGGACTCGGCACCTTGGGACTGCTCCTTATGCTGAGCCAACTCCGGACGGGAGAACGCCGCCGGGACAAAAGATATGCCAGACAAATAAACGCTATGCGTGAGCACAGCAGATTGGAGAAGACGAGGTATGGAGCGCGCAGATAATGCTTAATACGTACTATACATCGAGGAAATCGATAGATAAAAAACCGTCATGGGAAGAATCCCTGACGGTTTTTCCATCTTTTTACTCTGGGATATAAGGAAGATCCAGCGTCCCCGGAACGTTAATCACATGCTGTTCTGTATACGTGCGGATGCCCTCCGCGCCGTATTCACGGCCAATACCGGATTGCTTGAAGCCGCCGAAGGGGAACCGGACATCAAGCCCCTGCACAGCAGCTGTATTGATCATGGTCGTTCCAGCTTCGAGCTGACGTGCGACGGAGATGGCATCCTCTTCTTGACCCCACACCGAGCTCGTCAATCCATATATGCTCTCATTGTGCAGATGAATAACCTGCTCCACATCGTCAAATGGCAGAATTGGAACTGCTGGGCCAAACTGCTCCTCCACTACAATCGGATCATGATAACCGCAGTCTAGAACAAGCGTAGGCTGCAGGTAGTACCCTTGGTCAAACCGCTTCTGATCCAGAATTTGGCCGAGCGGAATGACCTTAGCCCCGCGCGCATGCGCATCCTCAATCAGACCCTGCACATAATTTTTCTGCTTCAGGTTATTAACTGGACCTACTGTCGTATTGGAATCAAAGGGATCACCAATGCGAATCCAGCGGTTCGCCGCCTCGATATATTTTTCAACAAAAGCATCATAAATAGAACGGTGTACATATACGCGCTTGGCGATCATACAGATTTGGCCTGCAGTCAGGAAGTTGGAAATGACAATCCGGCGCATGGCCCGCTCATCATGAACATCAAAGCTCTCCAGGAAGATAGCCGCATCGTTGCCGCCAAGCTCCAGCGTCATATCCTTAATAGTTTCCGAAGCCGCTTTAATAATGTGCTTGGCTGTTGCGGTTCCCCCTGTGAAGGCGATTTTGGCAACAAGGGGATTACTGGTCAGTTCAACGCCCACATCCGCATCCCCATGAACGACATTGATTACACCCGCCGGGAACTCACCTGCAATCAACTCCGCCACCTTCGCCGCCGCCAGTGGAGCAAATGGACTTGGCTTGAGCACAATCGTATTGCCCGCAAGCAGGGCAGGAGCGATCTTAATCGTAGACAGAGCAATGGGGTAGTTCCATGGACTAATCGCTGCCACCACACCCATTGGATCATGAGATAGAATGGTTTTACCATGCTCATGCTCGCGGATCTCTTCCTGCAGAGCCGATTTAGCTTCATTACAAGCATACTCCATCCACATTAACGAGACATAAATTTCACCATGGGCATCATACAGGGGCTTGCCATGCTCTCTGGACAGCAGATGGACAATTCCATTCTCCGCTGCTCTAATCTTCTCAATCGCCTTACGCATCCGAATAATACGTTCATCAATAGAAGTCTGCTTCCATTTTTTAAAAGCTTCCGACGCCGCTTCAATCGCTTCAACCGCTTGTTCCTTCGTAGTGACAGGGAAATAACCTACGATTTCAGCCGGATTGGCCGGATTCTCTTTGGATGACTGCGAAAGGGATGGTACATTGTGACCATTAATGAAGGCCTCTACGATAACGGTCTCTTGGTCTGCTTGAATTGTCATTATTAATCCCCTCCGTGATCTAGATGGATTCCTTCCAGACTTCTTCTGCAATTTCCTTCACATAACGAAGCTTGCGCCATTGCTGTTCTTCCGTAAGAATATTGCCTTCCTCTGTAGATGAGAAGCCGCATTGCGGGCTCAGGCACAGCTGCTCAAGTGGCACATAGGTTGCCGCTTCGGCAATTCGGGCTTTAATTTGCTCTTTATCTTCCAATTCGCCTGTTTTCGATGTGAGTAAACCGAGCACGATTTTCAAATCCTTGCGGTTCACATATTTCAATGGCTCGAAGCTGCCTGAGCGCTCATCATCAAATTCCAAGAATAATCCATCTACATTTAAGCCTCCAAATATGACTTCAGAAGCGTAATCGTAACCGCCGGTTGAGAAATAGTTTGATTTATAGTTACCCCGGCAAATATGCATAGTCACAACTAAATCTGCCGGTTTATGAGCCAAGATTTCGTTAATCATTCGTTGCATGATTTTGAGCTCTTCTGCCGGTTCCAGACCTTTTGCACGCAGCTTATCGCGACCCGCTTCTGAGAACAGATCTGCCCAAGCGGTATCATCCAGTTGCAGGTACCGGCATCCCGAATCATAGAATGCTTGAATGGCTTTTTGATACGCTGCAATCGTATCTTGAAGGAATTGCTCCCGGTCGTTATAATTATTGGCTCCCTTCTCCAGCCGGTAAATCAGCATGTTGGGACTTGGAATGGTCTGTTTCGCCACTGCGTCACCTGCATGCTTCTTCACGAATTCAAAATGCTCTACAAAGGGATGACTTGAGAAGTCGACCTTACCCACCACACGAATGCCACCCTTGCGGGTCTGCATGTTATGGAACTTGGGTCCATCGATCTCCTCATACAGCTCCACCCCGTCCAAGCCGCCCAGAAAGTCAAAATGCCACCAGCTTCTGCGGAATTCACCATCCGTCACTGCGAGTACGCCGCTCTCCTTTTGCTTCTCAATCACCCGAATAATCTCTTGATCTTCCACCGCTCTTAATGTCTCATAAGTAATGTTGCCTGCTTTATATTGTTCACGGGCCTGGCTTAAATTTGCCGGACGCAGGAAGCTGCCTACATGATCATTGCGAAAGGGTATCATAGCTATATCTCCTTACAACTTTTTAGTGTACTGAGTATAGCATGATCGCAAGGAATGCATGTTATATGTAAAAGGCATGGTTAGTCATAGCTTTTAGCAATAGCTAACGGCCTCATTTCGGAATCTTAGAGACAAGGGTTCACATTATAATCAGTCTGGCCTGTATAATCATTCAGGTGATTCGCAAAAGCATCTAGTGTGGGCTTAGAATCCTCAGGATGTAATTGATTGCTCCAGCTGCTTAACAGGTTAGGAAAATCATGCTCGCCTTCAAACCCAATCGTCTTCCTGAATTGGTCCGACCACCAGAACTCATTGTTCGGATTTACCGGATCGCCCTCAAAAACATCCATCTCCCACAAGGCAACCTCAATAGCCTCTGTAATCATATTTAATCTAACCTTATAGTATTCCTCACGCTTATGTACCACTGACGACAGGCGGGTTAACAATGCATTTAGTTCATCATTATTCGAATCAGCATTGGCAGGGTGTTGCCCTTCTTCCTTGCGTTCAGCCAGCTCCACATACTTTCTTAAGGAATCCATAAGCTGATTGTCTGTTTGCGGTGCAATTCCTTTGGTCGAACTTCCTTTAAGCTTGTTTATAATCGGCATGTAAGTTTCTCCTCATCTCATGATGCAATCTTATGATGTATATAAGCAGAAACGGCTACGCCGTACCTATACAGAAGGTACCCGTTGCAGCAAAAAATAGAAGAAACATTTAATCGTGCGATGCAATTTAAATCAAGTGTAATATACTAAAAATTTTTTTGTAAATGATTCAGACAATAAGCATTCACGCCCGAAAATACTGCTTTGTCAGCATGAAGGAACGAGGGCTGATGTGATGCTGAGAACACGTGGAGGATTGTCCCAATGAGAAAAGCGATCCTGGCTCTCATCAACGCTGCCGCGCTGCTTGTTTTCGAGATCATTGAGCACCGCAAGAAAAAATAATCATCCCTGGAGGGGTTACCTATGTATCACGAACAGTCCGACTCCTACGTGTACCTCTGTCAATAGAGTAGACACAAAGAATCGAGAGATTCAGGCACCGGATCGGTACATACATTCGTATTCGTTGGGTGTAAAGTACCCAATCGTGGAAGGGATTCGTTTTCCATTGTAGAAGCAGGTGATGTACTCAAAAATGCGTTTTTTCGCTTGCTTGCGTGTGTTGAAGTGCTCCAAGTAAACGAGCTCCGCCATAACGGGTATCTGGTGGACTCGTACCGCGAAGCTTCACCCTTTGCCAGGTATCTGCTGCGGATCGGCCGCAATCCGCAGCTGGCGGCGAGGCTGGGGACGCAAGGCCGGATCGACGCACTGCTATCCTTCGAGTGGGATCGCACAGCCGTACATCTGGAGCAGTTGTACCGGTCTTTTTTGCCGCATTAGTCAGGAGCTTCGCCGCCAGGGGCCCCCGCAGCTATGCGACAATGTGTAACAAGGATTTTGTGAGGTTATTCGCAGGATTAACCGCAAAGTAAACCTATACTAATATTGTAAGCGTTACCATATTGACGAATTAATTGCTCATACCGCCACCATGAAATTGGCAACACCCCTAAACACTATTTTTCGCTGTAGAAAGGGTGCATCGTTATGTTAATGATTAAAGCTATAGTAAGACCCGAGAAAGCGGATGAGGTCATGGCCGAACTAATGCTCGCCGGCTTCCCCTCTATCAGTAAGATGGATTTACTCGGCCGCGGCAAACAAAAAGGGATTCAGGTAGGAAACAACCATTATAATCAGATCTCCAAGAAGCTGCTGATGATTGTAATCAATGACGACGAGAAAGAGGACGTACTCAGTATTATTATGAGAACTGCGAGAACCGGAGATCACGGCTCGTTCGGAGACGGCAAAATATTCGTGCTGCCGGTACAGGAAGCCTATACGATAAGCAACGGTAAAAACCAACTGTAATTCCTATAAATTCATACTTTAATACAATTATATGTCAGATTATCGGCCGTTTAGGGTATAGTAATTTCCTATACGTTCAATAATTTGGCATATTTTCGTTGACTGGCCTTTTATCTATTTTATAATTAATTTAAATTCTTTTTACTCCCTTAAGCATTCCCAATCCAACCGGAGGTGAGCGTTAATGAAATTAGGCCAAGAACACCTGCACCCCCAGCGTACGGCTTTAATTATTGTAGATGTACAAAATGATTTCTGTCATCCCGAAGGATCCTGCGCACGCAGGGGCAGCGATGTCAGCGCCGTTCCTGTAATGATGCCGAACCTGCATGCTCTGCTGGACGGAGCGAGAGCACACGGCGTCCCGGTCATTTTCATCCAGACTTTCCACGAAGCGGCTACCGATTCAGCTTCCTGGACGCTCCGCTCGAACGGACGCAGCGGTGAAACATGCCGGACCGGAACATGGGGCGCAGACTTTTTCGAGGTATCTCCGGCGCCTGGAGAAATTATTGTCAACAAACATCGTTACAGCGCCTTTATCAACACCAGGCTGGACAGTGTGCTGCGTACGCTGAATACCGAAACGATTGTAATGACAGGCGTGGCAACCAACGTGTGCGTAGAATCGACCGCCAGGGACGGCTATATGCTGGATTACAACGTCGCCTTTGTCAAAGATGCCTGCGCCGCTTTTTCCAAGAAAGCGCATGACATGACGCTGGAGAACATTGATAACCACTTCGGAACGGTATTTGATAGCAATCAGATCGTCAACATATGGGAAGCTATAGCGGAAGCGGGCGCCCACAAGGTCAGTTAGGACAAGCAGCAGTGTACAGGCTCTCCTGCCGGGGAGCTTTTTCTGTTTCGTATAACCGCGGGATACCGCCAAAGACCCGCATGAATCAGCTTAGAAGAAGCCGGAGGAATACCTCTTGAAAAATAATACAAACCCGGTTACTCCCTACATTATCTGCGCAGGAGCCCTCCTGTCCAACTTATCGGCAGGGATGTTCAACGTGGCGCTGATCGACATCACCAATGACTTCGGACAGACGGTTCAGTCGGTGCAGTGGATGATCACCGTATATTTATTGACGATATCCGTTTGCCTGCCTTTAATGGGCCGGCTCGGGGATATGAAGGGCAAAAGAAACATCCATAACCTCGGTTATCTCCTCTTTTCCGCAGGCAGTTTATTATGCGCCCTATCTCCAAACCTGGCCTGTCTGATTGTATTCAGAATCGTGCAGGGCGCCGGCGCGGCCATGTTTCAGTCCACAAACATGGCGCTCATAGTCTCCCTGTCCTCCCCGGAGCGCAGAGGACAGGCCCTGGGCCGCATAAGCACTTTTGTTGCTGTCGGAGCGATGATCGGACCCAGCCTGGGCGGCGTGGTCGTCCAGTGGTTCTCCTGGCATATGAATTTCTGGCTGTTGGCGCTTTTCTCTTTCCTTATTTGGCTCGCGGCCCAGAACCTGATCCCAAAGGAGACGCCCGCCAACCGTTCTTTTGTTGACTGGACGGGCGCTTTGCTGTTCGGCACGGCGCTCAGCGGATTGATCATCGGCTTAAACCTGGGAAGCACCTGGGGCTGGAGCTCAGCTCCCATCATCTTTCTGCTCCTGTTTTCCCTCGCCTCGGGCGCTTGCTTTGGGTGGTGGAGCCTGTCGCCCAGATGGGCAAACAGTAGCCGGCCCCCCTTTATCCAGCTTGCCATATTCCGTTACAAGGGGGTTCTGCTCGGCATAGTCATCGCTGTCGTTTCGTACATGGCCGTCTTCTCCGCACAGCTGGTTCTGCCTGTCTATCTGCGGAGCATCCTGAACGTAGAGCCGGCCTTGGCCGGACTGCTAATGATGGCTTATCCGGCCGCCCTGATTATCGCTTCACCGATAAGCGGCCGGTTATCCGATCGAATAGGCTCCTATCCGATCATATCCATCGGCATGGGAGGCATGATCGCTTCCCTCCTGCTGCTCAGTTTCATAACGGAAGGCACCAGCCTATCCTATATAGTCATATTTACCGTCGCGCTCGGCGCATCTATGGGCATGATCTCTTCCCCCAACAACAGTATGACTATGGGCAGCGCGCCTTCCTCCTCCCTGGGATTCATCGGCAGCATGATCGCCCTGAGCCGCAATCTAGGAATGATCCTTGGCACAATTGCCGGCGGGGCCTTAATGGCTCCTTCAGGCAGCGTCCTGTCGGCTGCGCGGATCATTAACGGCTATGTATCGCCGGGCTTTGGCAAAGTATTTCTGCTGACCTCTTCCCTGGTCGCCGTAACTTACAGTCTGCTGCTCCTCTCCGTAAGACAGAGCAAGCCCAAAAATCCTCTTCACCGCAGAGGAAACATCTGATTCTTCTCTTCCGCCATTACTGCTGACTTTGCAGCTTTCGGGACAACTTTGCGGCTAAACCCCAATAAGAACGCCACTCCTCTCGCTGATAGAAGCGGGAGAGACAGCGTTCTTCCAAAAATCACAGACGTTTTAACTCATTCCCCGGATAACAAAAAAGGGCGCCGCGCAACTTGTTACGGTTGCGGAGCACCCATTTAGCAGCTGCGGGAGAACTAAGCCTCAGCCCGCTTCTTGCTCTTCATTGCTTTCCAGGCCGACAGCGAGATGATCCAGGCTCCTATAAACAGCGCCACAAGCACGTATCCAGAATTGCCGAAGTCTATATTCTGAATCCACTGTGAAACCGGAGACTGCAAAGGGAGCGGTTTCGATACGATTTTGACCAGCTCCACCAGCCCAACAGACAGGGCGGCCATTACAGATATGGCTGTAACGGTCATATTGTAATACAGCTTGCGGATCGGATCGGAGAAGGCCCAACGGTAAGCGGTTGTCATAAACATACCATCGGCCGTATCCATCAGGCTCATTCCGGCCGCGAACAAAAAAGGAAGCGAGAGTATCCCCCACAGCGGAATTTCGTTGTGTACAGCCCCTGCGGAAATGGCCAGCAGTCCAATTTCTGTAGCCGTATCAAAGCCGAGACCGAACAAAAAACCTATAGGATACACCTGCCAGCTGTGATTTATGAACCGGAACAGCGGTTTGATGAACCGGGTAATCATTCCATGCGAATGCGATAGTTCATCAAGCTGGCCGGCCTGGTAACAGCCTTTGCGCGCCTTGCGGTAAACCCGGACCATATGGAGCAAAATCAGCAGGTTGACGATGCCGATCAAGATCAGAAATGCGCTCAGCACCGCAGAACCGACCACCCCGCTTATTCTTTGCAGCTGGGGCATTTCCTCCTGTACCCATTGAAAGGAGAATATGACCGCGAGCACCAAGAGAAACACGACCGACGAATGGCCCAGCGCAAAATAAAAGCCTACACCGAGCGGATTCCTCCGCTGCTGAACCAGCTTCCTGACCGTATTGTCGATAGCGGCGATATGGTCAAGATCAAAAGCATGCCTGAGTCCCAGCGTGTAGGCAAGCAGGCCAAGCCCCCAGAAGGCAGGGTCGGCCCGAATTCCCGCCAGCAGGCCGGTAATTCCCGCGATATGCAGGATGATGATCACAATGAAATATCCGGCCCAATTCCTTCTTGCTCTCCAAACCTTTTCAAGCAAAGCGTCCTCCCCCTTACGCGCGAGGCGGCATCAGCAGATATGATGCCTTTCCCCTGTTGCGAATTCGTCGGTTCTGGTCTGAAGCTGCTCCTCTGTCAACACACGGTTGCCGAGCAGCATCTTTTCCAGCGCCTGAATCCATAGCTGATAATAATCGGATACTCCGTCTCTTTCAGGATTATTCCGGTCGGCCCCGCCAATCTCCTCGACAAATTTCCCGTTGAATTCCTTCCAGGGATAGACCCCCTTCTCGGTCATCAGCACTGCTATGGCAAAAGCTCTGCCTTCCCAGGGAGTCCGGAATACAAGCTCCCCGTTATCACGGGGTAGCTGCATGGATTCCTGAATCGAGCTGATTAACGCTTTGGATTGCTCGCTCATCATGGTATCCTCCTCTATTGCGCCGCATCGACGTAACTGTTATCCAGGATGTCTGCGGGCTTCACATTTTTGGCAGCCGGATTGGTCGTGCTGGCCAATTCATCAAGCAGGAACTGGATTTCGCTTTCCGGAACATGCAGATCTGTCGGCCAATACGATTTGAAATACTCGTAAGCACGATCCAGCGCATCCTGATCGGTCACCTTTGTCCAGGTGGACAAGGCGGACAGTGTCGCTTCCTTATCCGTTTTGGCACGCTCGCTTGCAGCCGCATAGGCTTTATAGAAATTCTCGATCACTTCAGGGTGCTCCTCCGCATAAGGCCGATGAACGGCACCGACCATATAAAGTCCTTTGATCCCTTCCAGATCGCTCATCGTAGCCAGATTATGCAGGCCCATTTCATCAGCCTGGAAAGACATCGGCGGCACAAGCAGCGTGGCCTCTACCTTGCCTTCGCTAACCGCAGCCAGCCCCGTATTGCCAATATACAGGATCGGCACGTCTTTGCGGGGTTCGAGTCCCAGCGACTCGGTTAAAGTCAGCACTGCGTATTCCGGGTTGGAGCCTGGAGCAGATACGCCAACAACCTTGCCTTTCAAATCTTCGAGTTTATCAATATTTTTCGCATACAGCATAAAAGGAATACTGCCGATGGTACCTACCAGCTTGACTTTGTCGCTCTTGACTGCCGCATCGACAACATTCCCGCCGCCGAATGCAATCGGCACATCGCCGGTAATGACTCCCGCCGTCGTCGCCGCCACATCAAGGGAGACCAGCTTCACCTTCAAGCCGTAATCGGCCCACATGTTCTCTTCCTGGGCCAGATACATCGGACCGTATGCAATGCCGGAAGCCGCAATCGCTACGGTAACTTCCGTAAGTTCCTGCGACTCCGCCGGCACGGCAGAGGCTGAGGCCGGAGCCGCACCGGAGCCTGCCGAATTATTATTGGCTCCGCAGCCTGTTAGCGCGATACCCGAAACGAACATAAGGATCAACCAACGCCGGCCGCTAAATTTCCTTTTCATAATCTCCCCGCCCCCTGTATATCTGTGTTTTATCTGGCCACTCCAATCATGGAATCGCGGCTGATCAGCGCGGCCAATTCCTCTTCGCTCAGATGCTCCGTTCCGGGCGGACGCTCCGGCATCACGAGATACCGCACTTCCGCATTGCTGTCCCATACACGGATCTCGGTGTCTTCCCCGAGCTCCAGCCCGAATTCCTGCAGCACGCTACGCGGATCAATCACAACTCTGGAGCGGTAAGCCGTGCTTTTGTACCAAGTCGGAGGCAGACCGAGAAGGGCCCACGGATAACAGGAACAGAGGGTGCAGACAACCACATTGTGAATGCCCGGCTTGTTCTCCAGCACAATCAGCTCGCTCTCCAGATTAAGCTCGGCGGCCGCTTTTTTTCCGTTCTCCAGCAGCCGCTGCTTGAATTCAGGATCGGTCCAAGCCTTGGCTACCAGCTTCGCGCCGTGCATCGGTCCCACATCGGTGGAATAATACCGGATCAGCTCATCGATCTCCTGCATGGAGATCAGTCCTTTCTCAATCAGGAGCGATTCGATCGCCATCGTCCGCAGCTCTTCAAATGAATCGGAGACCGTATGCGGGTGGTCATGGTCATGGTGATGTCCATGATCGTGGTCATGGCTGTGATCATGGGTATGTGCGGCAGTCATTATATTTCAGCCTCCTCAAGGTCCAAATAATCTTCCCACAGTTCAATGTACAACTTGTCATTCGGGGAGGCGTCTTCTCCCCATAAATGCTGCGCTTCAAAACATACCCGGTAAACCGGCTGGTATAGATCAACTCCTTCATGGACCTTCGCATCCGGCAAGGTATAGAGGCCGTGAATGGCATCGACAACCCCCGTTTTCCCCCGGATGTAACGCGGAATGCGCGTATGACCGAGCGGCGACATCTGCTTCGCCCTTACAACCATCCCCGGGGAAAACTTCGGCTCGGTAAATTCCTCCCGCGTAGCCGCTCCCGACCTGGGAGTGAGCGCCGTTCTTCTCTGCACAGAGGGCAGCAGCGGCTGCACACGGCGGTAATCTTTCAAATGCGGCTCCGGAATCGAACCCTCCGCGAGCTGTTCCATCCTGGCGCGCAGCTCCTCTTCGGTAAGTACGCCTTTTTCGATCAGCAGCGATTCGGTCCGCAGCAGCCAGATCTGATAATAGCTTGAGCCCATATAATACACAGGGTTCACGCGTTCGATGGCATGCCGCGTTTCATCCAGAACCCACACCTTGTGTTTGCCCCGGATCAGCGTCTGCATCGCGAACAAATGTCCTTGCCACGGTTCATGAAAGACCGGCTCGTTCTCATCCCGTATCACAGGCCCCAAGCCATCCGTTCCGCCAACATCATAGACTCCGTTCATCTGACACGCTCCTTTATATCTTGAAATTGCCGATTATTGCACAGCATCCGCATATTGATCTACCATAATGTCTGCAGGTTTCACATTTTTGGCATCCGGGTTAGTGGAATTTCCCAATTCATCCAGCAGGAACTGCACTTCTTCCTCGGGAACATGGAAGTCGGTCGGCCAATATTCCTTGAAATACTCATAAGCCCGGTCAAGCGAATCCTGATCTGTCACTTTCGTCCAAGTGGACAGGGCCGCCATAGTCTTTTCCTTTTCCGTCTGTGTCAGCTTGCTCGCTTCGGCATAAGCCTTGAAGAAATTCTCAACCACCCCGGGGTTCTTCTCGGCAAACGGCACGTTTACACCGCCAATCATATAATCCCCCTGGATTCCATCGAGCTCACTTAATGTAGCCAGTTTAGTCAGTCCCATTTCTTCCGCCTGGAAGGACATGGGGGGAACGAGCAGGCCGGCAGTCACCTTGCCTTCGCTGATTGTAGGCAGAATCGAGGCGCCTACGTACAGCACTTCCACATCCTTGCCGGGCGTCAGGCCGGCCGATCTCAGCATCGTGAGCATGGCGTACTCATTATTCCCGCCCGGAGCGGAAGCTCCAACGATCTTCCCTTTCAGCTGGTCGATCGAATCAATCCCTTTGGCGTACAGCATATAAGGAATGGAACCGATTGTGCCTCCGATTTTTACATTTTGCGACTTGATCGCCGCATCGACCACATTGGCTCCCGAGAAGGCGATCGGCACCTGGCCAGTAATCAGACCGGCTGTAATGGCCGAAACGTCAAGCGACACCAGATTGACCTTCAAGCCGTATTTCGCCCAAATATCCTCTTCTTGGGCCAGATACATCGGACCGTAAGCGATCCCGGATGCGGTCATGGCCACAGTGATTTCGGTAAGCTTCTGAGGCGCGTTCTGACCAGCGGCTTCCGCCTCCGCAGTAGAAGCGGCAGCGTTCGCCGCCCCTGCTGCAGAGGAATTCGCCGCAGCATCGGAAGGCGTATTGTTCGCTCCACAGCCTGTAATCGCAATAATAAAAAGAAGCAGCAGTATGATGACCCCTTTATTTCTCTGTTTCATGAAATACCCAACCTTTCATTACTGTTATTTGGCTAGTGCAGGATAAGCTGGCGGATTTGCGCCACTTTCGATAAGAATTCCGGGTCGGCTTTGGAGGCTTCATTTCGCGGCCGCGGCAGGTTGATCTCGATATCGGCGCTGACCACGCTTCCCGGCCCCTTGGACAAAACGATCACGCGATCCGCCAGGAATACCGCTTCATCAATCTGGTGGGTGATGAACATCGCCGTCTTTCTCGTCTCCTGCCAGATTCGCAGCAGTTCGTTCTGCATCACTTCCCGGGTCTGCGCGTCCAGCGCGGAGAAGGGTTCGTCCAGCAGCAGCAGCTCCGGGTCCGAGGCCAGCGCCCGGGCCAGGTTGACCCGCTGCTGCATGCCTCCGGACAGCTCGTTCGGATATTTGTGCTCATGTCCGCTAAGACCGACCAGCTTGATCATCTCCATCGATTTGTCCATCATGGTCTGTTTGTCCGTCCCGCGCAGCTCCAGCCCGTACTTCACATTGCCGACCACAGTCCGCCACGGCAGCAGCGCCGGAGACTGGAACACAACGGCACGGTCCTTGCCCGGCCCGGAAATCTTCGTTCCGTCCAGCACCAGCTGCCCCCTGTTATGCGGCATCAGCCCGGCCACCGCGTTCAGAAAGGTTGACTTGCCGCATCCGCTGGGTCCGACGATACAGACGAATTCCTCCGGCTTGATCTGGAATGACACATCGCGTACGGCTTGTAAATTCTCACCGGTGCGCTTCACTCTGTATTGAATACCCACATGCTCGGCAACCAGCTTGTAGGATTGCGGCTTGCTCATTGGTGCAGTTGACATAGACAATCACTCTCCTTAGTTGTGGATATCGACACGCCATTTGTCGAAATGCCGCTCCAGAATTTGCACAAGACCGGTGAGAACAACGCCGAACCCGGCAATAATGATCAATCCCACAAAGACCAGATCCGTCTGGAACGTCTGCCCCGCCGTGAACATCATGTGGCCGACGCCCATGGTGGCCGCGGTCATTTCGCCGACGACGACACCGATCAGGGCATGTCCGAGACCCAGCCGGATTCCCGAAATAATCGCCGGAACCGAACTTGGCAGCACAACCGTTTTGAAGATTTGATAGCTTTTGGCGTTATAGGACTTCGGCACGTTCAGCAGCACCGGATCAATCGTCTTCACCCCAAGCAGTGTGTTAAAAATAATCGGAAACACCGAACTGAGGAAGATAATCGCCACCTTTGACCCAAGGTCAATCCCGAACCAGATAATAAACAGCGGAACCAGCGCAATGCGCGGCGCGGCATACAGGAAGTTGAAGATCGGCTCCACCACGTGATTAAACTTCGGATACCAGCCCATTGCAATCCCGAGCGGAATGCCCACAATCAGCGCAAGTCCAAAACCCAGCATCAACTCCGTGCCGCTGGCGATAAAGTCGTTCGCGAAGCCGTCCGAGGTCACATATTGGACCCCCGCATGCCAGATCCGCACAGGAGAGCTGGAGAACAGCGGATCGATAAGCCCCAAACGGACAATCGCTTCCCAGATCAGGAGCAGAACTACTACACCGCTCGCCCCCAGAATCATGCGTTCATTTCTATAGTACAACCGGGTCCACATCCCTTCTGGCAAACGAGGAATCTCAGCTGCCGGCGAATCGGCCATTTTTTGCGTGGTGTTCATATTCTCCCTCTCCCTTTCCATTCATTGTTAGGTTGTTATGAAAAACCAGGAAAACTTTCTCTACTTTTCAAAAAAAGCGATGTACGCACGACAATCAAACGGTCAGGGACTGATGCTCCTTCCAATAACTCAAAATTTCCCCGGTTTCCAGAACCCGGCCAAAATGGGCGGTTACATTGCCAAAGGTGGCCTCATGCAGCTCCGGTGAATAACCGGCACAAGCATCCTTCACTACAGTTACATGGTAGTCGAGCATGAAGCCGTCTCTTGCCGTGGACTCCACGCATACATTGGTCGCAACCCCTGTAACCAACAGCGATTTAATGTTCATCGTGCGCAGAATCAAATCGAGCTGAGTTCCAATAAAGGCGCTGTAACGGTGCTTCTCCACAATGATGTCGTCCGGTTTGGGGGTAAGCTTGTAGAAATCCGCTCCCCAGCTGTTGCGCTGCGTGACCGCTATGCCTTCAGTTCCGGCGGGACGCGGACGCATGTTCCAGGCCTCCGACAAGGTATGCGGCTCCTGGGTCATCTGGATAAAAATCACCGGCACGCCCCGCTCCCTGCACTCGCCAATCAGCAATTGAATGGATGGGACAATGGCTTGAGCTCCCTTTACGTCCCGGCCCATCCGTGCGCAGGCTCCATCTTCGTGGCAGAAATCATTCTGCACATCCACGATAATCAACGCGGTACTTTCCAGACTCAAATGTTCTTTCATTCTCCAACCTCCATTTTTATATAACATATAGTGTAGTATTATATAACATATGATTGAGGGACATTTACCGAAATCGCAGTTAACCTCACATCTTGCTTTGGTGAACCTCCTTGTAATGTTATAAATTTGAATATATAATAGCATTAATCACCTTGCCCGAAGTAATAGAAAATGCTGATAACCCTCATTCCAGCTATTAAAGCAGAATTTCCTCTATAATAAACAGATCAAAATGTGAATATAAATTACATGAATTGTTATCTATATTTAATAGCCAACAACAAGTGTGTTTATAAGGAGGAATGGTCTTGGATTGGTTTGATATTCATTCTTTTGTGACTGTCGTTCGTGAGCAGAGCATTTCGAAAGCTGCACGAATTCTCCACTTGGCCCAGCCCACATTAACCGCGCGTTTAAAAAAACTGGAATCCGAGTTTAACGTCCCTTTATTGGAGCGGAATTGGAAGGGAGTTCAGCTGACCGAGCAAGGCCATCAATTTCTGCTCTATGCCGTCAAGCTGCTGGAAGACTTTAAGGAAATCAGCGAGAAGCTGAATGAGACCGTTCCAATCGGTCCCGACGAGCGCGGAAGTCTCACTATGGATTCGGGGAAACTTAAGCTGGGTATTCTGCGTCCTTTGGGGTCTTTCTTTATTTCGCCCGCACTGCAGCTGCTGAAAGACGAATACCCCGAAGTGCAGTATGATATTACGGTGGAAATGACCGGATATATTATGGAACTGATCTCCATCCATAAGCTTCATTTAGGAATCATTCCATACTGCAAGCCGTTTCCCGGTCTGTCTTCCGTGCCCCTGTTTCAGGAGGAAGTCGTCCTGATCGCCCCCAAGAACGACCCGCTGCGAACTGCGCTCAGTACGGACTGCTGGAAATCTCTTTTGTTATCGGCGCATTTCTTTCTCTACAATTTCAAGTTTCCGTTCCGCAAAGTCATGGATCAATCCTTGTCCACTCTGCTCGGGAGACTGCCGGAGACCATTCATGAAATCAATGATACAAATACACTGCTGAATCTGGTATCGAGCGGTTTTGGTTACACGGTCCTGCCTACTTCCTATATTTATGATGCCTTTGATCTGAAGAAGGCAGCTCCCGTATCCCTCGGAGCAGGAGCGTCCGTTATCGATCTGGAAGTTCTTCCTTACGACATTTATTATCTGCCGTCCTTCCCGAAACGGACCATTTATCTGGTATATCCCGACGACATCAGCTCGCACCTTCCCCTGCACCGGATCGTGGAGGATATCGTATCGTTGTACCATGCGAACGAACAGAGCCTGTTAACCACGTCCGGATAGACAGCGGGTCCGATTAAAGTTCCGCCTCGGACTTGCAAACACAGCAAAGAGGCTATCCTCCACTTCATCAGTGAAGGATAGCCTCTTCCTGCATTTATAGAATAACGGAGAACGATTGTTACAGCAGCTTTAGATTGATTAACCCCACATATTATAAATCCAGGCTTATTTATTGTAGTGTTTGAAAAAGATAATATATCTTCACAAAATCAGTCTTACTTTTCTTATCCTTAGGGTTGTAAAATTCTGTTTTATAGTCGAGTAAATTATATTCAGGACTCTTCAATAATTTTAAGACTTTTCTCTCATCCATTGTAGATCATGTCCTCCTAACTATTTCTCCATGTCCATAGTCTAGCATTTTCACCCAGAAAATAGTAGGTCCTAGGTTCTATCCATTTAACAATTTTATTAATTGTTTCATTCCATTTTGGCTTCTCCTTATTCTTTTATCTATAAGACATTTATCTGATTAATTTAACTCCAATGGTTGCTGCATACTTCACCCTGGAGATATAAAATCACCCTCTTCCAGAGGTCATCATCCAATTCTTTTCCGTAGTCTGAACGATGCATGTAGCATCAGGAATTCAACCTCAGTTACAACAGTATTGAAGCACTTTTTTGCCCGGTCCCTACTGCCGAAACGGAGGAAGGAGCTTTTGCTATGAATCGGCAAAGTCCCCTTCAAGATAGTACAAATAAACCCGCATAAGCCCGTTTACGCACCGTCCCGACAGGAGTGTGACCTACCCTGCTCCTATCTTCGGTAGGCTGTAAATACAGGCTCCTGCGAGCTTTCCTTCAAAAAACTTACCTCTACTTATGGTACGGTTCCCCCCGATTTATCTTCACCGCACGATAAATCTGCTCCACCAGCACCAGCCGCATGAGCTGATGAGGCAGCGTCATGCGGCCGAAGCTCATGCGCTGCTGAGCGCGGCGCATCACGTCATCGGAGAGGCCATGGCTGCCTCCGATGACGAAAACGACATGGCTCGTCCCGTAGGTGCCGAGCCGGTCGATTTCTGCGGCAAGCTCCTCGGAGCTCCAGAGCTTGCCGTCGATCGCGAGCGCAATGACATGCGCATCGCTCTTGATGTGCGCGAGGATCCGCTCACCCTCGCGCGTTTTGACCTGGACAACCTCAGCATCGCTGAGATTGTCCGGTGCTTTTTCATCCGCCACCTCAATCACCTGGAACTTGAGGTATGGCGTCAGCCGCTTGGCGTACTCTGCGATGCCGCTGACCAAATATTTTTCCTTCAATTTGCCTACGCCAATAATTTGAATGAACATGATATCCTCCATATGCCGGCCGGAAGCCGGCTGTTGCTCGTTAATATGAATGTATAATAAGAAGGCAGTCTGTAACGGCCTGCTCCGCCTTAATTTGTCCTAAAATAAGCAATTCCATAAAATACAGCCGCAACCACCACAGCGAGGATCACAAAAGCAATTACGCCGGTCATAAAAGACCCGCCTGACGCTTCTTTTGCCAGTTCCTCGGCTCTCCGCTTGGCTGCATCTTCCTCGGAACCATTCAAGTTGCCAGGTTTCATAAACACTCTACACCAGCTCCTCTCTATCATCATAGCTTACCATATCCCGCACCCGCTGTTTATTAGCATGTACATTTTGTCTGAAGTAATTATTAAATAACTCTGGTTAATTGATAGAACTTCTGCTTGAGCAGTAGTCTGTCAAAATTAAGTGGAATTCCGGCATTTAATTTCGCCATTTAATAAAATTTGCAATCAATAGGTAGAAAATCAACACTTAGTTTGAACCAAAACCCCATAATGGAGCAGAAACCGAGAAATTAAGTATCGTTTTTCCAACTAATATCCTCTCAGCGACAGTCAGACTAGTAAATAGTTTACCTTTTTCCACTTAGATTAGCCCTGGATAAGCCTGTAAGGTTACTTTCATTCATTCGTTAAGCAGATAGTCACCATAACTGTACACTCTCAGCTACCTTTCTGCCCGAAATCTCCATATCCTTCGCAAATCACATTGTGCAATTTATACCGGCAAACATATAACCACGCACAAAAGACCCTGCTCCCGCAGAGTCCCTATATCTATATTACTCCAGACACCAAGCCCGGCATTCAACGTCGCTTATCCATTACAGCAACTACCCATACTCTTACGTTTTACCCTTCACTCTTCCATCTTCTCCCCAAACTCCACCGCCCCACCGGCAGACTCGTACGCCTCTAATATCGAATCCAGCACCCCGGGAAACCGCTCATTCAAATCCTCTTCCCGCAGCGATAAAATACGCTGGGTTCCCTGGGCCCGTGTGTGCACAACACCTGACTCGCGCAAAGTCCGGGCGTGATGGGACAACGTGGATTTCGCGATCGGCACCTTAAAGCTGTTGCAGGCCTGCTCGCCGTGCTTGCGGATTTCCGACACAACATATAAACGGATCGGATCGCTAAGCGCATACAAAACAGAAGCAAGCTGTATGTCCTTACGGTCCGGATGATGGAGCAGCTTCATATATAAGACCCCTTTATGATTACTTAAAATGCATTTAATTTCTTTCTTACATTCTCATAAATATCTTTCAATTTCTCATACTCATATCCTTCAACGCCATGCTAATTCTCATCTTCCTAATTGCATTTTACATCTTTGCATGCTATATTTCAATTGTTCGTAAGTAATCGAACTATTAAACAATAGAAGTAAAGGAGTGGCGCACCCACCATGAACCCATTACATACATCCGGGGATACTGCCGGCAAAAACAGCGATCCGCTCAATGGATCGCTCAATCCTGCCGCCCCAGAACCCACCCTGCCCCGCGAGGGCCTGCTGACCCTGCTGTTCAGCGTCGCCGTCGTGCTCGTCATCATGAACACGGCAATGTTCAATCTGGCGCTGCCGGATGTGACCGAGGCGTTCGGCATTACAGCGGCATCGGCATCCTGGATCGTGACCGGGTATTCCATTATGTTCTCGATTGCCTCCATCACGTACAGCCGGCTGTCCGATTTCCTGCCGATCCGCCGGCTGCTGATTATCGGCCTGCTGACGCTGGGGCTGTCCGCTGTGGCCGGCTTCTTCAGTACTAATTTCATCTTCCTGCTGATCGTGCGGATTCTGCAGGCATCCGGTGCGGGAGCCGTCATGTCGCTGTCGCTCGTCCTGTTCACCCGCTATGTCCCGCAGGCCCGCCGCGGCAAAGCCATGGCAACCATTATGTCAGCCGTCTCGCTTGGGCTGGGGCTTGGCCCGGTAGCGGGCGGCTCCATCGTCGAGTATCTGGGCTGGCATTGGCTGTTTGCCGTTACGGCCGCGATTCTGCTGCTGGTGCCGCTGTTTATGGTGCTGCTTCCTAAGGAAATACCTGCACGCGGCTCATTTGACATCCTGGGCGGAGTGTTCCTCGGGATCGGAACCACCGGCCTGCTGCTGTTCCTGACCAGCGGACTCTGGGTGGCCCTGATTGCCGGAATTGTTGCGATCGCCTTGTTCGTTGGCCGCATCCGCAGCACACCTGATCCGTTCGTGATGCCGGCGCTATTCGCTAACCGGTCCTATCTTGTGCTTGCACTTGTCGGAATCGCCTCTTACCTGTGCAGCTTCGCCACCCTGTTCCTGCTGCCGCAGATTTTGACCCACCGCTTCGGGTTCACGGCCAGCCATGCCGGGCTGGTGATTTTCCCGGGCTCGTTGCTGGCGATCTTCGTCTCCCGTGCTGTAGGGCGGGTCATTGACCGCTACGGCAATGCCGGAATCCTGCGTTACGCACCGCTCCTGGTGCTGCTGGCTACTGTGCTGTTCGCCTTCCTGGCCGGCCAGTCCTGGGTTGCTGTTATGCTCATCTACATGATAATGAGCTTAGCCTTTACCGTACTATCGAGCAGTGTATCCAATGAAATTTCGCGCATCCTGCCATCCTCACAGATCGGTTCGGGCATGGGGCTGTTCCAGCTGCTGCAGTTCTTTAGCGGAGCGTTTAGCGTAGCGATGGCCGCCAGCGCTCTGGAATGGCAACGCGGCTTGCCGCTCTCATCGGCGTACTCCAACATCTACTGGGGGCTGTCCATCGCCGCTATAATTGCCATTGTCTCTGCGGTTGCTTACAGCCGGAGCATCCGCAACGGCTCACTGGCTGACATGACGGACGCTGCTGACGCCTAAATACTACCAATTTAAATAAATAGATGAAGCCACATGCACGTTTTAGCCAGTTGTCGGAAATTATCGACGGCTGGCTATTAATTTTTTGCTTGTAATTAAATCTGTGTATATGTGTTTTGTAATTTTGAACCATCTGTCCCTCGTACTAAACATTGCGAGAACGAATGTCGATATACAAAGGAGAGTTTCCACGCTATTCAAACTAAGACCATGTAATGTTAATTATTAAATAGAAAGAGGTTATGGATGATGAATTATGAAGTGCATTTTAAAAAACACTTTCTGGATCGCTTCTCTTTTCTTCAAACTAAAGAGATATATGTGTTTGGCGCAGGGTACATGGGAAGACTAGTCGTCGAAAATTTATTGCTTCTAGGCTTAAGCGTACAAAAGATTATTGATAACGATGCTTCAAAATACAATAGTGTTATCGAAGAAATTTCTATATGCTCTTTGGAAGAATTCATTCAATTAAAGTCACAGAATGCTTTTATTATTCTAGCAATAGAAAAATATCAAGAAGTAATTAAGCAATTGGAGGATGCCGGTATTTCAAGATTCATCTATGAATCTGTTTATGAGACGATTTATAATGAAACAATTGAAGCAAACACTCAGCTTGAGCAGGTACTTAATGAGTTACTCAAAAGAGAATACAGAGATATTAACCTCCAGATGCAAAAGGAAGCATTAGTAGAAACTGCCCAGTTTGTCGCGGATAATATGTTTGATGTTAAACAATATGATGACAGATCTATTTTGATCCGCGATATACTGAGCGAGCCAAGAATTAATGGGTCCTATCTTGAGTTTGGAGTCTTTAAAGGTAATTCTATTAATTATATTTCTTCATTGCTTCCCTCCGAAACAGTGTATGGATTTGATTCATTTGAAGGATTACCTGAATTTTGGTTTCCCGGTTTTGAAAAAGGCACCTTTAATTCTCAGGGAATCCTCCCAGAAGTTAATTCCAATGTTCAATTAGTCAAAGGTTGGTTTGATGAGACTATCCCCCAATTCTTGACCAAGCATAGTCAAAATTGCGCTTTTATTCATATCGACTGTGATTTATACTCGTCAACAAAAACGATATTCAATGAGTTAAAGCATCTCATCGTTAGTGGAACTATTATTTTGTTTGATGAATATTTTAATTATGTTACCTGGAAAAATGCAGAGCATAAAGCATTTATGGAGTTTATAGAAGAAACCGGATTTAGCTTTGAATACATTGGTTTTGTTTCAAAAATTTCTCCAGGGCAAGTAGCCGTGAGGATCACCAGTACTTAGGAGTTAAGATTTCGTTTCACTCCATCATATCCCGCCCAACGCCAAAACACCCCGCAGACCGCTCTCGCGGCTGCAGGGTGTTTTTACAATGACAGCAGTCCTTAGACCACCAGATATTCCGCATTCTTCTCACATTCCGCACATTTCGCCGGCGGGTCCCAGTCCGAGAATTCGGTCTCCTTCAGATCCACAACATCCGGTGCATCCTCGTACTCGTCCACAAATCTGTCGATGGCCAGCTCAACGTGTTCCTTACATACTACATACATTCAATCAAGCATCCCTTTCTGTGCCGCTGCGGCGTATACTTCTACTATTGTTCTACCACACTTCCCCGTAAAAAGGAACCTTCCGCCGCGCAAAAATCCTCGCTTACTCCGCTCCCGCAAATTTCCCTATATCTCCGGCAATCAGCTGGAGCGCATCCCGCCAAAAAGCCAAAGAATGTACATCAATATCCATCAGCCTGGCGGCATCGGCAATATTCCGTGTGCTGGAGGCTGAGAGGAACTGCTCGTACCGGCTGACGAACGCCTGCCCCTGCTTTTTATATTGTGCATACAGCCCTTTGGAGAACAGCAGCCCGAACGAATACGGGAAGTTGAGAAACTCATTGCCTGACATATAATATCCGGCCTTACTGATCCATTGGTAGGGATGAATCGAGTCCGGCAGTACACTTTCACCGTAAGCAGCGGTCATTGAATCCAGCATCAATGCGTTTAACTCATCCACGGACAGATTGCCGGATTGTCTGCGCTCATACAAACTGCTCTCGAAGCAATAACGCGCATAGAAATCAACAATATAATACCCGGCATCCGCCAGACTCCGCTCCAGAATGGCTGCCGCTTCACCAGCCGGGGCACTCTGCAGCAGCTCACCGCTGATCAGACTCTCGCAAAAGATCGACGCCGTCTCGGCAACCGGCACCGGATAATCCGTATTGACCATACTCTGCCCGGCAAGCCGGCTGCTATGGTAAGCATGCCCGATCTCATGCGCCAGCACGCTCACATCTATATAATTACCGTGGAAGCTGGTAATCATCCGGCTCTCCCCGATCGGGAAGATATCAACGCACATCCCGAAGCTTCCTTTGCCGGTGCGCGGTTCGGCATCGATCCAGCGCTGTTCGAACACCTTTTGTGCAAAAGTGCCCAGCTCCGCACTAAACCTGCTAAAGCCGGAGACAATCATCGCCTGCGCCTGCTCATAAGTGACCACACCTGAGCATTCCCCGCCGGCAGGCGCGAATATATCATAGAACGGCAGCGCGCCGGGATGCCCCAGCAGCTCAGCCTTCTTCCTGTAATACCGGTGAAACACCGGCAGACTTTCCCGGATCGCCTGCAGCATTACTGCAAGCGTGGCTTCATCCATCCGCGAAGCTACCAGCACCTTATGCAGCGGCGATGTATATCCCCGCAGCTCATAGACTGCCGCCGCTTCACCGGTCACGGCATTAATGCAGGCAGCACTCTGCTCTGCTACACTTCGGCAGGCTTCACCCTCAGCCTCAGCTGCCGCTTTCCGTACGGATGCATCTGAATCATAAGCAAAATTCCGCAGATCAGCCAGTGACACACTCCGATCCTTGCCATCAACCTCAACATCTATCCACAGCGTAGACAGCGTCCGCATATACAGCCGCTCCCATGCCTTCGAACCGTTGGCCTGCATCCGGGCAATGACCGCTTCACCTTCTGCGCTTAGTAGATGCCCCGACTTGGCTTGCAGCTCACGCAAATAGAAGCTATGCTCCGCAAGATATGCATTGTTCTGCAGACTCACCTCTAACTCCTCCGCACTGACCCCGGCCAGCCACTTGCTGAAGCTCACCCTGGCTTCCTCCGCCCCGCTGCTAACCTCCTCCAGCTCATCCATCAGATTAACGGCTTCCGCATTGCTGCTGTCTGCGCTGAAGACCAGCTCTGCGTAGCTGAACAAACGGAGGTAAATGCTTTTATAAGCGTTATATTGTTTCAGGAACTGCTCCATCACTCCGGAGGCATCCTGTACATTCTCTAACTGTGAGGCCGCCCATGCTGCAAGCTCCCCAGCCAATTCCTCTACATGCCTCCGGTCCCGCCGGAAGGGCTCCGACTGAAATCCGGGATAGATGCTGCTCAAATCCCATGTTAACTGCACTTCATACATCTCCTTATCCGGTAAAAACTGATATCAGTATATCACGCTTGCCAAATTGCTAGTCTATGGAAATAATAGATTTAGCTATATTAGCCCGAAAGGAGCATCACCCATGGTTAACCAGACTATTACCGAAGGGGTTATCCGCACACGCTCGAAGCTGCGCAGAGACCTGCTGATTTCCATTCTGGACGAATTCGACGGCAGTATTATGACTTTGAACCATGTCAACCGTGCGGAGAAATACGGCAAAATGGCGCAGAGCGCGTTTTCCTTCTACCGGGGCAGTGCTTATCTGTTTTATTTTGATACGACCAGGCAGTACTTTCCGTACCACAGCGCACTGGACTGCCCGACCTGGATTCAGGGGGACCTGCATTTTGAGAATTTCGGCGCATTCCGCAGTGAGGACGGGAATATTGTCTATGATGTGAATGATTTTGACGAGGGGTATGTCGGCTCTTATCTCTATGATCTGCTGCGTATGGCGGTCAGTATTGCCCTTGTCGGCAGGCAGCTTGGCTACGGCGGGAAGGAGCAGCAGAGCTTCATTTCGGATTATGCCAAAGCTTATGCGCGGCAAATCCGTCGCTTCTGCCAGGGTAAGGATGATCCCGCTGATTATGTGGTGAACGAGGATAACGCCAAAGGCCCGGTCAAAAAGCTGCTGCGCAAGCTGGAGAAACGCCGTCGGAGCCATTTTCTGGAGAAGGTCACGGCCCATATGCAGAGCAGCAGGGTGTTCCTGGAGAATGCCGAGCTGCTGATTCCTGGTGCGGACGAGCAGGCTCAGCTGGAGCAGGCGTGGAGCTTTTACAAGCAGACAGTGGTGGCGCGCAAGCTGCAGAATGAGCATTTTCAGATTAAAGATATTGCCGTCAAACGCGGATCAGGAACGGCTTCCATCGGACTCGACCGCTATTATATTCTGATTGAGGGCGGCATGGAGCTGGAGGGCGCAGATGATCCTGTACTTGAGGTAAAAGAGGTCCGCGCACCCGTCCCGGCCTATTTCATGCCGTATTCGGAATCCTTCTGGCAGGCCTTTGCCCATCAGGGCAAACGGGTAACCGCTACCCAGCAGGCGATGCATCACAAGGCTGACCCTTATCTCGGGTTCCTGACGATGGATGGCCGGGAATTTTACGTACGGGAGCGTTCCCCTTACAAAAAAAGACTGAAGCTGGAGGACATCACTGATGCCGGCGAACTGACCAAAGTACTGGAGCTGATGGGCAGCCTGACCGCCAAAATGCACGCCCGGGCCGATGCCGATGTGGACAAGGGAATTCTCGATTACCATAGCGAGCAGGAAATTGCCAGAGCCATGGGCGCAGATCCGGACGCTTTTGCCCGTTATATTGCCGAGTGGGCCTTCGGCTACGCCAATCAGGTAGAGAAGGATTACACCATGTTCAAGGATTGGGTAACCGCAGAATTCGGCCTATAAATTTGCACCAAAAAGGAAGCTTTCACCGCCCGAATCCGGGCAGGAGAAGCTTCCTTTTTCTGTATAGCCTATTGCTGTTCCTTGGCTTCCGCATCCAGGAACTGAACCGGCCGGTCCAGCTCATACAGCTTGCGGTAGCGCGGCTCGCGCTCCATTAGCTCTGTATGAGTGCCGCGCATTTCCACCTGCCCGTTCTCCATAAAGATCACTTCGTCCATCTGCTCTGCACCGACCAGATGATGCGTGACCCAGAGCAGCGTCTTGCCGGCCATCGCCTCGAACATGGTGGCCAGCAGCTCGCGCTCCGTGCGCGGATCAAGGCCTACCGTCGGCTCATCGAGCACAACCACCGGCGTATTCTGCAGCAGAATGCGGGCCAGGGCCATCCGCTGGCGTTCACCGCCGGAGAAGCGCTGGCCAGCTTCGCGTACCGGAGTATTATAACCCTCCGGCAGGGAAGAGATCAGCATATCCAGCTTAGCCAAGCTTGCTGCCTTGCGGATGTCTTCCTCCGAAGCTCCGGAATTGCCCAGACGGATGTTGTTCGCCACCGTAGTATCGAACAGATGCGGGCTCTGGTTCAGCACAGCAATGACCTGCGGAATCTGCTCGCCGAGGGCAGAAGCTGCAACCCCGTTAATCGTTGCGGAGCCGGCAACCGGAGTAATGACACCCTGCACCATCTTGAGCAGCGTCGATTTGCCTGCTCCGCTGCGCCCGATAACGGCAACCTTCCGGCCTTGTGGAAGGTCGAGGCTCAGATTCTGAACCGACCAGGCATCATCTGTCGAATAGCGGTAGCCTGCCGATTTCAGTACAATATGGGCCAGCCCGGCAGCCTGAATGCCCCCGATTGCGGCAGCGGCTTCTTCATTAACAGCCGCCGGTGCCTGCAGCACAGTCCCCTTGGCCTCTTCTACACCGTCCAGGCGCTCCAGTGAATTCCGGTACTGCGGGATTTTCTCGACAGCCTCCGATACCGGCAGGAAAGCATCCGCTACCGGGAACACCACCAGCACGAACGCGGCAATCAGCGTACCGGCGATAGTACCGTCAGCGAATTCTCCTGCTGCCCAGTACAGCATCGACAGCACAGCCAGCCCGACTACCGCCTGTCCAATAAACATCCGCAGACGAGCCCAGCTGCGCAGTGCCCCATCCGTACGGGCGACTTCCCGTTCATCTGCCTCGTACGATGCCACGAACTGGGCCTGCCGTCCGCTGATCATCCAGTCGCCCATACCGAGCACGGCATCGGTCAGCTTCTGGTAGAGCCGGTTGCGCTCCTGCTTGACCTGCCGCTGGCGTCTTTGGGTGAACAACAGCGAGATTAGCGGCAGTACAACCACCAGCACCAGCATGTATAGCCCCATCAGCAGGGCGAACGCCAGATCAAAGGTGCCCAGCGCAATGATAGCTGCGGCATAGATCAGCAGCGCAATAATACTCGGGAATACAGTACGCAGATACACGTTCTGCAGGTATTCAATGTCATCAGCCAGCATGCCGAGAATATCACCGGTGCGGAAGCGCGAAGACAGAAATAAAGCCTGCGGCTCCAGAATGTTGTAGAGACGGGTGCGCATTTTGGACAGGATGCGCAGAATCGTATCATGTCCGACCAGACGCTCCACATAATGGATAACGGCACGGCTCGTCCCGAAGGTGCGCACACCGACAATTGGCACATAGACCATCAGGATATTTTCCGGCGGAATGGAAGACTTCGAAATCAGGAAGCCCGAGGTGTACATCAGGGACGAGGCTGAGAAGATCGTCAGCGCACCCAGAAATATAATCAGCACAAACCGCCAGAAATAACTGGAGGCATAAGGAGCAAACCATCCTTCACGTTTCAATGGATTCCCTCCAGTTGACTTTGAATAAGCCCGTAATAAGCACCCCGGCGCCGGATCAGCTCAAGGTGTGTGCCGACCTCCGCCACCCGGCCTTGCTGCATGACAACAATCAGATCCATATCGATCATCCAGTGCAGCCGGTGAGTCGCCAGGAATACCAGCTTCCCTTCAAACAGCGGAAGCATCGTCTCCTTGAGTTCATACTCTGTCTCAATATCAAGATGCGCTGTCGGCTCATCGAGCAGCATAACTGGACGGCTGCTGAGCAGCGCGCGGGCAAGTGCAATACGCTGCTCCTGCCCGCCGCTGACCGACCGTCCGCCGCCCCCGATCATTTCGTTTAACCCTTCCGGGAATGACGCGGCAAGCTGCGATAAGCCTGCAGCCTTTACTACTTCAGCTATATCCTCAAGCGTTGCCTCCGGGTAATAGAAACGCACGTTATCGGCAAGCGTCCCGCTAAAGATATAAGGACGCTGCGGGATATAGGCAGTCTGTCTGCGCCATGCTTCATCAGTCAGCGCACTGACGCGGTTTCCGTTAATGACCAGACTCCCGGAGGTAGGATGCAGGAATCCGCCCAGAATATCGACCAGCGTTGATTTGCCGGCCCCGCTCTCCCCGATAATGCCGATCTTGGCAGCGCCGGTAAATGCAAGGTTCACCCCTGCCAGCGACGGGATTCCGTCTGCTGCATATTGAACGCCGATTCCTTCAAGTGTAAGAGTACTATCCGGCTTCCAGCTGAATGCCCCTGCTTGCAGCGGCTGCGCAGCAGTCTGTCCGTCAGCCGAAACCGGCTCTGCCTTCACAGTCTCGCGGTCAATGATATCCTTCATCGCTTCTCCGGCTTCCTTGCCGTCCAGCGTAGCATGGAAGTCAGCACCGACCAGCCGGACCGGCAGGAAATATTCCGGTGCCAGAATCAGAATAGTCAGCCCCGTAACCAGGGTCATCTCTTCATTGATCAGCCGCAGACCCAGGCTTACAGCGACAGATGCTACAGATAACATCGTGAAGAAATCGAGCGCAAACGATGAGAGAAACGCAACGCGAAGCGTACGCATCGTTGCCGAGCGGTACCGGTCGCTGACCGTAGCTATACTTTCACTATGGCTGCGGCTGCGTCCGAGAAATTTTAGCGTCTCCAGCCCGCGCAGCGAATCGACAAAATGATTGGACAATGTCCGGTAGGACTTTAACTGCCGGTCCATCTGCTTGCGTGCGGTCATCCCGATCAGAATCATAAAGATAATAATAATCGGCATCGTCAGGGTCAGGATGACCCCGCTTGATGTATCAAGCCAGTAGATATAGGCCAGCAGCAGCCATGGTGTAATGCCCATCCCAACCATCCGCGGAATAATCAGCTCCAGATACGTACGGAACTTGGTCACTCCTTCAAGTACAATTGTAACCAGTGTTCCCGTTCCCCGGTCGCCAGCCAGCCTTGGTCCCAGCTGGAACAGCTTATCCATCATTTGTCTCCGCATACTGCTGCCCGTGGTCTCCGCGAAGCGGTAGGAGACGCGGCTCATCAGCATGGCACAGGCATGACGCACAAGAAACGCAAGAAGGAACAAGAGCATTCTTGCCCCTTGTTCCTTCAGCGGTTCTCCCGCAAATAGCGCCGAGACAGCTTCTGCCAGCGACTTGGCCAGCAGAAGAATGGACAGGCTTTGCACCAGGGTAAGGAAGCCAACGATCAGAAAGACCGGCTTAACTCCATTATACCCAAGCAAATTTTTATCCATTAGTATTCAAGATGCTCCTTCTCGTGAACCCGTTTGTGGAAGATAAAATAGCTCCAGATCTGATAACCAAGCACGAACGGCAGCAGCGTCAGCGCTACAATGGTCATTACCTTAAGTGAGTAGTGGCCGGATGCAGCATTTGTAATAGTCAGGCTGAATGCCGAATCAATCGAGCTGATCATGACCCGCGGGAACAAGCCCACGAAGACGGACAGTACGGACAATGCCATTACAGCTCCGGTCATTCCGAACGCCCAGCCGTCTTTCTTCTTGCTCATGAAATAACCGGAGAGCACGTAAGCGGCAATTCCCAGAATGACAAGAATCATCAGCACCGTTCCGCGCTGTTCAAAGATATCTGTCATGAAATAAGTCATAGTAACGAAAGCCACCAGCAGCACTGCCAGCGGAATCAGCAGCAGCTGTCCCAGTTTGCGGGCCCGTACCTGCAGATCGCCAGCCGTACGCAGGGTAGTAAACATAAGTCCATGCACCAGGCAGAGCATTACAACAGTAATACCCGCTACTACCGTATAAGGATTAACGATATCGAAGAATCCGGCATACATCTGCATGTCGCCGTCAATCGGCAGCCCCTTAATGAAGCTGGCGAACACAACGGCAAGCAGGAACGGCGGCAGGAAGCTGCCGAAGAAAATGCAGACATCCCAGGTTTTTTTCCAGCCTAGCGAATCCCGTTTGCCTCTGAATTCAAAGGCGACCCCGCGGGCAATCAGCGCCAGCAGCGCGAATACGAACGGAATATAGAATCCGCTGAACAGCGTGGCATACCAGTTCGGGAAGGCAGCGAACATCGCTCCGGCACCTGTAAGCAGCCATACTTCATTCGCATCCCAGAAAGGTCCGATCGAGTTAATCAGCAGACGGCGTTCTGTATCATTTTTGGCCAGAATCTGCGTTTCCATGCCTACACCGAAGTCGAAGCCCTCCAGGAAGAAAAAACCGATAAACAGGACCGCAATCAGCACAAACCACAATTCATTAAGAGAAAGCATGTGTAGTTCCCTCCTTGCTATACGGGTCATGGGCATCGCCATGATCGTGATCCATGTGATAAGGGCCCTTTTTAATTACTTTTATAAACAATCCGACCAGTACGATACCCAGAATGGCATAAATAGCGTTAAAAGTAATTACCGAGAACAGGACTGACCCTGCAGAAACGTTAGGTGATACACTATCCTCGGTTGTCATCAGGCCGAACACCGTCCAAGGCTGACGTCCAATCTCTGTCATAATCCACCCGGCGGTATTAGCAATCGGAGGCAGCAGAAGTCCCCAGAACATAAAGCGCAGGAACCAGGTGTTCGGACGCTCCATCTTTTTACGCCACATCAGATACATCGCATACAGGCCGAACACTACCATAAGCGAGCCGGCGGCAACCATGATCCGGAAGCTCCAGAACGTAGTCCGTACAGGCGGAATATAATTACCCGGGCCATACTCTTGCTCATATTCTGCCTGCAGCGTATTCATCCCTTTAACCTCACCGGAGAATTTACTGTAGGACAGGAAGCTGAGCAGGTAAGGGATCTTGATCTCACCGGTACTTACTTTATTTACAGGATCAATAAAAGCGGTAACGGTCCAGGCAGCAGGATCACCGCTGTCCTCCCATAGGCCTTCGGAAGCGGCCATCTTCATCGGCTGTGTCTCTACCAGATACTGGGCCTGGGCATGACCGGCAACCGCTACACCCACAGAGGATACAATTCCGACGATGGCCGCAATTTCAAAAGATTTTCTAAAGAACGGCACATCCTGCTTCTTCAGCATTTTATAAGCACTGATCCCCGTTACCAGGAAGGCACCTGTTGCATAAGCAGCCAGCAGCGTATGCGGCAGTTCAACAAGCAGTTGACCGTTAGTAATCAGAGCCAGGAAATCATTCATTTCAGCCCGGCCGTTATTAATTTCGAACCCGACAGGGTGCTGCATAAACGAATTGGCCGTGAGAATCCAGAACGCCGACAGCGTTGTTCCCAGCGCAACCATCCAGATGGACAGCAGGTGAATCTTCTTGGAAACCTTGTCCCAGCCGAAGATCCAGATTCCGATAAAAGTAGACTCCAGGAAGAAGGCTAATAGCGCTTCAATTGCCAGAGGAGCCCCGAACACGTCACCGACAAAGCGGGAGTAATCAGACCAGTTCATTCCGAACTGGAACTCCTGTAGAATTCCTGTCACTACACCAACTGCAAAGTTAATCAGGAAAAGCTTCCCCCAAAACTGTGCCATTCTTTTGTACTCTTCATTGCCCTTTCTGACATACATCGTCTCCATGATCGCAATCATCAGAGCCAGGCCAATCGACACCGGTACAAAGAAATAATGAAAGATCGTCGTCGACGCAAATTGTATACGCGACAGCATTACTGTATCCATATTTCTCCCCTTCCTTCTCCCCATTCAATATGTCTATTCTGTCAAAAACATAACGATTAAAGTGTGATGTATGTCACATTATACGCCTCGTTTTACGCAAATTTTCAATAAATTTGTGACAAATATCACAATATTCTGCGTAGAAAACAAAAAAAATAAGACGGTTTACCCGTCTTGGATTTGTTCATCAATATATTGTAAGGTTGACTTATAATGATTGTTGGTCAGGTAATGGAGATACCCTTTTTGAGTGATTTGAGATCGCCGTTGGAGTTCACCAGCTGCGGCAGCATCTTCATACTACGGGCCATTGGAGCATGACAGAGGGGGCAAGAAGGCGCATGTTCAAATGCGAAATTGTCCCTCATCCATCCATTGCAGTCATCATTGGTACAGGCCCAAATAGCGGTATTCTCTTCCGGTACTTCCTCGACAGGCTTCTTCCGGTAGTTCATTGCCGTTCCTCCCTTCCTTATATGTCACATGCCTGGACAACAAGTAAAAAAGCATCTGACGATGCTCTTACAAGTTGCTGACTGACAAATCCTTTATTACAGAACGTGTGCCCAGCGTTATTCTGCTTAGATCGGGTTGTGTTTTCAAGGGTGAATTGACTTCTGATCTTTATAAAAAAGACCGTCCCGACTTACGTGTAAGCAGGGACGGCGCTTCTATTATTACAGTTTTACAACGTTTTCGGCTTGTGGTCCACGGTTGCCTTGAACAACGTTGAATTCAACGCGTTGGCCTTCGTCCAAAGTTTTGAATCCTTCGCCAGTGATAGCGGAGAAGTGTACGAATACGTCGCTTCCGCCTTCAACTTCGATGAATCCGAATCCTTTTTCTGCGTTGAACCATTTAACTGTACCTGTTTGCATGTGTGTTACCTCCACAAATTTAAATTAATATGTTCTTTTTATCTTCAAACAAAGAAAAAATTCACACATTGAGAAGGGTTGTATTTCAATTGACAGCCCTTTTCAATACGAGAATTAGGTATCAATGTATGATTATTCTCATGTTACCACACCCGCGGAACAAAGGCAAGCTGGCATATCCGATATTCTCCGTTTTTTCCCTTAAAAGGTTTACTTTCCAATGTAAGGGCTATCAGTCCAGTTGTAACTTGCGCTTCTGTATGATACATCTTATTACCCTGCTTATTCTGCTTTGAAACGAAAGAAACGGTGCCGCCCTCAAAAAAGTTTCTGTTCAGGGCGGCCGTGCCGCTTCCCTTCCTCATGACTGCCTCTTTATTATATACAGCCTGTGCAGCATTTATTCCTGCGGCTTCTCAAGAAGTTTCACAGTAGCCTGCTTTACTTCCCCGTTCCGGTAATAAGTAATCTTCAGTTCATCACCAATCTTTGTCTGCTCATATAAATACTTGCGCAACGACAGCGTTGAGGTGATCGGCTGGTCATCAAACTTGGTAATAACATCGTTGAACTGCAGGCCTGCCTCCTCTGCCGGTCCTACCGCATCAAGCACAACGACGCCTTCTTTCACTGAAGCAGGCAGATTAAGCTCCTTCACCTGATCCTCAGCCAGAGGAACATAAGGATTGTTCAGATCTACCGAATACACGCCCAGGTAGGAACGTGATATTTTGCCCTTGGCAGCCAGCTCATCTGCCGTCTTCACCACATGGTTGGCGGGTATGGCGAATCCGAGTCCTTCAACGCCGGTGTCAGAAATTTTCATCGTATTGATTCCGATAACTTTACCATCCAGATCAACAAGCGCCCCTCCGCTGTTGCCTTCGTTAATGGCGGCATCCGTCTGGATAACCTCCTGCTCCCAGTCATAAACCCCGTCCTGGTTCAGCGATACAGGGATGGTCCGCTCCGTATAGCTTACAATTCCTGAGGTCAGGGTATCCCCGAGACCAAGCGGATTGCCGATGGCAATAACCGTCTCGCCCAGCCGCAGCTTGGAGGAATCACCGATCTGGGCAACCGTTGTAACATCCTTGGCATCCATGGACAGTACGGCAATATCCGTGACCTTGTCTGCCCCTACCAGAACTGCCTTATGTGTCACACCGTCTACCGTCACTACTTCAAGCTTGCCTGAGCCTTCAATGACATGATTATTCGTAATGATAAAGGCCTTAGTATCGTCCTTCTTATAGATAACTCCCGATCCGAGTGCGGATTCATCGAGAATGTTGAGTTCCTTATTATCTTCTTTATGATTAATAATACTCACGACCGCAGGACGGACCAGTGCGGCAGCCTGAATAATCCGGTCATACGGATCCCCGCTGCTCGCTGTAACCTTCTGCCCTACTTCCGGTACGTAGGCTTCCCTCTCGGCTGCAAATTGCCCTGTAACGAGACTGAACAGCAGCACGGCAACTACTGCACTGACTGCTGAGCTGATTACAGAGACCTGCCATGTCGCCATCGTGCGCCGTGATCTGTGCACGGTCCATTTCCGGCTGGTAAGCACTTTGCTTTTCTCCAGCTCTTTTCTTTTGCGGCGCGGTACTTTGGTTGAATAGAAATCGTCATCGAACAATCCCACGGGTACATCCTCTCCCCTCTATTGCTACTGCATTCACGACTGAACGCCAAGCAACTGCCCCCGAACTTCTCGCTCTATCTTAGACTGCGCAGAGCACTAAAAGGTTTCACTTAATAATATATACCGCCAAATCTGCGGTTTATAAGCGCCAAGGGTCTCTGATTCTTGCAACTTGCCATGATAAACACCGTGAGTCTCAGGAATATTTTGCAGCTTAAAAGACTACAATAATAGAAGTAATGAACGTCTGATGCTTATATCTGTCGGTTCCTTATAATTGTATCACAAGCCGGCATACCACCCACATTTTTCTTGGAGCAAAATACATGAAATTGTTTACAGTCTCCGTATCATCTCCAGCCGGAAAGGAGCAGGTGTCATGGAATCTTTTTCAACCAGCATGGATCTTGTGCAATTTATCGGCAAGCTTGGTGACCTCAAGGATGAACACTATCATTTGCTGCTGGTGCAGAGTGCACTGATCGAGCTCATGATTGATAAAGGAGTATTCTCCCGCCAGGAGCTTGACCGTAAAATGGCGGAGCTCGACCGGCTTATGGCTGGCTCACCTTATCCCATGGCGTAGGCCGGTCATAGTAGGTATCGCATAATTTAAATTCGCTGTCCTTGTAGAAGCAGCCCCGGTCCTCCATGGCTCCTCTCACCGACATTCTGGCCAAATCGATCATGTTATGATCGAGGCTTAGATGCGCCAGATAGGTCCGCTTGGTCCGCCCGGTCAGAATCTCGCTTAATGCCGCCCCGGCCGCCTCATTGGAGAGATGGCCCATATCGCCAAGAATCCGCCGCTTGGTATTCCACGGATAACGCCCCATCCGCAGCATCTCGATATCATGATTCGCTTCCAGCACCAGCACGTCCGACCCTTCGAGTGCCATTCTGACCTTATCGCTGACATACCCGAGGTCTGTTGCCACGCATAGCTTCTCTTTGCCATCATAAAAGTTATAGCCTACCGGTTCCGCAGCATCATGGGAGATTGCAAAGGACTCCACCCGCATGCTGCCAAAATCACGGTGCGTGCCGGTCTCCAGAATAATCCGGTTATGCTCGGCAATATTGCCTATGCCTTTTTCGATGGCTCCCCAGGTCTTGCTGTTGGCGTAGATCGGCAGGTCGTATTTACGTGCAACAGCCCCGAGTCCTTTAATGTGGTCGGAATGCTCATGGGTCACCAGTATTCCGTCTATATCTTTCCCCGTCAGCTCGCGCATCCCCAGCAGCTCATCAATCCGCTTGGCGCTGAGCCCTGCGTCGATCATCAATGTTGTTTCCCCATTGCGTACTACTGTCGCATTACCGGTAGAACCGCTGGACAGCACTGTAAATGAAATTCCCATCTCTCCTGCTCCTTCTACTCTGTTGTCTTGGGACTGATAATGTCCGCACTGATCGCATCTACGTAATAGGCGCTGCCGTCCTCCAGCCAGAATCTCCACATCGGTGAAGCCACCTGGCTCTCAGAATTAAACAGCTCCCCGTAATAGCCCAGTTCAATTTCCTTCACTACCGCGTCCGCCGGAAAATATTTTTCAATCAGGCTGCTGAGCGCCTGGGAGGCCGGAAGCACCTTCTGCACATCCGCATTTTCGTTGTCGCTGCCGGCTGCTACAATTTCAATCTTCGGTGAACGGTAGGCAACGATTTTCTGGTTGCTGTTGATGAGCTCCAGCTTTACCCGGAATAGGGAGTATTTCTGGTCCACCAGCGGGTGGAGCACGAACTTGCCGACCTCACTCTCCTGGGAATCGAAACGGTAACCTGCAATATCCGGAATTTCTCCCTGCAGGGCCTGGCTGAGCTCCGGGAATGAAGAGTACATGAGCCCGCTGTCTATAGGCTCCTTCAACAGGACCGGCGGAGCGTTCTGCTCCTCACCGGAGTAGATGTAGGTGATATCAGGCAGCTGCGGCGTAGCCGCCGGAATCGGACAGAGCACCCGAATCCCCTTCTGCTCCATAACTGCCTGCGTTTCTGCCGAGAGGGAAGTAAAATCCAGATTGGCAGTGGCCTGATCACGCAAATCCATCCACAGCTGATAGCACAGTAGCAGATTCAGCACCAGAAAAGCGTAAATTAGCACACTCTTTGCTCTGCCCCAGTCCATACTTCCCCTCCTCTATGTTTATAACTCCGCAATTATTCATTATACCGCCTAGCTGATTGTAAGCACACTGCCATCATTTAGGGTAACCCGCCATACCGGCGTAAGGCGCAGGGTATCCCGCTGCAGTACAGGAATATAGGCCGGAATCAGATCCTTCACAGCAGAGCCGGAGCTGATCTGGGCCAGCTTGGCCTTAAGCTCGTCACCGCCCGGAAGCTCTACAATCCGCTTTTCTGCCTGTTCTTCCTCCGTATACATCAGCGAACGTTCATAGGAAGAGACGGTACCCTGCTGCAGCTCCAGCATGATAACCCCGTACTGCAGCTGCGGCCGGCTCATAATCGGGTAAGAGCCGTAATACTGCTGAAACGAAACCTTGCGCTCCTGCTTTTCCTCTTCCGTCGAAGCCAGACGGTAGGTCCCGTTCCATCCGCCGTGCTGATTAACGAAATCAACAGCCTCCAGCGCATCCTTGGCAGGCGTGCTCTCGCCGGCCGGCAGCGCCGCAGGATCACTGTAGCTCATCCAGTTCAGCTCCTGATCAACCTGAAGGCTGCGCTTGCTGTCGGTATAGATCTTGGAGCCGTCTTTTTCCGGAATATATCTGGTGCTTCCCGCATCAAAGAAAAGATTGCTCTGCATCTGTTCAATGGTATACATGCCGGACGGCATCTCGGCCTCGACCAGATCCAGCTTCTCCTCGGGCACATAATAATCCCCGTTCACCACTGTATAGGGAGTCCAGTTGATGCCGAAGTCGACATGCTGCTGCACGTCCTGCACGGTAAGATCGGCTTTGGCCGCTTCATACACAATGTCGCCTCTGGTACTGAAAAAGACGGCATGCGCCTTCGAATCATTTTTGACATTGTAAATCCAGATCCGGTCAATGCTTTCTCCCTCAAACAGCGAATCAGGCGACAGCTGCATTACCCGCTGCAGCAGCGTAACCGGGATGCCAGCGCCGAAGCTCAGCTCAATCCCGGCATTGTCGCTGCGGATTTTGTCCCAGTCAAAGTCCTCTACCGAGCGCCGCTGGAAGCTTTCAAAGCTCCGTCCCTTGAGCCGGTTAAAGATCAGATCATAAAAGGTCGAGTCGGGGTAGAAGAGCGTATGCTTCCCTCCGCCCATATGAATGATCATCCGGTCGGGATAGAGCAGATTCTCCACCTTTTCCTCAGGGCCCATATTATCGGTTTTGACATACAGATTCTCAGACATGACCGCTGAATCACTGCCCGGAAGCCGGTAGATCAGATAATAGCTTTCTACCAGACTGCCAAGGACCAGGATAGCAAGAATCCATGTTTTCAGTTTTTCTCTCATCCTTCACTCCCCCTTTGCTGGTTCAGCAGAGGCAGCGTAAATGTGACTAATGAGCCTTCGTTAAGCTCCGACTGCAGGGAAATGGAACCTCCGTGCGCCTTGACAATTTCCCGGGCAATGGACAGTCCGAGACCGGTACCGCCCATATTCCGTGAACGGGCCTTGTCCACCCGGTAAAAGCGTTCAAAGATTCGCTCAATATCCTTCTTGGGAATTCCGATCCCGGAATCGCGTACCGATATGGCCAGCATCCCGTCCTCGCTTTTTACAGCCTGCAGGCTGATCGTGCCGCCCTCGGGCGTATATTTCAGTGCATTGGACACCAGATTGCCAAGCACCTGATCAATCTGGTCCCGGTCCAGCCAGGCTATAGCGACATCCTTGTGCACGATAGTGCTGATGTGAATCCGTTTCTGGCGGATCTGGAACGAGAAGCGGTCGGCCACATCCTCCAGCATCTCGGAGATATCGGTCTGCTGAATACGCAGGCTGGATTCCTTGGAATCCAGCCGTGACAGATGCAGCAGGTCGGTGACAAGCCGGATCATCCGCTCCGTTTCGTTGCGGATCACGCCGACGAACCGCACGGCCAGCTGCTGGTCATCCAGCGCCCCGTCATCCAGCGCTTCCACGTAGCTCTTGATCGTCGTCAGCGGGGTCCGCAGCTCATGGGACACGTTGGCCACGAACTCACGCCGCGACTCCTCCAGATTCTCCTGCTCCGTAACATCCTGCAGCACCGCAATCGTCCCGGCAATTCCCCCGCCCTCGCGCCTGTGGATCGGCGTGAATGTTACCCGCACGATATTCGGGTCTCCCCCGCCCATCGGCGACAGGTGAATCAGCGCCGACTGGGCATTGCCCTCGGCCAGCGAGCCTGTCTGCTCATGATCCAGGCCGAGCAGCTCATCAAGCGGTGCCCCCTCGGGCAGCGGACCCTCAGAGCCCAGCATATCGGCAGCGCGGGTATTCATCAGAATTACCCTGCCGCTCTCATCGGTAGCGACCACGCCGTCGCTCATGTTGGTCAGGATGGAAGCCAGCTTCTCCTTCTCCTCCTCATTCTGCGACAGCGCCTCGCGCAGCCGGCCGGTCATATAGTTGAACGCCTGGCTCAGCTGGCCGATTTCGTCATTGCCGAACTCGGGCATCCTGCGGTTGAACTTGCCTTCGGCAAGGGCAGTGGCATGACGGGTCATCTCTTTAATCGGATGGGTAATCGTATGGGCCAGAATGACGCATAACACAGCCGTCAGCGCCAGGGCCAGCAGCAGCCCGGAAAGAAACACGCTGTTGATCCGGCTCATCGTCGCATAAAGATCCTTCATATCAGCGGCTATATAAATCGCTCCAACGACCTTGTCACCGGCAAGCACGGGCTTGGCAACTACTTTCTTGCGCACATTATCATCGGCGATGATATATTCCTCATTATCGCTGATACCCTGCAGCGCCCGGCTGACCACAGTCTGCGTATTCCGCTGTCCTACATAGTCATTCTGTGACGGAACGGAAGTCGTGATAATTTTGCCGCTCGCATCAAGCACCTGAATTTCCGCACCGTTAATGTACAGGTTATTGACCATGCCGCGCAGGCTCTCCACTGCGGTCTCCTCATCCGTTGTTCCGGTTTCACTACCAAGCTTATCCGCAGTCAGTATGGACAGCATCTCCGCCCTTGCCTTCAGATCCTTGGTGAAATTCTCAGTCAGGGAATTCTTCATCGAGCTGACAAAATAAACCCCGATCAGCTGCATCGCCACCAGGATCAGCAAAACATAAATAATGGTCAGCCTGGCCTGAATTGTCCGGAAAAAGGACAGCCCTTTCTTCATCACAAGCCCCCGCTTTTGGGGCTATGCATCAGATAGCCCAGTCCCCGCCGGGTAAAGATATATTCCGGCTTGCTGGGATTCTCCTCAATTTTCTCTCTCAGGCGCCGGATCGTGACATCAACAGTCCGGACATCGCCGAAATATTCGAATCCCCATACCGCCTGCAGCAGATGCTCCCGTGTCATAACTTTGCCGGCATGGCGGATCATATAATAGAGCAGCTCATATTCGCGGTGGGTCAGATCCAGCGGTTCTCCGTCCTTATAGACCATGTACATGTCGGTATCCACAAACAGCCCGAAATGCTGGATACCCTGCTTGCTCTCCACCGTCTCATTCAGCAATCCGGCGGATACCGGTTTATGCTGGCGCCGCATCTGCGCTTTGACTCTGGCCAGCAGCTCGCGTGTGCTGAAGGGCTTGGTTACATAATCATCGGCGCCCAGCTCAAGGCCCAGCACCTTATCGATTTCCCCGTCCTTGGCGGTCAGCATGATAATCGGAATATCCAGATGCGCAAGGCGTACCTCGCGGCACACATCCATCCCGTCCTTGCCTGGAAGCATGAGATCGAGCAGCATCAGATCAGGCCGTTTGGATAGTGCCAGCTCCACCGCGCTGTTGCCGTCAAACGCACAGATCACCTCATAGCCTTCTTTTTCTAAATTGAATTTCAAAATATCAGCAATAGGCTGTTCATCGTCAACTACCAGAATCGTCCCCATCTGCATATGCTCAGCTTCACCTTTCTCGCCATACTTGTCATTGATTCTCTTATTTTAACATACTAGTCCTGACGTCACATCCTACTCCCGGTAAATATAAAGCCGCCCGAAACGGTTTCGGACGGCTGGGTTATAAAGAATGAATTATTTCAAATATTTCAGCGGATTGACTGCTGTGCCGTTCTTGCGGATTTCAAAATGCAGGTGGGTTCCCGTCGAGCGGCCCGTGTTACCCATAATCCCGATCTTGCTCCCCTGCTCAAGCCGTTGTCCGACTGATACCGAAATACTGCGCAAGTGACCGTAATAGGTCACGTAACCGTTCTTGTGATCGACAATAACCACATTACCGTATCCGCTCTGTACGCCGGCAAAGGTAACGGTTCCTGCATCGGCTGCCTTAATCGTACGGTTGCCCGACACGAGGTCTACACCCTTATGGGCGCGTCCCCAGCGTTCGCCGAAGCTGCTGGATAACGTTGCGCCGCTGACCGGCCAGGCGAACATGCCGGTTCCTTCACCGACAACCTTTGTCCCGCGGTAGACGACTTCGGGCAGCGATTCCTTGAGCACCGTCTGTCCCAGCCACTCCTCCTTGACGACCAGGCCGTTCTCCTTCGTTAACCGATACTGCATTTCCTTCAGCCCGGTCTGGCCGGGACGAACAACCTTGCTCTTACCGGCAGCCAGCTGATCGCTTGTACGGACAATGACCTCAGGCTCTGTAACCACCTGCTCTGTTACCTGCTCAACCGTCGTAACGGTAAGCTCAGGCTGCGGCACCGTCAGCTGCAGCTCATCCCCGATCTGCAGGGTTAGCTCCTTGACGGTTGGGTTGTTGCGGAATATATCAGCCTGAGTGATGCTGAACCGCTTGGCAATTCCTGAAACCGTATCACCTTCCTGTACGGTATAGACCAGCGGCTCTTCCTTGCCTTCAGTCAGTGCCTTGACCGCTTCCTCCAGCGTTAACACCTTGTTAGGATCAGCCTTGACCGGAACAATGGTCACCTCTTCCTCGATGGAAGCCGAATCCACCTTCCCCGTGTTTGTGGAAACCGCCGCCTTACTGGTGGCCGCCATCTTCTTCAGCTGCGCACCTGCTGTTTCCGCTGCCGCCGGCAGGTAATGCGCCTTCACGCCCTGCAGTACAGCATTTGCTGTTTCCTGGTCCTTAACGATACCGATCGATTTGCCGTCTACAGTCAGCTGAACACCGACTGCATACGCCTTGAGCATGCCATCCAGCTTGTCCAGCGTAGCTGCAGTGTCAACCACCGGCTTATATGCCGCTTCTTCCTCGGTAGTTATCCCGGTTGTCTGCAATACCATAACTGTGTCCGGATACTTGGACTGGTATTCCTCGCGTTTCTGTTCAAACAGCTGGTCCAGCTCAGACTGCTGGCTGATCTTGCCGATTTCCTCGCCCTTTACCAGCACCTTGTAATAGGTGACTGTATTGGCAGCCATATACTTCTTCTCTGCCCCGACCAGGAAGGCAGACAAAAGCACCAGCCCGGCTGATGCCGCAATCCAGGAACGCCGCAGTCTCCGCGGTTTGGGTTCCTGATGAAAGACAATAGCGTCGCCGGAGGCACGTGTGCCCTGTGGACTCTCTGCGCCGGATCCTGCGGATGTTCCTTCACTGCCCCGCAGCTTCCCCATCAGGCGCATGAACTTAAATCCCTTCATGAAACTCTCCCTTTCAATCTGCCCGTTCAGCCCGCTCCGGAGAGCGGCCAAGCTTGTTTTGCGACCCCTTTTATATATTCTGCTGTGTCTTATTTTTCTTTTTACATTAGTGTGAATGGTTCGTGTTGTATGTTATAAATTTTCACGGTGTGACCAGTGTCTTTCAGCACTTAAAAGGTTACAAAAAATTAACCCCTTCAAGTCCTTTTTTACTGTACCATAGCCCGAAGAATAATTTCAACTTTCTAAACATGGCAAAACCCGCGTTTATCGCGGGTTTTTATCAATAATTTGCAGTTTAAACACCATTTCTGTGTCTAAAAATTGACTCTTTTGTAATTTATGGATTTACGGAAGACTCCGGTGTAAGCATTTTTATTAACAGCTCATATTCATCCTGATTTACGTATTTGGCAATAACCTCCTGTATTTCCTTAACTTCAGACTCTGTTAACCCATCCTCCATTGCTGTAGAGATCGCCTGCATCTCCTCCTGCGGAAGCTTTGTCATCAGAATATTGAAGATACCTACTTTATCCTCTTCCGGTATATTGTCCTTCATCTCATTCATCGCGTCAGGGGTCATAACCAGCTGTTGATCCTGGCTCTCCGCATCCGGGGCCTCCGCGGAATCCTCATCGGCCGGCTGGCCCATAGCGGCCACAGCATCCTCTGGCACCTTCTCCTCTACCGCCTTATCACCGGCGTCCTTGGCCGGATTGTCCCCGGTATTCTCTTCCTCCTTCTGGCTGGTGACCCCGTCTGATTCAGTCTTACTGCCCATTCCCGTCAGACTTTTCACAAAGCCGCCGATCCCCGGCGCCGGGCTGTCCAGCTTAATATCAAAGCTTGCCAGCACCGACTGAATGTAGGTATTAACCACATAGGCCGTTGTCAGCACTGACAGCGCACTGGCCAGTACAACAATCAGGCATATGCCAACTGCGTTTTTTACAATCTTCATTATGTCACTTCTCCCTTGCACTCTGTCATACTCCATCTTTCGGAAAATGAATTCTTTACCGCTCTTAAATTCCAGTATTGACCATATTATGCGGCGGGAAACGTATACCCGGTGAACCGAGCCAGGCGCAAGTGAAAAATGGACATGCAAAAAGGACCCCTTTGCAGAGGTCCTCTCGTTATAAACCGTTTATTATACGTAGATTGGCAGCACTTGATTGGTCTGTTCCCGGTTACGTCCAACCGAGAAGATAGCAATTGGAATACCCGTCAGTTCAGATACACGCTCCACGTAGCGGCGGGTATTGGCCGGCAGATCCTCCAGAGTCTTAGCTGCGGTGATATCCTCGCTCCAGCCTGGAAGCTCTTCATACACCGCTTCACATTCAGCCAGCATTTTGAGGCTGGCCGGATAATGGGTAATGATCTCTCCGCGGTATTTGTAGCCGGTGCAGATCTTAACGGTTTCCAGCCCGCTGAGCACATCCAGCGAGTTAAGCGACAAGCCGGTAATTCCGCTTACGCGGCGGGCATGACGCACTACTACGCTGTCGAACCAGCCCACACGGCGCGGACGTCCGGTTACCGTGCCGTATTCATGGCCGGTTTCACGGATGTAGTCACCGGTTGCATCACTGAGTTCTGTCGGGAACGGGCCGTCACCAACGCGTGTAGTGTAGGCTTTGGCAACACCGATAACCTGCTTGATCTTCGACGGGCCTACACCGGAGCCGATGCACACACCGCCGGCGGACGGATTCGAGGAGGTTACGAATGGATACGTTCCCTGGTCGATATCCAGCATAACGCCTTGAGCACCTTCGAACAGTACTTTGGAATCCGCATCAATGGCATCATTCAGAATAACGGAGGTGTCCGTTACATACCCGCGAAGCACTTCTGCATATTCCAGATATTTCGTCAAAATCTCTTCTACTTCCAGCGGTTCTGCACCATAAACCTGTGTAATAACCTGATTTTTTTCTGTTACCAGATGACGCAGTCTCAGCTCGAATTCCTCGGCGTCCATCAGATCGGCGATCCGGATGCCGTTGCGGGCAGCTTTGTCCATATAAGCAGGGCCGATCCCTTTGCGGGTGGTTCCGATCTTGTTCGGGCCCTTGCGGTCTTCTTCCAGCGCATCCAGCAGCATGTGGTACGGCATGATGACATGGGCACGGTCGCTGATGACCAGATTCTTCGTATCAAAGCCATTTTCATGAATATAATTAATTTCTTGGATCAGGGCTTCAGGATTGATGACCATTCCGTTACCGATTACACAAGTTTTCTCTTTATAAAATACACCAGATGGAATCAGGCTCAGCTTGAACTTCTTCCCGTCAATCAGAATCGTGTGACCGGCATTGTTGCCCCCCTGATACCGGGCGACCACATCTGCACTCTCTGCCAGAAAGTCAGTGATCTTCCCTTTGCCTTCGTCTCCCCATTGTGTTCCCACGACGACTACCGTTGACATATTCATTCCTCCGTTGGCGCTAGCTTTAGCACCATTATTTATAATAATATGGGCCCTGTACAACGTTCTTATGTACGCAGCCCTCCGGACGCTATGCGGGTTTAACCCGCTAAAGCACAATAACCAGTGTAACAGCGGTACTTTTTAATGTCAAATAAAAAACGAACGATCACACAGGTTAATGTATGATCGTTCGGGTATTGTGCATAAATTACTTAACCTGCAAACGGTTCGGAGTGTGCGCGCTCGTAGTTGACGAACTTATTAAAGTTCTTCAGAAATACAAGCTCCACGGTGCCTACAGGACCGTTACGCTGCTTGGCAATAATGATTTCGATAATATTCTTTTTCTCCGTATCCTGGTTATAGTAATCGTCACGGTACAGGAACGCGACGATATCGGCATCCTGCTCGATTGAACCGGATTCACGGAGGTCACTCATCATCGGGCGCTTGTCCTGACGCTGCTCTACACCACGGCTGAGCTGGGACAGGGCAACAACCGGAACGTCCAGCTCACGGGCAATCTGCTTCAGCGTACGGGAAATCTCAGAGACCTCCTGCTGCCGGTTCTCGCCGGGCTTGCCGCGGCCCTGAATCAGCTGCAGGTAGTCGATGACGATCATGCCAAGGCCTTTTTCCTTCTTCAGCCTGCGGCATTTGGCGCGGATATCGGTAACCGTAATCCCGGGAGTATCATCAATGTAAATTTCTGACTCGGCCAAGGCCTGGATCCCCATGGTCAGCTTGGACCAGTCGTCATCATTTTTGAATTCGCCGGTACGCATGATATTGGCATCGAGATTAGCCTCGGCGCAGATCATACGCTGTACCAGCTGGGCCGCCGACATTTCCAGACTGAAGATCGCCACGGTCTCCTGGGCGCGGACCGCTACGTTCTGGGCTATATTCAGCGCGAACGCTGTCTTGCCGACAGAAGGACGGGCAGCAACAATGATCAGGTCATTGCGCTGAAAACCGTTGGTCATATGATCAAGGTCAACGAAGCCGGTCGGAATTCCCGAGGTATTGCCTTTATTCTGATGGAGCATTTCCACACGGTCGAATACCTCCATCACGACATCACGGATGGCAATAAAGCCGCTGCCGCTGCGCCGGTTAGAGATTTCCAGGATCCGCCGCTCGGCATCGCTCAGCATAATCCCTACATCTTCGCCGCCGGTGTAGCCTTCGCTGACAATCTGCGTAGCTGTGCGGATCAGCCGCCGCAGCATCGCCTTTTCTTCAATGATCTGGGCATAGTAGTCCACGTTGGCTGCGGTCGGAACTGCATGGGCCAGCTTAGCCAGATAGCTGACACCGCCGATATCCTCAAGCTCTCCCTTATCCTGTAACCGGGAGGTCAGTGTAATCAGGTCAATCGGCTGGCTCTCTTCTCCGAGCTGCACCATCGCCTCAAAGATCATCTGATGCGGTTTGTCGTAGAAGTCTTCGGTTTGCACCCGCTCCATCGCTGTTATCAGCGCCTCATCATGCAGCAGAACAGCACCTAGTACGGCTTGCTCCGCCTCCAGATTCTGCGGGGGAATCCGATCGAAAAAGAGATCTCCACCCATTTTACTCCTCCGTTACCTGAACCGTGAGGTTAGCCTTTACTTCAGTGTGCAGCTTCACATGAATCTGGAATGTGCCAATATGACGAATAGGATCATTCAGCTCAATCTTGCGTTTGTCGATTACGATACCCTGGGTGGCTGCAAGCGTCTCGGCAATCTGCTTGCTGGTGATAGCCCCGAACAGCCGGCCGCCTTCACCTGATTTTGCTTTCAGCGTCAGGGTGAGCTCGTCCAGCTTCTTGCCAAGCTGTACTGCTTCTTCTTTCTCCTGTTCCTTCTTGCGCTGTTCGGCAGCAGCCTGGTTCTCCAGTGTTTTTACGTTGCCGTCAGTAGCCGGACGTACAAGTCCTCGCGGCAGCAGGAAGTTCGTTGCGTAGCCTTCCGATACCTCTTTAACCTGTCCCTTTTTACCTTGTCCCTTAACATCTTTTATAAAAATGACCTTCATTCGAACAGCCCCTCTTTCGCTTCAATTTCCGCCAGCACTTCAAGCAGTCTGGCCTCTGCTTCCTTACAGGTTCCTTCAAGCTGCACCGCCGCGTTGGACAAGTGTCCGCCGCCGCCCAGCTTCTCCATCACGACCTGCACGTTCATCCGTCCCAGTGAACGCGCGCTGATGCCGATTAGGCCGTCAGGCCGCTCGCTGATGACAAAGGATGCCACCACATTCGTCATGCCCAGGAGAGTATCTGCTGTCTGGGCAATAAGCAGCTGCGGGATTTTCATGCCCGGTGACGTTACAACCAGTGCAATATGATCATACACCATCCGCGCATGTTTGATAATTTCGGCTTTGGAGATATACTCCTGCAGATCCTCCTTCAGCATACGCTGGATCAGGATCGTATCCGCCCCGATCCGCCGCAGGAAGCCTGCCGCCTCAAATGTACGGGAGCCGGTATGGAGGGCAAAATGCTTCGTATCCACCGTAATACCAGCCAGCAGCATGGTCGCCTCCAGCGGGCTTAGCTTAATCTTATCGTGAATATACTGTAGCAGCTCCGTTACCAGCTCACAGGTTGAGGAGGCATACGGCTCCAGATATACCAGCACGGCATCATTGATGAACTCTTCACCCCGCCGGTGATGGTCAACGACCACGATCCGGCTGGCATACTGCACCAGCCGCGGCTCCATAGTCATAGAGGCTTTATGGGTATCTACAACGATGAGCAGCGTATGCTCGGTCATCATCTGCAGTGCCTGCTCGGTGGTGATAAAATTGCTGTACAGCTCCTCATCCCGCTTGATCTGTTCCAGCATCCTGGTTATGGACGGGTTCGGCCCCTCCGTGACAATGCTGGCTTCCACATTGTACATCTGTGCTGCCTTCAGCAGGCCGATTGAAGCACCGATCGCGTCAATGTCAGGCGTGCGGTGTCCCATAATCAGCACCTTGTCACTCTCCTGCATAAGGTCACGCAGGGCATGGGCAATGACCCTTGCCCGGACCCGCGTCCGCTTCTCTGCAGCATTACTCTTGCCGCCGTAGAAGGACAAGCGCTGGCCTGCCTTCACCGCAGCCTGGTCGCCGCCGCGCCCGAGCGCCATATCCAGACTGGACTGCGCCAGCGCCCCGAGCTCGCTTGCAGACTCCGTCCCATAAGCAAGGCCGATGCTCAGCGTCATCGGCACTTTAAGATCAGCCGTCATCTCGCGCACTTCATCGAGAATGACGAACCGGCTCTCCTCCAGCGCCTGCAGGCTGCGGTGATTAAGCAGCATCAGATATCGCTCTGAAGACAGCCGCCGCAGATAGACCTCAAACTGCTTGCTCCATTCCGTAATCTCGCTGGCTACCTTGGCAATCAGCGAAGTCCGCTGCTGATCATCCATGCCCTGGGCGGCCTCATCCAGATTGTCCATCATGACAATACCGATGGCCAGCTTCTCTTCCTCATAGCGTTCACGAAGCACCACAAGCTCCGTAATATCGTATAAGTACAGCATGCGTTCACTGGGAATGATCACCGCCTGGTAATACCGGTCATCCACGGTGATTTCCTGTCTGACATCCTTCAGTGTGCCGGTATCCCTGGCCGCCTCCCGCTTCACCGGCCCGCCTGCGGCCAGTGCAGGCACTACATCAGGCAGCAGCTCCTGCAGCTCTTCACCTACCAGTGTCTTGCGGCTGAAGATTTCGCTGGCGTTGCGGTTATGCCACTCCACAGTTCGGTCCTCACTGTACAGGATGATGCCAAGGGGAAGCATGCTGACCGCCTCGCCTTCAACCCTTTTGATCCGGAAGGACAGCCCGTTGATATACTCCACCAGATTGCGCCGGAACGAGAGCTCCGCCTGCAGCATTGAGAAGCACAGCGTGCCTGCCAGAAACAGGCTGGCCACACCGAGAACCCAGTTATAGCTGCTGACAATGATAATAAGGACCAGCATCAGCAGGAACGCCCATACGGTATGATAGCCGTGCCAGCGTCTTTGCAGAAATTTAGGCATGACCTCTCACCCTATCGTTTCGATTTCTTCACAAACTCCCGCAGCGGGAAGGCAATGTCGATAATACCGATAATCCAAAGTCCCGGTATCCAGAGAACAAGCAGTGACAGCACTACCGCCACAACTTTGCTCCACTTGAGCTCATGGACAATAAAGAACATGAAGCCGATGGTCTGGATAATAAAGACAGCCTGGAGCAGCGGCAGCAGGTTAGCGCTGATCATCGGCATAAAGCCGCTGTCCGAATTGCCGAAGATGAAGCTGATGACGACGCCAATCAGATAGTACCAGATAAACGATCTGGAGAGTCTCCATTCACGTGCAGGCTTCAGTTTCGGAACCGCATATTCCATACTGTTAAGAATAGGACGGACAATGGAATGGGTAATTACAGCCATTATAAAAGAGCTCATAATCAGCGTTATTGGAATAACCTGTATGGTCATAAAGCTGATATCACTTACATCCTTGGATGTGAGAATGAATTCACTGGCCAGCGGGTTGCCTGTGCCAAGTTCAGCCAGTATGTCTGCAACCATCTGCACCGTATCTGTTACATAACTGGTTAGGCTAAAATCAAACAACGCGGTACCCACGACAAGAAGCAGCAGAAACTGTCCAAGAATCGTAATAGTTCCGGCCAGAATGGTTGACAATGCCGAGGCGTGCTTCCTGTACCATCTTCCCATCACGAGCGCAGGAATCAGGAAATAAAGCGCTAACAGCACATAGACAGGTGTAATCAGACCCACGATCAGCAGGACTGGCAATAGATGGAGAATAAACTGTTTCGTGTTCAGGGTAGTGAACAGCACTACAGCCGGAATGATCAGAAATAGTGTAGTAATAATGAGCAGCGGGGTGGATAGGGATAACAGCAGCAGTAAGTATGCGATGCTCCATGCCACAGATGTCCAGCGGAATTTCAACAGTTTTCACCTCTTACGCATATGTTCTTCTAGTGCAGATATATCATTGTACCATTCTTCAAGCTGATGCCCTTCCTGCCTGTGCTTCCTTAGCTTCTCCAGCAGCAGGTCATCAAGCTCCCGGTAAGGGAGTCCAAGCCGGCGTCCCAGGATGTAAGAGCTCATAATCAGGCTGGCCAGACTGTCACCGACACGGGCGGTACTGCCTTCCCAAAGCGCCTTAAACAACCGTGAGACTTGGTCGATCACTTCGGTCTTTAACCACTCAATTACTTTGGCGCGTTTGGCTACATCCAGATCCTTCGGCACATTCGGCACGTCTCTCTACCTCCGGCAAAAGCATTATTCTCCATTATAGCATAAATATTTCCCGGTCACACGGAACTCCCCGCCCCGAAAAGCCTTAGCTAAAGGGCCCTTCAAAAAAGGCCCGCATTCCGTTATATGCCGGAAATACAGGCCTTATCAGTGCTCCATCTGCTTCTGCAATCAGTTAATCATTATAATGATTCCTGCGCCTGGGCTTGCGATTGACGCGAAACGACCTTCTCACAGTATTCAATAATCTGGCTCCGGCGGACAATACCGATGAAACGGTTCATATCATCGACCACCGGCACGAAATTCTGCACCTTGGCCAGATTAATCAGATCCTCCATATCAGCATCAATGGATACCGGCAGATTATTCATCCGCAGCGGTACATCCTTAAGCAGAAATTTGGAAGCATTCTCAAAAGTAACCGTTCCGCCTGAATCCTTCATGTACCACAGCAGATCGCCTTCTGTTACCGTTCCGGCGTATTCTCCGTTCCTGTTAAGAATCGGTACAGCAGTATAGCGGTGAAATTCCATCCTTTCCAGGGTCTGGCGCAGCGTCGAATCCAGTGTAACGCAGGCCACCTCCTGTTTGGGAAGTAAAAAAAACGCAATATTCATCTCTGATCCTCCTCAAAGAATTCCGAAGGAATTAACCCTGCTTCTAAGGGCACCCGTAATCATACGTTTCACCCGGCGAGTCGTTCCATTTCATTATACCACGAAGACAGTAAGCAGCAGCCACTAACATTACACATGGCTGCTGCATTTATACTCCTATGGTATTTACGTGCGGTTATTCTGCTGTTGCTGTAGCCTTCGGCTCCAGTGCATTCGCCGCTTTGCCGGGCTCAATCAGCTGACTGACCGGTGTGCTGGCATTCATCCAGTTATCGATCATGGCCTGCGCCTCACTCAAATCCTCTTCATCAACAATATCGTAATACACTCCGTCAATTTTTTTGCCTTCGCCCATAACGGTAAAGCTGGAGATATCCATGTCCTTGCCGCCCATGAACTTTTTGGCCAGGCTGATAATCAGCGAAGGCTCCATGTCTGTCTTGAAATTCTCGCCCATAATATCAAGCAGCTCAGGGATTTTGCCGATTTGGCTGATCGATAACATTTTATTCGCAACCACATCAATAAAGACCTGCTGGCGCTTGGTCCGGTTAAAATCACTGTCCTCCCGGTAACGGGTATAGTTGAGTGCCTCTTCACCGTTATAATTGGATTTGCCGCCTTCAATAGTGAATTTCTCATGATCGGCGCCTTTGTTGACAATATCCTTCTTGATGGGCAGCGGAACGCCGCCAATGGCATCCACTGCATCCTTCAGGCCCTGGAAGTTAATGGTGGCATAATACTGGATATCATGTCCGAGCAGTGCCTCCAGTGTATCTTTGGCCATCTGCTGGCCGCCGAATGCATAGGCATGGGTGATTTTGTCTTTTTTGTTGTCCCTGTGTCCGATAATTTCCGTGTACGTATCACGGGGAATGGAGATCAGCAGGAGCTTGTAATCCTCCGGCCGGACAACGGCGTAGATCATCGTATCGGAACGTGCGGTTTCATTGCCGCGCTGGTCTGTTCCTAGCAGCATCAGTGAGAACGGGTCGCTTTTGAATACAACGGGCTCCGGTTTAACTGTAGTCGTACTATCCTTAACCAGCGGCACATAGGATTCCTCTTTCAGCTTCGCCTCTACCCGGTCAGAAAGGAACAGGTCAAAGGCAAGCACTGCAAGCTGCTTCTGGAACAGAAATCCTCCTGCAATAATGACGGCCAGAGCTATAAGGGCTATATACCTTTTCTTCAGCTTATTCTTATTCATAAAATGAATTCCTTCTTTATCGTGGAATAAAATCATTGCTTGTAATCTATTTACAATGGCTGCCCACATCCTGGCAGGCGCTCATGTCCGGACTTCTCTCGGCTGCTGTTTCTTTGCCCTATTCGGTCTTAGTGTTCCCCCTTTCAGGAATTAGGGTCGTTCTATTTGTAGAATAAACCTGGAAAACGGCTTTGACACAAACAATATTTCTATTGTAATCACTTGGCCTGTAAAAAGAAATAACAAAAAACGACAATTTCAATACTGCAGCAGCCGGTCGTTCCTAAAGTATATGACGTGCTAAATCCGCTTTTGATTTTATTTTCACCAAAAAAGCAGAATCTTCCGGTCCGCAGCCCTTCTGCCGCTGATCCTTCAGGTTCTGCTTAATATTCAGTAATCCACTATTTAATCCACCATTTATCGGGCTCATTGATATTGCTGATGGAGTTGACCCGCACGCCCTGCAGGCGTTTGCTTACGGCGGTAATGTTCATCCGTTCCGCGAAAAAGATCATCGGCACCTCTTCATTGATAAGCTGCTGCCATTCATGGTAGACCTGCTTGCGGTAATCCCTGTCATAAGCCTTGGCCTGCACGCCTTCAAGGATCAGCTCTTCGCTTCGCTCAGATGACCAGCGGGAATAATTCCACAGATCAGAGGCGCGCCACAGCCCGGATGGATCAGGATCACTGGCGAGTCCCCATACCCCATTAAACACCTCCACCGTCGGATCATCGTTCTCAACAGCTTCATAAAAGGTGTTCAAATCCTTGAGTTTGCCCCCATTAAGCTGCACATTAAGGCCAATGTCGCGCCAGTTCTGCATAATCGCCTGCGTGCGCTCTTGCGCTGTTGCGTTCCCGCTCATCGCATCATAGCGGATAATAAGCTTTTGTCCCTGCGGATCTTCACGCCAGCCGTCGTTGTCTATATCGGTATACCCCGCTTCCTGCAGCAGTGTCTCCGCCTTCTGCGGGTCATAGGGATACGTGTTAATTTCAGAGTCCGGTATTTTGGCCCAGCTGGTGCTTGGGATCGGCGTTTCAATCAATTCACCCAGACCGTAAGAGAAGCGGTCAATGATTCCCTCCCGGTCCAGCGCATAATACATGGCCTGCCGCAGGCGCTTATCAGCAAACTTAGGGTTGTCCATCACATTCTGCCGGGCTGACTCGTCCCAGTGTCCGAATTTGAAGCCTATGTATTCGTATGACAGTTCTGCCGATTGCATTAGCGTTATGTTGTCAAGCTGTTGAAGTGCAGAATACGTATCCCTTGGTACAGTACCGATATCAATGCTGCCATCTTCCAGCAGTCCGGTTAATTCTTCGTCCCCGACGACTTTATAGTCAACTCCGTCCAGCAGCGCCTTACCCTTATAATAGTTATCAAATCTCTTCATCCGGACAAGCTGGCCGGGCTGAATCTCCGTCACCTCAAAGGGTCCGATACCGATCGGCCTCTTGCGCACCTGGTCGCTGTCCGCCATATCCTTCACTGCGACTCCCTCAAAATATTTTTTGTTCATCGGATACGGCCACAGATTATCGATCGTATTCACCCGGGCAGAATTTACTGTAATCTTCAGCGTATACGGGTCGATGACCTTGACTCCCGCCAGTTCGTCCGTTTCCCCCCGGTGATAGGCTTCTGCCCCTTTAATCATCTCTACACTATAGTATCTGGGACCCGTATAATCAGGACTGGCGATGGTCTCCAGTGCGAATTTCCAGTCCTCAACCGTCAGCTCATCACCGTTATGCCAGCGGACCCCAGGCCTGATTTTGAAGGTAAACACGGTATGATCCTCCGATTCCTTCCAGGATGCGATATTGGGAACGGTTGTCAGGTCATCTCTTACCGTGAACATGCCTTCCGTAATGAAATCCAGCACATTGGAATCATCCTCACCTTCAAAAAAGGCAGGATCAAACATTCCCTGAAACGGGGAGGTATAAGCATAAGTAATTGTACCGCCCGGCACAGCTTTCTCTTCAGCTTTACTGTAACGTACCGCGTAGGAATTACTGTTTGTCCCCGCGCCATTGCATGCTGTCAATATGCAGGTAATGAGCAGCAGCAAAGTGCCGATCTTGGATTTATGCATGTAGTTCTTCCTTTCTAAGGTACAGCCTAATAATGTAAGCGTTTTCTAACGATTATTATTTTAAATCATATCCCGTTAAACTCCAATTACATTCCATATAAAGTTATATATATCATGTACTGCGTAAATTTTATATTTATCAATTTTATCAGCTACAACTTAGAGAATAACGAATATTGCCCGGAATGGGAAGTCAATAATTGGAGACTCTATGTTTGGAAGCTATATTTGCAGCTTAAAAAGCCTGCCTTTTCGGGCAGGCCTAAACGTGTCTTGTAACCGGTTTATGTCTCTTCCTCCGTATGGATAACGCTAAGTCCCTCAACATGCCTTTTCCGCATCAGCTTGCGCTTTTTCCGGTTTTCCTTACTCTCGAAAAGGATATCAAAGTCATAGTCCTCCGGGTACAGCTTATCTTTTGACAGGTATGGCTTCAGACGTTTATGGTTTATGCGCATTTTTTCCTTCTGGACCATTACCCCGACAATGCCCATGCTGTCCTGTCTTGCATAGACAATTCCCGTCCGGTCAAGGGAAGTGATATATACTGCATCACCGATTTCAAAGCCGGAGTCGGCCGTTTTACCGTTCTTCAGGTGACTGCTATCCTCTTTCTCCTCCTGAAATCCACCTTCAGTGCTTCCAGGCGTTTTATAACCGGGATTAGGCTTTATAGCTGCTTTTCTGCCAGCACCGCTGATACGGCCTCCAGGTGTCCGCTGCTGCTCTGCAAGCTCATGCGACCGCCGGATCACCTCAGCCGGAATGCCGAGCTTCTCGGCAATCTGCAGGGCATAGCTTTCGCCTGCCTCACCGATGGTCAGCTTATACAGCGGCTGCAGCGTATGTTTGTCGAACTCCATCCGTGCATTCTCAAAGCCCGGAGTAGAAGCGGCGAACGCTTTTAATTCATTAAAATGTGTTGTAACGATAATATTGGCTCCCTTGCGGTTTAGCTCTTCAAGTATAGCAATGGAAAGGGCAAAGCCCTCACCCGGGTCCGTTCCGGCAGCCAGCTCATCGATCAGCAGCAGTACGTCCCTGCCTGCAGCGCGCAGCATGCCCTCAATGCTCTTCATCTGGGCCGAGAAGGTGCTGAGCGACTGGGTCAGGCTCTGGCCGTCTCCGATCACGCTGATAATGTCCCGGAATACAGCAAAGTCACTATGCTCCTCCACAGGAACAAGCAGTCCGGATTGCGCCATGGCTGCCAGCAGCCCGAGTGTTTTGAGTACAACGGTTTTTCCGCCGGTATTAGGGCCTGTGACGATCAGCGACTTATAGCCGTGACCGAATTCCAGGCTGACCGGCACCATATCCTTCAGCTCGGGGTGCCTTCCGCCATTCATCCGGAACCATCCCCGCTCATTCAGCTTCACATTCCGCGCCCCAATACTCCGGGCATATTTAGCTTTGGCAAAGATGAAATCGTAGGTGCCTGTCACCTCGATATTAATGCGCAGCGCCTCCTGCTCACGCTCCACAAGGCCGCTCAGCATGCTCAGGATAATGCCCTCCTCTCTCGCCTCCTCAGCTGTGAGGAGCTCTAACTCGCCCTGGAGGGCAGCAACCTCGTAAGGCTCTACGAATACAGTCTGCCCGCTCGTCGACTGATCGAGCACAGCCCCCTTTACCTGCTTATGGTACTCCCTCTTCACGGGTATAACGTATCTGCCGCCCCGCATACTGACCAGACTCTCCTGCAGGATCGACTGATGCCGGGACATAATGCTCTCCAGCTTGCGCTGCAGCCGCTCCTTAGCCACTGTCAGCCGTTTCCGCACCCGCTCCAGCCCTTTGCTGGCCTGGCTCTCAATGACACCAAACCGGATACAGCGTTCGATTTCATCCCTTAGCTGCCGCAGCTCCTGCAGCGAAGCCCCATAGGCCGCAATCCGCGGTGCGCTCTGCTCCTTGGAGGCCATGTATTTACGAAGCTGGCTGCAGCTGTTCAGAAAGGTTGCAATGGCTGTGAAGTCCTGCTCATTGTATAAATATCCCGTCCCCATCAGCGAGATTATCCATTCCATGCCCTCAAGGGACGGCAACGGCACGCTTGCCCCGCGCTCCAGCAGCTCCTTAGCCTCCTCCGTTTCTTCAAGCGCCCGCTGTATTGCCGGAAGATAAACCATCGGAGCGAGCTCCCCTGCCAGCCTTTTCCCTTCATAGGAAACCGCGTACCGCGTGACCTCACCTTTGATTTCCTCATATCCGAGTGTGCACAGACTTTCTGTATTCACTGATAATCCTCCTTTTTTCCTGCCTGTAGTATAAACAGCTCCTGATAACGCAAAAAAGGGCAAAGACTGCACAATGCAGTCCTTGCCCTCACCTAGATGGTATTGCCCCTTTGGAAAACAGAAAAAACCGTGCTCAAGAGCACGGTTTATCACAAAGAGAACAATAGCCGAAAAAGAGGCCAATGTTGACGCTTCGCGTGTTCTTAACTAATCATCCACCATGAACACAGGTAATAAGCATGCTATCGCACATACTTAAACAGAGCAAGCCCTCAGCTAAAACTGAACCTGCTAATGCCTATCTTCAGGTGATATGAAATTGCTTAGTTAAGAACGCTCACCGACATCAAAATTTCCCCTTTTGTTATAGGATACCTGTAATTTACTACATTCCGCCGATCACGTCAATTGCCGGCGAAATAATTAAACACCCAGGTAATACCGTTTTTAACATCTGATACTTGTCCATGAAGCGCCCCGAAAAAGGTCTTCTGCAGCTCTACCTGAACTTTACCGCCGTCTTCAACCAGCCTGCCGTAGATGGCACGCAGCTCTTCTTCGCTCTCCAGTGCCATAATGATGCTGACATTGGCTGTCTTGGCACCGCGGCCGTAATCATCCGAGAAATGGATCAGGCTGGAGCCCAGGTGCAGCTCCGCATGCAGCAGCTTGCCGTTATGCTCGTTCAGCACCTTAATTTCGCCGCCAAATACGCTCTGGTAGTAATCGACCGATTCCCGCACATTTTCAATTATTATATAAGGGCTTGCACTGATCATGGTTATGCCTCCAGGATTTTTAATTGGACAGCTGCTGTGTGCCGCCGTCATTGCTTATTATTATATACAATTGCGGTGATAGCTACCAAGGCTTTATGAATCCTGGCTATTGAATGCTGAACACACCAAACAACCCCGCACAGGTACATTGAGAGGCTCTCAAAACATAAATCCTTATCAATCAAAAAAGCAGCCGGCTTAGCCGGCTGCTTCATAAAACGTCCTATTCCGTTGTGTAAGGCAGCAGCGCGATTTGACGCGAGCGTTTTACAGCAATGGTCAGAGCGCGTTGGTATTTTGCACTTGTACCAGTTACACGACGCGGCAGAATCTTTCCGCGTTCGCTGATGAACTTCTTGAGAAGCTCAGTGTCTTTATAGTCAATGTGAGTAATTTTGTTCACAGTGAAGTAGCACACTTTTTTGCGCTTGTTGCGTCCACCACGACGTGCCGGTCTTTTGTCGTTGTCTCCGCCTTCTCTTTGTTTGAAAGCCATGTTCTTTTCAGTCCTTCCTTATTAAAATGGCAAATCATCATCCGATATATCGATCGGTTTTCCATCGCCCGAAAAAGGATCTTGATTATTGTTGCTGCGCGAGAAATTATTGTTATTTCCGCGTGCACTGTTACCGCCGTTACCGCCGCCATAGGCAGGCTCTTCAGGCATACTTCCGCCACTCGGTGCATTTCCGCCTTCACGGTTCTGCGAGGATTCCAGGAAACGGACATTATCAGCAATAACTTCAGTTACGTATACACGTTTGCCTTCGTTATTCTCATAGTTCCGTACTTGGATGCGTCCTTCTACGGCTGCCAGACGTCCTTTGCGCAAATAATTGGCACAGGTCTCAGCCAGCTGTCTCCAGGTTACTACCGGGATGAAGTCCGCTTCGCGTTCACCGTTCTGGCCCGTAAAGTTACGGTCTACGGCAAGCGTAAACTGTGTTACGGCAACACCAGCGGGAGTATAACGAAGTTCCGGGTCACGGGTCAACCGACCGATCAGAATGATACGGTTCAACAATTCAATCCCCTCCTTATAGCGCGATTTGTTACAAAGCTTGTCTGGATCTTAGGCAACGTCGTTCGTAATGAGATAACGAATAACTTCGTCGGAAATCTTCATGATACGCTCAAGCTCAGTAACTACTGCAGGTTCTGCAGTGAAGTTAACCAATACATAAACGCCATCACGGAATTTCTTGATCTCATACGCAAGACGGCGTTTACCCTGCACATCGTGCTTTGTAATTTCCCCGCCGTTGGAGATGATGCCTTGGAATTTTTCGACTGCTGCTTGAACGGCTTCTTGTTCAATATCAGGACGAATAATGTACATCACTTCGTATTTGCGCATAAATTTCACCTCCTTATGGTCTTCGGCCCCTGATCACGTCAGGAGCAAGGAGCGAGCACAAACATAGACTCGCACCAAATCAGTTTACCAAATTGATCTGCCGATTGCAAGTAATATCATACAACAGATCCCGCAGGACTTTTTAACTACATGAAGCCTTCTGAAGCTGCACACAATAGATCTGTAATTATCACTCTTGAGAAGGAGGATTTATAATGGGCGAGCAGACAGAATATGAAAAAGGGGACCGGGCACCGAACCCGGGTGTTTACACAGAGGTAGGCGAAGCGCGCAGCTTCCATACTCAAATCCAGAATCCAAAGCGGATTACAATGGAGAAAGGCGATATTTTTCCCGAGACAACCAACAAGGACCGTAAATGGAAAAAGGTCGAAAAGGCGCGTGTCCATTAATTTTCGGCCCATGTATAAAAACCATTCAGACGCACATAATAATCTCAGGCAGTACAAAAGAGAGGTGTGGTTCCGTTGTACGTCAATGACGAACACAATCACTGGGATTCTGATTCAGCAACTACTGTAACCCGGGAACCGTGAAGCTGGCCCTCAAGTAGAAATGGCTTTGCCGTCCTCAAAGACGGTATCCGTTTCTGCGGGAAAGGTAAGGATAAAGTATGAGGCAACTTATACTTTCTTATCTTTTAAAAAAGGCATCAGCTTTTGCAATACCCAGCACTTTAGCGGCTTTAGACAGAAATAATCCGAACATCATTGATGTACTGCCTCTGGAGGGAGATCCGCAAGGATCTCCCTTTTTGCGTGCATTTAACGGTACCTCCGCCCGCCTCCCTGAACGCAGTAATTGTACACAAAAAAACCTCCGCAGCAGCGAAGGTCTGATTAGTAATATTATTAGAAAGCTGTGGTGGCGGAGAGGGTGGGATTCGAACCCACGCACGCTTTGACACGCCTAACTGATTTCGAGTCAGCCCCCTTGGGCCTCTTGGGTACCTCTCCGCAGCAAGACCTATTGTATCATGGCGTATTTGCTTTTGCAAGCTTAAATATTGTGCCCGTCCGATTCTGTTGAAGCACTCTTTGAGCGGAGTACTTTTTTGAGATTTTTCTCGAACTTGGCACGGGGAATCAGTACGCTGTGCTGGCAGCCGGTGCATTTTATGCGGATATCCATCCCCATCCGGATGATCTCCATTTCGTTCGTTCCGCAGGGATGGGGTTTTTTCATCAGCACAATATCCCCGAGTTCAAAGACCTTCCGTTCCATCAGTTATCCCCCTCTTCTCCCTCTTGGGCAGCTGCAATCTGCCTTCTCGGGATCGCTCCTGCCGTCTCACTGGCTTCCCTGGCTGTTTTTACAAGCTCAGCCTCTATTGCCGTTCTTGATGCCTGCTCTTCCTGCTCCAGGGCTTTACGCGCTGCCTCAGCCTCTTCCTGGGCTGTCTGCTTCTCCAGAGCCTGTTTGATATCGCTCTGAATCTGCCGCTGCGCAGCTTCCCGGGCATTAGGCTGGCAGTTGGCGGCTACACGAATCACAAACTCCGATGTGCTCATGGACTGAATACCGAGAATATTCGGGTAAGCGATAATGTTGTCGCTACGCTCCTCAATTCCCTGCAGTGCTTCACCTATCAGGGCAAGCGTATTTTCCAGCCCCCGCTCGATCTTCACCGGCACATCCACCACAGCCATCGCATTAGCCAAGGAATAGTTGGTTACATTGACAATTGAGCCGTTAGGAACAATATGAACCTCACCTGTAAAGCTGAGCAGCCGGGTCGTTCTGAGTCCAATCATCTCTACGGTTCCTTTATAAGTACCAGTCTGGATCACATCGCCTACTGCAAACTGATCTTCAAAAATGATAAAGAAGCCGGTAATTACATCCTTGACCAAACTTTGCGCTCCAAACCCGATAGCCAGACCGACTACACCTGCACCGGCCAGCAGCGGGCCCAGATCAAAGTTGAATTCGGAAAGAATCAGCATAATCATGATAAAATTACAGATGACCGTGACCACATTTTTCAGAAGCCCGCCCACAGTAGAAAAGCGCCGGCTGTTCGCCAGCAGTCTGCTTCCTGTTACCTCTTTTTCCATTGAACGGTCAATGACTTTGTAGACTACTTTTATAATCAGCCGGGTCAAAAGAAAAATAGCCAGAATTCTGAGTCCCGAAAACAAAACATTCGCCCACATATCAGCATCCGTTAACCAGTTCCACACCTTATCCTTGAACCGGACAGCATCATCCAAAGCACCAGATGCCGCAGATTCCAACAACCAGGTTTGCATTCAGGTCCCTCCCTCTTTAATCATGTATCTCTATATACCCGTTTCCCTCTTCATTCCTGCCGAAAATTCCGCGGATTTCCACGTTCTGTCCAGCAATGATTTCTCTCACCCCTGCCAGATCCTCGCGAAAAAATTGAATCGACATCGCACAGCCTGCTGTAATTTCCTTTGGAGTCGGGAAGATATCAATTTCCATTTCCGCATACTCCAGCAGCATTTCTGCACGCAGTGCCTGCTGGGTTGAGTCAAACGCAATCAGCAGCTCTTCCCCCATCTCCATCGCTCCCTCTGGTCTTAAGGTCCTATCTCTTGCACCTGTAGTATAAAAAGCTTTTTTCATCCATATACTAGGATCATCAACACTCTCCTGCGGAATAGCGCCATAGCTTATCAGCAATCTTTGAAGTGGAATGAACATCCTGCTGGTATTTTCGTAGAAGCTCCGCCTGAAGAAAGGAAGGTTATATGAATTTATCTTCTAAAGCTGTACCGCTGCCAGAGCCGTCCTGCCTTAAAATATCACATGCTGATCCAAATATTTTTTCGGCCATAACTCACCGTCTGCTGTTTCACTTTTCACGTACCCGCCCGGATACCCCGATCGTTATTGTATGTGTCGGCACTGACCGCTCCACCGGTGATTCGCTGGGCCCTCTTGTGGGCACTGCTTTATCCCGCTTCCACAGTCCGTTATTCCATCTGTACGGAACTTTGGACGAGCCGGTGCACGCCGTTAATTTGGAGGAGACACTAACGCTCATTTATAACAAGCATAATGATCCTTTTATTATCGGCATTGATGCCTGCCTGGGGCATTCAGCCAGCGTGGGCTGCATACAGGTCGTTGACGGTCCTCTGCGCCCTGGTGCCGGTGTCAACAAGCAGCTGCCTCCTGTCGGAGATATTCATTTAACCGGTATTGTCAATGTGGGCGGATTCATGGAATACTTTGTGCTTCAGAATACCCGCCTGAGCCTCGTCATGCGCTTATCGGACATCATTGCCGTCAGCCTCTACTCTGCCTTAAAACAATGGAACCTCCATGCTAAATCTGCTGCTGCGCTTGAGCAATAACTTCCTTCTCTTCCGGGGACAATGGATATTGCGATGACCCGTTCTCAAGCGGTTTGGCATAGATATAAGAATTCTCCCGGTTATGCAGACTTGTTAAGACTACACCGTTACTGCCGTCATCTATAATGGCTATGGAGAAGCTCAGGTCGCTTCCACGCTCACCAAAAGCGTTGTACCGCTTCACAGCCACTTTGGATTTCATGCCGTGCATTTTATTCTGGGCCGCTTCAATCAGCGTCTTATGTTCACGCTGTTCTTCATCCAGACGCTCACTTTGATTTTTCAGATCAATCAGCAGACTTTCCAAATCCTCAATACCATTACCGCCCATCATTGCCTCATACTTACGCCGCATCCTGCGGAGCCTGCTGCCTTGAACAATCTGCATAATCAACAATATTAATATGATCATTACTGCAGCGAACATAACCAGAGAAATTTGTTCATTAATCATTTGATTCAGCTCTAACATGTATGGACCATCCTTTTGTATTTATCTGCTGCTGCGGGACCGGCCGTATAGCTCCTCCATGGCATCCAGCATTCTTTTTATATCATGCTCAGTTGAACTGATGCCTACACTTGCTCTGACAGCCCCGCTCTCCAGCGTGGCTACTGCTTTATGGGCTAACGGAGTACAGTGCATACCCGCCCTTACAGCAATGTTATACTCGCGGTCCAGCCGATGGGCAATGGCTGCTGATTCCTCACCGTCAATAGTAAACGAAACGATTCCGCTCCGCGGCGCTCCTATTCCAGGTCCAAGCAGCCTCAGCCCCGGAATTGCCGACAAACCCTCCATTAATTGCTGGGTCAGCAGCCATTCCTGCTTATGGATATGGTGGGTACCCAGCGCTTTGATTTTACGTACTCCGGCCAGCAGCCCGGCAATACCGACAGCATTCTGGGTTCCTGCCTCATAACGGTCAGGGCGGACCGTCGGCTGCTCACTGCTCTCGGACTGGCTGCCAGTTCCCCCATGCATTAAAGGTTCCGGATTAAGCTCTGGGGAAATATACACCCCCCCTGTCCCTTGCGGACCAAGCAGGCCTTTATGCCCCGGAAAAGCAAGCATATCAATATTCATCTTCTGCACATCGATATCCAACGTTCCGGCACTCTGTGCTGCATCAACCAGAAAAACAGCCTTATGCGCCCTGACGATTTCTCCGATCTCACCAACAGGGAGTATACTCCCCAGCAGGTTAGAACTATGGTTGCAGATTACCATCCTGGTATTTGGCCTAAACAGCCGTTCCAGTTCCACCAGATCAACCTGTCCTTCTTCATTCACACAAAGATAGTCCACCTGTATACCGATCGTCCGGCGAAGGTACTCCAGCGGACGTCGCACCGAATTATGTTCGGTCATCGTCGAGATGACATGATCCCCTGCCTGAAGCGTTCCCTTTATGGCCAGATTCAGACCCATTGTCGTGTTATGAGTAAATGCGATATCCTGTGCATTTGATATCCCAAACAGTTCAGCAAGCATACTACGTGCCCTCACAAGCACTCTACCCGTCCCTATGGCCAATGAGTGGTTGCCTCTGCCTGCATTTGCACCGGACTGTTCCAAGGCCTCCATCATCGCCGCAGCCACCTCTGGCGGCTTAGGCCAGGAGGTTGCCGCATGATCCAAATACAACAACGGTTCCATTCTCCACCTCCCTTTTCAAGTGTAAAAAACATATCCCTCCATATCCGTGTTAGGGATACCTCAGGATATGTTTTCGCGTCTGCATATTCAAATCAGTTCCCCAGCAGTTCCAACAGTCTTTCCAGGTCTTGGGCACTGTAGTAATTGATTTCGATCTTCCCTTTATCCTTACCCTGTTTGATCTTCACTGTGGTTTTAAATCTTTCACGCAATCCTTCTTCCACATTATCAATATATGGATCGCGTTTTAGAACTTTCGCTTTAACTCCTGCAGCCGGCTTACGGTCAAGGTTTTTAACTACCTCTTCAAGCTGTCTTACGCTCCACTGCTGCTCTACACACTGCTCAGCCAACTGTTTTACAATCTCAGGGTCTTTAAGCCCGACAATAGCCCGCGCATGTCCCATGGAAATTGTTCCACGTGAAACATAATCCTTCACTTCCTCCGGCAAAGTCAGCAGCCGCAGAAAATTAGCAATATGCGATCTGGATTTCCCCACCTTAAGTGAGAGCTCTTCTTGAGTTAGTGAGAATTGATCCATCAGCCCCTGGTAAGCTACTGCAATCTCCATTGCATTGAGATTCTCTCGCTGGAGATTCTCAATCAGGGCAATTTCCATTACCTGTTGATCACTCAAACTTCTTACAACAGCAGGAATGGTTGTTTTTCCGCAATACTGGGAAGCACGAAATCTTCGTTCCCCGGCTATAATTTCGTATCCCTTGAGTACGCTGCGGACAATAATCGGCTGAATCACTCCATGCTGTCTGATAGACTCTGCCAGTTCCTGAATTGCTTCTTCATTAAAGTCCTTACGCGGCTGATAAGGATTGGCCCGCAACTGGCCTAAAGGTATCTCTACAACCTTATCATCTTCATTAATAGATAAGGATGGAATCAGTGCATCTAGACCTTTCCCTAAACGCTTACTCATATGAGATCACTTCCTTTGCCAACTCTAAATACACTTCCGCCCCCTTGGAGCGGGAATCATAAGTAATAATGGACTGTCCATGTGAAGGTGCTTCACTCAGACGGACATTACGCGGAATAATGGTTCGATATACCTTCTCCTGGAAGTACTTCTTAACCTCTTCAATGACCTGAATCCCCAGGTTAGTCCGTGCATCCAGCATAGTCAGCAGAACGCCTTCAATGCTTAAATGCGGATTAAGGTTTTTCTGCACCAGCCGAACCGTATTAAGCAACTGGCTTAGTCCTTCGAGTGCATAATACTCACATTGAATTGGAATGATTACCGAATCAGCCGCGGTCAGAGAGTTAATAGTCAAAATGCCGAGAGACGGCGGGCAGTCAATAATGATGTAATCATAATTGTTTTTCACTAAGTTCAGCGCTTTTTTGAGCTTCAATTCCCGCGAAATCGTTGATACTAATTCGATTTCCGCGCCAGCCAGCTGGATGGTCGCCGGAATGATATGCAGCCCTTCTATTTGTGTGTGCAGGATCGTATCCTGCGGATTCACCTCATTAATGAGAATATCATAAATGCAATTCGCTACATCCGCTTTGTTGACGCCAACGCCGCTTGTAGTGTTGCCTTGCGGGTCAATATCGACAAGAAGCACTCTCTTCCCCAGAGTAGCCATACCGGCACCCAGGTTGACAGAGGTTGTCGTTTTTCCGACTCCGCCTTTTTGATTTGCTATGGCAATAATCTTGGACACTTATTTCACCTCGAATTGTTAGAAAGAATCATCTTGTAGTTCGTGAAGTTATAACGTTTTGAACGGCATCAAAATTTGCGAGAAAATAGACAAATATACAAGTAGAAGTTCAAGTAATGGAATACAAGCGGTACAACCCGCATACAGCCACAGAAAAGGCGGCCAATCACCTCAGGGCCGCCTTCAGCTTTTGAAACAATTTATCGTTTAGGGATCTGAATCACAATCTCATAATGGTCGCCGCGATCATTTTCCGAGGTCTTAATCTCCATTCCTGAGCCTGTTACCATATCAATGGATTGACGAATTGTATTAAGAGCGAGACGAACATCCTTGGTGTAGGAAACCCGTTTTGATTTTTTGGCAGTCTGGCTAAGTGCCTTATAGAAGGCAATACGTGCTTCTGTCTGCTTAACATTCAGTTCCTTGGAGATGATCTCTGCTAGTACCTTCAGCTGCATCTCAACACTATCCAGAGAAAGCAAGGAACGGGCATGCCGCTCGGTGATTTGGCGCTCCATCAGCGCTGTCTTCACTTCTTCCGGCAGCTGCAGTAGGCGGATCTTGTTAGCGATGGTGGACTGGCTTTTGCCTAAACGCTGGGCTAGGCTTTCCTGGGTCAGCTGATGAAGATCAATCAATTTTTGATAGGCGATTGCTTCCTCAATAGATGTCAGACCCTCACGCTGTAAATTTTCGATTAGAGCGATTGAGGCAGCCTGGGAATCATTGAACTCACGGACAATGGCAGGCACGGTATCCAGACCTAGCTTCTTAACCGCACGCCAACGCCGTTCTCCGGCAATAATCTCATATTGCGAGTCACGTACGCGAACAACAATCGGTTGAATGACTCCGTGGGTTTTGATGGTCTGACAGAGCTCGTCTATCTTCTCGTCATCAAAAATGGTCCGGGGCTGATAAGGACTGCTGATAACCTCATGAACCGGGATTTGTTTGACCTCTTCTCCGCTGCTCCGCTCGCTAAATCCAAAAAGCTTGGTGAATTGTTCTTTCATTCCGTTCATAACCACCTAGTTTCATTATATTACGATCCTCTTAACCTAGCCTGGCAAAAAAGCTCATCGTACAACCTACTCTAAAAATGGATACTATATCATTCTATCACTTTTCCTCAGATAATCCTATTCTCCATAAAGACCTATTTTTCCTGCCTTTTATAACAATTGAAATATGATACGGCATAGTGTGCAAAATAAAAAGCCCTTAGCAACTAAGGACTCCTTATTAAGCAAGCTATTCAACTGGATAAAAATGTTTCACGTGAAACAATTAAATGAGTGGTGCTTTCGCTGGCATTCCTGCTTTACGGGGATACTTGGCGGGTGTAGCACCTGTCTTGCGGATCATAACGATATGGCGCGCCGATTCTTCTATCGGCAGGCTGAACGATTCAACCTTCTTGAGCTCAGCACGCAATTCCTTGAGACTGCGTCCTGCTTCATTTAATTCCTCAGCCGGGTCATTCCCCTTCATTGCCGCGAAAATTCCATCCTTCCGGGTAAACGGAAGGCAAAATTCATTGAGTAGTGATAAGCGGGCAACCGCACGTGCAGTAACTACATCATAAGCATCGCGGTGAACGAACTGTCTGGCGACATCCTCCGCCCGGCCATGAATCAGCTGCACTCCGCTAAGTTCCAGCGTGTCACAGATATGCTGGAGGAAGGAAATTCTTTTGCTCAGTGAATCAACGATTGTCAGCTTAATATGCGGAAAGCATATTTTTAGCGGAATACCGGGAAAGCCTGCACCTGATCCGATATCCGCCAGACTATTGACTTGAGTCAGATCAACATAAAAGGCAAGGGAAAGCGAGTCATAAAAATGCTTGGTATAAACCTGATCCCGTTCCGTAATGCCAGTCAGATTCATCTTCTCATTCCAGGAGACGAGCTCCTGATAATAAAGCGCAAACTGCTCCAGCTGCCGGGAAGAAAGCTCAATGCCCTTCTCCTGCAATAGAGCAACAAACTGTGATGTTGTGCTGTCCATAAATTATCCTTTCGCTGCTGTCACCCGGTTATAATGCTCTAAGTGCACAAGCAAAATCGAAATATCAGCTGGAGTTACTCCGGCAATCCGCGAGGCCTGTCCGATGGAAATTGGTGCAATCTTGGTCAGCTTCTGCCGCGCTTCCATAGCGAGTCCATGAATCTCGTTATAGTCGATATCATCTGGAATTTTCTTCTTCTCCATCTTTTGCAGCTTCTCAACATGGGCCAACTGCTTCTCAATGTAGCCGGCATATTTAATCTGAATTTCTACCTGCTCCTTCATCTCATCATCCAGTTCGTCAGGTGAAGGTGAGATCTGGTCAACAAAGCTGTAAGCGACCTCCGGACGGCGCATCAGCACAAGCAGGTTGGAGCCGTCAACGATTGGAGCAGATTCATACGCTGCCAAAGCTTCATTGACTTCGACAGGCTTAACCTTCGTTTCCCGGAGACGGACAATCTCACGTTCAACCGTTTCTTTCTTATGGACAAAAGCATCATAGCGCTCCTGAGAAATTAGTCCGATGTCATATCCGATAGGAGTAAGACGCAGATCGGCATTGTCATGGCGAAGCAGCAGCCGGTACTCAGCACGGGAAGTAAGCAGGCGGTAAGGCTCATTTGTGCCTTTTGTCACCAGATCATCAATCAAAACGCCGATATAACCCTGGGAACGGTCAAGCACTACAGGATCCTTATCCTGCACTTTACGGGCTGCATTGATACCGGCCATAACCCCCTGCCCCGCTGCTTCCTCGTATCCAGAAGTACCATTAATCTGTCCCGCAGTGAACAATCCCGGCAGACGTTTGGTTTCTAGTGACGGCCACAGCTGTGTAGGCACCATGGCATCATACTCAATTGCATAACCGTTACGCATCATTTCAACCTTTTCCATCCCTGGAATGGAGCGAAGCACAGCTAACTGTACATCCTCAGGCAGACTGGTGGACAGTCCCTGCACGTAATACTCTGAAGTGTTTTTTCCTTCCGGTTCAAGAAAAATCTGGTGCTGTGACTTGTCGCTAAAGCGCACTACCTTGTCTTCAATAGACGGGCAATAACGAGGACCTGTTCCTTCAATAATACCGGTGAACATTGGGGCACGGTGCAGGTTATCATTAATAATCTGGTGCGTTACAGGTTGGGTATAAGTCAGCCAGCATGGCAGCTGTTCGTTATCAGAAGATTTGGTTTCAAAAGAGAAGAATTTCGGTTTATCATCTCCGGGCTGAATTTCTGTCTTCGAGAAATCAATCGTATCCTTATGGACACGCGGCGGTGTACCTGTCTTGAAGCGGACCAGCTCAAAGCCGAGCTCACGCAGGTTCTCTGACAGGCGTACAGAAGGCTGCTGATTGTTTGGACCGCTCTCATATGTCAGCTCGCCCATAATCACTTTACCGCGCAGATACGTTCCAGTCGTCAAAATAACGGTCTTGCTGCGGTATACTGTACCGGTCTTGGTAATGACGCCGGCACATTTGCCGTCCTCCACAATCAGCTCCTCAACCATCCCCTGGCGAAGCGTCAGATTCGGCGTCTTCTCCATCGTTTCTTTCATGGCGTGCTGATAAAGGTATTTATCCGCCTGTGCACGCAGTGCATGAACCGCCGGACCTTTGCCTGTATTGAGCATGCGCAGCTGAATAAAGGTCTTATCAATGTTGCGGCCCATCTCGCCGCCCAGCGCATCAATTTCACGGACGACATGCCCTTTTGCCGGACCGCCGATCGAAGGATTACATGGCATAAAAGCCACCATATCCAGGTTAATGGTAATCATCAGTGTTTTGCAGCCCATCCGGGCTGCAGCCAGAGCAGCCTCGCAGCCGGCATGGCCGGCGCCTATGACCACTACGTCATAGCTGCCTCCTTCATAACTCATTTCTATTCCTCCCGACTGCTTATATAAGCAGTAATAATATATATGAACGGTTTATTTCCCCAGACAAAATTGCGAGAAAATCTGATCAAGCAGTGAATCGGCAGCCGTATCCCCGATAATCTCCCCGAGCTGTTCCCAGGCCAGCCGCACATCAATCTGGATCATATCAATTGGCACCAGCATATCCGCAGCTTCATAAGCATCCTGCAGCGACTTATGCGCTTTTTTGAGCAGAGCGATATGCCGTACATTACTTACATAGGTGAGATCACCTGATTCCAGCTTGCCTCCGAAGAACAGCTCTGAAATAGCTTCCTCCAGCTTATCCAGTCCCTCCTCCTCAAGAACAGACATCGGCACAATGCTGGACTCCTCAAAAAAGGTAAGCAGCTTGGCTTTGTCCAGCCGAGGCGGTAAGTCCATTTTATTCATGATGACCAAAGCTTGTCTACCGTGGATTTGTTCCATTAGTGCCAGTTCGTCCTCATGCAGCTCTTCATTTGCATTAAGAACAAGCAGAATGAGATCGGCATCGCTGAATGCAGCTTTGGAACGTTCCACTCCGATCCGCTCAACTACATCCATCGTTTCACGGATGCCGGCGGTATCCAGCAGCTTCAGCGGGATGTTGTTGATTGTAACATACTCTTCTATTACATCACGCGTAGTTCCCGGTATATCGGTTACAATCGCCTTATTGTCACGGGCAAGCGCATTGAGCAAGGAAGATTTCCCGACATTAGGGCGGCCGACAATGGCCGTCGTGATGCCTTCGCGCAGAATCTTACCTTCATTGGCAGTTTTCAGCAGCTTATCAATACCTGCCATAACCTCACTGCTCTTCTCTTTAATGAATTCTGCAGTCAGTGCTTCCACATCATGCTCAGGGTAATCAATGTTTACTTCTATATGGGCAAGCGTTTCAATCAGTGTATGGCGCAATGTCTTAATACGCTCTGATAAGGAACCGCTGACCTGCTTCAGGGCAACAGAGAACGCCCTGTCTGACTTTGAACGGATCAGGTCGATTACCGCTTCAGCCTGGGAAAGGTCGATCCGGCCGCCCAAAAAGGCACGCTTGGTGAATTCACCGGGCTCAGCCAGACGGATATCCTGCTGCAGCAGCAGATCCATTACTCTTCTTACTGAAATAACGCCGCCATGGGCACTGATCTCGACTACATCCTCTGTAGTAAAAGAGCGCGGTCCCTTCATTACTGTAACCAGTACCTCTTCCATCCGCTCCCCGTTCACAGGATTAATGATATGCCCGTAATGAACGGTATGCGAAGGAACCTCTGTAAGGGGAGTACCGCCGCGGAATAAAAGGGCAACCTGCGATATCGCCTCCGGCCCGCTCACACGGACAATCGCAATTCCTCCTTCACCCAGTGCCGTCGATACGGCAGCAATGGTGTCACTAAGCATGCTGTTTCTCACCTCAATATAATGTTTAATATCTCAAGTAGAATCAATTGCAACAAGAGATACATAAATGATTATCTTTCAAAAAAAGCAATGACCCCTTACACTGGACAAGGAGTCATTGCAGCATATTTAATCTCTACTTCAATGTTATAACAACACGCCGGTTCGGTTCTTCACCCTTACTGAGTGTGCTGACCTGGCGATGATCCTGCAGCCTGGAGTGAATGATCTTGCGCTCCTGCGGTGACATCGGTTCAAGCACAACCTCTTTGCGGGTCCGGACCACCCGGCCGGCCAGGCGGTCTGCCAGCTCCTCCAGAGTCTTCTTGCGGCGCTCGCGGAAATTCTCCGCATCAAGCACCAGACGGACGAAGCTGTCAGAATAACGGTTGGCCACAATATTAGCCAAATACTGCAGAGCATCGAGAGTCTGTCCTCTTCTGCCAATCAGGAGTCCCAGATCCGGACCGGAAATTTGCAGAATGGTCGATTCCTTGGTATGAACGATTTCTACTTCCACTGTAAGCCCCATGCTCTTAGCGACATCAACTATGAATTGAACTGCCTGTTGGTAAGCTTCCTCTGCGGGTTGTCCGGAATCTTGGCGCGGCACACCGCCGCCAGCCTCCTGTTTGCTCTCTCGTGTTGACTGCTGAGGCAGTGACGGAGCACTCGCCGCTGATGCCGGTGTGGCCTCAGGAATCAAGGTAAGCTCTACCTTGGCGCCTTTCGCACCGATCAATCCCAGGAATCCTTTTGACGGCTGTTCAAGTACGCTGACCGTTACCCGATCCTTTTGAACTCCAAGCTGGCTCAGGCCACGTTCTACAGCTTCTTCAATGGTTTTCCCTGTTGCGACGACTTTGCTCATTTTGACTTTTTGGCTCCCTTCGCTTTGCCGCTATTGCCTTTTGCAGCGGGAGTAACATCCTTGCGAGCGCTTGAATCCTTGCCCTTCACAAGATTGACTTCTTTGCTGGTACCGGCACCTGCGACAGCCAATTTGGTCTTATCGTTGTTGCGGTATAAGAAGTAGTTCTGAATGATAGTGTACACGTTACTGTAAACCCAGTATAGCGGCAGTGCTGCCGGGAAATTGTAAGACATGATGAAAATCAGAACCGGGTATACCATCATCATAAACTGCATCGGACCCTGCTGCTGAATCGGATTCATCTTGGTCATCATCCGGGTCTGGAGGAACGTCGTAGCTGCAGCCAACAGCGGCAGGATAAACAGCTTGTCCGGTTCACCGAGCTGGAGCCACAGGAACGAATGCTCACGCAGGTCCGGATTGTAGTAGATCGAGTTGTACAGAGCGATAAAAATCGGCATTTGCACGATCAGCGGCAGACAGCCGGCCATCGGATTGACTTTGTTCTCCTGGAAGAGGCGCATCGTTTCCTGCTGCACCTTTTCAGGCTGATCTTTATATTTTTTCTGGATTTTCTGGAGCTCCGGTTGAATGGCCTGCATTGCACGCGAGCTTTTTACCTGTTTCATAGTAAGCGGCAGGATCAGCGTGCGGACGATAATCACCATTACAAGTACGGCCAGTCCATATTGTCCATTAAACCACTTGGCGAACGTATCTAGGGCGATGGCGAAATAATAAACTACGTTACTCTGCCAAAAGCCTCCATTCTTCAAATCCTCCGTCGTGTGCGTAACCGTTGATGATGGAGCGCACCCTGACAGGACGGCAATCATCAGTACCATTAACCCGAGGAGAAGAAACATTTTTCCCCGTTTAGTCTTCAATAGAGACACCTCAAAACCCCTCTCTTAAACATTCCACTGCACCGTAAATCATACCATAATTATGAAGACAAATAAACAAGCCTGTTCCGGGCCTGTTACTTGCGTGAAGCCTTGAGCAGCTTGGCTTTGCGGAGTACATGCAGTGCGCTTTTTTCGAGCTCCGCGTAATCCTTATCCAGCGCTCCCTTTCTAACGATGAATACTATATCCAGCCCGCCGGCAATTTCCGGCTCATGATGGCGGACAATCTCCTTAACCAGCCGTCTCATGCGGTTTCGCACGACAGCATTTCCGACCTTCTTGCTGACCGACACACCAAGCCGGAACCGTTCCACTTCTCTTTTGCTGAACCAGTACACCACAAATTGATGATTCGCAAATGACTTCCCATGGCGGTATACGCGGCTGAAGTCCGCACGGTTTCGTAATCGTAGACTTTTGTGCACGGGAATCTCCTATTCAAATACCGGATAACTCAGTTAATCTCCGGAAAATGATCTTCTACTTAGTATTGTCATCCGGCTGCCGTCATAAACGGCTGTCCTCCGGACCAGGCATGTTACTTCCCCTATTTGCGTATACATAAACCATTACATTCCAAACCATCTAAAAAAGGCCCGCAAAGTGTAACGAACAGCCTTTGCAGAGCCTCATCAATATCCATTCGCATCCGGCAGAAGCGGCGCGATCCCCCGTTTGCGACCGGCATCCGTTTCTGCCCTATATAAGGAAGCAAAAATTTCGCGACAGCTTATCAGCTTCCTTAATATATCCCCCAAAAACTTATCAATTCTTTAATAGTAAAAAAGGACCACCGCAGTGGTCCCTAAGTGGCCTAACTTACGCACTCAAAACTTTTCTGCCTTTCAGGCGGCGGGCTGCCAGCACTTTACGGCCGTTTTTCGTGCTCATTCTTTTGCGGAAACCATGTACCTTCTTGCGTTTGCTCACATTCGGTTTGAACGTCGGTCTCATGTATTGCACCTCCCTTACAGGATCTTAATTACTGTCATATTAGCAGAAACGGTCTAAGCCGTCCTTTTGAGTAGGGACAGTATCTACAAGTATCATCAATTAATTTTGGAGACATATCCTCACAGAAAACACCTTTATATATTAAAGCATATCATTGTCCCAAAAGTCAACTATGTCTTACAGCTTCCTTCCTCTTTTTGAAATCCGATTATCCACAGCTCCCGCCGCCAAAAAAAGTATCCACAAGCTTATGCAGTTATCCACCTGTGACTAAAAAAATTATCCACGCTCCAAATTTTGAGTACAACCTGTGTATAAAAAAAATAGACCGCTGACAGAAACTGTCGAACGGTAAACAAATTATCAACAATATCTAGTGTTGTTCTTAAAAATTATACACAAGTGATTGAATTTGTGGATAAAATGGCTCCGCTCATTGAAAAACAAGGGACGTTTTGCTATGATGGTATTACTTTTGAATGTGAATAGATTTGTTTGTTCTATATATTATCAACAAGCTGTGGATAAAGTTGTGAACAATTCAAGTTTATCCATATTTTTTTGTCTCTATATATTGCTTATTGGGGATAAGATTCGGCACGAACCCATTTTCTTCGACATTTCCACTTCATGGCTGACGCCACATTGGAAGATTTAAAGGAGTGACAGTCTGTGGACAGCCATACTTCTGAATTATGGCAGCAAATATTATCGATTATTCAAACTAAACTAAGCAAACCGAGCTTCGATACATGGTTCAAGGCGACGAAGGCCATTTCGTTCAGTCCGCAAGCCCTGATCATCTCGGCGCCTACAACTTTTGCCGTTGAATGGCTGGAAAGTCGTTATACCAAGCTGGTAGGAGCTACAGTTTATGAAGTTACAGGACAACAGGTAGATGTCAAATTTGTCATTGAGGAGAACAAGCCTGCAGAGCCTATAGTTCAACAGGCCACGCCTTCGCCGGCAGTATCGCGTGAAGAAGCGCAGACTCATCTGCTCAATCCGAAATATACGTTCGACACGTTCGTAATCGGTTCCGGCAACCGCTTTGCACACGCAGCTTCGCTGGCTGTAGCCGAAGCGCCTGCCAAAGCCTACAATCCCCTGTTCCTGTATGGCGGGGTTGGTCTCGGCAAGACCCACCTAATGCATGCCATCGGGCACTATGTGCTGGAGCATAATCCCAACAATAAGGTTATTTACATCTCATCCGAGAAGTTCACGAATGAATTCATCAATTCCATCCGTGATAACCGCGGTGAAAGTTTCCGCAACAAATACCGCAACGTTGATATTCTGCTGATTGACGACATTCAATTCCTGGCCGGCAAAGAATCTACGCAGGAGGAATTTTTCCATACGTTTAATGCCCTGCATGAAGAACGCAAGCAGATTATCATCTCCAGCGACCGCCCGCCCAAGGAAATCCCGACGCTGGAAGAACGGCTGCGTTCCAGGTTTGAATGGGGACTGATTACCGATATCCAGCCGCCGGATCTGGAGACGCGGATCGCCATCCTGCGCAAAAAGGCCAAGGCGGAGAACCTCGACATACCCAATGAGGCTATGATGTATATCGCCAACCAGATCGACACGAACATCCGTGAGCTGGAAGGCGCGCTGATCCGGGTTGTCGCCTACTCGTCTTTGACGAACCAGGATGTGACGACCCACCTGGCAGCTGAAGCGCTGAAGGATATTATCCCGTCCAGCCGGCCGAAGATGATTACCATCGGAGATATTCAGCAAAAGGTTGGGGAATACTACAATTTGCGCATGGAGGATTTCAAAGCGCGCAAACGCACCAAAGCTGTCGCTTTTCCGCGGCAAATCGCTATGTATCTGTCCCGCGAGCTGACGGATTACTCGCTGCCTAAGATCGGAGAAGCCTTCGGAGGGCGCGACCATACCACCGTCATTCATGCTCATGAGAAGATTACACAGTCATTAAAGGTCGATCAGGAGTTGTACAAAGTGGTAAATAATCTAGCAGAGAAAATTAAAAATCCTTCCTAAGAGGAACTAAGAGCCTATACACAATCTATACACATGTGGGTAGGCTTAATTTTATGCTGTTTTGGAGACTTATCCACATAAACGGAGCCCCTACTACTAATACTATTAAAGATCTATAATAATTAATCTTCTAAAAGCTGTTGCAAAAGAACACAAACAAAGCTCAAACCCCCAACTTTTCAGCTAGGAGTGAAATCATGAAAATAAGCATTCTTAAAAATGAGCTCAACGAATCCATCGGTCATGTATCCAAGGCTATTTCCAGCAGAACCACCATTCCGATCCTCACCGGTATTAAATTTGAGGTTAGCCATCAGGGCGTTACACTGACTGCAAGCGATACGGATATATCGATTCAATCCTTTATTCCGGCTGAAAACGACAGCCATACCATCGTTAAAGTTGAGCAGCCGGGAAGCGTAGTGCTTCCAGCGAAGTTTTTTGTCGAAATTATCAAAAAGCTGCCCTCCAAGGAAATCCACATGGAAGTGAAGGAAGGGTTCCAGACCTTTATCTCCTCCGGTTCCACCGAGATTCAAATTGTTGGTCTTGATCCGGAAGAATTCCCGGTTCTGCCTAGCATCGAGGAGAACGAAACCATCTCCCTGCCAGGTGATCTGCTCAAGAACATGATCAAGCAGACCGCTTTTTCCATTTCCACTCAGGAAACAACACCGATTCTTACCGGTATCCTGTGGAATCTGGCCGATAATGAATTTAAATTTACAGCAACCGACCGCCACCGCCTGGCGACAAGAGCTGCACATCTGGAAGGCACCGAAAGCGTCCAATTTTCCAATGTGGTCATTGCCGGTAAAACATTGAATGAGCTCAGCAAAATCATTCCTGACCAGAATATGCTGGTGGATATTGTCGTGGCCGATAACCAGGTCCTGTTCAAAATTGATAAGGTCCTGTTCTATTCCCGCATCCTGGACGGCATTTATCCGGATACTTCTAGAATTATTCCGACAACCTACAAAACAGAACTGACTTTGGATACAAAAAAGTTAAGCGAATCGATCGACCGTGCTTATTTGCTGTCCCGTGAAGAAAAAACGAATATTGTCCGCATGCAGACGCTGGATAACGGTGATGTTGAAATTTCCTCCAGCTCCTCAGAACTCGGTAAAGTCCGGGAAGAGCTGGAAGTGATTGATTTCAAAGGCGAGCCGCTCAAAATCTCCTTTAACTCGAAATATATGCTGGATGTGCTGAAGGTTGTCGAAAGCGAGCAGCTGGTGATTGCTTTTACCGGGATGATGAGCCCGATTATTCTGCGTCCGCTTGACGAAAGCCGGAGCTTGTATGTTATCCTGCCTTACCGCACAACTAACTAAATGCCGCTGTTCACGGACCTGTGGATAAGTGGTGGAAAGGATAGAAATCATGAAAAAAATACTTATCCACAGTGGATATATTAAACTCGACCAGTTTTTGAAGCTCTCAGATTGTGTATCCACAGGGGGGATGGCCAAAGCTCTGCTGCAGGAGGGCCATGTGCTTGTTAACGGAGAAGTGGAAGAACGGCGTGGAAGAAAGCTGTATCCTGGTGATAGAATAGAGGTTCAGGACAACGGCGTTTTCGAGGTTGAAGGCGGCGGAATACAAGAGTAGTACTTCGGGGAGGCCTAAGCTTCGTGTTCGTTAAAAATATCGGTCTGCAGCATTATCGCAACTATGAGCTGCTGCGTCTGGAAAGCCTGGGCGATGTCAATCTGATTCTCGGCCGGAATGCCCAGGGCAAAACAAACCTCATGGAAGCTCTGTTTGTACTGGCAATGACCAAAAGCCACCGCACCTCCAAGGACAAGGAACTGATATCGTTCGATGCTCCGGCAGGGTCCGCGCAGATTGTCGCTGAGGTTGAGCGGAAATACGGGGATCTCAAGCTGGAGCTGACCTTGTCTGCCGGAGGCAAGAAGGCTAAAATAAATGGATTGGAACAGCGCCGGTTAAGTGAATTTGTCGGCTCGCTGAATGTAGTCATGTTTGCTCCGGAGGATCTGGAGATTGTCAAAGGTACGCCGGGTATACGCCGCCGTTTTCTCGATATGGAGATCGGCCAGGTGCAGCCCAGCTACCTTTTTCACTTACAGCAGTATCAGAAAGTGCTGCTCCAGCGGGGGAATCTGCTGAAACAGCTATGGGGTAAAGAGGCTGCCGCCAAGGAACTGCTCGAAATATGGGATGCCCAACTTGCCCTACATGGTGTTAAAATCATCAAAAAAAGGAAACAATTTATAAAGAAGCTGCAGATCTGGGCAGAAAGCATTCACAAGGGCATTACAAACGGCGGGGAAGAGCTCAGACTGCAGTATGTTCCATCCTTTGGAGAGCGCGAAGAGGAAGATGAAGCTGTCTTATTGGACAAATTTATGTTAAAGTTATCACAAACAAGAGAACAGGAAATTAGGCGCGGCATGACGCTGACGGGTCCCCATAGGGATGACCTGTCCTTTTTTATCAACGGAAGAGAAGCTCAGGTCTACGGATCCCAGGGGCAGCAACGTACGGCAGCTTTATCGCTCAAGCTGGCGGAAATTGAACTGATCCATGAGGAGATCGGTGAGTATCCTGTGCTGCTTCTTGATGATGTTTTGTCCGAACTTGATCCCTATCGTCAGACCCAGCTTATAGAAACCTTCCAGAGCAAAGTACAGACCTTCATCACCGCGACGGGTGTAGAGACTCTGAATACGGATAAGCTGAAGGGCGCAAGCCTATACCATGTTCATGATGGAAAAGTGGAGAATTAAAGAGCGGAGGCAGAGCATGTATATTCATTTGGGCGGGGAGAAGGTTATAAGATCCTCAGAGCTGATAGCTATATTTGATATATCGATTGAGAAATCCTCTAAGGTGTCGAAACAGTTCATCCTTCATTCCGGCCAGGACAAGAAACTGGAGCGGATCGGTGAAGAGGAAGCAAAATCTATCGTCGTCACTAAAAATACGGTCTACTACTCCCCCATATCCTCCTCCACTCTCAAAAAAAGAGCCAAAATCTTGTTTGAAATATAAATCGTTCAAGGTTTCAAGAGATAATCTGAAAGAAGTAGGTGAAGGCATGTCAATGAATCAACCGACATATGATGAGAGCCAGATTCAGGTGCTTGAAGGGCTGGAAGCCGTTCGTAAGCGTCCCGGCATGTATATCGGCTCTACCAGCGCCAAAGGTCTGCATCATTTGGTCTGGGAGGTTGTCGATAATAGTATCGATGAGGCGCTGGCAGGTTTTTGCGACCGGATTCAAGTGATTATTCATGAAGATAACAGTATTACCGTAATTGATAACGGACGGGGTATTCCTGTCGGCGAGAATGTGAAGCTGAAGAAATCCACGCTTGAGGTTGTAATGACTGTTCTGCATGCCGGTGGTAAATTCGGCGGCGGGGGATACAAGGTATCCGGCGGTTTGCACGGCGTTGGGATTTCAGTTGTGAATGCATTATCCGAAAAGGTAATTGTTACTGTTAAGCGTGACGGCCATGTCTACCAGCAGGAATACAAACGTGGTGCTCCGCAGTATGATATCAAGATTATCGGAGATTCCGATGAGACTGGCACAACAACAACGTTTCTTCCCGATCCGGAGATTTTTACGGAAACGACTGTTTTTGAATATACAACACTGCTTACTCGTATCCGGGAGCTGGCTTTCCTGAACAAGGGAATTGAGCTTTCACTGCATGATGAGCGCACGGGAACCAGCAATACGTTCAAATACGACGGCGGTATTGTTGAATATGTGAAATACCTGAATGAGAAAAAAGAAGCGCTGCACGAAGAGCCGATCTACGTGGAAGGTTCACGGGATATGATCGCTGTTGAAGTAGCTCTGCAATACAATGATTCATATACAGAGAATATCTACTCTTTTGCCAATAATATTAATACACATGAAGGCGGAACGCATGAATCCGGCTTCAAGAGTGCGCTCACCCGGATCATTAACGATTATGCCCGCAAGACAGGCGTAATTAAGGACAGCAGCGGCAACCTTACCGGGGATGACGTGCGTGAAGGATTGACAGCCATCATTTCTGTCAAAATTCCTGAGCCGCAATTTGAAGGTCAGACGAAGACCAAGCTGGGCAACAGTGAAGTCCGCGGCGTAGTGGAATCGCTGTTCGGCGAAAAGCTGCAGGAATTCCTGGAAGAGAATCCGGCGGTTTCCCGCCGGGTGCTGGAGAAGTCGCTGCAGGCTTCCCGTGCGCGTGAAGCAGCCCGCAAAGCACGTGAGCTGACACGCCGCAAGAGTGCACTGGAGGTAAGCGCCCTTCCGGGTAAGCTGGCTGACTGCTCATCCAAGGATGCCTCAATCAGTGAGCTGTACATTGTCGAAGGGGATTCTGCAGGCGGATCTGCCAAGCAGGGGCGTGACCGTCATTTCCAGGCGATCCTGCCGCTGCGCGGAAAGATTCTGAACGTTGAGAAGGCGCGGCTGGACCGCATTCTGTCCAATGCCGAAATCCGGGCGATTATCACTGCACTGGGTACAGGGATCAGCGATGACTTTGATATATCCAAAGCGCGCTACCACAAAATCGTCATCATGACCGATGCCGATGTCGACGGAGCCCATATCCGTACCCTGCTGCTGACCTTCTTCTACCGTTACATGCGGAAGATTATCGAGGCAGGCTTTATCTACATTGCCCAGCCGCCGCTCTTCAAAATTGAGCGTAATAAGGTAATCCGTTACGCCCAGTCCGAGAAGGAACGTGATGAGATCATTGCCGGCTTCGGTGAGAATGTAAAGGTTAACGTTCAGCGCTACAAAGGTCTCGGAGAGATGAACGCCGAGCAGCTGTGGGATACGACAATGGATCCTGAGAGCCGTACTATGCTTCAGGTGACCATTGAGGATGCGATACTGGCTGACGGTATCTTCGATACGCTAATGGGCGATAACGTAGAACCGCGCCGTGAGTTTATCCAGGAGCATGCGCAGTCTGTCCGTAACCTGGACGTTTAATATTTTTACTATGACAAGAACCTCCGGCTTCTCTATTCGGATTGAATAGCGGGCTGGAGGTTCTTTTTCAGTTGTTATCTTTCGGCTTTACGGTCTGGCAACAAGCTTTCTGCGGGCAGACGCAGCAGACCGGGGTTTCTTCAGGCGTCCATAAGCAATGGCATAACGGCGGATTTTACGGTATATTGATTTGTCTGGGAATGTTTTGAATATCATAATGGCGGGGAGCGTATTTACCTCAAGCAGCCACGGATCATGATGCTGATCAAGTGCGACATCAAGCCCGATTTCCTTAAGTCCCGGATATGCGGTTTCAAGCTGATTCCCGATTCTGACTCCCAGTGACTTCAGCTGCTGGATCATGCCGGCCGTCTCACCCGGACTCATATGCTCTTTAAACAAAGCATCGACTGAAAAAATGCTGCCGCCGTTATGATAATTGGTGACCACCTTCTGGGGAGCGGCTACTCTTCCTAGCATACCGGTTGTTTCCCAGCCGCCTGAAGGTGTTTTTTGCGTAAGCACACGAAGATCAAACGGCCGTTCATGATACTTAAGCAGGTCGATGCCCTGCTGCACCAGATAGGGGCGCCCCTTCAGCTTGGGGAGAATGGCACTATGGAGCTCAGCTGCTGAGTTATATACCTCGGCATCTTTTGCGTAGCGCAGTACGTACATAATCTGCTCCTGCATTACAGACTCATCAGCTTCTTCACCTGCTGAATCCCTGTTTTTTGGCTGCCCGCCCGGACTTAAATGTACGATACGCCGTTCAGCCCGCATGACCCCAATGCCGTAAGTACCCCGGTCAGGCTTAATATATACAGTGCCGTAGACATCAAGCAGCTCGGTCAAATGGTCCAGACTGTATCTTCGCGTTTCCGGAATAAAGATCGCCAGCTGGCGGTTTTGCAGGATGACTCTGGTTTTGGCCCATTTGCTGGACACGCGTTGAATCCTCATTATTTTCCTCCCAGCCTATTTCTTAATTGCAGATTGCGCTCTTAATTGTCAGGACAAGTTAACTAAATAATGTTATAATATTAGGATATGGGGCTATACCTGTATGGCCTTAAAATAGGGTCATAAACCCGTTCCACTTGTCTGTATAGTCTATGTACTGGAGGCATTGGCGGAAAGGGCATTTACCCTAGCCGGTGCTAAAAGAAATGAATAATAGCAGATATAAGGCTACCCTGTTTAATTGTGCTGTTTTTGTGAAAGTAATATAATTAGGGGTAGCGGTTTTTAACTGAAGGAGGTCCAGCAACTCATGGCTGAACAAAATAACCCGCAAATCAAAGACCGGGACATTGGCGAGGAAATGCGCGAATCCTTTATGGATTATGCGATGAGCATCATTGTCAGCCGGGCTTTGCCGGATGTGCGGGACGGACTCAAGCCTGTTCACCGGCGCATTCTGTTTGCAATGTCAGAACTCGGAATGTCTCCGGATAAACCTCATAAGAAGTCAGCGAGAATCGTCGGCGAGGTTATCGGTAAGTATCATCCGCACGGTGACTCTGCCGTATATGAGACCATGGTACGTATGGCTCAGGATTTCTCTATGCGTTATATGCTTATAGACGGCCACGGGAACTTCGGTTCCATCGATGGTGACATGGCTGCGGCAATGCGTTATACAGAAGCACGTCTATCCAAAATTGCAGGCGAAATGCTGCGGGACCTTAACAAGGAAACGGTTGATTTTGCTCCTAACTATGACGGTGAAGAGCATGAGCCTGTAGTTTTGCCTGCCCGTTATCCGAATCTGCTCGTTAACGGGGTATCTGGGATCGCAGTAGGTATGGCAACCAATATTCCTCCGCATAATCTGGGAGAGGTCATTGACGGCGTACAGGCTATGATCAAGAATCCGGATATTACCCCTATGGAGCTTATGGAATATATTCAGGGTCCTGACTTCCCGACGGCCGGGTATATCCTGGGCCGTGAGGGTATCCGCCAGGCCTACCGCACCGGACGCGGATCTGTTACGATGCGCGCCAAAGCGACTATTGAAGAAAATAACGGTAAAGCCCGGATCATTGTGCATGAGCTTCCTTACCAGGTTAACAAAGCCAGACTGGTCGAGAAAATTGCCGAGCTGGTCCGCGAGAAACGGATCGAAGGCATTACGGATCTGCGTGATGAGTCAGACCGTACCGGTATGCGTGTTGTTATCGAGATGCGCCGCGACGTTAATCCTAACGTTGTCCTTAACAATCTGTATAAGCATACGGCTATGCAGTCGACCTTCGGCATTAATATGCTGGCGATTGTGAACAACGAGCCTAAGATTCTCAATCTCCGTGATGTGCTGTATCACTATCTGCAGCACCAGATTGAAGTTATCCGCCGCCGGACGATCTTTGATCTGAAGAAGGCTGAGGCACGTGCTCATATTCTGGAAGGTCTGCGTATAGCGCTTGATAATCTGGATGAGATTATTGCTCTAATCAGAGGCTCGCGCACAACCGATATTGCCCGCGAAGGCTTAATGGAAAGATTTAAGCTCAGCGTCGAGCAGGCACAGGCTATCCTCGATATGCGGATGCAGCGTCTGACCGGACTGGAACGGGAGAAGATCGAGAACGAATATAACGAGCTGGTAGCCAAAATTGCCGAGTACAAGGAAATTCTGGCTAACGAGCATCTTGTCCTGGAGATTATCAGCACCGAGCTGCAGGAAATCCGCGATAAATATTCCGATGAACGCCGGACTGAAATTACAGTGGGCGAAGAAAGCATTCTGGATGAGGATCTGATTCCGCGTGAAGAGGTCGTTATTACGATTACACACACCGGCTACATTAAACGCCTACCGGTCAGCACGTACCGTAGCCAGAAACGGGGCGGACGCGGCGTAATCGGGATGGATACCAAGGATGAGGATTTTGTGGAGCATCTCTTCGTGAGCAACTCCCATAACTATCTGATGTTCTTTACCGATAAGGGTAAGGTATACCGGATCAAAGCCTATGAAATCCCAGAGCTTGGACGCACAGCACGTGGAACGCCGATCATCAACCTGATTCAAATTGAACAGGGTGAGAAGATCAGCGCTGTAATTCAAGTGCAGGAGGCAGACAGCGATAAGTATCTGTTCTTTGCTACCCGCGAAGGTATTGTGAAGAAGACACCGCTTGAGGATTACAACAATATCCGTAAAGGCGGTCTCATCGCGATCAACCTCCGTGAAGAGGACTCCCTGATCGAGGTGAAGCTGACCGACGGTGAGCAGAAGCTGATTATCGGTACGGCGCGCGGGATGTCCATTACCTTCTCTGAGAATGATGTCCGTTCTATGGGACGCAGTGCAACCGGTGTTAAGGGGATCACCCTTGATGAAGATGATCATGTCATTGGAATGGACTGCGTAGATAAGGATCTTGAAGTCCTGATCGTAACGGCCAAAGGCTATGGTAAACGGACGCCTGCCGGCGATTACCGTTCCCAGACCCGCGGAGGTAAGGGGATCAAGACGATTAATCTTACTGACAAAAACGGCCTGGTAGTGGGTCTGAAGGTTGTTAAGAGTGATGAGGACCTGATGATTATCACAACCAGCGGAACACTGATCCGTACCAGCATGGATGGAATCTCGACAATGGGCCGTTATGCGCAGGGCGTTAAGCTGATTAACATCCGTGAGGATGATGCTGTAGCTACGCTGTGCAGAGCGGATAAAGAAGAAGACGAGCTTCCAGGTCATGAGGACGGGGAAGAAGGACAAGGCACACTGGCAGTGGATACAGAGGGAGTAACTGATTCAGAGCCTTTGGCGGACGCTGAGGGTGAAGAAGATAGTCTGGAATAGAACGCATTACAAGGAGCACAGGTTTCTGAATTATAGAAACCTGTGCTTTTTTAAATTAATTTTACGGAATTGGCTGTACCCTATCTAGTCGCTTCCAAATATCCATAATATAATTAGAGGATTAAGCAGTAGGCAAGTTTTACAGAAACAGAGGGGCTGAGTGTATGCCAAGTATATCCGTGGCAGAAGTAAAACCGGGTTCGAAAATTATTAAAGATGTCAACACTCCATTGGGTGGGGTACTTTTTACTAAGGGAAAAGTAATCCTGCCGCGGGATATCGAGATTCTGCAGGCATTTCTCGTGCAATACGTGGAAATTGAGGGTACACAGAGTGAGAATAAAGCTCCTGAGCCGGCCAAAACGGCAGCCAAAGCTACACCTGTTAAAGCAGGAGCAACGGTTGATGAGTCACTGCTTGCCAAGAGCAATTCTTCGCTGCATGACGAATACGACAAAATGCTGGCCCTGGTTAAGCAGATTTACCGTTCTGTGGCTGCTGCCCCGCTGCCGATCCTGGAGATACGCAGTCAATTAGAGGCACTGATTAATGAGCTCAAGGACTATCATGTTTTAAAATTTTCTCCGCGTGTCATTCATGAAGAGGATTATAATTATCATAACGCTGTACTGTCTGCCTTAACCTCATATAAGATTGCCCGGTGGTGCGGCTATCCGCAAAAGGATTGGATGCAGGCTGCATTTGCCGGCTTGCTGCATGATATAGGAAATGCGAAGGTTGATGTCTCATTGCTCCAGAAGCCGACGCCGCTGACAGGAGCCGAATTGGAAGAAGTGCGCAGACATACAACCTATGGCTACCAGCTGCTGCGTAATGTTACGGCAATCAATGAAGGTGTCAGGCTTGCAGCACTTCAGCATCATGAAAAAATAGACGGGTCAGGTTATCCGCTGCGTCTGGAAGGCTCCCAGATTCATTTCTACGCCAAAATTGTGGCTGTAGCAGATATCTTCCACGCAATGACGCTGAGAAAGGCTTATAGAAAGGCACAGTCGCCTTATCTGGTACTTGAACAGATTCTGGCTGAGAGCTTTGGCAAGCTGGATCCGGTTATTGTTCAGACCTTCATTCAGAAAACGACAGATCTTTATAACGGAACCAGAATCAAGCTGAGTGATGGACGCCATGGAGAGATCATTTTTACGGACCGCAGCAATCCTACACGCCCTATGGTCCAGGTAGAGGGCAAAATTGTGAATCTCATGGTGGAGCGCGAATTGCATATTAAGGAGATTATTGCTTAATACTATGCCACAATGCATATAATTGAGTAGAGCTGTCTTATGACCGAATCCTGTTTTTGGGGAGAACGGATGTGAGTACAGCTTTGTTTTTATATTTCAAAATAATGCTTGCATTCTATTTCTGTACATGGTATATTCTTATTCCGGCCAAGAAATGCTGAAAAGCATCGACGCCAAGCTCGAAAAAAGAAATTAAAAAAGAGCTTGCAACGAACGACCGGATGTGATATAGTATAAAAGTTGCTGCTGAAGAGAACATCGACAGTGACAACGAGCTTGATCTTTGAAAACTGAACAACGAGTGAGTATCGGAATTCACTTCGGTGATTCCAAAATGAGAATGTAACATTCTCGTCAGATGTTTCAAAATGAGCGAATCGCTCTAACAATAGTTTTCGGATGGTTATTTCCTCGGAGTGATTCGGGTGAAGTAACCGCTCGGAAAAACCTTATTGGAGAGTTTGATCCTGGCTCAGGACGAACGCTGGCGGCGTGCCTAATACATGCAAGTCGAGCGGAGTTTATCCTTCGGGGTAAGCTTAGCGGCGGACGGGTGAGTAACACGTAGGCAACCTGCCCCTTAGCCTGGGATAACTACCGGAAACGGTAGCTAATACCGGATAATCCCT
>NZ_JARXXP010000003.1 GCF_029893965.1 Paenibacillus sp. PastM-3
CCCCGTACCCCGTACCCCGTACCCCGTACCCCGTACCCCGTACCCCGTACCCCGTACCCCGTACCCCGTACCCCGTACCCCGTACCCCGTACCCCTCAGTAACTTCCACTTTTTCTAACGGACACCAGCGCCGTTATTTATGGAAATCAGCCTGTTTAATCAGGCTAACGGACCGTAATACCTTTATTTCCAGCTCAAGAGTGCTTTTTACGCGGAAAGACAGGAAATAAGGTCGCTGGTGTCCGTTAGCCTGCAGAAACACGCCTTTTGCTGCAAATAAGCGCATCAGAGTCCGTTAGCCCGAACGTTGGTAATAATATTACTTAACTTCGCAACGACATATTGTGTTTAGAACAGCGACGTACCAACCGAGTCCTGCCTTTACAGGAGGTCTGCGCTGCAGGTGAGCATTTTTGTTGCGTACCCCCTATTTTGCAGCCACTACGTCCACAAGCCACGCATACCTCAGCTTTATAAGCTACTCCCATTCCCGCGCCCCAGCCTATCTGCGTACTACGTCCACACGCTACGCATACCTCAGTTCTATAAGCAACTCCCATTGCCGCGCCCCAGCCTCTCTACGCACTACGTCCACAAGCCACGCATACCTCAGCTCTATAAGCTACTCCCATTCCCGCGCTCCAGCCTATCTGCGCACTACGTCCACACGCCACGCACACATCTGCTCTATAAGCTACTCCCATTCCCGCGCCCCAGCCTCTCTACGCACTACGTCCACACGCCACGCACACATCTGCTCTATAAGCTACTCCCATTCCCGCGCCCCAGCCTCTCTACGCACTACGTCCACACGCCACACACACATCTGCTCTATAAGCTACTCCCATTCCCGCGCCCCAGCCTATCTACACACTACTGCCACATCCCACCCACACAACCGCCCCATACACCACTCCAAATTCCAACTCCTGCCAAAGTTACTCAAGCCACCTGCAATCGCTTCACCTAATCTTAAGTTTGGTAAGTAAATTCATTAAGAACTGACGATACTTTACGTTGGCACCGTTTGTTATCATAACCTTGTAAGGGTATTCAAGGGTAAAGGCCTAACCCGGCGGTACCGGTTTCAGCAAGGAATGTAAACGCTCTACGGTTAATGCTTCGCACAATAATATGGAATATTTGGCATACTGGAATGAGAGGCTTTTTTATTCAGAGGCCGGTAGTTCCTTTTATCCGCTTTTTTCAGAATCAGGGAGGGTCTACTATGGACAATCAGAACTTAGCCCGGGAGATTATCCGGAATGTCGGCGGCCGGAGCAATATCAGCCACCTGGAGCATTGTGTCACCCGGTTAAGATTTACACTTAAGGATGAATCCGTCGCCCAGACGGACACGATCAATAATCTGGACGGCGTTATGACAGTGGTCAAAAGCGGCGGACAATACCAGGTTGTCATCGGCAACAAGGTAAAAGAGGTCTATAAAGAGGTCACGGACCAGCTCGGCGGTGCAGTCGTGTCGAATGATGCAGAAGCAGCGCCACCCGGCAAAAAGAAAAATGCCTTTAACCGCTTCGTCGATGTAATCGTAGGCATTATCTCACCGATCATCGGCCTGCTGGCTGCTGCCGGGATTATTAAAGGGATGCTCGGTCTGGCCACTGCACTGGACTGGCTGGCGGCAACGGACGGCACTTATATTCTGCTGAATGCGCTCGGAGACGGGCTGTTCTATTTTATGCCGATTATTGTCGGCTTCTCGGCCGGCCGGAAATTTAACGGCAATCCGTTTATTCCGGCAGCCATCGGCGCCGCGCTGGTCTATCCGTCAGTTATTACCGCCTACAATGCGGGTGACAGCCTGACGTTTGCAGGCATTCCGGTTGTGCTGGCGAGCTATACCTCGTCGCTGTTCCCGATAATCCTTGCCGCCTGGGTTGCGGCGAAGCTGGAGAAATGGTTCGAACGCAAGCTCCCCGCGTCTTTGCGGCTGTTCTTCGTACCACTCTTTACTATACTGATCACCGGGATTCTGACCTTCCTGCTGGTAGGTCCGGTACTGACGGAAGCAAGCAGTCTGCTGGCGGATGCGACCATGTGGATTTATAATCTCAGTCCGGTCATTGCAGGCGTAGTGCTTGGCGGGCTGTGGCAGCTCATTGTCATTTTCGGCCTGCATTATGCTTTTATCCCGGTGCTGATCAACAATATTACAACCCTTCAGTATGATCCGGTGAATGCGATCCTGAGTGCCTCTGTATTTGCCCAGGTTGGTGCGGCGCTTGGGGTATTCCTGAAATCCAGAAATGCGAAGGTGCGCAGCATTGCCGGTCCGGCCGCCATATCTGCCTTTATGGGGGTAACCGAGCCGGCGATTTACGGGATCTCGCTTCCGTACAAAAAACCTTTTGTCATGGCGGGAATCGCCGGGGCTGTAGGCGGCGGTATTACTGCGGCGATGAGTGCGAAGATGTTCGGCTTCGGCGGCGGAGGGATTTTTGCAGCTCCGATGTTCATTAATCCTGCAGGGCTCGACAATAGCTTCTATGCCTATGTCATTGCAAGTGCGGCGGCCGTCGTTATCGCAACCGTGCTCACCTATCTGTTCGGCTTCAAGGACAAGCAGGAGACTCCAGCGGCAGCGCCGGCAGTATCCGGGGCAAGCAGCACAGTACCAGGGGCGGGTACAAAAACCCAGGTCTACAACTCCATACAAGGTAAGATTATCCCGCTCAGCGAGGTGCCGGACGAAGCCTTTGCAAGCGGTGCAATGGGCAGCGGCTACGCCGTCATTCCTGCGGATAATAAAGTTTACGCGCCGTTCGACGGTACGGTGGTAACCGTGGCGAATTCCAAGCATGCGTTTGCGATTGTGTCAGATGACGGGGTGGAGCTGCTGATCCATATGGGGATTAATACGGTTAAGCTGAAGGGTGCACCGTTCGATCTTAAGGTCAAGGAGAATGATCGCGTTCAAAAGGGCCAGCTGCTGGCCATTGTCGACTGGAACATGATCCGGGACAACAATTTCGAGGTGACGACTCCGGTTATCGTAACAAATACAGCTGATCATGAATCGGTTGTGCTTAAGGCAGACCGCAGCCGTGAAGCCAAGACAGGCGAGCTGGTTCTGAGCATCCGCTAAAATACTGCACTACCGGTGCTGCTTGCGGTAATCGCTTGGCGTCTGGCCGTAGTAGGCTACAAATTTTTTGTAAAAGAAACCGAGATTGTTATAGCCGACCTCACCGGCCACTTCCTCCACCGTCAGCGAAGTATTGGTCAGGAGGAGGCCGGCGCTGGTCATCCGCTGGATCTGCACAAGCTCCTTGAACGTTCTTCCGGTTGCTTTTTTCAGATAGGCGCTGAAGTAATTGGGATGGAAGTTGAAATGCCCGGCTACGGAAATCAGGGTGACGTCTCTATAGTGATCCTCCAGATATTTCAGAATTTCGATCAGATTGGCCCTGCCGGCTTCATCACCGTAATCCTTGTCCTGACCGCCCTGGAACGACTGCAGCAGCTTGCTGAACACAATGACCATATAGGATTCGATAATCTCCTTGGAGCAGAAGCCCGGATCAAACGTTTCGCACATCAGGCTCTCCATCGTCTCCTTGAACGAGATTTCATTGCCGGTATGAAAAATAATGTGGCGGTTGTGGTTATGAATCTGCGAGATCGCATTCACGATGAAATTGGAAATGATCCCGGTCGTCGCCAGCCTGCTCAGAAAACCTGTGGTGAAGAACGGCTTCAGCATAATGAGGTTGATGATGATATCGTCCTCGGTCGTTTCGAGAATGGTATGCGGCACGTTAGTGTCGAGCATGCACAGATCGCCCTCCCGCAGGGTGACGTGTTTGCCGTCGATAATCTGCTTGCACTGGCCGGAGTAGACGTAATTGATTTCCACGTAGTTATGGATATGCATCGGAATTTTACTGTAACGGGAATGCTGGCGGATCGTCATCTGGTTGATGTGAAAAGAGTTTGTGGAGTTAGCGGGAAATTTGGAATCTCTCCATGCCCGGGTTGAATAAGGATCCAGATCCAGAATATATACCGGGCTTCCGGTGATGTTTACCGTTTGGTTCATTTGTTCAAATATAAGGAGACCCTTGTCAGGATCCTTTTTATGACGATGCTCACTCTCCGACAGCTCGGACAGCCGCCGTCTTAATTCTTCTCTCTGCATGGCTGTAGTCCCCCTTTGATCAAAGATAAGATTAACTATATGAAGTTAAGTTTGGTAAGTCAAATTAATAGACAGAGAAGACAGGAGTGGAGCCTTTATGAAAAGACTTACTGAGGTTCTGGACAATAAACAGGAAAACTATGTGCTTCCTTTTCTGTGGCTGCATGGAGAGCCGGAGGCGCTTTTAAGAGAATCGGTTGCCAAAATCCAGGAGGCCGGCATCCACGCCCTTTGCGTGGAATCCCGTCCGCACCCCGATTTCTGCGGTGAGGGCTGGTGGCGTGACATGGACATTATTATGGATGAGGCCCGCCGCCGGGGTATGAAGGTATGGCTGCTGGACGACTCCCACTTTCCTACGGGCTATGCGAACGGAAAGATCAAGTCAGATCATCCGGAGCTGGTCAAAAAATATCTCAAAATCCATCAGCTTGATTTCGTTGGTCCGCTGCAGGACGCTTCTTTTCTTGTAAAATGGGGCAGCCCCGGCAACCGGATGAGCCTGACTGCTACCCCTAAGGCCGTTAACGACAAAATTCTAAGCATCATTGCAGCCCGGAGAACTGGCGAGAACAGCGTCGATCCGGCGAGCTTTGTTGATGTCAGCACTTTTGAAGATAACGGTGTGCTGTACTGGGACATCCCGGAAGGAGACTGGCGGATATTCATCCTGCTGGAGACGATCCACGGCGGGGAGCCCCACACCGAAGGCTATCTGAATCCGCTTGATCCCGAGGCTGTAAAGGTGCTGATCAACGAGGTCTACGAATCCCATTATGCCCGTTATGCGGCGGATTTCGGCCGGACGTTTGCCGGATTTTTCTCGGATGAACCGCGGTTCGGCAATATGCACGGGGCCTTCGGCTCGATCGGCCGGGCAGAAATGGTGCTGCCTTGGAAAGCAGGGCTGCAGGAGCAGTTCACTGCGGAAGAACGGCTGCTGCTGCCGCTGCTCTCAACCGTGGAGGCTGAGGGCGCAGAGCACGCCATCCGCTACAAATACATGGACATTGTAAGCCGTATGTATGGTGAAGCGTTCACCGGAACACTGGCAGCCTGGTGCCGGGAGCACGGGGTAGAGTACATCGGCCATCTGATCGAGGATAACAATGCGCATGCGCGGCTCGGTTACGGAGCGGGACATTTTTTTAGAGCGATCTGGGAGCAGGATATGGCCGGCATCGACGTGGTGCTGAACCAGATTATGCCGGGCATGGACAAGGGACCGTTCAAGTCGATGACGGCGAAGGGCTGGGACGGGGAGTTTTTCCATTATGGACTGGCTAAAATGGGGGCTTCCCTTGGCCATCTCGATCCCAAAAAGCGGAACCGCACCATGTGCGAGGTCTACGGGGCTTACGGCTGGGCGGAGGGCATCAAGCTGATGAAGTGGATTACCGACCATATGCTGGTGCGGGGTGTGACCCATTTTGTACCGCATGCCTTTTCACCAAAAGAGTTCCCGGACCCCGACTGCCCGCCGCATCTCGATGCCAGAGGCCATAATCCGCAGTACCGGTTCATGAGCGTGCTGTTTGATTACCTGAACCGGGTAAGCCATCTGCTGAACGGGGGTCAGCATGTGGCGAACGTTGGGTTGCTGTATCATGCGGAGGCGGAATGGCTGGGTGAGTATATGCTGTTCCAGAAGCCGGCGAAGGAGCTGGCGCAGCACCAAATCGAGTTCGACGTCATTCCGGCGGATCTGATTGCACAGGCTAAGCTTGGCAGCGGCACGTATACGATTAACGGACAGACGTTCAACGCGCTGGTCATCCCTTATGCCGAGGCACTGCCGCAGACGCTGCTGGAGCGGGTTAAGGCATTTACGGATGCCGGTATCCGCGTGCAGTTCATTGACGGGCTTCCGGTGAGAAACGAGCACGGGGAGCAGGTGGACGGCGCGTTGCAGAAGCAGGCGGCGGTATGCGGGCTGGAGGAGTTTACGGCTCAGCTGATAAAAGAAGGCCATCACGATGTGCACGCCTCTGAGCATCAGCCGTACCTGCGCAGCTATCATTACCGTCAGGCCGAAGGCGATGTGTACATGTTCTTCAATGAAGAGCCTTACAAGGTGATTGAAACGACTGTAACACTGAGCGGAAATCGTCCGGTTGTGGCCTATGACGGCTTCTCCAATCAGGTTAAGCCGGTATCGCAGTCGCAGATCGATGGTAAAACTGCGGTTCAGCTGATGCTGCATCCGTATGAATCTGTTGTGCTGCTGGAAAGCCGGGAGGAAGCGGAAGCAGCTCCGCAGCAAGCGAATGAGGCCGCAGAAATCGGTGGAGAATGGAGCGTTTCTTTTGCCACAGCCACAGCTTATCCGTCCTTTTCAGCAGAGCAGACGCTGGTTTCGCTGCAGGATATCTCCAAAGTGGAAGGCAAGGCGCGGTTCTCGGGAACGGTGCGTTATGAGCTGGCGTTTATTTTGGAGGAAGCAGCTCCGGCCAATGCCGTGCTTGACCTGGGACGCGTATATGAGGTAGCCGAGGTTACGCTTAACGGCCAGCAGCTGGGGGTCAAAATCTGCCCGCCGTACATCTTTGATGCAGGCAGTGCGCTGGTCGCTGGCAAGAACCGGCTGGTGGTTGAGGTAACGAACAACCTCGGCAAGCAGGAGCAGGATTTCTTGTCCCAGTACATGATCCACGAGCCGTCCGGGCTGCTGGGTCCGGTGATGCTGCGGTAGGTAACAGCTGAAACAGAAGCAGAAGGAGAAGGAGCATAATATCATGTCAAAATATACTTTTCCCGCGGGTTTCCTGTGGGGCGGCGCAATTGCGGCCAATCAGACGGAAGGGGCTTACCGGGAGGAAGGCAAGGGGCTGACGACGGTGGATCTGATTCCGTCCGGGCCGCAGCGCTGGCCTGTGATGGGCGGAAAGCTGGATGCTTTTGAGCCGCAGCCGGGGCTGATGTATCCGTCGCATGAAGCGATCGGCTTTTATCACCGCTATAAAGAGGATATTGCGCTGTTCGCGGAAATGGGCTTCAAGGCGCTGCGTGTATCGGTGTCCTGGGCGCGGATTTTTCCTAAAGGAAATGATGCTGAGCCGAATGAGCCGGGGCTAGAGTTCTATGATAATCTGTTCGATGAGCTGCTGAAATACGGGATACAGCCGGTGGTTACAATCGCACATTTCGATGTGCCGGTTCATCTGGTGCAGACTTACGGAAGCTGGAGAAACCGCAAGCTGGTGGGGTTGTTTGAGCGGTACGCCATTACGCTGTTCACACGATATAAGGACAAAGTGAAATACTGGATGACCTTCAACGAGATCAATATGCTGCTGCATCTGCCGTTTGTCGGCGCGGGGCTGGTCTTTCGTGAGGGGGAGGATAAGCGGCAGATCCAGTATCAGGCGGCCCATCATCAGCTGGTGGCGAGCGCGCTGGCTGTGAAGGCTTGTCATGAGCTTATCCCTGATGCGCAGATTGGCTGTATGCTGGCCGCCGGATCAACTTATCCGTATGTGTGCAATCCGGAGGATGTATGGGATGCGATGAATAAGGACCGCGAATCGTTCTTCTTCATCGATGTACAGTCCCGCGGGGCGTATCCGGGCTATGCCAAAAGATTTTTTAAGGATAATGGAATCACGGTTGAGATGGAGCAGGGCGATGAGGAGCTGCTGAAGCACAATACCGTGGATTACATCGGCTTCAGCTATTATGCCAGCCGGACTGCCAGCACGGACCCTGAGGTGCTTGGCCGGATGACCAGCGGCAATGTGTTTGGCTCGGTCGATAATCCGTATCTGCAGAAGTCAGCCTGGGGCTGGACGATTGACCCGCTGGGCTTCCGCATTACGGCCAATCAGCTGTATGACCGGTACCAGAAGCCGCTGTTTGTGGTCGAGAACGGGCTGGGCGCTGCCGATGAACCCGGTCCCGGCGGAGAGGTAGCCGACGACTACCGGATCGACTATCTGCAGAGACATATTGCCGCCATGGGCGAGGCGATCACGGACGGTGTCGAGATCATCGGCTACACCAGCTGGGGCCCGATCGATCTGGTCAGCGCCTCAACCGGGGAGATGAACAAGCGCTACGGCTACATCTACGTCGACAAGGACAACGCCGGCAACGGTACCCTGCAGCGGAGACGGAAGAAGAGCTTCCACTGGTACAAGCAGGTTATTGCCAGTAACGGCGGGAACCTGTCGGCGGATGGACTGGGCTAGGATAAGCCGCGTATAAGATGAAATCAGAAAAAACACCTTCAGGGGGATAGGCTCTGCCGTTAGGCGAGGTTCCTGGAGGTGTTTTTTTGACGGAATAAGAGTAACTACTGAGAAGAAGCCGCCCCCGCCGCATGGTCAGCTTTTACGCAGTCAATCGCCACTACAATCGCAATCATGATGGCTTCCATCTGTTCATTCAAAATCTGAATTTTGTAGCTATCGCCCCAAGTGAACCACTCCTTGTTGACTTCACCTATAACGGAACCGCGCTGTAAGACCTGAAAGTTCATGTCCCACCAGTTGCCGCGTACCTCAATGCCGGCTGAATCAATCGTATAGCGTGCTTTTAAAAAGGAAAATTCCTTCTTGATCGTCAGCACTTCCCGGCCGTTCACCTCAACAAAAAATTTCGGCAGGAAGCTGAACACCTTTTTCGAAATCAGTGCGACTTCTTCTCTTCGGGCATTCATAATGGAGAACGTTTTGGGAATCTGCATAAAGCTGCCCTCTACAAAATAAACATCCTGCTCCTGCTCGTTCTTTACAGTGAATTTTCCGCTTAGACTGAAAACTTTCTGCTTCATGTAGAGCTGCTTCATAATGAGCCTCCTTCGCGGTACTCGCGCGGTGATTTGCCGTACCAGCGCTTGAACTGGCGGCTGAAGTGGGCGATATCCCGGTAGCCGAGAATCGAGGAGATGTGGCTGACCGGCAGACGGAGATCGTCCAGCAGCACCTTGGCCTCATGCAGCATCTGCTGGGATAAGAACTCTCTCGGTGAGAGGCCGAACACCTGCCGGAAAACGCGGTAGCAGTGTGAGGAGCTGATACCCAGCTCTGCCGCGATATCATCGACGCCAAGCGTCCGGTCTTCCTGTGCATCCTGCTTGAACTGCTGATAGACAAGACCTTGCAGGCGGCTGCGGATCTGATGGGCAAGCTCGACCTTTTCATAGCTGGCAGATGCCTGCAGGTTGGCCTCAACAGAGAAGGCTTCCCACAGCTGGCCGAACAGTTCAAACACAGCAGACTGCAGCATCATCCGCTGTGACATTGTGATGTCACCCTGAATCTGGCGGGAGATATCAACCAGCCGGGTTAGTGAGGGCGTTAACTTATGGGCAATCGTGCTGTCAGCCTTGAACAATACATGATGCAGCCGGCTTAAGAGCGAGATGAGAATTTTATCGTCGATATCAAAATGGATACAAAAATACGTGAACGGCCGCCCGTTGCCGCTCTGGCTGGAGTGTGAATCTCCCGGCCGCAAAAGAACGAGATCACCGGCACGCTGCGTATAGCTGCGGCTGTTGACGATGATCCGCTGTTCCCCGTCCAGCACATAGTTGAACTCATACTGCGGATGGGCATGAATTGGATAACTCCATGCACCGCTTACCATCCGCAGATGCATGCCGAACAGGTTCAGCGTTGTTTTGACGTCGGGGATAATGATTTCACTAATGTTCTGGCCGAGTTCAGGCGGCAAAAAAGCCGAAGCCATAGGCGGTTCCTCCTAGCTCTTCAGGTTCACTGTACGTTTTCAGTATACCGAAGATTGGCTTGATTTGGGTAAAAATCTGCCTGATTTGGCAATGTCCCCGCACAGAGCCCCATGATAGGATGAGGATAGGCAATCTATAAACTGCCAAACTCGCATGCTGCGTACCAGGAAGGAGCCATTATGACAAAATCTAATCCATTCTATAATGTCCAGCATTCACCTATCGGGGCATTTGCAAGCTTTACACTCGGTTTTAAAGGTAAAAACGGAGGGCTCGGGCTGGAGCTGGGCAAACCGGCTGACCAGAATATGTACATCGGATTTCAGTCTGCGGACGGTGAAAGCTATGAGGTGCTGCCCTTTTTTGAGCAGGTGGCAGATGCCGGAGCCAGATATGATATAGAAAAAGCGGATGAGACCGCCAAAATCAAATTGAAAGCGTTTCAAGACGAGGCGATCAGCCGGATGCTGGGAACAGCGAGCGATACATGGCAGGCTGGAGACCTGACCTTCAAGGTGTACTCTCCTGTCCGGTCCGTACCTGATCCGTCCACCGCTGATGATGAATCGCTAAAAGCAGTGCTGCTGCCGGCGGTTTTTGCTGAGCTTACACTCGACAATACCCGGGGCACCTTTGCCCGCAGAGGCTTTTTCGGCTACGAAGGCAGCGACCCTTACAGCTCCATGCGCAGGCTGGGCGATACGAGCGGAGGCGCTTTTCAGGGGATCGGACAAGGCCGGCTGACGGCGGTTGCCTGTGCGGAGGAAGGCGTGCAGTCGGCGCTCGGCTTTACCATGGAAAAGATTCTGGAGGCCAAGCTTGAGCATAATCTGTCCTTTGGACTGGGCGGCACGGGTGCCGTATTAATGGAGGTACCGGCGGGCGAAAAGCGGACGTACCGGTTTGCGGTTTGCTTTTACCGCGGCGGTCTGGTAACTACAGGAATGGATGCCTGCTATGCGTATACCCGCTTTTTCCGGAATGTCGAGGAGGTGGCCGGCTATGCGCTGGAGCATTTCGGCGAACTGACCGCTGCCTGTACGGACGCTGATGCCTGGATTCACTCGGCCGGGCTTAGTGCAGACCAGAGCTTTATGCTGTCACATGCAATTCACAGCTATTACGGAAGCACGCAGCTGCTGCATGACGGGGAGAAGTATCTGTGGATTGTCAACGAAGGTGAATACCGGATGATGAATACGCTCGATCTGACGGCGGATCAGCTGTTTTTTGAGCTGGTGATGAATCCGTGGACGGTACGGAATGAGCTGGAATTGTTCGTGGACCGCTACAGCTATGAGGATAAGGTTGTGTTTCCGGGCGAAACCAGGGAGTATCCGGGAGGAATCAGCTTCACCCACGATGTCGGCGTAGCCAATGTGTTCTCGCGTCCGCAGTATTCCGCTTATGAGCTGGCGGGGCTGGATGACTGCTTTTCCTATATGAGTCATGAGGAGCTGGTGAACTGGCTGGTCTCGGCGCTCGTCTATATTGAACAGACCGGGGACCGTGAATTCGCGGATAACATGCTGCCGGTGCTCCGGGCCTGCTTCGAGAGCATGCTGAACCGTGACCACCCGGACAAGGAACAGCGCAACGGCCTGATGGGACTGGACAGCAACCGGACGCAGGGCGGAGCCGAAATTACCACTTACGACAGTCTGGACACCTCGCTGGGACAGTCACGCAATAACATTTACATGGCGGGTAAATGCTGGGCGGCCTATGTGGCGCTGGAGAAGTTTTTCGGGCAGGAGGGGCTGGCGGTGCTGGCGGCGGAAGCGGGACAGCAGGCGGAGAAATGTGCTGCTTCTATTGCTTCGCAGTTAAATAGTGAAGGATTTATTCCGGCCGTCATTAACGAAAATAATGATTCCCGTATCATTCCGGCGATCGAAGGGCTGATCTTCCCGCTCTTTACCGGCTGTGAGGAGGCGCTTGATCCGGCCGGCCGGTTTGCCGGGTACCTCAGTGCGCTGAACACGCATCTGCAGACCGTACTGGTTCCGGGCGTCTGCCTGTTCGACGATGGCGGCTGGAAGCTGTCCTCCACCAGTAATAACTCCTGGCTCAGCAAAATTTATCTCTCGCAGTTTATCGCCCGAGAGATTCTGCATCTGCCTTGGGAGGAGAGCGGCCGGGCAGCAGACGCCGCCCATGTAAGCTGGCTGCTACATCCCGAGCTGTCCTACTGGTGCTGGAGCGACCAGATTCTGGCCGGCCTGATCGGCGGCAGCAAATATTACCCGCGCGGCGTTACAGCCATCCTCTGGCTGCTGGAAGGCACGGGCAGCCGGTCATTGACGGAACTGGCCGTGCAGGCAGGCGCTAAATAAATTGTGCAGATAAAAGCTGGCACGCTCTATAACTGCAGTTTGTGCAACTAAAAGCAGGGGAAATCCGCGTTTGGACAAAATAGCTGCATTTGGTACAGCTAAACCGGCTGAAATCGGGCTGAACGGGCTTAATCCGCCGATATAGGTGTACGGAGTACACTTAAAACGGTTAGAGGAGCAAAAAGGGCCGGAATAGCTGTATAAAGTGCAGCTAAAGTTGTTAAGTAACAATAATCAGCAACGATCAGGAGGGGATTTCCGGATGAACGAAGCAAACAGGATCAGCAATCGGACACAGGATCATGGCTATAATGCCTGGTTAAGCTATCCCGAGCTTCCGCAGGGCAGCTTGCAGGAGCAATATGTGAAATGGTGCCGAGCGGTGAGCGTTACGGAGACGGATGACACAATCCAGGCTGCGCTGGCGGAATGGAAGCGCGGTGTTGCCTCGATGCTGGGTATTCAGGTACAGGTGCGGGCAGAAGCTGCACCGGCGGAAACAGCAGCCAATGCCCCGGAGCATACTGCCGGGACCGGCTCAGGTCCTGTCGTTGCCTTCGGCACCTTTGGGGGCGGGAACGCGCTGATTAGCAGCGTGTTTGCAGAGGCCGACATCCGCAAGGTTGGCCTCGAAGGCTTCGCCATCCGCACCAGCGCAGAGCATAACTGCATTGCTGTCGGCGCTTCTACACCGGCAGGCGTACTCTACGGAGTATTCCATCTGCTGCGGCTCATTGGCACGCTTCAGCCCATCGGGGCGCTTGATGAGACAGTGAATCCGATCAACAGCCTGCGGATGATCAACCATTGGGATAATTTTGACGGCAGTGTGGAGCGCGGCTATGCCGGCAGGTCTTTTTTCTATGATAATAACCGGTTTATCGGGGATATGGAGCGGGTACGCGATTATGCGCGCCTGATGTCCTCGGCCGGGATCAATGCCATTGCTATCAACAATGTGAATGTGCATGCACTGGAGACACTGTTCATCTCGGAGTATCTGCCGCAGGTGGCTGAAATCGCGGACCAGTTCCGGGTGTATGGCATCCGGCTGTTCCTGAGTGTGAATTTTGCCGGGCCAATGCAGGAAGGCGGGGCGGGTACCGCCGATCCGCTCGACCCGGGCGTACGCCGGTGGTGGCAGGACAAGGCGGCTGAAATTTATCAGGCCATTCCTGATTTCGGCGGATTTGTGGTCAAGGCGGATTCGGAGAACCGTCCGGGGCCGTTCACTTACGGGCGCGACCATGCCGACGGGGCCAACATGCTGGCTGAGGCGCTGGAGCCGTTCGGAGGCATCGTCATCTGGCGCTGCTTCGTGTACAACTGCAAGCAGGACTGGCGTGACCGCAAGACAGACCGGGCAAGAGCGGCATATGATCATTTCAAACCGCTGGACGGCAGATTCAAGGACAATGTCATCCTGCAGATCAAAAACGGGCCGATGGATTTCCAGGTCAGAGAGCCGGTCTCCCCGCTGTTCGGGGCACTTACGCAGACGAACCAGATCATTGAATTCCAGATCGCCCAGGAATATACCGGCCAGCAGCGCCATGTCTGCTACCTGGTTCCCCAGTGGAAAGAGGTGCTGGAGTTCCAGACCCTGGCCAAAGGCGAAGCTTCTCCGGTGAAGCGCATCGTGGACGGCTCGCTGTGGGGCAACCGCCTCAGCGGAATTGCCGCGGTGTCCAATACCGGCAATGACACCAACTGGACCGGCCATCTGCTGGCCCAGGCCAACCTGTACGGATACGGCCGTCTGGCCTGGAATCCTGAGCTCAGCGCAGAAGCCATCGCCGCTGAATGGATTGCCCTGACCTTCGGCAGTAATCAGGAAGTGGCGGATGTAATCAGCAGAATTTTGCTGGATTCATGGGGAATTTATGAATCTTACACGGCACCGCTCGGGGTGGGCTGGATGATCAATCCGGAGCATCACTATGGCCCGAATGTGGACGGCTATGAATATTCGCAGTGGGGCACCTATCATTACGCCGACAATCAGGGGATCGGAGTCGACCGGACGGTGAAGACGGGAACCGGATACAGCGCCCAGTATATCGGCAGCAACGCTGCCCGCTACGAGTCGCTAGAGGAATGCCCGGATGAGCTGCTGCTGTTCTTCCACCATGTGCCGTACACCCATGTGCTCCATTCCGGCAAAACCGTAATCCAGCACATTTACGATACGCATTTTGAAGGAGCGCAACGGGCGGAAGGGCTGTTATCCTCCTGGCAGACCTTGAAGGACAAGGTTAGAGAGGATCTGTATGTGCAGGTAGAGCAGCGTCTTACAGGGCAAGCCGCGCATGCGAAGGAATGGCGTGACCAGATCAACACGTATTTTTACCGCAAAAGCGGAATAGAAGATCAGTTGTCACGTACCATCTACTAAATGGACATGACAATGACTTTCGGAACGATCATTGACTGGCTGACGGCTGGAATTCCCGTGCCGGAGCAGACGGTAGACAGGCTGGAAACAGGAACACCGGAGACGGAGGTGCGGGGAATTGTCACCGCATTTACCGCCTCGCAATATGTGATAGAACAAGCGGCTGCCCTTGGTGCCAACCTTATTATTTCGCATGAGGGGATCTATTACAGCCATCATGACCAGCGGGAGCAGCTTGGGCATGATCCTGTATACCGGAAAAAGTCGGCGTTGATTGCCGAAACGCAAACCGGTATTTACCGTTTTCACGATTATGTGCACCGCTATACACCGGACGGGATTACCGAAGGGCTGATTGCTTCACTGGGCTGGCAGGAGTATGTGACGGAGCACCGCCCGGCGGTGTCCCTTCTGACGCTCCCGCCCATGACGGCCAGAGAGGCCGCAGAGCATGTGAAGGGCAAGCTGCAGATTGCCTATGTGCGTGCAGCAGGAGATCTTTCGGCGGCCTGCAGCACAATAGGCATCCTGGTCGGCTACCGGGGCGGGGGCCAGCAGGTGATTCCCCTGTACGGTGAAGAAGGGCTGGACCTGATTATTGCCGGCGAGGGACCGGAATGGGAGACGCCGGAATATGTCAGGGATGCGCTGCAGCAGGGGCGCAGCAAAGCATTGATCATGCTTGGACATGCCGAAAGTGAGGCCCCGGGCATGAAGCTGCTTGCAGAACGGCTGGCCGCACAGTTTCCGGAGGTGCCGGTGCATTTTATCCAGGATCGTCCGGTGTTTGAAGTGATTTAACTCCTGAACCTCCTTGCTGGCAAGGAGGTTTTTGGTTTTGCCTGAGTGTCATATTAACGGGACAATGCAAGCTTTTTTATGATAATGACAATCCATTTTGCATATTGAACATCGCTCCGGGCGCTGGTTATAGCTTACATTGAAGGTGCATGAAATCGCACAGTATGTTCGCCGGACCAGAATTCACAGTGGAGGTCATCATGTTGATCAAAAGTTGGAGAGAAGGAAGGGCCAGGCATTCAGCCATTTTTTTACTGGGTATTGTCCTGCTTGCCGGAGGATGCGGAGACGCTAATAATGAAAGCGCTTTGAAGACACCTTCGGGCAATCCGTCTGCGGAGCCCGCTGATTTTTCCTATCCGATGCCGGGGGATATCACACTCACCTTTATGAATGAGCAGCTGGGCGGGACGCCGGAGCGTCTGCCGATCGATGACGAGTATGAGCTCAGGACAGGTATCCGGATCAGGCAGCTCGGAGGCACGCCGATGACTGACCAGAAATTCAGTCTGCTGCTGGCATCGGGCGAGCTGCCGGATATTTTTCTCAATACGTGGCTGCAGTTCCCCGGCGGTCCCGATAAAGCGGTGGAGCAGGGCTATATTCTCAAGCTGAACGATCTGATCGGCCTATATGCGCCCAACCTGAAACGGACACTTGCCAAGCATCCGGAAATTGACAAAATGATCAAAACCGACGCCGGCACCTACTACGCCTTCCCGTTCATCCGTTCGGAAACCGGCAGGGTATACGGCGGACCGATTATCCGCCGGGACTGGCTGGACGAGCTGGGGCTTGGCATCCCGGAGACGATTGACGAGTGGCATACGGTACTGACCGCTTTTAAAGAACAGAAACAGGCTGCTGCCCCGCTGACGCTCCGGACGCTGTTTCTGGGTGAGCGGACCGGCGGTTTTGCCGGTGCCTTCGGGGTGATGGGCAATTTCTACGTCAATGACGGGAAGGTAGTCTTTGGGTATCTGGAGCCGGGCTACAAGGAGTATCTGAAGACGATGGCCCAGTGGTATAAGGAGGGTCTGATCGACAAGGATTTTGCCTCCATCGATGCGCCGACTGTAGATAAAAAAATGACCTCCGGCGAAAGCGGAGCGACAATCGGCTGGCAATTTTACATTGAGAGCTACAATTCGGCAGCACGGGCAGCCGGGGAACAGGCAAATTTTGCAGCCGCCCCGTATCCGGCAGCCACCAAGGGGGAGACACCGGAGTTCGGCCAGCTCGACAATGCCTATGCCGGAACTTACTCCGCGGCTATTTCGGCTAATACGAAGCATGTGGAGGCGGCGATGCGGTGGCTTGATTATGCTTTTACCGAAGAGGGCAGTATGCTGAATACCTTTGGCATCGAAGGAATTACGTATACTTTGGTGGGCGGTGAGCCGGTGTACACAGACTTTGTGGCGAATAACCCGGATGGTATTTCCAGTGATAAGGTGATGCTCAAATACTCGCACAGCACGAATTTCCCATGATTCAGCAGGCTGCCTATGAACGTTATCTGAAGCGCTGAGACCGGGCGGGTATCCGGAGAAAAAGATACAGGAGGAGAGTACAGGATGAACACTGCACGTAAATGGAACGGGGGCTGGCAGTTCAGCAAGCAGCCGCTGGGATCTGAGCTGACAAAAGTAATGGCGCTGGCGGACTGGATGCCCGTTACCCTGCCGCATGACTGGCTGATTTACGATACGAATGCGCTCTATGAGAACGGGGAGGGCTGGTACAGCAAGACGCTTACTCTGGATAAAATACCGCCGGAGCGCTGCTGCTCTCTGCGGTTTGAAGGCGTATACATGGATTCTGCACTGTATGTGAACGGACAGGAGGCGGGGGAGTGGAAGTATGGGTATTCCACTTTTGAGTTTGACATTACGCCTTATCTGCAGGAAGGCGATAACAGCATTGTGATGCGGGTCGTCCATGAATCGCCCAATTCCCGCTGGTACTCCGGGGCAGGTATCTACCGCTCGGTGTGGCTGCATGAATATCCGCTGAGCCATATTGCTGCAGACGGAATCTACATTGCTGCACGGCCGGCAGACGGCGGGAACTGGACGGTGGATGTGGATACAGAGCTGAGGCTGGCGGACACTGCACACCGGCCGGGGGAGAACGGGCAGAATCATGCAGCCGGCGGGGAAAAGGCAGCGTACACGCTCCGCCATACAGTGCTGGACGGGGACGGTAATGCTGTGGCCCGGGAGGAGTCCGCAGTGCTGATGGCGGATGGCGGCGGGACCGTGCATGCCCACAGCAGGCTGGCAGTGGAGCAGCCAGCTCTCTGGGATATTGCCAGCCCGAGCCTGTACTGGCTCAAGACGGAACTGCTGGCCGACGGGACCGTTATCCAGGAGGAGTGTGAGCGGTTCGGCTTCCGGACAGTGGAGCTGGACAGTGACAAGGGATTTTTCCTGAACGGCCGCTCCTTTAAGCTGAACGGGGTGTGACAGCACCATGATCTGGGTGCGCTGGGGGCGGCGGTTAATACGGCTGCGCTACGGCGGCAGATCGTGCTGCTGCAGGAGATGGGTGTGAATGCCATCCGCACCGCCCATAACATGCCTGCGGTTGAGCTGATGGAGCTGGCGAATGAAATGGGCGTGCTGATCGTTTCGGAGGCGTTTGACATATGGGAGCGCAGCAAGACGCCTTACGACTACGCCCGTTTCTTCCCGGATTGGTGGAGGAAGGATATTGCCAGCTGGGTCCGGCGCGACCGGAACCGCCCGAGCCTGATCATGTGGAGCATCGGCAACGAGATCTATGATACCCACGCGGGCGAGCGGGGCCAGAAGGTTACCCGGATGCTGCAGGATGAGGTGCTGCTGCATGACCCGCGCGGCAACGGTTTTGTAACGATCGGCTCGAACTATATGCCGTGGGAGAATGCACAGAAATGTGCAGACATCGTCAAGGTTGCCGGGTATAACTACGGCGAGAAATATTATGAAACACATCATGCCGAGCATCCGGACTGGATGATCTACGGCAGCGAGACCTGTTCGACGGTGCAGAGCCGGGGAGTCTATCATTTTCCGCTGGAGCAGCCGGTGCTTGCCGACGATGACCTGCAGTGTTCAGCGCTTGGCAACAGTTCAACCAGCTGGGGCGCGAAAAATACAGAAACCTGCATCACCGGAGACCGGGATGCCAAGTACTCCCTGGGACAGTTCCTCTGGACCGGCTTCGACTATATCGGGGAACCGACGCCGTACCATACCAAGAACTCTTACTTCGGACAGCTGGATACCGCCGGATTCCCGAAGGATTCCTATTATATTTATCAGGCGGAATGGACGGATTACCGCACCGCTCCGATGATTCATATCTTCCCGTACTGGGATTTCTCGGAAGGGCAGCTGATCGATGTCCGTGTCTGCTCTAACGCGCCGCGGATTGAGCTGTTCCTGGATGACGTCTCCCAGGGTACGTATGACATTGATCATGAAAACGGACTGCAGCTGGTGGGGAATTGGAAGCTGCCGTATAAGGCGGGGGTTCTCCGGGCCATGCCTATGATGAACATGGCCAAGTGATAGCCTCGGTGCAGCGTGCTTCCTTTGGCGATGCCGCCTCCCTTGTGCTGGAAGCAGATAAGCGGGAGCTTACAGCTGACGGGCAGGATCTGATCTTCATCACGATTACTGCCGCAGATGCAGCGGGGCTGCCGGTGGAGAACGCCAATAACCGGGTGCGTCTCAGCATTGAAGGGCCGGGACGGCTGGTCGGCCTGGATAACGGGGACAGCACCGATTACGATGCCTACAAAGGCTCAAGCCGCCGGATGTTCAGCGGCAAGCTGCTGGCGATAATTGCCGGCACACTGGAGCCGGGGGCGATTACGCTGCGCGCGGATTCGGCAGGTATTGCCGGTGCTGTGATCGTGCTGCAGTCCGTGCCTGCTGTTACGGATACGGGGGCAGAGCCGGAAGAACGGGTGCTCTATGCGGATTGCCCGCTGGAAGCCGGGCGGGGAGCCGGCTTGAAGGCTGGGCGCGCCAGCGGCGAAGCCTTGCTTGAGGTGCCGGTGCGGAAGCTGGAGATCCTCTGTCCGGAAGGCACGCTGCTGACACCGGATAAGTCCGGCTTGCCCATCCGCGTGAAGCTGCATCCGGGGAACGCCACTTATCATGATGTAGAATGGCGCATCACCAACGCGGCTGGAGTAGATTCCAATATCGCTGCGCTTGAGGTTAAGGAACAGGAAGTGCTGATTACCGCTCTGGGAGACGGCGATGTCTTTGTGCGGTGCGGAGTGCGGAACGGGGCAGAGGGCATCCGGATCTATTCACAGATGGAGATCAAGCTTAGCGGCTTCGGCCAGGCTTATCTGAATCCGTATGAATTCATCTCCGCTGCCTATCATAGCAGCGCCAGCTACAACCTGACCAACGGCAATGAACGCGGCGTAGCGACGGCGCGTGAAGGGGAGAGCCTGATCTGCTTCGAACGGATCGACTTCGGCAGCTACGGCGCAGATGAATTGACAATGCCTGTATTCGCACTGGACAGCGAAGAATATCCGATAGAGATCTGGGAAGGAATTCCGGGCCAGCCGGGCGCAGTGCTGCTGGATACGGTGCTGTACCAGAAGCCGTCCCGCTGGAATGTATACCAGGAGGAGACGTACATGCTCTCTCGGCCGCTGCGCGGAATGACAACCCTTTCCTTCATCCTGCGGAAAAAGATTCACCTCAAGGGCATCCAGTTTGCCCGCCGGCTCAAAGCATTCGCCCGCCTCAGCGCCCTGGAGAACAGCCGGATATACGGCGATACCTTCTCCGTCACAGAGAATGCGGTTGAGGGGATCGGCAACAACGTGTCGCTGATCTACGAGGACATGGATTTCGGTAGGCAGGGGGCAGTGCGTCTGCAGATTTGCGGCCGTTCCGGGCTTGCTAACAATACCGTGCACCTGCTGTTCCTGCCGGGCAGTAACTTTGACCTGCAGTGGTTCCGGTTTTTGCCGAACGGTCAGGGAGACTGACCCTTTGAAATTGAAACAGCGACGGCCATGGACAAGGAAACAGGTCCTGGCTGTCGCTGTTTTTATTGAACGAAAGTTCCTCGTTAGAGTATCAACAACTACCTCTTTTCCTTACCTTTAATCAGTCTGAATATTTTACTTTTCTTCCCCATTGAAGTATTTAATGGATTCCCAAGCGGCGTCTACATTCGATGCATCCGCCGGAATAGCCAGAATCTCAGAACCAAATACATATCCTGTTGACTTCCGATCCTTAGAATCCGCAGGGACCGCAGCAATACTAAGCATAAGCGGTCTATAATTTTTCACTTTACTTTTTGCTGCTTGCAAGGATTGCAGCTGATTGATAGAGGCTACTATCATAGCCGATCGATGACTACGTAACCAAACCGTTCAACCCACTTGAGCGAGCATACGCTCACCGGAGACTGGAACTTCCAGCTTCCTGTGGAGAAAAACTATAGACGAAAAGCCAACGGCCAAAGTGAGCCTTTGTAGAATTCAAAGCAAGTTGTAGTTGACGATGAAGACTCCACCCTAAGGTTGATATGGAGGGACTTCCATTACCTTTAGTCTACCGTCAACTCTTTTAATTGTGTAGGTAAACTTATCAGTGATTATGTCGGACTCCTGTGTCTGGAACAAGGTTCCGTCTTCATGCTGAAACGTAATCACGAATTTATATTCATCCTTGCTTACCTCAGTCTGATCAAGAATTTCTTTAAGAGAGATATTAGGAATCAGCTCTAGATACTGATTGAATAATTTTTGCTCGTTGTCAGGGTCTGTTTCAGGAAATAAATTCATGAACCCCTGGTAGCTACCGCCGTATAACTCGACCAATGTGTCAGCATCTCTATTAACGATGGCCTGCAAATATTGCTCCAACGTATGCTGCACATTCTCATCAGGACTCATCTTTTCTGAGTTTACCCTATTATTGTTGCTGCATCCCGCAAGGAAGAAAGCACAGATGACGCATGCGAATATCATTTTCTTCATCATTCATTTTCTCCTATTCTGTCATTTGATTTTTGCCTTACACATCTTTAGAGTGTGTAACATAATTATATATTTGAAATTCCTGTCTTGTCGCTCGGTTTGGGTGACATATTTAAAGGGAAGGTGACAATTTTATCATTTGGGAGTTGTACAAAAACGGGGCACGAAGCTTTTCTGGACTCCGAATAAGGGAGGGGCGTTAATGGAATTTAATATATTTGTAGTTGAAGATGATCAGGCATTATTCGAAGCGCTGCAAACCGGACTGGAAGCTTGGGCGTTCCGGGTTACGAAACCGGATAATTTTAATGAGGTAATGCGTTCGTTTCTTGATCAGCAGCCTCATCTTGTAATCATGGATATCACGCTGCCTAAATTTGACGGTTTTCATTGGTGCAGGGAGATTCGCTCTGTATCCCAAGTACCCATCATTTTCTTATCTTCCCGTGATCACCCGTTAGATATGGTTATGGCGCTTAATATGGGTGCGGATGATTTTGTCCAGAAACCTTTTCATACGAATGTGCTGTATGCCAAAATTCAAGCAATTCTCCGTCGGACGTACGCTTATGGGGAAACCCAGGCAGATACACTCGAATGGAACGGTGCCCTAATTGATTTAAAGCGGGGTGTGATCCGAAAATCATTCGAGGAAGCAGACTTGACCAAAAATGAATTTTTCTTACTGCTTGCGCTGGTGAAGTTCAACAATTCTGTTATTTCACGTCATGATCTGATTCGTAAGCTATGGGAGGATGAGCAGTTCGTAAATGATAATACTCTTACTGCTAATATCACCCGTTTGCGGCAGAAGTTAGAACCGCTTGGGCTTTCAGATGCAATTGTGACAAAGAAAGGGATGGGTTATATGGCAGTAACTTTATAGGAGGAAAGATGATATGTTAGTACGTTACGTTATTTCAAGAAAAAGCTGGATCCTGCTTTTTATCAGTTTGCTGGGTGTGACTGACCTGTTAATAGTTCTCGATCAGGGAGTAAGTGTTGAACCCGCTTCTTTCATATACTTAAATTCGTTGTATATTATTGTGTTTGTTGTATTTTTCCTTTGGCGGTATAGGAAAGAAACCAGGTATCTGGCAGCAGTTGCCAAACTGCAGGATTTTATGTCCGATGACTGGTTTGAGAGTCTTCCTGAACCTGACAATGAATTAGATAAGATTACGGGCCATGTATTAAGAGAGGCTTCATCCCATTTCAAACGGAAGCTTTCTGGGGTGAAGGACGCGCAGCTGATTGAGAATGATTTTATTGCGTCCTGGATTCATGAAATTAAGACTCCTCTTACCGCTATGAAACTGATTATGGCCGCACGCCAAAATGATCCGGATATCCGCAAAATTGAAACAGAATGGCTGAGGATTCATCTGCTTGTAGACCGTCAGCTGTATATGACACGCCTTCCTGCCCTGGAATCGGACTATGTTCTTGAACAGGTGTCGTTACAACGTCTTGCGACAGAAGAAGTGCGGGAACTGGCTCCCTGGTGTATGGAGAAAAACCTGGCAGTCATTATTGAAGGCAATGATGCTACCGTCGTTACAGACCGTAAATGGTGCCGTTTTATCGTTAGGCAGTTATTGACCAATGCCATTAAATACAGTCCTGCAGACACGTCACTCACATTCAGGACAAATGTTACGGAACAAGAGAAGGTCTTTCTGGATTTAATTGACGAGGGTCCCGGTATTGAGCATCATGACCTTCCGCGAATTTTTGACAAAGGATTTACCGGCGGGAATGGAAGAATTCATAATGCTTCTACTGGACTCGGCCTCTATCTTGCCCAAACCGTTGCAGCCAAAATTGGAATTACCCTTCAAGTCCAATCCAGTCAGCCGCAAGGTACGACAATGCGGATGACCTTTACAGATTCTAATGCATTCGAGACCGTTAGAAGAGGACAAGCGGATCATATCCCGTTATGAACAGCCAAGGTCATCCTGGCTGTTTTTTTGTTAACCTGACGAATTCGTCACCTACCACTGCAACTCGTCACCTGAAACGTGCGACACCCGGGATATATGCGCGTAAACTTAACCTATAATCAAATTTGGGAGGTTCACTATGAATGAAATGAAAGGACAAGATACAGTATTGCATGCCCGGAATGTTCACAAGGCATATGGCTCACGGGGCAGTTCCCAGCATGTTCTCAAAGGTATTGATTTACGCGTTCTTCGTAAAGAATTCGTCGGTATCATGGGTCCCTCCGGTTCCGGCAAGACCACCCTGCTAAATGTACTTGCCACGATTGACCGGACCACTGACGGTACGATATTAATCGATAATGAAGATATATCCGCCATGAACAACGCTGCCCTTTCCGCGTTCCGCCGCAACAAGCTTGGCTTCATCTTCCAGGATTACAATCTTCTTGATACGTTGACGGTAAAAGAAAATATCCTTCTGCCGGTATCTCTCAGCAAGCTGAGTAAAAAGCAGGCAGAGAGAGAGTTTACAGCGATTGCAAATGTACTGGGCATTAAGGAATTGTCGGAGAAATATCCCTTCGAAATATCAGGAGGACAAAAACAGCGCACTGCAGCCGGACGGGCTTTGATCCATCAGCCTTCCATCATCTTTGCAGACGAACCGACGGGAGCGCTGGATTCCAAATCCGCATCATCGCTGTTGTCCGTAATGGACGAGGTGAACCGGACCAGAGAGGTCACAATTATCATGGTCACGCACGATCCGGTCGCATCCAGCTATTGTAACCGCGTGGTCTTTCTGAAAGACGGGAAAATTTATTCCGAATTGTACCGGGGGGAGAAATCCAGACAGTCGTTCTTCAAGGAAATCATTGATGTGCAGGCTGTATTAGGGGGCGATAATATTGACGGTATTTGATCTGGCACTCCGCAGTATGCGGCAGAATGTGAAACATTACTATCTGTATTTTTTCGCCCTGATTTTCAGTATGAGCCTGTTCTTCGTCTTTGCATCACTCAAGTATGATCAGCAGGTACAGAACATGCTGGATTCAAGTGTGAATATCACGACAGCCTTTCAGTCCGCAGCGGTCCTGCTTGTGGTAATCATAGGGATTTTTGCGGTTTCCTCTAACGGTATTTTCTTACGCAGACGCAGCCGGGAAATCGGATTATACCAGCTCATCGGCCTTTCCAAGGGTTGGATTATCCGTTATTTACTCATTGAGAATATCTTGCTGGGTTTAAGTGCTTTAATAGCAGGGATTATCTCCGGAGCGCTGGTGTCCCGCCTGTTTGTCCTGATTTTAATGAAACTGCTCAATCTGGACGGCCTGCCTTCGATAAATTTTTCTGTACCGGCAGCCATAGAAACGGCAGTAGTGTTTATTCTTATCATCTTTATTACTTCCACTCAGATGATAGTTATGATCAACCGCAGAACCCTGCTCGGCTTATTCCAAGCAGATAAGCAGCCTGACCTTGTCAGCAGGCGGCCCTCCATTCTTACGGCTATATTAGCTGTACTTGGTGTTATAATGATCGGCTACGGCTATCAGTTATCGGGACGTATGGTAGATGAGCAGCTAGCAGTTAATGCGATGTTGGTATTGGCATCTACAATAACAGGAACCTATATCTTATTCCGGGTGACAATCAGATGGTGTCTTTACTGGTTCCGCAGACGTAAAAAAGGACACTTAGGCCTGTACAACAGCCTATCGCTTGCCCCACTAATGCACCGTATGAAAGCTAATGCCAACTCGCTCACTTTAATTACTGTGCTCTCAGCTTTAACCCTTACACTGGTTGCCATGGCGTATTCTATCTATTACTCTGTAGAGCAAGTCACCCGGGATGAATATCCTTATGATTTCGTAATTGAGAATAACCAGCGGGATGCAGCTGCGTTTACAGCCGAGCTGGAAAGCGAAGGTATTCATTATAATCACCACACCATCGATACGTTCCGGGTTAACGGTGTTGTCCTGGATCCGATGACTACATCGGGATATAGAACAGGCGTGTTATTATGGCTTCCGGCTGAACAGTTGCAACAAACCGGCAGAGATATCCCTGTACCTGACTATGGCGAGGCAGTAGAATATAATGCTTCTGCACTGAGCTTATATGATGACATTGATATCTCTAAACGTTATCCAACCATGATTGAACTGCGCTCAGACAAACAGACCAAGAGTTATCCAATGAATGAAATATTCTTGGAAAACATTATAAATTCTGGAATTTCAGGCAGACAAATATTAGTGTCTGAAGTAACCATGGAAGAAGTCGAGCGGAGAATGTCAGGCACGGATGGTTTTGAACGGGTTCAGATAGATACAATTCAAGTTCCGGACCGGAATGAGCTTGAGCTTGCTTCCCTCCTCTACCAGAAGTACAAGACGGATGATTTTTATTCGACAGATTACTATTCCCGCTACAGAAGTCTGCTTGAACAATCCGGATTATTAATCTTTATTGCTGCCTTTCTGGGACTTGCCTTTCTTGCTTCTACCGGCAGCATTCTGTACTTTAAACAGATGAGCGAAGCCGAGCAGGAGAAACAGAGCTTTAGAACATTGCGTCAGCTTGGTTTTGATGAAAAGATGATCATGAAAGGCGTTTTGAGGAAGCAAATGCTGGTGTTCCTGCTCCCGCTGTTCATTGGAATATTACATTCAATTTATGCAGTCAAGGCGAGTTATTTCATAACTCTTTCGGACGATACGATCCCTGCGATGATTGCGATGGGAGCTTATGCCGCAATTTACTTTATGTTCGCTTTCTTCACTCTTGGGTATTACAAAAAAATCGTGAAAAACGCTATGTTATAACAACTACTAATGGAGGTAAATAAGCATGAAAAAACCTGTGATTATTATTCTGATCGCGCTGGTTGTGTGCTCGGTCCTGTATATAACTTTTAAACGGGAGTTTGATCAGTTCAACCCATTGTATAAGGAACAATATGTATATGCTGTAATTAAAAAGCCAGCCAAGAAAGAAGGTAAAAATGAATGGATTCGCTACAGATACAATCTGACAGGTTACACAGGTGAAGGAGAGAAGGAAAAGATCACTTTCTCTTCAGACAAAGAACAGCAACCGGAAAGCTATGTCAGGGTGCTTGCTAAGGGAGCCTATACGAAAGAATGGATTATAATCGAAGAGGAAGTGATTCCGGAGAAAGTCTTAAACCAGCTACGTTCCCATTGATAGCGGAACAACAAACCTCTCTTTAGAAGCAAAATAAATTTAATAGCTTCTAAAGAGAGCCTGCCTAGCCCCGGATATAATCCGCAAAATTCTCCTGCAGATACAGGGAATTAATATCCTCCCGCAAATGGTGGTGGATCAGCGCCTCCAGCTTGTCGGTTTCCCGCCGGGTCATATATTCCAGAATGTGCTGGTGCTCGTTCCAGATTTCCTCCAGCTTTTCTTTTCTCAGCATGTGCAGTCTGCGGTAGCGGACATAATGCACATTGGACTGCTGAATCAGGTTCCACAGGTACTCCCGTCCGGCCAGCCGGAATAAGGCGGCGTGAAATGCATCGTCCAGGTTGAGGAACGGTTCGGTGGCATTGTCTTCACGGATGACGGCCTTCTGGCGGTCCAGTATATCCTTCAGCTCATGCACGCCTTTCAGCGCAAGATGCTCCGAGAGATATTTGATGATCTCCTTCTCCAGCACACTCCGCAGAAAAATAATCTGCTCCACCGACTCCAGATCAATGAAAGAGACCAGATTCCCCTTTTTGGGATAAATATCGATATACGATTCCAGACTGAGCTGCTTCAGCACATCGCGCAGCGGGGTCCGTGAAATCTGGAACCGTTCGGACAGGACAGTCTCACTGAGGATAGTGCCCGGCTTCAGGGTCAGGGTGAGGATTTCCTGCTTCAGTGTCTTCATAATTTCTTCTTTGATTGACATGGCTACTTTTGCTCCATCGTTTGTATTTTAAGAACTAGTATACATCATGCCAAGGGTTAATAAAAGAATACATTCAGGACTCTTGTGAAAAAAGCCGCAAATTCCGCCGGTGTAAGGGCATACATATACGATTTTAATTGGGTATTGACAACTTTAGAAGGTTTAAATTATGATCAAGTCGAACTTGTATACAAGATATCTTGTGTGTCAGTCTTACCTTTGGCAGCTCGCTGTGAGTCTAATTGACACAATGCTTATTCATTTTGCTTTTTACATCATAAGGAGGGGTTATTTATGAACATGACATGGAGATGGTACGGCGAAGGGAACGACAATATCACTCTGGACCATATCCGGCAAGTTCCGGGGGTAATGGGCATTGTGTGGTCGCTGCATCATAAGGTGGCCGGTGAAGTGTGGGAGATGGAGGAAATCCAGAAGGTTGCGGATCAGATTACGGCCAAAGGCTTCAGTACCGCTGTAGTAGAGAGTGTTAATGTTCATGATGATATCAAGATCGGCCTGCCGTCCCGCGACAAATACATCGACATTTACATTGATACGATCCGCAAGCTGGCCAAAGTCGGCGTAAAAGTCATCTGCTACAACTTTATGCCGGTGTTCGACTGGACGCGTACGGAGCTGTACAAGGAGTTGCCGGACGGATCGAACGCCCTCTTTTATGAAAAGGCTGCCATTACCGATAATCCGCGTGAAATGGTTGACCGTATCCTCAAAGGCGCAGGCCAGTTCACGATGCCCGGCTGGGAGCCGGAGCGTCTGGCTAAGCTCGATGATCTGTTCGCGGCTTATGCCGATGTGACAGAAGACAAATTGTTCGAGAACCTGGTGTACTTCCTTGAGCGTATCATGCCGGTATGTGAAGAAGCCGATATCAAAATGGCCATCCACCCCGATGATCCGGCCTGGCCGATCTTTGGGCTGCCGCGCATCATCCGCAGCCGCGATACGATCCGCCGGATGCTGGATGCCGTAGACAGCCCTTACAACGGACTGACCTTCTGCACCGGTTCGCTCGGCACAAATCCCGAAAATGATCTGCCCGCGATGATCCGCGAGTTCCATGACCGGATTTATTTTGCCCATATCCGTAACGTTAAGGTATTCGACAATGGGGACTTTATCGAAGTGTCACACCGCGGCCGCGACGGCAGTGTGGATGTGGCTGAGGTGGTAAAGGCCTATCATGAGAGCGGGTTCACCGGCTATGTGCGTCCGGACCACGGCCGTCACCTCTGGGGAGAAGAGAAGAACTGCCGTCCGGGCTATGGCCTCTACGACAGAGCGATGGGTATTATGTATCTGCTTGGCGTATGGGATAGCCTGGAGAATGTAAAGGAGGCGAAGTAATATGCTGCGCCTGACCCGATCCAGTATCCGGAAGGAAGCGGCCTCCTGGGAGGCCGCCGGTGTAGAGCTTCCCAAGTTCGACTATGACACAGTAGCGCAGAACACGCTGGTGAAGCCGGAATGGGTGCATTTCGGCGCAGGCAACATCTTCCGCGGATTCGTGGCGAATGCCCATCAGAAGCTGCTCGACAGCGGAGCGGCGGACACGGGGATCATTGCGGCGGAGACGTTTGATTTTGAAATGATCGACAAGGTCTACAAGCCTTATGACAATCTGACCCTGCTGGTGCTGATGAATGCGCGCGGCGACTTCCGGAAAAAAGTGGTCAGCAGCATCGTGGAAGGCATCACTGCCGACAAAACCCGCGAAGCGGATGACCGGCGGCTGACGGAAATCTTCGAGAACCCGAGCCTGCAGATGGCCAGCTTCACGATTACCGAGAAGGGTTATTCCCTGACCGGCCCGAACGGCCAATATCTCGGCATCGTGGAGAAGGATATCGCCGGCGGACCGGAGCAGCCGGTCCATGCGATGAGCATCGTGGCTGCCCTTGCATACAAGCGGTACCTGAAGGGCGCATACCCGTTGACTTTTGTCAGCATGGATAACTGCTCGCATAACGGGGATAAGCTCAAGAACGGGATCGTTACAATTGCCAAGGAGTGGGCGGCAAAAGGCTCGGTGGAAACAGGCTTCGTGGACTATCTGCTGAATGAGCAGCTGATTACCTTCCCGCTGTCGATGATCGACAAAATCACGCCACGCCCGTCCGAAACCGTTCAGGCTGCATTGCTGGAGCAGGGCATCGGCGAAATGGATGTCATTGTTACCTCCAAAAACACGTATACAGCTCCGTTTGTGAATGCCGAGATCAGCGAATATCTGGTCATTGAAGACAAATTCACGAACGGCCGTCCGGCGCTTGAGCAGGCGGGGATTATTTTCACCGACCGGGATACGGTCAATAATATAGAAACCATGAAGGTAACTACCTGCCTTAATCCGCTGCATACGGCCCTTGCCGTATCCGGCTGCCTGCTTGGCTACACCCTGATCGCTGATGAGATGAAGGACGATACGCTGCGCAAGCTGGTTGAGATTATCGGCTACAAGGAAGGGCTGCCGGTTGTTGTGGATCCGGGTATTATCAGTCCGAAGCAGTTCCTGGATGAGGTGCTGAAGGAGCGCTTCGCCAATCCGTTCATTCCCGATGCGCCGCAGCGGATCGCGACAGATACCTCGCAGAAGGTCGGCATCCGCTTTGGAGAAACGATCAAGTCCTATGTCCGCAGAGAGGACCTGGACCCGGCTGACTTAACGGCTATTCCGCTGGCTATTGCAGTATGGTGCCGTTATCTGCTGGGCGTGGACGATAAAGGCGAAGCCTTTACGCTTAGTCCTGACCCGCTGCTTGATACACTGCAAGGCCATCTGCAGGGCGTGAAGCTGGGCGACACCGCCTCTAATGTACGCGCTATTCTCGAAGATGAGCAGTTGTTCGGCGTGAAGCTGTATGACATCGGGCTTGGCGGCAAGATCGAGGGCATGTTCTACGAGCTGCTGGCCGGACCGGGAGCGGTAAGAAGCACACTTGAGAAATACGTGAAATAAAGGCAGGGGGGCAAACGTAATGAAGGGATTAATTCAGGAGGATTTTCTGCTGCAGTCCGAGGAAGCTCGGATACTGTACCACGAGTACGCCAAGGCGCTGCCGATCATTGACTATCACTGCCATCTTGATCCACAGGCCATAGCAGAGAATAAACGCTTCAGCAGCATCACTGCTGTCTGGCTGGGCGGGGATCATTATAAATGGCGCGCGCTGAGAACATTTGGTGTGGAGGAGAAGTATATCACGGGCCCGGCTTCAGATGAAGAGAAGTTCGCCAAGTGGAGTGAGGTGCTGCCCTATACAATCGGCAACCCGCTGTACCACTGGTCCGCGCTGGAGCTGAAGCGCTATTTCGGCGTGGAGGAGCAGCTGAATCTGCAGAGCTGGCGGGAGATCTATGGCCACTGCAACAAGCTCATAGCGACAGAGGGCTTCACGGCCCGGGGGCTGATCACAAGCTCTAACGTGAAGTGGATCTGTACGACCGATGATCCGGTTGACGATCTCAAGTATCATGCTGAAATAGCGGCGCAAAAAGAGTTCAAAACCGGCGTCACGCCAACCTTCCGCCCGGATAAAGCCCTGTTAATCGGAGCCGAGACGTTTCCGGCTTATCTGGCCAGCCTGGAGCAGGCGGCAGGATACGCGATTACCAGCTATGCGCTGATGGAACGTGCTATGCTTGAACGGATCGAATACTTCGACAAGCACGGCTGCATGATCTCGGATCACGGCTTCACCGATCTGCCGTTTGAGGAAGCATCAGCCTCCGACCTGGAAGCCATCTTCAGCAAGAGGCTGAGCGGACAAAGCCTCAGCAAGCTGGAGTGTGACCAGTATGCAGCGGCTCTGTTCCTGGCAATGGGCCGGGGATATGCGGAGCACGGCTGGACGATGCAGCTGCATATCGGTGCGCTCCGCAATCCGAATACCCGGATGTTCCGGAAGCTCGGGCCGGACACCGGCTTTGATATTATCGGCGACCACAGCTATGCCGAGCGTCTCTACAAGCTGCTGGATGGTCTTGACCGGACAGGCGAGCTGCCGAAGACGATTGTCTATAATCTGAATGCGGCGCAGAATGATGTGCTGGCGGCGATGATTGGGGCTTTTCAGGGCGAAGGGATCAAGGGCAAGGTCCAGTTCGGCTCCGGCTGGTGGTACAACGACCAGAAGGACGGCATGATCAAGCAGCTGACCTCGCTGTCTAATCTTGGCCTGCTGAGCTGCTTTGTAGGGATGCTGACCGACTCCCGTTCCTTCCTGTCCTACACGCGCCATGAGTACTTCCGCCGGATTCTCTGCAACCTGATCGGCGGCTGGGTGGCCAGCGGCGAAGCACCCAGGGATCTTCCCTTCCTGGGCGGCATTGTGCAGGACATCTGTTACAACAATGCAGAGCGCTATTTTGGCTTAACTGAAAGATGCTAATATATTGAACTTGAAAATTTAAGTAAAGGGAAAAGTGGCGGAGGGGAATTTTGGAACTGGAGGAGCGATAGCGACCGCCTGAAAGCTTTTCGCAGAAAAGCTCGCTACGGAAGCATAAGCTGTCTGCGGATTTCAACCGCGAACAGCGGTACAATTGAAGAAATCTGCAGACAACAGCGGCCGGAAGTCCAAACATTCTCTGGAGTCACGGCTGATCCTGAAACAGAAAGGCCATTAGTTCAATTCACGCAGAGCCCGAAATTAACGGGTTCTGCGTTTTTTTTTTCATGTATAATTAGTTTCGTCTAGAAAGAATAGTCATAGGGAGCGGATAAAGAAATGAATGCTGGAGAGTTTCAACGGTATGTGAGAACGTTTAGTGAAGCTAAGGGCTTTGATACGAGTACGATCGAACAGCGGATGCTGTATTTGATGACCGAGGTCGGCGAATTGTCCAAGGAAGTGTTGTCGGTCTCCTTTCATCCGGATGAAGAGCTCAAGGCCAATCTGGGCTATGAGATGTATGATGTGGTATGGAACATTTTTGATCTGGCGAACAAGCTGGATATTGATCTGGAGCGGGCTTTCCGCGAGAAACGGGAGATTAATGACCGCAGAAGCTGGGATTGATCTGAAGGTACAGCAGGAATATATGGATTGGAAAGGACGAGCGGGATATGTTGAAAACAGAATACATTGATGTATTGTCGGTGATTTCCGGTAAATTGTATGCTTCTGCAGCACATGTGATGGACACTGCAAGCAGGCTGATTCCGGCCAATACATTTTGTATCGCCAATCTGGACAGTCTGTCAACTAAGGTGCTCAAGTCCTTTAACCGGGATAAAATCATACTGGTCGAGGGTCTGGTGGTGGACAATAAGGAATCCTATTGTGCGCTTGTCACTGAACATGCACAGGGACCGCTTGTCATAGACAACAATATGACCCATCCGCTGACCAGGGATATGGATGCAACAGCATTTGTCGGCGGATGTTCGTTTATCGGAGTGCCGATCCGCAATGAAAAGGGGGAGTTCTACGGATCGCTGTGCTCGTTTGATCATGGCTTCTATCAATATCAGGAGCGCGATGTGGAACTGCTGGTATCCTTATCCGCCTTTTTCACCAACCTGCTGGAAATGGAATCCGCTCTTACTGAGTTGCGGGCGGCAGAGGAGAAGGCTGAACGGGTGCTGGAGGATAAAAAAAATCTGCTCGCCGTGCTCAGCCATGAAATCCGCACGCCCATGAACGGAGTGATCGGCATGACCAGCCTGCTGCAGACCACGGAGCTTACGGAGGAGCAGCTGCTGTATGTCGATATCATTGAGAAGAGCAGCAATAATCTGCTGTCCATGATGGACCAGATCCTCGATTACTCCAGAATGGAAGCCGGCACGATGAAGCTTGCGCTGAAACCGTTCCGCATCCAGGAAGCTGTAGAACATGTGCTGCAATTGTTCACAGCCGATGCCGAGAAAAAGGGGATCAGGCTGCGCGCGGTATATGACAGCCCCGACAGCCCGCTATTACTGGGTGACAGCCCAAAGGTCACTCAGATCTTGATTAACCTGGTCAGCAATGCACTGAAATTCACGGAGCGGGGCGAGGTCGGACTGGTTGTACAGCATGCAGGTGCTCAGGATGACCGCGTCACTGTGACCGTTGAAGTAAGGGATACCGGGATTGGGGTGCCGCCCGAGCTAAAGGACTGCCTGTTTCGCTCGTTCTCACAAATACATGAGCACCGTTCGCCGGGTAAATATGGCGGAGCGGGGCTCGGGCTCTCCATCTGCAGGCAGCTGGTTAAGCTCATGGACGGCAAAGTATGGCTGAAGGAGACAAGTGACAAGGGCTGTATCTTTGCCTTTGCGATCCCCTTTGAGCGGGCAGAAGCCTGAAATTTTTCCAGAAAAGTAACCTGATGCAAAAATGCCGTTTTAAATATCCGGCAACGGGTAAATTGGAATTGTGAAGCGCTATCCTGCATCAGTAGCTGCTGACAAACACACTATAACACCGGTCATGCAGGGGAGCCTCACAAAATCCCGCCTCTGTCAGCCGAAAGAGAAAGCAGCGTCAAAGCGCAGGCAATGTCGTCGGATAACTGAATAAGCGGGACGGGCGGTATGCCGGCATTGTCCGGTATACCGTTTTTTCTGTTGTAACGGAATTAGTGTCGGAAGACAAGCAGGCTGATTAATCGAACTACTGTGGATTTACGTAAGTAAAAGCTTAATTCATTATGTACACTCCCTTTGTGACGTTTAATAGAGCAGACAGCTGAGATATTTTATTAGCTGTCTGCTATTCCTTAAAACCTCAGCGTTTATGATTCTGTAAGTTATGTCTCTTTTTTAAAAAGTGAAATCAATTCGGTTATTAATGTTTGTTTCGCATCCTCGTAGGGCATCCTCATATATTTACTGAGGTATAAAATATCCTGCTCGAATAAAGTGAGTAATCTTTCTATAGCCTTCTTATCATTTCCCCTAGCTGAAGCTAGTAACTTTATAAAGTCCTCTTCTGATATAGAAAGGCCAGCATTTTCTTTTTCCATTTACTCACCGCCTGTTGCATAAAAAGGCTCATCCAGTTAAGGATGAGCCTAAGTGCTGATATAGTTATAGTTTATTTCATTAGTTCATCTGGATAACCAGGATAAGGAGTATTTTGAAGCTCAGTTTCTGTTCCTACAAAAAAGCTCTGCACAGTAGGACCATTGTTTTTACCGTTATTATCTACCGATTCGCCTTTACCAATATTTTGACCGTGGATCATTTTTTCCACATCTAATTTTTGCTGCTTATTTTGTTCATCATAGTAGTAAAATTCATCGGAAGCTACTCCATATTCAGCATCTGGAGCGGATGTTTTTAATACTCCGGATTCAGGAATGCTAAAAATGTTTCTCCCATTATCCTTTTCAATAGCTTTAAGCCCTTCTTGATTATAAATAATATGTACCCAACCCACATAATTTTGTGGAATAAGATAAGTGTTTGGACTGCGCTTATTAGAGCTGCAGGATTCAAGGACCAATAACAATGGTATAAGAAGCAAAACTGCTTTTTTCAATTTTTTAACCTCCGTAAATTTACATTGTATATATTTATATTACACTTTTTGCTAGTTTAATTATAGTTTCGAACAGCTCAACAAATTAATGCAGTCTAAGACTTTATAGCTGCTTCATTTATTGGAACTGTCTAAGACTCACTTACAGCTCTCCGGCCGCCTTGTTCCGGAAAAGATAAACCGCATTGTCCTCAGACGGCGGCACAATCAGCGCTGACAGGCGCTCGTCTAACTCCATTGTGAACTTCTCAGCGTTATGGTAAGCCTCGAAATCACCGGTTGTCTGCGGGTTTCTGGTGCCAATCACGATATAGAGCTGCACGGAATCCGCCTTAAACACATGTTTCTCATAAGGGTTCTTCGGCACGGGCCAGGAGCACAGCACCACTTCGGGGCTGTATTTAGCCAGCGCCGTTTTGGCATCAGCCTTCTCCACGTAAGCCGGATAGTTGATATAATGCTTCCAGCTGTAATCATCGGTAGCGGTGCAGACCGTACCCGCCTCATTCAGAAAACGTGTCAGCGTCCCATCTCCGGCAGCGATCTCCAGGCAATTCCGTTCCCCGATCAACGCTGTCAGCTCTTTGATCAGTTCTTTGGAGTAGAAGCAGTAAATCCCCTTTTTGTTCGCGAGCGGCATCAGAATCTTTTTATCCTTAATGAATCTCCAGAAAAAGCGGAACAGGGGCAGCGACACGGGCTTGCGCTCGAACCCTTTGCGGAACAGCAGCCTTTGCAGGATGGTTCCGTCCCAGCGGTTAAAACGGACATTGCCGGCAGGTGTTTTGGCGGACACGGCAATATTCAGCTGCTCCAGCAGATAGACTGCAAACCGCGCCTTGATAATATTCGGCAGAAAAGCATTCACGGTGGCTTCATTCATCCCGCTTTTGCTGATTTTGGTATTGGCTGTTTTGGCGCTGGCCGTGTACCGGTCGATGATGGCCTGTACGACATTCGCCGCGGCTCCCTTCCTGATTTCACCCAGCTCACGCAGCACCTCATCTTTATACTCCGGATACTGCTTCAGCAGTGCTTCGACACTGATCTCATTAGCCATAATTTTTTTTGCGGTTTCAATCGTAAACTTCCTCATTGTTTAAGCTCCAGTGCTTTGTTTTTCTTTATTATAAAGAAAACAAGGAGCCGGTCCAAGACCAGCTCCTTGTTAAGTAGTGCAAAAGGATTATTCGCTGCGCAGAGCCACAACAGGGTCTTTCTTCGCCGCGAATTTGGCAGGGATGAAGCCGCCCAGCATGGTCAGGCCGACACTGAGTACAACGAGTCCGAAAGCATGCAGCGGATTCAGCTGCGCAACATTCGATAGATCGGTAATCGACTTCAGAATGATGTTGACCGGAAGGGTAAGCAGATAGGCGATACCGATCCCGAGCAGGCCGGAAAGCGAGCCAATAATGCAGGTTTCTGCATTAAATACGCGGGTGATATCCTTCTTGCGGGCACCAAGGGCACGCAGGACACCGATTTCTTTCGTCCGTTCCAGTACGGAGATATAGGTGATAATACCGATCATGATCAGGGATACAACCAGCGAGATGGAAGCAAAAGCGATCAGCACCATCGTAATTCCGTCCATAATGCCGCTGGACAGGCTGGTTACCATCGCTGCCAGGTCGGTGTACACGATCATTTCTTCCTTGCTGTGATCGTCATTCCATTTATCGAGATAGGCCACTAGGTTCTCTTTGGCTCCAAAATCCTTCGGATACAGGGAGATCGAGGACGGCGTCGCTACAGCGCCAAGCGCAGCTAGCGCCGCTTCCTGGGAGTTTGCATTGCCCGGATCCGTGCTTGCGCTTGATCCGCCCATGCCCATTCCCATACCCATCTGCATGCCGCTCATGTCCACTCCGCCGATCTGGGAGAACACTTTGCCGGTCAGCACATTGACCTGATCCTGCTGCTCCTGGGCCTGCACTATGGCTGAGCCCTGAGCATTCTCAATGAACTGCTCCGCGAGGCTATCGGAGTAAGCGATGCCCGCCGACATGGTGGACATCGGGGAGTCCTGCTGCTTGCGGATAATTCCCGAGATTTTCAGCGAAACGGCGTTAGTGCTGTTGTACATTTCACTCAGATCGGCGGCGTTGCCGTTCAGCTTGAACATGCCGTCTGCTTCCGTATAGAAGTCATCATTATAGATCAGCTTGAACTCACGGCCCACAACATCGTCGAAGCTGACATTGGCAGCATTGTAATCAAACCCAAGCGCTTCAAGAATGCTCTGGTTCATCCGGTTGTATTCATCAACAACCATTACCAGATCGGTTGGCTGCTCAGGCAGGGTTCCGGCAAGCAGATCATAATAATCTGCCAGATAGCTGCCTTCGGTACCTTCCGGCTTATCCGGGTAGGTGGTGAAGTTCAGGCTGGCAGTATCAACGGGAACAGCGGTTTCGCCGTCTGAACGGAGGATGTTCATGTTGACCTTGCGGCTGTAGGATACGCCATCCAGCAGGGCGGGGTCGATGTTGTCCAGATAGTCCAGATATTCCTGACTCAGCTCATTCGTATGCAGAACCGTGTTGGCGGTTGGATCATACGGATACACTTCAGCGGCATCCGTGAATTCAGTCCACTGCTTGTCGGCCTCCTCCATTTGTGCTCCCGGGGGATTGGACATATCAATCTGCGCGGCCGTTTCGCTGATCGTCACCGGAAAGTTGGATAACGCTCCGGATTCATAGCTGCTGATCTGTTTGTCGAAACCGTTCGACAGGGAGAGAATCAGCGCAATCCCGATGATGCCGATACTGGAGGCGAAGGCAGTAAGCGCGGTTCTCCACTTTTTGGTCGAAATATTTTTACCGGACAATTTGAGGGCGGTAAAATAGCTCATCGCCGTCTTTTTCAGCTGATAATTCGCGTTGGTCTTAAGGTCGGCCGGAGGGTTGGTATCGGAGATAACCTTACCATCTCTGAACTGAACAATCCGGTCTGCATAGGCTTCCGCCAGCTCCGGGTTGTGTGTAACCATGACGACGAGCTTGTCTTTGGCGATTTCCTTGATCAGCTCCATAATCTGCTCGCTGGTTACGGTATCAAGCGCACCGGTCGGCTCATCGGCGAGAATGATGTCGGGATCATTGGCCAGCGCTCTGGCGATGGCGACACGCTGCATCTGTCCGCCGGACAGCTGGCCCGGCTTTTTGTGGATATGATCCTTCAGCCCGACCTTCTCGAGTGCCTCTACTGCCTTGCGGTGCTTGACCTCGGCACTCACGCCGCTCAGGGTCATGCCCATTTCCACGTTATCCGTGATGCTCAGGTGGGAGATCAGATTGTAGCTCTGAAAAATAAACCCGACACTGTTGTTGCGGTAAGCATCCCAGTCACTGTCCTTGAACGCCTTGGTTGAGGTTCCGTTAATAACCAGATCGCCGCTATCGTATTGGTCAAGCCCGCCGATGATGTTCAGGCAGGTGGTTTTACCCGAACCGCTGGGGCCGAGAATGGCCACAAATTCATTTTTTCTGAAATCGAGACTTACATCATTAAGTGCCGTTTGCGTGAAACTGCCGGTGGTATAGCTTTTGGAGATGTTTTTAAGCTGCAGCATACCGTTAATCTCATCCTCTCTTCATCCTTGAATCTCTGTGTTTGTGCAAAGCGTAACATACATTTATGAACTGAACATCAACTCGTGCCGGCTCCGGACAGCGTGGGAGCGGCCGATACATAGTAAGTGATACGCGCTAAAGTTCATAATGGGTTCATATAAATATTGTACAATGTGAACAGGCATTGGAATTGCAGGGGCGGTTGTAATGACTTTTCAGAGATTGCAGGTGTATGGATGATTAACATATTGGTAGTTGAAGACAACGGCAAGCTGCGGCAGCTGATCGGCACGGTGCTGGCGAAGCACGGCTATAATCCGGTGCTGGCCGAGGACGGTCAGCATGCGTTGGAGCTGCTTGATACACACTATATTGACCTGATTATTTCGGATATTATGATGCCGAATGTGGACGGCTATGAGCTGACCGCTCGGCTGAGAGAAGCGGGCTATCACACCCCGGTGCTGATGGTTACGGCAAAAGAGAGCTTTGAAGACAAACAGCGCGGCTATCTCGCAGGCACGGATGACTATATGGTGAAGCCGATCGACGTGAACGAGATGATTCTGCGGGTCGGGGCGCTGCTGCGCCGGGCGCAGATTGTGAATGAACGCAGGCTGGTGATCGGCGAAGTCATTCTGGATTCGGATTCGCTAACGGTACACCGGGGGGAGCGGAGCGCACTTTTGCCCCAGAAGGAATTCTATCTGCTGTACAAGCTGCTGTCCTATCCGGGCAAAATCTTTACCCGCCAGCAGCTGATGGACGAAATCTGGGGTGTGGACTCGGAGACGGATGCCCGGACCGTGGATGTGCATATCAACAGGCTGCGTGAACGCTTCAAGGACAGCCCGGAGTTTGAAATTGTGACCGTGCGCGGACTGGGCTACAAGGCGGTGAAGCATCTGTGAGCAGACGGGGTAAAAGCAGAAATCTGTGGGGTGCGCTGGTGCTGAGTGTATTTCTGATTCTGCTGTGCAACGGGATACTGATGTTTGGCCTTAGTATGCTGATTATCAAATCCGGACTGATTGATGTAGGGCGGTTTCATATCTTTTGGCTGGTTTCAGTGCTGCTGCTTGCCAGTGTGCTCACCGGTACAGCCATTACTGCGATTGTCGGCCGGAAGCTGCTGGCTCCTCTTAATGATCTGAGCGATGCGGCAAAGCGCGTAGCCAAAGGGGATTTCGGTGCCAGAGTGGCATATGAGGACCATAAAGTGGATGTGATCGGTGAGATGGCGGTTAACTTTAACAGCATGGTCCATGAACTGGGCAGTATGGAGACGCTGCGCAATGATTTTATCGTCAATGTATCGCATGAATTCAAAACGCCGATAGCGGCGATCGAGGGCTACGCCACACTGATGCAGGACCAGGACCTGACGCCTGAGGAACGTGCGGATTACAGCCGGCTGATCATTGAGAGCACCCGGCAGCTGTCCTCCCTGTCCAGTAACATCCTCAAGCTGTCCAAGCTGGAAAACCAGGAGGTCGTGGGCGGCAAAACAGAGTTCGCACTCGACGAGCAGCTCCGCCAGGCGTTATTACTGCTGGAAGCCCAGTGGAATGACAAGGGGATCAATCTGGATTTGACGCTTGAACCGGTTGTATATTACGGCAATGAGGAGCTGCTGATGCAGGTGTGGCTGAATCTGCTGGGCAATGCGTTCAAATTTACAGATAACGGGGGGGAAGTAGCAGTCAGCCTGTTAGGTACGGAGGCAGCTATAATGGTGCAAATCTCGGATTCCGGTACCGGAATGACGGAGGAAGTGATGAAGCGGGTCTTTGAGAAGTTCTACCAGGGCGACAAGTCACGTTCAGCAGAGGGCAACGGCCTCGGGCTGCCGCTGGTGCGGCGGATTGTGGAGCTGAGCGGGGGAAGCGTATTGGTGGAGAGCACGCCGGGGAAGGGCTCGGTGTTTACGGTTAGTTTGCCGGTGTGAGGGGAATGCATTCGTCAATCCACCCCGCTGTACGGGAATAACTGCACTCTGTGCAACTAAAAACAGCAAAAACCTGCATCTGCGCCGTATAACTGTATTCCGTGCAACTAAACCGGCCCGAATCGGCTAAAAAGGCCGTTTTCGGCTTTTTTAGTTGTACCAAATACACTTAAAGTGCTGTTGGAGCAAAAAAACAGGGATAATAAGTGTATAAGTTGCAGTTAAGTTGCTAACCAGTCGATAGAGATGCAGCGGAGGAAATAAAGCAGACTGCGGCGAATGACATTATATCTAGAATAAACCAAATTATTCTTGTACCCTGGATAAATGTTGTCTAGTCCCCACTTTTATAAGGAGGCTGTATATGTCCTATAACTATGTCAGTAAAACAATAACCACGGAACGGCTGCTGCTGAGAATGTTTAACTCATCTGATGCAGCAGCGGTAGCTAAGCTGTGCAACAACTATAATATATACAAAACAACAATATACCTCCCGTATCCCTACACGATTGATGATGCCCTGAGTTGGATTGACCGCCATGGAGCTAACTTTGATGCAAGGCTGTCGTACGAGTTTGCCGTAACAGACAAGATCAGCGGAGCATTATATGGTGCGATAGCCTTGTCCTGCAATGAAAAATCCAACAACGGCGAATTGGCTTACTGGATTGGTGAGGAGTTTTGGGGAAGAGGCTATGCTACTGAGGCGGCTGAGGCAATGGTGAAGTTTGCTTTTGAAGACAGGCTGTACCATAAGGTATTCGCTCGTTACTTCAGCTCGAATACGGCCTCGGGTAAGGTAATGGAGAAAATAGGCATGAGTAAGGAAGGGGTATTGAGGGAGCATATCAGAAAAGATGGACGGTACGAGGATCTGGTGCATTACGGGATTATCCGGCCATAAAAAAATTCAGCTTCCTGTAAGCTGCTGAATCAGCATATAAACAAAGAAAAGAAAGGCATCCGGTGCCGTTCTTTTCTTTGTACATTAGAGGAGTGAGTTACGTCAGCACTCTCATTTTGCGCCTTTATTTTTCAGAATTTCCTGCACCCGGCTGACCATCGCAGTCCCGTCTGTACGGGTGATCGGGTCTTTCGGGTTGAAATTGCCGCCTTCGTCCAGGCTGACAATCTTCAGGGCAAGCGCCGTCTGAATTGCTCCTGAGTTCAGAATATCCATTTGATCCTCGTCCGCAACGACGACGGGAATAAGCTTATACATCGGCAGCTGGCCGCTTGTCTGCAGCGTATTAATCAGCAGGTAAGTGAAGGATTCTCTGCTCATGCTGGCAGCCGGGGCGATCTTAATCTGCAGATCCGCTTCAGGTCCTACGGCTTCCATAATCAATTGAACGGCTTCTTCTGCGGTAAGGATCTCGTTCTGGGCAGCCGGTGCCGGATGTGCTTTCAGGTAGGCCAGCGCATTGCTGATCTCTACCGCAGCTTCAGCACGGGTAATCTGCTGCTTCGGATTCAGCTTGCCGCTGTTATCCAGCTTCACTACCCCGTAGGCCAGGGCGCGCTGGATCGAGCCGGAATACTCAGCCGTAACCTGATCCTGATCTGCGAATTCCACCGGTGCGATCTTGATCATCGGCAGCCTGCCGCCCAGCTCAATCGCATCAATGAGCTGATGGGTGAAGGCTTCGCGCGTCAGCTTGCGGCCCGGCTGCAGATCAGCCGGCAGGTCCAGCCCGTGGACGCCTGCAATAATGAGTGCCTGCGCATACCATGCGGTATCACTCGCATTTACAAAATAATCCGAAGCCTTCGGCGCCTTCACAAACCGGATTGTATCCAGATTGAGGCCGGCGGCATTGACGATCATCTGCACGCCTTCCGCCTCAGAGATAGGCAGATGCGGGCCGAACTTCGTTGCGCTGAGCCCTTTAATTAACCCCTGATCCTGCAGGGCGATGATTTTTTCTTTATCCGCTACATTGTTCAGATCGGTAAAAGCGGCGGCGGAAGCAAATTGCTCCCCGGCAAAGCTGAACGCAATTGCAGCAGCGGCGGATAGTGTAACGAGCTTGAATGATTTTTTCATTAGAGTTCACCTCAGGGTGTAGTTTGTGGTCATTTGTTTTCATAGACGGACGATGATACAAAAAGGTTACAGCAATTATTTTATCCTCTGAATGAACGATTCCCCCTGGCTGTACGTATTACAGTTAGTTGTTTAACAGTATGGGAGAGGTGAAGGCATGCTAACCATCAGAGGATTTTCCAAAAGCTATAAGGGCGGTAAGAAGGCCGTACATAATCTGAATCTGACAGTCGAGCAGGGGGACATTTACGGCTTTATCGGGCATAACGGGGCAGGCAAAACGACAACGATCCGGGCGGTCGTGGGCGTTATGGATTTTGAAGAGGGCGAGATTGAAATTGACGGCATTTCGATGAAAAAGGACCCTCTGGCCTGCAAGTCGCGGATCGCGTACATTCCTGATAACCCGGACCTGTATGATCATCTCACGGGCATTCAGTACCTTAATTTTATCGGCGATCTGTTTAACGTATCCCGGAAGGACCGTGAGCTGCTCATTGCCAAATACGGCGGCGCTTTTCAGCTGACTCCCCATCTCGGAGATCTGATCTCCGGGTATTCCCACGGCATGAAGCAGAAGCTGGCGATTATTTCTGCGCTGATTCACAAGCCGAAGCTGCTGGTGCTGGATGAGCCTTTTGTCGGACTGGACCCGAAGGCGGCTCATACGCTGAAAACAATCATGGCGGAGGTGTGCAGGGAGGGCAGTGCAATTTTTTTCTCCACGCATGTGCTGGATACGGCAGAGAAGCTGTGCAACAAGATTGCGATTATCAAGGAAGGCCGGCTGATTACAGAGGGCAGAACTGAGGATGTAAAAGGGGAAAATAGCCTGGAGGACGTATTTATGGAGCTGATTGATTATGGTTAATATCTGGAGACTGACGAAGCTGCAGCTGATCTCGACCTTTGGCTTCAATAAAGCCCTGCATACCAGGGATGCAAAAGAGCGGCGCAAGCTGCTCCTGCTCAGCATCGCCATTCTGCTCGGTGTGCTGCTGATTGCCGTTTTTTCGTTCGGGTACAGCTATGCGATGGCAACAGCTTTTGAGCAAATCGGCCGGTTAGACCTGCTCCTGGCTATTATGATGGCTGTCACGTCAGTTGTCGGGTTCTTCACCACGGTGTATAAAGCGGGCGGCGTGCTGTTCAGCTATAAGGACTATGATCTGCTGATGTCACTGCCGGTGAAGACGAGTCATGTGGTGGCGAGCCGGGTACTGCAGCTGTATGTGCTGAATCTGTTTTTTACCTTGATGGTGATGCTGCCGGCGGGAGCAGTCTATGCGTTAAAAGTGCATCCGGAAGCGTATTACTATCTGCTTTTTGTGCCGCTGCTGCTCTGCATTCCGTTAATTCCGATCATTGCAGCGACCGTGATCTGCGCACTGATCAGCTGGTTCTCCTCCCGGTTCCGGGCGAGCCGGATGATCAGCCTGGTATTGACCCTGCTGTTCGTGGTTGCTATGATCCTGGGTTCATTCACACTGGACGGGAACGGGGCGGAGCTGGCTGATCTGGGAACAGGGCTGGCGGATACGATATTCAAGCTATACCCGCTTACAGAGCTATATGTGGATGCTGTGAGTGCATACCGGATGGATGCTTTTCTCTTGTTTATATTGCTGTCCGTGCTCGCATTTGTAGTGTTCTGCACCGTGCTGGGAACCCGCTATAAAGCGATTCATACCGGTCTGACTACCAGCCGGGCAGGCGGGAAATATACGATGCAGCCGCTCCAAGCATCCACAGCCTTTCAGGCTCTGTACCGCAAGGAGCTGCGCCGTTATTTCAGCTCTTCCAATTATGTGCTGAACACCGGGATTGGCATGGTGCTGCTGCTCATCATGTCAATCTCCCTGCTGTTTACCAGTCCGGAGCAGCTCGGACAGCTGGCCGACATTCCGCAGCTGCAGCGGTATCTTAATACATTAGCGCCGCTGTTCGTGTCCTTATTCGTAGCCCTTAGCTGCACTACGTCCAGTTCCATATCCCTGGAGGGCAACAATCTGTGGATTCTGCGGAGCTCTCCAGTGCCTAAGCACATTATTCTGCTCAGCAAGGTAGCGGTGAACCTGACCATTACGGTACCTGTAACGGTTGTGAGCTGTGTGCTGCTGATGATCTCACTGGGCACTGGTTGGGCAGACAGCCTGCTGCTGTTCGTGATCCCTGTCATCTACGCCTGCTATACCGCACTGATGGGCATTATCGTTAACCTGAAGCTGCCCAAGCTGGAGTGGACTAACGAGGTTCAGGTCGTCAAGCAAAGTGCAGCTGTGCTGGTGGCGATGCTGCTGGGCTTCATCAGCCTGATTATTCCAGCGGGACTGTCGTTTGTGCTGACCAGTGTGGACGGCAGGGTAATTATGCTCGGGGCCGGGGTAATCCTGGCTGGAGTGTGCGCCGGGATGTACAGGTATGTTAAGGCGCAGGGAGAAAGATTGTTTCTGAGGTTGTGAGGAAGAGCCAGTCAATATATAGAAAAATCCCATTCTCAATAAAGGTGCGATAAATGTTCGGTGATGAACCGGCTTCTCGCACCTTCTTTAATTTGGAAGAGGGCGCTGGATTATAGTGAATAAGGTGAAATTTGTGCCTGCTTTAGCTTTAAAGGAAAATGATAACTCGGCTAATACTTTTATTTACTATGTGGCGCTCTCCTTCTTTATATTGTTGATTCCGTTTGCATTTGTTGGTTCTTTTAACAATGTTTCGTTTTTGGTTTCATTCGCATTTTCCGGCCTGTTTTTTATCTTGTATGATATGGTTGCTAGAAAAAGTGGCCTAATGTTGTTCTTGGGAATCTTATTTACAGTCATCATTCCGCAAATTTTACAACTAAAAGGAATTCATCGAACTCTCAGTTATCTGATATTGAAGTTTAATGAATGGTTTGCCTTTGACATAAGTTCATCTTCAATAAGCAATGCACTGACAATAGCGAGTTTAGGTCTAGTTCTGTTTAGTTTATCCAATAAAAATGAGAAAATTAAAGAAATGAGTGTTGAAAACAAAAAGTTGAGTGAAACGTTAGATCAGCAAGAGGATTGGACGAAATAAAGGGGAAAAGTGGCGGAGGGGAATTTTGGAACTGTAGGAGCGTTAGCGACCGCCTTTGTCTGCGGATTTCCACCGCGAACAGCGGTTAAATCAAGAAATCTGCAGAAGGGCAGCGGCCGGAAGTCCAAACATTCTCTGGAGTCACGGCCAAACCCAAAATACAAAGATCACCCATCTAATTCAATAAAAACCGGTTCAGCTGCCCATGGGGGTAGACAGCTGAACCGGTTATTTATAATGCCGAATTAATTGCGGATCAGATAATCGAATGCTCCCAGGGCGGCTGTAGCGCCGGAGCCCATGGAGATGATGATCTGCTTGTAAGGGCTGTTGGTGCAGTCGCCAGCGGCGAAGACACCCGGAATGCTGGTTGCGCCATGGTTGTCGACGATAATCTCGCCGAAGCGGGTGCGTTCCAGTGTCTCGGCCAGCCAGTCGGTGTTCGGCACAAGGCCGATCTGGACGAACACACCTTCCAGCTCGACATGCTGTTCCGTACCGGTATCGCGTTCAATATAGGTAATGCCGTTCACCTTGTCGGTTCCGGTAATTTCCTTGGTCTGAACGTTCTTGTGCACGGTTACGTTAGGCAGGCTGTACAGACGCTGCTGGAGTACGGAGTCTGCCTTCAGCTCAGGCATGAATTCCAGAACGGTTACATGGCTGACGATACCTGCCAGGTCAATCGCCGCTTCGATACCGGAGTTGCCGCCGCCGATGACAGCGACATGCTTGCCTGCGAAGAGCGGGCCGTCACAGTGCGGACAGTACGCCACGCCTTTGTTCTTGAACTCGGCTTCGCCGGGAACACCCACATTGCGCCAGCGGGCGCCGGTGGAGAGAATGACCGTCTTGCTCTTCAGCACGGCGCCGTTCTCCAGCTCAATTTCGATGAGTTCCTTCTTCTCCAGGCGCTTGGCGCGCAGGGTCTTCATCACATCGATCTCGTATTCCTTCACATGCTCTTCCAGGCTCGCTGCGAGCTTCGGACCTTCGGTGTACTTCGTGCCGATGAAGTTCTCGATGCCGAGCGTCTCCATGATCTGGCCGCCGAAGCGCTCGGCGACGATGCCGGTGCGGATGCCTTTGCGGGCGGCATAGATAGCTGCACTCGCACCGGCAGGACCGCCGCCGACAACCAGCACATCAAATGGTGCCTTGTCGGATAATTCGGAAGCATCCGGTCCGGTACCCAGCTTGGCGAGGATTTCTTCAGCGGTCATCCGGCCGCTGCCAAAGAACTCGCCGTTCAGGTAAACGGACGGCACTGCCATAACATCCTTGCTCTCGACTTCGCTCTTGAAGGCGGCGCCGTCGATCATTGTACTGGTTACGCCGCTGTTAAGTACGCTCATCAGGTTAAGCGCCTGTACCACATCAGGGCAGTTGTGGCAAGTTAAGCTGATGTAGGTCTCGAAGTGGTATTCACCCTTGAGGCCCTTGATCTGATCGATGGTTGCCTGCTCCGCCTTCGGAGCTCTGCCGCTTACTTGCAGCAGTGCAAGCACCAGCGAGGTGAATTCGTGGCCGAGCGGAACGCCGGCAAAGGTAACGCCGGTATCTTCACCCGGACGATTCACGCTGAAGCTTGGCGTACGCGGAAGTGCAGTATGTTCTACTTTGATATTGGCCGACATTTCGGCCAGCTCATTCACCAGAGACAGCGTTTCTTGCGAAACGCTGTCGTCTCCGGCGCTGACCTTCAGCAGTACCTCGCCCTCCATGAGCTGAAGATACTGTGCTAATTGTGCTTTGATATCCGCATCAAGCGCCATGTTTCATCCGCTCCTTAGATTTTGCCTACGAGGTCAAGGCTTGGTTTCAGGGTTGTGCTGCCTTCCTGCCATTTAGCAGGGCATACTTCGCCCGGGTTGTTGCGTACGTATTGTGCAGCCTTGATCTTGTTGACCAGGATGCTGGCATCGCGGCCGATGCCGTCAGCATTGATTTCGATAGCCTGAATTACGCCGTCAGGGTCAATGATGAATGTTCCGCGGTCAGCCATACCGGCTTCTTCAATCAGAACGTCGAAGTTGCGGGAGATGGTGTGGGAAGGGTCACCGATCATGATGTATGTGATCTTGCCGATGGCTTCGGAGCTATCGTGCCATGCTTTATGTGTAAAGTGGGTATCGGTGGAAACAGAGTACACTTCAACACCCAGGCTCTTCAAAGTTTCGTATTCGTTCTGCAGGTCTTCCAGCTCAGTAGGACATACGAAAGTGAAATCTGCAGGGTAGAAGCAAACTACGCTCCATTTTCCTTTGAGATCAGCTTCGGATACATCGATGAAACTTCCATTGTGGTAGGCGGACGCTTTAAACGGCAGGACTTCTTTTCCAATCAGAGACATTTTTATTTTCCTCCTAAAATTGTTTTCTGCACAAGAGCGGGCTTGTAGGCCATCCTTGTATAGCAGTTCTTTGTTGATAATTATTATCATCTAGAAATTATTATTTGTCAAGCGTACGTTGTGAATTTCACAAGTCGTTCATCTTTCATAAGAGGACAGACGGTAAACCATAGTTATCCAATAATAAATTACCCTGCAGCAGCCCTGATAATTGTGTAGAATGTTTGAACAATTTGACAAGCCCCTTATTTTCTTGTGAAATATCGAACAAAGTCTCCTTATCATTCGTAATGTAAGATGACAGAGCAGACGGAGGGAGAGAATGATTAGCGACAGACAGCTTATAGAAAGCTATAGATCCGGTCAGCAGGAGGCTCTTGAGCATCTGATCAACAGGTACAGGGATAGTTTATTCCGGTTTTGCTATCATCTTTCCCTGGAAAAGCAGGAGGCAGAAGATCTGTTTCAGGAGGTGTGGGTACGTGTACTCCGTAAGCTGGAGAAGTATGATCCGGAGCGGCCGTTTAAAGCCTGGCTGTTCCAGGTGACCCTGAATATACATAAAGACCGATACCGGAAATGGAAAAAGCTGCGTGAGCGCCTGACGCTGGCCTGGACCGACGAAAGCGGCAGGTTTAAGGAAACCAGGGATGCTGCGCCGTTAACAGAAGATTTTTTGATGAAAAAAGAAGAGGTTCTATACCTGGAGCAATGTCTGCGAACACTGCCCAAGCGTTATCTTGCCCCATTGATTTTGTTTTATTATGAAGAATTCAGCTATGAAAGTATCGGAGAGGTGCTGGGTGTTCCGCTGGGGACGGTAAAATCCAGACTGAATCAGGGAAAAAAGCTGCTTAAAGCAGCAATGGGGGAGCGAGAGAATGAACGAGCCAATGGAAAATGAACAGCTGTTAAAAGAATACTTCAACGCACCTGTGGCCGCACCGCCTCATTTAGCCGAGGGCACACTGCGGAAGCTGGGCGAGAGTCAGCCTCTCGGCTTACTGATAAGTGCAGCTGCTCTGAATATCATTGTAGCGCTGGTTCTCGCGTTTATTCTGCTGGCCGGTCCGCTCTTATTACTCTGGAAAATAGTGATACTGCTGGTTTTTACACTGTTTCAAGCCATTGCCGTAGCGCTTCTGGTTTATAACCTTTCCGCAAATTCTTTTGAGACCTCGGCAAATTAAAATTAGAACGATACCATTTCGGGAAAGGAGTACTATGAATAACCGGATAGGGCTGGAAAAGTGGATTTTTTGGGTGTTGACGGCAGTTGTTGTACTGGGATTTGGCGTTTTTTTCATTGTAATGGCGCCTTCCATGTATGAAGTTTTTAGTGACGACTATGGATGGATTCTTGTGATTGCAGGACTTACGCTGCTATATATAGCTTTGAATGTACTGATTGCCGTGTTCATCTATAAAGATGCCTCCAGGAGAAAAATGAATCCCTGGCTGTGGATGCTGGCCGTCATCTATATTCCCAATTTTATCGGACTGCTGCTTTATCTGTTTGCCCGCAGACGGCAGCATATTCCTGCAGCGGCTGATCCGGGAAATAATCCCGTGCAGTGTCCTCATTGCGGTAATCTAATTCACCCATAAGGAGTGTCAAAAATGATGAACAAGAAATGGGTTGTAACGGGAATGCTGGTGCTGGTGATTGCAATGCTGCTTAGCGCCTGTGATAAAAAAATAATGTACGTGGGTTCGGATTTCGGTTCTAAAGTTAAGGCTTCATACAGGCTGTTCACCGGTACAGATGAGAAAAAGGTTAAGCTGAAGAGCGGAGACACCCTTGTTGTGGACTACCGGTCCAAGGTGGAAAAAGGGGAACTGACGATAGAGCTATACGATCCCGATGGCCAGCTGGTGAAGGAACTGGGCACGGGCGAGTCAGGAAGTGAGGAAATTGAAGCAGACAAGGATGGAAAGTATAAGTTTGAAATCACAGGGAAAGGTGCCAAGGGCAGCTATGAAATAAAGTATAGCATTGAGTAATACAGGGGATTATTAAAAGCAAACAGCGACTGCCGGGGCCGGGAAGATCAGGTCCGGGTAGCCGCTGTTTTAAAAGAAATACATTAATTATGCGTCCTCACTGGAGTAATCAAGAACAAAGCAGGCATAGTGGAATCAGCTGGAAGTACAACAATGGGACTGGTTTTCCCGGTGTATCTTATCCGGACACCTGTACAATTACTGTTACGGAGCATATCGATTAAAAACTTTCCGTTTAGGGATACATTAAATTCTTCTCCGCGCATCTCCAGTAATAAAACACCATTTTCGATATCTCCAACTTCAGCTGTTCTGGATGATAATTTCAATGTATCTCCTAGTGCAGCTAACCTAATTACATTTTCACCAGCCATTACAGTTACGCATTCAACTGCCTTCATCAAGCATGCTTTATCAACTAATATCTCACATAAGTAGGATTGAGGGGTGATATTCGTTATGGATGGAAAAATCCCTTCGATAAGAGCTAATTCTACCTTCAGTCCCTTTCTTGAAAATTTCATTCGGCTATTACTTACTTCAATCTCCGTCAGTTCATTTGTGTCACCTAACATCTTGGATACTTCATAGAGATTTTTTGCCGGAATAATAGCTTCGATACTGTTATATGTATAGCCTTCTGAATGTATAGTATGTGAAGCAAGGCGTACTCCGTCTGTAGCGGTAAGGGTTAAGAGGTTACTGTAGCATTTGAAGGAGACTCCTGTTAATACAGGCCTGCTCTCGGATGTTGAGGCCACTATCGCTACTTGCTTAATAGCCGATCTTAGCGAGGTGTTATTCACTTGTAATTTACCAGGAGAAGGTCCTTCACCACTATCATTACAGGGGAATCCTGCTGAGTCCATTCCGCATAAACGTATTTGATAATGGTCTGATCTAATCAAAAGAATGGATGGCTCTTTCATTTCGAGAACAACCATTTCATCATTAAGCTTATGAATAATCTCGTAAAAGTAACGTGAGGGTATAACGAGGCTACCCGTTCTTTTAACAGACATAGTAACACCGTCTTGAGGAATCATTGCCTGTATCGTCATACTTGTATTACTGGCAGTAAAACAAACTTCATCTGCACCTGCCTGAATATGTATTCCTTGAAGTATAGATATTGGACTATTTACGGCTACTGCTTTTATTACGTGCCGCACTGCATCCATAAGAGAATTTTTTGTTACCTCAACCAGCAAAGACCTCACCTGCCCTGAACAGAATTATTCTGAATAGTAGGACTCAAGTATGTTACGAATAACCTCCGAACGGGACAGTTTATTGTCAGTACAATGATCTTCGATTTTGTTCCATATTTCCTCTGTCAATGTTAATGATACTTTTTTAGTTACACCGATACTCTTTCTTCCTGAACCTTCCCTAAGACCACCTCGCGAAAAGATAAAACCTAACTGGCCTTCTTTATTAGAGACACCAACTTTAAGCTTATTATGATCCAATTTTTTTGCTCCATTCATTTGATTTAGGTAACCTAATTCAAAAACTTCTTACACTCATCTTATCACAGTCCTTCATAGGTTTACCATATTTTTATAATATTATTTATGTTGACTATGCTTCTATCAACGAGCCGCCAATATAAAACAGAGCACCCGGGGGAAGGCCCCGGATGCTCTGTTTTTATTCTTTTATGACCAATTCAATCCTATAAATCTTCTGCACCGGCAGGCCGGTTTTTACTTGCTGCATTTGGCTTAGTATACATTTTATTCAGTATAATCGTTTGCGCGATAATGAATATGCCGCCAACCGCCCAATATAGCGGTAACGCGGCGGGCATCTGAAAAGAAAATATACCCATCATCACCGGTGACAACAATCCGAGGAATGCCATTTGTTTATTTTGATTTTGCTGAATCTGCGCTGAAGCGGATTGAGACACGCGGAACTGAACGTAGTACACCGCAGCGGCAATTAGCGGCAAAATCAGATCCGGTTTCCCCAGGCTAAACCATAGAAAATCGTGAGCTGCGATCTCCGGAGTGCGACGAATGGCGTAATAAAATGCAAGCGTAATCGGCCATTGAAGCAGCATCGGTAAACACCCCATATTCAGGGGATTAAATTGATGTTTCTGGTACAGCTGCAGCATTTCGGCCTGCTGCTGTTTTTTTGCATCCACACTACTATCGTTCTTATACTTCTCGTTAAGTGCAGCTAATTCCGGCTGCAGGACGGCCATTTTTTCTTTCATGTCCGTTTGCTTCCTGGCTTGATTCATCATGAGCGGCATGATCGCAAGTCTGATGATGAAGGTCATCAGCACGATCGATAATCCGTAGTTTCCGTGAAGTGCATCCGCGAAGAATTGGATCATGACCGAAAAGGGATAAATCAAAAAGTGATTAAATAGCCCTGCTGAATCGGCATTGATCGGGTCTGATGGGGATGCCGCAGAACATCCGCTGAGCACAATGACCGGAAGAACTCCAATCAGCATGACGAGAATGGGCTTGGCCCATTTTTGGAGCAATACAATCTTTTTCATCGTTGTCCTCCCTGATTGAATGTATGAAATATCAATGTGGGGAAGGACAATTGTCGTCTTCATCAGGTGCTTTTCTTCGTCTGGCGATACGTATGATCCAGCGCTGAATACTGCTTACCTGCGGCAGTCTGACAGCTGCATACCAGGCTGAACCGGCTGCAGCAGTTTCATGACTCCAGTGTATCTTCTGAGCAGAAAAACAGGCGAATGGAAGTAAAACTAAGGAAGAAAAGAGGGCAATTGAGAATGCCAGTTGAACCAAGTCATAAAAATGCTCCAGTCAGGTTCACCTCCGCATGAGCCGAATGGGAATAATTTGAATAATGATCATACGTCAGAGCAACTGCACGGTTTCATTAACCTGCTTAAATGGGAAACGATAGTATCTGCTTCTAGCCTTCCGCTGAAAAGCTATCTGCTAGGATGTCGAAGTCACATCATGTTATAACGGTGTTACTTTTAATAACATAATATTAAGAAAATTTAAATTTTAAGCTTGCAAAGTGCTTATTCCTTGCTATAATTATGAATAAATCAGAATAGGAATAACCGAAATAACAACAAAATGTAATATTAAGTAACACTGAATCTTGTTTATATTTTTTTTGATCATAAAAAAGAACGCAGTTCCGCAAATAAGAACAATTGGACAATGGAGAGGTTGTTGCTGATGGAATCAGAATCTAAGCCAAAAACGAAGCCCAAGCTGGAGACAGCGCACCGGATGCTGTTGCTGCTCGAATGTTTCACTGATGCCAAGCCGGAATGGGGAGTAACAGAACTGAGCGAGGAGCTCGACTGTTATAAAAGTGTGGTTCACCGCATGCTTTCCACTCTGGAGGAGCGCGGATATGTTACCCAGAATCCAGTGAATAAAAAATACTCCCTTGGCCTGAAGCTGTTCGAGCTGGGTATGGTAGTATCCCGCGGTATGAACCTTCGGACCTTATCCAAGCCGGAGCTAAAAACGCTGGCCGAACAGACCGGAGAATCCGTGTTATTGACGGTAGTGGACGGACACTCCGGGGTATGTATTGAGAAGTTCGAGAGCCACGAGTCGATCAAATCAACCTCCCAGCTCGGAAAGAGAGTGCCGCTCTACGCCGGAGCCCCGACCAAGCTGCTGATGGCCTTTTTACCGGAGCCGGAGCAGGAAGAGATCATTGCCGCCGGACTCCATGCATTTTCTCCTTTTACGGAGACCGACCCGGATACCCTCCGCGAAGCCCTAGCTCAAATCCGCAAGCAGGACTACAGCTGGACTTTTCAGGAAGTGGATATGGGCTCGGTAGGAATCGCCTTTCCTGTAAGAAATCATGAGAACCAGGTTGTGGCCTCGATATCCGTGCTTGGCCCCCAGTTCCGGATGGAGGACAAGATGGAGAAATGTCATGAATGTTGCAGACAGGCTGCCCAGACGATTTCCTTGAAGTTAGGCTCCAAGTGGGTTTATGAAGCCCGGATCGCGGAAGTTTAGAACTGCTCCCGAGGATACAGGGACTGCAGCAGGAAGGAGGACATATGGAAAAGGCAAACCGTTTTCTGATGATTTTTGGACGAGGCCGGGAACAGGAGAAGAAGGATGGAGGGCTGCGAAAAGGCGGGCTGCTGGACAGGCTGGATCGTCTGAGTGATACTTCGACAGCCTATCTGTATTTAATGCCTACGCTGACACTTATTTTGTTAACAGTAATTGTACCAATGCTATACGCGCTGTTCATCTCATTTAGCAAGGTCGCTTTTACTCAAGGCAGCATGACCTATGATTTTGTCGGACTCAGCAATTACATGCAGCTTCTGCGCGACGCCCGTTTTCCGAATGTGCTCTCCAACACTGTGTTCTTCACTGTCACCAAGGTCGTAGCTACGCTGGCTATCGCCTTCGGCATTTCACTGACCATATATTTCGGGGTATGGGGGGCAGGTTTTTTCAAACGGATCTTCCTGATTCCCTGGGCGCTCTCCAATGTAGTCAATTCCCTGATGTGGCAATGGATGTACAGCGGAGATTACGGCATCTTTAACGAGATACTGCTGAGACTTGGCTTTATTGATGAATATCAAATGTGGCTGGTCAACGTACATACGGCCATGTCGGCCGTTTTATTCGCGGACATATGGAAAAGTGTCCCCTATGTGGCCTTGCTGCTGCTGGCAGCCATGCAATCCATCCCCAGAGAGCTGCACGAAGCGTCCAAAGTGGACGGCGGCGGCCCGATAACCGCTTTCTACCATATCATTTTGCCTCATATCAAACCTGTCATCATGGTTCTGCTCGTCATTGAGACGATGTGGACCTTGCGGGTGTTCGACCTGATCTGGCTGCTTACCAAAGGCGGGCCGCAGGACAGCACCATGACCCTTAACGTATTCGCCTATGAACAGGCATTCCGTAACTTCGACCTCGGCTATGGAGCCGCAATCAGCTACTGCATTACGATTTTGACTCTGATATTCACCTTTTTCTATATGAAAACACTGAAAGTAGAGAATTAATCAAAATTTATGGATACGAGAGGAGATTGCAGGATGAAAAAGGAATGGTGGAAACTGAAGAAATTCCCGGCAATTGCAGGATTGGCATTGGTTACGGTGGTTTCGGGCTGCAGCGGATCAAATGCCGGAGACAACGGCGAAGCAGGCGCAGCGGATGACGGTGAAAAAGGGGAGATTACCGTTTTGTATGTCGGAGACCAGTTCTGGCAGGATCAAGCTAAGGAATTTGAGCAGGTCTCCGGCATTAAAGTCAATTATGAAGTGGTGAACTTTACCGAGCAGCATGACAAGCTGGCCACCGCCTTCGCCGGCGGAAGCACGGAATATGACATTGTGCATGTCCGTGATGATTTTGTAGCCGAATTTGCCCCGAAAGGCTTCCTTACCCCGCTTGATGATCTCATTACAGAAGATATGAAAGCTAACATTTCCGATAGCTACTTTACTCCGATGATGAATGGCGGACAGATCTATGGATTTCCCCGCTACCTGTGGCCGTGGCAGTTCTACTACAACAAGGCACTGTTTGCTGAGGCAGGCATAGAGAATCCGCCGGCAACCTGGACCGAGTTTACCACTGTTGCCGAGAAGCTGAAAGCCAAGGGAATAACGCCTTATGCCGAGCCTTGGGGCGAAACCTTCTCCTATACACCGTTTATTGTTCATCTGCGGTCAGAGGGCGGGGAATTCTGGGATGAGGAACAGGATCTGCCGACCTTTAACAGTCCGGAGGGGGTACGGGCGCTTCAGTTCATGGCGGATATGAATTTGAAAGACAAGATCATCAGTCCGCAATCTGTGCAGTATGACAGTACTGCGCCATTAGCCGATGCTTTTGCACAGGGGACGATTGCCATGATGATGAATGCCCCGCATACCTATCCTTTGGCCAACAATCCGGAGACCTCCAAGATTACAGGACAGGTTGGGGTAGCCCTGGTGCCGGGAGCCGAGCTTAAGACTGCCTCCTATGCTGAGACAGGCGGCCTTGCGATTCCGGCAGGCTCGAAGAACAAGGAGCAGGCGATGGAATACATCAAATTCGTGACTTCTACAGAACAGGAAAAAGCGATGGCGATCGGCATAGGACGAATTCCTGTGGATAATGTGGCGCTCCAGGATGCTGAGGTGCAGGAAGCGAATCCTCATTTTGCTTCTGTAGCGGAGCAAATGGAGTACCCTTACGGAATGTTCAAGCATGAAAAGGCCGCTGCGATTTCCACTGAAGTGTCCAGACATATTTCGGCTGCAGTTGCCGGCCGGGAAACTCCTGAGGAAGCGCTGAAAGCTGCCGAAGCTAACGTGCTGAAGATTATCGGGAAATAACGGGCGCTGCACAGCTAATAACGAGGAGGTACGGAATATGAATTACACGGCAACGCCCAGACGTACCCTCCGGCGTGCTGTTAAAGGCATTCTGGTTCGGGGCATTTCGCTCAGTCTGATGTTATATGTGCTCTTTCCCTTTCTGTGGCTGGTGCTGTCCAGCGTGAAGCTGCCTGTAGAACTGCTGTCGCGCCCGCCTGTCATCATCCCGGAGAAGCTTACGTTTAAATATTATGCCAACCTCTTTGAGAACGGTTCGTTTATGACGGCGGTATGGAACAGTCTGATCGTTGCCGGGTTTACCACCCTGCTGTCACTCGTTCTGGGCGTGTTCGCTTCCTATGTATTCGCAAGGCTGAAGTTTCCCGGCAGGAAGACTGTATTTCTGACGATACTCGGCTCACAGATGCTGCCGCAGATGGCTTTGCTGATTCCATTGTTTATATTGATGCGGATGACCGGGTTGCTGTACAGCTTTCAAGGCCTGGTGCTGGCGTACATTACCTTTTCGCTGCCTTATGTGGTATGGATGTATTACTCCTTTCTGCAGTCTCTGCCGCATGAAATCGAGGAGGCTTCCCGGATAGACGGCTGTACCCGGCTGCAATCCATCTTCAGGATTATGCTGCCCCTGTCAGCAACGGGCCTTACGGCCACTGGAGTATTTGTCTTCATCGGAGCGTGGAATGAATTTCTGCTCGCTTCGGTACTTACCGATTCCGGGAGCAGAACGCTTCCGTCCCGTATTTCCGAATTTATCGGCCAGGACCGCATCGCCTATGAGCTGATGTTCCCGGCCGGGGTAATCTCCTGCATTCCTGTTCTGGTGCTTGTGCTGTATTTCCAGAAATATATCGTTCAAGGCCTGACGGAAGGCGGAGTGAAGTAATCAAATCCTGATGAAACACCTTATTCTGAACAAGAAAGGGATTCCTTATGAGAGAACCGGCAGATTTATTAATTACAGATTGCAGCCTCATGACACCTGAATTCGATATTCTGGACAACCAGTACGTAGCCATCCGGGACACCCTGATTATCGCGATTGGCAAGGCTGAAGAGATCAAGGACAAGTACGAGCCGAAGGAGGTCCTGGAGGGCAGGGGCAAGCTGCTTATGCCCGGGCTGGTGGATGCCCATACGCATACCTGCCAGCAATTCCTGCGGGGCCGGACTCTTGGCGAATATCCGATGATCTGGTCGCGGATCCTTGTGCCGTTCGAGAGCAGCCTCAGTGAAGAGGATACTTATCTGGGGGCACAGGTAAGCTGTCTGGAGATGCTGAAATCGGGCACAACCTCCTTTGCTGAATCCGGCGGAGTCCATATGCACAAGGTGGCCGAAGCGACGATCGAATCGGGACTTAGGGCGGCAATCACCTGTTCGACTATGGATACAGGCCCGTTCATACCTGAATCCATGCTGGCATCATCGCCTGAGGAGGCCGCTTCGCGGATCGAGGAGCTGTACCGCGCCTATAATGGTGCGGGTGAAGGGCGGCTGCGTATCTGGTTTGCATTACGGCAGGTAATGACAAGTACACCGGCTTTGATCACTTTAATGGCAGATAAGGCCAGAGAGTATAATGCCGGGCTGCATGTTCACCTCGCCGAACACCGGGATGAAGTCAGCTACTGTCTGCAGAATTACCAGAAAAGACCTGCAGAGGTGTTCGACCAGTTCGGCGCACTCGGCCCTAATATGCTGGCAGCGCACAATGTTGTTCTCTCCGATGGCGAGATTGCCCTGATGAAGGAGCGCGGCGTCAAGGTTGTCCACTGTCCGAGAAGCAATTTCGGCAGTCATGGCTTTCCAAAAACGCCTACGCTGATGCAGCAGGGGCTGTCCATCGGAATGGGCAGCGACGGAGCGGCAGGCTCAAGCCTCAGCCTGTTTGATGAAATGCGTGTATTCCGTTCCGGACTTCACGCCTTCTGGGGATTGCCGATTTTTGATCCGGTCGTTATTCCGGCGCATGAGCTGATCCGGATGGCTACGAGCGGCGGAGCACAGGCACTGCAGATTGAAGATCAGATCGGCACGATTGAGATCGGCAAAAAAGCAGACCTGATCCTGATTGATATCAATCAGCCTCATATCAGTCCGACTCACCGGATGATCCCTACCATTGTTGAATCCGTGAACGGCAGTGATGTCCGCGATTCCATTATCAATGGAGAAGTCGTAATGAAGGACCGTCAGATCCTGACCATGGATGAAGAGAAGATTCTTTACGAAAGTGGCAGGGCGCTGCCCCGTGTAGCTGTTAGAGCGGGAATATAGGATATCACGGGTGCAGGATGAGATTATCAACAGGAGTGTGAGAAATGAGTAGCCGTAAAATTCTTATGATAGATACCGATACTGCCGGCGATGATTGTACTGCACTGCTGCTGGCGCTCCGCTGGCCGGATGTGGAAGTCAAAGCGATTACAACTGTAGCGGGAAATGTTCCCCTGCCGCTGTGCACACGCAATGCGCTGACCACACTGGAGATCGCGGAACGCCCGGATGTCAAAGTCTATCCCGGAGCGGCCAAGCCGCTGATGCGGGAACTGTTCACTGCAGAGCATATTCACGGCTCAGACGGAATGGGCGGAGCTAATTTTCCTGAACCTGCACTTAAGCCCGAGCAGGAGCATGCGGCGCTGGCCATCATCCGTCTGATCAATGAGTACCCTGGGGAAATCGAGATGATTGCACAGGCGCCGCTTACTAACCTGGCCCTGGCCTATTCACTCGATCCATCAATCGCCGGAAAACTGAAGCATTTATGGGTAATGGGCGGGGCGAACAATTTCATGGGTAATGACAGTCCGGCTGCCGAATTTAATTTTCTGGTGGATCCTGAGGCCGCCCATATTGTTGTTCACGCTGGCTTCAATCTCACGATGGTCGGATGGGATGTATGCCAGCGGAATCCGGTGATGGTAGAGGAGCATTTCCGGAAGATCGAGGCCATGGATTCCCGCTTTGCCGACTTTTATATGAAGGTGCTGAAGACAGGCATGGAGCTGGGGCTGAAGCGGGGCGGCGGGCGCAGAATCTCCCATCCGGATACGCTTACGGTAGCTATGGCGATCGATAACCGGGTTATGGCACGTTCAAGCCGTTTTTATATTGATGTCGAACATAAAAGCGAGCTGACCAAAGGGTACAGCCTGGTTGACCAGAATGGCATACTGAACAAAGAGCCTAATGCGGAAGTATGTATGGAGGCAGACCTGGAATTGTTCCGTGACATGGTATTTTCGCTGCTGGAGCAGAAGTAGTCCGAAAGGAGTTGCATCAGGTGGAAGAGCAGGTCTCTGGGGAATCTGAACAATATATTGTCATTGCAGGCGTTGTTGCCAGGTGCAGGGCCCGTATTTTAGGCGGACAGACATTTTATGTGCAATATCCCTACGACGGCAGTGTCAGGGCTGTCAACCGGGAGTCCGGCGGCACCGCTGATGTAGAGAGCTACGTATTCGGCAGCAAGGAAGCCGCGCAGCAGGCTGTTCTGGGACAGACACTGAATCCATGCGCTCTGACTTGGCAAACCTTTCGATTGCCGACCATATATCTGGCAGGCTTTCACGTATTCCGTTCCGATGCGTTAGAGGAGGGGCAGAGGATGCGGGAAAGCTGCCGCAAATACGGGTTTGAAGGGCTTTTTCCGCTGGATAAAGAGAACTACGACAATTTGGGGCAAAGAGATACGGCTGCAATGATCTTTCATGCTAACGATGGCCTCATCCGTGAAGCGGATATTGTTATGGCCAATCTGAACCCCTTTCGCGGTGCTGAGCCGGATTCCGGTACGGTATTCGAATGCGGGCTTGGATATGCGCTCGGCAAAAAGCTATATGGATATATTGCGGATGGCCGGAGTATGAGTGAACGGCTTGGGGCCTCTATAGATCCCATTACTGGATTGTATAGTGACGGCATGCATGTGGAGGATTTTGATCTGCCGCTGAATCTGATGCTTGCGGTGCCGATGGATATTGTCATTGGCGGGCTTGAGGAATGCCTGCTCAAAGCGAGAATCGATTATTATGGAACAGGTTAAGCCTTGATGATACGGTATGCCAAACTCCGGCGCACGTTTACAAGCCTGTTTTAACAAAGTAACCCGGTCTCCTTCAATGCAAATGAAGGGCCGGGTTTTCTGTGCCTAATCCTCCGTTATCGAACCGAAGTCAGTGATTATGGTATGGCCCGCTTAGGCTTGCATACACGCCCTAACAAAACCTTCCCGGATAAACGCTTCAGAAACAGATGACGGCTGAAGGCCTTGATGGTATTCTGGAATAAATTCTTAAATAACAAGGGGGCTGGCTATCGATGCAGAGGATTATCGGAATGTACAAACAATTTTTGTGGGAGCCTCTGTGGTTTAAGATTCTGATTATAGCTTCCTTGCTTGCTGCAGTGGTCTTCAGCAGTTCGATTTTTGCGGATCACGGGTATTATCAGAGTATTGCCAAAATCGCAGCCGCCATCTTTTTTGGAGCTTATGGGATCAAATTCAGGTCTAATACCCGGATTGCTGTTATCTTTTTTGGAGTTGCAGCCATTTGTGTGTTTCTGTCATGGACTTACTTGAACTGAATATTAAGTTAAGCGGCCTTCATCCCCGGGTGTTTTCCCGGGATGGGGGCCGTTTTATTTTGCCTGCAAGCTGTCACGAACAAGCACTGGGAAATCCTCCTTGCATTCTGCCGGATCCTCTGTTAAATTGATATTAACAAAATGAAATTATCAAATAGTTAATATGTATTGGATCAGGATAAGCAGAGAAAATGGAGGGATGCAGCATGAGCAAGGTTACGGGTAACTGGAAGTGGTTCGAAATCGTCTGGCTGATCATATTTTCGGCAATAGGGGTACTTTTCACATTCCTGTCCAAGGATTCATTATTTGGCTTTACAGTATTTATCACCGGGGTGCTGTGTGTGGTGCTTACGGCGAAGGGAAAGCTGATGAGCTATGTGTTCGGGATGTATAATACATTCGGTTATGCGTATCTGGCCTATGTTAATGGATTGTTCGGGGAAGTGCTGCTGAATCTGCTGTTTTTTGTCCCGATGAACATTGTCGGCTTCTACATGTGGCGTAAAAATTTTCAGGGCGGTAAGCTGGCGATGCGGCAGATGGAGATTAGAGGTATACTTCTGGTTGGAGCTGTCTGTATCTCCGGGTTCCTACTGCTTGGGTACGGCCTGTCATTCATACCGGGGCAGAACTCGCCGTATATTGATGCTCTGACTACTGTATTGTCGGTCGTTGCAACAATCCTGATGGTGCGCAGATTCAAGGAGCAGTGGCTGGTCTATATTGTGCTGAATATGTTCACGGTGCTGCTGTGGGCAATCCGGACATCGGAGGGGAGCAGCGAAGGCCCGCTGATGATTGTCATGTGGAGCGCCTATCTGCTCAACGCGGTTTACGGCTACTATAACTGGAACAAAGGTGCGAAGGAGGCGCTGGCATGAAGACTCTTGGACTGACACTGGGCAAATTTGCTCCGCTGCATAAAGGGCATCAGTATATGATCGAAACGGCCCTGCAGGAGGTCGATGAGCTCATTGTGGTAATCTATGAAACGGCCGTTTCTCCTATTCCGCTGCACATCCGGGCAGGCTGGATCCGCAAGCTGTATCCGGCGGTCCGGGTCATTGAAGCCTGGGATGGTCCGGACGGCTATTCCGACGACAGGGAGCATGAGATCCGTGAAGAGCAGTATATTCTGGGACTGTTACAAGGCGAGCAGGTAACCCACTTTTATTCCAGCGAGTTCTACGGTAAGCATATGAGCATCGCTCTTGGTGCGGCAGACCGGCGGGTGGATGAAGCCCGTGTGAGGGTGCCGGTATCGGCCACAATGGTCCGCTCCGACCCTTATAAGTACCGGGATTATGTCAGTGATCTCGTGTACCGCGATTTGATAACGAAGGTCGTCTTTGTGGGAGCAATGTCCACCGGCAAATCTACCATTACCGAAGCACTGGCCCGGCGGTACCGGACGGCCTATGCCAGTGAATATGGGCGCGATTACTGGGCGGAGCATCAGGTGGACCGCCGGATCGGACTTGAGGCTTTTGATGAAATTGCAGCCGGCCATATAGAGCGGGAGGAGCAGGCGCTGCTTGCGGCGGACCGGTATCTGTTTGTCGATACGAATGCGATTACGACCTATATGTATGCGCTGGATTATCACGGGCAGGCACCGGAGCTGCTGACCCGGCTTGCTCTGGAGAATGCGCAGCGGTATGATCTGTTTTTTCTGTGCGGCGACGATATTCCGTATGACGATACGTGGGACCGCAGCGGGGATCAGAAGCGGCATGTGTTTCACAAGCAGATCATTGCCGATTTACAGGCACGGCGGATTCCGTATATCACGCTGAGGGGAAGTCTGGAAGAGCGGATGCGCAGGGTAGATGAGGTACTGGCGAAATTCACGCCTTATAGCAACTATTTCGGTGGACAGGTATAGTAGTGGTAATAGGTGAACGAGGGGGCAGCGGCAGTGGAAATTGTGGATCGTAACGGACTTACGGAACGCGAGTTTTTGGAGCAATACCGGGCAGGGGATTATGAGCGGCCTTCGGTGGCAGCCGATATGGTGATTTTTGCGGTCGCGGATGCGGGGCAGGGTGAAGATAGCGGCTATCCGGAAAAAGAGCTGCGCCTCCTGCTGATCCGCCGGGGAGGACATCCCTTTCTCGGAAAATGGGCGCTGCCGGGCGGCTTTGTCCAGCCGGACGAGACGGCAGACCAGGCAGCGGCGCGGGAGCTTAGCGAGGAGACCGGCTTGAACGATGTGTACTTGGAGCAGCTGGGAGTCTTCTCTGATGTCGGCCGTGACCCGCGCACCTGGGTGATAAGCTGCAGCTATATGGCACTGCTCAGCAGCGGGCGGCTGCAGGTGCAGGCAGGTGATGATGCCCAGGATGCTGCCTGGTTCAAGGTGAGCTACCGCCAGCTGGCGGAGCATAAGGAGCGGCTGGATAAAGGATACGTCCAAACCTGGACCTATGAGCTTAAACTCAGTAATGAAGGGGAAGAGCTGAAAGCTGTTATAAGCCGGACTGTTACGGCCAGGCTGCATTCGAAGTCCGTTGCCTACTCTGTGCAAATGAATGACGGCCTCGCCTTTGACCATGCCAAGATCATCGCGTATGCCATTGAACGGCTGCGGAAGCAGACGGGGGACAGCGATATCGCGCTGCACCTGATGCCGGAGCAGTTTACATTGCCGGAGCTGCAGCAGGTATACGAAGGAATATTAGGAGAGCAGCTGCCGGCGGAGGAGTTTGAACGCAGGGTGGAGGGAATGGTTGTTGAGACGGGGGAATATTCAGATAAAACGGGACGGGCTGGTGCTCGGTTGTACCGGAGAAATTGGGAGATCACACCCGAGAATTAACACAGCTGCACTTTATACAATTAAAAAGCCTCTTTTTCTTCCTGAAGCAGGTTTAGTTGTACTCTGTACACTTAAAATCTCCCGAAAAGCCCGTTTTCGTTGATTTGGGCTGATTTAATTGTACAGAGTGCACTTATATGGTGCAGACCCTGATTTAAGCTGGTTTTAGTTGCATGGAATACAGTTAAACCAGTATTAGCACTTGAACACTTGGGCGTTTGGAGCATTACAATGGCGGTATATGGCGCTGAAGAGCTCCGTGAGTACTAAATGATTTTTTGAAACATGCATCAGTCGAAGCCTCCGCATATTCCTCCTTCCCCTCTATCTAACTTTGTGTTATTATTTACCATATAACCGACAGACAGTCGGTCTGTTGATAGCTTGAGTTTAACTACCGCACAAATAAGGAGCCAGCCATGAGAATCGTAAAAGAAGCCGAAGCACGCAGAAATGAAATCCTCGACGCCGCTGATGAGCTGTTCGGGCAGAAGGGGTTCGACGGAACGAGCACGAACGATATTTTGAGCAGGGTCGGGATTGCCCGGGGGACGCTGTATCATCACTTCAAGTCGAAGGAGGATATTATGGATGCGCTGATTGAGCGCTACAGCAGCAAGATGCTGGGAGCGGCGCAGGCCATTGCCCTGGATACCACTATTCCGGTCGTCGAACGTATTCTCCGTGCCGTTATGGCTATGAATATCAGCAGCGGTAACGGCGGGGAGAGCAGCAAGGAGATTATGGAGCATATCCACCGGCCGCAGAATGCGCTGATGCATCAGAAGATTCAGAAGATCATTGTTAACGGCGTGCCGCCGATCCTGACACCCATTGTCCGTGAAGGCATCCAGCAGGGGATTTTTAACACACCGTACCCGTATGAGAGCATGGAGATGATCATCATTTATGCGAACACCATTTTTGATGAGGAGATGGTTGAGATGACCGAAGAGGTTCGCATGTCGCGTATTCTGGCCTTTATTGCCAATGTGGAGCGGCTGCTCGGGGCCGGAGAAGGAAGCCTGATGAGTGTGATGCAGGCGTTCGGAGGCAACGAGGGAGATGAGCGGGGCAATGAGTAATCCGCAAAAAGCCTTCGGCAAATTTCTGCTGCTATGGTCGGGACAGCTGATTTCGGCGGTTGGCAGCGGGCTTACAGCGTTCGGCCTTGGGGTTTATCTGTATCAGCAGACCGGGCAGGCATCTGCGATGGCCTTGGTCACTCTGCTTGCCTTCATGCCCTCCCTCTTGTTAAGTCCGGTTGCCGGCGTGCTCGCGGACCGCTATGACCGGAGACTGCTAATGATGCTGGGCGACAGCCTGTCCGCAACCGGACTCATCTACATTCTGATCTGTCTGCTTAACGGGGGAGCGGAGCTATGGCAGATCTGTCTGGGAGTTACCATTAGCTCGGTATTTTCCTCACTGCTTGATCCGGCGTACAAGGCAACAGTGACGGATCTGCTGACGGAGGAGCAGTACACCCGGGCGAGCGGTTTCGTCCAGGTGGCCGGCTCGGCCAAATATCTCATCTCCCCGGCGCTTGCCGGCTATCTGCTCCTGGTGTCGGATGTGAAGCTGCTGCTGGTCATCGACATCTGTACATTTTTTGTTACCGTTGCTTCAACGCTTGCTGTGCGCAGGGGGCTTCCTTCCAAACAATCAGAGCAGACAGGGTCCTTTACCCGTGAGCTAAAAGAAGGCTGGAGCGCGGTTTCGGCAAGCAGAGGCGTGCTTATGCTGGTCATGATGACATCGGTATTGACCTTTTGCCTCGGATTTATTGAGACGCTGACAATGCCGATGATCCTGGCTTTTGCCGATAGTGCTGTACTGGGTACGCTTGAGACTGTCATTGCACTGGGGATGCTTGCATCCAGTATCATCATCGGCGTTCTCCCGATCAAAAGGAATTTCGTGAAGATCCTGGCGCTGTCCCTGTTCTGCGGAGGACTATGTATGGCGGTATTCGGGCTCCGGGAAAATGTGCTTTTGCTTGGCGTGTCCGGTTTTCTCTTTTTTGCTACCCTGCCGTTTGCCAATACCAGCTTGGATTTCCTTCTGCGGACGAACATAAGCAATGCCGTGCAGGGCCGGGCCTGGTCACTGATCGGGTTAGTTTCACAGCTGGGCTTCATTGCCGCTTATATGCTGTCAGGCGTGCTCGCCGACCGTGTGTTTACTCCGCTTTTGACAGACGGGGGACTGCTTGCAGGCAGTGTGGGCCGGATAACCGGTACAGGCAGCGGCAGGGGAATCGGGCTTCTGATCATCCTCGCCGGGCTGCTGCTGAGTGCGGCTGCAATTATTCTGTATAACCTGAAATCCATTAAAAGACTGGAACCCGGAGGTGACCTATGTTCTACAGGATAATCCGGGGCGACATGCGCGCCGGCAAGCTCATTACATTGACCACTCTATTGTTCGTTACCGCTGCTGCTATGCTTGTTTCCCTCTCAGCCATCCTGACCGTCAATCTTACGGGGGCTATCGATACGCTGATGACGCAGGCGAAGACGCCGCATTTCATGCAGATGCATTCAGGGGAGCTGGACCGGGTGCAGTTAAAGGAGTTTGCCGGGCATAACAGTAAGGTTGAAGCTTATCAGGTGCTTGAATTTGTGAATGTGGAAAATGCCCGGATCATCATCGGCGGCAAGTCGCTGGCGGACAATGTTCAGGACAACGGGTTCAGCACAGAGAGCAGCAAATTTGATTACCTGCTGGGCCTGGACGGGAAGGTGATCACACCAGCTGTAGGTGAGCTTTATGTGCCAATCGCCTATATGAAGGACGGAACCGCCAAGACTGGAGATACCGCTATAATTGCCGGAAAAGAACTGACCGTGGCCGGATTTCTCCGCGATTCCCAAATGAATTCCCTGCTGGCCTCCTCCAAAAGATTTCTGGTCAGCGAAAATGACTACACCGCTATCCAATCCTCCGGGAGCACCGAGTATCTGATTGAGTTCAGGCTGAAGGATTTATCCATGCTTGGCGACTTTAAAAATGATTACACCGCGGCAGGACTTGAAGCGGGCGGCCCCACGATTACTTACCCTCTGTTCAAAATGCTCAACGCCATGTCCGACGGGCTGATGATTGCGATTATCCTGCTGGTGAGCTTGCTGGTTGTAGCTATTGCCTTTATGTGCATCCGGTTCACGTTACTTGCAACTATCGAACGGGATACCCGCGAAATCGGCGTCATGAAGGCTATTGGACTTCGTGTATCGGACATCAAGAAGCTGTATCTCGCCAAATACGCGGGTATTGCTGCCCTCGGCTGTGTCCTCGGATATGCCCTTTCGCTCGTGTTCAGAGGCTTGCTGCTGGACAATATCCGGCTGTATATGGGCGGTAACGAAAAAGCTTCGTTGACCCTGCTGCTTGGACTGGCCGGAGTCGTGCTTGTGTTCCTTGCCGTTACCGGCTATGTGAACAGGGTGCTGGGACGCTTCCGCAGAATTTCCGCGGCAGAAGCAGTACGGTTCGGTACCACGCAGGATAAATCCAGGGGAGCAAAGCAGCTGCGGCTGAGTGCGAACCGGCTGCTGAATACGAATGTTTTTCTCGGAGTCAAAGATGTGCTTGCCCGGAAAAGCCTGTACGCGACCATGCTTGCTGTAATCATCATTGCAGCATTCGTCATCACCGTACCCCGGAACCTTTACAACACGATTTCTGCCAAAAGCTTCATTACCTACATGGGCGTAGGCAACAGTGATCTGCGCCTGGATATCCAGCAGACGGACAATATCGCCGCCAGAGCTGCAGAGGTGGCTGTGGTTATGGAGAAGGACCCTTCTATCTCCCGGTATGCCGTGCTTGCAACAGAGAGCTTTACTGCTTTGAGGGAGGACGGCACGGAGGAAAGGCTCAAGATTGAGCTTGGCGACCATTCCATTTTCCCGGTGAAATATGCCAAGGGCAGAGCGCCTGCGGCTGACCATGAAATTGCCCTGTCTGTGATGAACGCCGAAGAGCTCGGCAAACAGCCCGGTGATGTCATTACGCTGAAGACCGGCGGGCAGACGCTGGAGCTGACGGTATGCGGCACCTACTCGGATGTTACCAATGGCGGGAAGACGGCCAAGGCCGCTTTTGCCAGCCAATCTGCAGACGTGATGTGGTCCGTTATTTATGCGGAGCTTGAGGATAAAGCGCTTGTCGCCAGCAAAGCGGGGGAGTATGCGGACCGGTTCTCTTTTGCCAAAGTATCCGGTGTTGATGAGTATGTTACGAAGACCTTCGGCTCGACCATAAGCTCAGTCGGTACAGCCTCCCGCATTGCCATTATTATGATGCTGGTGATCAGCGTAATGGTTACGGTGCTGTTTATACAGCTGCTGGTAGCCAAAGACCGTTATCTCATCGCCGTCATGAAGTCGCTCGGGTTTACTGACGCAGACCTCAGGGTGCAGTATTTTGCGCGCGCGGCAGCTGTGCTAGTAATTGGAATTGTACTCGGGACAGCACTGGCCAACACACTCGGCGAGGGGCTGTCGGGTGCGCTTATCCGCTCGTTCGGCGCAGCCTCGTTCAAGTTCGTAGTCGATCCGCTTGCGGCATACCTGCTCAGTCCGCTGCTGCTGGCTGGCGTGGTGTTTATCGCCACTATAATCGGCACAGCGGGTACGGGGAAGATCACCATATCCGGCTATATTAAGGAGTAGATCCGAAACATGAAGAAGATTATAGCAGCTGACCAGATCGAAAAAGTCTACGGCCAGGGCGGAGAACGCCGCAAGGTGCTTAACGGGGTGTCTGTGAGCATTAACGAGGGAGAGTTCGTGTCGGTGATGGGACCATCGGGCTCGGGCAAATCGACACTGCTGTTTGCGGTGAGCGGAATGGATACGGTGGACAGCGGGAAGGTGTTTTTTGACGGAAGGGAGCTTGGAGCCCTTCAAGAGAATGAGCTGGCCGACCTGCGCCGGAGACGGATGGGCTTTGTGTTCCAGCAGCCGACGCTGCTGAAGAATATGAACCTGCTGGATAATATCATCCTTCCGGCGATGCGTGATCATAGAAAGAGCGTGAAGAGGATAACGGAGCGGGCGAGAGCCCTTATGAAAAAGACCGGTATTGAGGGCCTCGAAAAGCGGGACATTACCCAGGTATCCGGCGGCCAGCTGCAGCGGGCAGGCATTTGCCGGGCACTGCTGGGCAGTCCGCAGATCCTGTTTGGCGACGAGCCGACCGGAGCGCTGAATCAGGAGGCAGCCGAGGGCATCATGAGCCTGTTTGCTGAGATCCATGAGACCGGGACTGCGGTAATGCTGGTCACCCATGACGCCAGAATTGCCGCCAAGACGGAGCGCATTCTGTTCATGTGCGACGGACAGATCGTAAGCGAAATGCGGCTGCCGAAGTTCAGGGAAACGGAGCTTGAGGAGCGGATGGAGCGGGTTGTGCTGCGGATGCGGGAGCTGGGGATATAGACAAATGGAAGGACCCTTCATTCTGAAAAAGATTGATGGGTCTTTGGTTTTTATGTGATATATTGGATTTGTTCTAATAGAATCTACATTTGCGGAATGGGGCCGTTATATGCCGTTATTTAATGAAAATGGAGAATGCAGCCTGATTGAAGCTTTGAAAGCATACATACCGGAGGTTGAGGAGCTGCTGAATCCGGGAGTGGAGGAAGCGCAAATCATGGAGGCCGAGAAAAGAATCGGGTTCCAATTTCCTGATGATTTCAGAAAACTGTATATGAAGCATAACGGTGAGGGGCATCAGGTCATGGGCGTTATGGCCGGATTTACCTGGCATAGCTTGCCTGATGGTAATAATTGGAGGAATTCAAGTCTGAATATAGTCTCCGGTAAACCGGATGCAATAAAAGAGGGAGGATACAGAAAAGGCTGGGTCCCTTTTGCAGATGACGGCGGCGGGTCGGTTCTTATTATGGATTTGGAACCCGGAGTAAAGGGAAGTTATAGTCAGGTAATCTCGTTAGACCGCAATACGAATATCTCCTACGTTATTGCCGAGAGCTTCAGTCAGTTTGTTGAATCCATCGTCTCCCAGCTCCGAACAGGTGAGTTAGAACCGAAGGAAATGGAGGAAGTGATCTATGTTCACCGGAAGCGGGGACATTTGTTTGACGATTTGCTGACACTGACTGGCATGGAGAACGAGCCAAACAGCCTGATTCCGGTTAGCGGATACTGGGCGGAGCATTTTGAGGATGAGCTGGAAGAGGGTTGTATTTCTACGGAAACGTTGAATAAACAGAAAATGGTCTTTATCCGGCCTGAGCTGGTGGAAAAACACGGGACAGTGTCTTTGGAGCTTTTGACGCGTATGCCTAATCTTAAGGAACTTATTATCCATGCTAATCACGTTGCAGATTATGAAGTATTCAAGCAGCTGACAGGACTGACAGAGCTGGTAATCGGCGGGTCCTCTTTTACAGAGTCCGATCTGGATTACTTAGCTTATTTAGGAGATTTGAGGAAACTGGCCCTGGTAAGACTTACAATAACGAATGTACACAAACTGAAGAATATCCCCAAATTAAAAACACTCAGACTAATTAAAGTAGATTCAATCGACAGCAGCACAATAGGTGCTCTAGTGAATTTGACGGAATTAGAATTGGAAGACTTAGAAGCTGGCGATTTAAGCTACATTTCAAACCTTACGAAATTGAAAAAGCTGGAACTCAAAAAAGTGGTAATCCCCGATTTTGCATTCATGAAAGATTTGAAGAATCTGACCACATTCAGAACGGACGGCCGGGCTGAGGATGAATCGGACATGGCTGCCCTGGGAGAGCTGCGGAGGCTTGAGGAGTTTATCTATCCAGTTGGCGATTTATCCATTTTCGCGAATTGCCTGAGTCTGCGGGAAATCGGAGTAGATGCATCCAGATATAGCGGGCTGGCGGAGCTTTTCAGGTGTAATATTAGAGGGATCGAGGTGTTTGAAGCAGCCTCTGAGGAGCATGTAAAGTCGGTCGCTGCAGATTTCGGTAAATATTTTAACCTCGGGTCTTATGGGGGGCGGTAACGTGGGATTGAAGGGCGGCAGAGCGTTTATAATAGCCGCGTTGTTGCTGATCACCTGCTCTTGCAGCAGCAATAACAGTCAAGTACCTGACAAAGTCAATAATAGTACGCCAGTTGCAAGTGAAGCAGCTGTACCAGCAGACAGCGGAGACAGCGAAGAATATATATTGCCAGAGTATTACGCTTATTCTGGCGGTGAACTCCCTGAGGATATTGTGAAGCCTATAGAGTATACGGTAAAGCAGCCGATCAGTGCGGATAAGCCGGCGTTTTCTTTTCAAATTCAGGGACGAACGGTCCAAAGCTATGGCTTAACGGGTGATAAAACGAAATATTACTTAAAGGACGGATACATCAAGGTTCAGTCCATAATTGTTAATAACAGTGCCTTGGCATACCATCAGAAATTGGAGTTTCAGGAAACGGAAATCCCGGACATAACGGCGACTAACTATGGTTTTGCGCTCGATGACTGGAATTTTGATGGTCATTTGGATATTAGTCTATGGAAGGAAACAGGGGGAACTTCGCTGAATGCTCCGCATTATTACTGGTTTTGGGATAATGAACAGGGTAGGTTTGTCAGCAATCCGGTGCTGGAGGAGTTAAGCGAGTTTAGCTTTGTTGAGTCTGATCATCAGGCACAGGAGCTCATTTCCAGCAACAGAAATCCCAATGGATATAATGAAGAGTATTTTGCGTGGGAGGATGGACAGATTACCCTGATAAGATCAGTAAAAACAGCCTATAGTGAACCTGACGATAGTACGGGGGAAAGCAAAGCGCATATTACTGTTGCAGAACGGATTGACGGGAAGATGCAGGTTACTGAAGAGTATTATGCGGACTGAAAAGAGGAGGAATTCTTGTGATCGAGCTAATCCAGTATGTTATAGAAGATATGAACAAGCAGCTTGAGCGGATTGAGAAGAGCCTGAATCTGTTAAATGATGAGCTGGTGTGGACAAAAACGAAGGACTCCATGAACAGCATCGGCAACCTCTGTTTGCATCTGGCAGGCAATGAATATCAGAACTTTGTCAGCGCCATCGGAAACAGGCCGTTCATCCGGGAGCGGACCCGTGAATTCACCACGGACGGAGGAATCACCAAGGAAAAGCTGGTAAGCCTTCTCCGCAATACGCGGTCACAATCGGAAGAAATATTGGCTGCTGTCTCAATGGACGATTTATCCCGGGAGGTTATTATCCGCTATGAGCAGGAGGACTGGAACAGGATGTACCGGAGTGCTGCCGGGGCCGGCGAAACCTTTGATACAAGAACCATTGGCCGTCTGCTTGTCCAGGTATCTGCTCACTATGGTTATCATGCCGGGCAGATTGTGCTGCTTGCCAAAATGCTGCAGGACACCGATGAGCATGTCTCGGGCCAATACCATTAAGGAGGGAACGTTGTGATCAGACTGGAGCCGTTCGAACGCAGTGATTTTAAGCAATTAATTGCCTGGATTGATTCGCCGGAGTTTATGGTGCAGTGGGGAGGGAAAACGTTCAGCTACCCTTTAACGGATCAACAATTAGAGCATTATATCAACAGTGATACACTAAGCTACCGGGTGGTGTATGAGGAGAATAAAGAGGTCATTGGGCATATTAGTTTAACGCCGGACCCGGAAAACCAATCAGGAAGAATAGGAAAGGTAATCGTAGGAAACAAACATTTACAGGGGCTTGGCATCGGACAGCAGATGATCCGGCAGGTTCTGGATATCGCTTTCGGACAGCTGAAAGTACACAGGGTCAGCCTTGGTGTATTTGATTTTAACCATGCGGCCATTGCCTGCTACGAGAAGGCGGGGTTTGTAAAAGAAGGCATGCTCCGGGAAGCGCGCAAAGTCGGCAACGAGTTCTGGAATCTGTGGGAGATGGGGATTCTGGAACAAGAATGGCTGAGCAAGAAGATAAACAATTAAATGACTGGCTGCGGTTTCTTGTAGCTGAAAAAGCCTTCCATCAGTGATAGAGGGCTTTTTGTCATTACAGCAAGATTTGAAAAGTGGACTTTCAGCGCCTGTGTTACTTTGGTTTTAGCAAAGCAATGATTACAGCAGGCAGGAGGGGTCAGGACACCGAATCAATGGGCAATTTTTTGACAGGTGCATAGATGAGGTAGGCGGATTGGAGATTGTGGACATCATCAAACGCCTGGATGAGCTCGATATGGGAGTCTTCGGTTTCCTGACGGGAAATCTTGAGAAATCTGGCATAATCCGTCTTGAGGACTTCGCCAATATCCGGAAGATCACCGGAATATTTGAATCTGGCACAGAAGAGCTGTGGTACATCGATGGTGAAATAAAAAGGTCCGTCAAGCCGGAGGTCAGCCGGAATTCCGAACAGTACCTTGAAACGGGTGGAGTCAGGCTGACAGTTGGAATAGATAACATAGCAAGGGCCTTTTACCGTGGTATCAATAGCCTGCAGCAGCTGTGCCGAGTGCGAGCGGATTCGAGTTTTGTAATCCTCCTCAGCAAGATCCACTTCAAAGGCAATCCCCGTTACCCGGATGGATTCGAACTCCGTCAGGGTGAAGTCGGTGACGACATCGCCGTTGATGTTTTTCAGGGGTCTTTTAACTACTGGAGGAATAGGGATTTGAGAAATGTCTGTGTCTTGTGCTTTAAGAGCGCTGGGGGCGATTCCGAAATGCCGTTTGAAGGCTCTTGTAAAGGAAGGCTGGCTCCAAAATTGAGCTGGTGTTAACCGTCAAAAAAGCGCTCCACGGTTCTTACCTGGCAAGAAAGAACATTAAATCTTTGCTAAAAGGACAGAAAGAGATTTATGATATTACCATTTTGATGTAAATACAAGAAGTATAACTTAGTTAAAATAAAAAAAAGGGACTATCATTACAAAGTCTTTTGTATTAATGATTAAATAAACAGCTAAAAATGCTGTATATCTTTTAATTTATCAAGGAGGAATAACCATTTATGGATTATGAGGCTATATTAGATAATTCTTAGATTATCCGAAACTATAGAACGTCTTCAAAACAGCGTAAAGAGGGACGAGTAACAAGGCTATTGCTTGAAAAGCCGGTCCTACGAAGGGGAGAGTTCAAACCAGGAGCTCGCGCAATCTTTATTGAGAATGTCACTTACTTAAAAGTTTCATAAGTACAGCAGCGCTGGACAAAAAAACCGTTTCAAATAAGAGAACTGGTCTCTATATCGAAACGGTGCTTTCATTAATTGTTATAAGCTCCCACAAGGATATATTGAAGGGTATCTGATAAAATTGTATAAGGTGCTGTTTTTACTGTAAATGTCTCACTCGTCTCTATCTCTCCAGATATGGTAGAGATGTCAATGAAATGAAAATTAGAATCTTGTACATAAAAATGTAGATACAGTTGACCGTTCAGTACAGCGGATTTCCCTTCATTTACAGCAGTTAATTTGACATTTGTTAAATTTATGCCAGATGAATTAGTCTGTGTAGTAACAGAAGCTTTAAGAGGTCTGATATCCGTGTTTAGTTTATCTGATAAAAAATGTAATTCATCGCTAACCACTCCGGATGGTAAATAAGCAGGATCGACACTTAAAGTTACAATTCTCTTATGTTGATCCCAATCTGTATCGATGTTAAATGAAGTTGAAATCATACTCAGAGGAACAAACATGCTTCCTTTATACAATACAGGAAGTGTATCCATTTCGGACGAAACCCCGTTAATTTCAACTTTTTTAGAGCCTATGGTCATCTTTATTATCGAGGGTTTGCCACTGGTATCTCCATCATTTTTTCTTGAAATAACTGCCGTTTTGCTGTTTGCGTTGTAAGTTACATCTGCGGATAATAAATTTGAAAGGCTACGCAAAGGAACCATTAATCGGTTCTCTTTATCCACATAAGGAGCCATAGGAGAGGTATAGACCACATAGAATTGATTTAGTTTTAAAAGTATTGTTGAATCGTTTGTAGCATCGGAAGCTGAAACGGATAAAGCAGGAACAGAAACTAATGCGACTAATAGGCAAAGTAAATAACGCATGGTTTTCATCAATTTTGTGCACCATCCTTTATTATAACAATCTGTGTTCGTATCTCTAGATGTGTTAAACAGCTATATCCAACCTCTTTAAGTTGGATATAGCTGTTCTCAATTATTTAGATACAGATATTGTAACATTATTTCCGCTAATTCCTACCGAGGCGAAATCTTGAATTGCAAGTACAGGAGCAACCGCAACATTATCTAAAATAATGTTCTTGAAAGTTACTACAACACTTCCAGCAGCATCGCCTTGCGGGATATTGACGCCATCTTTTTTAATAACGGTATCCGCGATAGTAGCTAGATATTTCCAACTTGTAGTACTGCTTACTTTTGTATTAGCAATCTCTGTCACAGCGGTAAGGTAGCTATTCCCTCCGGTTCCATCATGTTTTTGATAGTATGCATAGCCAGCTGTGGACAATCTGGTGTTGTTGTTAAGATTTCGATAAATTGTTACATTAATATCATTATTAGGTATATATCCATTCATATACCAGACTTCATTATATGGTGAGATACGATCTCCCGGTGAATCATGGCCATCCACAGCATTTCCCCAGTAGTAATTAATGGTTGGTTGCCATTTATTTACACCATAAGCATTTGAAAAAACTAAGCCCATATCTGTTTCAATAGTTCTCAAAGTAGTAGAAGTTTTACCTACTCCAGTACCAGAAAAACCACTATAAATATAAGTGCGGGCAGTGGGGCCGGTTGTTGTTGCAGGAGTATGAATTACAAATGTTTCAACACTGCCATTTTTTGAAACAGTTGCTTTACCACCAACCCCATCTCCAATCGGATCTACGGCGGCAGCTGCATTAAAAACTGCTGTTTTAGAATTAAAAACATTTTGATTCGATATGATATCTTCCGGTGAAGCCACATCTTGCTTCGTATTGACATCTCCGGCAGGATATGTAGCAACAAATTCTTGATCATCTAACGAAGATAGTTCATAAAAATATCCAACGTCACCATCTACATAAGTATAATTAAATACTTGGGGATCGGAAACTAATTTGTTGAGTTTACTTGACTTACTTGGTGCATATTCAAGCGAGACTTGTCTGGCTTGATTAATGAAATCTTGAATGTTTGATTGACTTGTTTTTGCTTGGTTAATAACGTCGAAATTTTGAAAATCCGTTTGGCTTTCGTTCGTTGGATTGGCTTCTGCCTTAACTTGTGGGCTAACTGGAACAAGTAATACTAAACTTAGCGAAAGTAAGAAATATATTTTCTTATATCTCAACCCTGTCATTTTCTCTCTTTGTTTTTAGTATTTATTTGAAAGCTGGCCAGCTTTTCAAATCTATAATACTTTCAAACCCAATAATTTACATATATAAACATACATCAACATTAAATGTATTTATATGGGTCTAATAACCTGATTCAATTATGCTGGTATATGCAAACTTCAACTTCACAAGCGCATATATTGACATATTAAGAGATGAAGTCCTTGATATTCTAGAGACCAAGCTGATGTTAACGCATTAAACAAACAAGCAATGGATAATTCGCTTTGTGTTATCACACTATTTTGCGGCGCTGGGGCTCTAACATCTGCTTTTACCCAAGAAGGATGCAGAAGCACTCTGGCTGTGGATATCGATACCCCCGCTAAAAACCCCTATTTTTATGATCGTAAAGGGATACAGCCATCTTATATGGCTTACAGCATAGAGATGTTTAGATCCAATTTTCCTGCTACACTTCTTTACTACGGTGATGTGAGCTGAACAAGCCTTCCATCCTGCCTTTCCGGCAGTGATAGAGGGCTTTTTGTCATTACAGCAAGATTTGAAAAGTGGATCTTCAGCACCTGTGTTACTTTGGTTTTAGCAAAGCAACGATTACAGCAGGCAGGAGGGGTCAGGACACCGAATCAATCGGCAATTTTTTGACAGGTGCATAGATGTGGTAGGCGGATTGGAGATTGTGGACATCATCAAACGCCTGGATGAGCTCGATATGGGAGTCTTCGGTTTCCTGCCTGGAGATCTTGAGAAATCTGGCATAATCCGTTTTGAGTACATCGCCAATATCCAGAAGATCACCGGAATACTTGAATCTGGCACAGAAGAGCTGTGGTACATCAATGGTGAAATAGAAAGGCCCGTCAAGCCGGAGGTCAGCCGGGATTCCAAACAGCACCTTGAAACGGGTGGAGTCAGGCTGGCAGTTGGAATAGATGACGTAGCAAGGGCCTTTTACCGTGGTATCAATAGCCTGCAGCAGTTGTGCCGAGTGCGAGCGGATTTGTGTTTTGTAATCTTCAGCAAGATCCACTTCAAAGGCAATCCCCGTTACCCGGATCGGTTCGAGCTCCGTCAGGGTGAAGTCGGTGACGACATCGCCGTTGATGTTTTTCAGGGGTCTTTTGACTACTGGAGGAATTGGGATTAGAGAAATGTCTGTGTCTTGTGCTTTAAGAGCGCTGGGGGCGATCCCAAATTGTCTTTTAAAAGCGCGGGTGAAGGAAGACTGGGCTCCGAAATTGAGCTGGTAGGCAATATCGGTCAGTGAACATCTGCCGGACTTGATGAGCTCTACGGAGGCGTTCAATCTGCGGGAGAGTATGTAGTTGTTTAGGGAAGAGCCTGTGACGGCCGAAAAAAGCCGGTGAAAATAGTATTTTGACATGTTGAAGCGATCCGCTACCGACTCTACTGACAAAGGCTGGTCTAAATTGTCCTCAATATGAACTAAAGCACGCTCGATGACTTCATAATGGTCCATAGTAACCCCCGCTTATGTTTTGAAATGAAAACCGCAATAAATGAAAAGTGTACTTACAGGAGGCAGCGCTTATGACACAGGACAGAAGAAATGGAATCATTATCGGGATTTTTTATATCGTAGCTGCCGTTACTTCAATCATCGCCGTAATCTCATATGAGCCTGTATTGTCGGAGCAATGGTACAGGGCCGTAGCGGACGGATATCAAACAAAGGTTTTACTCGGAGTCATCAACGATCTTCTGCTTGTGCTGACCGCAGTGGGTACAGCAGTTATGCTGTTCCCTTACCTGCGCCGCTGGAATGAGCATCTGGCACTGGCCTATTTATGCTTCCGGTTTATGGAGGCCGTGCTGATTGCGGTAGGTGTGGTAAGTATATTGGGTTTATTGCAGCTTAGTGTACATTATGAGGCAGGCATTCTGAAAAGTGTAGAAAATCTTGCCGGGCTCGGCTATATGCTGCAAGCCTTTCACCGCTGGACTTCCATGCTGGGTCCCAATTTCATGCTTGGTGTGAATACGGTGATTTACAGCTATCTGCTGTTCAGAACGGGCATTGTCCCAAGACCCTTGGCGCTATTCGGGATGGTTACTGCTGTACTGGTATTCACCGCCGGGCTATTAGAAATGTTCGGTGTGGTAGAGCCTATGTCTGCGGTAAAAGGATTGATTGCCCTGCCTGTGGGCGTGTATGAAATGAGTCTGGCGGTGTGGCTATTGGTGAAGGGGTTTGACCGGGGGAAGTTTGAACAGTTAAGAGGATAGAATGCTGATAAGAAATGACTGCAGCGGCGCTAATGACATTAACCTGTCCTGGCGGCCGCTGTTTTATTTTTTCCTATGTAACAACAATGTGAATGCTGCGTAAGCAGACTTTGGTTTGTGTATTAATATAACAAGCGATACCCATATCCTGTAAATGAAATGGAGACCTGACGATGAATAATGAACGGAACAACGGCGGACCAGAAGGAAATATTCATGCAGTGTCTGCGATGACGATGAAAGCTGCCGAAGGACTTACGATACAGGACTTGATTGGTTTGCTTCAATCTGCCCGTAATTCGGCGGACGGCAGGGTCCCTGGGGCGGAGCATCTGGATGAACAGAGGCTTTTTGAGGCAATTAAAAATGCTATCCTGAATGCGGAGAATATATATATCGCCTATGATGTCCACACGAATTATCCCTATATTGGGGCGAATGATCAGGTATGGGTATTCTCGGAGGAAAGGTTCGCAGCGAATGCAGCCGACTATTATCTGCAGCAGATGATCCAGCTGGAAATGAAACAGATTGGCAGAGAGGACATCCGCAGGCTGCTGTCAGAGCTTCATTTGCTAGGTATCCGTAACCTTCTTATCGACAACGGACAGCTTACGGTGGTGGTTGCCAGGGACGAGCTTTTGCCGCCGCCGGATTGGAGCGGAACGCCGGAGATCCAGATTCCTGTAAGCAATCCGGGACTGCAGCATGCGATGCTGAGTTTCTTCCAGGCCATGTATTCCCGGCAGCAATTTGCAGGAAAAAGCCAGATGCTGCGGGCAGCGGAAGCCCGGATGCTGGATGAGCTCGTTCAGACAAAGTTCCTGGTACCGATGCAGATTAAAGAGGAGCAGCCGTCAGCCCCGGATGAGTTGGGTAAGAAGACATTACAGCAGGGAACGGTTATCCAGTTTGCTTCCCTCGGTGTTGAGGACGGGGAATCGTGGCTGCCGGTGTTCACTGACTGGCCGGAATTTGAAAAAGGGTACGATAAAACCGTCTGGGGCGGCAATGTCGCTACGTATGAGGATATTGTGGCGCTGTCTGCGAGCATGGGCGGCGCTGTGATTAACTTCCGCGGAATCGGATTCCGGCTGGACGAGAAGAACAAGCGGATGGTTGCGGAGTATGTGCGGGAACGGGACGGCGGGAGGTAGGAGGATAGGCTGATATGAATCGGATTAAAAATCTTAAACATAAACAAACCTATATCATTGTGGGAATCGTGTTTACTGGATTAATCCTCTTTGGATGGGTTAGTCACATATGGGATGAAATTGTAATAAAAGAAATCCACTCCAAAATAGAAGCCCAAGGTGGAGTGGTTACAGATATTCAAAAAATTGCAGTGGAGAAAACCCCTTTTAAGAAAGATAATGTGGGAGGCATTTACTTTAAAATCGAATATGAACATAACGGTGATTCTAAAACAGCGTATTACCGCAGACACAATGCCTTGAATATAGAAGATGTTCCCTCTAAGGGAGCTCCGGAGAAGTGGATTTTTGAATGAGGGGCTTGCTGATCGAACGAAGTGGAAAAACGACATCTAATTTGGAGCTAACAGCCTGTTTGAAGAAACTAGGTGGAAAAAGGCAACTTAATTTTACTGTTTTCGTGCTTGGAGGGGGTTTTGGGCTATATTAAGTGGCGATTTTCCACCTAATTATTAGAATATGAGAAAAAGAGTGGAATTAGGTGGCGAAAATCCAACTAAATGCGGAGGAGGGCCTACGTACCAGCGTATTCCCAACCAACCAACCAACCAACCAACCAACCAACCCATCTTATTTTATTTAACTTAGCTAACCAACCACCTTTATCGAGCCCAGCTAAAAAAAAAGCGGCAGCCCCGGACCCGACACATCCCGGACTGCCGCTCTTTATTTTCCCCTGTTACTTATTCCTGCCACCTAACCCACCCCATGCGGCTGCTGCTCCTTCTTATACTCATTCGGCGACATACCCACCTCCTGCTTGAACAGCTTGGAGAAGTAGGAGTAGTTGGAGTAGCCGGTTTTGCTGGCGATGGTGTAGACGGACAGGCTGGTCGTTTCCAGCAGATGTCTGGCTGCGGCGATGCGCACCTGGATGACATAGCTGCCGAGGGAGATGCCGGTTTCGCGCTTGAACAGCCGGGCCAGATAGTCCGGATTGAGGTAGACGATTTCTGCCAGATCATTGCGGGTCAGGTCGTCGCCGTAATGCTCGTGGATATACTGCTTGATCTCCTCGGCAATCGATTTAGGCTGGGCGGCGAAGTCGCGGTACTCCATGGCGGTGTTGACCAGGTACTTCAGATATTCCTCCATATCCTCAATCGAGTGCAGGGAGTGGAGCAGCAGCTTGTCATTGGTTTTGCCGGCGTACAGCTTGTGGGCCTGGATGCCTTTTTGCTTGAGAAAAGAGTACACCAGCTGCACCATGTCCAGCCGGAACAGGCCGAGCACCGAGGTGTCGAGCGACTTGTAACTGAGCATGGACCGTAAATAGCGGATAGCCTCCTCCAGAAAAGCAGCCAGCTTGTTCTGGTTCAGCAGCTCCTCAAGCTGGGCCAGATCCGGCGGAGTATAAGTGGACTTTGGCTGGCGCAGATCGTTCTCCACAAGGTAAGTCTGGTTCCGGCATCTCGTCAGCTCTTCGTCCATGTTCAGCAGCTGCTTCAGGATGCTGCCGACCTGCTGCAGCTCACCCGTCAGGCCGATCGTACAGCAGGCGTCGCATTTCAGATAAGGAACCGCCTTTTGGATAAAAGAGGTCCCGGTTGCCTGCAGCAAGGCATTGTCCAGCGGGGGCTCGTTCCATTTGAGAATGGCAATCCAGCTGTACTCCTTTACCTCCAGAATGCTTTGAACCGTATAGCCGGGATGCTGCAGCAGCTCATACAGCACGTTCAGCAGCGCGAAGTCGAACAGATCCTTCTCTTCCTTGCCCATGCTGCCGTTATGGGGGAAGACATTGAACAGGATAGGCTGGATAAGATCGCCCATCTGATAGGACAGATTCTGCTCTTTGATGGCGCGGCTGATTTCCGCCTGCTTTACCGGGGAGGAGGTGCTGCCGCTGGCCAGCTTCCGCCAGAAATGCTCGAGGTTTTTGGACTGGTTTTTCTGCCAGAAGTAGCCCCCGATAATCGCCTCCTCATTGCTCTGCTGCTCCTTGGCGCGGGCGACGGCTTTCTGGATGATCAGCATCAGCTTGTCGAACTCGATCGGCTTGAGGAAATATTCGAAGCTCTGCAGCTCAATCGCCTTCTGGGCATAATTGAAATCGGCATAATTGGTCAGAAGAATCGCCTGTATGCTGAGATTCTGCTCCCTGATCCAGGCCAGCAGCTCCAGGCCGCTGCCCTGCGGCATCTCAATGTCGGAGATCAGAATCTGTACGGGATGCTTCTCCAGAATCTCACGCGCCTGGGCCACATTGTTCGCGGTATATACGGTTTCGATGCCCAGCTGCGGCCAGTCGATTTTTTTCTGCAGGGCGGCAATTACGTAATAATCGTCATCTACCAGCAAAATATTCATAGATCTAACTTCCTTTCTGCTGCAGGCTCCGGAAGATCGGGCAGGTATAAAGTGACACATGCGCCGCTGCCGGGGATGTTGGTGAAAGTAACGCCGGCCAGATTGTAATAGAGATATTCCAGCCGTTTCAGTGTGTTCATGATGCCGATATGCGTACCTTTGGTCTGATCGAGCGGAAGCCCGCCCTGCAGCTTCTCCAGCACCTCCGGCGGAAACCCCGGCCCGTTATCCGACAGTTCAATCCGCGTACCGGTAATCTGTTCTTCCAGAAGACAGCGCTGCACAGTAAGCGTGATCTGCATTTCATTTTCCCGGGAGATGGCGTATTTGACGGAATTCTCAATAAAGGTCTGCAGGACGAGCGGCGGAATCTTCACATTCCTGGCCTCCTCCGGCAGCTCTACCTGATAGCTGAAGGCGTCCCGGTAGCGCTGCTTCTGAATCTCCAGATACATCTGCACATGCTCAATTTCGCTCTCCAGCGGCACGAAGTTCTCCCCGTTCTGGAACAGGTAGCGGAAATACTTCGAGGTGGTCATCGCCATATCCTCAATTTCCTGATACATTTGAATTTGAGCCATGCTGTAAATGCTGGTCAGGCAGTTCAGGAAAAAATGCGGCTTGATCTGCTGCTTCATATAATCCAGCTGAATCTGCTGCTTCTCCAGCTCCTGCTCGTACATTGCAATTTTGAACGTTTTGATCTGCTGGACGAGATCCTTGAACTGGGAGTTGGCCTGTTCGAGCTCGATGATTTTGCTGCCCTTGTAGTCGGCCGGCTGGCTTTCTTCATTAATACGGGCCAGATTCTCAGAGAAGCTCTGGATCGGACCAAGCACCCTCCGGTTCAAGAAGATCATAATGATCGACAGCGACGAGATTACCATGAAGAACAGCAGGACGATCAGGAGCTGGGCAATCATGATTTTTTCAAAAGCCCCGAATTTGATCACCATGTCCGCACTGAACGTAGTATTGAGGAATTCGCTGCTGATCGTGGTGCGCGGCTGCTGGAGCAGAGAGAAGCGGCCCTCGCCCTGAACCGCCTTGCCGCTGTTGGATACGGGACTGGAGAGCACGGTGCCCTGGTCATCCACAAGCGAAGCATAGCCGCTCTCCCCCAGATTAATCTCGCGCAGCGGGCGGATCAGATTGTCGGCGGAGATCAGTCCGATCAGATAGCGGTTGTAGTACGGGACGATATTAATGACGTAATATTTGCCGTTTACCAGAATAGGCGTCCACTTGGAATAGAATTTTTCGTACACCTCCTTGTCATCAATAATAGAGATGATCTGCTGCTTCAGCTCCAGATAGTCCGGATAGTTCACGCTGATCGGCGCACAGTTCAGGAAGTAGGACTGATTTTTTAAATAGTAGAAAAAATTATATTCCTGGCCGTAGTTCTTCTGCAGCTCGGTAAATTTTTTGTGCAGATTCTCGTTGGACTTGAGGAACTCAATGCTGTTGATGCGGTAGGCGTTCATCGTGTTCAGCGTCTCGTCATTGGCCAGTGTCCAGCCCATATAGTGGTTCATGTAAGCGAAATCATGATTGATCCGGTTAATGTACAGCGCCGCCGTATCCTTAAGATACCGGGTGGACTGCTGCCTGACGATAATAATGGAAGTAATGCTGATGATCAGATCCGCGATGAGGACAATGACGGCAATCAGGATCATAACCCTTACATAGTGGCGGATGGGAAGCGGCTTGGGTGCTGCTGTTTTTTTGGTCATGGCTGGGTACGTACCGGTCCCTTTCTGCGCGATTTCAACAATGAATGCGTTTTATTTAGGTAACATCAACATTATAAAACCTTTGCCCGAAAAAAACATAAGAACAAAGGGGCGTTTGGCCGCAAAGTCCGGAAAGCGCTATCAAAGGTCTGGAAAGTGTTATGAATATAAGGATGGTCAGAGAGATTCGTGTCCGGATAACAGGCAAATCTGCGCCAGAGGTCCGAATAACGGCGGCAAAGCGTCCGGAATGCCTATCTGCAAGCCGTTAAGATTAGACATGTAAAGCAAATATGCACACATAAGAAACGGGGGAGTTACACAATGGTCAAACAGGGCAAAACGGCTTCGGCCAAAAAGCTGACGACCGGACTGCTGGCAGCCGTAATGGTTGCCGGGCTGGCGGGCTGCGGCGGCGGTAACGGGGAGAACAATGCTGTTAACAGTGATACAAGCAGCTTCAACAAGGAAGGACTGCCGGTTGTAAGCGAGCCGGTAACGCTGAAGGTGCTGACTGTGCGCTGGGGCAGCATGGGCGACACGTTCACGCAGAACCAGTGGCTGAAGGATCTGGAAACGAATACGAATGTAAAAATCGACTGGCAGGTCATGTCCTCCAATGACTGGGGCGAGCAAAAATCGATCATGCTGGCCAGCGGTACGCTGCCGGATGTGGTGATCGGGGATCAGACCTTCTCGGATTCCGATATCGTGAACAACCTGAGCTATTTCCGTCCGTTGGATGATTATATCGACCAGTACATGCCTAACCTCAAGGCTGCAATGGAAGAGACGCCGGATATGAAGAAGATCAGCACGTTCCCGGACGGTAATATCTACTCCTTGCCGGCCAGACTGCCGTCGCGTCCAAAGAGCTCGCGCCAGCCGGTCATCAACAAAACATGGCTCGACAAGCTCGGCCTGGAGGTCCCGGACACTATTGACGACCTTTACAACGTAATGAAGGCGTTCAAGGAGCAGGACCCGAACGGCAACGGCAAGGCGGATGAAATTCCGTATATCGAAGTGAGCAATGACCTGATCAGCCCGTTCGGCATCGCCGACCTCAACAACAACAACATGCTGGTGAAGGACGGTAAAGCGGTATACTACCCGACCTCGGAAGAATATAAGGAAGGCTTGAAGTGGGAAAATAAGCTGTACACCGAAGGCCTGCTCGACAAAGAGCTGTTCACCCAGGACGACACGATGAGATCCGCCAAGTTCCAGAACCCGGACGCTCCGGTAGTAGGCTTCTCCTACCAGTGGACACCGGATGCCGTATTCGGCAAATGGGGCGACCAGTACGTAACGATTCCGCCAATCGCCGGACCGGACGGCAAGCGCTACACGATCGGCAATCCGAACGGGATGAACCTGGCCCGCAACGAGTTCCTGATCACCTCCTCCTGCAAAACGCCGGAAATCGCCGCACGCTGGGCGGACCAGTTCTACACCGATGAAGCGAGCATCCAGAATTTCTGGGGCGCGATCGGTACGGTTATCCAGAAAAATGATGACGGCACCTATACGCTGATGGACCCTCCTGCCGGAACCAGCGCCGACGCCTGGTACTGGGAGCAGTCGCTGCGTGACTTCGGCCCGAAATATGTCAGCCCGGCTTTTGAGAAAAATATCGTGCTGAGCACGGAATCCGGCGACGGCCTGAAGCTGCAGCTCGATAAGCTGGGCAGTGAGTATGTGACTGAGCCCTTCCCTAACGTAATGTACACCGCCGAGGAGTTCGAGGAGCTGCCGACGCTGACCACCGACATTGATTCCTATGTGAACACGATGCGCGCCCAATTCATCAGCAAGGGCAACATTGATGAGGGCTGGGATGCCTATGTGAAGCAGTTGAACGACATGGGGCTCGACAAGCTGCTCAAGATCCGTACTGAAGCCTACAGCCGTTATACCAGTGTAAAATAATCCGCTTGCTACCCGCCCCGCGCAATCCGTTGCGCGGGGCGGGATTGTCTTGGGGGAGTGCAGTTAAAGGCATAAAAGTGGAGAGAGTGGTGTTGGAGAGGAGGCTGATTGCAGTGTCTATGACCGTTACGATGAAAAAGGTGGCCCACCGGGCGGGCGTCTCTGTGTCTACCGTCTCCAGGGTGCTGGCAGGTTATGCCAATGTGCGGGAGGAGACCTCCCGTAAAGTCCGGCAGACGATGGAGGAGCTGGGCTATACGCCGAATATTATCGCCCAGAACCTGGTGTCTCGGACTACCCGCTGTATCTGTGTCCTGCTGCCCGACACGGCAGAGATATGGCCGGCCAACCTGTACGTTATGGAGGTAATCCGGGGGATTGTATCCGGCGCCGGCAGGCTGGGCTACGACATCCAGCTCGCCTCCGGCAATGGGGAACGGGAGCAGCTGGAGGCCGTCTCCCGGCTGCTGAAGGGCGGCCGGGCCGACGGTGCAATCCTGCTCTCCGCCCGCCGGAGCAGCGCAGTTGTTGGTTTCCTGCAGCAGGAGGGCTATCCGTTTGTGCTGGTGGAGGATGGACCGGATGCGGGTAGTGAAGAGGCCGGGCGGGAGGAAAGTTGCCGGGAAGGTGCAGATGGGAGGAGCAGCAGTCTGGCGATAGTCGGCACGGGTCCGAGTGAGGGGGGCGGCCGGGTGAGCGGCGGGGAGAGCGTGAGTGTAGCGGAGGCAGATCTGCATGAAAGGGTTGCCGGGAAAGCGGGGCATACGAAGGCTGGCTGGGAAAGCGCAGGGGGGGAAAGTAACAGTAAGGTTGGAGATGCCGGGAGTATGAGTGAGGCGGTTGCGGATCAGCAGACAGCTGAAGAGGGTGCGAGTCAGGCGAGGTTTGGACGGGAATGCGCTGGGGAGGCTAACAACCAGCTACAGGCAGCAGCTTTTCCCGGCATGCCGGATGAAAGTGTTGCGCGGATGGGTGCTTTGGCTTCGGAGCTGCTGATCGGGAGCATCCGGCAGCATCATCAGCAGCAGTCTCCCGGAGGGAACGCAGGCTGGATGGCCCAGTTTGTCCTGCGTCGGCCGATTTTGAGACGATAATTACTCTGAAATGAGAGTGCGGTGAAATTTAGTTGGATTTTCGTCACTTAAATTCATCTCTTTCTGCTGAACCGGCCAATTAGGTGGAAAAACGTCATCTAATTCGATGGATCTTACCCCGGACAGGCGAAATGGGCATATTTAAGTGTCCTTTTTCCAACTAAATCACTAATATCGTTGTTTGGTGAAGAATTAGGTGACGAAAATCCACTTAGTGTAATTCACTCTGCCTAAAGATTGGTTACTCAACACACGGTTACGCAAAAATTTCTCGTTTAGCACCAAGCACTCATATAGCACCAAGCACTCATACAGCACCAAGCACTCATACAGCACCAAGACTCTCATATAGCACCAAACTCCCAAACAGCGCCAAACAGTCATCTGGCTAGCATAGACGTCCGGCATTCAGCCTCAAATACCAATTTATTTATAGGAGCAGGAGTGTAACAGACATGGCAAAGCATACGGCAAAATCACAGCGCAGTAGTGTAGTGTACTCGGTGTACGTCCGCAACCACAGTGAGGAAGGGAGCTTCCGCGCAGTGGAGCGCGATCTTGGGCGCATCCGCCAGCAGTCCAAAACCTGTGCTGCTGCCCGCCAAGCCGAAAGTCCGGATAACAGCAGCGAAAGTCCGCATTGCGCATACCGGCCCGCTGCCGGGAAACCGTGCAGCCCGGAGGCTTTTACACCAACCATAAAAGTCCGGTTAACGCACCCATTAGGTCCGGCATCCGCCAAGGGCATGAAGATATACTTTAGGTACTTAAACAGATAAACATATTCAGGAGGGGATTTCATGAGATCCGGTCAAGCCAGTTCCGGGGGGACGCTTATGGCGGTGAAAAGAAACTGGGGGCTGTATTTGCTGCTGCTGCCTGCGGTGGTGCTGTCGCTGCTGTTTGCGTACAAACCGATGTACGGAATACTTATTGCTTTCAAGGATTACAGCCCGGCTTTGGGGATTACGGAGAGTCCGTGGGCGGGGTTCAAATATTTTGAGAAGTTTTTTAACTCCTATCAGTTCTCGAACACGATTAAGAATACGCTGATTATCAGCCTGTACAGTCTCGTAACCTTTCCGATTCCGGTCATCCTGGCGCTGATGGTGAACCAGATGCGTCCGAACCGGTTCCGGCGCTTTTTCCAGACCGTTTCGTATATGCCGCACTTCATCTCTACCGTGGTCATGGTCGGGCTGATGGTCATTCTGCTGTCGCCAAGCACAGGTCTGGTCGGCAACCTGTTCAGCCTGTTCGGCAAAGAAGCGCCCGATCTGCTCGGCTCCTCGTCGCTGTTTAGCAGTGTGTACGTCTGGTCGGATGTGTGGCAGCATGTCGGCTGGGACAGCATTATTTTTATCGCGGCATTGTCTGCGGTTGACCCGAGTCTGTATGAAGCTGCAACCGTGGACGGGGCGAGCCGCTGGCACAAGGTGCGTTATATCGATATTCCGATGCTGATGCCGACGGCGGTTACGCTGCTCATTTTGCGTGTCGGGGGGCTGCTTGGGGTTGGCTTTGAAAAAGTGTACCTGATGCAGAACGACCTCAACGCCACCTCCAGCGAAATTCTGTCCACCTATGTATACAAAATCGGCCTGCTCAGCAGCCAGTACAGCTTCTCGTCGGCCGTCAATCTGTTCAACACCGTCATTAACTTCATTCTGCTGATTATCGTCAACCAGATTTCCAAAAAGATCAGCGAAAACAGCCTGTGGTAGAAGGAGGAGTTCACAATGGGAGTACTTACACCTGCAGTTAAAGAGCCTAAGGGGAAAATAAAAAACAACCGCTCCTCCGATAGTGTGATGGAAGTTGTGCTGTACGTGATTGCAGTATTGTTTCTGATTATTCTGATTTATCCGCTGTATTTTATCGTTATCGCTTCCTTCAGTGATCCTTCGGCAGTGGCCGGCGGCCAGGTCTGGCTGTTCCCGAAAGGGTTCACGCTCGACGGCTACAAGGAGCTGCTGCGCCATAATAATATCTGGATCGGTTACCGCAATACCATCCTGTATACGATCGTCGGCACGCTTATTGGTCTTGTTGTTAATATCTCGGCAGCCTATGCGCTTTCGCGTAAAGACCTGAAGGGGCGTAAATTTCTGTCGCTGTTCTTTATTTTTACGATGTTTTTTAACGGCGGGCTGATTCCGACGTTTCTGACGGTCCGTGATTTTCATATGTATGACACGTTTCTGGTCATGGTGCTGCCGTTCTCGGTTGGCGTGTATAACATCATTGTTGCCCGCACGTTTTTTCAGACCAGTATTCCAGGCGACCTGTGGGAGGCGGCGCAGATTGACGGATGCGGAAATCTCCGGTTTTTTACGGGGATTGTGCTGCCGCTATCCAAGGCGATTATTGCCGTGCTGGGCTTGTGGATTGCCGTCGGCCACTGGAATTCCTATTTCAACGCCCTGATCTATCTCAAAAATCCCAATCTGCATCCGCTGCAGCTGATCCTCCGCAACATCCTCATCACCAACCAGATGCAGTCCGGGATAGGTTCCGGCGAGGCGGCGCAGCTGGCGCTGCGGCTGGCTAATATGATGCGTTACTCCGTCATTATTGTGGCGACGGTTCCGATTATGTGCGTGTATCCGTTCATCCAAAAATACTTTAACCAGGGGGTTATGATCGGCGCGGTGAAGGAGTAGTTCTTATCGGTGCGCCGGTTTTAGCCGGAAATGAGGTCATACCATTATGGAAAATATTATGCAGGAGCAGCGGCCGCTGCCTGAACATCTGAAGCTGGCGGTGCGGCCTGCCGCCAGTCCTGAAGCGATCATTGAAGGAGCAGGCTTCCGGATTACAGTTCTCACTCCGCAGCTGCTTCGCCTGGAATACCATCCTGACGGCAGGTTCGAGGACCGGGCGACCCAGACTGTGCTTAACCGGGATTTTCCGGTGCCGGAGTTCCGGCTGATTGATCACGGCAACAAGCTGGAGATTATTACGGAGCGGCTGCATTTGAGCTATGACAAGCAGCCATTCTCCCGCTACGGGCTTAATGTGCGTGTGCGTAACGGGTCAGGACACCTGATGGGGGTCTGGCATTACGGCGACACGCCGCAGAATCTTGGCGGTACGGCCCGGACGCTGGATAATGCGGACGGGGCGATTCCGCTGGAGCCGGGGCTGATGTCACGCGGCGGCTTTACGGTTATGGACGACAGCCGCTCGCTGTTGTTAGAGGCGGACGGGCAGGTAACGCCGCGTGAAGCGGGCGGGACGGATCTGTATTTCTTTGGGTACGGGCATGACTATCTGGAATGCCTGAAGGATTTCTACCGGCTCAGCGGCCCGGCGCCGCTTCTGCCGCGCTATGCTCTTGGCAACTGGTGGAGCCGGTATTACCCTTACAGCGCAGATGAGTATCTGGCCTTAATGGAACGGTTTGAACAGGAGCAGATTCCGTTCTCGGTGGCGGTAATTGATATGGACTGGCATCTGGTCGATGTCGATCCGCAGTACGGCAGCGGCTGGACGGGCTATACATGGAACCGCAGGCTGTTCCCGGACCCGCAGCAGTTCCTGGCAAAGCTGCATGAGCGGGGACTGCATGTTACGCTGAATGTTCACCCGGCAGACGGCGTGCGTGCCTTCGAAGACCCGTATCTGGCGATCGCCGGGGAGCTTGGACTGGACCCGGAAAAGGGCGATGCCGTGGAATTTGATATCACCGATCCGAAATTCCTGCAGGCCTATTTCAAATATCTGCACCATCCGCTGGAAGAGGAAGGCGTCGACTTCTGGTGGATCGACTGGCAGCAGGGTGGCGTAACCAGGGTGCCGGGACTTGATCCGCTGTGGATGCTGAACCACTATCACTATCTGGATAGCGGCCGGCGCGGCGGCAGGCCGCTGACGTTCTCCCGTTATGCGGGGCTGGGCAGCCACCGTTATCCGGTGGGTTTCTCGGGTGATACGATCGTCACCTGGGAATCGCTTGCGTTCCAGCCGTACTTCACGGCGAGTGCAGCAAATGCCGGGTACGGCTGGTGGAGCCACGACATCGGCGGCCATATGCAGGGCTATCTCGATGATGAGCTGGTGATGCGCTGGGTGCAGTTCGGCGTGTTCTCGCCGGTGCTGCGGCTGCACAGCTCAGCCAGCCCGTTCAACAGCAAGGAGCCGTGGCGGTTTAACCCGGTTGCGGAAGCCGCGATGAAGGAGGCGCTGCGTCTGCGGCACCGGCTGATTCCCTACCTGTACACGATGAACCGCTACGCAAGCGTGGACGGGCTCCCGCTGGTCCGGCCGTTGTACTATCATCATCCGGAGCAGCCGGAGGCATACGGGGTGCCGAACCAGTATTACTTCGGCACAGAGCTGATGGCCTGTCCGGTCACATCACCGGTTGACCACAGAACCGGTATGGCGGAATTTACCGCGTGGCTGCCGGAGGGCCGCTGGTATGACTTTTTTAGCGGCCGGGGGTATGACGGCGGCCGCAGCATGTCATTGTACCGGAATCTGGAGAGTATTCCGGTATTGGCGAAGGCCGGGGCGATTGTTCCGCTGGCTGACCTCAGCGGATACACTTCGTCCACGGCGAACCCGCGGGAGCTGGAGGTTAAGGTGTTCGCCGGCGCAGACGGAAGCTTCCACCTGTGGGAGGATGCGGAGGAAGCGGCGGACGTTGGGGGTATGCGGCAGGGCCGGGAGGACGGTGGAGTTGCGCCCGGAGAAGGAGAGGGCTTAGGGTCTGCAGTGGAGGGCATGAAGCACAATGCGGCTGCATCGCAGGACCGTGAGGAGAGCTGGTGCGTTACGGAGATGACTCTAAGCTGGGCGGATACCGCCAGCTTTATGATTCATCCGGCCAGCGGTAACCTCGACGCCCTGCCTCCGCTGCGCAGCTGGAAGCTCTGCTTCGTAGGCGTAGCCGATACACAGGTGAAGGTGATTATCGGCGGTACGGAGAAGGCAGCGGATACAGCTTATGACCATTCCACGAATACGCTTGCGGTGATGATCCCTGAGACCGCAGTGTCCACCGCGATTACGGTAGAGCTCGGCAGCGCACAGCTTGCCGTTAACCGGACAACGGAAGACGTATTCGCCCTGCTGAACCGGGCGCAGATTGAGTTCCAGCTGAAGGAGCAGATTTACGGGCTGGTGCGATCCTCTGCCACGCCGGCGGCAGCGCTGGCTTCCCTGGCTGCACTTAAGCTGGAGCAGCCGCTGTTCGGAGCGCTGTGTGAGATTTTGACGGCGGGCTTGGGCTGACCGCATTGGAGGTAATAACGGCGCTTAGGGTTGCGCAGACCGATTTCTTTTACCGAACCTGAATAGCTGTACAATTTTGCAGTTACATCCGGGAGGTCTGTCCTCCGCGATGTAACTGCATTTTGTGCGAATACTCTTTTTTATAACCATTCTCTCCCTCTTAATCTGTTAGTTAATAAGCTATTATTAAATATGTCTCCCGTTATCGGAGAAGGTGATCTGAATTCTGGAGGAATGGATATGTCTATCACATTAAGACCGGTATCTATTGAGAATTGGTATGATTGCACCCGGCTAACAGTAAAGCAGGAACAAACCGGTGTTTTTCCAGCCCCTGTTGTTTACTGGATAGCAGAGTCCAAATTCGTTCATGACTACGAGCTTCGCGTAATCTGTTATGAGGCTTTGCCTGTAGGTTTTCTTGTTTATTGCCGAACACCTGACGCAGACGGTAACCATTGGATACCCGCACTCATGATTGATGAGAAGCATCAGGGGAGGGGCTTTGCCAAAAAAGCAATGCGAAAATTGATTGACCATATGCGTCAGCTTGGATGTCAGAGGTTAATGATCGGCCACAGACCCGATAATCGGATTGCGGGTAATCTGTATGAATCTCTTGGGTTTCTTAGAGTAAGCGAAGAAATAATTGAAGGTGAAGTGATCAGGCTGCTTGAGCTTAACTAAACCATCCTCAGCAGGCCGTAATAATAAAATATTTGCAAACAGCTTATTTAAAGCATAGAAGAAGCTTGCATTCCTTTTGTATAGCGGCTATTATAGATTCATTAAGTCTGTAATAGAGGTGGAACATGAAATACTCCAAAGCTACGAACTATGCGCTGCATACGATGCTTTTTCTGGTCGCAGCTTCCCCAGATAAGCCTGTGGGCGTGCAGCAGCTGGCGGAGCGGCAGCATGTCTCGCCGACATATCTGTCGAAGATCCTGACGAAGCTGGTGAAGGCTGGACTGATCCAGTCTGTATCCGGTGCGAACGGCGGATATCAGCTCAAGCGGAAGAAGGATGATATTTCTTTTCTCGATGTCATCCATGCCATTGAAGGGACGGCATCGCTGTTTGACTGCACGCTGAATCACTCCAGTGAATGCCTGATCCAACAGGTGATGGTGGAAGCTGAGAACGGGATGGAAGACTACCTGCAGAATAAGAAGATTTCCGAGCTTGCCGCAAAAGTAACGGTGGATTGTTAACCGCCGTTATTTTTACGGCGCTATTATAGATATAACAAGTCTTTTAAGTCTTTGTATTATTGTCGGCGTGATATTAGATATTAGCAGTTCACTAAACGAAAAGGGATGATAAAGCATGAACAAGGAACTATTTGACGCTAAGGTATGGGAGCAGGCATGGAAGGAGGACCCGAAATCCTACATCAATTTGACAAGGAAGGCCGGAGTGGATCCTACCCGTTCCTTTGATTCCAAAGCGCATACGTTTAATGAAGAGGTGTTCAGTGAAGGCGGAAGACAGCGGGCAGAGCGGATTATCGGCTGGATGGAGGGGCAGGGCGTTGATTTTAACGGATTGACGGTGCTGGATATCGGCGCGGCTTCGGGCGGGTTCAGTGTCCCGTTTGCCGAGCGCGGGGCGAAGGTGACGGCCGTTGAGCCGAATGCGCTGCTGGCCGATTTGTTTGAAGACAATAAAGCCCGTGTCAGCCCGGGAAAAGCGGAGATTACCCTGGTACGCGAAGCTTTCGAGGATATTGATCTGGCAGCCAGGGGCTGGGAACAGGCGTTTGATCTTGTTTTTGTCTCGATGTGTCCGGCTGTGTCCGACTGGGCAGGCGCGGAGCGTGTGATCAGCTGTGCCGGACAATACTGCTATATCAGCACTTCAGCCGGCTCCAGGCGGCATAGTCTGCTGAACGAGGTGCTGCCGCTGATTACCGGGAAGACGGCTCCGCTTGGCGAAGCCTCCGAAATGGCCTATCTGCTGAATCTGCTCTACCTAAAGGACTATGCATTCGAGTCGATTGTGACCAAGGAAATGAAGAGCATGGAATACACAGTAGAAGAGGCCATTGACGAGGTGCATCAGCTGCTGAAACACCACCGCCTTGCGGACAGTGACGATACTGGGAAAATAGTTTCTGACTATATGCAAGCTACGTATCCGGATGGAAAGGTGACTGTGCAGCAGGGCGGCCGCTTCGGCAAGGTGCTGATCCGGCTGCGGGATGAGAATATGTACAGCAGAACTAAATAGGCTGCTTTAAAAAGCGCTTTGCCGGCAGGATACGGCAAAGCGCTTTTTTGGGGATTCAATGCTTAGCGGCATTTCAGGCCGCATTTAGCCGCCTGCACCCCACACCTCCAGCAGCGGCCCCGCCTTGCCGTAAACCGGATCGCTGTCCGGCAGCGGAACCTCCGCGATCTCGGGCAGCGCCGCTGCGAGATCCTCCGCGGTGGCCCGGCGGGTGTTGTAGTCCGCTCCACCGGGATAAGCGCCGGCGACGCGGAAGCCGGCGGAGCTCTCCAGCCGCTTATGCGCCGTGCCGGCAGGCAGCACCAGCACATCTCCGGCCGATACCTCAAGCGTCCGGCCGGCATCCCCGCCAAGCTGCAGGCTGGCGCTGCCTGACATCACACCCAGCACCTCATGCGCGTTGCTGTGGTAATGGTGATAGCTGAACACGCCGTCCTGCCAGCTGTTCAGCCAGCCGTTGTCATTAAAGATCCGTTCGGTGTCCTCCGGCTTCTCCCTTAAAGCCCCATGATACACAATGACCGGCAGCACCGGGTTATTCGGCAGCAGGCCATCCTGCTGGAGCAGAAACGTCTCGATGGCTCCGTCCTGAATCTGCCGGACGTTATCAGCCTTTGACATGATCATCGCCTCCTGTTCTTCAGATGTCATTACCCTTTACAAGCTGCAGCGCAACGGATCGTTGTCTCCGGTCCGGGAAGGGCGCAAGTGAGGTCAGCCAGCACCGCATCGGCAATAAAAAGCAGCAGCCAGTCACCGGAGTGATCAAGCTGCTGCCCTTTTTATTTGGAAGGTCTTATTTTCTTATTCCACAGCCAATTTCTTGGTGTTCACAGCCTCTGGGGAAGCTTCTGCATCAGCAGGTGCCTTGTTCGAGGAACGCAGCGGCAGCTCCTTCAGGAAGAACACGAGCACGAAGGCAAGGCCCAGAACGATGGTTCCTGTCAGGAATACAGTGGACAGGGTCTGGCCCAGTGCATCACGGATGCTGTCAATCATCTGGACGAAGATTGGCTGAACATCAGCAGGCAGGCCGGCTTGCGTCTGCTCCAGCAGCGGCTTGTTCATCAGCGCCTGCGGATTGGCAAAAGCGGTCATCTGCTGGGCAACCGTCGGATCAAGCTTGCTGAAGTCTGCCGCCGACGAGGAGGTCAGCGCTTCTTTTAGATGCTTGGTCAGATTGTTCGACATTACGGTGCCCATTACCGCGATACCGATTGTACCGCCAAGGTTACGGAACAGCTGAGTCGACGCGGTTACTGCGCCAAGCTCGGTGTGGGATACGGCATTCTGGGTAGCCAGTGAGAAGACAGGCATCCCCAGGCCCAGGCCCAGACCGAATACGATCATACTAAGCACAGCCATCGGCACGTTATTCATGATTACCATAATGCCCATACCGGCAACCATAATCGGTACACCGATCAGGGCGAAACGTTTGTATTTTCCCTTTTTGGCAATCATCTGGCCGGTCAGGGCGCTGGCTATAACCATTACGATGGACATCGGCATAGTCACATAACCTGCATACGTTGCGGAAATTCCAAGTACACCCTGTACAAAGAAGGACAGGTAGATCATCGCGCCCATCATGCCGAAGTTCATTAGGAAGCCGATCAGGTTGGAGATCGTAACTACGCTGTTTTTGAACAGGTGAAGCGGCAGGATCGGGTTTTTGGCTTTGGTCTCAATGAAGATAAAGATGATTGCTGATACTACAGTTGCAGCCAGCAGTCCGAGAATCTGGGCAGAGCCCCAGTCATATTCCGTACCAGCCCAGGAAAAAGCTAGCAGCAGCGGTACGATGGTTGTTGTCATAAACAGGGAGCCAAGGTAGTCGATGCTGGTCGACGCTCCGCGTTGTGCTTTTGGAAACAGGGCCAGGATCATGCCGAAGGCCACAACACCAAGCGGCAGGAAGATCCAGAACAGCCAGTGCCAGTCGAGATGGTCAATCAGGTAACCGCCGAGTGTCGGTCCAAGTACGCTGGAGAAGCCGAAGACTGCGGTCATCAGGCCCATCCATTTGCCGCGTTCGCGCGGAGGGAACAGGTCGCCTACAGCGGTAAAAGCGGAAGACTGGATGATACCCGCGCCAATACCCTGAATCCCGCGGTAAGTGATGAACTGGAAGACATTATCGGAGGTACCTGTTAAAAAGGCGCCGACCATAAAGAGCAGAATACCAACCAGTAGGAACGGCTTGCGCCCGAACATGTCAGAGAGCTTGCCGACGAGCACGGTGGCAATCGTCGAGGTCAGCAGGTAAATATTAATAGTCCAGGTATAGTAGTCCATACCGTCGAGGATGGAAATGATGCGCGGCATAGCCGTGCTGGTAATCGTCTGGTTGATCGCGGCAAACAGCATTGCTGCCATAATGGCGATCATAATGGATAGCTTGCGCTTATCTGTTAAGTTTTCCATAGCTGGTTTCTTCACCGTCTCTTTATTTTTTGTCTAATTCCTTAATTAATATCCCGAAAATTCTTCTCAAATGCTCCATGTCCTCTTCAGGCAAAATGCTGAAATAAGAATGCATAACTTCACCAAGCTTCGCCTGCGTTGCTTTGATTACGGCTATTCCTTCGGCGGTCAGCGTGATTTGCATGGCCCGGCGGTCTCCGGCGGCCCGCTCCTTCTGAATATAGCCTTCAGTCAGCAGCTGATCCGTAATTCCGGTAACGGCGGCAGGTGTCAAATCAAGCGCAGCGGCCAGCTGGGAGACCATCATCGGTCCTTCTTTGGACAGGGTTTGCAGCGCCTTGAACTGGGTCTGGGTAATCGGAAAGCCTTGTTTGTTCCACTGCTGGCCCAGCCCTTTCAGAAAGGTCTTAAAAAGAATGGGGAATTCAAAATATCTGTCACGCTCCTGATCTGTCAATCCTTCACCTCCCGGGCAATCATTTGAAAATACATAAACGGTTTACTAAATTAAAGACTTAATAATTAATCGATAAATAATTAATCAATAAATAATTAATAACTTAATTATTAAAGCATGAAACAATATATCACCTCTGCAAAAATACGTCAAGAGCAAAACTACTTTTTTTGGAGTACACAAAAAAGCTGTATCCGCACCAGCCAGAACTGATGGGGATACAGCTATTATTTAACCCGCCGGAGATTATAATCCGTCCACTTCTCGCAGCCAGAGTGCGGCTGAGGCATCACTTGGCATCCTCCAGTCGCCGCGCGGCGAGAGGCTTACCGTACCGACCTTAGGGCCGTCAGGCAGACAGGAGCGCTTGAACTGCTGGGTGAAGAAACGGGAGATGAACACCTTCAGCCAGGCCTTGAGCTGCTCCTTAGGGTAAGCTTCGCCGAAGGCCTGCTGGGCCAGATAGAGCATTTTGCCCGGAGCGGCGCCGGTCCGCAGCATATAGTAGAGGAAGAAATCATGCACAATGTAGGGTCCAAGGATATTCTCGGTCAGCTGCACAATCTCTCCGGTAGCCGACGGCGGCAGCAGCTCAGGGCTGATGCCTGTCTCAATAATACTGTAGAGGAACTTGTTCACCGCCTCATCCGCCTCATGATCGGCGTACCAGGCAACCACATACTGGATCAGCGTTTTCGGAATACCGGAGTTCACACTGTACATCGACATATGGTCACCGTTATACGTACACCATCCAAGGGCAAGCTCGGACAGGTCGCCTGTACCGATGACGATGCCGCCGTTCTTATTGGCCAGATCCATCAGAATCTGCGTGCGCTCACGGGCCTGCACATTCTCATAAGTTAAGTCATGAACATCCTTGTCATGGCCGATATCTTCAAAATGCTGCAGGCAGGCCGCCTTGATGTCAACGACCATCATCGAAGCTCCGAGCGCCTTGATCAGGCCGACCGCATTGTCGTAGGTCCGGTTTGTTGTGCCGAAGCCCGGCATTGTTACGGCCAGTACATCGCTTGCCGGACGACCAAGGCGTTCCATTGCACGAACAGCGACGAGCAGGGCGAGTGTGGAATCAAGCCCGCCGGAGATGCCGATCACCGCCTGCTTCGTACCGATGTGGCGGATGCGCTTCATCAGGCCGGAGGTCTGGATCGACAGAATTTCCCGGCAGCGCTCATCCCGCTGCTGCGGATTGCCGGGCACGAACGGATTAACAGCTATTTTGCGGATCAGCTGGCGTTCCTTCAGCTGTGCAGCCGGATCTTTGAACAGGATTTCACGATAGTTGCGCCCGCCCTTGCCGGCCCGGAACGTACCCATGACCGAACGCGAATACTGCAGTCTTGGTACATCAATATCGGCGACGATGAGCTGGCTCTCATGGCTGAACCGTTCGGATTCAGCCAGCGTCTGTCCGTTCTCGGCGATCAGCGAATGTCCGCCGAAGACGACATCTGTCGAAGATTCGCCGGTATTGCTGCCGGCATAGACATAAGCCGCCACGCAGGAGGCCGACTGGCTGGAGACCAGCTGGCGCCGGTAATCCGCTTTGCCGACCAGCTCGTTGCTGGCGGACGGGTTGAACAGCAGCAGCGCGCCTGCCTGGGCCAGCAGGCTGCTCGGAGGGACCGGTACCCACAGATCCTCGCAGATCTCTACGCCAAATGACAAATTACCGTCCGATTCGCTGGCAAAGATCAGATCGTTGCCTATCGGCACGGTAAGGTTTCCGAGACGGAGCTCTGAAACCTCCAGCTCCTCGGCTGCCGCGAACCAGCGCGGCTCATAGAACTCGCTGTAGCCGGGCAGGCAGGTCTTGGGCACTATGCCGAGAATCTTGCCCTGCTGAAGGACTGCGGCGCAGTTGAACAGCCGGCCTTTGATGGCGACAGGCAATCCGGCGATAACGATCAGGCTGAGGCCGGCTGTTGCGGCTGTAATTTCATGCAGGGCTGAGATCGCTTCAGTCTGCAGCTTGGGCTGAAGGAACAAGTCTGCGCAGGTATACCCTGTAATAGATAGCTCTGGAAGCACCAGATATTCGACCTGCTGTGCATGAGCCTGTTTGATTACTTCAATAATCTGTGCTGCATTAAACCCGCAGTCTGCGACGCGAAGCTCGGGGGAAGCTGCGGCGACCCGGGCAAATCCGAAATTATGCATGGTTTCACCTATCCTTTGTATAAATGAAGCTCTCTAACTAATTGTACCCATGATCTGGACTGGCTAACATATGTATGGGGCCGGGGGCCCTGTGGTCTATTGTACATGAAAATCTGCGGAATCACATAACAGCGTCTCTGCTCACGCCAAAAAAGCACCCGCATGCTGCGGATGCTTAAAAGATGCTGCCGGGACGGCGAAAGCCTAAACTTCATTATACAGCCGGTGCAGAAGATCCACACTATCCTGTAAAAAGGGCTCCGTTGTGCTCTCCAGCAGTCCCTGGATATGGGGGCGTTTGTATTTCATGTATTGCAGAATTGGCGCAAAATGCAGTTGTCCCTGGCCGACGGGAACAATGACGATTTTACCGTCTTCAACTGTAAAATCCTTGAGATGGATGACCGCGATTCGGTTGCCCAGCAGCTCCAGCGCTTCTGCAATGACAGCCTCCTGCTGGCGGTAATTGTCGGGCGACATCAGGTTGGCGCAGTCCAGAATAATCTGCAGATTGTTGGATGGAATCAGCTCTAACAGCCGCTTTGCCAGTCTGGCACTATACAGCGGATGATTCTGGCCCGCTTCTATGCCCACGGTAACACCGAACCGTTCAGCTTCCGCTACCATCCATTTCACCGAAGCGACCACCTCCTGAAAGGCCTCCTCTGTAAAATTATCCGGTGTATAGCCATTGCCGACGCTGCCGGTTTCTGTACCGACCAGACTTGCTCCGAAGTCCCGGGCGAGGCGCAGATGAGTGCTGAAATCCTGCAGGGCCTGCTTCCGTTTGCCGGGATCAGGGTCAATGATGTTTACATAGCAGCCCAGCACGGCAATTTTGATGCCCGTCTGGCGGAAGCTTTCCCCGTAATATACAGCCGTTCCTGGACTGAGCGAGGACAGGGAAGGGACACTGGCCGGGAATGATTTGCGCACGGCAAGCTGAATGTGGCTGAACCGGTAGTGCTTCAGCTTCGCAATCAGCTCGGGCAGGGAATGTCCGGGAAAATCATGGGCGCGGATACCGAGATGAAGGGGTATATTCATAACAGGTGGCCTCCTTGTAAGAGATATTGTAGCAGCGGCAGCCGGATGGATCTGTTGTAATAGATGCGGCGTGGGCAGAAATCAACGGCATTATGTACGCTTACCTCTGATGCAGGTGCGGATGCAGCGCTGCCAAGGCCCGGCATTGGCGAATGGCCACAGCCACAAGCGCAGCGATCCGTTTGGCGCCCTCGGAGCTGAAGTGCGTATCATCCGTGATGCCGTCCGGATAGTTCGGATGCTGTCCCGGCGGCAGATGCATCAGCAGATGCTGTGATCCCTGGATGCCAAGCTTGCGGTACAGCTGCTGCGAAGCGGCAAAAATATCGAGCAGAGGCGTCTCCGTCTCCTCCGCCACAGCGCGCATAGCCGCCGGATAAGCACCCAGGGCCAGCGGATCGGGTTCACCGTCCGCAGTGAACAGGCGGCGGCTGACCGAGGTCAGCAGCACCGGCGAGCCGCCCCGGCTGCGGGCAGATTCGATATACAGCCGCAGGTTGTGCCTGTACTCTGTATCAGGATCGGTGAAACGCAAAGGGTCGTCATGCTTTCCGTCATTATGCCCGAACTGGATCAGCAGGTAATCACCGGGTTGAAAATCCTTTTCAATATCGGCCAGCCGGCCTTGCTCAAGAAAAGATTTGGTGCTCCGCCCGTTGATGGCACGGTTATCAATGATGACTTCCGGGCCGAAGTGGGCCTGGAGATATTCTCCCCAGCCCGCCATCGGCTTGGCTTCCGCCCCTTTCAGGGCGGCAGTAGAGTCACCGGCAATATAAAGTGTCGGCATATCAGACGTCCTCCTTCTTCACTACAAAATGGTGTTTGCCCAGCCAGACCTCGCAGAGCTGCAGCCATTGCCGGCATTCAGCATTCCCGGCGGATAGTCCAAGCCCATGGCGTCCTTCTTCAAAGATATGAAGCTCGAACGGAATTCCTGCAGCGGACAGGGCAGCGGCAAATTTCAGGCTGTTCTCCACCGGGACGCTGGCATCATTGGCAGTGGCCCAGAGGAATGCGGGCGGACTATCCGAGTTCACCTGCCGGTCAGCCGAATGGGCGGCAACCTCCGCTTCAGCCGGACTTGAACCCAGCATGTTCGTGCGGCTGCCCATGTGGGTAAAGGGCTCCTCGAACGTAATGACCGGATAACCCAGAATCAGCAGGTCGGGTTTAGATGCCGGGGCTGCTGTGACTGCAGTTAGGGCAGCGAGATGGCCGCCCGCCGAGAAACCGGTGAGGCCGATCTGCCCGGGCCGGACACCCCAATTCTTGGGCGCTTCCCGCACCCAGGCCAGCGCATCCTCAACCTCTTTGATCAACGAAGCCGGTTCGATGTCCTGCGTCCGGTATTTCAGCACTCCGGCGTGAATGCCCAGGCTGTTCAGCCATGCCGCAACCGGCTCGCCCTCATGCTGAGCCAGATGATGATAGCCTCCGCCGGGCAGAACGAGGATAAACGGCCGCGCCTCCTGAACCGGCAGCGGATAAAGGCAAAGGATGGAGGCGCCGGAATTCTCCGGCACAGCTCCATCCCCGTCAAGACATACATGCAGCATGCTTGTTCCCCCTAACCTTATTCCGCAGCCGGGAAGCCGAAATATCCGGCAGCATTGTTGTAGGAAATATCCTGAACCAGCTGTCCCAGCAGCGCTGTATCATCCGGTGCTTCGCCGCGCTCGACCAGCTCTCCGAGCAGTCCGCACAGCACGCGGCGGAAATACTCGTGGCGGGTGTAGGAGAGGAAGCTGCGGGAGTCGGTCAGCATGCCGACAAAGTTGCCCAGCAGGCTGTTGTCAGCCAGCAGGGTGAGCTGCTCGCGCATGCCGTTTCGGGTATCGTTGTACCACCAGCCGGAGCCGAGCTGCATTTTGCCGGCCGTGTCCTTTTGATAGCAGCCCATCAGCGCCAGCAGTGCCGGGTAATCCTTCGCATTCAGTGAATAGAGAATGGTCTTCGGTAACCCAGAGCCGCACTCTGCCCGGTCAAGCAGACGGGACAGGCTTTCGGTGATGGACAGGTCATTAATGCCGTCGTAACCGGTATCCGGGCCCAGCCTCTGGAACATCGGCGTGTTATTGTTACGGTAAGCGTGAAGATGCAGCTGCATCGTCCAGTCTTTATCATGATAGAAGCCGATGAGCTTGGTGAGCAGTTCCGTACGGTAGAGTGTGATCTCTTCGGCTGTCAGCTCGGCACCCTCCAGGCGCTTTGCGAAGATAGCTTGTGCGTCAGCGTCCGAACCCGCCCGGTAGCGGAGGACATCCAGGGCATGGTCGGACAGGCGGCAGCCATTTTCATGGAAGAAGTCCACGCGGTTCTTCAGTGCTTCAACCAGCTCAGCATAGCTGGTTACCGGCAGTCCGGAAGCCTTTTCCAGTGCAGCAATCCACACCGGGAAGCCCGGAGCATCAATATTAAGCGCCTTGTCAGGACGGAAGGTAGGGAACACGCTGAAATCCTTCTCGTTTTCTTTCAGCAGCTGGTGATATTCCAGCGAATCGGCCGGATCATCCGTAGTGCAGATTGTTTTAACACGGGAGCTGCGGATCAGTCCGCGGCGTGTGAATTCCGGCTGTGCCAGCCTGCGGTTAACCTCCTCCCAGATCGCCGGTGCTGTCTGCTCGTTCAGCGGCTCATTGATGCCGAAGAAGCGGCGCAGCTCCAGGTGGGTCCAGCTGTAAAGCGGGTTGCCTACCGCCTTCGGCAGCGTTCTGGCCCAGGCCAGAAACTTGTCGTAATCCGATGCATCGCCGGTAATATGCGATTCCGGTATGCCGTTCGCGCGCATCAGCCGCCATTTGTAATGGTCGCCGTACAGCCAGGCTGCAGTCAGGTTTTTGAACGGCTGGTCTTCGTAGATTTCACGCGGATCAAGATGACAGTGGTAGTCGATGATCGGCATCTTGGCTGCATATTCATGAAAGAGCTGCCGTGCAGGTTCGGTAGTCAATAAAAAATCGTCGTTTAAAAACATGATGACGCTCCCTTTATAAGAAATTTAGGATAAGAGATTATAGCGTTACCCCTGTTTTGAAAATAGCCAGCTCCCGCACCTCGTTCTGCTCATTGCGGGTTTTCTGGCCGCTTGCCACGGCAATGATGTAGGAAATGAACTCTTCCAGCACTTCGGCCATCGGCACTTCGAGCAGAGGACCTGCGTTGAAGTCCATCCAGTGGCCTTTTTTGGCGAACAGCTCATTGTTGGTGGCTACCTTAACCGTAGGCACGAAGCTGCCGAACGGCGTACCGCGGCCGGTGGTGAACAGCACCAGCTGGCAGTCAGAGGCGGCAAGGGCGGAGGCAGCTACAAGATCGTTGCCCGGCGCCTGCAGCAGGCTGAGGCCTTTTTTGCGCAGCTTCACGCCATAATCCAGCACGTCAACGACAGGAGAAGTACCGGCTTTTTGGGTGCAGCCGAGTGATTTGTCTTCCAGCGTACTGATACCGCCGGCTTTGTTGCCCGGCGAAGGATTCTCATATACAGGCTCTCCGTAGGAGAGGAAGTACTGCTTGAAATTGTTGATCAGCGAGACGATATCCTCGTAGACCTCGCGGCTTTCGGCGCGGGCCATCAGCATTTTCTCTGCACCGAACATTTCCGGAACTTCAGTCAGTACCGAGGTGCCGCCCTGGGAAATGATGAAATCGGAGAATGCGCCCAGCAGCGGGTTGGCTGTAATGCCGGAGAAGCCGTCGGAGCCGCCGCATTTCAGGCCGATGTTCAGCTCGCTGAGCGGAACCGGCTCACGCTTATCATCCTTGGCGGCATCATACAGCTCTTCCAGGAGCGCCAGTCCGGCTTCAAGCTCATTGCCGACCTCCTGGGCCACCAGGAACTTGACCCGGCTCTCATCATAATCGCCGAGAATACTGCGGAATTCGGAGACGATGTTGTTCTCGCAGCCAAGGCCGAAGACGAGCACGCCGCCGGCATTCGGATGATTTACGGCATCCAGCAGGATGCTGCGTGTCATGCGGTGGTCATCACCAAGCTGGGAGCAGCCGTAAGGGTGCTTAAGCACGGTGAGATTGTCAAAGCCGCCCAGATCCGGGTGCTCCGCCTTGAACTCGGACAACATCTGCTCGGCAATGCCATTCACGCAGCCGACAGTCGGGATGATGAACAGGTCGTTGCGGATGCCGACCTTGCCGTTCGCGCGGCGGTAGCCCTGAAAGGTCAGGTCGCGCTTCGGGTACGTGACCGGATGAAGGTCAGGCACATAGTCATATTCCTCTTCGCCGACCAGATTGGTCTTAATGTTATGCGTGTGAATCCAGTCGCCTGCTGCGATAGGAGCAATTGCGTGCCCGATCGGATAGCCGTATTTGATGATGACGTCATTCTCGTGGAAATCGGTCAGGGCAATCTTGTGCCCCTGGGGAATATCCTGGCCTGCCTGAACGGTAACCCCGTCGATTTCAAGCTGCTCACCGGCGGTAACCGGACGCAGGGCTACAGCGACTGTATCGCGGGGATTCATTTTCATTAATCGTTTCATGCTGTCTGTCCCTCCTAAAATGTTGTTATTTATATCAAGGCAGGAATGCACCTGCCTTATTCTGATTCTTACGGACTTCAGAGCCCTTATTGGGCCTGAAAATGTGTATTCCGACGGCTAACGGACCGTACTGCACTTATCTCTTCATTTGTTGCCGGAAGGTGGAAAAATGACCGCCGATAAAGGCGCTGATGTCCGTTAGCCTTATTTAATATGAACTTTAGGAACAATAAGAGCATCTCAGTCCGTTAGATAGGGTTAAAGTTTTCGGGTTATCAGGTCCTGCTATTAATGAGGTATCAAAAGTACATCCGATTCCCGGCTAATTAAATCCGCTGTTCTATTGGTGCACAGCCTGCTGCAGCACCGCACGGCTGTCGGTGCGGTCAAGCTCCTGCAGCTTCGCGGCAACGCCGCCCTCCAGTCCGGGAACTAATGTCAGATCCTGGCCCCACAGGCTCTCATCGGCAAGGATGGTCTGCACGAAGCTGTCCGGATTGCTCCAGGCTTTGTCGAAGGCTTCCAGTACCTCAGCACCGTCTTGTCTGGCTACACGGTCTCCGCGGTAGCTGAGCAGCAGGGCGGCAAAGGCCAGCGTCATCAGCTCAGGCAGCTGTCCGCGCTCCTGGCGGTAGCGGAGCAGCACCGGCAGCAGCCGGGACTTGAACTTGGAAATGCTGTTCAGCGAGATGGATGCCAGCTCATGACGGACGAATGGATTTCTGAACCGCTCCAGTACGGCAGCGGAATAGGAGGACAGCTCCTCGGCAGGCAGATCCAGCATCGGGCTCAGCTCATCGTTCATCAGCTCCTGCACGAAGCGGAAGAAGGTCTCGTCGTTCATTACATCCTCGACCGTTTCCAGGCCGGCCATCATAGCCAGCGGAACCATTGCTGTATGCGGACCATTCAGCAGGTGAACTTTGCGCTCGCGGTACGGAGTCATATCGTCAGTGACGACTACGTTAAGTCCGGCCTGGGCGAGCGGCAGCTTCTCGGACAGCCATGCCGGTCCTTCAATAACCCAGAACAGGAATGGCTCGGCTGTAACGATCAGATTGTCTTTGTATCCCAGCTCCTCTTCCAGCTGGGCTGCCTTGTCACGCGGATAACCCGGTACGATCCGGTCTACCAGGCTGCAGCAGAAGGTGTTTTCTTCCACCAGCCATTTGTTAAAGTCTTCGCCCAGCTGCCACTCCGCAGCGTATTGCTGCACAATCTGCAGCAGCTTCTCGCCGTTGCGGTCGATCAGCTCGCAGGGAATAATGATGAAGCCCTTTTTGCCCAGCTCAAAGCGTTTGTGGAGCAGTGCGGTCAGCTTGGCCGGAAAGCTTTTCGGCGGTGTATCACCCAGATTGTCGCCGGCGCTGTAGGCAATGCCTGCTTCAGTTGTATTGGAAGTGATGAATTCCAGACCGTCATCCTCAGCCAGCGCCAGATAGGCAGCGTAATCGTCATAAAGGTTGATCACCCGGCTGACGCTCGTGATAATCTCCCGGGAGTTTACCGTCTGCTCCTGCATAATCCCGTTTAACAGCACGGTATAGAGGTTATCCTGCTCAGCCATCAGTCCGCCAAGCCCCTGGCCGATCGGCTGAACGAGCACCGCGCTGCCGTTAAACAGCCCCTGGTTGTTCATTTGCTGCAGCTGCCAGTCTACAAAGGCGCGCATAAAGTTGCCTTCGCCGAACTGGATCATCCGTTCAGGGTAGACGGGCAGGCCGGGCTGGGTGGTTCTGGATAGGCGGTTTGTCATGGTTTTCAACGTCTCCTTTAAATTTAAATAGATAAAGTTTAATAAATGCACACGTGAACATTTTTGTCAGGAAGAAACGGATTCACCCTGCTGAATGAGGGGGATCCGATTCTGCAAGAACAGAGATTTGCGGTATAAGCAAATGGGCCTCAGCGGTCTGCCACTGTATCGCGTACGACCAGCGACGTCTTGACAAACAGCTGCTGGGGCTTGGTGTCCGGCTGCAGCAGCAGCTGGATCAGCATCTTCGTGCCAAGCTCACTGATATCCGCAATCGGCTTGCGGACAGTGGTCAGGGCGGGATTCGTGTAGCGGGCAAACATAATATCGTCGAACCCGAGCAGCGAAATCTGCTGCGGAACGCTGATCTTATGGGCATAACAGGCATTCATGGCCCCGATGGCCATATCGTCATTGGAGCAAAAGACGGCGGCCGGAGGCTCAGGAAGACTGAGCAGCCGTGACATGGCGGCATAACCGCTCTCAATGCTGTAATCGCCCTGCACGAAATAATCTGAATTAAGCGGAATGCGGTGTGCGATCAGACTGTCCATAAAGCCCTGCTTGCGCTCGGTCGAGGACTTGAAGCCGGGTTTGCCTTCAATAATAGCAAGCTGCCGGTGCCCTTGGGATACCACGTAGTCGATGGCTTCCCTGACACCTTCGCGGTCGTTCGCCACCACGTTCATAATGCCGGGATCCTCCAGCTGGCGGTTCAGCACGACAAGCGGGATACCGATGGTTTTGACATGGTAAATAAAAGCATTATCCTCATCGCTCTGGCTCATGACTAGAATACCGTCAAAGCGCTGCGGCTGAATGTTGCCGAAATTACGTACCCCGTCAATCCCGTGGACGGTCAGATTGTAGTTCTCGTCCAGCGCATGGCTGATACCCTTGATGGCATCCACCAGGAAGCTTGACGAGGTTCCCTGATCAATACTGGAGAAGAACAGCCCGATGGTGAAGGAGCGTTTGGTAACGAGGCTCTTCGCATTGTAATTTGGCACATAGTTCATCTCGGCGGCGATCCGTTCAATCTTGTCGCGGGTGACTTTCTTGATCAGCGGGCTGCCGTTCAGCGCTCTGGACACCGTAGTATGGGAGACGCCTGCAACGCGTGCAATGTCTTTGATTGTTATCATAAGCTCTCCCCGGAAAAAAATGAATTGTTAACGATTCCAGTGTATTCCTCAAACCCTGCCAAGTCAAGGAAATACTGAAATGCACACGTTAAAATTTTTATTGGCACATCGATTAATAAAGCGCTATAATCAACTTGTTTGTGAACAAAACGGGAGGATATGACCATGTGGGTAGGAAAAGAGGCCTTTTGCGATTACCGGACAATCCAGGAAGCAGTGGATGAGCTTGAGCGCCGGTCCTTTCAGAAGCATGAGACACTGTATATTCTGTCAGGAGTGTATGAAGAGACGGTACGGATCTACCGTTCGGATCTGACCATTGCCGGGATCGGTGAAGTTGTCATTACGAATAACCGTTACGCCCGTCAGCCGGATGAGACCGGGGCAGAGCAGGGGACGTTTGCCACACCGACCCTGTTTTTGAACGGCAGCAGGCTGATTATCGAAAATCTGACTGTCGCCAATACCGCCGGGCAGGGTCCGGAGATCGGCCAGGCACTGGCCTTGTATGCCCATTGTGATGAGACCGTGTTCCGTAATTGTACATTCAAGGGGCACCAGGACACGATCTTTACCGGTCCGCTGCCTGCAGCGAACAAGCAAGGCGGCCCCTTTGGCGGTATTCCGCTGCGCGGGCGCCATGAGCAGTGCCGCCAGCTGTACTCCCGCTGCTATATTGAAGGGACAGTGGATTTTATTTTTGGCGGGGCAACCGCCTATTTCGAGCATTGTGAAATCCGCAGCCTGCGCTCCACCCATGACGGCGTCGGTTATGTAACGGCAGCGTCTACGCCTGAGAACCAGGCATACGGCTATGTATTCGAGGAGTGTCTGCTGACAGCCGGTGATGATGTCTCGGGCATCTATCTGGGGCGGCCTTGGCGCAGCTATGCGGCAACGGCCTTTGTAAATTGCCGTTTGGGGGCACATATTCACCCTGCCGGCTGGGATAACTGGGGCAACCCGGCCAATGAAGCAACTGTCCGTTACAGCGAATATGCAGCGTCAGGCATAAGAGAGCTGAGGGGGAAGCGTGTACCGTGGGCATATGTGGCCGGGGCAGGAGATGGTGCCCCGGATAAAGCGCAGGTCTTTGCCGGGACGGAGTTCTGGAGATGAGTGCATCAAGCAGGCCGGACAAGATCAGACTAATGATATGAATTTAAGTGTGTCAAAATGATAATGCTATTGAAATAGGTTGTCTATATTGTTTATGATAATACCTATGATGTTCATTAAATCTTGAGTAGGTAGATTATGAGTTTAAATGACAATATATTAATCAAGATTCGTGAAATGAGGGAAAGCTTTACTCCGGTTGAGCGGATGGTCGGGGATTATATCCTGGAAAATAAGGAAGAGATCCCCCATTTATCCATTAAGGAATTGGCCCAATCGAGTAAAACGAGCGATGCTTCGGTCCTGCGATTCTGTAAAACGATGGGCTACAGCGGATACCGCAATTTTATTGTGAGTATATCTGCTTCTTTGGGTTCCCGTGATGAGGATTCAAAGGCGCAGTATACAGATATTCAGCCTGGTGATGATCTCTCAACCATTATTTCAAATATTTCATTGAATAACGTCAAGTCTATTGAGGACACACTCAGTGTCGTTGACCGGAAAGAGATTGCACGGGCGGTAGAAGTACTGTGTCACAGTAAGAGAATTGTTTTCTTTGGGATAGGGGCTTCAGGAATCGTATGTATGGACGGGGAACAGAAATTCTCACGGATTAACAAGATGTGTCATGCGTATACGGATGGTCATAGTCAGCTCACTGCAGCAACCTTACTCGGGAAAGAAGATGTTGCCATTTTCATTTCTAACTCCGGGGCAACCAGTGATATTATTGATGCCCTGATCATTGCCCAGAAGAATAAAGCGACTTGTATTGCGATTACGAGATACAATAAAAGTGAGCTTGCAGTTCGGGCGGATATTGTTCTTAGTATATCTACACCTGAAATAACCATCCGCAGTGGTGCTATGGGCTCGCGCATTGCTATGCTGACGATTGTTGACATTTTATTTGCCGGTGTCGCAAGTGCAGAATATGAACAGGTGAAATCCTCATTAACCAAAACCCATAACATTTTGAAGAAAAAGCTCAGATATTAGTCTCTCATAGAATGGATTCAGAGAAGCATTGGTCGATCATCGATCAATGCTTATTTTAGTATGCCCGGCTTTCTTCGGCTATGTCAGATTATCTACATAACAAAACCATATGCTTTTAACTAGTCAAATGTTTAATTGAAACCTTCTTATTGTAAGCGCTTTATAATTGTGATATAACAGATTGTACAAGACTTTGAAATAAAAAACCGCAATAAAATTCTGTTATAAAAATTTATTTCAAAATCTATTGACGGTTTGTAGGATATATATTAGTATAAAAATTAATAAATGTATGATATTCTAACATCTATTGTAAAGTAATTGTTAGGTTATGCTGACAAGAAGGAGGATGACTATGAACGACTATCTTGCGGGATTAACAACTGAGGCTGTAAATCCAGACACCCTGTTGATTGATGAATGTACCACAGAACAAATGGTCCAGTTAATGAATCAACAAGATGCTCTGGTCTCCGGGGCTATCGCTAAGGAAATTCCGCAGATTGCAAGGGCGGTAGATGTTCTGCACCACAGATTGTCTGCTGGTGGAAGAATGTTGTATATAGGGGCCGGCACATCAGGAAGATTGGGTGTTTTGGATGCTTCCGAATGTCCTCCTACCTTTGGTACCGATCCCTCCCTGGTACAGGGGTATATCGCTGGGGGTGATATTGCTTTACGAAATGCGGTTGAAGGCTGTGAAGACGATGCTGATGAAGGGATCGCATTAATCGAAAGCATTGGTGTCACAGACAAAGATGTCCTAATTGGTATTTCGGCAAGCGGCAGTGCAAAGTTTGTTATTGCAGCTTTAACGAAGGCAAAAGAGCTGGGAGCAGCAACGATCGGTGTGTGCAATAACAAAGACTCGATGTTTGAACCTATTGTAGATATTTGTATTTCACCTGTTGTGGGGCCGGAGGTCATTAGCGGCTCGACCCGGTTAAAGGCAGGAACCGCTCAAAAGCTGGTGCTTAATATGCTGACCACATGCACCATGGTCAAGTTAGGGAAAACGTATAACAACTTAATGGTGGATTTAAAGGCGAGCAACGTTAAGCTGGTGGATCGTTCAATCCGTATTATCATGAGTACTACGGATGTAGACGCTTCAACCGCCGCAGAAACACTTGAAAAAGCAGGATTGAATTGTAAGCTGGCGATCATGATGATTAAAACGGGGTTAGATGCTAAGGCGGCAGGAGAGGCGCTTGATGCGAATGGCGGACAACTGAAACAGGCAATCTTATCATTTAATTAATAACCGAGAAGTGAAATGAGACGATGGATGCTTTTGAAAATTAAGGAGGCTGCCTCAATGAAAAAAAGAAGTGTATCCACTCTGCTTTTGTCAGCAATCATGATGGTATCGTTGTTATCCGCTTGTGGAGGAAACGCAAATAACACTGCTGATTCCGGAAACTCCGGAAGTGCAGGCAACAGCAGCGGCGGTGTGAAAAAAGATACGATAACCGCATTATTACCACCGGTTTCGGCAAATTACCAGGCACGTTTTGCAGATATGGAACAAGAATTTAATACACTGCATCCTAATTTGACTCTGAAAATCGAACCGGCGAGCTGGGAAGATATGACGCAAAAGCTTGATACTCAAGTAAATGCGGGTTCCCCTCCCGACATTGCCTGGATTGGTGCATCCGGACTTTCAAAATATGCAGCGCTGAGTGTACTGATCGACCTGAACACCGTACTATCTGATGAAATAAAGGCGGATTATGATGAAGTTCCAATGAAATATTTTCAATTAGGTGACGCTCAATACGGCCTGCCGGCATATATGGAAATCCACACTATTGGTGGGAACAAACAATTCCTTGAAGAAGCCGGGATTGATTGGAAAAGTATTCAGCAAAACGGCTGGACCTATGATGAGTTCCGGGATGCCATCTCAAAAGGCGTAGTGAAAAATGATAGCGGTGAAACTACCCGTTACGGTTTCGTGTTCGCCACATCCGGTGTGGCCTCTAAAGATTATCTGGCTATCCTTGCTAAAACGGCAGGTCTGCCGGATTACTTCGATAATGACCTGAAATACACATATACAAGCAAAAAATTCCTGGGTCTGCTGACAGCTATCCGTGAAATGATCGACGATGGTTCTATGCCTAAAGAGTTGAGTTCCATCGATGCCGGCAAACGCTGGAATATGTTCCTGACCGGTCAGACGATGATCACTGGTAAAGGTTTATCTGCATTTGAAAACTCCGCCCGTCTGAACAATGAGAAGATTAAAGCGAACGATGGTTCGGCTGTTGCAAATTCTATTGAAGTGGATTACATTTCGCTTCCAGTCCCAACCTTCAACGGTGCCGATTATATTCCTACTTCCATAGTAGATGGTTACATCGCACTGCGTGGTAAAAAAGAACCTTCAGAAGAACATGTCAAAAATATCGCCCTGGCGATGAACTTCCTGTCTTCCGGTTCCATTGCTGCTAACTATAGTAACGAGCTGTTCTTAACACCTATTACAGAGTCCGGACGTAAGGCAGAAGTACTGGAAAAATTCCCTCGTAACGAAGATAACGTTGCTGCAGGTGAAGCTATGATGGCCAAGGCGCTCCCGGCCCGTACAGATATTCCTACAGATCTGGCTGCAGAAGCTATCAAAATTGAAACAGAAGTTATTATTCCTAAACTGCAAGCCTTACTTGCCGATGAAATTACCCCGCAAGAGATGTACGATGCAGTTAAAGCAGCTGCCGTCAAATCCTTCGGTGAAGATGGTGTTGTAGTTGACTAGATTGTCTTAGAAAGGCATGCGAAAGCTGTACGTAACTGGAACGTACAGCTTTCCTTCTGAATGTAGTCAGCAGCTGGTATTTTTTTGAAGAAGAGAGGTGCGGCCCAATGAATCAAATGTTGACCAAAAGAAAAAAGTTGAAGCTTGAAAGTGACTCTGGTTGGGGATACGCGTTTATCGCAGTAGCACTTATTGCGTTTTCTTTATTTACCGCCTATCCGGTAATCAATGCATTTATAATCAGCCTGCAGGAATATGGTCCATTGGGGTCCACTTACGTAGGTCTGGAGAACTTTGTTAATTCCTTTGCAGATGAACTGTTCTGGAAAGCACTGAAAAATACATTAGTATATACGCTGTTAACAGTTCCGTTTAATATTTTTCTGTCATTTCTGATTGCTATTTTAATTATGCCTTTCAAGAAAAAAACACAGTCGATCTTTAAAGCGGTATATTATTTGCCGGCTGTAGCATCAGGTGTATCTCTTGCTGTTGTATGGCTGTGGATCTTCGATCCGTTAAAATCGGGTATTGCCAATCAGCTGGTGGGCCTTTTTGGTATCGATAATCAGAACTGGCTTGGTTCCAGCGCAACTTCCATGTTTTCACTTGTATTAATGTCCTGGTTGTCGAGTCACGGTACAGCCATTATTATCTACCTGGCGGCCTTGCTCAGTATTGATAACAGCTATTATGAAGCGGCAGACATTGACGGCGCAACTTTTTTGCAAAAGCTGTGGTTTATCGTCATCCCTTTCCTTAAGCCAACAACGCTATTCCTGCTGGTTACAGGGGTCATCGGTTCCTTCCAGGTGTTCCAGAATGCGTATCTGATGACCGGCGGCGGACCAGACCATGCAACAACCATGGTGGGATTGTTGATTTTTAACAATGCGTTCACATATTTCGAATTTGGTGAGGCGGCGGCCCAGTCCTTACTTCTGGCAGCGGTTATTGCTTTGATCTCATTCGTTCAATTTAAGTTTTTAGGTAAAGACATAGAATACTAGGAAAGGGGCAGAAACCTATGGGTTTGTATAACAATAACATAAAAAGCAATGGGTCTCTGTTCGCCCGTAATGGTCTGATCATTACGTGCCTTCTCCTGTTTGCCGCAGCGACCATTTTCCCGATATACTTTATGATCATTTCCTCGTTCGGCGATCCGGTGGAAGCCGGTGCAATGAGCTATTCGATCCTCCCGTCGAAAATTTCTTTTGAGTCTTATAAATTCTTCTTTAACTTCAGCTCCCATTCCTGGGATTGGTTAATAAATTCCTTTATCGTAGCAGCCTGTATTACGGTGTCTAACGTATTTTTCGCTACGCTGGCAGGATATGCTTTTGCCAAAATGAGATTTAAAGGAAAAGGTATTTTGTTTGCTATTCTGCTGGGGTCTATGATGATCCCTACACAAGTAACACAGGTTCCGCTATATATATTGATCGTAAATGTTTTTGAATTGCAAAATACGTATACAGCATTAATTATGCCAAGCTTAGTGACCGTGTATAACATATTCCTGGTTAAGCAGTTCATGTCTTCCATTCCGGTTGAAATTATTGAGGCTGCGAAAATCGAGGGTTGCTCTCAACCTAAAATCTTTTGGCATATCATTATGCCTTTATCCAAAACCGTTATGGCAGTACTGGCGATTCTGACGTTTATGGCAGCATGGAATGACTTCTTCTGGCCGTTTCTGGTCACCAATACGATGGACATGCAGACGATTCAGGTGGGCCTCAAAAACTTCCGCTTTGCCAATACAACTTACTTTGCGCCTATGATGGCCGGTGCAACCATTTCTGCCGTTCCGATGTTTATTTTGTTCTTCAGCCTGCAAAAGTATTTCCTTGAAGGGGTAGCGGTCGGAGCGGTGAAAGGGTAATGGGCAGCTCGTCGAAAGTCGATGTAACTTACCTGGTCGGCCTGATGTCGGGCACAGCCTGGGAGGTTTGAATAATGCAAATCAGACCCTTCTCCATGGAAGATCTTTCTGCAGTTGTGGCACTCTGGAACCGGCAGGCTACCCGATATGATTACAAGCCGTTTACCGAACGGGAATTTCAGGACACCTTCATCAATCATACTTATTTCGATGCGGAGTGTATATGGGTAGGCTGCAATGAAAAAGGCGTGGCTGGTTTTGCAGCCGGCTGCAGCGGGGAGAATCTCCCGCTTGGCGATGTGGCCGGTTATATTACGTGCGTTATTATGGATTCCGAGGCTGCTTCTATGGAACTGTACGACGCTTTTGTACGGCGTATGGAAGCAAGATTCCGCCAGCTTGGGAAAAGACAGGCGGAAGTATTGTTTTTTAACCCTGTGAAGCTGAAATGGAATATTCCAAGTGCGCCGCAGCATGAACACAATAATGCCCCGGGCATTAGTAAGGACCAGCCATTATATGCTGCTTTAATCGCCAGAGGGTATGTAGACCGGGCGACACAATGCGGTATGTACTTGAGGCTGGGAAATTTCAGTATTCCTGAAGATATTGCAGGCAAAGAAAGAAAAGCAAACCGGGAAGGCTATCGGGTTGCTCTTTATGCCCCCGCCGTTCATAAAGGGCTTGAATCCATGCTTGCTGCCCTGCAGAATCCGCAGTGGGAAAAGGATGTAGTGGCTTATGTGAGGGATGGCGAACCTCTTGTGGCGGCTGTGTATGGCGATGAGGTTGTTGGTTTTGCAGGTCCCATTATTTTAGAGCCGGATGGCCGGGCCTTTTTTTGCGGAATCGGGGTGCACCCGGAGTATGAGGGGCATGGTCTCGGCAGTGTATTGTTTTTCCGGATGGTCGAAGCTTTTCAAAATGCGGGCTGTCAATATATCTCTTTATTTACTGGCAGTAATAACCCGGCTCTTCGAATCTATCAAAAAGCAGGATTTCATGTTGAAAAACAATTTTCCATATTGCGGAGGGAGCTATAAGGATGAGCGGAACGTTGACAGTCTTAGCTATTGGCGCGCATGTCGGCGATGTGGAATTGGCATCCGGCGGTGTGCTGGCCAGCCATAGCTTGAAGGGAGACCGTATTGTAACACTGGCTTTAACTCCAGGTGAAAGAGGCGTGCCGGCCGGGCAGGATATGAACGAGTACCGTCAGCAAAAAGTGAAAGAGGCGGAAAGTTTTGCTGGTATGCTGGGCGGTGAGGCTGTTGTATTTGATTATTGTGACGGAGAGCTGCCTGACCATCAGCAGATTCGTATGGAAGTCTGCGATGTAATCCGGCGCGTGAAGCCCGACATTATCATAACCCATTGGAAAAACAGCATGCACAAGGATCATGCACTGACCCATCATATCGTGGGCGATGCAAGGTTCTTTGCAAGCCTGTCCTCCTTTGAGCGTGAGCTTCCCGCCCACTTTGCAGCCAAGCTGTACTATTCGGAAAACTGGGAAGATGCCGTGGACTTTGTCCCATATGTATATGTGGATTTTGATCAGGCGGCCTATGATTTATGGATTGAGGCTCTAAGCCGGCATTGGTTTGTGACGAACAGCAAATCTTTTAAATATATGGATTACTATAAAGCATTGGCGGTTGTCCGGGGCTGTGAAGCAAGAAAAACGTATGCCGAAGCCTTCATGGTGCCTGCTGAGACGATGAAGATCAGACAGCCGGGTCTTGCGTAGCATGGTGTTAAACGGGATCGACTCTATTGCAAAGTATCTTCATCTGTTTGAAGGCAAGCGTGTGGGGTTAATTACGGCGCCGACAGGGCTCACCAAAGACTTTAGATCAACCATTACGATATTGCATGAACATTGTAATCTTACTGCAATGTTCTCGCCCGAACACGGTGTCCGCGGAGATTTGGACGCAGGAGCATTAGTAGAGACGTATACGGACCCTTATACCAACGTTCCGGTCTACAGCCTGTACCGGAAAGATTCCAAACGTTTAACAAAGGAAATGCTGGATAAAGTAGATATCCTTGTGTATGATATCCAGGATATTGGTGTGCGGTATTATACCTTCATATATACGATGCTGTATGCCCTTGAGGATTGTGCTCAGGCCGGCGTGGAGTTTGTTGTACTTGATCGTGTAAATCCGCTGAACGGAGTAAATGTGGAAGGGAATATATTAAAGCCTGAATTCAGATCGTTTGTCGGGAATTATGAGCTGGCTGTCCGGTATGGCCTGACAGCAGGTGAAGTAGCCGTGATGGCAAATGATCAAATGAACTGGAAGACGTCCCTTCATATCGTGCGTCTGGAGGGCTGGGAACGGAGTATGTCCTTCCCGGATACCGCTCTGACCTGGATTCATCCTTCACTTGGAATCCCCCGGTATGAAACAGCTTTGTTATATACAGGCACATGTTTATTTGAAGGCACTAACTGCTCCGAAGGACGGGGTACAACGTTCCCCTTTGAAATGATCGGGGCCCCCTTCATTCAGGCACAGCAGCTGGCAGAGGAGATGAACGCCAGACGAATTCCAGGGGTTTACTTCCGTCCTGTTCATTTCAAGCCAACGTCATCCAAGCATTCAGGGGAGCTATGCGGCGGAGTACAAATATATATTACAGATCCTCAAGTGATGAAGCCGTTAGAAGTTGGCGTAACCTTATTATTTACGATAAGAGATTTGTATGAGCAATTCGCATTTCTGCCCCCTGTGAAGGAGGGCTCACGCCCGTTTATTGATTTGCTGGGCGGAAACAGCATCTATCGTACGGAAGAGATTCAGGCAAAGCAGCTGCTGGAACAGTTTGAAGAGGAAAGCAGGCAATTTGCAGTTATGAAACAGCAGTATCATTTATATCACTAGCGGATGGTGAGCAATGGATGAAAACGATAGAACAAATGAGCTTACGCGAAAAAATCGGGCAAATGTTCGTAACAGGCTTCCCGTCAACGGAGATATCCCCCGAACTGAAGGAAGTCATTGAGCAGTATAAAGTCGGCAATATTATTTTATTCTCACATAATATCAGTAATAAATATCAATTAGGCGGGCTTGTAACAGAGCTGCAGCAATGGTTCACCGCACATACAGGCATCCCGGGCTTTATTACGATTGACCAGGAGGGCGGCCGGGTTACCCGAATGCCCAAGGACGCGACGAATGTAGCGGGAGCCATGGCGATTGCCTCTTCAGGACGCCCTGAAAATGCTTATGCAGCAGGCAGAATAACCGCCAGGGAATTAAAAGCATTAGGTATTAATTTCAATCTTGCGCCTGTGATGGACGTGACCAATAATGCTTTGAATCCGGTGATCAATGTTCGCTCTTACGGGGATTCTGCTGAGACAGTAGCGCAGTACGGGATTCAAATGATGAAGGGCTTGCTCGATGGAGGTGTAATGTCCTCGCTGAAGCATTTTCCGGGTCATGGAGATACCAATGTCGATTCGCATATTGGCTTGCCTGTAATTAATAAAACGGTTGAGGAATTAGAGCAGCTTGAACTGCTGCCGTTTATGGCCGCAATCGGGCAGGGTGCCCAGGCCATCATGAGCGCACATATTTTATTCCCGCAAATCGAAAAGTCCGGTGTGCCGGGAACGATGTCTTATACGATTATTACAGAGCTGCTCAAAGAGAAATTGGGATTTAACGGACTGATTGTATCCGATTGTCTGGAAATGGATGCGATTAAACGTTATTACGGGACGGCAAAAGGTGCATTGGAAGCCATTAAAGCAGGTATTGATCTGGTGTTCATCAGTCACACGCCTGCAGCGGTTAAAGAAGCGGTTCATTTAATAGAAGAGGCTGTGGGGGCCGGTGATTTGGGTGAAGCGGTTATTGATGCGGCTGTGGCCAAAATTTTAGCCTATAAAGCCCGGTATGCGGTTATTGAGGAGCCTGATTACGGAGTGGTTGGCTGCGGGGTTCACCGCCGGGCGAATGAGCTGATGCGTACGGAAACCATTTGCCGTATTAAAGGTGAAATTGAGCCTGTTCAAGCAGGTAATAAGCAGGTATTATTTATGGGCTCCCATTCCTACCGGACCGATCTTGCCTCCAGCAGCGTGAATCAAGAGCTTAGTTTTCCCCAGTATATGGGGGAGTATTTTGATGCAGCGTATGAGATGATCAGCATTGATCCGAGCGAGGAGCAAATGAACGCTGTGCTGCAAAAGGCTGAAGGCTACAAGCATGTTATAATCGGGCTGTTCAATGCGCGTGAAAATACAGGTCAGCTGGCGCTTGTACAGAAGCTTTTGGCAGCAGACTGTAAAGTAACGGCGATTACATTAGGCCGGCCTTATGATTTGTCATTAATCGAAGGTGAGTTCTGCGGCATTGCGGCATTTGAATATACCCCGGAGGCATTCAAAGCCCTTATTCCCATCCTGAATGGTGAGGTAACACCGGCTGCCAGCATTACGATTCAGCTTTAGGGGGACATAAGTATGGCGTTTATTGTTGGAATTGACGGGGGCGGCACCAAGACAGCCGTTACTGTTGCACATGGCGATACTGAAGAGATTTTACTAACCTTTACTGTAGGGCCTATTAATTATAACGGCGGTGACGCCGAGGCTATTGCAGCCTCTTTTGAGGAGATTTTTAATCGGACGAAGCTCTGCTGCACCCATTTAGAGGAAGTTATTCATGTATGTATAGGAGCGGCAGGAGTAAGCAATCCGGTAGTAGCCCGTTTTTTGGAGAAGCAGGTGAGAGATAATGGTTACATAGGGCCTTTAACGATTACCGGTGATCAGGAAACAGCGTTATATGGAGCGCAAAATGCGATGCGAGGCATTATTCTCATTGCCGGTACAGGTTCCATTTGCTTCGGGGTTAATGAAAAGGGAGAGCAGCATCGCACAGGAGGCTTTGGTCATCTGATTGATGATGAGGGAAGCGGCTATTGCATCGGGCGCGATCTCTTGTCCATACTGGTTCAGGCAGAGGACGGAAGAATGGCGGATACGATCATTCCAGCGCTGGTATACGAGCGGCTTGGACTTGGCACTGTACAAGAAGTTATTGGTTTTGTCTATCACAAAAACACAACGAAAAAAGATATTGCACAGCTCGCCCCGATTATGACGGCAGCATGCGAGCTGGGGGATGCAGAGGCGCTAAAACTTGCGGAGCAATGTGCAGCTAGTCTATTAGAGCTTGTGGTTCCTGTTATTGAAAGGCTGAAATTATATGAAAGCCCGATTGCAATTGCCGGAAGCGTGCTGCAAAAATCCCGTTTTGTAAAAGAAGCATTAGAGCGGAAGCTTGCCCAAAGCTACCCGCAGACAAAGCTAATCTTGCCTATTAAGAATGCAGCCTATGGTGCTGTTTTGCTTGGAAGATCAAAAATGATTAACGATTAATTGCTGGTATGAAGCAAAAGAAGGGTGTGTCATAAGTCCGGCAATTTTGGACTTGCGGCACACCCCCTTTTTATGCCCTTAAGCAACACCGGTTGAAAATGAAACGGTTTAAAACTTGTCAGTCAAATAAAACACGGCTTGCTGTTTCGGGAACAGGGCTTGCAAAATATCGGCATGTTCAGCAGCTTCTTCAACTGTGCCTTCCGCAGGGTAGCCGAATATCATATAAGTGATCAGATTACGTTCATCCACTTCTATCGAAACATAGGAACCGGCAGGAATATCCTCGGAAACGGAAAGCCGCTTATGACGGTAATCAAGGCAGATCCGCTCCTCTCCGCATTGAAGCGCTATGAACAGCTCTTCATCTGCCATCAAGTCATTACCGTTAAGACGATACTCTAATTCAGGCTGAAGCTTGCGGAACGTAGAATACAGGTTGATCATTTTCCACATCGCAATATGGATTGGAACGGGCTCTGCCTGATGCTGCTGATAATAGGAATATAGCTTATGATCCTCCGGCAGCATCGCTAAGATTTGCTTGGCCTTCGGGCGGAGCCGGCAACATTCATGAAACAAGTATTCTACCCCGTCCGCCGCTTCATCCAAATAGATGAATTCGTTGATAAATACCTGTTCGGTGTCCTTTTTTTCAATAATGCCGTAGGCTACAATTTTATTATTTTGCTGAAGCAGCAGACAGTCAGCCTTTTTCCATTCCGGCCAGTGTATCAGATCCTTCCAGTAGTTTTCATTACGTACTACCGTATAGGTGCGGCTTAGATTAAATTGATCATAGATTGAGCGGATATCATCAAGATAACGGGGCTCAAAAGGAATAATGTCGTAACCGTCCGGCTGCTCACAACCCGGCTGCTTCTCAACAGCGTAAGCAGTCTCGGGAACAAGTCTCCAGCCGGCCTTCTCATAAAATGCGTGCTTACTGGCCAAAAGTAAACTTATATCATAACCGGCTTCTCTCATATAGTCCGTTTGTGCAGCAAGAATTTTGTGAGTAAGTCCCATGCCGCGGTAATTCGGATCTGCAGCGACGCTGCCCATTGCACCCGTCTGCAAGACCGCTTGGCCGACTCTGACAGAGAGCGGAAAGATTTGAACATTGGCAGTAATCTTGCCGTCGACTGTCGTAAACCATGTAGTATCCGGATCATATGTGCTGTCTAGATCTAATCTTTCCTGAAAATAAGCCCGGCCTACGGAAAAACATTCATCCAAAATATCGTAAATCTTCTCAAGCTGATCTCTGGTGGGACGGTTCGTTACGATGATCTTTCTGTCTGAAGCTGTCGTCATCTTTCATTTCCTCCTGCGTCGCCGTGTTAGGACGAATTTAATTAGACTGACGGGTGCGTAGTGTTGAAATTTATTATCACAATATGATCTTAATAGTGAAAATATTTTTCGTCAACAGACCTCTCTTTGCAGAGTGGTGGACAGAAAAGGCTTGCCGGAATGGACCCTGGCGGCCGAATGCCCGATTCCGGGGTGGGGGGGACAAATCGTCACTTACTCCCGTCGCCGCAAAGCTGTCGCGGCAAAGCCCCCGGTCTCTCTAAGCTTCCGTATCCTTACGCCACTCCCTTGGCGTCATTCCCGTCAACTTGCTGAAGATTTTACTGAAGTAGCGCCCGTCCTGATAGCCGACCATCTCGGCGACGGAGGAGATTTTATGCTGTCCGCCGGCGAGCAGCAGCTTGGCGTTATCGATGCGGACCCGCTCCAGATATTCCGAGATGTTCTCGTTAAACACCTGCTTGAAGCGGCGGGAAACATATTCGCGGCTTAGAAAAAACTCGCCTGCTATTTCCTGCAGTGTGAGGTTATCCATGTAATGAAGGTCGATATACCGCTTAATTTCATAAATGGCGTTGTTCTCCTGCAGCCGGGATTCCTTCAGGATGTCCGCGATGTCCGCGAAGGCTTCCGTCCATTCCCTCCGCCATTCTTCAAGAGATAACCGACCATTCTCATCCAGCGGAAAAAGCCCGGGAGATGAAGAAGGGACAGGCTCGCCGGCAGCCGGCGCTTTGCCCTGAAGCAGCCGGGTTCTCAGCAGCCCGTATTCGTACCGCCAGTATTTCAGGTCCTCCCAGGTGACGGCAGGCAGCCGTCCGACTGCCTGAATCCAGTTGGACACCGCACGCCCGATTTGGGAGGCCTCCCCCCGGTGGACCGCCGTCGTGATCTGGCTGGCGTAATCGGCCAGCACGGTTCTCGGGGCAGGCGGCGCGGAGGAGGGCTCGCCGAAATGATAAATCAACGGCGAATCGTCCAGGAACGAGATGCCACGGGCGGTTTGGAGCGTCTGCTGGAAGCCGGTGTGAACGCCCTGCGGAAAGGACACCCTGCTACTGCAGGCGAAGCGGAAACGCGCCCCAAGCACTTTGAACAGGAAGTCATTCATGGCTTTCAGCTTCGCGTCCGTCTGCCCGAGCTCCCCGGTCAGCAGCAGGACAAGCCCGTAATTGGGATCCGTATGTTTAAAGGCATAGCCGCTGCGGGCCGAGCCGATCACCTCGTTGCAAATATTGCCCATCAGAAAATGCAGCAGGTCGGGATTGCGCCCGAATTTGCCCAGCACGGAGCGCGGAAGCGGATCAGTCAGCAGCATGACAATCCGACATTCCGCCGCCGCGGACCATCCGAACGCAGCGCTCAGCTCGTCCGCGGCTCCCGGATTGGAGCCGGGCCGGGAGACTAGGGCTGAGAGCGTTTTATCCCAGTACATGGGCAACGTTTTGTTGATCTCCACATCCTTTTGAATGTTGAGGCTGCGCGCTTCCTCGTCCTTGCGCCAGGCCGCTGCAGCATGGCCAAGCGCTTCGAGCAGCTCGCTGCGGCTGATCGGCTTCAGCAGGTAGTCCATCCCCCCGTGCTTGATTGTGTTGCGGATATAAGCGTAGTCGTCATAGCCGCTAATCACGATCCGTTTGGAGGATGGGGCCTTGTCCTCGATCCACTGGAGCAGCGCCATACCGTCCACATTGGGCATTTTCATATCGGTAAAGATGATTTCCGGCCGCTCGCGCTCGATCAGCGCCATGGCCGATTCCCCGTCGCAAGCCTCCAAAACGTCCGTAATGTTATACTTCTCCCAGTCCACAAGAAGCCGGATTGAATCTCTTACGTCGGCTTCATCATCCACGATCAGCACTTTCATGGTGAACCGCTCCTTCCGTCAGGGGGATGCCGAGGTGCACGGAGAAGCCGCGAGGCTTCGCATGCCCGATCGTTACAGCTGCTTTATCGTTATAGAACAGGCGCAGCCGGGAGATGACATTGATCAATCCGATGCTGCCGCCTTCCGTGCCGCCCGGATTTCCGCGGGTGATCCGCAGCTGCAGCTCCTGCAGGCGCTCCGGGGTGATGCCTGGGCCATTGTCGGTGACCGTGATGCCGAGCATCCCGCCGCCATCCGCCACCGAAATGGAGATTACAGCCTGCTCCGCCGATTCAAAGCCGTGCTTGAAGCAGTTCTCGACAATCGGCTGGAGAATCATTTTGGGAACGGAGGTGCTCAAATCGGGGTCACCGACGATTTCAATGCTGTAACGGAGCCTGTCCTTGAACCGCTGCTGCTGCAGTTCCAGGTAAGCCTGCACATGGGCGATCTCCTTGGAGAGCGGAACTACCGGCTCATCCGTGTTCATGTTGTAGCGCATCATGAGGCCCAGGGAAGAGGTGAGCTCATAGATCCGGGGTACCTTGTGATGCAGGGCGACGGAGCCGATGGACTGCAGCGTATTAAAAATAAAATGCGGATTAATTTGCGCCTGAAGCGCTTTTAGCTGATTATCCTTGTTGGCCAGCTCCAGTCTCAGCTCCCGCATAATCAGATTATCGATCGTATCGACCATGTTCTTGATCGCGCTCCCCAGCACGCCGACTTCGTCGCTGCGTTCCAGGCTGTCGAACTGGAGCTTTCCGAGCTTGATTTTGCGGATCGATTCGGTCAGCCGCTTGATCGGGGCCGTTACCATTACCGAGACGATCAGCGCAGCGGCAATCGCAATGAACAGAAACGTCAGCAGCACGAGCATATTGATGCGCAGTACGCTCGAAGCGTTACTGTACAGGTAGCTGTCGGGAATCTGCTTGGCGACAATCCAGATGCGGCCGATCAGCTCGAATTTCTCGAACACGACGATGCCGTTAAAGCCGTCGTCCCCGCTCCAGTCGAAATAGCCGGCGCCGGCGAAGCTGTAACGGGCGTGCCGCAGCCAGGCGTAATCGGGTTTGGTGCCGATCTCTTCTTCTCTGGAAGTGTAGATGGCGGTTCCGGTGTCGTCCAGCAGATAAATATTCTCCTCACCCTTGTCGTAGAGCATGTTCATGATGCTGCTGAATCCGTCCAGCTTGAAGTCGACCGACAGTACGCCGATCCGCTCCTTGAGCGGGGCCCGGTATACCGGGCGGTGAATCGTAAAGACAGTGTTGGAGGGACTGAACGGGAATTCCTCCATACCGTAGTTGTGGGAGGGGTGAGGCGGTTCCAGAAAGGGATCATTTTTGTCGAGAGGCTGTACGAAATGTCCCGTTAATCCCTCGCCTCCAGGCCCCCGCTTGAGATACCCGTCGATAAGCAGCCACGATTGGTCCGCCAGATCGGAATAAAGGTAAACCTGCTGTATGTCCTTCGCGGATTGCTCAATGGCATGCAGCCCGGAATAAATGTTGTTCTCGATCATAAAATCGCTCCGGCCCTGAACCAAAATGTTATACAGGCTGTTCGTCATCCGAATGTTGTTATACGCATGAAGGGAGATGTTGTTCATCCCGTTCAGCTGTCCTATCAGACTGGTAGCTCCCTGGCGGATTGTATTGGAATTTTCGCGGATAGCGTCTTCCTTTAAAGAGTGTTTGGTATAAAAATAGGAAATCAGGATCGAGGCCGCGATCGGCAGGAGAATGGCGGCCATCAGAAAGACGCTCAGCTTGTAGCGGATGCTGCTCCGAAAGCTCCGGTATCTCATGATCGGTCCCCTCCGTTCTTCGAATTGGTTAACAGTCTAGCACCGCTTCCGAGGCGGGGTCAATAGGCTTCCTGACCGAAGGGTAAAAAAGAAAGGGAGGTCACAATCTTACACATTTTTGGTCAACTCCGGCTGTATTCGCCCTCCCGGTGCGCTTAGTATACTGAGTTCGTAAAGCGCTTACACGCAAACACAAAGGGAGGTTATGGTATGAAAAAATGGTCGTCCTTCTTTATGGCAGGCTCGTTATCGCTGGCGGTGCTGGCCGCAGGGTGCTCGGGCGGCGGCACCAACGCCGGGAGCGCCGCGAATCCTACTGACACAGCGGGGTCCGGCGGCAAGGATGAGATTACGCTATATACCATTCAGTCCACGAACCCCAATTTCCAGGCCTGGCTGGACGAAGCTCAGGAGAAAAGTGGGGTCAAAATCAACTGGGTCGCGGCGCCGACCGATTCGGACACCCGCCAGCAGAAAGTTTCTACGATCCTTTCTTCCGGCGACAGCTCCGTGGACATTCTGGAGGTCAACGATGAAATGGCCACTTCCTTCAAGAACGCCGGCTGGCTGGAGCCGCTGCAGGACACGGTGCTGACCGGGGATATTATGGAGCAGCTGCCGCAAGGCTATATGAAGGATATGCTCACCTCCGCCAAAGGCGATCTGCTCGGCGTGCCAAGCTATACGGGCTATCTCGCACTGTGGGTCGACCAGAAGAAGCTGGATGCGGCCGGAATGACCTCGATTGAGAACAAAGAGGATTTTATGAATTTCCTGAAGGCTACGACCAAGGACGGGCAGTACGGCTACGGCGGCTCCTGGGAAAAGACATACGTCTTCAATGAAATTGCAACCTTCGTCAATCTGTTCGGAGGCGATTACTACGACTGGACCAACGAGAACAGCCGCGAGGCGGTCAAGTTTATGTACGACATGGCCAATACGTGGAAGGTAACGCCGGTCGATCAGATTGCGGATAAATACGAGCAGATGAACCAGAAATTTATCGACGGCAAATACGCCTCGGTATTCATGTGGGGAACGGGAACGGACTATAAGCAGGCGAACCGCTACGGTCCGGACCAGATCCATATGGTCAATATGCCGGAATTCGCGAATCGCAGCATCTTTACCGACTCCTGGAGCTATGTTCTGAATTCGGCCTCCAAAAACAAAGAGGCGGCGATCAAGTTCCTTAAATACGCAGCCAGTGAGGACGGCGAGCTGAACGGCTGGAAGAACTTCGACCGTTATCCGGCCAGAGCCGATGTTGCGGCCAATGAAGCGGTGACCGGCGACATCAAGGAGATTTATACCGAGATTCAGGCTACCAACGAGGTGCGCGGCCGTCCGATGCTGCCGCAGACGATGGAGTTCATCTCCGAAATGGGCACGCTGTTCCAGAACTATATCCAGGACAAAATTACTTTGGATGAATTCTGCGCAAAAGCGCAGGAAGCGGTTGAGCGCTACCGGTAAATCATCCATGATCCACATCCAACCGTAAAGGTTTCGCCGAAACGGGGGATCAGGCGGACGGTGCTCCTGAGCCCCGTCCCTTGTCCGCCGGCGGCTATGCCGCAGGAAAGGAGCGTTCTCGCATGTACGCCAACCGAAAATATTTGGCGATAGCCTGGATTCTTGTGCTGCCGGCGCTGATCATCCGGGTATTCACAACCATTTATCCCATTATCGAAACGTTCCGCATCAGTTTGTATGAAGTCAAGCTGCTGCAGGGCATCCGCGAGTTTGTCGGTTTCGATAATTTTATTCAACTGTTTCAGGATTCCAAAGTCATCACATCCATGGGATTCACCGTCATTTTTGTCGTCGGCTCCATGCTCGGACATATCGTGCTTGGCATTGCGCTGGCGCTGATTCTGAATATGAAGTTCGCAGGGCAAAAAATACTCCGGACCATCGTGCTGCTTCCCTGGGCCATGCCGATGGTTGTCATTGCTATGGCGTCCAAGTGGGCATTCAACAACGATTACGGTCTCATTAACGACTTTGTCCGGTGGTTTAATCCTAATTTTAATCTCGATTGGCTGATCCACACCAATACGGCGCGTTTTGCCGTCATTGCCGTCGACCTGTGGAAAGACCTTCCGTTCTTCGCGATTCTGGTGCTGGCGGGGCTGCAGTTCATTTCTGCGGAAATGTACGAAGCGGCCAAGATTGACGGCGCCGGTCCGATCCGGTCGTTCTTCAGCATTACGCTGCCGATGTTGTCCCGCAATATTCTGGTGCTGAGCATATTCTTCACGATGTGGCGGATCACCTCCTTTGATATCGTATATGCGATGACAAGCGGGGGACCCGGGGAAAGCACTGCGCTGATCGCCTACCGGGTAACGACCGAGGCGTTTACCAATCTCAATACCGGCTACGCCGCTTCGATCGCGGTCGTGCTGTTCCTGGTTATGGCTCTGCTGAGCTGGCTCAGCATGTCCGCGGCCAAACGCGTAGATTACTAAGGAGCGATGTACGATGACGAACCAAAATCCGAGACCGCTGCCGTTGACCCTGTTCATGTGGGGACTGGCCCTGATCGTCGCTTTCCTGATCCTGTTTCCGCTCTGGTGGATTTTTATTTCCTCCATCACGCCGTCCGGCGAGCTGTTTTCCTCACCGATCAAATACTGGCCGGACCATCCGACGCTTGCGAGCTACCGTTATCTGATCGAAAACGTCGGGCTGCTTCCCAAAATATGGGACACCGCAATTATAGTCGGGTTGTCCATCCTGATCGGGATGGTCGTTTCCGTCATGGCCGCCTTCAGCTTCGCACGGTTCCGTACCCGGGGCCTTGCGCTCGCCATAGGCTTCCTGCTGGCGTCAATGCTTATTCCGGATGTCGTCACGGCCCGGCCGCTGTACGATTTTATGCGCAGCGTGCATCTGTACGATACGTATACGGGACTCATTATACTATATATCAGCGGCATTCTTCCGTTTACGATTCTAATCCTGCAAAACTATCTGAACGATGTTCCGGTTTCCATCGAGGAGTCAGCCGCGATCGACGGCTGCGGTTTTTTTCAGTCGCTGATTTACGTTACCGTTCCGCTGCTCAGACCGGCGCTTGCGACTGTTTGTATCGTTAACTTTATTACCTGCCTCAACAACTTCTTTACGCCGCTGTTCTACTCCAATGGCATCTCGGTGCTGTCCACAGCCATCACGCAGCTGCCTCTAAGGGATAATATGTACGCCGTGCCGTGGGATCTGGTCAGCGCGATGGGCTGGATCATTATTTTGCCGATTATCCTCTTCGTGGCCATCTTCCAGAGACAGATCATGGAGGGAATTATGGCCGGCGGAGTTAAGGGCTGATTTCAGGTATGAGGCACTGTGCAAGGGGATAAAAGCAATTGCGGCTGGTGCTCTGAGACGGGGCATTATTGAAATAAGCTGATTACGAGAGGAGCATATCTATTATGGTAGAACATCCGTTTTTGGGAGGGCTGTCGGCGCTTCCCCTGATCAAATCCGGCCGGAGCCGGGCTGTTAACGCAGAGAACCCGAAAGGGGAAAAAGGCAAAGGCGGCATGGCGGCCAGCCACCTCGGACCGTCCCGCAAAGGCTCGCCCTGTATCCGGGACGTGGCGCCGGGCGCAACCGCCGTGCTGGCCGATATCGACGGTCCCGGGATCATCGAGCATATCTGGATCACCGTCACCGACCAAACCGAAGCGGGCACTTTTGTATTAAGGGACCTTGTACTGCGCATGTACTGGGATGAGGAGACCGAGCCTTCCGTCGAAAGCCCGCTCGGGGATTTCTTCTGCAACGGCTTCGGGAGAGGCTGCACCGTCAATTCCCAAGCGGTCGTCGTGAATCCGACACGGGGCTTTAACTGCTACTTCCCGATGCCGTTCCGGCGCAAAGCGAGAATCGAAATCGAGAATCAGCATGAAGCGGCGATTCCGGCGCTTTTTTATCAGATCGATTACTGCCTGCACGATGAGCTGCCTGAGCAGACGGCCTATTTCCACGCCCAGTGGAGACGGCAGCGGATCACGGACAAGGCGGAGGATTACGTCATTCTGGACAACGTGAAGGGCCGCGGACAGTATGTAGGAACCTATATGGCGCTTACCACGCTGGAACGGTACTGGTGGGGAGAGGGCGAGATCAAGATGTACATCGACGGGGACGACGAATATCCGACGATCTGCGGTACGGGGACGGAGGATTATTTCGGGGGCGCCTGGAGCTTTGCGACGCAAAGGGGCGGAAAGACGGTAGAGAACACCTACTGCACGCCTTACATGGGGTATCCGTATTACTCCAGCCATGACGAGGACGTCCACAACCTGTACCATAACGACGACGCCCCGCCAATGCGCGGGTTCTACCGGTGGCATATTCTGGACCCGATCCGGTTTCATGAGGACCTTAAAGTGACCATTCAGCAGATCGGAGTCTATAAAAAAGGCTTGTTCGAACGTCAGGACGATGTGGCCTCGGTCGCGTACTGGTATCAGACGGAGCCGCATCAGCCGTACGGGCCGCTGGCGCAGAAGGAAGAACGCTGGCCGAGATAGAGGGGAGTCGGCATACTTATGCCGATGGGGCAACGTGCCGGCTTGTGTCCGGGAGACATGAGCGCCGTTGGCCCTTTTTTTTGTTGTCTGCCCTGCGGATGAACGCTGCCAATGCAGACAGCCCCGTTTGCTGCTGGAAATTTATTTCTCGTTTCTTCCCGGAGGGGATGGCGTTTATACTGGACATACATAATGCCATCTTGCTGACGAAGGGATAGCGATGCGATGATGTCCAAGCGGTTAATACTGACCATTATAGCGCTCCTGCTCATTGCAGCGGCCGCTGCAGCGTGCGGCGCGAAGAACGGAGTTGTGGAAGAGTACGATACGGCGAGAACCTTAACCGGCGATTCCGCGCGGACTCTGAAGATTTTTAATTTCAAAGTCGAAATGGCGGAGCAGCTGAGCGCGCTCACGCGGCGGTACCAGGAGGAGACGGGCGTGCGGATCGAGCTTGATACCTGCGGCGGGGGCTGCGATTACAGCGCGGAGCTGAAGACGAGGTTTAATTCCGGCGACAAGCCCGATCTGTTCTTCGTAGCCGGCTTTACCGACCTGGACCTGTGGCAGGAGTATCTGGAGGATCTGACCGGCGAGCCGTGGGCGGGCGATATACAGGAGCTGGCCAGACCCGCCATTACGAAGGACGGTCGGGTCTACGGGATGCCGCTGGCCATGGAAGGCTGGGGTTTTATTTACAACAAGGATCTGTTCCGCAAGGCGGGGATCGAATCCGAGCCGGTGACGCTGAGCGGACTGCGGGCTGCGGCGCAGCGGCTGGAGGCGGCCGGCATCCGGCCGTTCGAGAACGGCTACGCGGAGTGGTGGGTGCTAGGCAATCATTTGCTGAACACCGCTTTTGCCCTGCAGCCCGCTCCGGAGGATTATATTGAACGGGTCAGCAGCGGCAGCGCCAAGTTCACCGGCAACACCACGTTTGAGGCCTGGCTCGATCTGATCGACCTTACCCTGGAGTACGGCCAGGAGACGCCGCTGCAGACGGACTATTATACCCAGATAGCGCATTTTGCGGACGGGCAGGCGGCGATGATGCAGCAGGGAAGCTGGACGCAGCTGCAGCTGGACAAGCTGGCTCCGGATCTGGATATCGGCTTCCTGCCGATGCCGGTGAACGATAATGCGGAGGAGATGGACAAGCTCCAGATTGGCGTCGCGAATTACTGGGTTGTGCTTAAGAATTCGCGAATGAAGGAGGAGGCCAAGGCGTTTTTGCGCTGGCTGGCGAGCTCGGACGCCGGCCGGACATTTATCGTGGACGAGGCCAGGCTGATTCCTGCGCTTAAGAGCATTCCGGCTGCGGATGGCAGATTAGGGCCGCTTGCGGAGGATATCATCGCTTATATGGACGCCGGGAGGACGCTTCCCTGGCTGTGGCAGCGTTATCCCGGATATGAGGCGACTACCTCGCAGATGAGCGTGCAGATGCAGGCTTATATCGGGGGACAGATCGGGCGGGAGAGGCTGCTGGAGGAATTTCAGCGAATTTGGGATACGGCAGGAGAGAAATAATTGCTGCAGCTGCTGCGACGCGGACGGACCACCATTATCGTCGTCGCTTACAGGCTCTCGACCATCCGCGATGCGGATTGTGGTGATGAAGGACGGGCAGGCTGCCGAGGTCGGGAATTTTGAAGAGCTGATGAGCCGCAAAGGAGCCTTCTGCGAATTGAAGCAGCTGCAGACGTAGGGCGGGGCGGCAGTGCATAAACAACCCAAAAAAAGCGGATGCATGCTGAGCGTGCGTCCGCTTTTTTTTTGCCGATTGGAGGATTGGTTCTTCTTCATCTGATCCATCAGCGCCTGAATCTCTTCTTCCTGTGGAAAAAGCAGGGGATTCAACTCAGCCAGAGAAATAGTAATATTTAAGTTCTATGCCCGGTTATGCTGAAATTTGGTTATTCCCCGGTCATAATGCGACACCGTGCCGTCAAAGCGTTTGACCCGTACATAATCCTCGGAGAATTTTTCAATTATGCCGTAGCCGACCTGGGAATACATCCCGTCAGGGTCAAGCTGCAGTGCGGACACAAAGGTCTGTGACATGGCGGCAACAAAAAAATCAATGTTTTTGACAAGCGGCTTTGGCATCGTCCCGGCCCTCCGTATCCTTTTTGCTCCTAAAGCTTTTCAACTATTTTACGACAGCAATCGCGTTTTGAAAACAGGTTTAATTTGCAAAACTGATGATAACAGTTCATTAGCAGAAGGAGGCGTTTACAGTTGAGGCAGATAGGAGGAAGGGCTGCTAATGTGCTGCGAATTCTGCTTGTGCTGCTTATTTTGACACCGGTAGTGTATGTTCAGGTTAACAAAATCCTGTACGCCAAGCGGGTCTCCGCCTATCTGACGGATATAAAGGGCTACACTGAGGAGGAGTATATATGCTGATTAGAACCGAGAAGGCTGAGGATTACGGGCAGGTGTTCCGGCTGAATGAGCTGGCGTTCGGGAACCGTGAGGATGAAGCGAAGCTGGTGGAACGGATCAGGGCTTCAGAAGAGTTCATCCCGGAGCTGTCTATTGTGGCTGAGGAAAAAGGCAAGGTGGTCGGCCATATTCTGCTGAGCGGAGCCAAGGTGCTGGGAGAAACACATGAGCATCCGGTGATTGTGCTGGCGCCGGTTGCAGTGCATCCGGATTATCAGAAGCAGGGCATCGGCGGGCTGTTGATTGAGGAGGGGAAAAGACGTGCGGCAAGCCTGGGATTCGGCGCTATTTTGCTGATTGGACATCCGTCGTACTATCCCCGGTTCGGTTTTGTGCCTGCTGGCGTGCACGGGCTGGAGCTGCTGCAATTCCCTGTGCCTGCGGAGGTATTTCAGGTTTGCGAGCTGAGCGAAGGAGCGCTTGAGCAGCTTCTGGGGGAGCTGAAGTATCCTGCAGCATTTTTTTGATCTAACCGGTTAGGCGTTGTATAAGCTTCTACAATCCACGTTTTACGGGAGGGGACTTGAATATGTGTGCAGAATTTGCTGAAAAATTTGATGCAACTCTGGACACTCCGTTAAGCTTCGGCTATAAAATCCAGTGGTACGCTATCCGCGCTGCGGATACGGCTGCGGTTGCTGGGGCAGACAATCCGATGAGGTTCTTGTTGACGAAGGAGCGCCGACAGCAGAGGAGACGGACAATGGGCTGATTTTTGCCGGAGCTGATGATGAGTATGAGTATCTTGATGAGTATGATGATGATACCGATGCCGGTGAGGATGATGTGATCAGTATTGCCGGGCTCTGGACGATCTCTCCGTTCCTTGAGGATGAAGAGTATGAGCGCGGGACAGGTATCGCGGGTTTGCCAAAACGGAAGAATAATGGATGAGCAGAGAATAACAGTATAAATAGCCCGGAATAAAAATCAAACCTGACACCAGGCTGTCCAGTATGCCATGCTATGCTTTCATAACTGGGATTTCAACAACTATTGGAGGGTACAAGACATGGCGGAGCCGTTAAAGGCTATGTACAATGAAGGATTTCTGCAGAGCTTCGGCAGGATACTGCATGGAGCTTATGACGCATTTGATATAGAAGGCTTTGTCGCTGAAGCGATGCGGGAGCCGTGGGAAGAGCTGGAGCTGAAAGCCCGGATGCGGCGGATTACGGAGACACTGGGAACTTATCTGCCGGCCGGCTATGAGCAGGCTCTGGCTGTCCTGTATGCCGTAGATAAGGAGTGCATGGGTTTCCCATACCTGATCTTCCCCGATTTCGTTGAGGTATACGGGCAGGCTGAGGAGCATTGGGCGCTGTCGGTGGCTGCGCTGGAACGGTTTACACAGGGGTCGAGTGCCGAGTTTGCCGTCAGACCTTTTCTGCTGCGCGACCCGAAGCGGATGATGGAGCAGATGCTGGTCTGGTCGCGGCACAGCAATGAGCATGTGCGCCGGCTTGCCAGCGAAGGCTGCCGTCCGCGTCTGCCGTGGGGGCAGGCGCTGCCGGTATTCAAACGCGACCCTTCCCCCGTGCTGCCGGTGCTGGAGCAGCTGAAGGATGATCCGTCGCTGTACGTGCGCAAAAGTGTGGCCAACAACCTGAATGATATTGCCAAGGATCATCCGGGTATCGTAATCAGCATTGCCCGCCGCTGGATGGGCGCAAGCACCCGCACCGACTGGATCGTGCGGCATGGCTGCCGCTCGCTGATCCGCAAAGCAAACCCGGAGATTATGGCGATCTTCGGCTATGCGGAGGAAGAAGATCATACGCCGCTTGTGGCAGCCGCCGCCTTGTCCGCCGATCCGGCCGTTCTGCGGATTGGCGAGAGCTGTGTGCTGAGCTATGAACTTAGAGTGCGGGAGGGGGAAGCGGTACGGATCCGGGTGGAATACGGAATTGATTTTGTGAAGGCCGGCGGCAAAACCTCCCGCAAGCTGTTCCTGCTCTCGGACAAAACGGTTCCGGGGGGATCAAGGCTGTCTGCCGTCCGTACACACCGCTGGGCAGACCTGACCACCCGCCGCCACTATCCGGGCGGGCACCGGATTGTGCTGCTGGTGAACGGCAGGGAGGTTGCCTCCACGGAGCTCATTCTTGAAGCTGCGGTGACGGAATGAGAGGCAAAAATGCCTCTGATTCGAGCGGAAGCAGCCAGATCGCCGAAATGAGAGGCAAAAATGCCTCTGAATCGAAGCGGACAAGCCTCACTTTTCCTCCATCCGCAGCATTATCAGGGATCAGCCGTTTAGTAAGGATAAGAGTAATAACTGGTAACCAGTTACAGAAGGAGGGGGAATAATGCGTCTGCTACTACCAGTCACTTCCCTGCTGTTACTTCTAGTCCTGACAGGCTGCGCAGAAAATAATAGTCCAAGTGCTGAACAAGGGGAAGCAAACGCTGTAAGTAACACACCCGCCGCACCCCAATCATCCAGCTTGCCAAATGCAACCACCGGATCTGACACATCCACCGCACCTAACGCACCAGACTCATCCACTACATCCCACACATCCGTTACCGGACAGATGCCGGAAACCATGCCGGCGGATTTTGCATTCTCTGTGCGTTTTGGGATTACGGGTAAAAATGAGATTAACACCTTTAACGGTACGGTGACCAAGGATCTGGTGGTTAAGGGAACGGCACAGGCAGAGTTGGTTTTGACAGACAGTGAAATGGCGGATATTTATGCCCGTTTACGCACAATCAACATTTACAGGGAGCTCAAGCTGGAGCCGGATATGAAGAATTGCGCAAAGACCCCGTTTGGCGAGGAACACTGGCAGATTAGGCTGGACGGGGAAGAGCGGTCATTTTATTGGGATGAAGAAAACTGCGAAATAACTGCAGATGCTGAGCAGCTGAAGGAGCTGCGGAGCTATATTTTTGAGCTGGTCAAAAGCAAGCCGGCTTACCTGGAGCTTCCGGAAGCAGTCGGCGGCTATGATTAAACCGAATAAAAATGGCAAACTAAAAATAGCAAACACACGACCAAATAGGGCGACCTGCACAAGCAGGCGCCCTATTACTGTCCAATAATCTTATATCAAGCTCAAGCCCGCCGGGTAATAAAAGCTAGTCCGTGATATTGCCGGCCATTTTGAGCCGTTTCGCAATCTCTTTGAATTCCTCTGCGGAGATGCCCGGCGCGAATTCCTCCTTGAGTTCAGGCGATTCAGGAATAGGAACGCCTTCAGGAGCGCCTTCAATCACTTCCAGCGGAAGACCGTCCTCAGGGTGAGTACCCTTCCAGATCTGGCCGATCGAGCTGAAGTCCTTGTCACTCCACGTGTACAGCTTGGTGTGCACGCCTTTTTCCTCGTATTTTTTGGCTTCGGTGAACAGTTTATTGCTCAGAGACGGTACCGGTACCAGCTTGGTCACGTTTACGCCTGTGGCAATCTCCAGCGCCTTTGCATAAGCCACGACATGGACGCCGCCGCGTACAAGCAGGAAGCCTACAACCGCGCGGGCGGCCGGATGATCGGTCATTTCATAGACCTTCATCTTATGGGTTCTGGCCCCGCATTCAAGGAAGAAGTTATGCAGCAGATCCTCCACCAGATTGCCGCTGTTGAACACATTGGCCCCGGTCCACGGATTGCCCATGGAATCGAACGGCATGGCACCCTGCGCTCCGGCCAGGAAAGGGTAGGACAATCGGGCATCCTTTACAGATTCAAGCGGAGTAGAGTCCGGCTTTTTATAAGCGGTTGAGCCTCTGAGACATTTGTTGACGGCATGGGAGACCAGCTCCACATGCCCGAGTTCTTCAGCGGTAATGCTCATCACCAGGTCATAGAACGGCTTCAGCTTATCCTTGGAACGGAAGTTAAAAGACTGGTAGAGATAGTTATTGAGCGTGGACATCTCCCCGAATTTACCGCCTAACAGCTCTTGCACGGCAGCAGCCGCATTCGGGTCGGGTTTCTCGACATCGGGAATCTCAATCATAATTTCATCCATCCGTTTGAACATAGGATTGTTGTCCTCCTTGGGCTATGCAGATTAGAGTGCTCGCCCTAAATTAAACGTAATCCGCCTGGTTCAAACGTTACCGCTGAGGAAACTTTGTAACAAAATGGTTATTATTCTTTCGCTCCAGCTCCGACATCCGAAGCACATAGCTCTTTAGGCCGCTGTACGGTGCCGCCTGCCACAACCGGAAACCCTCCGAAGCAGTAACAGCAGCAATATCCTTGTCAACAGTTCCTGCAAAATATATTTCATTCAGCCGTCCCACAACATCCGCCATAGTCTCCAGCTGTTCCTGCTTATAACCGTCATAGCTGCTGTCACCGGTCAGCCTGGCATAGCTTCTGTCCGCTGACAGCTTCCGGAATGCCTCTTCGCTGTAAGCGTTGAAGTTCAGCAGGTTGGGGTCCGTGCTGCCTGCCGATTTGGCCCAGAGCTCTACGTTTAGCTTCGCGGTATTATAGTCAATCGTCCGCGATGCAGGTGAATAATCCAGAATCCCGTACTGGTGCGGGTAGACGGACAAGGCGCTATTGGCAACGTCATAGATGCCGGCTTCGCTTTTACGGATATCCTGGAAATGAATATGTCCGCTGAAGACCGTTGTAATCCCGCTGCGGAGCAGGGCCGCAGCAGCCTGCTTGTTGTTGTTAAGCGTGAAGCCCACCCGGAGAGAATCACTGTGATCAAGCAGGCTGTGGTGCATAACCGCCACAATCTGCGCACCGTTCCCGGCAGCCAGTTCGCCGCAGCGGTCGATCCAGCGCAGAGTGGAGTCGGTAAGCTGGCCGTCAAGCTGCGGGTGCCCCAGCTTTTTATTGCTGCAGTATTGGCTGGTATCCAGCATCAGAAGCCAGAGATCCTCTGAAGGGGCTGCCAGGTAGCTGAGAGAGTCATTGTCCCTCAGCAGAGCTTCCCCATAACCGAATTCGCTGTAAATGCTGCGGAAGTTTTTTGGAGTAACGGAATCCGTCTGGATCTGCCGTTCCCCCTCAAAGCGTCTTGCCCAAGGGTTCATCACATCATGATTGCCCGGAATGACATAAATCCGTGTTCCGGTTCGCTGCTCAATCGCCCGCAAATGCCCGGCAAGATCCTGATGGCTGGCTTTTTCCCCGTTATTGGTCAGGTCTCCGCTGATTATGACTGCCGCCGGGCGCCGGATTCCTATATCGAGGTCCAGGGCATCCAGTATTTCATCACTGTAGTTCAGCTGCTTGCCGTCCCCGGCAGCCAGAAAGCGGCGGAAAGCAGGCCCATTATCGGTCAGCCTGGGGGAAAGATAATGAATATCTGTAGTTGTCAGGAGTCTGAGGTTCTGGCCGGACTGAATCCGGAGCACCTGCTGCTCAGCCTTCTGCCCGCTGCATGAGGATAGTAGAAGAAGCAGGGAGAATAGAAGGATTACGTTATTCTGCCGGACAGACATTTGATATACCTCATTTCATAGGGGAACGGTTAACCAGCCGGTATTTTGTCCCGCTTGTTACTTCACTTTGGTTGATCCGCTCACCATCCCCTGGTCACCCAGTTTGAACGTAGACAGGTACTGCTTGTTAGCAAAATAAATATTTCCTCTGACAGTAGCGCTGATTATAGTGAACCCGTCAGCCTCAACATAGACATCGCCAATAAAAATGCCGCCTTCGAGCCGGGTATTCTCACTTCTGACCGTCAGCCTGGGAGCAGTCAAGGTGAAGGAATTGGTGATGCTCTGATCCTTGTCCTGGGTGTAGAGGGCGATTTTGCGGGCAGGTCCGCCGTTATGGACGAATTGTCCGTCAACAACAAGCTCGTCGGTAAAGGTAAGATCACGCAGCGCCGCCGCAATCCAGGTACCTTCCTTGCTGAGTGCATGTCTGAAGGCCGCCTCGTTATCGACAATGGAAGCCGTTGTGACAGCATCTGCTGTGCCGGTTCCGTTTGTACTGCCAGCCGTGTTATCCACCGCATTGCTGCTGCCTGAATCCGAACATCCCATCAGCAGGGTTAAAGCGAGTACAGCCGTTCCAAAAGTAATCTTGTTCATCTGACAAAGCCTCCTGATTGTGTAATGAAGAGTAGGTTGGCGGCGGATAGCTTTAAAATTAATATAGAACGGTTGGTGCGGAATTGAAGTGAATAAAGTCACTCTATTCCACAATATTTACCGATCGTTCTATAAATGATAAAATAAAGCCAGGAAGGAGCATGATACATGGCCAGAAGTAAAGAATTTGACGTGGACAACGTTCTTGGCAAAGCGATGACGATTTTTTGGCAGCAGGGCTATGAGAAGACCTCTATGCAGGATCTTGTATCGGGCATGGGTATACATAAGCGCAGCATGTACGATACATTTGGAGACAAGCATACTTTATATATGAAAGTAATGGAGCGCTATACGGATACGGTTTCCGGTAAAATGGAGAGCAAGGTAGAAGTGCTGCCTTCCGCCAAGGAAGCCATCCGGCGGCTATTCGAAGCTGTTGCGTTCAAGAAAGGCCCCGAGCCTAAAGGATGCCTGCTGGTGAATACAGCAGTGGAGCTTGCTAATCATGACCCGGAGGCGTTAGCCAAGGTAACGGAAGCCTTTCTGAACACCGAGCATCTGCTTGAACGCCTGCTGCGCTTGGGTCAGGAGAGCGGTGAGTTTGCGCGCAGCTTTGACCCTGCTGACATGGCCGCCTATCTGCATAATGCACTCGTGGGCCTGCGGGTGCTGGTCAAGACGGACCCGGAGGCCGGCCGGCTGCGGACCATAATCGATCTTACCCTCAAACCGCTGGATTCGTTACCGGTATAGTATGGGCGTACCGGATGCCGATTATCCGGTTATCCGCTATTTCCTTAAGGCTGAGCAGCTGTTTCCGGTACGGGCTTCTATCCGGACAGCGTTTGGATTACAATATTCTTCTGAGGAATTTTTGGTTGCAGGAGGAGCAGCGAACATGGCAAAACAGAAATTTTATGTGGTCTGGGAGGGCAAGCAGCCGGGTGTTTACGCGACCTGGGCGGAATGTCAGGCCCAGACCGATCATTATACCGGAGCCAAATACAAATCCTATGAGTCAAAGGCAGCCGCGGATGCTGCCTTCAAAGCAGGCTGGAAAGGCAACTGGGGAAGCGGAGCTTCGGGGTCCGGTACGGCGAAAGGCAAACCGGCAGGACCATGGAGCCGCAGCACAGCTTCAAGTGCGCCGGAATCAATGGAAATTGATTATGACAGCATCTCGGTAGATGTCGGCACAAGAGGCAACCCGGGACCGGTGGAATACAAGGGTGTGGATACGCAGACCGGGGATATTATTTTCTCCTGCGGGCCGATCCGGAAAGGGACGAACAACCTGGGCGAATTTTTGGCCATTGTTCACGCGCTGGCCCTGCTGAAGAAAGAGGGCAGCAGCAAGACAGTCTACAGCGATTCTGTCAATGCGATGAAATGGGTCAAGCAGAAGAAGGTGGCGACCACCCTGGTGCGCGATGCCTCTACAGAGGAGATCTGGACGCTGATCGACAGGGCTGAGCACTGGCTGCGGACAAACACGTATAACAACAAAGTACTGAAGTGGCAGACAAAGAAATGGGGAGAGATCAAAGCGGATTACGGCCGGAAATAGGGTAATACAGATTACGGTCTAAATCACAGCAGATATCGGAAGGGGAACCGGGATGTTCGGAAATGATTGGGATGAAGTGCTTCAGGAGGAAATTCAGAAGCCTTATTTTCAGGAACTGCGCTATGCGTTAGCGGCAGAGTATAAACAGCATACAGTCTATCCGCCCAAGGAGCTGCTGTTTTCGGCACTCAAGCTGACACCATACAGTAAGACACGGGTTGTTATATTGGGACAAGACCCTTATCATGGCGCGGGACAGGCCCACGGGCTGAGCTTTTCGGTAAAGCCCGGTGTACGCATACCGCCTTCGCTGCGCAATATTTACCAGGAGCTGCATGGCGATACAGGCACGCCTGTGCCGAACCACGGCTCACTGCTGCATTGGGCGGAGGAGGGGGTGCTGATGCTTAACACGGTACTGACCGTGCGTGAGGGACAGCCAAATTCGCATAAAGGATTAGGCTGGGAGACATTTACCGACGCGATTATGGAGAAGCTGAATGAACGGACAGAGCCGATGGTGTTTATCCTGTGGGGCAGCCATGCCCAGCAAAAAGGAGCCTATATTGACCGGACCCGCCATATGGTTATCCAGTCTCCGCATCCCAGCCCGTTCTCGGCACACCGCGGATTTTTGGGCAGCAGGCCCTTTTCACAGGCGAATCAGTATCTGGAATCTCACGGTTTGAAAGGAATAGACTGGTCCATACCGAATCTATAGGTAGCAAGGGCATAGTGAAGGGGTGAGAGCAATGAAGCATTGGGTAGGCAGACCGGTCATCATGTATTGCGGCGAGGCGCCTTATACGATCATGAAGGGTGTGCTGCGCAAATGGGACCCTCAGGCTTCGCTGGCCGTCATCGGTCATCAGGAAATTGCTGTGCCTTTTCGTGACATTGTGTACATTAAGGCGCTCGCTCCCAAGGAGCGGGCATTGCCCCCGGTTCTTCACTCCGTCGGCTATGTCATGAGAGCGCGCCAGCAGTTTGACAACGCTGTCTATTTTAAATCGGCGGTTACAGTCTGGAAAGGCGACCAGCTGGTTGCCTTCAATACAGTTATCGTCTCGCACACCAAGGGTGCGGTTACTCTGCAGGACGGACAGAATCTGATGAAGGGCACACATATCTTTGTGGTCCGCTCCCTGCGGGGATAACCAGCTGTCTGACCGTCTTTAGTGAGCCGCACCTGCCTGCACAAGCAGCAGCAAACACAAAGAGCAGCGTTCCTCTGTTGCAGGGACGCTGCTCTTTGTGTTATTTTTACGGCTACATCTGCTCGTCTTTGGGCAGTTGGATCTCCTCAACCCGCTCTGCCACGATAATCTCGTAAACGCGCATAAAAATGATTTTGGCAATCATATAGACCGGCAGGGCAATCAGCACACCGATAATACCGAAGAAATCTCCGCCTACGAGCACAATGACAACTGTAGTCAGCGGGTGCACATCAAGCGATTTGCCGTAAATAATCGGAGAGAGCACATTATCCTGAATCTGCTGGGCGACCAGAATAATGACAAGCGACCAGATCGCCATGGAAGGGGATTCGATAAATCCGACGATAAGGACCGGGATGGAAGCAAGCAGTGACCCGACATAGGGAATGAAGTTAAGCGGAATGGAGATCACAGCGAGCAGCAGGGAATAAGGCAGCCCGATAAACAGGAAGCCGATGTACAGCATAATCCCGAGCACCACATTTAAAATAACCCTGGTGACAATGAAGCCGCTGAGCGCACTGTCGATATCGCTGAGCATATCCTGGCCTTCCTTACGGTATTTACGCGGAAACAGCCCCAGCAGGATAGGTGCCAGCTTATGCCCGTCTTTCAGCATATAATAAAGAATGATCGGCAGGGTGGCTATAACCACTACAATACTTGAAATGACACCGATCAGATTAGACATGGAATTGGTCATCCAGTTGACCGCGTTGCTTAAATATTCCGAGATTTTATCGGACAGGTCCGTATCGCCCGAGAAAAACCGTGATAATGCCGGATCATTCCGCAGCTCGTTAAATTGATTTTGCATTCCCTGTACCAGATAAGGCATGTTATCAATGAAGTTCTGGAACTGCTCGCGCAGTGTCGGCCAGATCAGAATCCAGAACAGGATGAAGAGGCCGGCGAAGACGAGATAGATCAGCAGGATGGACAATGCACGGTTCAGCTTATGCTTTTCCAAGAACATGACGAGCGGGCGCAGCAGATAATACATGAATCCTGAGAGCATCATCGGCACCAGCAGCAGATTGATAATAGAGAGCAGCGGCGTGAACAGGAACATCACCTTGGAGCCCAGATAAAGAATTAACAGAAAGGCAATAATGGACAGGCTTGTCCGAAAATATTTGCTTTGCAGCATAGCAGCACCCCCGTAATCTTGAATGTGTAGCACGGCTTTATGTACAGCTGATCCCGATTCTATCTTTATAACCGAAACGCAAGAGATTGATTCAGCCTGATAGAGTGCATTTAGCCCTGGCCCGGTTTAAGCGGGAAAAAAGCAGGTTAATACGCATTAACAGGAGGGGATGCACATGACTATGCTGGTTATAGGGATATTCGGGCATCCGAGCGATGCCGTGCTGGCAATTGGAGACCTGAAGGACAACGGTATAAAAGCGAAGCATATATCAGCTGTAATGAAGCAAAAGAGTACGCTTGAGCAGATCAGCCAAGACACGGGAATCGGAAAAACGGAGAGCGGAGCCGGCAATGCAGGCTTGTTCGGGACAGCCCGGCAGGTGGGCGTCGGCCTGGATATGATCAACGACAACGCTGTATCCGCCGGTCCGGCGGCACGCAAGCTGGCCGGAGCCGACCTTGAGGGCGATGGTCTTGCCGTCAGCCTGATCGGGATAGGAATACCGGAGGCGGATGCCCTTATATATGCAGAGCATGCCGAAAAGGAGCGTATTATCGTTATTGTGGATATTGAAGAGAATCAGAGCAGGCAGGTAAGTGAAATAATGGAGCGGCATCATGCTATTCCATTAGCTTCCGATGAATAAACCTGCTGCTACCGGCGCGGCAGACGGGACTTCCGTTTTGCCGCTTTTTTGCGTGATTGGATGAACAGAGCAGGCTCCACATCCACCTGACCGCCGGTTTCCTTCGCAACCTGCTTAGCCTTGACGAGTGCCAAAAAAGCAAAGAATTCTCCAAGAGCAGCCAGTCCGGCAGCGATAATCTCGTAGTCATCAGCGGTCAGTTCCGCAGACTCAACAGGATTTCCCGGACCGCCGGAACGATTGCTGAATTTATATTTGCCGCCGCCGCTGCTGCCATAACCGTTAATGTTATTGGCCATCCCTGTTCACCCGCTTTTTAGCCATATGTATTATAAATATGTTGCTGCCTCCCGGTAGGAAATAGGCAATCGGGAGGTTTTTTCTCAAGACTTGTTTTTTCAGGAATGAGCATAAAAAATCACTTTACAACTTATGAAAACGCTGTTAATATCATAAATGAGCACAAATGATCAATAATGAGCAATAATCGTCAGTTAAATGATCAAAAGCGTAAGCAAATAGACAGATACTGCATAGCAGGCGGACTACATGCTTACGCTATGCGTACAGGGAGTTGACTGCTGTGCTGTTTGAAGAGGAAAGAAAACGGAGTATTGTACAGTTCGTTGAGCAGCGTACAAGGGCATCCGTGCAGGAGCTCAGCCTCCAGCTTGGCGTTTCTGAATCGACAATCCGGCGGGATCTGAAGGAGCTGGAGGAAGCAAGGCTGCTGAAGCGTACCCATGGCGGGGCGGTATCACTGCAAAGCGTTAACTTTGAGGCCGCCTTTCCGGACAAGGCAGACCGTCTTCTGGACGAGAAGCAGCGGATTGCCGCCAAGGCAGTCCAGATGATCCAGGAGGGAGATGCCATACTGCTTGACGGAGGAACGACAACACTGCAGATAGCCAAGGCGCTAAAGACCTTTTCCAATTTGAAGGTGATCACTAATTCGATTATGGCCCTGAACGAGCTGAGGGATTGCCGGAATATCGAAGTGTCGATTACAGGCGGGATGTTGCGGCCGGATACGATGGCCTTTGTCGGTCCGATGACGGAACGGTCGCTGGAGATGGTGCGGGTGGACAAAACCTTTCTCGGAACGAACGGGCTTGACCTGCAGGAGGGAATTACCACCCCGAATATGCTGGAGGCGGCTACGAAGCGCAAAATGATCGCTGTTGCCAAACAGTCTATTCTGCTGGCAGACCACAGCAAGATCGGCCAGGTCTCCTTCTGCAAGGTGGCTGATCTGCACGAAATCGACCACTGCATCCTGGATTCGGCAGTGCAAGGCAACTTCATCCGCGGGCTTGAAGCCATGGATGTCGGCTTCACAGTCGTATGATGGCAAGTAAACCACAATAAAGAGGGATGAACATGATTTACACCGTTACACTTAATCCTTCCATTGATTACATCGTGGAAGTGGAAGATATGAAGCTCGGCAGCCTGAACCGGATGTCCCGGGATCTGAAGCTGCCCGGCGGCAAAGGCATCAACGTGTCGCGTGTGCTGAACCAGCTTAAGGTAGACAATACGGCGACCGGCTTTCTTGGCGGTTTCACCGGCCGGTTCATCGAGGACTGGCTGCGGGAGGAAGGCACTGCAAGTAGCTTCGTTCCGGTCGGCGGAGACACAAGGATTAATATTAAGCTGAAATCCGGTGAAGAAACCGAAATTAATGGAACCGGACCGGAAATCACTGCCGCTGAGGCTGAGTCGCTGATGAACAAGCTGCGTAATCTGCAGGCCGGAGATATTGTTGTTATGTCCGGCAGCATTCCTCCTTCGCTGGGCGGGGATTTCTACAACAGGCTGATCGGGGTGTGCAAGCAGCAGGATGCACAGTTCGTGATTGATACCACCGGCCAGGCTCTGCAGCAGGCTCTTGAACACAGTCCGCTGCTCGTCAAGCCCAATCACCACGAGCTTGCCGAACTGTTCGGGGTTACCATTAGCACAAGAGAAGAGATTATCATGTATGGCCGCAAGCTGCTGGAAGCCGGAGCGCAGCATGTGCTGGTCTCGATGGCCGGGGAAGGTGCGCTGCTGATTACAGAGCAGGGGGTGTATGCTGCCAGTGCGCCGGCAGGTCAGGTCAGAAATTCTGTAGGTGCTGGGGATTCGATGATTGCCGGCTTCGTAGGCACCTTATCCCGTGAAGGGGATGTACTGGAAGCCTTCCGCACAGGCGTTGCTTCAGGGAGTGCAACGGCATTCTCCGATGATCTGGCCGACGGCGGATTTATCAGCCGACTGCGCCCGCAGATTCAGATTACACAGCTTTAAGCTGAACAACGGCATTTACAGGAACCATAGGGAGCTGATCAATATGAGAATTACAGATTTGATGTTAAAAGAAGCTATGATCATGAATCTGCAGGCAACCACCAAAGAGGCGGCGATCGACGAACTGATCGCCAGCCTGGCAGCCAGCGGAAGAATCAACGACAAGGTGCTGTTCAAGGAAAAGATTCTGGCGCGTGAAGCACAGTCCAGCACCGGTATCGGCGGCGGGATTGCCATGCCACATGCCAAAACCTCTGCGGTTAACCAGGCGACAGTGGTGTTTGCCAAGAGCAGTGCAGGTGTTGAGTATGAGTCGCTGGACGATGAGCCGGCCAAGCTGTTCTTTATGATCGCAGCGCCCGAAGGCGCAGGCAATATGCATATGCGAACACTCGCAGCTCTGTCCAGGTTACTCATTGAAAGCGAATTCATCGATGCGCTGATGAACGCGTCCACTCCGGATGAGGTAGCCGCGTTATTCGACGCCAAGCAGGCGGAGCAGGATGCCAAGGCGGAAGCAGAAAAGACCGCTCCTGCAGCTAAACCGGCGCCTGAGAAGATGATCGTCGGAAATCCGGATTCCTCCGGTTTTGTTGTAGCTGTAACAGCTTGCCCTACAGGGATTGCCCACACCTTCATGGCAGAAGATGCACTGAAGAAGAAGGCGCTGGAGATGGGTGTCAATATCCGCGTCGAGACCAATGGCTCAGAAGGTGCGCAGAATGTGCTTACCGCCGATGAGATCCGCCGGGCAAGCGGTGTTATTGTGGCCGCCGACAAGAATGTCGAGATGGCCCGCTTCGCAGGCAAGCCGGTGCTGCAAAGACCGGTCAGCGACGGAATCCGCAAGCCTGAGGAACTGATCAGCAAAGCGCTCAAGGGCGATGCTCCCATCTACCAGAGCAGCGGCGGACGAAGCAGCAATGAAGAAGCTCCTGCCAAATCCGGCAGTATCGGCAATAAAATCTATAAAGATCTGATGAACGGCATTTCGCATATGCTTCCGTTCGTAGTCGGCGGCGGTATCCTGCTCGCGATTTCTTTCCTCATCGAGCAGGTGGCCAGCGTCGATAATCCGCTGGTGAAGCTGCTGCAGACAATCGGCGGCGGTGACGGAGCTTTCCACTTCCTGATTCCGATTCTCGCCGGATTTATCGCGATGAGCATCGGCGACCGTCCGGCGCTGATGCCGGGTATGGTCGGCGGGCTCATGGCCCTGAATTCCAACTCCGGCTTCCTCGGCGGTCTGGCCGCCGGTTTCCTGGCAGGTTATGTCATCATCGGCCTGCGCAAAGCCTTTGCAGGCCTGCCGCGCACACTTGACGGACTGAAGCCGATTCTGCTGTATCCGGTATTCGGCCTGCTGATCACCGGAACTGCGATGTTCTATGTGTTTGATCCGGTATTTAGCTCAATCAATACAGCGATGATTGATGCCCTTAACAAATTGGGCACCGGCAATATGGTTATCCTTGGTATTGTTCTTGGGGGAATGATGGCCATTGATATGGGCGGTCCGTTCAACAAAGCAGCTTACACCTTTGCAATCGGCGTATTCACCTCCAGCGGCAACACAAACGGTCTGATGATGGCTGCTGTTATGGCCGGCGGTATGGTGCCTCCGCTGGCAATTGCACTGGCAACTACTTTGTTCAAGAACAAATTCACAGAAACCGAACGCAAGTCGGGGATTACGAATTATGTACTGGGACTTTCCTTTATTACTGAAGGCGCAATTCCGTTTGCCGCGGCCGATCCGCTTCGCGTGCTGACCACCTGTATCATCGGCTCAGCTGTTGCCGGCGGGCTTACCCAGCTCTGGCACATTAACGTGCCTGCGCCGCACGGCGGGGTTTTCGTCGCTGCACTTTCAAGCAACGCACTGCTGTTCCTGCTGGCTGTTCTGATCGGTGCTGTAATCTCCGGTCTGGCGCTCGGACTCTGGAAGAAGCCACTGCAGGCGAAATAATAATTAACGATCCGCACAGCAAGCTGCGGGGAAACAGATGGCGGTCTGTTCCCCGCAGTTTTTTCTTTGTTTGATTCCCTGCAATTTTGAGGTGTAATTCTGTATAATTATTAATATACATAAACAGAAGCTAAAGGAGAGAGCGAAATGATTCTGCACAGAGGGGAAGTCTTGTTCCGCCAGGGAGACAGCTGCGATTATCTTTATAAGGTGAAGAGCGGGCTGTTCAAAGTAACAAGGCTGCATGAAAACGGGAATATGGTGCTGTTCAATCTGCTGTATCCCGGTGAAACTGTCCCCCATCATTCCCTCATTTCGCCTAAGGAGGCGCATGGAACGGCTGTTGCCATGATCAAAAGCGAGATCGAGATCATTCCGGCAGCGGAATGGTACCGGGAGCTTCGCGAGAATCCGGACAAAATGATGGAGATCGCGCTGCTGCTCCAGGAGAAGGTCCGGTTCATGCAGACCCGGCTGGATCACCTGACCGTCGGCTCTCCGGCTGAGCGCATGGAGCTGCTGAACCGCTGGATGAAAGATTATGCTTATGGCGCACAGCTGACAGATCTGTTAACCCAGGAAGAAATCGGACAGCTGATCGGTGTCCGGCGCGAAACGGTCAACCGTCTGCTGCGGAACCAGGGCTGAATGTAAGTTTTACATGAATACAGCGTAAAATTTACATGAATCGTGATGTTTTTACTGGAAACCTGTTTAGAGACGGCCCGCCGTGTGGTATAATCTATTCAGAAGTTATCAAATTAAAGAAAGGATCAGGATACCATGTGTCCCCGAAGGACGATTCCCCAAAGGACGATTTGGAAACGTTATGATCTGTCTTATACTTAGCTTCCCTGTAGAAGGTGCGAAACGTTGTTAGTGACGAAGCCGCCTCTGCCATGGGAAGGGAGTATTGTATGCGAAGGATAAGCTCCTCTGGTGCAACCCGTCGTAGAGGGTCCGGTGACGTCTAAGCCGCCAACTACGATAAGGGGAGACCTGTATGAGGAATCACAACGACGGCATGAAACTGCCGTTACGACTCACTGTTATTTTGTCCGGAACTTTGCTATTAGCGTTTACTTATTATCACATTAATTATCAGAACCATTTGACCGAGGGCGGGTTTGTAGGCCTGGCACTGCTCGGCAAATATGTACTAGGCATTTCACCATCTGTATCGACTCTACTCTTGGACATACCAGTACTTATAATCGCCATGATTTTTAAAGGAAGATCGTTCGTGGTGAACACGTTCATCTCTGTAGCAGCCTTTACGCTGTTCTACGGACTGATGGAGCGCTATTCCGGATGGGTGATTGATTTGCAGGGTAACCTGCCGCTTGCGGCCTTGTTATCCGGCGTACTGACAGGTCTTGGTGCAGGCTTGGTCCTGCGGGGCGGCGGTGCGAGCGGCGGTGACGACATTTTGTCGCTGCTGATCAGTGAATGGAAGGGCATAAAGGTAGGAACGGTTTTCATCCTCATGGATGTTATTGTTCTGGCATTGTCGCTTATCTATATGCCGGTCAAGGAGACGCTGTATACAGTGATGGCTGTAGTAGTAGCCGGTTATGTCATCACCTTGACTACATCACTGGGCAGACCAAAGCTGAACAAAGTACCGAAGCTTCAGCCGAAACTGAGCAAGCAGCAAGATGGTTCAGTAGCGTGACCAGCGCAAAGTTAACCCCGCAGCGCGGGGTTCAAGATCAAAGGCCAGCTTATGATGCAATGCATCTGAGCCGGCCTTTATTTGTGCCTGGAAGACTGAAACCCTGGCAGCGGTCAGCGCGTATATATCTCGTTCATAACATCAGGGAATCACAGAGAAGCGGATACTTAAGCATTATTAACTCTTTAGGAGGCTGCAGGTATGAGTGCGCATGAAATTGATTATGTCATTATGGGCGGAAGAATGTAACGTTCGCTGCGCCGTATCCGGGCGAGACGATCAAGCTTGATACAGGCTGTCTTGTGGCGATGACCTCATCCGTGGAGCCTGCCATTCACCTGCTGCCTCCAGGCCTCCTGATCCTGCAACAATCGCTTATACAGTGTATACCATATTTGACTAGCCTGCCGGGACTGTATATATTATGGGCAAACCCCCTGGCACAGGCCAGGGCTGCAACCGGAGGCATTCTATGTTCAAAATATTCATTATCGAGGATGATCAGGGTCTGGTGACCCTGCTTCAGGATTATTTACATAAGTTTGGCTATGAGACACAGGCCGTACAGGATTTTGAAGCGGTAAGGACCGAATTCGAACAATATGCGCCGCACCTGGTACTGCTGGATGTCAATCTGCCCAAATTCGACGGTTATTACTGGTGCCGGCAGATTCGCGGTATTTCCACCTGTCCGATTCTGTTCATCTCCGCCCGTGAAGGGAAAATGGATCAGGTGATGGCGCTGGAAAACGGGGCGGATGATTATATTACGAAGCCGTTTGACTATGAAATTGCTCTTGCCAAGATCAAAAGCCATCTCCGCCGCGCCTACGGCTCCTATGCTGCCGGAGGCAATGAGCGCAGCCTGAATGTTTCGGGACTGCTGCTTGATGTGGACCGGCTGCTGCTCTCGCGGGGCGGCGCGAGGATTGAGCTTAGCCATACGGAAGCCAAAATCCTCGATGAGCTGATGCAAAAAGCCGGTACGGTCGTCACGCGCGACCGGCTGCTGGAGAAAATCTGGGATGAGCAGGCATTTGTCGATGATAATACACTGAATGTCTATGTAACACGGGTCCGCAAGAAACTGGCCGTCCTGGAGATCCAGGACGGGCTTCAGACTGTGCGCGGCCAAGGCTACCGGTTATCGGGCGACTGGGGGGAAGCACAGTGAGGCTGTTTTTACGGGAACAGACGCCGTTAATTGTAGTGTATCTGTCGCAGCTGCTGATCATTACGCTGGTATACCGGCTGGACGGCGGAAGCACAGTGGAGGTGAGCCTGTACGCGATGCTGCTGAGCACCTGCCTGCTGCTGGCTTATCTGGCTTTCCGCTACATCACTAACCGTTCCTTCTATGAACGGCTGCAGACACAGCCGGATTCGCTCGGTGAATCGGGCGGCCCGGCCCAGAGCTCGCCGCTTGCCGACAGCCTGCGCAATCTTCTGACCCGGCAGTTCCGGCTCTATCAGAATGATCTGCACAGCTACCGCCACAAGCTGGAGGAGCATATTCACTTTATCAACCAGTGGGTACACGGGATGAAGACGCCGCTGTCTGTCATTCATTTAATTATTCAGGATAAGGACGGCCCCCCGTTTACGGCGATCGGCGATGAGCTGGACCGGCTGAAGAAGGGGCTGGATACGGTGCTGTATGCCGCCCGGCTCGATACGTTCGAGCACGATTTTTATGTGGAGCAGCTGGAACTGGCTGCTGTCGTGCGCAGTGTGACTTCCGAGCAGAAAAGGCTGTTTATCCGCAAGCGCGTTTTCCCGGCAATTGCTGTAGACAGCGGCATCACCATCACCTCCGACGAGAAGTGGCTCGGATTTGTGCTGACCCAGCTGATTACGAATGCGCTAAGGTACACGGTGGAGGAGGGCAGACTTGTCCATTTTCACGGCTATATAGAGGAACAGGGGCGGGTCACGCTTGAAGTCCGTGATGAAGGGGTAGGCATTCCGCCAGGCGACCTGCCCCGGGTGTTTGATCCGTATTTCACCGGTGTCAACGGGCGGACCTTTCAGGAATCCACCGGGATGGGCCTGTATCTGGTTAAGCAGATTTGCGGCAAGCTGGGGCATGAGGTGGAGATTTCCTCCGAGGTGGGCAAGGGAACGGCAGTCCGGATTATTTTCTCCGGGAACGCGGGGTCTGGTAGTGCAGGATCAGAACCACGACGGTAGAGACAACGGCCAGAGACAGCGTGTTCGTAATCAGAAAGGCCAGGCCGCTTCCCTGTACAGCGAGATTCACGGCACAAGCTTCCATCAGCCCGATGCCCAGCAGCATCAGCAGATAAGCTTTCAGATTAAGGTCAGCGACTGATTTCGTCCTTACAATCTGAATGATCTGCGGAATCCAGCCCACAGACAGAATAAAGCCGCCAAGCAGCTGCATCAGCGCGAAGAGCATGGGTTATACCTCCAGCTTAAGTGTCTAATACGTTGTATGCCGGCGCGGCCGGAAGAGTGACTTTCACCGCCTTATGTAACTGTCAGGCTAATCCGGAAACCGCATATTATTACGGAGAGACTGAGCGCTTAAAAGGGCTGATGGACGAACCTGCATAAAAATACCCCGCTATTCCAAAAAAGGATAGCGGGGTATTTATCGTGGTACGTCTTTAAAGGCTGCTGCAGCCTATTGCTGCTGCCCCAGCCGGGCAAGCTGCTCCAGCAGCTGTGCAGCTTCACTGTGCGGAAATGCCTCTGCCAGCACCTCGCCCACTGTTACCCGCGCCTGGTCCACCTTGCCCTGTCCGATCGCTGTCAGCGAGGTATAGATGCTTCTGCGGTCGCTATCGCAAGACTTGCGCTCCAGCGCACCGCAGCCCTTGGCTTCGAACCGGCTGACCAGCCGGGAGACCGCACTCTGGCTGAGGCCGACCATTGCCTCAAGCTGCTGCAGCCTCAGCTTCTTCTCTGGAGCCTCGGACAGAAAGAGCAGCAGGTAAAATTCCTTGAGTGACAGCTGATACTTCTCCTGGAGCCTTGCTTCCAGTTCATTGGCAACATTCATCTGTATATGAGTCAGGGACAGCCAGCTGGCTATCAGATCATTCTCCGGATTATTCTTCATTTGAAAAGTCCTCTCCCGGTGCATGCCGGCACATGAAATAAGTTGAAATCCATTATACCATTTCCGCCCTGCAGGTTGCGAGCAAAGAAGTATGCCGGCCGTAATGCTGCTGAACCCTATACCAGAATGCGCCTTCCGGTTTACCGCTTAGTTAGCGGTCCGTGGAAAACCGAATTCATACTGCTTCGGAACGCCTGCACCCTTGCCGAGCTGTACGCCGGCTTCCAGCGTCCAGTAAGGGTTGCGCAGCATTCCGCGGCCGACAGCGACCAGATCCGCTTCTTCGTTGCCGATTACGGCGTTGGCAAGCGCCGGTTCATCCAGCCGGCCAACGGCAATAACGGGAACTCCCAGCTCCTGTTTGAATGCCCGGGCCAGTGGCACCTGGTAAGCAGCATGCGTACCGGGTCTGCCCGCAGCAGCAATAGCACCTTCGCCGCCTGCGCTGATATGGAAGATGTCAGCGCCTGCTTCCTTGTAGGCTGCGCCGATCTTCAGGCTTTCTTTGAGGCCGTAGCCGCCCTCAACATATTCCTGCGCCGAGATGCGCATAATGAGCGGCATGCCTTCAGGCATTTCCTGTCTGGCGGCAGCGATGACTTCCTTGCCGAATAGGGTAAGGTCCTGCCCGTACTCATCTGTTCTGCGGTTGGTCAGCGGTGAATGGAACTGGTGGATCAGGTAGCCGTGGGCGCCGTGCAGCTCAATCACATCAAAACCGGCTTTAATTGCACGTCTTACGCCGGCCTGGAACTTGCCGACCATGTCCTTCACTTCTGCTGTTGTCAGCTCGCGGGGTGTTTTGGATTTATCGTCGAACGGGATCGGGGAGGAGGATACAGGAACGGCTGCGTCCTCGGCCTTGCGTCCGGCATGGGCAATCTGGATGCCCACTTTAGCGCCGTAGGCATGGCAGGCGTCGACAATCCGTGCCAGGGCAGGGATGTGCTCGTCCGACCAGATGCCCAGATCATAATCAGTAATGCGGCCGTCCGGCTCCACATCCGTCATTTCTATAATAATCAGCCCGGTGCCGCCAACGGCCCGGCTTACATAATGGTTATAATGCCAGTCTGTAGCAATACCGTCCCTCTCAGTAACGGAATATTGGCACATAGGAGGCAGAACTACACGGTTCTTCAGCTTTAAATCCTTTAGCTCATAAGGGGTGAACAGATCTTTCATTCGGTAATCTCTCCTTGGCAGAGTGCCTGAATTTGGCATGCTTTATGTAACAGAGGCACAGTTCATTAAATGCATGCTCATGCATATAAATATAGGAGATGCTGTTGCTGCTGTCAACCCCTGCTTGCTTACAATAATGTAAGGTGACTGTAAGTTTCAGAAATAGTGCCTGGTGTTAACACTTTGTATAATAAAAGCAATTTAAGACAAAGGAGCGGAAGCACTTGCCCCTGTTAGACGTACACAATTTATCCAAAATATACGAGGGCAAGGTGTCGATCCACGCGCTGAACCACATCCGCTTTGCTGTAGAGAAGGGGGAATTCGTCGGCATTATGGGCCCTTCCGGCAGCGGGAAGACTACGCTGCTCAACGTCATTGCCACCATTGATGAGCCTACGTCGGGTGAAGTGATGATCGGGGGCCGTGATCCGAACACGCTGGACCGCAAGGAGAAGGCGCTGTTCCGCCGCAAGGAGCTGGGCTTCGTCTTCCAGCAGTTCAATCTGCTGGATACGCTCACTGTAGAGGAGAACATCGTGCTTCCGCTCACGCTGGCCGGCATCCCGGTGGCAGAAATGGAACGCCGGCTGCAGGAAGTGGCGGCGAGGCTGGAAATCGTGCAGCTGCTATTCAAGCGCACCTATGAGATTTCCGGCGGCCAGATGCAGCGGGTGGCGATTGCCCGGGCGATGATCCACCGCCCGTCACTGATTCTGGCGGATGAGCCTACAGGGAGCCTCGATTCCAAAACGGCCGGTGAAGTCATGGGGCTGCTGGCTGAGGTGAACGAGGCCGAGGGGGCTACCGTGCTGATGGTTACCCATGATGCTGTGGCGGCCAGCTTCTGCCACCGCGTCATCTTTATCAAAGACGGGCGTTTCTACAACGAGATGTACCGGGGAAGCAGCAGGGCGGCTTTTTTCCAGAATATCATCGACATGCTGTCGCTGCTGGGAGGAGCTTCCCATGACCTTTCGCCAGTTCGCCTATAGGAATGTTACACGCAACAAACGCAAATATGCCGCCTATTTCGTCTGCAGCTCCTTTTCGGTAATGATTTTTTTCCTCTGTGCGCTGTTTGTCTTTCATCCGGCCATTAAAGATGATTTGATTCTTAGCACTGCGGCCAATACGATGCTGGCGGCGGAGGGGATCATCTTTGTTTTCTCCTCACTGTTCGTTCTGGTTTCCGTCGGCTCCTTTCTGCAATCACGCAAGCTGGAGTTCGGCATCCTGCTGATGCACGGAATGACCAAGGGCCAGCTTAACAAAATGGTGTTTCTGGAAAATATGATGATCGGCGGCTCGGCCATCCTGAGCGGCACCCTGCTCGGCATGCTGCTGGGCAAGCTGTTCCTGATGATAGGGGCAGGCTTTCTCGGGATCGGTCCGCTAGAGTTTTATTTCTCCTGGCAGGCGCCTGTGCTGACAATCAGCAGCTTCGCCCTGCTGTTCGTCCTGATCTCTCTCGGGACCTTCGTCCTGATCGGGCAGGATTCCCCTCGCGGCCTGTTCCACGGGGGACGCAGGAAGGAACAGGCACCGCGGGTATCCCTTCTATGGGCTGCCGTCTCTGCACTGCTGCTGCTCGGCGGATATGCCCTTGCGGCCTCGGCCTCGGCCTCCTCGGTGGAGCAGGTCATGTTCCCGGTGGTTGCCATTACGGTTATCGGGACCTATCTGTTTTATACACAGCTGAGCCTGTATATCGCGGGTGTGCTGCGCAGCATACGCCGGTTCTACTGGCACAAGACGAATCTGATTATGCTGTCGGGCCTGTCTTACCGCTGGAAGGCCAACGGGCGGATGTTTTTTATGGTGACGATTGTATCGGCGGTATCCTTTACCTCTGTCGGCGTGTTTGCATCGATTCATACCCTGTCCAGAGAGCTGAAGCTGGATTATCCGGCGGCTGTAGGCTATGTGGCCAAGGCCAATCAGAGTAGAGACAGGGCAGAGCGTGATCTGCAGGGGATCCGCAGCGAGCTGGAGCGCCTCGGATTGCCTTATGAGACATTAACACTCCCGGTAAAATATGCGGAGGTAGCCTCCCAGACGGGGCCAGACCTGACGCTCCAGTTGCCTCTGATCGCTTACAGCGACTACATGCAGGCTTTGGACAAGGCGGGATTCGTCTCCGGCGAACAGCCGCTGCAGGGCAGCGAAGGGCTGGTGATGATCGGCTCGCAGCGTGACCGCAGCTTAACCTCCAGCCGGGTCAAGGCGGTATATACCCTGAAGCAGGGAGTGGAGATTGTTGAAGCCGGCTATACCGGGCATGTCCCGATTGCCGAATATCTGCTGCCTGAGCTGGACGGCAGGGACGGCGGGGATTTCAGCGGGATTGTGGTCAGTGACAGTCTGTTCCAGGCCATTACTCCTGTGCACACAGACCGCTATACAGGCTTCTATGTAGAGGATTTTTCGCAAACCTCAGGGATTGCAAGGTCCCTCAGCGGCAAGGGGAAAGTGGCCTATGAGAGCGATGCCCCCTATGCGGTAGTTGTAAGCGGCACGCTGTTTGAAATTCAGAAAATCCTTTACAGCACGATGCTGTTCGCTTCCCTGCTGGTAGGGACCGTCTTCTTCATCGCCGCAGGCAGCTTCTTATATTTCAGACTGTATACGGATCTGGACCACGACCGGCAGCAGTATTCCACCTTATCTAAAATGGGGCTGACCGACCAGGAGCTGGATCGCACCGTTACGCTGCAGCTGGCCCTGATGTTTTTTATCCCGGTTGGAATGGCCATACTGCACAGCCTGTTTGCTTTTATCGCGCTGCAGCGGCTGTTTTACCTGTCCATTGCTGTGGAGACGGGAGCGGTGCTGGCCGGTTATCTCGCGGCACAGGGACTGTATTTCTTCCTGATCCGCGGCCGTTATCTGCGTAACCTCAAAAAAAATTGACCTGAATGCGGAGGACTTTACAATGAAAACCTGGATTACTGACTTTATGGAGCAGTTCGGTTATCTCGGCATTATGCTGATGCTGGCCTTCGAGAACATTTTTCCGCCGATCCCTTCTGAAATCATCCTGCCGTTCGGCGGATTTATGACGACAACCACGGAAATGACCATTCCCGGTGTGCTGATTGCCGCTACGGTCGGCTCCCTGCTCGGAGCGGTCGTGCTATACTGGGTCGGCCGGCTGCTCGATGTAAGCAGGCTGGAGAAGATTGTCGAGCGCTGGGGCGGCTGGCTGCGGATCAGCGCCAAGGATATCCGCCGGGCGGATGCCTGGTTTGACAAATACGGCTACTGGACGGTCCTGTTCTGCCGGATGATTCCGCTGGTGCGCAGCCTGATCTCTATCCCGGCCGGGATGTCGGGGATGAAGTTCGGCCAGTTCATGCTGTTCACCACCATCGGTACGCTGGGCTGGAATACGCTGCTCATTCTGCTTGGTGCTGCTCTGGGTGAGTCATGGGAAGACATCGCCCATTATATGGATGCCTATTCGAACGTTGTCTACGCTCTGCTTGCAGCCGGAATTCTTGTGCTGGGCGTGCTGTTCTTCCGCAGACGCCAGGCGGCGGGCAAAGCCCGCAGCTAAGCTGCAGCCGGATAACAGCAGTTAATTAACTCTGCATAAGCAGAGACAATCATAAGGAGGGAAAGACATGGAGCTGCTAACCATTATGAAAGCAATTATTCTCGGTATCGTTGAAGGCTTGACTGAATTTGCTCCAGTTTCCTCCACGGGCCATATGATCATTGTGGATGACATGTGGCTGAAATCCCAGGAGTTCCTGGGAAAATATACAGCCAATACGTTTAAGGTTGTAATCCAGCTGGGATCGATCCTCGCGGTGGTCATTATTTTCTACAAACGCTTTATTGATCTGCTGGGACTCAAGCGTTTCAGCCGTAAAGAAATGACTGCCGTACCGGACGGTGTGCCGCAGGTGGAGACAGAAGGCCGCCTGAAGCTGGGGCAGGTCCTGGTCGGCCTGATTCCGGCAGGCGTTTTCGGCCTGCTGTTTGAGGATTACATTGATGAACATCTCTTTTCAACCTCAACGGTGCTGATCGGTCTGGTCGTCGGAGCCCTCTTTATGATCATTGCAGACCGCTTTGCGCCCAAAAAGCCAAAAACAGAAACGGTCGACCAAATTACATACCGTCAGGCGCTGTCGGTTGGTCTGATTCAATGTGTCTCGCTCTGGCCGGGCTTTTCCCGCTCCGGCTCGACCATTTCCGGAGGCGTGCTGCTCGGGATGAGCCACCGGGCGGCTGCCGATTTCACCTTTATTATGGCAGTGCCGATTATGGCCGGTGCCAGTCTGATCTCGCTCATCAAGAACTGGCAGTACTTTACGCTGGACGCCCTGCCGTTCTTCATCGCCGGCTTCATCAGCGCCTTTCTGTTTGCGCTGCTGTCGATGCGCTTCTTCCTGAAGCTGATCAACCGGATCAAGCTGCTGCCCTTCGCAATCTACCGGATTGTGCTGGCTGCCGTGGTCTATCTGATCTGGTTCTAGGCGGTTCGAGAGACAGCCTCCATAAACCTAATTTATAGCAGGCTGACGCAAACGGCGGCTCCTCCCGGGAAGGGAAGGAGCCGCCGTTTTTATGCGGTTTTCGGCAGTTTTCCGGTATCTCTCTGCGGAAAAGGAGAAAAGTGGATGATGCAAAAGGGAGGATGGAGCTTTTCTTTCAGGCTTTTGCGGTGTCAGCTATAGAGAATGTGTATAGCCGGGAAACGGCAAAGCTATTGCGGACTATCCCTGCGGTTAGTATGATTGCAGCAGATCAGGTGCACGGGAGCGGCGAAGACCAGGAGAGATGGGCAACGCTTGCGTTATTAAACTCCAGCATCGTATAACAACGTGATAAATACAATTATGTGAACTAGGAGTGAGTCATTATGTCCAGCATTATAACAACCAGCAGCCTCGGTTACCCGAGAATCGGCAGAAACCGGGAATGGAAGAAGCTTCTCGAAGATTTCTGGAGCGGCAAAATCAGTGAGGAGCACCTGAAGGCCGGCATGTCCGGTCTGCAGCTTCAGCATCTGAAAACACAGCAGCATGCCGGGATTAATCTGATTCCGGTTGGCGACTTCACCTTCTATGATCATGTGCTGGACACAGCTGCTATGTTCGGTATAGTTCCGCCGCGGTACGGGTATGAAGGCGGGGAGATTTCCCTGGAGCTGTATTTCGCGATGGCCCGCGGCAGTGCCGGAGCTACCGCCTGCGAGATGACCAAATGGTTTAATACGAATTACCACTATATCGTACCGGAGATTGGTGACCAGCCACCGGTGCTAACAGCCAATAAACCGCTTGCTGCTTACCGGTTCGCCAGGGAACAGGCGGGAATTGAAGGCAAGCCGGTTGTTCTCGGCCTTTACACCTTCCTGAAGCTGTCCAAAGGCTTCCCGGCTGCGGATATTGCAGCGGTAGCTGAACGCTTTCTGCCGGTCTACATTCAGCTGCTGCAGGAGCTGCAGCAGGAGGGCGTAGCCTGGGTGCAGATTGACGAGCCTGCGGTTGTCACCGGGCTGGGTACAGAAGATATCAGGCTTCTGGAGCGCATCTATGAGACCATTGCCTCCGAGGTGCCAGGACTCAAGCTGCTGCTGCAGACTTACTTTGAGGCTGCGGAGCCGTTGGAGGCGCTGCTGAACCTTCCGGTAGCCGGGCTTGGCCTGGATTTTGTCCATGACGGCGGAGCGAATCTGGAATCCATCCGCCGGCTGGGCTGGCCCGGGGACAAATGGCTCGGCGCCGGCATCATTGACGGGCGCAACATCTGGCGCAGCGATGCCGCTGCCAAGCTGGAGCTGATCCGGGAGCTGCGGGCCTTCGTGCCGGACGGGCGGCTCATTCTGCAGCCGTCCTGCAGCCTGCTGCACGTGCCGGTATCGGTGCAGGGCGAGGACCGGCTGAAGAGCACGGTCAGGAACGCCATCGCCTTCGCGGACGAGAAGCTGGCGGAGCTGAGCCTGATTGCTGCAGCCGCAGCGGACGGGCAGGACAGCTATGCTGCAGAGCTGGCTGAGAACCGCGAGGCCTTGTCCCTGTTCCGCGCACTGCCGGAGCGCGGCCGCGGAGATGTGGCGGAGCAGGTGCGCAGGCTGCAGCAGCTTCCGGACAGCCGCAGCCTGCCGTTTGCCGAGCGGCAGAAGGTCCAGCGCGACAAATGGCAGCTGCCGCTGCTGCCGACAACAACGATCGGCAGCTTTCCGCAGACAGCCGAGGTCCGGCAGGCCCGCCTCAAATGGCGCAAGGGCGTGTGGAGCCAGGAACGCTATGACGCATTCGTACGCAAGCAGATCGAGAATGTCATTGCATTCCAGGAGGAGCTTGGCCTGGATGTGCTGGTACATGGGGAGTTTGAACGGACGGATATGGTGGAATTTTTCGGCGAAAAGCTGGCCGGCTATCTGTTCACCAAAGGCGGCTGGGTGCAGTCCTACGGCTCCCGCTGTGTGAAGCCGCCGGTTATCTATGCTGATGTCGCATTTGTAGAGCCGATGACCGTCAAGGAAAGTGTCTATGCCCAGTCGCTCACGAAGCTGCCGGTTAAAGGAATGCTGACCGGACCGGTGACGATCCTGAACTGGTCATTCGTCCGGGATGATCTGAGCCGTGAAGCGGTGGCGAATCAGATTGCATTGGCGCTGCGCCAGGAGGTAGAGGCGCTGGAAGCTGCCGGAATCGAGATGATTCAGGTGGATGAGCCGGCCATCCGTGAAGGGCTGCCGCTGAAGGCGGAGGATCATGAGCATTATTTGAACTGGGCAGTGCGGGCATTCAGGATTGCTACAAATCCGGTCAAGGACACAACGCAAATCCATACCCATATGTGCTACAGTGAATTTAACGATATGATTGATTCTATCTCGGCAATGGATGCGGATGTCATCTCCATTGAAACCTCACGCAGCCATGGCGAGCTGATTGTCAGCTTTGAGGAGCAGAAATATGATAAGGGTATCGGGCTTGGCGTATATGATATCCACAGTCCGCGGGTACCAGATACCCGGGAGATGACCGCCAGTATCGAACGTGCCCTGCGTGTTCTTGATGCCGGACAGTTCTGGATTAACCCGGACTGTGGACTGAAAACCAGAGGCTGGGAAGAAACCGCTGCGGCGCTGCGCAATATGATAGAGGCGGCAGAGCAGGTGAGGAAGGCAATCGGAGTTTAAAAGGACGGCAGCCGCGGAAGCTTAAGCGTCCACGCGCATAATAAACGCCACCACAATAGCTGTGGTGGCGTAGTTGTCATTATCTAATTTGCTTCTGTAACGGCAAAATAGTTATTCTCATCATCGGCAAAGTTGAACACCCGGCCCCCGGGCATATCCACCAGATCGCCGACAGTGATGTCCTTGTTCTGAAAATCCTGATACCGCCCGTCCAGATCGTCAGTGTGAAGCATAATGGAAGGTGTGCCAAGATGAAGCTCAGGCTGCATTTGGGCGATGTGCTGCTTGTTGTGAAGGACGAAGGAGGTCTGAGCGCCTTCAGCTGGTGATATTTCAATCCAGCGCAGGCCTTGTCCGTTGTTCGCTTCCGAAACTTTGATAAACCCGAGCTTTTCTGTCCAAAAGCGCAATGCCTGATCCTGATCATTTACATACAGCATAACCTGGCCAATTTGCTTGATCATCGTTGACCCTCCGCACATGAAAAAAATACTTGATAATAATTATCATTCTTGATAAAATGAGATACAGAGAAGAAGGAACCGTGGAGGGTCCCTTCTGATAGTATTCCTTATTTGCTTTCGAATGTTTTGCAGTCTGTTTCTTCAGAATGCTTGGGCTCCTTGGAGCTGTGATAAGCAACGAAGATCGATTCAGCGTTACATTTGTTCTCTTCAGCCCAGTAGGTGCAAGAGTTTACGGCACACATAACGTCTTTTGCCATGAGGGTCACCTCCCCTTATAGTAGATTATCAATATTGTTAGTGCGAATAGCGCCCTGTTCAGCAAGGTGGAGCTTGTCCGAACAGTCCTTACCCTTATTCTGATGAATACAGGGTATTTGGCGTATCTTGTCTTTTCAGAGTCGATAGGCATAATAATTGTAGCAAAAAAAGTGGATTTGCGCAAACGGATCATCCGGCAGTCGGGTGGTCCGTTTTTTTTGAATATTAATTTATATGTCTGTATTGTTAATTATGGAATCAAAGTTCAGAAAAGGATGCGCTTTTACTATTTTCCCTGCAACCTTCCAGCATTTGGAACGTCAAATGAGTAGGCGGATCATCTGAAAAACAGACAGAAGATGAACGGCTGGTTGCATTGCACAAAAGAAGCGGGAAATCCACTACACTTTTGGAGGAATGAGTATGCGCAAATGGGGTCTGCATTACTTGACAGGTTTATTGGTTTTGGCGGTGATACTGGCGGGCTGCGGTTCAGGTGACAACAATTCGGCAAGTGACAATGCAGGGGCGAATATGGGAACAGCCAGTGAAGCTTCAACGGAAGCGGCACCTGTAGCAGAAGAAACGATGAAGTACGACAGCACAGCAGATATGGACCTGAATCAGACTGCCATGGGCGGTGGGGAAGCTGACCCAGGCGGCAATAATCCGGCCGGCAAGGGCGGGAATTCAGGACAGCAGGCATCCGGCAGCTCAGCGGGGACATCCGGGTTCAGCGGCATTGACGTAGCAGCCGGACTGAACAAGAAGCTGATTTATAAAGCGAATCTTACCATGGAAGTAGAGGATTACGGTAAGGCCCAGTCCGAAGTGCGCAACCTGGTTACGCTGGCAGGCGGATATATCATCGGCTTCACCGAGAATATGTCCGACTACGAAAAGGGCGGAAACTTTGTGATGAAGGTGCCGGCTGCGGGCTTCTCCCCGTTTCTTGACAAGCTTGAGGAGATTAAGAACAAGGGGATTCAGCGGAGCATCGAGGGCCAGGATGTGTCGGAGGAATATGTGGATCTCGAATCACGCCTTAAGGCGAAGCAGCTGATGGAGACCCAGTACATCAATTTTATGTCAAAAGCGACCAAATCCTCGGATCTTGTAGCCTTTGCCAATGAGCTTGGAGCGATCCAGGAGTCCATTGAGCAGATCAAAGGCAGAATGCGTTATATCGACCAGAATGTATCCTTTTCAACAGTAGAGCTGCGCCTCTATCAGAGCGGCTCGGACATCGTGGATATTCAGAAAAAAGAGCAGGAGCCGCTGCTGACACGGGCCTCTGATGCGCTGTCGAAGAGTCTGCATGCCTTGTCGGTTATGTTCCAGGGGCTGTTTGTCTTCCTGGCGGCAGCATTGCCTGTACTGGTCGTATTGGCGGTCATTGCTGCTGTTGTGCTCTTTATCCGGAAGAAGCTCGGCCGGGGGCAGGAGACTAAGCTGGATCGTATACGTGCCGGCAGAACACCGCAGCGCGAATTGCCGGGTCACAGCACCGGAAGCTTGACTGAGGAAGCCGATCCGCTCAAAGAAGAGGATGAACATTCGAATAAATAGGACGGAGGAAGCGACATTGGATTTGATGTTTCTTGATAGCCTTCCTGATAAACAGGAGTATTATGAGCTTTATCAATCGACCGGCTGGGACCCGGAAGGACGCTTGACTTCAACACTGCTTCAGGATTCCTTAATAAACAGCTGGTACACATTAAGTGTTATCAGGGACGGAAGGCTTGCCGCAACCGGCAGAATTGTTTCCGACGGTATAATCCAGTGTGTGATTTGCGATGTAATCGTAAGGCCGGATTATCAAGGCCTCGGGATCGGTACAATGGTAATGGAACACTTAATCGGCCATTGCAAGGCAAAGGGAATCCGCTGGATTCAGCTGTCTGCTGCAAGCGGAAAAGCAGCTTTTTATGAACGGTTTGGTTTTGTGCCGAGAGCTGCCGATGCACCGGGGATGAGCCTGTTTCTGTAAAGGTCCCGAATGCGTATGCCAAAATAAAGCCTCCAACCCGTCAAAAGACGGGCTGGAGGCTTATTGTGTCTGTGCTCTGCAGGTATCAGGAACTGAACGGATGCAGCTGCTTATGCATACTGGAAAAGCACCCGGTACTCGCCGTAGCCTTCCTTTTCCAGATCCTCCTTGGGCACGAAGCGCAGGGCGGCTGAATTGATGCAGTAGCGCAGGCCATTCTCACCGGGGCCGTCGGTGAAGACGTGGCCGAGATGCGAATCGGCAACCTTGCTGCGGACCTCGGTGCGGATCATCAGATGGCTGAGGTCTGTTTTTTCCTTAACCGCATAATCGCGGACCGGACGGGTGAAGCTGGGCCAGCCGCAGTCGGAATCGAATTTGTCCCTGGAGCTGAACAGCGGCTCCCCGGAGACGATGTCCACATACAATCCGTCGCCGTGATGATCCCAGAACTCATTGCGGAACGGCGATTCGGTCGCATTATTCTGGGTAACCTCATACTGCAGCGGAGTCAGACGCTCCTTGAGGCTCTGTTTGTCCTCTTTATGCTTCCAGTGCTCTTCAATGAAGGCTTCCCGGCCGGAGCCCTTGCGGTAACGCTTGTAATGGCCCGGGTTTTTACGGTGATAATCCTGGTGATACTCCTCTGCCGGATAAAACGGCTTGGCCGGAAGAATCGGCGTTACAATGGGTCCAGAGAAACGTCCGCTGGCTGCCAGCGCGGCTTTGGAGGCTTCAGCTTCCAGGCGCTGCTCTTCGGAATGATAGAAGATGGCTGTGCCGTAAGAGGTCCCGCGGTCATGGAACTGGCCGCCGGCATCTGTAGGATCAATCTGCTGCCAGAACAGCTCAAGCAGCTTGCTGTATGGGAAAATGTCAGGGTTAAATGTAATTTGTACTGCTTCTACATGCCCGGTCGTTTCCGAGCAGACCTCCTGATAGGTCGGATTAACGGTATGGCCGCCTGTATACCCGGAGATAATTCCGGCTATACCCGGCAAGTCTTCAAACGGGGATACCATACACCAGAAGCAGCCGCCTGCAAAGGTGGCCTTTTCTGTCTTCGAGCCTATTTGTTCAGGTTGAAATTCACTCATTAATATCCCTCCATATTATGGAATGCAATTAAATAGATCAAAATTTAATTTAAATATATTATAAAACAAATAGCCGCAATCTGCCAACGCTCCAGCGGGCAGAATCATTGTTCTTTGATTTTGTCCTTGGATTGCATGCGCAGAGACCATCCGGCGGCGGCCACTACTGCTCCATAAAGGGCCAATGCAGCGATTATGCTGCCGGGATGGCCCGATAACCTGCCGCCGAGAAAGGCATATAAAGCAATGCCCGGAAGCTTGCCGATTCCTGATGCTGCCAGATAGCTCCAGAAGGGCAGCCCTGCGGCTCCGGCATATATATTCACTGCAGTCTGCGGAACTATCGGTAGCAGTCTGGCCAACACAATGGAAGCAAACGGGCGGCGCTGAATAGCAGAGGTGAATTTATGGAGCGCGTGCACTGAAGCCAGATAAGTGAAGGCGCGCTGCTGAAACAGATATTTTACGAGACCGTACATGGCCGCTGCGGCAATCGTTGTTGCGCTCCAGCAGATGACTGCCGCCCAAAAGCCTCCGTACACATAACCGAACAAGCCGATGACCAGTTTGTAGGGAAGGACAGGAAACAGGGCCAGAAGCACAGCGGCAATAAAAGACAGAACAGGACTATGATCCTCACGAAGCCAGTCCAGCAGATCATACCTGTAGATAAACGCGAGAATAATAACCGAAACATACAGGAGAACCGTCAATCCTTTTCGCATTTCTACTATGCCCCTTCACAAGCTGTTCCTCTCATCATACTGAAAAAAAACCAATTAATGAAGCAAAGGTCATTGTCGCAGCGGCATGTCACGGTATAATACATCTATACGACATGTAAAGGAAGATGTACTATGAATACTCCCGTACGTAAAAGAGTCGCGATGATCGGGATCGGCGATATCGCCCGCAAAGTATATCTGCCGCTGCTGAGCCGCCACGATCAGGCAGAGGTGGTCGGCGTGCTCAGCCATTCGCCGGTTACTGTGCAGGGGGCGGTCCGATCCTACCGGTTACCCAAGGGTACAACCGATCTGGATGAGCTGCTCTCCTGGGACCTGGATGCAGTCTTTGTGCACAGTCCCACTACAACCCATTATGAGTATGTTACCAAATGTCTGGAGCACGGATTACCGGTGTATGTGGATAAGCCGTTATCTTATGACCTGGAGGAATCGCAGCGGATGGCCAAGCTGGCTGAGGAGCGGGGAGTGCTGCTGGCTGTCGGCTTCAACCGCCGGTTTGCACCGATGTATACGGCAGCCAAGGCATGGCTTGAGAAGGCAGGCGGAATCAGCCAGTGTCATGCGGCCAAGCACCGCACCAGCCTGCAGAACGGCAGCAGCCATGAGACAGTCCATGATGATCTGATCCATATGCTCGATCTGCTGCTGTGGCTGTGCGGCAATGACTATGAGCTGCTGAGAAGCAGCCTGAACTCCGACAGTGAGGGACGGCTGCTGCAGTCTTCCGGAATGCTTGGCTGGAACCGGGGAGTTACCGGAATATACAGCATGATAAGGGATGCCGGAGCTGATATTGAGAGGCTGGAGCTGCACGGAAGCGGGAGATCAGTAGAGGTGACGGATATGGAGCGGGCGGTGTTATATGAAAAGGGCTCTCTGCCCCGCAGCCAAAGCTTCGGCAGCTGGGATACCGTTCTGGAGCGCAGAGGATTCAGCGGAGCGGTCAAGCATTTTTTAAGTACAATTGATACACCGGAGCAGTGCAGCATTTCTGCTTCCGCCGTATTGCCGGGTCACAGGCTGGCGGCAGAGCTGACTGCCAGATAAACAGAGAGGAGCAATAACGTGGACGATTACCGCAAAGCAATGGAGGAACAGATTATCGAGAGCTACAGGCGGGATGAGGAGATGATGATTCTCGTGTTTGCCCAGTGGTGCGTGAACAACAAGCTGGACCCGCATGCCCTGTATTTGCAGGCCTATCCGCAGCAGGAAGGAAACGCCGCACTGGGCCGTGCGCTTGCGCTGACCGTGCCAGAAGAAGAAGCCGGAGATATTTCGGATGATACGGTTCTCGGGGTGCTGTCACTCTACGGCAATGATGATCTGGCTTACGTGGTAACTGAGGCCATCGCCCGGCGCAAGCCGCAGGCAGGCACAGGGGATTGACACTGCGGATATAATAAGGTAGGGCTAATGAACTTTTTTTGGGAAAACGATGTTCATTATGCTATAAATATGTTAAAATTATATATACTAACTAATAGTTAGCTTCACAACGAGAGGTGAGAACAATGGAAGAACATCAGCTGACGATGTGCCCAAGATTCGAAACGGCCTTCTCTTTCTTAGGCAAACGCTGGAATGGACTTATTATCCAGACATTGATGAGCGGACCGAAGCGCTTCAAGGATATCTCCGGACTGATTCCGTCAATGAGCGATAAAATGCTGTCGGAACGGATGAAGGATCTGGAATGCGAAGGCATTCTGGTAAGACATGTGTATCCTGAAACTCCGGTACGCATCGAGTATGAATTAACGCCAAAGGGCCGCGCGCTTGAGCCGGTCATGCAGCAGATTCAGTCCTGGGCCGAGAGCTGGGTTGAGTAGTCCCGCTACCGCAGTCCTGATGATAGCCCCTTTTTCCGCTGATGGAGAGAGGGGCTTTTTCAGCAGCAGAGAGAACATAGATAAATTTCAAAAAAATAAAACTTGCACAACTGGCGCGGAAATGTAATATAATAGGAAAAACTGGCGTGGCCAGCCTGTCTAGCCGCTGATTATGATGTCGCAGAGAAACTGAGTGAAAGCGTAACCAAAGTGTGAAGTCCGTTCTGCACAACATTTAGGAGGCGAGGAAGATGAAAACCACCTTGTTTTCCCGGGAAATAACCTATGGAAAAGAGGATGTTGCCGAACTGGAGACTGCTTCGATCAAAGTCCAGCTTATTTATGACAAGGCGCTGTTCATGCTGCACGGCTATCTTCCTGGCTCCTTGTGGGACTCGTGGATCGGCGTACCCTATGAAATTATTTCCTCTTTATATAAAGGGGATAATGACAGCGGAAGTGTGTTTCAGAAATGGATTCAGAGTCCGTCAGGCTGGAAATGCATCGGCTGTGAGCGGCACTGCCTGGAGCCTGCGGATGCTGCAAAGCGGGCCGCTTCAGGAAGCCAGCGGCTGTTCACCTTTCATAACGGGATAAGACAGAGCATGGTTTTGCAGGCTATAATTTGGTCGCTGTATGAGAATACGCTGCTGTTCCAGCACTATCTGGGCAGCGAGGCATTTCTGGACGGGGATGATCTGGATACTATAGGGCATTATTTTGTGCCGACTTATGTCAGCCCGTTCCGGCTGATCGGGGATGGTAAGCCTTATAAAGAATACAAGGAAGATCATATACAGGTGTACCAGGAATGGATATCCGCCCCTGATCTGGTTCTGCAGTGGAACGGCGGGCTGACTGAAGGAAGATGGATGACCGGAGTGTATGTGGATCACTCCAGGTTTGCCGGGCTGGGCCCCTATCTGAAGGACGCTCAGGGGAAGCGAACTTATATGCAGGCTACGATACAGTAGTTATTATAGTAAAAAGCACCCCTATCCGGAGGTGCTTTTTATGCTGCTAGGCTTCATCCTGTTCTGCCCGTCTTCTGATCCAGCGGACACCGCCCAGAATAACGGCTGTGACTGCAGCGAATATGATCAGCAGAGGAGCGGCAGTGTTGCGGACCGATGATTCAACGGGCGAATTGGACAGGGCCAGTGTTATAACACATACCGCTACGAGAATTGCGATCAAAGCGCCAACCAGGCTCCGGCTTGCGGATGTCAGGCTTCCGCTGCCAGGTCCGACGTAAGAGCCGTTCCAGATAATACGTACCAGGTAGGAGCCGACACCGACAAGGAAGATGAAATAGTTGCTGAGCGGATAAGCGAGCCAGTGGATGCCATAATTATTTAGCCCCATATCAGCGAGGAGCAGGAAAGCCAGCAGGTAAAAGGTCTGCCTGCCCGCCTGGTTCCGCTTTTGCAATTGCCATTCATCGAGATTAGCTTTTTTCATGATTTCCAGCCTCCCAAAAAAGTTGATCCAACGTCTTACCTAATGTCAGACAAATATCAATACATAACCGTATTGTGGGATTGTAGTCACCATTCTCGATAGCAATAATAGTTTGTCTGGTAACGCCCACAGCTTCTGCCAGCTGCTTCTGCGATAAATCCCTTTCTGCTCTGGCGGCTTTAAGCCGCAGGTTTTTTCCCATATCTTCACCTCGTTTATAAAGTAATATATATTATACATAAAGTCAAATATATTTAACTTTATTGAATGAATCTGTTCACTAAAATTTTATACATCCAGTGCGTTTAATCACTAGGCCGTGCCCCTGCGGGCGTTATTGTGTAGAGGTAAGAAAGAACTTAGACCAATAACGATGAGGGAGGGCCTACTATGACGGCCAATCAAATAAACCAGACAACAGAGCAACTTAACTTCAGCGGAGAAGATTTCGTAAGAGATATCGTACTGAAATTTCCGAAAGCGGCAGATTACTTCAAAGGACAGCGAATCGATTTCTGCTGCGGCGGTGCAAAGCCGCTGGCTGAAGCAGCCGAAGAGAAGGGTCTGAAGGCGGAACAGCTGCTCGGCGATCTGCTCAAGCTGGTGGAGGAGCATCCTGTACTTGAAGAAGATACGAAATGGAATCAGGCGTCTTCCCGTGAGCTGGTAGAGCATATTGTGAACAAACATCACCGCTACCTGCGTGAAGAGCTCCCGCAGATTAGCCAGAATGTTACCAAGGTGTTCCGTGTGCACGGTGAGGATTCTCCACACCTGGCCGAAGTACACCGTCTATTCAACCTGCTGCGTGAAGATCTGCTGAAGCATACCGCACAGGAAGAGGAGGTTGAATTCCCTAAAATGCTGGCTTACAGCGAGAATCCAAGCGAAGCCGGATTGGCTGAGCTGCATGAGCTGCTGCATAATCTGGAGCAGGAGCATGAAGGAGCCGGCGAAATTCTGCGTGAGCTGCGTGCGGTCACCAATGACTTCACTCCGCCGCCGCATGCCTGCACAACCTATCGTCTGACCTATGCCCGGCTTGAAGAGCTTGAAGGCATGACCTTCGAGCATGTACATCTGGAAAACAACAACCTGTTCCTGCGTTATCAATAAGCGGAGCGGTGTGTGAAGCTATAGGCCCCCTCGGGGGCTTTTTCTGTGCAATCAAATAGACATGTATCGGACAAATCAGGCTGAGTACAATGAGCTTAAGGGGAAAAATCCCATTAAACTGGCCTGTACGGCGCTGAATGGGAGGCGATAAGGGGAAAAATCCCATTAAATTGGCCTGAACGGCGCTGAATGAGAGGTAATAAGGGGAAAAATCCCATTAATGCGCTCTGTTCACAGCCTATAGGGATTATTTACCAATTATTCATCAGGCTCCAGCAGTAAATGTTCCGCAAAATGACTGCGGTATGATTGAGAAGCCTGTCTATTTGCGTTATCCTTACGTAGGACTAATACATAACGACTACATGCCTGAGAAAATGCTGGAAGCTGTGTTCAGGCTACAAAAGGCGGTGCCGGAGAAGTGCAAGTGAAGTTGCTGTGGCGTTTGTGTCTGGGGCTTATACTAATCATGATTGCCGGAGGCTGTGATGCCCTGAACGGGAATCTGGAAGTAAATAATGCTGCTGCCAGTGCTGTTCAGCCTGTGTTTTCTGTAAAAGTGGGGGATACGGACCTGACCGGCAGCGCCGGCCGGCAGATCAGTGATGCCTATAAGCCGGAGATCACCGTGAAGGAGCTGCTTGAAGCCAGCGGCCTTGTCACCTTTGCCGGAGACGGCAAATCGCTTTTGACTGTAAACCATATATCGCTCGGTCCGGATATGGCCTGGGAGATTCAATTAAGCGGCAAGCCGGTGGCTGATCAGGGCACGGTGGTCAAGAGGGAAGATACTATTCTTATAACGGCCGCAGCTGCACAGGAAGCTCCGTTTCAGCCGGTCATTCTGACTGTCAACGGCGGGATCAGCCAGCCCGAGCTGACCCAATCCTATGTTATGCCATATACAGAGAATATGACGGTGAGGGGGTTGCTGAAGAGCAGCGGGCTGGTTCATCTGGCCGAGAATAACAGGACGCTGCTCGCTGTCAAGGAATACAAGCCGCTTTCGAATGAAGAATGGAAGCTGAAGCTGAATGGTAAAACGCTGCTCGACAGCGGCATTGATATGAAGCTGCGAATCCAGGATGAGCTGGAGATTTCCCTGGTTCTGCGGTAATTGGCCCTCATAGGCAGGAAAGATTTGTACAGCCCGTTTTTCTCTAAGCAGCCGGCAGCAGCTGTAGGGAGAATGGGCTGTTTTTTTTTGCAAACTTCAGGCAATTAACAAACCAATTGTAAGCTAACATGACATGTAATATTGTGAAAACATTCACATTTATTGTGATTGTAATCACAAATGCCGTTCAAATTTAAAATGTATAATTCAGGTACGAGATAAAATTCTAAGAATTTTAAGAGTTTTGGGGAGGTTCTAACAGTGAGAGTGGAGAGAGAAAAGTTAGTATTAATAGGCAACGGTATGGCAGGCGTAGGCACGATTGAACAGATTTTGAAGCTGGGCGGCGCTTATGATATTACGATTTTCGGCAGCGAGCCTCATCCCAATTACAACCGGATTATGCTTTCTTATGTACTGGAAGGCAGCAAAAGCATCGAAGATATTATTCTGAATGACCGCCAGTGGTACGCAGACAACAACATTACGCTGCATACAGGAACTACGGTCGTAAAGATTGATGAGGAATCCCGCCAGGTCATCGCAGAGAACGGACTGGCTGTTCCTTACGACAAAGTTATTATTGCAACAGGCTCCAACTCATTCATTCTGCCTGTTCCGGGCAGCACCAAAGAAGGTGTTGTCGGCTTCCGCGACATTGCTGACTGTGATGCGATGCTGGCAGCTGCCAAGCAGTACCGTACAGCGGCAGTAATCGGCGGCGGTCTGCTCGGACTTGAAGCAGCCAAAGGCCTGGTTAACCTCGGGATGGATGTCACAGTAGTGCATCTGCTGGAGGATCTGATGGAACGTCAGCTGGACCATACGGCCTCGTCCATGCTGCAAGCAGAGCTTACCCGTCAAGGCGTAAAATTCGCCATGGGCAAGCAGACGGTGGAGCTGACCGGGGATGAACGTGTCAACGGACTGAGATTCAGCGACGGTTCGGAGCTGCAGGCGGATTTTGTGGTCATGGCTGTAGGTATCAAACCAAATACCCAGCTGGCCAAAGACAGCGGCATTACCGTGAACCGCGGGATTGTTGTCAATGATTATCTGCAGACTTCCATGGAGAATGTCTACTCTGTCGGTGAATGTACAGAACACCGCGGAATCTGCTACGGCCTGGTAGCCCCGCTGTTCGAGCAGGGTATGGTGCTTGCGAAGCATCTGTGCGGAGCCGCTACCCACCCTTATGAAGGGTCAGTTGTATCGACCAAGCTGAAAATTTCCGGCGTGGATGTCTTTTCGGCAGGCGAGTTTACGGATACACCGGAGCATACTGTTATCTCCGCTAAAGATGAATGGAAGAGAACCTATAAGAAGATCCTGCTCAAAAATAATGTAATTGTCGGTGCTGTACTGTTCGGTGATGTTACTGAATCTGCAAACCTGCAGAAGCTTGTGAAACAAGGCACAGAGATGACCGATGAGATATACAGTGAAGTAATGGGAACCGGCTGCTGCGGCGGCGGTGGCAGTGCTAAGAAGGGCATGTCCGTAGAAGCAATGGCAGATGAAGAAATCGTCTGCGGCTGTAACGGGGTTACCAAAAAAGCGATTGTCGATGCGGTAACAGAGAACGGTTTTACCACTGTAGATGAAATCAAAGCCTGCACCGGAGCTACACGTTCCTGCGGCGGCTGTAAGCCGGTTGTTGAACAAATTCTTCAGTTTGTGCTGGGTGACAGCTTCAAAGAAAGTGCCAAAACCGGTATCTGCGGCTGTACATCGCTCAGCCGTGATGAAATTGTTGCCGAGATTACAGCAAAGGGACTCAAGACCACCAAGGAAGTTATGAACGTGCTGGAGTGGAAACAGCCTGAAGGCTGCTCCAAGTGCCGTCCGGCCGTCAACTATTACCTGGGCATGATCTATCCGGATACGCATGAGGATGAGAAGGAATCGCGCTTTGTCAATGAACGGATGAGCGCCAATATTCAGAAGGACGGTACCTTTACAGTTGTTCCGCGTATGTACGGCGGTGTGACTACACCTGAAGATCTGAAACGGATTGCCGATGTATCCCTGAAATATGATGTGAAGGTAGTCAAGGTAACCGGCGGACAGCGTCTGGACCTGATCGGCGTCAAAAAAGAAGATGTGCCAAAAGTGTGGGAAGAGCTGGATATGCCTTCAGGATATGCCTACGCCAAATCGCTGCGCACCGTCAAAACCTGTGTCGGCAACCAATTCTGCCGTTTTGGTACACAGGACTCCATGGGTGTAGGGGCTATGCTTGAACGTAAATACGAACGCCTTGATTTCCCTGCCAAATTCAAAATGGCGGTTAACGGCTGCCCGCGCAACTGTGCTGAATCATGCACCAAGGATATCGGTATCGTCGGCAATGACGGCGGCTGGGAAGTATTCATCGGCGGTAACGGCGGTATCAAGCCGCGGATCGCAGATTCCTTCTGCAAGGTGAAGACCGATGAAGAGCTGGTTGAAGTGTGCTCTGCTGTAATGCAGTTCTACCGTGAAACCGGAAATTATCTGGAAAGAACCTCGGAATGGGTAGAACGTATGGGTCTTGAGAAGATCCAGAGTGTAATCCTGAACAATGAGGAGAACCGCAAGGAGCTGGCGGCACGGATTGATTTTGCCCTGGCCCAGGTATCCGATCCATGGAAAAAAATGCTGAAGGAAGAAGACACACGCAGCGCCCTGTTCGAAAAAGTCCAGCACTAAATTAATAAGCCCAGGAGGAGAGAGAACGATGGAAAACACAAACCATGAGTATACGATAGGGACGGTTCAGCATTTCCTGCCGCAGATCGGCCGTGTAATCGGCTGTGGTCCGGTGGAGCTGGCGGTGTTCAAAACCTCGGATGGCCAGATTTTTGCCGTGGAGAACAAGAATCCTCATCCGAAAGGCGGTCCGCTCGCGGAAGGAATCGTGTCAGGACATTATCTGTATGATCCGCTGTATGACTGGAAGATTGATCTGCGCAGCGGAGAGGTTCAGGCTCCGGACAACGGAAGAGTCGCCATATTCCCGGTTACTGTAGACGGGGATAGTGTTAAAGTTACCCTGCAGGGTACATTGATTCAAAGCTAAATTTAAGATTAGAAATGGTGGGGTGGAGAGATGTTTACGCAAAGCGTCGAGAACATCGTAGAGGCAGCAGTCAGCAAACGGGATAAAATGAATGAAAATTTGCCGCGGTACTTTTTGGCGGCACTGCTCGCAGGGGCATATGTCGGAATCGGAATTATTCTAATCTTCTCGCTGGGAGCACCGCTGGCGGCGATTAAATCGCCGTTCCAGCCGCTCGTAATGGGCGCCTCCTTCGGAATCGCCCTGACCCTGGTCATCTTTGCCGGCTCGGAGCTGTTCACCGGGAACAATATGTTTTTTACCGTCAGTACCCTCGCCGGAAGAACGTCAGTGTGGGATACACTCAAAAACTGGGTGATCGTTTTTATCGGCAACGTCGGCGGCGCTGTTATCCTGGCCCTTCTGATCCAGGGCACCGGATTATTCAAGGCAGCTCCCGCGGAGCATCTGATCTTCGCCGCCGCAGCCAAAAAAATGACGCTGCCGTTCTCGGAGCTGTTCTTCCGCGGCATTCTATGTAACTGGCTTGTCTGTCTGGCCATCTGGATGTCCTCGCGCGCCAAAAGCGAAGCTGCCAAGCTGGTGCTCATCTGGTGGTGCCTGTTCGCCTTCATCGCCAGCGGCTACGAGCACAGCGTCGCGAACATGACCCTGCTCAGCGTAGCTGTTCTGCTGCCGAACCACCCTGAAACCGTTACGGTAGCCGGCTGGCTGCACAACATGATTCCGGTTACGCTCGGCAACATCATCGGCGGCGGCTTGTTCGTCGGCGCAGCGTACTGGCTGATCTCTCCTGTCCGCAATAAGTTCAGCAAACGTTAAGGAAGTACTGATAAACTGTCCTGAAGGCATAAGCCTTTGGGGCAGTTTTTTTGTCTGCTGAGGCTGGATCAAACGCTGTTGACGGCAGAAAAAAAGACGCCGTGCAGGCGTCTTTGACCACTCTATTTTTATTAAATAATATTTGGGCCAGAACTGTTTCAATGAGGAGAATAGAGGGTATTATTACTAGGGAATTAGATCCGGCAAATCTCGTTCGGACACATTTCGCAGTGGCAGATCTCCTGCAGCATACCAAGATCCTTGATGACGATCATGCCATTCTCATATTCAACTGCATCTTTTTTACGCAGATCGCTCAGCATCCGGTTGACACTCTCACGGGTAGCACCGATCATGTTGGATAGATCCGTATGCGTAATTTTTTTGTTGATCAGAATGTTGTCGCCATTCTTCTCGCCGTAGGTGTTGCCGAGACGGATCAGGGTGGAGCAAAGTGCGCCCGGTTTGCCGTACATCATCAAATCACGGAATTTCGTCTGCGTGAGACGGTGATGAATGCCCATCCACTTCATGAAGTCAATTGCGAAATCGCAGTGCTGGCAGATTAGAATCTCCAGATCCTTTTGCTCGATTACGCCAACTTCGCTTTCTTCAATAACCTCGGCAGTGAAGCTGTGCTTCGTGCTGAAAAACGGGTCAGCCTGGCCAACCATGTCACCTGCCTGGTACATATAAAGAATGAGTTCCTTGCCTTCGTCTGTAGATTTGGTCAGCTTCACGCGTCCACGTTTGATATAAAACAATTTATCCGAGTAGTCGCCTTCCCAGAACAGATGTGATCCTTCAGGGACCATACGTTCCTTCATTGTAACGAGAAGTCTGTTGAAATTCTGTTCGGAGAAACAGTTTGTATTTCCGTGGGCTTCGATAACATTGTAATGTTCCTTTATCATAATCGACATCCCCTTTATTCCCTCAGTTTTTCAGTAAATTTTAAATTAATTATACATGGTAATTCCTCTTTATGGTTAAAAATTTTTGCGAAAAAGTGTCGAATTTTTAACATTGTGATAATTTTCACTTCAAATATGTGAGAATTGATACGTTTTTCACCGTGACAGGGGAAAATCCATATATATTCGTCTATTATAACAGCCGTTTCCCAATTTGCACAATTGTTGGGAGGCGGTTATTTTGTGTTTTCTGGCTGAAAGGAGACATTTCTTATAGATTATATTGTGAAATGCGGATTTTATTCAACTCCGTAAAAATGCACATAACTCCGTTAAAGCCTGACATTGGCCCTGTGATAGATGGAGGATACGCTTATTGCGTGCATCAAAAAACGGAGAAGGAGAAATCAGACATGGCTAAAGTAGCGGATAAATATTTAAAGGTGGATCCGTGGGCGGTAATCGAAGAAGGTTTTGATCCTGAGCGGAACAGAGTATCGGAGTCGATTTTTTCGCTGGGCAATGAATACATGGGGGTGCGCGGCTATCCGGAGGAGGGGTATTCGGGGGATATGCTGCTGGGCAGCTATTTTAACGGATTATTTGAAGAGTACGCCACCGGGAGCCATTATAAAGGGATTATCCGCTCGCTGCGTTATATGGTGAATGCAGTGGACTGGCTGTATACCCGGATTACTGTTGACAGCGAACAGCTTGATCTGGCTCACAGTAAGGTGAGGGATTTCCGCCGCAGGCTGGATTTCCGCACCGGTACTTACTGCCGTGAATTTGTGTGGGTGCTGGAGAGCGGAAAAGAGCTGAAGATCACGTTCACCCGGCTGGTCAGCATGACGATGTCACATCTCGGGCTGCAGCGGGTGGCTTTTGAGCCGCTTAATTTCACGGGTGAGGTGCAGGTGCGTACAGGGCTTGATTGTGGGGCAGTCCATGAGGAGCGGGGCCAAAGTATGTGGAAAAGCCTGCGAAGCGGTTCGGCAGATGGTGTTACGGCGGTCATGGCGGAGACGCTTACTACGGGCAACAAGCTGTTCTCGGGGTATGTTCTTCAGTCGCCGGCTGAATTGAACCTGTCAGTGTCAGAGAGGGAGCGATTTATCGGCCAGTCCTTCACACTGCCATTAATTGAAGGGCAAAATATTTATTATACGAAGCTCGCCGTAAACTGTACGGACACCGGGGGCATGCATACTCCAGAGCAGCTGTGGGAGGAAGGAATGAAACTTGCCGTGGAGGCGGCAAGGCTTGAAGCATCAGAGGTGTTCGCTGCACAGGCCGCTTATTGGAACGGGATCTGGGAGACCAGCGACATCTGTATTGAAGGAGATGAGGAGAACCAGCAGGGCATCCGCTTCTGTATCTTCCAGCTGTACCAGACATACCACGGCGACCATCCGGGCTATAACATCGGGGCGAAGGGACTGACAGGCGAAGCATACCGGGGGTTGGCTTTCTGGGATACGGAGTCATACTGCCTGCCTTTTTATATATTTAACAATCCGAAGGCAGCCCGCAGCCTGCTGGAATTCCGCTATAAGACTCTGCCGGAGGCCATGCAGCGGGCCAGGGATGTGGATTGTGAGGGAGCCTGCTATCCGATAGCAACCATCGACGGAACGGAAAGCTGTGACCTGTGGCAGCACTCCAATCTGCAGCTGCATGTCGGGACGGCTGTCTCCTACGGCATCTGGCATTATGTAAAAAATACGGGTGATAAGGAGTTTCTCTACAGTAAAGGCGCCGAGATGCTGATTCAGATCAGCCGGTTTTATGCCACCCGCGGACAGTGGGGAGCACGCAGCGGGAAGTACGGATATTTTGGCGTAATGGGTCCAGATGAATTTCAGCTGATGGTAAACAATAACTGCTATATCAATCTGATGGCCAAAAAGCTGTTCGAGTACACAGGAGACACACTGGCTGAAATGCGGGAGTCTGTGCCGGAGCGGTTTGCTCAGCTGGCTGCCCTGACTGGGCTCCGGGATGGTGAACTGGCAGACTGGGCAAGTAAAGCGGAGCATATGAAGATTCCGGCTGATCCGGCAAGCGGGGTCTATGAGGAGCATGACGGTTTCTTTGATATGCCGCATATGGATATCCACTCCATTCCGGTGACGGAGTTTCCGCTGTATTCGAACTGGTCCTATGACCGGCTGTACCGCTATGACATGATCAAGCAGCCTGATGTGCTGATGTTCATGTTCCTGTATAACAGTGAATTTACCAGAGAAGCCAAGCTGGCCAATTATGACTATTATGAGCCGCGCTGTATCCATGAATCCTCGCTGTCACCGTCCATTCACTCGATTCTCGCCAGTGAGCTCGGCAAGCATGATGAGGCATACCGGTTCTTCGAATTCGCCACCCGGCTGGATCTGGATAATTATAACCGCAATACCCGTGAGGGACTGCACACCACCTCGATTGCTGCGGCTTGGATGAATATCGTCTACGGGTTCGGCGGCATGCGTTCAGACGGGGAGCGGCTCAGCTTCAGTCCAACGCTGCCTGAGCGCTGGACGTCCTACAGCTTCCATGTACAGTATGAAGGAGTACTGGTCCGTTTGGAGGTTGGGCAGAAGGGGGTACAGATACAGGCTGTTTCCGGCGGCAGCACAGAAATGATGGTGTACGGACAGCAGGTGAGCGTTGGCCGGGATATTGTAACGCTTCCGCTCGCTGAAGGGCTGGTGGCCGGATGAGCTGGATGGTAGAGGACCGGGAATTCAGCCGGGAGAATATCGTTACGAACGGCAATAAATATATGACCGGAAACGGCTATATGGGCTGCCGCGGAACGCTGGAGGAATTCGGGAAGGAGCAGCTTGCTGCAATTACGCTTGCCGGAGTATACGATCAGGCCGGAGGAAAATGGCGGGAGCCGGTAAATGCGCCGAACCCGCTGTTCACCAGACTCCGCTGCAACGGTGAACGGCTGGGAGTACTTGACGCAGAGCCGCTGTCGCACAGGCAGGAGCTGGATATATCTGCGGCGGTACACAAGCGTGAGACGGTATACAGCATCGACGGAGGCGAGCTGTCTTATACCGCTGAGCGCTTCGTCAGCATGGATCAGCTGCATGTGCTGGCAGCCAGGTTTAGCCTGGTTGCCTCGTCAGATTGCCGGATTGAGCTGGAGACGGGGATTGACAGTGAGGTGTGGGATATTAACGGCCCGCACTTATACGGACTGCAGGAGCAGCGTAAAGAGGGAGTACTTCTGTCAACAGCAGTGACAGGTGAGCTTGGTCTGCCCGTGGCGGTCGCGGAAATGACTGTGTGCGGTTTTGAGACACAGGAAGCGGCGGGTGTTGGGGTGGGGCGGATCATCGCTTTTGACGCCAAGGCCGGAGAGGTTTACGAATGGTATAAGTATGCGGCAGTCTATACGGAGCTGGACTGCAGCGATCCGGCCGTATCGGCCGTGCAGAATGTCCGTACAGCGGAAGCAGCCGGATATGGACAACTGCTTGCGGCCCACTGTAAAGCCTGGGCGGAACGCTGGAAGCGGAGCGACTGCCTCATTGAAGGGGATGACGCCGCGCAGTTTGCGCTCAGATACAGCATCTATCAGCTGCTGATCATTGCTCCGACAGAATCGGAGAAGGTATCCATTCCGGCCAGAGGCCTGTCCGGTCAGGTGTACAAAGGCGCTGTGTTCTGGGACACGGAGATGTTCATGCTGCCCTTTTTCCTGCACACCGACCCTGGCACAACGCGCAATCTGCTGATGTACCGGGTGCATACTCTGGACGGTGCGCGGCGTAAGGCGGCTGAATATGGTTACCTGGGCGCCTTTTATGCCTGGGAGAGCCAGGATACAGGCGACGATGCCTGTACGCTTTTTAATGTGAATGATGTATTCACAGGCCGGCCGATGCGCACCTATTTCCGGGATAAGCAGGTGCATATCAGCGCGGATGTTGTCTACGGCATCTGGCAGTACGTTACGTTCACTGGGGATAACAGCCTGCTGGCGGACGGCGGGGCCGAGGTGATCTGGGAATGCGCCCGTTTCTTCTATTCCTATGCCTACTATAATGCGGTTAAGCAGCGCTATGAAATTCTGGATGTTACCGGTCCTGATGAGTACCATGAGCGGGTGAACAACAATGCTTTCACCAATGCCCTGGTGCGCCGGACACTGGAGGTGGCTCTGGAGAGTGCGGAGCTGCTGCAGATCGTGTATCCGGAGCAGTATCACCAGCTAGCCGTACAATTCGCGGAGGGACCTTTTCTGAAGGAATTCCGGGAGATGCTGGACGCCTTCTATGTTCCGCAGCCTGATCCGGACACCCTGCTCATTGAGCAGTTTGACCGCTACTTTAGGCTGGAGGATATTCCGCTGGCAGAGCTGAAAGCCCGGGTGCTCCACCCTAATGAATACTTGGGCGGCGGCAACGGGCTTGCGACTACGACTACCATCCTGAAGCAGGCTGATGTGGTGCTGATGTTGAATTTGTTCAAAAGCTCCTTCTCCAAAGCAGTCAAGCAGGCCAACTGGGAATACTATGAACCGCGGACCGAGCACGGTTCCAGCCTGAGCCCGTGTATCTATGCGCTGGTAGCGGCAGATATCGGTTCACCCGACTGGGGTTACCCTTACTTTATGCGTACCGCTACTGTGGATTTGACCGGAGAATCCAAGCAGTATGTCGGGAATTTGTATATCGGCGGAACGCATCCGGCTGCGAACGGAGGAGCCTGGATGGCGGCGGTGCTCGGTTTTGCCGGCGTGCAGTTTGACGGGAAGACGCTGCAGGTGAAGCCGGCGCTGCCCGAGCATTGGACAGCAGTGGAGCTGCCACTGAGCCTGCAGGGCGACAGCTTCCGGCTGAGAGTCAGCCGGGAGGAGATAACCGTTAGCGCTGCGGCGGATAACAGGGACGCTCTTATGGTGTGCGCGTCTGGCAGTGCAGACCATTTATGCCGGCCCGGAGCGGAGCTGATGCTGCGGACGGCGGGAGCCGGCGCTGCGGGTGCCAATGGCAATGACAATACTATTGCTGCTGAATAACAGCTGGCGGGTATCAGGCTAAAGTAACAACAGGGAGGTCAGGAATGTATGCCGGATTATAGCATGCTGAAGCAAATGAAAGGTGCAATATTTGATCTGGATGGAGTCATTGTGGATACAGCCAAATATCATTATCTGGCCTGGAGGTCACTCGCGTCAGAGCTCGGTTTTGATTTTACGGAAGCGGATAATGAACGCCTTAAAGGTGTGAGCCGGATGAGATCGCTGGATATTCTGCTGGAGATAGGCGGTCTGGAATTCACTGAGGCCGATAAGCTTGCCATGGCGGACAAGAAGAACCGTCTATATGTAGAGTATATCTCGCAGCTCGATGAATCGGAGCTGCTGCCAGGTGTCAGCTCTTACCTGAACAGGCTGCGTGACAGCGGTATCGGCATCGCCTTGGGCTCAGCCAGCAGAAACGCGCTGTTCATCCTGGATAAACTGAACATTGCCGACCTCTTCGATGCTGTCGTGGACGGCAATAAGGTGTCCAGGGCCAAGCCGGACCCGGAGGTGTTTATAACGGCCTCTCAGGAATTGGGCCTGCAGCCCGGTGATTGCGTTGTGTTCGAGGATGCCGAAGCAGGCGTCGCTGCCGGCAAAGCCGCAGGGATGCGGGTAATCGGCATCGGCAGGCCGGAGGTGCTGGGCGAGGCGGATATTGTCATTTCCGGATTGCATGAATTATAGGGGCTTGATAGACTAATAGTCGGGGAACAGCAACCCCGAAATTCTATTATAGAAGGAAAGCCTGAGGGATGCAGATGGAAACGTTGTTATTATGGCCGGAGGGGGCTCCGGGAGCGCTGGGAACAAGCGATGAGGACTGCCCGGCAATTACGCCGTATCTGGTGGAAGGAAGCAATAACGCTGCGGTGCTGATCTGTCCCGGCGGCGCTTACTGGCTGCGTGCTGATCATGAAGGAGGCCCGGTAGCGGAGTGGCTGAATACACTGGGTATCTCCGCATTTGTACTGCGCTACCGCGTGGCTCCATATCAATATCCGAGTGCCCTGCAGGATGCCCAGCGGGCGCTGCGTACGATCCGCTTCCGTTCCGGGGAGTACGGGGTTGATCCGGAAAGAGTCGGCATCCTGGGATTCTCCGCCGGCGGCCATCTGGCTTCTACGGCATCGGGGCTGTTTGACAGGGGGAACAAGGAAGCAGAGGAGCCGCTGGAACGCCAGTCCTGCCGTCCCGACTTCACCATCCTCTGCTATCCGGTTATTTCCATGACGGATGGTGTGACACATGAAGGGTCCAGGACCAACCTGCTTGGTGATAACCCGTCAGAAGAGCTGATCCGCCGTCTTAGCGGAGAACTGCAAGTCACGCCTGATACACCACCTGCGTTCCTCTGGCATACTGCAGATGATGGCGCCGTACCGGTGGAGAACAGCCTGCTGCTTGCCTCGGCGCTGCGCCGTCAGCAGATACCCTTTGATCTGCATGTGTACGCTCACGGGGCTCATGGCCTGGGATTGGCTGAAGAAGAGCCCCATACCCGGGGCTGGACAGACGCCTGCGCTTCCTGGCTGGGGATGAACGGGTACACGAAGTAAGCCGATCCTGAATATCCTGTATCCAAGCCGTTCATGAGCTCTTGCAGCTTATGAACGGCTGTTTGCTGTTCTTCTATCTGAATGTATTGTTACATGATAAGATGGTAGTATTGGTTTGATTTTACAGGGGAAAAGGAGAATCATAGATGAAGAAGCTGCTTCATGTGCTTTTGGCATTGGGATTGCTTTTTAGCTTAGGTATTACGCAGGAGGGGAAGGTCTCGGCAGAAGGAAACAAGCAGGTGTTAAGAATTGGCGTAGACGTTATCCCGGGTCTGCTTGATCCCGCCCTGACCGTTAACGATACAGAGTCATCGGTCATTAAAGGCTTGTTCGAGGGTCTGGTGCGCTTGAATGAGAATGGACAGGCCGTGCCGGGCATAGCGAAGTCCTGGGAAATATCCGGCGGCGGCAAAACGTATACCTTTGCTCTGCGAACCAGCGCCAAATGGAGCAACGGACAGCCTTTAAAGGCAGCGGATTTTGAATATGCCTGGAAGCGGGCATTGTCTCCGCAGTCCTACAACAGCATGGCCTTCAAAATGTATATGATCGCCGGAGCTGAAGATTATCACAACGGTAAGCAGAAGGATGCCTCCAAAGTAGGGATCAAGGCGCTGAATGACCATACCCTGCAGGTGACGCTTGCAGCTCCGAACTACACGTTCCTTCAGATGCTCGCCGAGAATATCTATCTGCCGCTTAACGCAGCAGCGGTTAAAGCCAATACCGGCTGGGCAACCAGCGCGAAGGCTATGGTGACCAACGGCCCGTTCAGACTGGCAGCCTGGGATGCTAACAAAATTGTTCTGGTCAAAAATTCCGGATATTACGGAGCTAAGCAGATTCAGTTCTCCGAGGTTCAATTTCTCAGGCCGGCGGCAGGTCAGCCATCGAACACCGAGTCTTATCTCAATGGCAGGCTCGACTGGATCGGCAGCGGTGAAAATACAAGGATTGATTATTATGACCGCATAACCGCTGAAAAATATACTTTTCCATACGCCAGCTTATATTACTATCAGTTTAATGTTAACGAAGCTCCGTTCAATAATGTCAAGATACGTAAAGCTCTGGCAATGGCTGTTGTCCGCGAAGGCTTGCCTTACGGTACTCCTGCTTATGGAGATATTGCTCCAACCATTCACGGGGCTAAACAGACCTTCCGTTCAGAAATTAAGGATTCCAGATATTTCAGAGAAGATGTTAAAGCGGCCCAAAAGCTGCTGCAGGAGGGTCTGAAGGAAGAGGGTTTAACGAGTTTGCCGGAATTCAATATCATTGTGAATGCAGAGCAAAGTCATGATCTGATTGCCTCTATCATCGTTTCCGGCTGGAAAGAAAACCTGGGCATCAAGGCGAATATTGAAGTTCAAGCCTGGAATGAGCTGCTCGATAACCGCCACAGCCAGAACTATACGGTGGCCAGAGCAGGCTGGAGAGCGGATTACAATGACCCTGCTGCGTTTCTGGAGTACTTTACATCCTGGAGCGCGGACAATGATTCCGGCTGGAGCAATAAACAGTATGACAGTTATATCCTGCAGGCACGGCAAAAGCAGGACCTTGCAGAGCGGATGCGCCTGTATGCCAAGGCTGAGAAAATGCTGATCGATGAAATGGTTATCCTCCCGCTCTACTATTATGTGGCGGATGTCCTAAAAAAGCCGAATGTTCATAATGTTTATGTGGATTTTGACGGCTCGATTGCGTTTACCAGAGGTTACTTAAAATAATCAGCCATACCATACTCACTTTTGCCCGGAACACTCTGAACAATGGGCAACAACATCATTCAGGCCAGCCGGAAGTTCCGGATGGCCTGTTTGTATGTAAACTAAGTGGATTATCGCCATCTAAATAGATCGTTTTTCAGCATTTGAGCTGATTAGGTGGAAATTCTCCACTTATTTCCCTGTAAAACCTCCACATTGGCCGATATTGCTATAATTAATTAGCGTTTTTCCAACTAATATGCTTTTCACGTTGTTTGCTGAAGAAATAAGTTCCCTTTTTCCACTTAATTTGAAAATTGTACTGTTAGCCTCTCCCTGCCCACACCCCGTAAGCAATCTATTGCGCTTGGCGTTCTTTCCAAAAAAGGGGATGGAGCAGCGGAGTGGAGGTTTGGAGCTGCAGGAGCGTCAGCGTCCGCCTTGGTCTCCGGATTTTAACCGCAAGCGGTATAAATCATAAAATATGGAGACAACAGCGGCCGGAAGCCCAAATGTTCTGCGTAATGACACCCACAGCCTCGGAGGTGTCTGCCAGCCGCAAAAATTGCATACAATCCCACCTAATAAACTTTAAAATAAACATATGTAAGCGCTTCTTCATTTGTTATATTATTGAAACTGGAGGTGGTTCGGGGTGTTCTCTTCACTGATCAAGCCGATTGTCCGGCTGAACGTCAAGCAGCAGCTGATTCTGCTGTTTGTTATTATGCTTACTCCTATTCTGGTTCTCAATAATTACGGGAATTACAAGGCCGAACAGGTTCTGAAACGGCATGTCACCAACGCTTATGTGGAGCTGAACAAGCAGAATTTTGCCATCATCAACCGGGACATCGATACCGTTAACAAAATAACGTCGACGGTGATCCAGAACCCTTTTCTGCAGCAGCTGAATATGAGCGGGCTGGATCCCATCATGGAGCGGGTGGAGCGCTACGAGACGATAGAAAAGCTGCTGGGCAGCTACTCGCAGGGTGCTGAGCGCGGAGACGCGATTTATTACTCGCTGTATGTGTACGATCCGAACAATTATTATTTTTTTGCCCCCAATTTTCCGCAGGTGAAGAAAGCAGGCGTTTATTTTTTCACCAAGGAGGAGGAGCCGTTCTGGTTCAGGCAGGCTGTGGAGCAAAAGGGCCGGGGTTACCTGATGTTCATGGACCGGCTCAGCCCGCAGGCTGAGGATCTGAAGACGCTCGCGTATGTACGGGCGGTCAATAATATTTATCTCGGTGCAGGAACGATCGGCGTGCTTGTAGTCACGAAGATGGAGGCCAAGATCGGGGAGTCACTGAAGTCGATTTCGCTGCCGGACGGGGAAATTTACCTGACGGATATGAACAACAGGGTACTTGCCTCCAGCACCAACTCCACGGGGGAGATTATTGAGCTGCCGGAAGGGGCGGAGATTGGCGATCCTGAGGGAACCGTGGACGTAATTACCGACGACTTCATCTATGTGGTGAACAACAACCATATGCTCGGGCAGAAGCTGGTCTACAAGGTTCCGGTAAAAGCGCTGCTCCAGCAGCAGAACGAGATGAAAAGAGTCATTCAGTACATAACCGTGGCCTACGCCTTATTCGGCCTGATTATTATCACGTATTTCTGGCGTTCGCTGATGACACCGCTGCAAAAGCTGGCTTTTTTTGTGCGGAAGTATGAGCCGGGCAACCGGGTGCCGGAAACGCCGAAGCGGGGCAGCAACGACGAGGTCAGCGTGCTGATCTCCTCAACCTATGACATGGCGCGCCGGCTGAACAGCCTGATCATGTACAAATACCAGATGGAGCTGAAGCAGAAGGAGTCCCAGCTGCAGCTGCTGTACCAGCAGATCAATCCGCATCTTTTATATAACACCCTGGAGAGTATTTATTGGAAAAGCTCGCTGGAAGGCAATATGGAGTCCGCGGAAATGATCAAGGAGCTGTCCAAGCTGATGAAGATCAGCCTGAGCCGGGGACGGGAGCTGATTACGCTGGAGGAGGAGCTGGAGCATGCCAGTGCCTATATCAAGCTGCAGCAGCACCGCTACGATTATGTGTTCACTGTGACCTGGAATATTGCCCCCGAAACCAAAAGCAATCTGATTCCCAAAATCACCCTCCAGCCCCTGATCGAAAATGCCATTATCCATGGGGTCAAAAATATGGAGGAGGATGGGGAGATCATCATCACTGCCGCTGTCCTCGGGGAGGATGTACTAATTACGATAGAAGACAACGGCTACAAGCAGGTGGACTACGAGGCGATCACCCGGGTGCTCAATGACCAAAGTCCAAATCCGGCAAGCGGCTACGGCATCCGTAATATAAATCAGCGTGTGCAGCTGCATTTCGGCCCGGACTATAGCATCAGCTACGGACCGCGTGCAGGAGGCGGGACGGTTGCGGCCGTTCTGCTGCCCAAAACAGAAGTTCAAGAATAGAAGGGGGAATCTGCAAATGTTCAATATTTTGGTGGTCGACGATGAACCGCTTATCTGTAAAGGCCTAAGCAATCTGCTTGCTTCCTCCGGACTGGATATCGGTAATATCTATACTGCAGGCAGCGGCTTTGAGGCGCTCGATTGCATCCGGATGGAGGAGGTCGATCTGCTGGTCACTGATATCCAGATGGGGGCGATGAGCGGGATTGAGCTGATGCAGCATGCCAAGCTGGCGAAGCCGTGGGTGCAGACGATTGTTATATCGGCGCATGAAACCTTCCAGTACGCTCAGATGGCGGTCAGGCTTGGAGCGAAGGACTATCTGATCAAGCCGCTGAACAGCGAGCAGTTTCTCGATTCGGTACGAAATGTGCTGCTCAAAATGGACCGCCCTTCGCCCGACCTGGCCGGTTTGATGGCCGGAATCGGCGAGAGCTTCCGGCTTGAGGAGCCGCTGCCGGCATACAGCGAGCTGCTGAACAGGCTGCTTACCGATCCTGCTGCAGCACTGGGCAGCGAGGAGGAAATGCGCAAGCTGGATGAGCTTAGGCTGCAAGGCCCTTATTTTGCCGTGCTCAAGATCAAGCTTCCGCTTCCGGGGGCAGACAGCAGCACCAAGTACAGTCCGCGTGACCGCGGGCTGCTGCGCTACGGCGCGCTTAACATCGCCAAGGAGCTGCTGGATCAGGAGTGGAGCTCGACTGCCTTTTATTCGCCGGCGGAAGAAATTACGGTAATTATCCAGTGGGATGAGAAAAGCTACGAGGAAGCAGGTGCCGGTCAGGTCAGCAGGCTGGATGTGCTGGGCCGCAGCCTGCATTTTAACATCCACAAATTTCTGCACCTGAATGCGGTTATCGGGATCAGCCAGATTCTTAAAGGGCTGCCGTTCATGGAGGTGCTGAACCGCCAGGCCTCAAGGGCCATTCTCTGGAACAGGGAGCACAGCGACCACTATGTGTTCTATTACGGAGATTTTAACTGGAACAGCTATGAGGGTGCCGGTGAGCCTTCTGCAGATGAACTGCATACCCGCAGCAACCTGATCGTTCAGAAAGCCAAGGAATATATCGATGAGAATTACGCCCAGAAGGGGTTAACTATCCATGAGGTGGCCAAAAAGAACCATGTCAGCCCCAATTATCTGAGCTACCTGTTCAAGAAAAATACAGGCCACAACCTGTGGGAATATGTCATCAAGCTGCGGATGGAGGAGAGCCGGGAGATGATTTTGCATACCGATCTGCGCCGTTACGAAATTGCTGAGCGGGTCGGGTATGAGTCGCCGGAGCATTTCAGCAAGATTTTCAAAAAATACTACGGCATCAGTCCAAGCGAGCTGAAGAAGTAATAACGCTCATGACTTCGGTAGATTTACACATGTTCAGGGCTCCCCGCCTTTCCTACAATTAAGGTAGGAAGCACTTTGTCAAAGTGCTTAAAGACGAAAGGAATGAGGGAGCCAGATGAATCAGACCGCTGCACTTCACGATGAGCTGCCGGCGAAGCTTGAGAGCAGGCCGTATAAGCAGAACCGCTGGAAAAAAAATTTTTGGGGCTACATGTTCCTTGTACCCGCGATTGCCGTCTTCATTATGTTTATGTGGGTGCCTATTTTTAAAGGGTTTCTGTACAGCTTTTACACGGTGGATTTTGTTAAAGGAAATACCTTTGTAGGCTTTGATAATTATACGCGGGCCCTTACCGATCCCGATGTGCTTATCGCCATCAAGAACACGCTGTACTATATGCTGCTCTGTCTTGTCGTCGGCTTCTGGGTACCGATTGCCTTTGCGATTGCGATCTCCGAGCTGAGAAAATTCGGCGGCTTTGTGCGGGTGGCGGCTTATCTGCCCTATGTCATGCCTGCAGTTGTCTTATACGGGCTATGGAGATGGCTGTATGATCCGGTAGGTCCGATTAACGCGCTGTTAGGGACGATGGGGGCAGATCAGATCCCGTTCCTGACGGACAGCAGGTGGTCCATGCTCTCGCTTGTGTTTATGGAGACCTGGCAGCAGTTCGGCTCGGGGATGCTAATCTACCTGGCGGCTGTGCTTAGTATACCGCGTGACTGGTATGAAGCGGCGGAGATTGACGGAGCCGGGGTGTGGGCGAGGATCCGCCATATTACGCTGCCGTCGCTGCGCAACCTGATTATCCTGATGCTGATTCTGCAAATCATCGCGACCTCGCAGGGGTATCAGTCCCAGCTGGCGCTGCTGGACGGCGGGCCTAACAAGACAACGCTGACCTATGCGCTGCTGATTGTGAAGTATGCTTTTACCAGACTGGATTACGGTACGGCAACGGCGCTTGGCATGCTGATGTTCATCGTCCTTGGCGGTTTGGGCATTTTACAGTTCAGGCTGAATAAGGAGGATAATTAGGATGAAGAGCGCAGAGAGAGGGATTCTGTCCGAGCATGATCTCAAAAAAACGGGCAACAAGGTCGTATACGGCATTATGGTGTTTTTTATTGCGGTAATGGTGTTCACGATGATGTATCCGATTCTGATGACGATGTTCAACGGGCTGAAATCGAATGTCGAGGTCAACTCGTTCCCGCCGCATTTTTTCCCGCAGGAGTGGCATTTCGGTAATTTGAAGGATGCGGTGAATTATATTGATCTGCTGGTGTTCCTGAAAAATACGATTTATATTTTTGCCGGCAACATGATTGTGACCCTTGTCGTGCTGGGCATGGCCTCGTTCAGCATATCGCGGATGAATGTGCCTTACCGCAAGGCGTTCTACTTCTTTTTCCTGATGACGCTGTTCATTCCGGCGACGAGCTATATGATCCCGAACTTCGTCAATCTGAAGGAGCTGGGCCTGCTGAACCAGTATGCTGCTTTCTGGCTGCCGGCGGGGGCGAACACGTTTTATTTCCTGCTGCTGAAGAACTTCTTCGACGGGATTCACCCGGAAATCTTTGAAGCGGCGCGGATCGACGGGGCCTCGGAGCCACGAAGCTTTTTTGCAATCGCTGTTCCGCTGTCGGTGCCGATTTTTGCCACGCTGGCGATCTTTATTTTCTCCACTGCCTGGAATGACTGGTTCTGGCCGTCGCTGGTAATGCATTCCGAGGAAAAATATACGCTGGCGACCGCGATCTATAAATATGTCATCAGTGTCAAGGCGCTTAATACGAATATTAAATTTGCCATTCTCTTTCTCGTTTCGCTGCCGCCGATTCTTGTGTTCCTGATCTTCCAGAAGTTTATTATGCGCGGTGTGGCTTTGTCTGCAGTAAAAGGCTAGGGAAAGCAGGTGGGTGTCGCGTACAACGTGAGAATGCACACCATCGTAAACCTGCACATGAAAGCAATATAAATACACCTCGTTTGTAACCGGTTTCTCTTTTAAGATGAATTTGTAAGCTAATCATGAATTGAAAAGGGGAGTTTCAATGCGTAAATTTTCCAGCGTATTAGCAGGTCTCCTTGTGGCCGGTTCGTTGTTATCCGCCTGCGGCGGCAACAATAACAGCAACGGAAATGCCCAGGGGAACACAGGAGGGGAAGCGACTCCGGCGCCGGCAGCTACAGCTGCAGATAACAGCACTGCTGCGACAGATGCGCCTGCGGACGATATCACCCAGAGAAAAGTAACGATCAAAATCCACTATCCGACGCCTGACCTGACCGAAATGCGCGCACAGGAAGACGACCGGATCAAACGGTTCCAGGCAGAGTATCCGAATGTAGAGATCATCAAGGACGACTGGCAGTACAGCGTCAGCGAAATCGGCATCAAAATGGCGGCCAATGAGGCGCCTACCTTCTTCAACACCTATGCAACCGAAGCGAAATTCCTGGTGGAAAAAGGCTGGGCTGCCGATATCACCGACCTGTGGAACAGCTACGAGTACAAGGACCAGATCAATCCGGTGCTGCAGAATCAGTTCATTATTGACGGTAAAATATACGGCGTTACCCAAAAGGGCTACGTCACCACCACTATGATTAACAAAAAAATGCTGGACGACAAAGGTGTTGCTGTTCCGCCCATGGACTGGACCTGGGACGACATGCTGAATACCGCCAAAGGGGTAGCAGATGCCAAAAAAGGCATCTCCGGCATTGCTCCGATGGGTAAAGGCAATGAAGCCGGCTGGAACTGGACCAACTTCCTGTTCGAAGCAGGCGGTGAGATCCAGAACGTTGAGGGCGGCAAGGTTGTGGCCACTTTCAATTCAGAAGCAGGCGTAAAAGCGCTGGATTTCTACAAAAAGCTGAGATGGGAAGCTAACGCAATTCCGCAGGACTGGGCACTCGGCTGGGGTGATGCGGTCGGCGCATTCCAGCAGGGACGTACAGCGATGGTTATGGCCGGCTCTGACGGCGTAATCGAGCAGGCGCTTAACCAGGGCGGACTCAAACCGGCGGATGTGCTGACCTATCCGATGCCGGCGGCTGAAAAGGGCGGCAAGCACACCGGGGTGCTCGGCGGCGATTATCTGGTAATCAATCCGAATGCCACCAAGGATGAGCAGGAAATGGCTTTCCGCTATATTACTTTCGATTATTTCTCTGACAAAGGCCTGGAAGCGCTGGATGCGATTCTGCAGCAGCGCAAGGCGGACGGCAAATACTTCATTCCGCCGCTTCTGGACTACTATGCTGCTGATTCCGAGTTCGGCAAGAAAACCAAAGCTGTATACGACAAGTACTCGGACATTGTATATCAATACAATCCGGACATTATGACTCTGCTCGACGGAAAGCCGGAAGCCCAATACAACACTCAGGATTACTATGCAACGATGTCCAATGTAATCCAGGAGCTGTTCTCCAAAAAAGGCACGGACTCCAAGGCACAGCTTGATGCTGCAGCCAAAACAGTGCAGGAGCAATTCTTTGATTCTATTACAGTTGAATAGCAGGCAGATTGAAATGTAAAAACAGACAGAAGACCGGCAAAGCCTCCAACCTTGGAGGACAGCCGGTCTTTTTGTGAACAGTGACAAATTTGGACAAAAAACCTCAAGCAGTGACAAAATGATCTTCTGAAAGTATAGCAGCCTAAGCGTGGAAATTCCTTTGAGTTAAATATAACCGAATAAAACGCATAAATAATGGTTAAGTAACCTGATTATGATCGAATGAAAGCGATTTGAAAGCAAGTCAAAAAAACTTTATACTTTGTGAAAGAATTCACTATACAAGACGGAAATGATGTGTTAAGATAAATGTGTAGAGAAAAACAACCTAAAAATTGACAGGAGGACGAGGGAAATGGCAGTTAAGAACGAAGTCGCCGCCCAAGTGAAACAAACCACCGCTGAAGAATATATTCAGACTTTGGTGGATAAAGCAAAGAAAGCCCTGGATGCGTTCATGGAACTGGATCAGGAGCAGGTTAACACAATCGTTCATGCAATGGCATTGGCAGGTCTCGACAAACATATGTACCTGGCAAAATTGGCTGTCGAAGAAACAGGCCGCGGAGTATACGAAGACAAAATTACGAAGAACATCTTCTCAACCGAATATATCTGGCACGGAATTAAGTATGACAAAACCGTAGGAGTTATTGAGGATAACGCCTACGACAATTTCCAAAAGATCGCTGAACCAGTCGGAATTATTATGGGTATCACACCGGTAACCAACCCAACATCCACCACGATGTTTAAAGCACTGATTTCCGCTAAGACACGTAACCCTATTATATTCGGTTTCCACCCTTCAGCGCAAGAGTGTAGCGCCGCTGCCGCCAAAATTCTTCATGATGCAGGCGTAAAAGCAGGTGCTCCTGAGAACTTCATCCAATGGATTGAGCTTCCTACCATGGATAAAACAAACGCGCTGATGAATAACCCTGACGTTGCACTGATCCTGGCAACCGGCGGTTCGGCAATGGTAAAAGCAGCTTACAGCTGCGGCAAACCGGCTCTCGGCGTAGGCCCTGGTAACGTACCTGCCTTCATCGAGAAGAGTGCTGACATCGATCAGGCTGTAACGGACATCATCCTTTCCAAAACATTCGATAACGGCATGATCTGCGCTTCCGAGCAGGCTGTTATTATAGAAGAAGCTATTTTTGACCAAGTGAAGAAGAAAATGATCGCGAACGGCTGCTACTTCGTTAATAAAGATGAAGCTGCCAAGCTGACTAACGGTGCCATGAATGTTGAGAAGTGCGCAGTTAACCCGGCAATCGTAGGTCAATCCGCAGTGAAGATCGCTGAAATGTGCGGTATCCAGGTGCCGGCCGGAACCAAGATTCTGGTTGCTGAAATCGAAGGCGTAGGCCCTAAGTATCCGCTGTCCGCTGAGAAGCTGAGCCCGGTTCTGGCTTGCTACAAAGTGAAAAATGCAGATCAGGGTATCGAACGCGCTGCAGAAATCGTTGAATTCGGCGGCATGGGCCACAGCTCGGCTATCCACTCCAATAATGAAGAAGTTATCATGAAGTTCTCGCACCGCCTGCAGACAGGACGTATTCTGGTGAATTCTCCTTCGACACACGGCGCCATCGGGGACATCTACAATACCAATATCCCTTCGCTCACCCTGGGCTGCGGATCATACGGCCGCAACTCGGTGTCGCAAAACGTTACTGCCATCAATCTGATCAACGTGAAAAGGGTGAACCGTCGTACCGTGAATATGCAATGGTTTAAAGTACCTGACAAGATCTACTTTGAAAAAGGATCCACACAATACCTGGCAAAAATGCCTAACATTACACGAGTAGCAATCATTACCGATCCGATGATGGTTAAACTGGGCTATGTTGAAAGAGTTGAGCATTACCTGCGTCAGCGCCAGACTCCTGTAGCCATTGAAGTGTTCTCGGAAGTTGAACCGGATCCATCGACTACTACTGTTGAAAAAGGAACAGCTATGATGAACAGATTCCAGCCGGACTGCATCATCGCACTCGGCGGCGGTTCCCCGATGGATGCTGCCAAAGGCATGTGGCTGTTCTACGAACACCCGGATGTAGATTTCAACAACCTGAAACAGAAATTCATGGATATCCGCAAACGCGTTTACAAATATCCTACTCTGGGTCAAAAAGCGAAATTCGTAGCCATCCCTACAACTTCGGGTACAGGTTCGGAAGTAACCTCATTCGCAGTTATCACTGACAAAACGGCCGGCAGCAATACCAAATATCCGCTGGCTGACTATGAGTTGACTCCAGACGTTGCCATTATTGATCCGGAGTTTGTATACAGCCTGCCAAGAACAGCTGTTGCTGATACAGGTATGGACGTACTGACACACGCTATCGAAGCTTATGTTTCGGTAATGGCAAGCGATTATTCGGATGGTCTGGCAATCAAAGCGATCCAGCTGGTATTCCAGTACCTTGAAAAATCGGCATTGACCGGCGACAAGCTGGCCCGCGAGAAAATGCACAACGCTTCGACACTTGCCGGTATGGCGTTTGCTAACGCGTTCCTGGGTATCAACCACAGCTTGGCGCACAAATGGGGCGGACAGTACCACACCGCACACGGCCGCACCAATGCGATCCTGATGCCGCACGTTATCCGGTACAATGCCAAGAAGCCTACGAAGTTCGCTTCGTTCCCTAAATATTCGCACTTTGTAGCTGACGAGCGTTATGCCGAAATCGCCCGCATTCTGGGATTGCCGGCCCGCACTACTGAAGAAGGCGTAACAAGCCTGATCAATGCGATTCGTGACATGAACAAGAAGCTGGGTATCGAAGAGTCCTTCCAGGCGCTGGGCTTCGATGCTAAGGATTTCGAATCGCGTGTAGATTATCTGGCTGACCGTGCATTTGAAGACCAATGTACAACTGCTAACCCTAAGCTGCCGCTGGTAAGTGAGCTGGCAGACGTATACCGCAATGCCTTCTACGGAAAATTTGACGTCTAATTAGGTGTTGAGTGGCGAATAATATGTTCAAAGGATAATATGGGACTAGATGGTAGTGACAAATATCACCGGAAAGGTGATATTTGTCACAGTCCTTTTTCAGAAAGTAAACTAAAATGTTTATATAAACAACGAGCCCGAGATATGAAAGTGTGATTGTGAATTTTATAACAACCATATCTTTGGGATCACGAGACACGGGATTAACCTTCAAGCCCGCGATCTCTACAAATATAATAAATATATAAATGGAGGGATTTAGCATGTCGGTGATTGAAAAAGATGTACAAGAAGTAAAGTCGGGTTGGAGAAGTTTTACAAAAGGCAAATGGGCCAAGAAAGTTGACGTTAACAACTTTATCGCAACAAACATCAAACCTTATGAAGGAAATGAAGATTTCCTCGTAGGTCCTACAAGCAACACTACTGAACTGTGGAAGATCATTTCCCAGCTGAGCAAGGAAGAAAGAGAAAGAGGCGGCGTATGGGATGTTTCCCTGGATACTGTCTCCACTATTACTTCCCACGCACCAGGCTACATCGACAAGGACAAGGAACAAATCGTAGGGGTGCAGACTGATGCTCCTTTCAGACGTTCCATCCAGCCGTTCGGCGGTATCAAAATGATGATCGATGCCACTAAGGCTTATGGCTTCGAGCTCCCGAATAACATTGTCGAAATGTTTACGAATATCCGCAAAACGCATAACCAAGGCGTGTTTGATGCATATACACCTGATATGAGAGCAGTGCGTAAATCCGGCGTTATCACAGGTCTTCCTGATGCTTACGGCCGCGGACGCATTATCGGCGACTACCGCCGCGTTGCTCTGTACGGTATTGATTTCCTGATTAAAGACAAAAAGCAACAACTGGCTGAGCTTGAAGTTGATTCCATGACTGAAGATGTAATCCGTCTGCGTGAAGAGCTGTCCGAGCAGATCCGCGCTTTGGGCGAACTGAAAGAAATGGCTGCTGCACACGGGCTGGATATATCCAAACCGGCTAACTCTTTCAAAGAAGCTACTCAATGGGTATACTTCGGATATCTGGCAGCAGTTAAAGAGCAGAACGGTGCGGCAATGTCCCTTGGACGCGTCTCCTCCTTCCTTGATATCTATGCACAGCGTGATTTTGAAGAAGGTACTCTTACTGAAGAGCAAGCACAGGAAATCGTTGACCATTTCGTAATGAAATTGCGTATCGTGAAATTCCTGCGTACGCCTGACTATAACGAACTGTTTTCCGGAGACCCTACCTGGGTAACTGAGTCCATCGGCGGTATGGCTGAAGACGGAACAACCCGCGTAACCAAGAACAGCTTCCGCTTCCTGCACACCCTGTATAACCTGGGACCTGCACCGGAACCGAACCTGACTGTACTGTGGTCCGAGAAGCTGCCTGAAGGCTTCAAGAAATATTGCGCTAAGGTATCCATTGAAACCAGTGCTATCCAATATGAGAATGATGATGTAATGCGTCCATACTGGGGCGAAGATTACGCGATTGCCTGCTGCGTATCCCCAATGCGCATCGGTAAACAAATGCAGTTCTTCGGAGCCCGTGCGAACCTTGCAAAAGCTCTGCTGTACGCAATCAACGGCGGTGTGGATGAGAAATCCGGCGCACAGGTAGGTCCTGAATACCCTGCAATCACTTCCGAGTATCTGGATTACAACGAAGTAATGAAACGCTTCAAACCAATGATGGAGTGGCTGGCCAAGACTTACGTTAACACCTTGAACATCATCCACTACATGCATGACAAATATTCCTACGAACGCATTGAAATGGCGCTGCATGACCGCGACATTCTGCGTACAATGGCTTGCGGTATCGCTGGTCTGTCCGTTGCTGCTGACTCCCTGAGCGCAATCAAATACGCTAAGGTTAAACCAATCCGCAACGAACAAGGCATTGCGATCGACTTCGAAACCGAAGGTGAATTCCCTTGCTACGGTAACAATGACGACGCTGTTGACAGCATCGCAGTTGAACTGGTTGAAACCTTTATGTCGATGATCCGCAAACACAAAACTTACCGTGATGCTGTGCCGACTCAATCGGTACTGACTATCACTTCGAACGTAGTTTACGGTAAGAAGACTGGTACTACTCCTGACGGACGTAAAAAAGGCGAACCATTCGCACCGGGTGCTAACCCAATGCACGGACGCGACAAGAAGGGCGCACTCGCATCTCTGAACTCTGTTGCCAAGCTACCTTACTCTGATGCACAAGATGGTATCTCCAATACGTTCTCTATTGTTCCTAAGGCACTGGGTAAAGATGAAGAATCCCGTAAGTCCAACCTGGTATTCATGATGGACGGATACTTCCACAATAACGCTCAGCACTTGAACGTTAACGTATTTAACCGTGAACAGCTGATTGATGCTATGGATCACCCAGAGAACTATCCGCAACTGACAGTTCGTGTATCCGGCTATGCCGTTAACTTCATCAAGCTGACTCGTGAACAACAGCTGGACGTTATCAACCGTACGTTCCACTCTTCGATGTAAGATTTGTTCTTGGACATCAGGAACTGATATAAACCACAGAGCTGCCGCCCTTGAAAGAGGGCGGTAAACTCTTGCTTAAAATTCATTAAAATTTTAAGTTTTTTTCATTGAAAGGATGACCTCATATGGTTAAAGGACATATCCACTCTTTAGAGACATTTGGAACGGTGGATGGCCCGGGAATCCGCTTCGTGCTTTTTATGCAGGGCTGTCTGCTTAAATGCCAGTATTGCCACAACCCGGATACCTGGGGGCTGAATGAAGGCAAGGAAATGACACTCGAAGAAGTACTTGCGGAAATCGAGCCGTACTTGAATTATTATAAGACTTCCGGCGGCGGGCTTACCGTTTCCGGCGGCGAGCCTACACTGCAGGCGCATTTCGTGAAGCAGCTGTTTACAGAAGTGAAGAAGCGCTGGAATCTGCATACCACTCTTGATTCCAACGGCTACAATGACGGCTCGAAGATCAGCGATCTGCTGGATGTTACCGATCTTGTCCTGCTGGACCTGAAGCATATCGATGATGAAGCTCATATTAAGCTGACCGGTAAATCCAATGACCGTACATTGAAGCTGGCCCGCTGGTTGTCCGATCATAACCGTAAAATGTGGATCCGCCACGTATATGTTCCCGGCATTCATAATAAAGAAGAAGATCTGCTTAACCTTGGACGTTTTATCGGAACCCTGAACGGGGTTGAGAAGTTTGAAATCTTGCCTTATCATCAGATGGGGATATATAAATGGCAAGAGCTGGGGCGTCCTTACGAGCTTGAAGGGGTGCCTTCACCAGGCGATGAGGAAGTACAGCGTGCGTACCGGCTGATTGAAGAGGGACGCAGAGAAACCGCTCTGGTTAAGTAGTGGAAACAGATATATAAAGCCGTTCCTGATAGCGATAGCTGCGGAGCGGCTTTTTTGCTTGGCTTCATATGAGGATACAAAGCTCATGTTACACTGTGAAAACTCATGATATAGTATTCAGACGGACTCAGGAAATATTTTGTACGGCGGACTAGTCACAATGTATAAGTATTCTAACAGGAGAATTGTTTTCAAACATGTTGAAAGTGAACTTGTGTAATATAAGATTACTTTACATGCAACTTAAAAGTGATGTATTCGCTTACATTAGAGGTTTTTATCCCTATTGTAGATGAATGTTAACCTTACGATTACAAATGACGTTTTTTATAATAAGAGGTGTAAGGGAAATCATTAAATAGGGAGGGTCACCCGTAATGAGAAAGAGTATAACGATGCTGTTGTCCCTGATGTTTGTCACTTCTGCGCTGTTGACGGCCTGTGGCGGAAACAACAATAATACAGGTAACAACGGGGGAGCCGCGGCAACAAATAGCGGAACAGCTGCGACGAATGCCCCGGCAACAGAAGAACCTGTGAATACAGAGCCTTTTGAAATGACCATCCGCCATACCCAGGTTGGTGCCGACAAGCAAAAGCGTCTGGCCATCCTGGAGGATGTAGTCGGCAAGGTGCAGGAGGAAGTGCCCGGCCTGACCTTTAAGCTCGACGGGGTGGATTCGGATGTGAACCGTAAAGAGAAGCTGCGCGGTGAAATGGCCGCCGGCAATCCGCCGGAAATTTTTGACCTGTTCGGCAGCCCGGATTCCAAGATCTACGCAAAGGAAGGCAAGCTGCTGGATCTGACCCCGATTCTGGAGGAGCTGGGCATCAAGGACAAATTCTCCAATCTTGATCCGTTTACTTATGAAGGCAAAATCTACGGACTGCCGATTGGCGGCTCGGGTGAGGGCTTCTTCTATAACAAGGAATATTATGCAAGCAAGGGCTGGAAGGCTCCGGCCACCTTCGCCGAGCTGGAGCAGCAGCTGGCTGATATCAAAGCGGATGGCAAAGTGCCGCTGGCCGGCGCCTCCAAAGCAGGCTGGGTACCGCTGATGCTGGCTAACCACCTGTGGTCCCGCTATGCCGGACCGGATGTAACGGCGAAATTCGCGACCGGTGAGGCAAAATGGAGTGACCCTAATGTTGTCAAAGGTTTTGCCAAATACAAGGAGTGGGTCGATAAAGGCTACTTCAAAAAAGGTGAGCTCGGATTCGAATATGCTGAATATACCACTCAATTTACCAGCGGTGAAGCGATCCTGATGTATGACGGAACATGGAAATCCTCCGTATTCAAAGCCGGCCAGTCCGGTGAAGGCCTGATCGGCAAGGTTGGCTTCTTCAACATTCCGGCGGTTGACGGCGGAGTGGGTGATCAGACAGCGCTGATGCGTGATGTGAACAACGGCTACGGCTTCTCTGCTTCCGCAGGTGAAGATGAACGCCAGCTGGCTGCCGTGAAATCCTTCATTAAAAATATGTACAACGAAGAAATGCAGCTCCGCGGTCTGGTAGAGGATGGCGTCCTGCCGGCAATGAAGCTGGACCAGGCAGTGCTGGATGCGAACATTACCGATGACCTGATGAAAGAAATCGTGGCGGTGCTCAATAACTCCGCATCCTCCTTCCCGGCATTTGACTCGCTGGTTCAGGCGGATGTGACCACCGAGATCAGCAACATTCAGATTCAAAAGCTGATCGGCGGCCAGACCACTCCTGAGAAGATGGGCGAAGAACTGCAGAAGGTTCAGGAAGAAGCGAACGCGGCTGTGGAGTAGTCAACCATTGAAATGTACCCTGGTGGCTGCTCCAGGGTATATTTTTTTTAAGATTGGCATCCCCGCAAAGTAACGGAATCATCTTCATGTTAAGCCCTCACTTTGCGGGGTTATTTTACACCCGGCAGACCTTCCCAGATTTCAAGCATCGGAGGTAGTTATGAATAAAGCGCTCAGAAATCCACTCGTCTTTATCCTGTTCGTTCTTCCTGCACTTGCCTTGTTCCTGATCTTCTTTATCTATCCCATATTCAACTCAATCTATTACAGCCTGACCAGCTGGAACGGTGTATCCGACACGGTTAAAATGACCGGCCTGACGAATTATGAAAAAGCGCTCGGTGATGACCGCTTCTGGATATCGGTGAAGAATAACGGCTGGTTCATTCTGTTCTCTGTCTTTATCCAGGTTCCGCTGATTGTCCTATTCTCCTTGCTGATTGCTAACGTTAAGAAGCTCAAGGGTTTGTATAAAACGGCAGTGTTCATGCCTTCAATTATGTCGACGGCAGTCATCGGTATCCTCTGGGGCTTCATTTATGAGCCCAACATCGGCCTGTTTAACAAGCTGCTGGGCCTGTTTGGCATAGATCCGGTATACTGGTTGTCCGATGAACGGTTTGCCATGCTGTCGATTCTGATCACCAATGCCTGGCAATGGACCGGATTCTACATTGTAATGGTGCTGGCGGCGATTCTGGCTATTCCGGGAGAGCTTGAGGAGGCTGCAGCGATTGACGGCGCTACGGGCTTCCAGCGGGCTACACGCATCACTCTGCCGCTGATTGTGCCGATCATTTCAGTAGTGATTATGCTCTCTATTGCCGGGGCAATGAAGGCGGCTGATATCGTCATCGTTATGACCAAAGGCGGCCCGGCCGGTTCGACCGAAGTGATGGCCACCTATATGATCAAATATGCAATTACGAACTTTAAGTACGGGTACGGCAATACCATTGCGGTCCTGATCTTCGTATTTACGCTTATCGTGACAGTGGTGTACCAGCTGCTGTTTAACCGGCGTAGTGAAAGGATTGAATACTGATGCCGCGTGCTCTCAGAAAAAGTCTGCCCCATGCCGCGCTGCTCGGCTACCTGCTGGTTGTGCTGTTCCCGTTCCTGTTTGTGCTGTTCTCCTCTGTAAAAAAGGATAATAACTCGATAGCGCTGAACCCCTTCGGCATTCCGAAGGAGTTCGTATTCAATAACTATGTGGAAGCCTGGGTCAATGCGAAGATCAGCACGTACTTTTTTAACAGCTTATATATCTCGGTCTTTGCCTCGGTGGTGTCGATTATTCTGGCCGGTATGTTTGCCTTCGCTGTTACCCGGATGCGCCACGGCCGCTGGAATATACTGCTGTACTCGTTCGTACTGGTAGGAATGCTGATTCCGAATAACGCGCTGATGCTGCCGATCTATACAATTGTGCGCAAGCTGCATATTCTGAACACGCACTGGGCGCTCATTATTCCGTATATTGCCAATGCGATCCCGTTTACGATCATCATTCTCGCTGCCTTCATGCGTTCACTTCCCAGTGAAATTGAGGAAGCGGCGGTAATGGATGGGTTGAAGGCCCCGGGCATCTTTGCTAAGATTATTGTACCTCTGACGGTTCCCGCCATGGTTACAGTATTCATCGTCAATTTCCTGGGAAATTGGAATGAGTTTTTGCTGGCCAACTATTTTCTTTCTAATGATGAGCTGCGCACGCTTCCGGTGGGAATGGTCCAATTCCGTGATCAGTATCAGATGAACTATGCGCAGATGTCCGCAGGTATCGTCTACAGCGTGCTTCCGGTCGTTATCATTTATGCTATTTTGCAGGAGAAAATCATTGAAGGTGTAACGGCAGGCAGCGTAAAGGGCTAACCTAATTACAGTCAGGAGCGCAGCTTATGAATTTGCGCTATAAATTATTTACTGCATTTTTGGGCCTGATCATTATTCCGCTATTTACCCTTGGCATGATTATGTTCTTCGTCACGTATAACTCCATTGAGAAGAAGTACAGCCAGCAGTCCGAGTATTCACTCAAAGCGATCAGCTACAGCATCTCCAATGTGTTCAAGGATATGAACAATGTAACGGATAACGGGATAGCCACCTCGGTGTTTCATATGGCACTCAGTGCGGATGATCCCTCCAAGCAGGATTTGACCGATGCCGAGCAGCTCAGCCTGAACGCCAGCCAGCGCAATTTCCGGAGTCTGCTCTATAATCATCCATCGATCAGCTATGCGTTTTTGTACAATTTTAACGGAAAAGGCAGCTCGGAAATTGTCTCGGTATTCACCAAGGAAAACTTCCGGACGCTACCGTACGAAAAATTCAAGGGAAGTGAGCTGTACCAGGAAGTAATGGAGCTTAACGGTGTGCCCAAGTGGCTGGCGCCGCATGAGTATCCTGAGCTGACCGGAACAGAGCCGGTATTTACGCAGATCCGCCTGATTAAGGAGCTTAGCTTCTTTCAGAATATCGGTATTCTGGTGGTGCAGATCAAGAACTGGGAGTTCGAATCCATCTTCCGCAATTTGAAAATCGGCGACAGCAACCAGAAGGTTTCTTTTATGCTGGTGAATGATAACGGGATGATCCTGCTTGATCCGGACCACAGTCTGGACGGGCAGGATTTGAGCTCTTTTACTGCAAAAGAAATTAAATATAAGCCGGGATTTCAGAGCTTCAGAACAGAGTTCGCCGGTGAAAAAAGCATCTTGTCCGTCTATCACCTCAAGGACTATCCCTGGAGTCTGGTCTCGGTCACCTCGTGGGATTCCCTGTCCCGTGAAGTTACGGTGTTCGCCCGCTGGTTCGTTGCCGTGATTTTTCTGTGCCTGCTGGCGGCAGTCATATTTAACCTGTTTTTTATGAACCGGATTACCGGCGGTATTGCCGTCATTGTCCGCTTCATGCGCCGGGTAGAGGATGGCGACCTGACCACAAGGGTAGAGGAAAAAGGCAATGATGAGATGACCCTGCTGGCCAGAGGCATCAATGACTTGATGAACAAAATCAATATGCTGTTCAACCGGATTCAGGTTGAGCAGCGCCGCAAAAACCAGGCAGAAATGCGGGTGCTGCAGGCGCAGATCAAGCCGCATTTTCTGTTCAATACACTGGAATCGATCAATGTGCTTGCTGTCCAAAATGAAGGGCGGAAGGTCAGTGAGATGGTCTACCGGCTGGCCGGTATTCTGCGGATCAGTATTCAGGACCGGGACGAAATTACGCTGCAGGAGGAAATTACCCATCTGCGCAACTATCTGGACATCCAGAAATTCCGGTTCGAGGATGTATTCGATTATGAGCTCGACATTCCTGATGAGCTGCTTGGCTGCGGCATTCTGAAGCTGACGCTGCAGCCGCTGGTCGAGAACAGCATTCAGCACGGGTTCGAGGGGATCGGGTACCACGGCCTGGTAAAAGTGAAGGGCTGGGAGGAGCGGGGCAATCTGATTCTGCGGATCGAGGATAACGGAATCGGTATGACACCGGCCCAGCTGTCCATGTTCCAGTACATGGTTCATGATCCGGCTGAGGCGGATGCTTCATCCCGGACAGGAGATGGCATGCGCCATCAGGAACGGCGGGGGCTGGGCGTCCGCAGTGTAGCTGACCGTATCCGTATTGAGTACGGTAACCGCTACGGTATCTTTATCTGTGCCAGTCCCGGAACCGGAACGGTTATCCAGTGCGTCATTCCCAAATATGAGCAGGGGGAAGATCATTATGCTAAAGGTTCTGCTGGTTGACGATGAAGCCCCTATTCTGAACAATCTCAACAAAGTGCTGCCGTGGCAGGAGATGGGAATGGAGGTTGCAGGTATGGCGCGCAGCGGGATAGAGGCGCTCAGGATTGCCGAGGAGGAGGCGCCTGACCTGGTGCTCTGTGACATCCGCATGCCGGTTATGGATGGTCTTACCTTCGTCGGCAAGCTGCGGGAAATGGGCCTGGAGAGCGAGGTGCTGCTGCTAAGCGGGTATCAGGAGTTCGATTATGCCCGGGAAGCGATCAGGCTCGGAGTCAAGGAGTACATCTGCAAGCCGATTCATTACGAGGAGCTTGGCAACAAGGTGCGCAATATCGGTGCGCAAATCCGCAGCAGACAGTACAAGGATAAGCTGTACAACAGCGTTCCGTTATTTCAGGAGCTGCCTGCTGAAGAGGATACGTCCCGGAAAACACCCGAGCAGCTGATGAACCAGGCGGCAAAATACATTTCGGAGCGGCTGCACTATGATCTCGGAATTGAAGAAGTGGCCGGCAGGATCGGCATCAGCAGCAGTTACTTCTGCCTTCTGTTCAAGAACCGGTTCGCGATGACCTTCGTGGAATATGTGACCCAGCAGCGGATTGAGGCGGCCAAGGTCATGCTTGCCGGAACCGATAAAAGCATAACGGCGATCAGCGCGGGTGTGGGATACCAGGAGCGGCGTTATTTTACCAAGGTCTTTCAGAAGCAGACGGGGATGACCCCGAAAGAGTACCGTGACCGCAGCCGAAGTCCTGAAGAACATTAAATAGCTGGAATTTCCGGAATATCAGCCGTAATAAAGGGTAACCAATATAAAGTCTAATACAAAACTCGATACGTGGACGATTAACCTAGAGGGTGAGGGGGGAAATCGTCCTTGTTTTTTTCTTTAGATAAAATGAAACTTTTTCAGATCCGCAGCGTCTAATACTATGTTTTGTAAAAAGAGCGTGGCAAAAAAAACAGCATCACGGCCGCTGTTAAAGCGTTTTGTTTTACGGGATTATAAGCAGCAGACAGAGAACACACCTGCCTTATAGACTAAAAATGGGAGCTGAAGGAGTCATACCATGAATTTCAAAAAATTAACGTTAGTCGCTGCATTGGCTGTAACTCAGGCCGCAGCTGCGGTTCCGGCATATGCCGTACCGGTAAGTACCGCCGGAGTAACCGGCACTATAGTAAGTACAGCGCAGGCTGTTCAGCCTAGTGAGGCTGTTGTTCAGCCTGAAGCTACAGATCCGCTGCCAAGTGAGGTACCTGCAGGTACAGTCACACCGACAGCTACTCCGAATCCGGGCGCTACCCCTGAGCCTGCTGCATCTGCAGCTCCTTCGGCCGCTGCTACACCGGTTCCGACGGAAACTGCAGCTCCTGCTGCTACAGACGGAACGGTAGTTCAGCCGCAGAATACGGTAACCGCTGTATATGGAACCGCTGCTAACCAGCTTATCCTGCATATGAACAGCAGACAAATGTACAAAAACGGAATATCTTATCTGGCTAATCAGCCGATGGCTGTCAAGAACGGCGTGTCCTACGTTTCCATCCGCGCGATGGTCGAAATGGTAGGTGTAAGCTACACCTATGAAGCTAAAACAAAGGAAGTTGTTGTTACTAAAGGCAGCAGTGTAATGCGCTTCAAGACAGACAGCAAAATCTATACTGTAAATGGCACTAAAGTAACAATGAAAGGGCCTGCTTACCAGTTCAAAGGCACTTTTATGGTTCCGCTGACCTCCATTACCGCCGCCCTCAATCTTCCTTATACAGTGGATAACATTGGCAAGCGGGTTATTTTGACACTGAACACCAAGCCGACAGCAACATTCAGCGTACAGTCAACTGAAATTTTTGCCGGCCAGACTTATATTAACTACACCACTTCCAGCTCTTCACCGAACGGTACGCCGATTGTTGAGGAGCGCTGGAGTGACAACAAGCAGGATATTTACGAACAACCGGGGTATTATACAGTCACTTATTCCGTACGTGATGCGAACGGGCAGTGGAGTGACCCTTATTCTGTAACGATTCAGGTGCTGCAGCCTAACCAGCCGCCGGTCGCCAATTTCACCACTAACAAAGAAGAATACAAAATGGGTGAACCAATCACCCTGACCGATCTCAGCTATGATCCGGAGTACGAAGAGCTTACAGCTGAATGGACGAACCGCGCACTCGCATTCTTCAACCCGGGTCCGGTGTCGATCCAGCTGAAAGTAACCGATAAGCACGGATTGAGCAGCACCTTTGAAAAGACCATCAATATTACCAGCGAGCAGCTGTACACCCAGGATGAGGTGGCGAAGCTGTTCACGGTGCCTGGAGACGTTATCTCCATGGACGGCGGGATGATTCCCGGCCTGCCTAACCTGACTTATAATCTGTCTTCAGAAAATTACAAGCTTATCCGCAGTAACAGTCCGGAAACAGTGAATCAGGAGGGCGTGCTGTACCGCGAAACCTCGGTCGGCAATACCCGCTTCCTTGTTCATCACTTGAACAACATGTCTACAAGACAGAAGCTGTACGTGATTGCAACCAACAACAACCTGTATCCGACGACCATTACAACGCAGTATTCCGGGATTGCCGGTCCGGTCACTTCTCCGGAATATACAGGTAAAATTTCGATCCAGAAGTACTATAATTCGATGCTTACCAATGAGAAATATGGCACCACACTCCTGATGCCTGGTGAGAGCAAAGCTATTCTTACCGACATTAATAAAATTTCCATGAAGCCGGGCGAAGTCCTGTCGCTCAGCGCCGATCTGTTCAGTGATCTTACGGTTCAATACAACGTGGTGATGGTTGAAGAAAGCAAGGACCCGATTGCCCTGCTGCCTACATTGCCGATCCTGGACCGTGATGGTGTGCATAACCGCGGAACCTATCCCGACTCGACCCGGATCATCACCGTGAGCGATGTAGTCGGAACAACGCAGTCGAAGCTGATTCTGGGCGATAACAAAAATGACCTGAATCTGATCGGCATCGATCCGATGACCGGAACGGAGGCTTCCAATGCCGGGAACTTCGGTGTGCTGTACAAAATAAGATTTGAGCATGTTGCCGCCAACACGCTGATTACGTTTAATCCGCGCGGAGGCAATTACCTGGGCTCTCTAATGGTAAACAATACAATTGTTAACCTGCCTAATAAAGGCAGCCTGTCAAGCTCCGATATGAACGCCGTAGTCTATCGTTCCGGCAGTTATGACAGCTCGGTAGAAATTGTATTCTCGGTAGCTTCCGGAAGCAATCTGCCGGTGAACTTTGTGTTTACACCGCTGCCTGCGCTGAAGCAATAGGATATTGGTTATGACAAAACCGGCTAAAGCCCTGTTAACAGGCGCTTTAGCCGGTTTTGCTGTATCCGCCCGCCGCAGATGTCTCTGATTCCGGCAAAACTCCGGGAAGAAAGGAGACCCGGCTGCCCTGCTTGATTGACGGAGCAATGGTTTTGGGGCATTATAAAGAGAGTGCAACAGCAAATGAATTATGTTATGGGAGATGAGCGAATGCTGTCGACAGAACAAATACTGGAAGCCATGTCGGGGCAGGGGCTGCGAATCACCGATCAGCGCAAGACGCTTGCCAAGTTATTCGGCGAGAATACGGGATATTTGTCGGCGAAGGATGTCTATGACTATATGGGCCGCAAGTACAGCGGACTCAGCTTTGATACGGTCTACCGCAACCTGCGGGTCATGGAGGAGCTGGGTGTGCTTGAACAGGTGGTATTTGAAGACGGCGTTAAATTCAAAGCCAGCTGCAACCAGGATCACCATCATCATCATATGATCTGCCTTCAATGCATGAAGACTTATCCGATTCATTTCTGCCCGATGAATCTAACGGATACTCCGGACCAGTTCCGGGTAGTCAAGCATAAATTTGAGGTGTTCGGTTACTGCAAAGACTGTGAGAGCGGCAAGGAAGCAGAATCTGCACTTGCGGCCCACAGCAAAGAAGGCCGCTGATATGCCGGACCTGCGCAGAACGGTCCAGGCGCCGATCAGGGTATACCGCAAGTTCATATCACCGCTGAAGCCTGCGACCTGCCGGTTCTATCCGACCTGCTCCGCATACGCGCTGGAGGCGATAGAAGTGCACGGTCCGGTGAAGGGCTCCTGGCTGGCCGCCAAACGGATTGCCAGATGCCACCCCTTTCATCCGGGAGGGCTTGATCCTGTCCCGCCGCGGGAGAACCAGCCGCCGGATGAAGGGGCTGTCCGGCCGACTTGACAGGACGGCAGATTTTTGGGTATATTTTGGAGAATAATATGCATTCCGAGGAACGGATAAGTAAATCAGGTTGGCCATTACAGAGAGCCGGGAGCGCTGGGAACCGGTATGGTGCACAGATTGAAGATGGTCCGGGAGGAACTGTGCCCGAGCAGCGGCTGATGAAATAAGCGGCCTGTCGTAAGGACACAGCGTGATCCAGCGTTAATGGACAGTTCTTGAATAAAGGACTGGCGAAGCCTGCGCTCTGTGAGGAGCCGGGGAACTTTGGGTGGTATCGCGTGAGTATACTCTCGCCCCATATTGGGGCGGGAGTTTTTTGTGTGGACCTAAGCTGCATGATCATGAGATGTGCCAATACGAAAGGATGAACAGGAGCAATGAGTGAGAAGAAAACATTTTATCTGACAACCCCAATCTACTATCCGAGCGACAAACTGCATATCGGGCACGCCTATTCGACAGTAGCCGGCGATGCAATGGCCCGTTACAAGCGGCTGCGCGGCTATGAAGTACGCTATCTGACCGGTACGGACGAGCATGGGCAGAAAATTGAAGAAAAGGCAGCCAAGGCCGGCAAGACGCCTCAGGAGTTCGTTGACGGAATTGTTGTCGGAATCAAGGAGCTGTGGCGCAAGCTGGATATCTCCAATGATGACTTCATCCGCACCACCGAGGAACGCCATAAAACAGTGGTTGCCGATATTTTTGACCGTCTGCTGCAGCAGGGCGACATCTACAAAGGCGAATATGAAGGCTGGTATTGTATTTCTGACGAAACCTTCTATACGGAAACGCAGCTCGTGGACATCGAACGTGATGCGGACGGTAACATTACCGGCGGTAAAAGCCCGGATAGCGGACACCCGGTGGAGCTGGTAAAAGAAGAAAGCTACTTCTTCCGGATGAGCAAATATGCTGACCGCCTGCTGAAGTTCTACGAAGAGAATCCGGAGTTCATTCTGCCGGAATCACGCAAGAACGAAATGATCAACAACTTCATCAAGCCGGGTCTGGAGGATCTTGCTGTTTCCCGTACAACCTTTGACTGGGGCGTTAAGGTAAAAGGCGATGCCAAGCACGTAGTTTATGTATGGATTGATGCGCTCACCAACTATATTACGGCTCTCGGTTACGGCTCTGCCGACCGCAGCCTGTACGACAAGTTCTGGCCGGCGGATGTGCACATTGTCGGCAAGGAAATCGTCCGGTTCCACACGATCTACTGGCCGATCATCCTGATGGCGCTGGGCGAGCCGCTGCCGAAGAAGGTGTTTGCGCACGGCTGGCTGCTGATGAAGGACGGCAAGATGTCCAAATCGAAAGGCAACGTAGTAGATCCGGTGACCCTGATCGACCGCTACGGTCTGGATGCGCTGCGCTACTACCTGCTGCGTGAGGTTCCGTTCGGCTCTGACGGTACGTTTACTCCGGAAAGCTTCGTCGACCGGATCAACTATGACCTGGCCAATGACCTCGGCAACCTGCTCAACCGGACCGGAGCGATGGTAGAGAAATACTTCGGCGGCGAGCTGCCGGCTTACGCTGGTAAAGTTACGGCCTTTGACGGCGAGCTGGAAGCTGCTGTAGAGAGCACCTATGCGAAGGTAGAAGAAGCGATGGAAAAGATGGAGTTCTCCGTTGCGCTGACCGCCATCGGCGCGCTGATCAGCCGCACGAATAAATACATCGACGAAACCCAGCCATGGATGCTGGCCAAGGATGAGAGCAGAAACGGCGAGCTTGCCTCCGTTATGAGACATCTGGTGGAAGGACTGCGCACCGCTTCAATTCTGCTTCAGCCGTTTCTGACCGGCGCTCCGGCCAAGATTTGGGAGCAGCTGGGCATCCAGCCGGGTGAGCTGACCACCTGGGACAGCGGCCGCACCTTCGGCCTGATCCCGGCCGGCACGAAGCTCGCCAAGGGCGACCCGATCTTCCCGCGGCTTGACGTAGCCGTGGAAGTGGCCTACATCGCCGAAGCGATGGGTGCAGGCAAGCCGGCGGCAGCCGAGCCTGAAGCGGCGCCAGCAGAGGCTGCAGGCAGTGTTCCGGCGGCTGTAGAGCCGGAGGAAGAGCACAAGGAAGAAATCGGCATCGACGATTTCGCCAAAGCCGAGCTGCGCGTAGCCCAGGTTATTGCGGCCGAGCCGGTGAAGAAGGCCGACAAGCTGCTGAAGCTGCAGCTGGATCTGGGCTATGAGCAGCGCCAGGTGGTATCGGGCATCGCGAAGTTCTACACACCGGAAGAGCTGGTGGGGCGCAAGGTGATCTGCATCGTTAACCTGAAGCCGGTCAAGCTGCGCGGCGAGCTGTCCCAGGGCATGATTCTGGCAGCCTCCAAAGGCGACCAGCTGACCATCGCCACTGTGCCGGACAGCATGCCGAACGGAGCAATTGTGAAGTAGGAAGGACTGGTATTTGCATAGCATGTCTGTTGATATAGGCGTAAGCCGGAGTTAACAGTACGTATAGAAGAATGCCGCATGCCGGAAACGGGAGGCTCTGTTGATAAGACAGGGTGACACCCGCCGGCTGCAGGTGTTCTTTTTATTTTGACGAGGCAGAGATGGTGCTATAAGACTTAAGAAACAGTCAATACTGTTAGGAGAATTCTTGGGGTGAGCGGATCTTTGAGCCTCAACTCCTGCTGTGCCGAGCATTAGGTGGCTAACGGACCGGGGAGACCTTATGTTCAATGCAGAGGTGCTTTTGCGAGGCTAACGGACCGTAGCGCACTTATTGTACTTGAAATACTCCTTTTCGGGGCAAAAACCAGGATCTAAGAGCACTGGAGTCCGTTAGGATGAGGGAGCCGTGAGTTTTGAGGGGATAAGGGCGCTGGAGTCCGTTAGACTGTATAGGAGAGAGAACGCAAGCCAGAACGTTGAAGTCTGTTAGGCTAATGTGATGGGATTTTATCGGGAGGGGGAGCCCTGAGCCTGTAGCTGGATGGGAGGCGATTATTAGGAGTGAACACACCGCTTATTAGTATGCGGGAGCAGCTTTTGGAAGATTCATGGGTGGAAGGGAGAGTTCAGTGTTGACTTATCGTAACGATTACTATTATAATTCTCATAGTAAAATTTACGATTTAAGGGGTCGATAGAGAATATGTCTTTCAAAGGATTGAACCGGAAAATGCTGCTTATGCCTGCGCTGCTTGCATTGCTGGTCCTCACAGCGTGCGGAGCCAAGAGCAGCGGAAGTATTGTTGAAGGAAAAGCGAATGTTGTTACTACTTTCTATCCTATTTATGAGTTTACGAGTGAAATCGGCGGGGATGATATCAATGTGATCAACCTGCTGCCTGTCGGGGTAGAGCCGCATGACTGGACTCCGCGCAGCCAGGATATCATCAACACTTCCAAAGCACAGCTGTTCCTGTACAATGGTGCAGGTCTTGAGGGCTGGGTGCCGAATTTCCTGAAGAGCCTCGATAGCGGCAGTGAAGTGAAGGCTGTTGCAGTGAGCGAAGGTGTGGATTATATTATGACTGACGAAGATGACGGTCATAATCATGGCGGAGAAGCCCACGCCGAAGATGAGCATGCAGACGAAGAACATGCAGAAGGTGAACATGCTGACGAGGAACATGCAGATGAAGCACATGCTGACGAGGAGCATGCTGATGAAGCAGTGGGTGACAGTCTGCATACTGACCCGCATACCTGGGTAAGTCCGAAATCGGCGCTGATTATGGCTGAGAACATTAAGGACAGTCTGATTGAGGCGGATCCTGAACACCAGGCAGGCTATGAGGAGCGCTACAGCAAGCTGGTTGAGCGTCTGCAGGCCCTGGACAGTAAATTCGAGACGGAGCTTGCGAAGCTTCCGAATAAAGAAATTGTTGTATCCCATCAGGCGTTTGCCTATCTGGCCCGTGATTACGGTCTGAGCCAGCATGCGATTATGGGCTTGTCACCTGATGCAGAGCCGCGCGGCCAGGATCTGGTTAATCTGGCGGCACTGGTTAAGGAAGAAGGCATCAAATATATTTTTTTCGAAGAGCTGGTCTCCGATAAGCTGGCCAAAACACTTGCGGCTGAAGCCGGAGTAGAGACCATGGTGCTTAATCCGGTGGAAGGTCTTACGGAAGCGCAGGAGAAGAACGGCGATAATTATTTCACTTTGATGGAGAAAAATTTGCAAAATCTCATCCAGGCCTTACAATAAAAAAGAAAGCATAAATGAAAGTTAAGTGAAAGTTAAGTGAAAGGCGGTACACATCATGCAACCGGTATCCCTGGACTGCCATCAGCATATGATCGAAATAGAGGATTTGTCCTTCTCCTACGGAGAGCAGAAGGTCATATCCGGTCTGAGTTACACCGTGAAGGAGCGGGATTTCCTTGGCATTATCGGTTCCAACGGTGCGGGCAAAACCACTTTGATGAAAATGATCGTGGGCCTGCTGCCGCCAACCAGCGGAGATATCAAGCTGTTCGGCCAGTCAGTGCGCAAATTCAAGGACTGGGAACGGATCGGCTATGTTCCGCAAAAGAATGCCTTTAACCCGCTGTTCCCGGCCACGGTTCGCGAAGTCGTGCTGTCCGGACTGTACAATAACAAAAATCTGATCCGCCGCGTATCCAAAGCGCAGCACCGGCAATGCGACGACGCGCTGGAAGTAATGCGGATTCAGGATCTCGCGGACAAAAGAGTCGGCCAGCTCTCGGGCGGCCAGCAGCAGCGCGTCTTCCTGGCACGTGCGCTGATCAACCATCCGGATCTGCTGATTCTGGACGAACCTACGGTCGGAATTGATGCGGAGACGCAGGCGGGATTTTTTGAGCTTATTTTTCATATGCATGCCCATCACCACATGACATTCCTGATGGTATCGCATGACATCGACATGATCAAGAGCTACCTGGGCAATGAGCCGGTACAAAGCAACGGTAAAATCAACTTTTACTGCCGCCACTCCCATGACGCCCAGAACTGTGCTGCCGAGGACCTCCAGCATACGCTGGTCTAAAAAGAACGGGTTTCCTAGCTGAAAAAGACCAGTTGAGGAGACGCGGATCACGGACTATGCTGCTGGGCGATGTAAACAAATATATGCGTGAAGCAGTAGAACAACTCTTGTCCTATCTGCTCTGTAGGCGTATGTGCATCCGGTAAAGCAACTTTGCCAAATGTGTTTCCTGTGCTGTAAGCGGGGATAAGCATTAGGCTAGTAAAGTAACAGTGTTAAAAATGCTATAAGTAGGCGAAACTATTATAACATTTGTTTCTCTGTGCCAGCCTAAACCCGCCTTTTTCCCCGGGAATAGGTTTACAAAGTACATCTATTTGCTTGTTATCCGTATTTTTGCCTGATTTAGTTGCATAAAGTACGCTTATAGCTGAATTGAGCCGATAGTGGTTTGGGATAGGCGGAGGAGATTAGTAGCTATTGGACACAGCTGCAGCTACATATTAAATGTCTTTACAGTAACCATTCAGTCTACCTTGTCCCTAAACACCACCATTCGTAAAGCGTGTCCCTGTAAGGGACGTAAGCGATCTTTCATCATCGCACCTAGATGCCACAAGCAGAATCGCCTACGCCAGTTGCACTTAACGGGTGTCCAGAGGGCAGAGCCCCCCAGGCCCTCTCTTGGAAGGGAGGGTTTGGGAGGGTTCGAAAACGCTTTTGCAAAAGGATTGGTTTGTTTCTAATTATTAATGAGGAGATATCATCTTGGAAATTTTATTCAGTGACTTTTTTCAGCGGGCGCTTGCGGGCGGGCTGATGATTGGGATTACGGCGCCGCTGATCGGCGTTTTTCTTGTGTTACGGCGTTTGTCCATGATCGGGGATACGCTGGCGCATGTTACGATTGCCGGAGTGGCGCTCGGGTTTCTGACCGGCTTTTATCCGCTTGGAGCGGGGCTGATCTTTGCGGTGGTGGCTTCGTTTGCAATCGAGAAGCTGCGCAAAGCCTATAAGAGCTATGCCGAGCTCTCCATCGCGATCATTATGTCGGGCGGGGTGGCGCTGGCGTCTCTGTTCTTTACTCTGGGCAAAGGGTATAATGCAGATGTAATGAGTTATTTATTCGGAAGTATATATACGCTAGATAACACGGATCTGATCGTCGTCGGAATTGTCACTATAGCGGTGGTTGTGGTAGTAGCGCTGTTCTTCAAGGAATTCTTCCTGCTCAGCTTTGAAGAGGATGCAGCGAGCGTCAGCGGGCTGCCGGTCAAGCTGCTCAATATGCTGATTACCGTTCTTACGGCGCTTGTAATCAGTACTGCGATCAAAATTGTCGGCTCCCTGCTCGTATCGGCGCTGCTGACTATCCCGGTGGCCATTAGTCTGCTGCTGTCACGCAGCTTTAAGTCTTCGGTTGTCCTGTCTGTAATCATTGCGGAAATCGCCGTTGTCGGCGGCCTGGTTATAGCCGGTGTCTGGAACCTTGCTCCCGGAGCAACGATTGTTCTGCTGCTAATTGCCCTGCTTGCCCTGACTTTGATCGGCAAAAAAGGGCTGCCTGCCTAGTTCTTTAATAGCGAAGTGACCCCCTAATCCGGAAGGAGAGCTGCCGCTTTGTCCAATCTGAATGCAGGAATCGCTTTTGCCGCTGGTGTGGCGTCCTTTATCTCGCCCTGCTGTCTGCCGCTCTACCCCTCGTACCTGTCCTATATTACAGGCTTATCGGTTCAGCAGCTTAAAAACGGCAGCAACAGCAAAGAGGTCCGTTTCCGGACCCTCTCGCATACGCTGGCTTTTATTTTGGGTTTTTCGGCTGTTTTCTATACGCTCGGCTTTGGTGCCGGGCTGTTCGGACAGTTTTTTAACGGCCAGCGGGACCTGATCCGCCAGCTGTCGGCCATTCTGATCATCGTGATGGGGCTGTTCCTGCTGGGCGTCTTCCAGCCGCAGTTTCTGCTGCGTGAACGCAAGCTGAATCTGAAGTGGAAGCCGGCCGGGTATGCCGGATCTTTTATCTTCGGCATCGGATTCTCCGCTGGCTGGTCCCCCTGTATCGGGCCGATTCTTACGGCGATCATCGCGCTGTCTGCCAGTGACCCGGGCACCTGGTTTACCATGATCACCGCCTACAGCATCGGTTTTGCGCTCCCGTTCTTTGCCCTGGCCTTCTTCCTGGGCGGGGCAAGGCGCATTCTGAAATATTCAAATGCACTGATGAAGGCCGGGGGTGCGCTGATGATCCTGATGGGCTTCCTGCTGTTTACCGACCAGATGTTCAGGATTACAATCTGGCTGCAGGGAGTCACGCCGGACTGGCTGATTTTTTAGCAGTTTAATGGGACTGTTTAAGTAAAATAATCAATGCCGGCCTCGGGAAAATGCTCGAAAATCCGCTCTGTGATGAATTCGCGCAGGGCGGTTTGCTGTTCATCAGGATAGACATATTTGTTCTGCCCCCAGCGGCCCCATTTTTTCTTGCGTTTCTCGATATCCATTTCCAGCTTGGATTTGGGATAACGCTTCTCGATGACCGCTTTGGCTGTTTTGGTGAACCGGTGCTGGATCATTTCGAAGGTCAGGCCTTTGCCTGTACCGGGAGGCATCGCTTTTGCCAGCTTGGCCAGCAGCTCCGCATAGCCTTCCTCCCAGCCGTCATGCCAGATGATGGGCGCAATGATGAATCCCAGCGGATAACCGGCCCGGGCAACCTTCCCGGCGGCTTCAATCCGTTCCTCAAAGCGGGCGGTGGCAGGCTCGAAATTTTTGATTACATAGTCGGCGTTAATGCTGAAGCGGATCCGGGTGTGCCCGTTGTGCTCCAGACCGAGCAGGGGGTCGACATGCTGATACTTGGTAACAAAGCGCAGCCGGGCCAGCGGCTCCTTGGCCATATAAGTAATCAGCTCGGCAAGCGAGCCGGTAATATGCTCCAGCCCCAGCGGATCGGAGGTACAGGCAGCTTCAAAGGTGGTGATTTCCGGCGCGCGCTCATCGATGTATTTTTTGGCGGCATCCAGGATATCCCCTGTATTTACATACACTCGTATATAGGGCTTCGCGCCCAGCGTGGTCTGAAGATAACAATAATGGCAATGGCCCATGCACCCTGTGGCAATGGGAATGGCATAATCGGCGGAAGGCTTGGACTGGTCAAAAGTGAGCGTTTTACGCAGGCCTACCACAAGCGTACGCTTGGCGATTTTGTATTGCTCGAGCTCGCCTTCACCGGGCAGATTGGTAATCCGGTTATGTGAGGTGGTCATCCGGTAGGGGATGTTCTGGGCTTTGACCCACTGCATGATCTGCTCCCCTTTGGGATAGTTCAACGCATCCGGCTCAAAAAAAACCAGCTCAGGAATGAATAATCCGGTAGGCTTCGGCTTTCTTTTGACAGCAGGACGTTCTGGTATTGCGATTGTCATGAACTCACACTCCTTCCGTATAGGCTTAACGATATTGTGCCATTTAGCGCTGTCCTGAAATCATGGTAAACATCGTTAACGGCAGCAGGTGCTTTTCCGCGGGGCTTGCCAAGGAGCTGCAGAAACATGTATCATTGTTAGAGCAAGGCTCGGCCCCCGTGCCACGCTCATTATAGAAAAGAGGTAAACTTGAATGCCAACACCCAGCATGGAGGATTATTTGGAGCGCATTTACAAGCTCATCGACGAGAAGGGTTATGCGCGGGTTTCGGATATTGCCGAGGGCTTGGAAGTACACCCCTCCTCTGTAACCAAGATGATCCAAAAACTGGATAAGGACGAATATCTCATCTATGAGAAATATCGTGGGCTTGTCCTGACGAGCAAAGGTAAGAAAGTAGGAAAACGGCTGGTTGACCGGCATCAGCTGCTGGAGGAGTTCCTCGGCCTGATCGGAGTGCAGCAGGAGCATATTTATAAGGATGTCGAAGGCATTGAGCATCATCTGAGCTGGGATTCGATTACGCGTATCGAAACGCTGGTGGAGTATTTCCGCCGTGATGAGGAACGCGTGAAGACCTTATATGATATTCACAATGAGCTGGTCAGCGATTCATAAAAAGTCTGTTTCTGTATGGTATACCGCAACCTTTCCAGTTTTTTTACGTCAAAACGGATAACGTCCTTTAACGAAGTATGAGAAAGTATAGCATCCTGTTATACTTTTACTTGTATTTCTCCGTTTTGCAAGAAACGGCCGTCTCCCTTACATAAGGACGAGAGGCCGTTTTTTTGCGTTCATTTCATGTACAACAGGGAGGAATTATGAATTACCGAAAATGGTTTTTGGGAGTATTGGTGCTGATGCTGCTTCTGCCGGTATGGCCGGGAAGTATCCGCGCGGCTGCGGTTCAGATCACGATTGAACTGGACGGGGAGGCACTGAATCCTGACGTGCCGCCGTATATTACGGCTTCAGGCGTAACGATGGTTCCGGTCGGTGTAGTCAGCCAGGGACTTGGTGCAGCGGTTGAATGGAGCCAGAGCAGCAAGACAGCGACGATCAGTAAAGGGGATACCGTGCTGAAGCTGACCAGCGGCAAACAGACAGCATTGGTCAATGCAGCCTCTGTGCGTCTGGATACCTCGGTGCAGATCAGACAGGGCCGGGTAATGGTACCGCTGCGCTTTGTAAGTGAACAGCTCGGCCTTCAAGTGGTATGGAACCAGGCGGCCAAGCATATCGCCCTGTATTCAAATGCAGAGATTACGGGTCCATCCGTACCATCAACCCCGTCTGTACCAACGGTGCCTGCACCGTCGGTGCCATCTGTACCAACTCCGGCACTTCCCGGTAATACAGGGAAAGCGATGAAGGGAGCATGGATCTCCACCGTGTTCAATCTGGACTGGCCGTCCGCGTCTTCAGCGGGCAATTCATCGAAGCAGAAGCAGGAGTTTGACACCTTGCTGGACAAGCTGCAGACGACCGGCTTCAACGCTGTATTTGTGCAGGTGCGTCCCTCAGGGGACAGCCTGTACGCTTCACAGATTGTTCCCTGGTCCAAGGTGCTGACCGGCACGCAGGGTAAGGTCCCGGATTATGATCCGCTGGAATACATCGTGAGTGCGGCGCATCAGCGCGGCATGCAGATCCATGCCTGGTTCAACCCGTTCAGGGCGACTACAGATATAGCAGCTGCTACACTTGCCGGCCTGGCCGGCAATCATGTATCCAAAGCTCATCCGGACTGGATAGTCAAGGCAGACAGCAAGCTGTATATTAATCCCGGCATTCCCGAGGCCCGCCAGCATATAATTGATACGGTGATGGAGGTCGTCCGGGGCTATGACATCGACGGTGTGCATCTGGATGATTATTTCTATCCCTCGGGTGTAGCCTTTGCCGATGATGAAGCCTTCAAGACCTATAATGCTGCAGGGATTGCCGGCAAGGCAGACTGGCGGCGGAACAATATTAATGTATTCATCCGTCAGCTGGGCCAGGAGATTCATACCGCCAAGCCGGCAGTATCTTATGGAGTCAGCCCGTTCGGCGTCTGGCGCAATAAAAAAGCTGACAGTACCGGATCAGACACTACAGCAGGGGTAACAGCCTATGATGATATGTATGCGGATACCCGTACCTGGATCAAGAACGGCTGGATCGATTACATCGCCCCGCAGATTTACTGGAGCCTGTCCTTTTCGGCAGCCCGCTATGACAAGCTTGTGGACTGGTGGGTGAATGAAGTTAAAGGCACGGGCGTCAAGCTGTACATCGGCCAGGCGGCTTACAAGGTAGGAGACACGAAGCAGACTGCCGAATGGCAGAGCGGTGAACAGATTATCAACCAGCTGAAATACAACGATAAATACGATGAAGTGGCCGGAAGCATTATGTTCCGTGCTAACGATATTGCCGTACGTAATCCGTACGGGCTTGCAAGCCTGCTGGCCTTTTATTTTAAGTCATAGAAGTCATGAATACTCCCCCGTGCTCATAGATAAGCAGTAGATCTATGGAACGGGGGTTTGCCGTGTATGGAGATCAATGCAGTCTTTGAAGGCGGCGGGGTAAAAGGAGTGGCACTGGCCGGAGCGGTTGAAGCGACAGAGCGGGCAGGCGGTGTTTTTAAAAGAGTGGCGGGAACTTCCTCCGGTTCGATTATCGCTTCTTTTCTGGCAGCAGGCTACGACGGGGAGGATATGAGCCGGATCATCAGGCAGACACCGTTTACCTCCTTTCTCAAGCGGGGAATGCTCTACAACACTGCACTGATTGGTCCGGCGCTGCGCGTCATGATCAAAAAGGGGCTGTATTCCGGGGAAGCCCTGGAGAGCTGGGTACGCGGCATCCTGAAGCAAAAAGGCATCGTCACCTTCAGCGATCTGCCCCGGGGCAAGCTGTCGGTCATCGCATCGGATATTACCAATGGCCGGATCATTATTCTGCCGGACGATCTTCCCGAGTACGGGATTTCACCGGACAGGTTCGAGGTTGCCAAGGCGGTACGGATGAGCTGCAGCATTCCCTATTTCTTCGATCCGGTCATGCTTCGGCTAAACGGGCAGGCGGCGCAGGGGAAGACTTTTATGGAGCAGTTCGTCTATGTCGTGGACGGGGGGGTGCTGAGTAATTTTCCGCTGTGGCTGTTTGATGAAAAGAAGGAAGGCTTCAAAAGCCCTGAACACCGGACACCGACGGTCGGCTACCAGCTGATCGGAAAGACGGAGCCGCAGCCGCACCGGATTACCGGGCCGTTCACGATGCTGCAAGCAATGATAGGCACGATGCTGTCCGCACATGATGAGCGCTACATTGAAACTGAGAAGTTCGTGCGTACCGTCAAGATACCGACCCTGGGCATCTCCACGACACAATTTCATCTCACGGCACAGGAGAGCGATGAGCTGTATGCGGCAGGAATGAAGGCAGGCGAGGAATTTTTCCGGAACTGGCGGCCGCACAAGCACAGGATTTAGGGCGGATCATGTTTGCACACAAAAAGCCTCCCGCATGACTGCTTGCGCAGCACCGGGAGGCTTTGGTTATTCTAATGATATTTGGGCAGCTGATCGTCGTTTTTGCCTTTGCTGCCTTCGATAACCTGAAACGGATAACTTTTGCGTTTGCCGGGAGCTGTCTGGGCCTTGCGGACCCCGGCAACCTTGGCCATTGTCTTCTGGGATGGTTTGACCTTCGGCCTTGAACGGCCGGAGCCTGAGCCGTAGGACGGGCCTTTCATAGCCAGCCTGTAAGCGAACACCAGCAGTCCTACCAGGATGAAGGTCGGAAGCAGCTGCAGGAACAGCCACCAGAATCCGAAATTCATTACCCCGTAAACCAGTCCATAAACGCCAAGAATAACGCTGATCCAAAAAAGTAAAGCATGCCTGATCATAGGGCAATCATCCTTTCGCAGGATCCAATACGCCGCCTGACACACTTTCATCAATATAGCCTTTAGCTTCAATCATGGCGTCCAGCTCGCGCATCCGGTTAAAGGAGGCGATGGATACCTCAACCATATCATCCTTGGGCTCTTTGGTCGTAAGCAGCTGGAGCCAAAGTCCCGGATAACCCAAATACTTGAGCCATGGAACGTCGCGTACCGCGTTCGTTCCTTTCAGAACCTCAAACGAAATTCCGATGACAACCGGCAGCAGAATGATACGCTGAAGGACGCGTTCAGTAAGGCTGCTCCAAGGGAATACAGAGTAGATCACAACGCCAAGGATAATGGTCAGCATCATGAAGCTGCTTCCGCAGCGGTAATGCAGACGGCTGTATTTCTGAACATTCTCGACAGTTAATTCTTCTCCGGCTTCAAAAGCGCTGATGACCTTGTGCTCGGCCCCGTGATACTGGAACAGCCGCTTGATTACCGGAGTCTGGGAAATAGCGGTCAGGTAGACAAGCAGCAGAATCAGCTTGATCACACCTTCCAAAAGGTTGCGCACAATATAGTTGTCAATTACACCCTCGAACAGATACGTCTCTATAAAGACCGGAACCAGGGTGAAGATCAGCTTGCCGAACAGGAATGACAGGATCCCCATGACGGCGACACCGAAAATCATGCCAAGGCTCCAGCCTTCTTCTTTCTTCTTGTCCTTGGCTTTATCCTTCTGCTTGGCCGCTTCCTCCGGCTCAGTTTCATCTTCAGCAAACGATTCTGCTGAATAGTTCAAATGCTTGGAGCCTTTGGCACTGGAATCTATAATACTGACAATGCCGCGAAGCAGCGGAATCTTGCGCAGTTTGATGACCCAGCTCTTATCGCTCTTCGGCACCTCCAAAAATGTAATTTCCTGATTCTTCCGCCGTACGGCTGTTACGTTAATGTGCTTGCCGCCGAACATGACGCCTTCGATAACGGCCTGGCCTCCGTAACTGGGAGTTTCCTGGGACAACCAATTCACCTTCCCTGATAATAATATGATTGATATAAACCATTGTAACTAATTTATGCTTACATTGCTAGTTGGATTGGCTTTTCCTGAGCATACTAGGAGGAAGAGGCAGGAGAAGCAGTACAGCCAATTCACATGTGAAAGCGGGGCAATATAATGAACAAGGCAGCCAAGCAGGGATCAGGGAATACGAACCCTTTCTTTTTTGCAATTGAGCTGGGGATATTTGCCGGAGTCATCTGGGGAGGAATCCGCTGGCTGATCTACGTTTTTCGTTTTACCAAGGTGATTCCGGGCTTTTTGGCGGAACCGTTTTTTCAGCATGCTTTTTTAATGAAGCCTGCAGGACAGCTGACCGGATATCTGTTTTTTATTCTTTTTTCGGTGATCGCCTCACTGATTTATGTGTTTCTTCTCCGCAAGCTGAAGGGGCCCTGGCCGGGAATGGTGTACGGTGTGATCTGGTGGGCGGTAATCTTCCTGGCCGGCTCATGGCTTTTCCTGCAGCAGCCGATGTTCAGGCTCCCCTGGAATTCTGTGGTCAGCGAATTTTGCATCTTTTTGCTCTGGGGATTATTCATCGGCTACACGGCAGCGATCGAGTATACAGATGAACGAAAACGCGAACAGCGGACAAAGCTGGCCTGAACGCCCGAAAAAACTTCTCAAGGGCATAACCCTATGTTAAAATACAATGTGGCTATTTCGAGAGGAGAATGAAAATGGGCAACAAGCGCGTCTCCAAGCTGCGTAAGGTTTTGCAGGATCTGGGATTGGATGCTATGTTAATTACCAGCGGGTATAACCGCCGTTACCTGAGCGGATTCACCGGATCTTCAGGTTATGTGCTGGTCACCGGCGATGAAAGCTACCTGCTGACTGACTTCCGGTATATGACCCAGGCAGCGGAGCAGGTAACCGGCCTCAAGGTTGTACAGCATGGTTCGAAATTCATTGATACTGTACGGGAGCTGCTTCCACAGGGCGGAAGTGTCCGTGTCGGCTTTGAACAGGATGACGTTACTTTCAGCGCTTACACGGCTTATGCCGAGGCACTCCAGCCGGCAGTACTGGTTCCGGTGTCCAAGGCGGTTGAGAATCTGCGCATGTTCAAGGATGAGGATGAGCTCGCTGTAATGCAGCGTGCGGCCGATCTGGCCGATGCTACGTTCAGCCATATCCTGAATGTGATCAAGCCCGGCATGACCGAGCGTGATGTGGATCTGGAAATGGAATTCTTCATGCGTACCCATGGGGCAACCTCTTCATCGTTTGACACCATTGTTGCCTCTGGCGAACGTTCGGCCATGCCGCATGGTGTAGCCAGCAGCAAGGTAATCGGGAACAATGAATTTGTTACCTTTGATTTCGGTGCGCTGCTGGACGGTTACTGCTCGGATGTAACCCGTACGATTGCATTGGGCAAGCCGGACCCCAAGCTGAAGGAAATCTATGACATCACGCTTGAAGCTCAGCTGCACACGCTGGCGAATATCAAGCCCGGCATGACCGGACGGGAAGCGGATGCGCTTGCGCGCGATATCATCACCCGTTACGGCTACGGCGAGTATTTTGGCCACAGCACAGGTCATGGCCTTGGTATGGAGGTCCATGAATGGCCGCGGCTCTCCAAGCTTGCTGACGAGATTCTGGAGCCGGGGATGGTCGTTACCGTTGAACCGGGAATTTATCTGTCAGGTTTAGGCGGAGTACGGATTGAAGACGATATTGTAATTACCGAAAGCGGTATTACACTTTTGACGCATTCGTCGAAGGATTATCTGACGCTTTAGATCTATTGCATTACCCATTCACCAAGTTGATTAATGATCCAGGAGGGATTTTTAGTGATTTCAGTTAATGATTTCAAAACAGGCCTGACCGTAGAGGTTGACGGCGATATCTTTACCGTACTTGATTTCCAGCACGTTAAACCGGGTAAAGGTGCGGCATTCGTCCGCTCCAAGCTGAAGAACCTGCGCAACGGCAACACCGTTGAGCGCACCTTCCGCGCCGGCGAAACCATCGGCCGTGCCATCATCGAAAACCGCGGCGTACAGTATCTGTATGCGAGCGGTGCCGACCATGTATTCATGGACAATGAAACGTACGACCAGTTCGAGCTGAGCGCGAAGCAGCTGGAATGGGAGCTTAACTTCCTGAGAGAAAACATGACGGTTAACATTGTCAGCTACCAGGGCGAAATCCTCGGGATCAACCTGCCTACCAGCGTTGAGCTGAAGGTTACTGAAACCGAGCCGGGTGTTAAGGGTAACACCGCTCAGGGCGCAACCAAATCGGCTACACTGGAAACTGGCCATACTGTACAGGTTCCACTGTTCATTAATGAAGGGGACGTTCTCCTGATCGATACACGCGAAGGTAAATATATCTCCCGCGCGTAGGACAAGCCTGGTCCAGTTAACAGAGTCTCCCCGCTATTCAGCGGTGGAGACTCTTTCATTTAGCAGGAATCCTATAATACTTCAGATAATTAAATGTTTGGATTATACCTCATAGGGGTATGTGAAAAGGGAACCCTAAACTATATAAGGAGTTGTATAACTATGCTGCTGGAACAGTACCAAGCCTGTATCGAAGCATGTCAGAAGTGTATGACCGCCTGTAATTACTGCTTTTCCTCCTGTCTTAAAGAAAAGAATCTGGATATGATGAAGGAATGTATCCGTCTGGACCGTGAATGTGCGGATCTCTGTGAATTAACCGCCAAAAGTCTGGCCGCATCGGCGGACTATGTGCATGAGCTGTGCCGGCTGTGCGCAGAAGCCTGTGAACGCTGCGGCAACGAATGCAGCCGGCATGAAGCCGAGCACTGCCGTGCTTGTGCAGAAGCCTGTTATGCCTGTGCCGAAGCGTGCCGCATCATGGCTGCAGCCTAAGCGCAGATAAAGATACTGTTGAATCAGGCGGGATGTCTCCTCAGCTGTCAGGGAGCATCCCGTTTTCTGTTTTTTCGGATCCATGGACAGCCTGTTACGAGAAATGGGCGCATTTTTTTATCAAACCATTAACGCTTGATGTCATTTTCGTATTATACTGGGTTAAAGCGATAAACCAAAATATAAGCTACATAGAGCGAAATAGGGAGTGAATGGAACTTTGTCACTTTATGTCATGAAATTCGGAGGCAGCTCCGTCGGCGACATTGAACGTATGAAACGTGTCGCTAAGCGCATCGCAGACAAGCAGGATGAAGGACACCGCTGCGTTGTGGTTGTATCCGCTATGGGAGATACTACGGATGATCTGATCGACCAGGCCAAGGCGCTGAATGAGCAGCCGCCGGCGCGTGAAATGGATATGCTGATGACAACCGGCGAACAGATCTCGGTTGCGCTGCTGTCCATCGCCCTGCACGGGATCGGCAGAAATGCCGTCTCATATACAGGCTGGCAGGCAGGGTTCCGGACAGATGAGACCCACGGCCGGGCCCGGATTAACGAAATCGTTCCGCGGCGTGTGCTGGAGTCGCTGGAGCGCGAACAGATCGTGATTGTGGCCGGCTTCCAGGGGATGACGCTGGACGGCGAGATTACAACGCTGGGACGCGGAGGCTCCGATACAACCGCAGTAGCACTGGCAGCTGCGATTAAGGCGGATGTCTGCGAGATTTATACCGATGTGGACGGCATTTATTCCACTGATCCGCGGATCGTCAAGACGGCGCGCAAGCTGAAGGAAATCTCTTATGACGAGATGCTGGAGCTGGCCAATCTGGGCGCAGCGGTACTCCACCCCCGGGCTGTAGAGTATGCCAAGAGATATCAGGTGAAGCTGGTCGTCAGATCAAGCTTTAATCATAATGAAGGTACTGTAGTTAAGGAGGAAGCAAGCATGGAGCAGGGAGTAGTAGTAAGCGGAATCGCATATGACAAGAATGTAGCGCGGATCAGTATTCTGGGAGTGCCGGATGTGCCGGGTGTACTCGCCCAGGTATTCGGCAAGCTGGCTGCTGAAGGCGTCGATGTGGATATTATCGTGCAGAGCGGCGTTCAGAACGGCACAGCCGACTTTTCCTTTACAGTAGGGCTGGGTGATTTGGCCCGGGCCAAAGAGGTTATTGAAGGGCTGCACAGCGAGCTGCCTTATCGTGAAGTAACCTCGGAAGACAATCTGGTCAAAGTCTCGATCGTCGGTGCTGGAATGGTCAGCCATCCGGGTGTTGCCGCGCAGATGTTCGAAGTGATCTCCGGCCAGGGCGTAAGCATCAAGATGGTCAGCACCTCCGAAATCAAGGTATCCTGTGTCATTGAATCCGGCAACCTTCAGCAGATTATTCAGGCGCTTCACACCGCCTATAACCTGGATACAGAAGAGCAGGCCTTCGTTGGCGGGCCTAAGGACCGCAGATAGGAATTAGAGCAGGGATGTTTCTTCAGCCTGAGGGCTGGGGGAGCATCCTTTTTTAGTGCGCTTGTTGCCGCCGATTGCTGTAACGGACTCAGGAGGCGTTATTTCGTACTTTCTGCGCCATTTTCTACACTAACGGACACAGATAACGTTAGTTGCGCCGAAAAGTTCGGATATGGCCGTTTGGGTAGCGGATAACGGCTCTGGTGTCCTTTAGTTCCCGCAGGAGCAGGGGATTCCGGAAATATCGTCATTTGAGTCCGTTAGGTTTGATAGGTTACCTGGATTAAGATGAAATATATCCGGGAGTTTTGAAAAAGAGCCTGTATTCTCGCCGGTTGCCGGGGATTACAGGCTCTTTTCCATAATCAATCTGGCTAACTCAGCCGTCTGAAACGGCCCACGATCTCTACCGTCTCCAGCACGTTCACGAACGATTTCGGGTCCGTCTCAAGAATGGTCTTGCGCAGCTCGGCCAGCTCATAGCGTGTCGTAACGGTCATCAGCATCGTGTTGCCTTCATGACTGTAACCGCCCTCCGCGTTGACTACAGTGACCCCGTGGGGCAACTGGGTAAGCCGGCTGAGCATCTTTTCCCGTTCCTGGGTGACGATGAAGCAGGTCAGCTTGACGTGGCGGATATGAATCATATCTACGACCCGGCTTTTGACGAAAATACAGAGCATTGCATAAAGGGCGGAATCCCAGCTTTTGAAAAAGCCCAGGCTCAGGATGACCAGACCGTCCAGCACGAACAGTACAGTCCCCATCGGAATATCGCGTTTGCGGGTAATGATCGAGCCCAAAATATCAAATCCCCCTGAAGAGCCCCCCGCACGAAGCGAAAATCCAACCCCGCAGGCAATAATGACTCCGCCGAAAATGCTGGCCAGGATCGGGTCCTTGGTCAGCTTGATGACCGGAATGACGGTCAGGAACCAGGTGGTGGAGAGGACAGACAGCATGCTTAAGCATATGTATTTTTTGCCTACGGCCACAAAGCCCCAGATCAGAATCGGAAAGTTGATTGCAAAATAGTACAGTGAAATATACTTGGGATTTGTGAGATAACCGATAATGGAAGCCGTTCCGGCCACTCCGCCGCTCAGCAGCTGATGCGGAATGAGAAACAGCCGGAGGCCGCTGGCTACCATAAAAGCTGAAAGAATGATGACAGCTACATCTTTTACCTGCCTCGCAACTGTGCTTGATACTAGCGGTACTACGAGATTACGAACATGCATGCTAAAATTCCCCTCTTTTTTTTCTTAGTCTATCCAATGACATAAGCTTCTATTTCCCGTTTGTTGATTAACAAAATTATTTTATCACACTGATGATATTTTTTTATGAATTGTTTCTCTATGATTTCTTTCACATCCCAGGTGCGGCTGCGCCTATTTTCGCTTGTCTAAAGTGGACAGCTTGCGCATATCCATGGATAACAGCAGATTTGAATAAAAGGAGCTGAACAGATTGGACAAGTATGTTAGCTGGATGGCGATTTTGCGACTGCTGTCCGGCAGTGTGGAGATTACGGCGGCACTGATTATGCTGAAGCTGAACCAGGTGGACAAGGCGCTGGCGGTCAATTCAGGACTGGCCCTCGTAGGGCCGACGATTCTCATTCTGACAACGGCTGTCGGGCTTACGGGGATGGCGCAGGAGCTGTCCTGGGGCAAGCTGGGCTGGATCGGCTGCGGGGTGGCTTTTCTCTTAATCGGTATTCTAAAAAAATGATAGATGATAGGCATAAAGCTCAGGTACAAGCATAAATATGGAATAAAGCTATAAAAGTAGAGGACAGCTTGGGGGTACATTGTATGGCTAATGACTGGCTTTTCCTGTTTCCCGAAAAAGTAAGGGCGATGCTGAGCGGACTTCCCGCCCATCTTCTGGCGAGGCTGGAAGAGGTCAGGGTCAGGGAAGGGCGCCCGCTGGAGATTAATTACTCCGGCAAATACCATTTCCTCTGCGCAAACGGCAGTCTGACCCAGCTTCCCGCAGAAGCGTACAAGCCAAGCCGGGAGGATACGCACCGGCTGCTTGATCTCATCAGCAATCATTCCCTCTATACGATGGAAGAGGAGCTGCGCAAGGGCTTTATCACGATTCCCGGCGGACACCGGATCGGCCTTTCCGGCCGGACGGTGCTCAGCGGAGGCGGGGTTGAGCATCTGCGCGACATTACCGGCTTCAATGTCCGGATTGCCCGCGAGCTTCACGGCATTGCCGACAGCGTCCTGCCGTATCTGGTGGAGCGGGGCCGGCAGCGGATCATGCATACGCTGATCCTCTCGCCGCCGCAGCACGGCAAGACCACGCTGCTGCGTGATCTCGCCAGGCAGATCTCCGCCGGCAGCCCGGAAGGCAGCCGCCCCGGGCTCAAGGTCGGCATCGTGGACGAGCGCTCGGAGATTGCCGGCAGCCGCCGCGGCATCCCGGCCTTTGATGTCGGGCCGCGCACCGACATCCTCGACGGCTGCCCGAAAGCGGAGGGGATGATGATGATGATCCGCTCCCTCTCGCCAGAGGTGCTTGTCGCTGATGAGATCGGGCGCCATGAGGATGCCGAAGCGGTAACAGAAGCGCTGCATGCCGGAATCTCCGTGGTAGCCACGGCCCACGGCAAGGAAGTGTCCGAGCTGGCCCGGCGTCCGGGCCTGGGGGGCCTGCTGGAGCACCGGATGTTTGAGCGGTACATCATTCTGCACCGCACCGAGGCAGGGCTGACCTTCCGCATTCTGGACGGGCAGAAGCGGGGGCTGTTGCTCATAACGCCGGAAGAGCAGCAAGGCGGTGAACGCCGTGCTTAAACTGCTGGGTGCCGTCCTGGTTGTGCTGGCCGGCACGCTGGCCGGGTTCACCCGGGCTGCCCAGTATGCAGACAGGCCGCGGAACATCAGGGGGCTGATCGCCGCGCTGCAGCGGCTGGAGACAGAGATTCTCTACGGCTACACCCCGCTTCCGGAGGCGCTGCAGCGGATCGGGCAGCAGTCGAAGGGGCCGCTGCAGGCCCTTTTTACCACCGCTGCCCAGGAGATGAGCCCGCCGCTGGACCACAGTGCAGAGGTGGCTTTCAGGCGGGCGATGGAGCTTCATTTCCGTTCCGCTGCACTGAAGAGTGCAGAGCGGGAAATTCTCCGCCAGCTGAGCTGCACACTGGGCACAAGCGACAGGTCGAATCAGAGCACGCATATTGCACTGGCTTTGCAGCAATTGAAGCAGGAAGAGACAGCGGCCAGAGAAGATCAGGGCAAATATGAAAAAATGAGCAAAAGCCTGGGTCTGCTGCTTGGAGTACTGATCGTCATTTTGATCTTTTAGCGAGGTGCCAGGAATGAATATTGAAGTCAACGCGATTTTTCAAATCGCCGGCATCGGCATCATCATTGCCATGATCCATACGGTACTCAAGCAGATGGGGAAAGAGGACATCGCCCACTGGGTAACGATTGTCGGGTTTATCATCGTGCTTTTCATGGTGATCCGGATGCTGGACGGACTGCTTCAGGAAATCAAAACGATTTTTCTTTTTCAGTAGGCAGGCAGTATGGAAATTATCCAGGTAGTAGGAATCGGACTGTTGACGACGGTGCTGATCCTCGTGCTGAAGGAACAAAAGCCGGTGTTCGCTTTTCTGCTGACTACGGCAGCGGGCATTCTGATCTTTCTGTTCCTGATCGGCAAGATCGGCACGATGCTCGGGACACTGGAGCGGGTAGCGGAGTCCTCTGGGATGGAAATGATCTATATCAAAACGGTGTTCAAAATCATCGGAATTTCTTATATTGCGGAGTTCGGGGCGCAGATTGTGCGGGATGCCGGGCAGGAGTCCATCGCCTCCAAGATCGAGCTGGCCGGCAAGGTCCTGATCATGGTGCTGGCGGTGCCGATCATCAGCATTATTATCGAAACGGTGATGAAGCTGCTGCCTGCCTGAACCGAAGGCGGAGCAGGAGCAGCCGGAGAAAGGCGGGGAATGCAGGAAATGCGGATGCACAAGACTCCTAAATTAAAAATACTGCTGCTGCTTCTGCCCTTTCTGCTGCTGCTCTGGTGCGGGGGAACCGCTTCGGCAACCGGCGCTCCGCCGCAGGCTTCAGGCGGGACCTCATCACCCGTAGACGGGTGGGTCAAGGGTCAGGTGGAGAACCTGCCGCTGGACGGGGTTGAGTCATACTGGGACCAGCTGATGCGGGAGTACGGCGGGTTCTTCCCGGACGGGCAGACCCCGTCGCTGATGGATATGCTGCTTCCCGGCGAGGACGGTCTAAGCTTTGCAGGCGTGCTGTCAGGCCTGGGCAAATTTATGTGGCATGAGGTGCTCTACAACGGCAAGCTGCTGGTCACGATCGTCATGGTCAGTGTACTCAGCATGATTCTGGAGACGCTGCAGACCGCTTTTGAACGCAAGGCCGTCAGCAAAATCGCTTATATGCTCTGCTATATGGTCGTGCTCGTCATTGCTGTCAACAGCTTCAATATTGCCATCGGCTATGCGAAGGATGCGATCGACCGGATGATTGATTTCATGATGGCGATGATTCCGCTGCTGTTCGCGCTTCTCGCTTCGATGGGCAACATCGTCACTGTTTCCGTTACACATCCGCTGATTGTGTTCATGATTCATACGGTCGGCACGCTGATTCACACGATTGTATTCCCGCTGCTCTTTTTCTCGGCCGTGCTGCATCTGGTGAGCGCCATTTCGGAGAAATACAAGCTGACTCAGCTGGCGAATCTGCTGCGCAATGTCGGGGCCGGGCTGCTGGGCGTGCTGCTGACGGTGTTCCTCGGCGTTATATCAGTCAGAGGCATCACCAGCTCGGTGACGGACGGTGTGACGATCCGTGCCGCCAAATATATCACCGGGAATTTCGTGCCTGTCATCGGCAAAATGTTCGCGGATGCCACCGACACCGTCATCTCGGCTTCGCTGCTGGTGAAGAATGCAATCGGGCTCTCAGGTGTCATTATCATCCTGTTCCTGTGCGCGTTCCCGGCAATCAAAATCCTGATTCTGGCGCTCATCTACAATGTCGCTGCAGCGGTCATGCAGCCGCTCGGCGAGACGCCAATCGTATCCTGTCTGCAGACGATCGGCAAAAGCATGATTTACGTCTTTGCAGCTCTGGCCGCCGTCTCCCTCATGTTCTTCCTGGCCGTGACGATCATGCTGACCGCAGGCAATGTCACGGTGATGATGAGGTGAGGCCAGCCGGTTCAGCCGGTTCAGAAAGCGGATGCCTACTAACGTTCAGGGGGTTAAACGTATGACCTGGTTAGGCGGATGGCTGCGGGAGCTCATTCTGGTAGTCCTGATGGCTGCCTTCGTAGAGATGCTGCTTCCGGGCAAGTCAATGGAGCGATACGCCAGGCTGGTGCTCAGCCTGCTGGTTCTTCTGACAATGCTGAGCCCGATTGTCTCTCTACTGAAAGGGGATGCCGCGAAGGAGCTGAGCCTGGCTCTCGGACAGCAGGAGCAGCAGGGCGGACTGCTCTCCGGGGCAGGCCGTGGCGCAGGTGAGCTGGAGCAGATTCTGGCCGACGGGCGGAGGCTGGCCGCAGGAGCCAGGGAGCAGGGCCTGCAGCTGGCTGCAGAGGAAGTGGCCGGGCAGATGCAGGAGCAGGTCGCCGGAAGTACAGGCCTGCAGGGGATCAAGGTGACGGTGAAGCTTGGGCTGGGCAAGGCGTCAGGCCTTGTCGGCGAAGAGGTTCCCGTAATTACCGCAGTCACCGTGTCCCTGCCGGCGCCAGCCGGAGCAGGCCAGGCAGGCGGCGCGGAAGCAGAAGGGACGGACAGCCCTTCAGGTTCTGAACCGATCCGGATTGAACCGGTAGTGCCTGTACAAGTGCAGATTGGCGGGGGCACCTCCGGCGGAGTGACGGAAGTAACAGCCGGGTCAACAGGCAATGCTTCCGGTGCCGGAGCTGACGGACAGAAGGCATCAGGCACAGCTGATGTAGCAGCTGACGAAATTAAGAAGCTGCTGGAAACGAACTGGAATCTGGAGCCCGGCATTATCCGGGTCTCCGGCAGTACAGCGGGCACCGGGAAATCTTAAGAGGCAGCGCTAATGATGAGGGGGATAAGAAGTGGCCAACTGGTTAAAAAAGCTGGAGCAATGGGCAGGCGGAGGCTCCGGCAGTCCGAAAAGGAGTCATACCTTCCGCTGGCTGATCATTTTGGGACTGCTGGGCGTTGCGATCATGCTGTTCAACTCCTTTGTGAACGTGAAGAAGCTCGACAGCGAGAATACGGGGCGGGAACCGCCGGCTGTCGAATCCACGCAGACCACACTGCAGCAGGGGAATCTTAACAACTCCGGCACTTTTGACAGTATTGAGCAGGCGATGGAGGAACGCACCAAGGAAATCCTGGAGAAAATCGTCGGTGTCGGAACGGTGGACATCATGGTTACGGTAGAGTCTACAGAGGAGATCGTTGTGACGCGGAATATGAATGATTCGCAGCAGCTCAGTGAAGAGACCGATGCCAGCGGCGGCAAGCGCCATACCACGCAATACACCAGGGACGGAGAAATCGTCACCTACAGTCAGTCGGGCGATGAGACTCCGATCATTACCAAACGGATCAAGCCGCAGGTGCGCGGCGTGCTTGTGGTAGCCAAAGGCGCCGAGAACAAGGTTGTCCGCGGTTTGATCGAGGAGGCCATCCAGAAAGGCCTGAATGTGCCAAGCTATCGCATTTCCGTTGTGCCGCGCAAGCAGGAATAGGCGGGCAAATCAGCAATAAATCCAATATTATTTTTAGGAGGAAAAGAAAATGAAGGGCAAAAGACAAACAATTTGGTTGGTTTCCATGCTCAGCTTGATGGTGGTGCTGTCGGCTTACTACTTATTCACTGAAGACACCGGGGCCTCCATTCCCAAGGAAACAGCAGGCACCATCCAGGTGGACAGCACGAATAACGGCACAGGTACAGCGGATTCTGCGGTGCTCGACAACGGTCTGGTTATCAATGAAGTGGACACGCAAGGTGCACTCAGCACGGATGCCGGTTCCCAGGCGGCTACAACAGAAGATACTACAGCTGAAGATGCCGGAGCAGCGGCTGTCACCGACCCGGCTGCCGACACAGCCAGCAGCGAAACAGCGGCTGCACCGGATAAGAGCAGCACAGACAGCTCCAAGGAAGACACAGCTGCAGTAACTGATAAAACGGCCGATGAGCAGACTGCGGCAAGCGATGATAAAGCAGCAGCTGATACCGCTGCAGACAGTGCTTCAGCTTCCACTGAGGGCGCGCCAGCCAAGGGCGATGAGGAAATTCTGAAGGAAGTAGCCGCACAAAGCGCATCTGCAAGCAGCATGTTCACCAACTATCTGTTTGAACGTGAACAGCAGAACCTGAAGAACTACAATGACCTGATCGCCCAGATTAACGACATGAGCAAGACACCGGCCGAGAACGCGGTGGCACAGGAGCAGCTCAGCAAGCTCGAGGAAAAAGAATCCAAAATCAGCGATATTGAGACCCAGCTCCAGCAAAAATACGGTGAGGCCATCGTCAAGGAGGAAGCCGGAAACAGCTACACCGTGGTGGTGCTGAGCGACAAGCTGGACGTGAAACAGGCCGTTGGCATCGTGGATCTGGTGATGAAGGAACTGAGCGTTACCCAGGACAAGATCCGGGTCCAATATGTATCAGAGCAATAATTAACAGTATAAAAAAGCGAAAAATGCCGAAAGAGCTCGGGCAAGTCCCGGGCTCTTTCCATTTCTAGCGTTTGTGATATAATACATAAAGTTATCATGATGAAAGCGACCTCAGATTTGCGTTATCCCTGAAGCCATGCTTCAAAAGAGAAACGGTGAGGCCGTTTTTTGCTTGTCCGTAACAGAAAAGTGGCTTCGAGAGAAAGCTGAAGGAGTGAACGATTAAATGTTCAAGTTAAGCGAGATTAAGGAATTGATTAAATTGCTGGACCAGACCTCCTCCGTACATGAGCTGGAGATTGAAAGCGAAGGAATGAAGCTGGCTATTCGTAAACCGGATCGACCTGAAGCTGATGGCAATGCAATCCAGGCGGCTCCTTATGTCTATCCCTTTACGCCAGCACCGCAGCCGCACAGTCCGCAGCATGTTGCACCTACGGCTCCAAGCGAGATCCCGGCTGCCGTACAGCCGCAGTCTTCCCCTGCCGAAGGAGCATTACATAAAATTGTTTCTCCAATGGTAGGAACCTTCTATAGTGCCGCTTCTCCGGAATCGCCGTCCTTTGTCAAGGTAGGGGACCGTGTAAATGAGAAATCCACTGTCTGCATCATTGAAGCGATGAAACTGATGAATGAGCTGGAAGCGGAAGTAAGAGGCGAAATCGTATCCGTGCTTGCCGAGAACGGCCAGCTTGTAGAATACGGCCAGCCGCTGTTTCTGGTAAAGCCGGAGTAACTGCCGCAGTACTAGAACAAGAGGGCTGACAGGCCTCGTTAAACTTTGGGAGGAAACGCATGAACATTCAAAAAGTGCTGATTGCCAACCGCGGTGAAATCGCGGTGCGCATCATTAGAGCCTGCCGCGAAATGGGCATTTCCACCGTCGCGGTCTATTCAGAGCCTGACCGGGATTCACTGCATGTCCGGCTGGCAGATGAGGCTTATTGCATCGGTCCGATGCCGTCCAAGGACAGTTATCTGAACTTTACCAATATTATGAGCGTCGCTACATTAACAGAGTGCGATGCGATTCATCCCGGATACGGGTTCTTGGCTGAGAATGCTGATTTTGCCGAGATCTGCGAATCCTGCAATATCACCTTTATCGGTCCTTCCCCTGATGCCATCACCCGGATGGGGGACAAGGCTGTAGCGAAGGACACCATGAAGCTGGCCGGCGTTCCGGTTATCCCGGGCTCTGACGGGCTGGTGGGCGATGTAGAGGAAGCTGTCATGCTGGGCCGTGATATCGGCTACCCGATCATCGTGAAGGCTACCGCAGGAGGCGGAGGCAAGGGCATCCGCATCGCTGAAGACGAGGAATCCCTGGTGAAGCAGATTACTGCTGCCCAGCAGGAAGCCCAAAAAGCCTTCGGCAACGCCGGCGTATACCTGGAGAAATTCCTGACCGGAATGAAGCATGTGGAAATCCAGATTATTGCCGATAATCACGGGAATGTCGTCCATCTGGGCGAACGGGACTGCTCTGTACAGCGCCGCCGGCAGAAGCTGGTTGAAGAAGCTCCTTGCTCCGTGCTGACCCCGGAGATCCGTGAAGCAATGGGGCAGGCGGCTGTACGTGCAGCGCAGGCCGTGAATTACTCTGGAGCAGGTACCCTGGAGTTTCTGCTGGGTCCTGACGGACAGTTCTATTTCATGGAGATGAACACCAGAATCCAGGTCGAGCATCCCGTAACGGAGATGGTTACCGGCGTGGATCTGATCAAGGAAATGATTTCGGTGGCTGAGGGCAATCCGCTCTCCTTTACCCAGGAAGATATCGTGATCAACGGCTGGTCGATTGAATGCCGCATTAATGCCGAAGATCCGGACAAGAACTTTATGCCTTCACCGGGCAAAATCGGCTTTTACCTGCCGCCGGGCGGACTGGGTGTGCGGGTGGACAGCGGGGCTTACCCCGGCTATACCATCTCGCCGTTCTATGATTCCATGATTGCCAAGCTGATCGTCTGGGCGCCGACGCGCCAGGAGGCGGTTGCGAAGATGAAACGGGCGCTGGCTGAATTTGCTGTAGAAGGCATACATACCACGATTCCGTTCCATCAGAAGCTGCTGGAGCATCCGGTATTCCTGGACGGGAATTTTGATATCAAGTTCCTGGAAGAGTATGAAATTTAGGACGGATTCTCATTGTTTGTCATAAAGTTCGGCAAATGATATAGTATGTTTAATAAGAGACGTGCTCTCCGCTATAAATGTTGAACAACTTTTTTATTGAAAGGGTTGAAGTCCAAGATGAGTACATTGCCGACGGAATACGAACGTACGGAGATCGGCGAGATCCAGATTGCTCCGGAAGTAATCGAGGTTATCGCAGGTTTGGCTACCGTAGAAGTTAAAGGCGTGGCCGGCATGAGCGGCGGTTTCGCCGGAGGAATTGTGGAGCTTCTCGGCCGCAAGAATCTCTCCAAAGGAGTAAAGGTAGAGGTTGGACAACGTGAGGCTGCCGTTGACGTGTCCGTGATTATTGAATACGGAAACCGTATTCCGGAAGTAGCCGGGGAGATTCAGCGCAATGTTAAGCGTTCCATCGAGACTATGACCGGTCTGACTGTAGTGGAAGTGAACGTGCATGTACATGACGTTCAGTTCAAAACTACCGCGAATACGGACAAGAGCGAAGATACAGAGGCGGTTCACCGCGTGAAATAAGGGCCCTCGTTTATCTATAAACCCCCGACAGCACCGTCGAGGGTTTACTCTAATTTAAGGAGGTTATGAGACTCGTGGCAAAAATTTTGGACAGGCTTCTGCTGTTCATCTACAGCTTAAGCATCGGAATATTATCTGTAATTGCCATTCTCCTCCTGAGCGGCGCAATTCCGGATACGGTCGAGATTCAGGATGGTCCGGCCGCCTATATTGCAGCCATCGCAGTGGCAGTCATTCTGTTTCTGCTCAGCATCCGTTTCTTCTACATCTCCCTGCGCCGTGACCGGGCCTCCCAGCCGTCGGTGGACCAGCGTACGGAGTACGGGGATATCCAGATTTCAATGGAAACCATTGAGAACCTGAGCCTGAAGGCTGCAGGCAAGGTCAAGGGGATCCGGGACCTGAAGTCGCGTATCCGCGTGTCACAGGCTGGACTTGAAATTATGATCCGTGCGGTAGTGGACGGTGAGCATTCGCTCCCGCTGCTGACTACAGAGGTTCAGCGTCAGGTGCATGATTTTGTGCAGGAGACGACGGGAATTCCGGTTGCAGACGTTTCAGTCTATATTGCCAACCTCACACAGTCTCCAAGCTTCAAAAGTCGAGTGGAATAGAGGTGAGTTTCCCCTATGCCCTGGAAAGAAATATGGGAAAGTCACGGGGGCAGGATCGCCGGAGTAACCTTCGGTATTGTGCTTGGCCTGATTTATCTGATTAGCGGTTTTTGGGATATGCTGTTCTTTGCACTGGTAGTGTTCATCGGATATACGCTTGGCAAAAGAAAGGATACGGCGCAGCCGCCCCTGTTCGTCTGGCAGGAGCTGGTTGAGCGGCTGTCCGGACGCTGGCGTCCCTTCAAATGAACCGCGATAGCCTTTCTCCCGGAGCCTGGAACCCGTTTCGTTTGCGTTGACTGGCCTGCCGGGTGAAGGGCTGCGCGGTTTTTTTGGTTACTGGAGGGGATTAGGTGGTTATTAGATGCAATAATGCCACTTAATTTCACGTAAAAAGCGTATTTTGCAATTATAATTGGAAAAATGCTACTTAATTCACGACGAATTCGCGAGTAGAAGGAGTTTGCTGCAAATTAAGTGACGTTTTTCCACCTAAACATTTATAAATACAAGAAATCCCTAAACCAAGTGGCAGAATTCCAACTAGTGTTTTTAACTTTGGCTGCTGCAGCAGCTGCCGGATTAACTGTAATTCGTTTAACTGTATTTCGTACAATCTGATACCGGCATGCACACCCCGGTACAGCCCCGGCCGGTTTTTGACTGTACGAAATACAATTAGGGATAAAGCAGACGGCTTTATGCTGACAATAATTATGATTGTAATGTAATGAATGACTTGCCGGAAACAATGATTTACGATATAAACTGCGAGATTAGATTGTAGGAGGAACACATGAAGAGACGTTTAGCAAGAGAGATTATTGTCCAAAGCCTGTACCAGATGGAAATGAATGAGGTAGATAGTGCGGAAGCGGTGGAAATGCTGATTGCTGAGGCATCCGAGGAAAATGAAAGCGAGCATGTCATCACGGACGAGACAGAGCTGAAGGCGTATGTTGTGCAGCATGTGAACGGCGTATGGGAGCATAAAGTGGCCATCGACGATATGCTGGAGCATTACCTGAAGGGCTGGCAGATGAGCCGTTTGTCACGGGTAGACCGCCAGATTCTGCGTCTGGCAACCTTTGAAATGGTCTTCGCAGACGATGTGCCCGCCAAGGTTGCGGTCAACGAGGCGATCGATCTGGCCAAGCATTTCGGCACAGAGGACTCCGGCAAATTCGTGAACGGTGTACTCGGCAAAATGATCCAGGAAATTGACAAGCTGAAAAGCGAGCTGTAAGGCGGAAAAGTACCCAGGCAGGCACCGGGGAAGTATACCAGCGGTAACTGGCCGGTAAGCCGGGCGTTCCCGGCAGCAGACAAGCAGTATCCCGTATTACTAGCCATTCATGCTTCAATCACACTTCTTGAGCAGATAAAAAGGGGAGAGACTTACATGACAGCAGCAATCATCAGCGGTAAACAGGTATCCGACGAAATTCGTATTGACATCGCACAGCAGGTGAAGGACCTGGCAGAGCACGGTGTAAAGCCCGGTCTTGCTGTCGTTCTTGTCGGTGAAGACCCGGCATCCCAGGTCTATGTCCGGAATAAGGAGAAATCCAGCACGGAGCTTGGCTTCCACTCTGAAGTGCATAGACTTGAGGCGTCGACAACCCAGGAGGAGCTGCTTGCCCTGGTGGCAGAGCTGAACAGCCGCAATGATATCGACGGTATTCTTGTTCAGCTGCCGCTGCCCAAGCATATCGAGGAAAAAGCGGTTATCGATGCAATTGCCGTGGAGAAGGATGTGGATGGTTTTCATCCGATCAATGTCGGCAATCTGGTCATCGGTGATGACAGCCTGCTGCCTTGTACACCTGCCGGCTGTATTGAGCTGATCAAGCGGACAGGCACCGGAATTTCAGGCAAGCATGCGGTCGTAATCGGCCGCAGCAATATCGTCGGCAAACCGGTCTCCCTGCTGCTGCAGCGCGAGAATGCTACCGTAACGATGTGCCACTCCCGTACGGCGAATATGGCCGAAATCTGCCGTCAGGCAGACATTCTGGTAGTAGCTATCGGCCGGGCGAATTTCATTGACGGCTCGTATGTGAAGCCGGGGGCAGTGGTCATTGACGTCGGCATGAACCGGCTGGATAACGGCAAGCTTGCCGGTGACGTGGATTATGAGAGCGCGCGGGAAGTTGCCGGTTACATTACACCTGTACCCGGCGGGGTAGGCCCGATGACCATTACCATGCTGATGAGCAATACGCTGATTGCGGCCAAACGCCGCCGCGGCCTGGAATAGGAGCTGCTTATGGCGGCAGAACGGCAAGTCTTATCCATTAAAGATCTTAACAAATATATCCGCATGAAGCTGGATTCGGATGTGCTCCTGTCAGATGTATGGGTCCGCGGGGAAATCTCCAACTTCACTCATCACGGCAGCGGACACATGTATTTCACGTTGAAGGATGAGAGCAGCCGGATCAAGTCCATTATGTTCGCCTCGCATAACCAGCGGCTGCCCTTTGTTCCGAAGGAAGGGACCAAGGTTATTGCCAGAGGCAATGTAACGGTATATGAACGGGACGGGCAATACCAGTTCTACGCGACCCATATGCAGCCTGACGGCATCGGCAGCCTGTATATGGCTTACGAGCAGCTGAAGCGGAAGCTGGAGCAGGAAGGGCTGTTCGCAGCGGACCGCAAACGTCCGCTGCCGCGCTTTCCGCGCGTTGTCGGAGTTGTAACCTCACCGACCGGCGCGGCTGTACGGGATATTATCATTACGCTGCAGCGGCGCTTTCCGCAGGTTGCTGTGGTGCTGTATCCCGTACTGGTGCAGGGCAAGGGGGCTGCGCCTTCGATCGTTAAGGCGATCCAGAACCTGAACGCCATGGGCGAGGCCGATGTGCTGATCGTCGGCCGCGGGGGCGGCTCACTGGAGGAATTGTGGGCCTTCAACGAAGAAGCCGTAGCGCGGGCGATTGCCGGCTCCGGCATTCCGGTGATCTCGGCAGTCGGTCATGAGACCGACTTCACGATCGCCGATTTCGCCGCCGATCTGCGGGCGGCGACCCCTACAGCGGCGGCTGAGCTGGCTGTGCCGCATGCCGCCGAGCTTGGCTCGCAGCTGCGCACCGCCGAGCAGCGGCTGCGCCAGGGCCTGCTGCGCCGCTCCCAGCGCGGCGGCGAGCGCCTCGCCTCGCTGCAGCGCTCGCTGGCGCTGGTCGGCCCGCGCCGCCAGCTGGCCCAGCACGCGCAGCGGCTGGACATGCTGCGCGCGGCGCTTAGCCGCGCAGCCGAAACCCGGCACCGCCGCTCGCAGGAGCGCCAGGCGGTGGTGCGCGCAAGGCTGCAGCGGTTCCACCCGCAGGCCAGCGTGAATGCGGCCAGGCAGCGCACAGAGAGCATCACCCGCACGCTTGCGGGGGCGATGCAGGCGCGCCTGCGGGACAAGCGTGCGCGCTACGTCTCGGAGCTGCGCTCGCTCGACGCGCTCAGCCCGCTGAAGGTCATGTCGCGCGGATACAGCCTCGTCTATGACGAGAAGGAAGAGCATTTAATCAAATCGCTGAAGGAAGTTGAGCTAGGCGATGTAGTCAACATAAAGCTGAATGACGGACAGCTAAGCTGCCAGGTCTGGGGAATGAAGGAGGATGGCAAAGACGATGACGAAGGAAGCGGAACTGGATTTTGAAGGGGCCATGGAGCGGCTGGAGGAAATCGTCCGTGAGCTTGAGCACGGCGACGTTCCCCTGGAGAAGGCCATAGACTTGTTTCAACAGGGAATGAAGCTGTCGCAGCTGTGCGGCAGCAAGCTGGAACAGGTGGAGCGCAAGATCGAAATGATTACCGAGATGGACGGGGAATTGCGCAAGAAGCCTTTCGGCGCCCGGCTGGAAGGGGACAGCGATGAGCAGGTCTGAGCATAACCCGGAACTAAATGCGGCAGGCGGAGAGCGCCAGCCGCTTAAAGAATATATCGCCGGTGTGACTGAAGCTGTTCTCCAGGAGCTGGAGACTACGCTTCCTGCGGACTGGACCGTCCCGGGCCATTTGAAGGATGCAATGAATTATTCCTTGCAGGCCGGCGGCAAGCGCCTCCGCCCGCTGCTCGTTGTTGCAGCCTGCGAGGCGCTTGGTGGCAGCCGGGACGCGGCGCTGCCTGTGGCAGCTGCTATCGAAATGGTGCACACCTATTCACTCATTCATGATGATCTTCCCGCTATGGATAACGATGATTACCGGCGGGGTAAGCTCACGAGTCATAAAGTGTTCGGCGAAGCGACCGCTATCCTGGCTGGGGACGCGCTGCTGACCCATGCATTCTACAGTGTGGTCCAGTCATCCCGCCGGCATGGCGTGCCTGCAGAGCAGGTTCTCTCCATTGTCGAGGAGCTGGCTGAAATGGCCGGGCCGCGCGGCATGGTCGGCGGACAGGTGGCTGACATGGAAGGCGAGCAGGGACTTACCAGTCTGGAGCAGCTGCAGTATATCCACCGCCATAAGACTGGCGATCTGATCGTATGTTCCCTGCTGGCCGGCGGGCGGATTGCGGGTGCAGACGCGGCGCAGCTGGAAGCGCTGCGCGAATTCGGCACACAGATCGGCCTGGCTTTTCAGGTGCAGGATGATATCCTTGACCTGGTCGGCGACGAAGGCAAGCTCGGCAAGAAGACGGGCAGCGACATCAAGCAGCAAAAGGTGACTTACCCGTTCTTCATCGGGCTGGAGGCCTCACGCGCGGAAGTGGAGCGGCTGACGGAAGCAGCCCGCAGCGCTGTGCTCGGCGGAGGCTTCAAGGACAATTCACGCCTGCTGGAAATTGCATCTTATCTGATGTCCAGAGACCATTAAAGAAAATTCCGAAGCGGCTGTATTTCGACAGCCGTTTCGTTTGTGTTATAATGGGGTTTATATTTTACAACATCTAGGAAAGCGGGGAAGACTCGTGCTGCTTCCAAATATAAATGATCCGCAGCAACTCAAATCTTTATCAGTGCCAGAGCTGAACTCCCTTGCAGAGGAGATCCGTACGTTTCTGATTGAGAAGCTGACTGTGACCGGCGGGCATCTGGGATCCAACCTGGGGGTAGTGGAGCTTACGCTGGCGCTGCATTACTGCTATGACAGTCCCCGGGATAAAATGATATATGATGTAGGACACCAGGCTTATGTCCACAAAATCCTTACCGGACGGCAGGACCGCTTCGACACGCTCCGCAAGAAGGACGGACTGTGCGGCTTTGTGAAGCGCTCGGAGAGTGAGCATGATGTCTGGGAAGCCGGGCACAGCAGCACCTCTCTGTCTGCAGCTATGGGTATGGCAATGGCGCGTGATCTCAAGGGCGAGGACAACAAGGTTATTGCTGTGATCGGTGACGGTGCGCTGACCGGCGGGATGGCCTTTGAAGCACTGAATCATATCGGGCATGAACGCCGCAAGCTGATGGTAATCCTGAACGATAATGAGATGTCCATTGCGCCGAACGTCGGGGCAATGCACAATTACCTGAGCAAAATCCGTTCAGACCGCCATTACCTGCGGGCAAAGGATGAAGTGGAAGGGCTGCTGCGGAGAATTCCGGCAATCGGCGGCAAGCTGGCCAAGACGGCTGAGAAGCTGAAGGACAGCCTTAAATATATGATGGTACCCGGCGTGCTGTTCGAGGAGCTGGGCTTCACCTATCTCGGTCCGGTAGACGGGCATGATATTGAGAAGATGATTGACACCTTCCATCAGGCAGACAATGTGAACGGCCCTGTGCTGGTGCATGTGTTGACTACCAAAGGCAAAGGCTACAAGCCGGCGGAGACTGATTTCTACAAATCACATGCCATTTCACCTTACAAAATCGAATCCGGACAGCCGCTGAAGGCCGTCGGCAAACCGCCGATGTACACCGAGGTGTTCGGAGAGGCACTGATTGAGCTGGGCCGTGAGGACAAACGCTTGATCGCTGTAACACCGGCCATGCCGGGGGGGTCCGGCCTGTTCCCGTTCGCCAAGGAATTCCCGGACCGGATGATTGATGTCGGCATTGCCGAGCAGCATGCGGCAACGCTCTGCGCAGCGCTGGCAATGCAGGGAATGAAACCGGTATATGCGGTGTATTCCACCTTCATGCAGCGGGCCTATGATCAGATTCTGCATGACATCTGCCGCCATAACGCCAATGTGATGTTCGCCATTGACCGCGCAGGCTTTGTCGGTGCGGATGGCGAGACCCATCAGGGCGTCTATGATATCGCTTTTATGCGTCATATCCCGAATATGGTCATCATGATGCCTAAGGATGAGAACGAGCTGCGCCACATGATGAGGACGGCGCTGGAATACAATGACGGACCGATTGCTTACCGTTATCCGCGGATTGACGGAACCGGTGTGGCTCTGGACAAGGAGATGCACCCCATCCCGATTGGCTCATGGGAACGCCTGCGTACCGGCGACGATTACGCTGTGCTGGCCTGCGGGCCGATGGTTCAGGTTGCCGAAGAAGCGGCGGAGCTCTTGAAACGTGAAGGTATTCAGGTTGGAGTCGTAAATGCACGCTTCCAGAAGCCGCTTGACAATTCAATGCTGCTCGAGCTGGCTAATTCCGGGACCTCAATGATTGTTATGGAGGAGGCAAGCGAAGCGGGCAGCCTTGGCAGCGCCGTGCTGGAGTTCTTTGCATCCCAGGAGATATATGATGCGCGGGTGCATCTGATGGGCGTGCCGGATATCTTTATTGAGCATGGCTCCGTCAAAGAGCAGCGCCAGCAGACCGGCCTGACCGTTGAAGCCTTGTGTGCACGGATCAAAGCGATGAAGGCGCTGAGCAAATATACGTACAAGTCGACTTCCACTTCCTGAATAACGGAAGCGGAAGCTGGCGACCAAGAACGATCAGGAGATGAACATGGAACACCCTAAAGAACGGATTGATGTATTACTGGTGGAGCAGGGCTTTTATGAAAGCCGTGAAAAGGCGAAGGCTGCCATTATGGCCGGTCTTGTGCTGGCGGACGAGGAGCGGATTGAGAAAGCGGGCATGAAGGTGCTCCGCAGCTCTGTTCTGAAGGTCAAAGGAGCTGTGCACCCTTATGTCAGCCGCGGCGGGCTCAAGCTGGAGAAAGCGCTCCGCAAATTTGAGATCAGCCTGACCGGACGCGTCATGCTTGATATCGGCTCCTCCACCGGGGGCTTTACCGACTGCGCCCTGCAGCACGGGGCAAGTCATGTTTATGCTATTGATGTCGGCTATAACCAGCTGGACTGGAGCCTTCGCAACGACGAGCGGGTAAGCGTAATGGAGCGGACGAATTTCCGCTACATGACACCTCAGGATCTGCTGGGTCCGGTGCCTGATTTCGCGAGCATTGATGTCTCCTTTATCTCGCTCAAAATCATTCTTCCTCCGCTCAAAGCGCTGCTTAGCCGCCCGGCAGATATTGCCGCGCTTATTAAGCCGCAGTTCGAGGCCGGCCGGGAAAAGGTCGGTAAATCAGGCGTTGTGCGTGATCCGGCGGTACATAAGGAAGTACTGGTCAATGTACTGACTATGGCGGAAGAGCTGGGTTACCGGCTGGAGAATCTGACCTTCTCGCCGATTACCGGCGGTGAAGGGAATATTGAATTTCTGGCACACTGGAAGCTGACGGATGATTCGGCAGATTCAGAAGCATTGTCTGCTCCCCGTTATACGGCTGACAGCTTCGCGCTGCTGGCTGATACCGTCATTAAAGAAGCAGCTTCGACCTTTACTGCGGCTGCTAACGGAAACTCATCGAAGAAACGATGAGTTTCTTTTGCTTGAAAAGTCATTTTTTACCCAAAACTAATAATCAGCTGGCGCTGACGTATTGCAGGAGTTCCCGGCAGGCTGGGCGAATAAATCACCGAGGTGATTTGCGTGGCAAGCTCTGACAAAGCCGTTGTGGCGCTTATTGGATTGGCAGTTGTGATATTTCTGGTGTACCGGATTTATCTCTGGCTGCAGAGCTCACCGGATTCCTTCCTGAAGGACCGGGTGCCGATCAACAATGATATTGCTCCCCACCCGTCCATTGAGTGGCTGGAGGCAGCAGGATATGAGGTGATTGGCGGCAAGCTCAAGATCCCGCTTTCTTTTAATGTAGACGGTGCCCCCATGTACAGCCGGCTGTTTATTGATTACGTAGCCGCCAAAGAGGACGGCTCCTATTATCTGGTCATTTTGTCCAGGCCCCGCAAGGAGCTGGAGTTTACAGGGAGCGCACTCCGGGATGCACTGCTGCCTTATCTGCTGATTTATCCTGACTGCAGCGGAGTGCTGTATGTCAACACGGTGTCCTCTGCCATCCATGTGATTTCTTTTGGCAGGGATGACGGAGAGTCCGCTTAATATTCATTTTACAATACAGGAGGCACTATGAAGGGACACAGGCATATCAAGATTCGTGAAATTATTACACAGAAGGAAATCGAAACACAGGATGAGCTGGTGGACGAGCTGCGCGATGCAGGGTTTCAGGTCACACAGGCGACCGTATCGCGTGATATCAAGGAGCTGCTCCTGATCAAGGTGCCGATGGACGACGGGAGATACAAGTATTCCCTGCCGACAGACCAGCGCTACAATCCGACCCAGAAGCTCAAAAGGGTGCTGGTGGACAATTTCGTTCACATCGATTCCTCGGGCAACCTGGTGGTCATGAAATGTCTCCCGGGCACCGCAAACTCTGTGGCGGCGCTCATTGACAACATTGACTGGCCGCAGATTATGGGGACGATTTCCGGCGATGATACCATTCTGATCATTTGCCGTCTGCCGGAGGACAGCAAGGATGTCATTTCGCAGATCATGGGATATATCTCCTGAAATAAATAGACGCAGCATCAATCCATTCATGGGAATCATCTTTTCGGAGGTGCAGTTATAGTGTTAGAAACGTTATCGATCCGCAATCTGGCCGTGGTTGAAGCGGTGGATGTGCATTTTTATCCCGGATTTCATGTGCTTACAGGGGAAACAGGCGCCGGAAAATCCATAATTATTGATGCGCTTGCGCTTGTAGCCGGCGGAAGGGGCTCTGCAGACTCCATCCGTTACGGCTGTGACAAGGCGGAAATGGAAGCGCTGTTCAGTCTGCCTGCCGGTCATCCGGTATGGGAGACGCTGGAGCGTCTGGGCATTGACGCGCAGCCTGAGGAGCATCTGATTATCCGGCGTGAGATTACTTCAACGGGCAAAAGCACGTCACGTGTCAACGGGCAGATGGTCAATCTGAGCATGCTGCGGGAAATCGGAGAACAGCTGGTTAACATTCACGGCCAGCATGAGCACCAGAACCTGCTGAAGGCCGAGCGTCACCTCGGGCTTCTGGATACTTACGGGGAAGCGGTGATCGGTCCGCTGAAGGCTGATTATCAGGAGAAGTATAGCGCTTTTGCCAAGGTGGAGAAGGAATTGCGGGAGCTTCAGGAGTCCAGCCAAAAGGCTTATCAAATGCTGGATTTGTACCGCTTTCAGCTTGAGGAAATTTCTTCGGCAGGGTTAAAACCGGGAGAAGATGAATTACTTGCCGAAGAACGGGTCAAACTATCCCACAGCGAGAAAATGATGGATTCGGTATCCGGTGCATATGACCTGCTGTATGACAAACAGGGACTCGAATCCATCAATAAAGTAATCTCCCGGCTGGAGGATGCGGTCCGTTACGACGAAAAGGGGCTGCGGGCTGTACTGGAGCAGCTGCAGTCATCCTATTACCAGCTGGAGGATGCCGCTTTTCAGCTGCGGGATTACCGGGAGGACATTGAATTCAATCCGGTACGGCTGGAGGAGATCGAGAACCGTCTCGATCTGATTAATGGCCTCCGCCGCAAATATGGAGACAGTGTGGAACAGATTCTGGCGTATTATGATCAGATACACCGGGAAACGGACCTGCTGGAGAATAAGGACGAATACATCGAGAAGCTGAGCGTGAAGCGCAACAGCCTGCTCACCACCTTAATGGAAGCGGCACAGGTACTCACTGAAGCGCGCAGACAATGTGCGGCAGACCTTGCTACGCAGGTCGAAGGAGAGCTTAAGGATCTGCAGATGGAGCGGACATCCCTGCAGGTCAAGCTGGATCTTCTGGAGGACCCGCGTGGCGTGGAGTACCAGGAGCGCAGGTACCGGCTGACCCGTCAGGGCATCGACAGTGCGGAGTTCATGATCTCCCCGAACCCGGGTGAGCCGCTGCGGCCGCTTGGCAAAATCGCCTCCGGCGGTGAGCTGTCACGGATCATGCTGGCGATGAAGAGTATTTTTGCCCGTACGGATGCTATTCCTGTACTGGTCTTTGATGAAGTGGATACCGGGGTCAGCGGACGCGCGGCCCAGTCCATTGCCGATAAGCTGTTCAAGCTGTCGTCCACCTGTCAGGTGTTCTCGATTACACATCTGCCGCAGGTGGCCTGTATGGCCGATCATCAGTACCTGATCCGTAAAAAGGTTGAGGACGGACGGACCATGACCGAGGTTGATTCCCTTAACGAGAGCGGGCGGATTATGGAGCTTGCCCGGATGCTGGGCGGCGTCGAAATTACCGAAAAAACACTGCATCACGCCCAGGAAATGCTCAGTCTGGCCGAGGCCAGCAAAGCGGCCATAAGCTAGGCGGGACAATGATTGACAGTAATAAAAGCCTGGGGGCAAGGTTATCTTATAGGTACGCAATTGGCGACCACCTTTTTCGTCAAGCGAAAGAAGCAAAAGGGAGCGTGACAGCCATTGAAGCCGAACCTCAGGAAGTTAATGCCCGGCCTTTTATTCACCTTCTTTCTCAGCTTATCCGGTGTAGCAGGTCCTATCCAGAGTTATGCCTCACCGCTTGACCCTCATCCGGCCAAGCCGGCGGCCCAAGCGGCAGAACAGGAGCTCAAGGTAATCCCGGGAGGCCAGACGATCGGGGTGAAAGTGAAGTCGGCAGGTGTTCTTGTTGTTGGCCATCATCTAATTGAAGTATCTGAGCAGTCCAAGCTTTCACCCGGAGAGAACAGCGGTCTGGTGCCTGGAGATCTGATGATTTCCATCGACGGTGTGAAGCTTAATGAGGTATCCAAGGTTGCGAAGCTGGTCGAGCGGGCCGGAAAGTCAGGCGAAACCTTGACCATCGTGTACAAACGCGCCGGCAAGGAGCATACAGCCAGGCTGAAGCCCGCGTATGACCGTAATGACAAGGTATGGAGACTGGGGCTGTACATCCGCGATTCTGCGGCTGGTGTCGGCACCCTGACCTTTTATGCTCCGGAGCAGGGAGTGTACGGCGCTCTGGGCCATGTCATTACGGACATGAACACCGGAACTCCGATTGTGGTCGGCAGCGGGCATATCGTACAGTCCACGGTCACCTCCATCTCCAAGAGCCAGGATGGCGATCCCGGAGAGAAGCGGGCTGTTTTTCTCAAGGAAAGCCAGGTGCTGGGTAATGTGCAGAGCAATACGGATTTCGGTATCTTCGGTAAAATGACCAAGAACCCTGAGCACAGCCTTTACAAGCAGCCGATTCCGATCGCGAAGAGCAGTGAAGTGAAGGAAGGCCCGGCGCAGATTCTTACCGTAGTGGACGGACAGCAGGTGGAGCGGTTCAATGTGGAAATTATCCATGTCGCCCATCAGCAGACTCCTGCCACCAAAGGACTTGTGCTGCGTATTACCGACCCTCGTCTGATCGATAAGACCGGCGGTATTGTCCAGGGCATGAGCGGAAGCCCGATCGTGCAGAACGGCCGTTTGATCGGTGCAGTTACCCACGTATTTGTCAATGATCCGAAGTCAGGTTACGGCTGCTTTATCGAGTGGATGCTAAAAGATTCCGGTGTCACCGGGCAAACTGATCTTTCCCTATATAATCTTAAGGCGGTATAGCCTTAAGATTTTTTTGTCGAAGCTCAGCGATATAAATCGAATGTTGAAATAAAATATTTAATTATAATCCAATGGCGAAAAAAAATAAAGAAAAATAATTTTCGACAGAAGGATATTTAAACGGCGTGTCGAAAACCTAAGGAGTGCGATAATAATGTGGTAAAGAATAGCAGATATGAATAAGGAGGAAGCAGCCAGTGCAGAATATTGAAGTGTTGTTGGCAGATGATAATAGGGAGTTCACAAACTTGCTTGCCGAATACATTACGGAACAGGAAGACATGACCGTTACAGGCATCGCTTATAATGGAGAAGAAGTGCTTCAGATGCTTAGCGGAGCAAGAAAGATTCCGGATGTACTGATCCTCGATATTATCATGCCGCATTTGGACGGACTCGGCGTTCTTGAACGCCTGCGTGATATGGATCTTAACCCGCAGCCGAAGATCATCATGCTGACTGCATTTGGTCAGGAGAACATCACTCAAAGAGCTGTGCAGCTTGGCGCGTCTTATTATATTTTGAAGCCGTTTGACATGGAGGTTCTGGCCAACCGTGTGCGTCAGCTCGTCGGTACGCAGGGCAGCATGAGCAGCTCTTCAAGTATGGCTGGCTTTGTCGGCTCACGTCCGTCGGGCTCATCATCAGGCACCAACGTAGTGCCGCTCTCCAAGGGCAAGAACCTGGACGCGAACATTACCTCCATAATTCATGAGATTGGTGTGCCTGCGCATATTAAAGGCTACCAGTATCTGCGTGAAGCGATCACCATGGTATACAACAATATTGAAATCCTCGGAGCCATCACCAAAACGCTGTATCCGGCTATTGCGGAGAAATTCAAAACCACGCCTTCCCGTGTTGAACGGGCTATCCGCCATGCGATTGAAGTCGCCTGGACCCGTGGTAACATCGACAGCATCTCCCATCTGTTCGGCTATACCATTAATATCTCCAAATCGAAGCCGACCAATTCGGAGTTTATTGCCATGGTAGCCGACAAGCTGCGGATTGAGCATAAGGTGTCTTGAAAGGGTAAGGATCAGGATACGTGAAGGGTTTCGGGGATTGAAGGATAATCTCTCTAAAACAATTTTGCCTATAAATATCTTTTTGGGCTGTTTTAGACCAATAAAAACTTTCTTGGGTAACGTATAAATTCATTCCTTTATTGGGTGTGTTAATAATCCAATGAAGGAATGATTTTTTATGACTGATTTTGAATTCCAAATTGATAATTTATGCTCTATTGCTCTTCACGTAACTTAGCTAAAAAGACTATGAGGAGCTATGAACAGACTTTAAAAATGCTTAGTGTAACCCAAGTTTATTCTTTTGATCGCATGAAGAGGATTAATAGTTGATATAGCCAGCAAGAGTTTTATAAAAAATTTCTGGAGGATAAATGGAAATTAAGCGGATAGTCCTGGCCTTTATATGTTCATTGTTGCTGGGGTGTAATAAAAGTGAAACTTCAACACAAAAAGAAATTAATCAATTTATCGACAATAAGAAATTAGATCATGTTTCAATCCAAAAGTTAAATAACAGTGAATATTATATTTTTAGTTCCCCATATATTTATATTTATCAAAGTTCTTCTGATTACATTAAATCGACTGGATTAATTAAAGAAGAAGTTGTCATTGGTGGCCTCAAGAAAGGCTCAATAGGCCTCATAATAAATAATGTAAAAGTCTTAAGAGATGCTAAAACTTATACAGTTAAGATTGATGGCAAGACAAGAGAATATGATTATGGAGGAGAAAAGTATCTAATTATAAAGGACTATAGGATCTGGAATCCAACCGCTCAATTAAAAATTACATTTTTAAATGATGAAAACCAAAAGATATTTGAGAGCGATTATTAAAATGTTGGATTGTTCTCTTTTTCGCGTCATTATGTATTTTTATTAAAACGTCCAGCTTACTGAAGTATCACTCATGTAGTCTGTTCCGGTGCTTCAGGTAATAGTCATTGATTGATTTGTTAAATTAATGCTGTCCATTAGAGCTATAAGCTCTAAGGTCAACTGGAAAGCCTAAACCAGGCACATCCTTTTTTGTCGCAGCTAAAGGATAAGTATCAATAACATGGGAGAAATCGGCAGAGGTGGTTTGGTAACTGCCATATTCGGAGTTGTTTACATAAGTTAGATTAGGATTAGGGGATTCCTTACTGTTAATGTCTATTTTATAGTTAAGTTACTCTCTGAAAAGCTTGTCGTTGAACCCATGATGACTCCCACACCCGATAAACCTTTTGGTTTATTGGGTTTTATATTTGCAGAAAATCAATGGAGGATTCAAATGATTTGACAGTTACGCATTATGTAATACAATTAGCATGTTATAACGAAATACCCATTAAAGGAGAATGTGTTTTGAAGGAAGAATCATTACAGTATATTTCTAATAAGCGCCGCGATTTCAAATTTAAATTAAAAGGCCAGATGATCTTTCTGTGTGCGGTAACCATCATTGCAAGTCTGATCTTAAACGGCGTCACCCGCAAAACAGGAATCATTTCAGGCTCAGCATTTATTGTTTGTCTGTTAGCTTACATAGGTGTGAACAGTCTGCACAGAAAGATGATTATTGCAAAAAGGAAAGCAATTATAGAAACGAATTTTCCAATTAAGGATGATATTTTAACCGGCGTGCAGCAAGAACTTATATTGCTTGACATTGACTACTTTTTAAACGGGTCACGTCAAAAAAATGATCCTTATTCTGTCTTTACGGATAGTGCTGCTCTTAAAAGCAGGATTGAAGAAGGGGAAGCACTTATCAACACGGAAATGGAAGGCTTAAACGGAATATACTCCGTTGAGAGCATCAAGCGCCTGGGCAGATAACGGAATGTTATTCTTTTGTCAGTGGGAGACAGCAAATTCTGCAGCCGATGTGGATATTATGGAGTGCGGGGTTATGAAAAAAGAACTTACCAGAGAGGTTGTTCGCTATTCATTCGTTTTGATTGGAGTCATTATATTTGGTCTTGTGATCTATCCGGGCTTGTATAAGTATGAGAAGCTAGATCAACGCTTTCCTGTTAAAATAAACCGGATCACAGGAGATGCAAAGATCCTGACGATAAATGGCTGGCAGGATGCCGATGACTACGATCATGCGTTGGATTTATTCGCCGAGTATAAAAAGCAAGTTATTGATGCCATGGAAGGGCAAAGTGAATCCATCAGGAACAATGTAATGAACAGTGTCTTGAATGAACTGCAACATGCAAAAGATGAAATTGTTAATTCAGCACCAACTGAAACAACTCAGCCAACGTATGCAGACGGAACATCAGTGTTTTATTCTGCTAATAATGATAAAAGCAGCTCAAAAGGCGAAGCCGCAGCAATAAAAATTGGATTAGGCGATTCCAAAGATACTGTTAAAAAATCAATGGGAACGCCAGATCATATCACAAACGGTGGAGATACGTGGTATTATGGATCAGCAAGTATAAGCTTTAACAATGGTGTTGTTGAAGGATGGAACGACCAGCTAGGAGAACTGCATTTTAAATAACAGTAAAAAGACACTGAGACTAAATTATCAGTGTCTTTTTCTTGTATATCAGCCACGTTTACAGCAGCTTGATCAGCTCCTCAAGCTCCTCGGCCAACACTTTTGCAAGCTCGAAATTCTTTTCCTTCAAAGCCAGTTCAATTTTCATTTCCACTGCTTTTTTGTTTTGCTCTGTTTCTAAATAGTCTTTATCAAAATGGCTGGCATAAATCATCTTTCTGAATTTGCGCATACTCATTTTTCTAATCGTCTTATCCTCAATGATCAGCACATAATCCATCCCGTTTACGACAGAATAGAAGTCATGTGAAATCATAAGAATGGCACCTTTATACTCCTGGAGGGCTTTCTCAAGTGCGATTTGGGCATAGGTGTCCAAATGGCTTGTCGGTTCATCAAGCAGCAGTACATTTGCTTTACTGGCAGAAACCTTGGCCAATTGGAGCAGATTTTTTTCTCCGCCGGATAACGATTCTATCTTTTGGGTAACGATTTCTCCTTCAAAGCCATAGTCAGTAAGATACGACCGTACCTTATCATAAGTATCGAATCCCGCTTCGATAAATTCCTCCAGGATGGTATTAGAATCGTTTAGCACTTCGCCTTGAAGCTGGGATAAATACGCCGTTTTAGCATCAGGGTTTACTTCAATGGAATCGTGATGTTGTTTAACAATCTCCCGGAGCAAGGTCGTTTTTCCTGTACCGTTGGGACCGATAATGGCTACTTTATCCGAGGACTTGATCTCAAAGCTGACCTTTTCTAAAAGCAGTTCATCAAAGGAAACGCTGTAATCATTAACTTTTATTACAATAGTGTCGTCTTCAAGCTCGTGTTCCATGCCGAAAGAGATCTTAGGCTGCTTAATATCGACGAAAGGAGCTTTAATTCTGCGGGCTTCCAGTCTTTCCTGAAATTTCACTCTTGCTTTTAGCGCTCTGCCTCTGGATGCTTCCGAATTATAGGTTGCGCTGGCTCTAAGATTGTCAATGATAGTGTCGTTTCGCTTGATTTCTTCCTCTTCAGCGAGTGCGAGCTCCTGTGATTCGATCTTAGTCTGAAGTAAAGAGAAATTATAATCAATATACCGCCCGTCAAACTCCTGGATCTCCATGTTCTCGAGGTGAATGATTTTGTTGAAGCAATGATTCAGCAAATAACGGTTGTGCGTAATGACCAGCAGAATGCCTTTGTGGGAGTTGATAAGATTTTTAAGCGCATTTAGGTTTTCAAAATCTAAGAATACATCCGGCTCGTCCATAATCATCACGTCCGGATTGCTGAGCATTTCCTTCATGACTTGGATCAGCTTGAATTCCCCGCCGCTCAGCTCAGATACCCTTAGATCTTTCAGCTTCATGAGGTTTGCCAGGTTTAGCTTCTTATTAATCTTGCTTTCAAAATCGTCTCCGCCGATCAACTCAAAAGCGTCTAACGCCAGTTGATACTTCTCCAGTAACGGCTCAATATCGGCGGAGGTCTCCATTTCAGTGAGGATAGCATTTATTTCATTTTGAATCTTAAGAAATGCTTCTCCTAAATACTCAAAAACCGTTGTTTCTTCAGATCTGTCCAGCTGCGAGAACTGGCTTACATACCCGATTGTGCAGGAGGGTTCTATCTCTAGCCTGCCTTCGTATAAATATCTTTCCGGATCCATCAATATATCGACCAGTGTGCTTTTCCCGCTGCCGCTTGTTCCTATAAAAGCGCAATGCTGTGCTTCTTCAAGCGTAAATGAAATGTTGTGATATAGTTCTTTTTGCGGAAACGAGAAGGATAAGTGTTCAACTTTTATCATAATATTACCTTTCTTTATAACTAAAATAGGGACTGTTATTATTGGATTTGAAGTGGCATTAAGTTGTTAGAATAACACTGATTTCGGCCAACATCAATTCATTTCAAAATAATATGCCATTGCTAATCCCGCTATATGATTCTATCCCGCTACAAAATGGTTAATTACAAAGCAGCTAATCTGTACCCACCGGAAGAATACATATGGTTTTACCGTTTTGAGCATCTAAATTTTAAATTTGCAACATTTTTCGACATGAAAATTGGGTTCATGCGTGTATAATCATTGTAAAAAATGAAAGGGTTCAGTAATTTTCAAAAAAGAACACCATACATTGTAGCAATCACATTAGTGTGAAGGGGAAAGAGAAGGATGGCCAAAAAAAGCATATTAAATGTATTGGTCGGTGTTCTAAGCCAATTGATTGTGATCGGACTGGGGTTCTATATCCCGCGGTTAATTATCCTTACCTATGGTTCGGAGGCCAACGGTCTCATAACGTCTGTCGTACAGGTCATTACATACTTGTCTTTGCTGGAAGCAGGTGTAGGTGCCGCCTCCATACAGGCGCTTTACAAGCATATCGGAAATAATGACAAGTCCAAAATCAACGAAATACTGACTGCAACCTCGTCTTATTACCGCAAAACAGGATGGTACTATTTTATCGCGGTCATCCTGATCTCGATTGGATATCCCCTTGTTGTCAGCTCAGGCTTCAGCAACTTCACAGTTATGGCCATTGTGTTATTGAGCGGATTGGGCGGGGCGGTTAATTATTATTTTCAGGGGAAGTTCAGGGTTCTGTTGCTTGCTGAGGGCAAGAACTACATCGAGGCTTCCGTAACCGCACTTTCCACGATTGTGAACAACGTGATCCGAATCATTTTAATGCTGAACGGGTTTGATATTATTCTGGTTCAGGCGGTTTATTTTGTGATCACCATTGTCCAAATTATTGTATACCAGATCTATATGAAAAAGCATTACAAATGGATCAATTTCAAGACTACACCGGATTATCAGGCCATCAGCCAAAAGAATTCCGTTCTGATCCACGAGCTGTCTTATCTCGTATTTAAAAATACAGATGTTGTCCTGCTCACCCTGTTCACAAACCTGAAGGTTGTAAGTGTATATATGATGTACAATATGATCTTTGGCGTGGTGGAAAGAGTAACCTTTACCATCCGGGACAGCTTCAAATTCGCTTTAGGCCAAAAATACAACAATAACTTTCCGAAATTTGTCAGGATGTTCAACCTCTTCGAGTCGTCCTACATCTCGCTGGTGTTTGCCCTGCTGACGATAACTACGATCCTGATCCTGCCTTTTATGAGGCTGTATACCTCAGGGATTGAAGATACCAATTATATTGATGTGCTCCTGCCTTTATTGTTTGCAGCAGTGAAGCTCCTGTTCAATGCCCGGTTATCTTCCGACCTGGTGATTGATATCGTCGGCCATTTCCGCAAAACACAGTGGAGATCGATTCTGGAGACATCAATAAACTTTGTTCTCTCATTGATACTGGTGTTTCCGTTTGGCGCCTACGGGGTGCTGTTTGGGACCATGGTCGCTTTAACTTACCGGCTAATTGATATAGTATGGTACACGAATAGCAAATTGTTGAAAAGAAGCTCCTGGATCACCTACAAAAAATGGATTGTTAATCTGCTTGTTTCCGTGATAATCATTGCTGCAACGAAACAGTTTGATTTTATGGTAACTCCGCATTCATACACAATGTTCATTTTAGACGCTGCTGTGTTATCGGTTACGCTGGTCCCGCTGTTTTTTATAGCTGGTCTCTGGCTCAGCAGACCGGATGCCGGCATGCTGCAGGAAATGCTTGGTCCGCTCCTTGCCAAATTCAAAATCCGCAAAGCAGGGCGGCAATACTAAAAGAAGATGGGGGTATAAGAATGGAACCGCAAATCAGTATTATAGTTCCGGTGTATAATGTAGCTGACTACTTGCCGAAATGTATCGAATCGATACTGGCGCAGACCTTTACGGACTTTGAGTTGATTTTGATTAATGACGGCTCTCCGGACAAATCCCCTCAGATCTGTGACCATTATGCAAGTCAGGATAGCAGAGTGCATGTGATTCATAAAAAGAACGGCGGCGTCTCTGAAGCCAGAAACTGCGGTCTAGATATTGCCAGGGGCAAATATATCGGTTTTGCAGACAGTGATGACTGGCTGGCACCTGATATGTTTGAGCTATTGTACAACTTAAGCGAGAAGCATGACGCCGATATTTCCATTTGCGGCCACTATGTGGTGACAGATGATTCAACCGAACCGTTGTATGAATATTTTGAAGGAGAGATTGTCTACAGCAACGTGGAAGGTGTGCAAAAAATCGTCGAGGATGTTGAAATTCAGAGCTATTTATGGAATAAGCTATTCAAACGGGAGCTGTTCGAAAACCTCCGGTTCCCGGTCGGCAAAATTTATGAGGATCTGTGGGCCATGTATTTCCTGTTCAAAAACGCCAATAAATCCGTCCGGGTCTGGGACCCGAAATATTATTATCTGCAAAGAGGCGGCAGTATTACACAGGTATGGGATGACAACAGCTTCTATAACTACTATCTGGCTGTAATTGACCGTTACAATGACCTCAAGTCAGACGGGAAGAATACCCCTTATCATGATATCTCCAAGCAATACCTGGATAATGTAGTGGAGTATGGCTTTAACTACTACAATTATTACATCAAAAAGGGCATTAAAGTAAATGATGAGCGCTGCGAAGAGTTCATTTCCTTTTTAAAAAGCAACATCAATCCGTTTTTCCAGGATAATACCTTGGGCTTCAAAAATAAAATGAGCATCAGCCTGCTGTTCCTCAACAAGCGATTATATGCGCATTTATTCAAATTTGCATTCGTCGTACTCAGAAATAATAAAATCGGATAAGCAAGCTGAACATACACTCTTTTGTTGGAAATGAAAATCCAATAGAGGAGTGTTTTAATTTTGTGTTATGATAGTAGCAGGTGCGATTTATAAAGGGACAATCGTTACATCTGAAATCAGCCAGGGCGGTATGGTATTAAAAAAAGTTGTGAAAGATATTCTTACAGAGTATTAAATGCGCCTTTTTAACAAAAATGAATAATGTTGCCCTTTCTTGCAGCCATCTATTCATCCTGATCCATAAAGCCAACAAAAAATGGTTCGACAGAAAAGGGGAATCCACAAATGAGAATTAACGTAAAGTTTACTCCTAAGGGAAAAGCGGCGGTTGAGAATTTCAGCAACGAAGAGCTGCTGGAAATTTTTGCGAGGTATTTGAAGACCTTGACCAAGAAATATGACATTGAGGTTGATGTGCCGCATGAGGCCAACCACAATATAGTGGCAGACGGTACGGTCGTTGTAATGGCACAGAATGTGAACTGTGATGTGGATACCTTCTTCAAGGAATTGAGCCGTGATATCAAAGTACCGCTCAAGAAAAGACTTGGCGGCAAATTGGACAATGTATTCAAGACAGAAGTTATAGAATAGCCGAACAAGGACAGATTATATCCGTTCCTGCACAAAAGCCATCCCTTCTAAAACAGAAGAGGATGGCTTTTGACTTGTGGTAAATATACATTGTGCACAAAAATATATATAGAAGTGTACTGATTGAATTGAATTCACGCATCTAAATGATCTGAAGGTTTTATTTTTCTTCCCGCCAGAATATTCATGATGATTTCAATAAAATCAGGTGAAGCCTTAGCCTCCACCGCCAATTCGTAGATGTTCAATAGCTGCTCGTCAGATAGTAGTTCGAGTGATGAGGGGCGCGGAGAAGGATGAAAATAATAATCCATTAGATTCCTCCATCAATAGGTATAATGATCCAAATTATAGCTAACTTATTTAAATGGTACCATTTGGAAGGAAATCCGTCTCCTGTCATTCACCCTGCGAATTACTCTTTACATAACATGGTTATTATGTCATAATATTTACCCGCTTTACAAAGAGTTATCCCGGTATCGAAGTCGATACCGGGATGTTGAAAAGATACGATACAGCAACTCAATCAATCTGCTGCTTCTCCTGATGATTCAGCAAGAAATCGCTTGATACGGGGTTCATTGGACTCCGATACCGTTGCAAATTGTTCACCTTCAATGAAGTGGACAATTTTGCGCTCCGCGTCATACGCGTTCACCTTATTCAGGCTAACGACGTTGTTACGGTCAAGGCGTTCGAATCCTTTACCCTTGTATGCAATCAGCAGATCGGAAAGAGTAGTGGGGAAAACAAATTCGCCTTCTTTCGTATGGACGAATATTGCATTTTTATAGCTGGAAAAATACAATATGTCTTCCTCCCTGATGTCCAGGGAAGAACCGTCGTTTTGTAAGACACGCATGTTTTCCCCATCCTTGTTGAATTACTTACGGAGTTCTTGCGGTGCTTCTGGACTGTGATACATTGGCTTCATAACGGAAACAAAAAAACGGGAAGAAGCGGCGAGAATTGAGGAAGCATGCTTGGCAAGCGTCTTTTTCATTGTTTTTCCCTCCTTATCCATGGTATTACTGTTAAGGATTGAACGATGAACGCCAATCCGATGACAGACGAATGAATGAAAAAATTAAGGATAACGAGCAGAACAGAGAGTAGCTTTAGAAGCGGATATATTCTCAACGGCATCCGGGCATTTTTGTCCGGATTAGGTGCAAATAAAAGCATAATGAGCAGGCTTATTATGTTAATGATTGTAAGGGTCATTCCGGAGAAGCTGAAAAGGTAGGGAATGAGTGTACATAAACCAATAGAAAATAGATTACAGGCTCTCGCTGTTTTGAGGTGAAAGCCGCCTGAAGTCAGGCGGAGAATGGAACAGCTGAGAAGGAAAGTCATGAACTTGCCAAAGTGGCCCGTAAGCAAGCCGACGGTTGCTGTTGCAATAATAATAAAAAGCGTATTCAATATAATGCCGAGTGAATATTGCATTACTTCAACAGAGGAGGTTTCCTCCGGATTAGCCCTTTTGATGGCAACAGCAATTCTATTAGGGATTGTGTTCATGTTCTCCGGTCCTTTTTATATGAAAGATATAAATATGCACAGAGCAGAGCTCCGTAAGCCAAAGGCAGGAAAAAGTAGAAGCTGGAGTATTGCCGGGAAATCTGAAAGATAAAAATAATAATGAGCAAGGACGGAAGAGTCAAAGCGAATAGAATAAACTCCTTTGAATTAATCTGCACTCTTACACTTCGCTTGTCCGGAACAAAATCAAATCCTTTTCTGTGTTTGTTGATATAAAAGGAAATAAAAATCGTAAGGGATGCGGATATACATTGCAGTATATTAACTCCCATGGTGGTATATGGAAATGGCAGGGAGTAAAATCCTGTGAAATTCATAATTAGATAACATACGGATTGCAAGAGCATATAAGATAAATACATTAATCCCGTCATTATAGTGGCATAAAATGCGTGGATACGGAACAACAGCCAGAGGAAGCAAAAGGTTAGCAGATATTGAATGACAACATCAGTTAAAGCCATACTGTAATCATGCCGAAGCACAAATGAGACAAAGGCCATGATCAGACTTGCAAAAATAATTTCAATTATGTAAAGATCAATCTTGAATACTCTAAACGCAAGCAGGAACATAGCGAAGGTTTCCAGAACTGAGAAGAACATATATATCGAAAAATCCAGCATACCCACACTCCCGGTAAACAAGTTGACTCTTCCTATTCTTGCAAATATTATACATAATATACTAAAATGCAACAATAGGAATTTACACTTTTCAACAATATATTCATAATTTTAAGTGAGAGGGGCCATTTTTAAATGAACCAGCGTCCGGAGCAAGGCGAGTACATGGAATTTCAGGAAGCTTATATCTCTTTAGTGCCGCCGGAGGGCGACATTATCACCATTCTCCGTGAGCAGTCCAAGGAGGTTTTTGCACTGCTGGACGGGCTTAGTGAAGAACAGGGGAATTACAGATACGCGCCGGAGAAGTGGAGCATTAAGGAAATGGTCGGCCACCTGACCGATAATGACCGCATTATGTCCTACCGGCTGCTCTGTTTTGCCAGAGGTGAGCAGGCGCCGCTGCCTGGATATGAAGAGAAGGACTACGTTGCCGCCGGACATTTTGACCGCTTCACCCTGAAGGAGCTGGTGCTGCATTACCGGATTGTCCGGGAATCGACACTTGCTCTGCTGGAAAGCCTGGCGGATGATGTCTGGACCCGGGCCGGAAATTTCTATTCCGTACCTGTGACCGTCAGAGCCCAGGCCTGTATGATTGTTGGACATGAAAAACATCACATGAAAATATTGCAGGAGCGGTACCTGAACCAGGTGTAGCTGCTGAACCTTGGAACAGCATAGACGGGAGGGAGCCTGGATGGGATTTGCCAGAAGCATACTGCATTTCTTCATACCGCCGGAACGGACGCTGCTCTATACCACTTTTGACCAGAGGGAATATTTCGTCATCAAGAACCGCCTTAGTGTGGCAGGAATTCGGCACCGTTCCAAAATCAACGGCGGGATGCGCGTCATTTCCAGTCGTAATCATTATGGAGGCAACATGTCATCCAGACATGAACTGTTTGTAAGTAAAGAAGATGAACACAACGCACTCAAGGCCATTCAGAAGTAAAGCAGTCTGCGTATACAGATAACAAAAAAAGCGTTCCAGCCGTTATTGAACGGTACAGGAACGCTTTTTTTTTGCTGCTATAGAGGCGGATTCTTGTGACATTTGCGGCAGACGGGGTAATAAGCTTCATTGCCGCCGATCTGGATCTGCTTGCCGCTGTAGACCGGCTTGCCGTTCTCCACGCGCAGGGCCATTGTTGCCTTGCGTTCGCAGAACCAGCAGATGGTCTTCATTTCTTCGATTTTATCGGCATAGATCAGCATGTATTTGCTGCCTTCAAAAAGGTTGTTCTGGAAGTCATTCTTCAAGCCGAAGGCCATGACCGGGATGTTCAGTTCATCAACAATCCTTACAAGCTGGAGAATGTAGTCCTTGGTGAGGAACTGGCACTCGTCAATTAGCACGCAGTGGGGCTTAGGCAGGTTGCTGCTTACAATACCGTAAATATCCGTATTTTCGTCAATCGCAATGGCCTGCTTGCGCAGTCCGATACGGGAGGAAATGTACCCGACCTCGTCCCGGTCATCAATGGAGGGGGTGAAGATGAGCACCGACTTGCCCTGCTCCTCGTAATTATGGGCTACCTTGAGTATCTCTATGGATTTCCCGCTGTTCATTGCGCCGTATCTGTAAAACAACTGTGCCACGTCCATCTGTCCTTTCGCTCTTGTCCCCAAGAGTGTAGTATGCCGAAAAATGCGACTTTATTAGAGTATCATATGTCCATTTAAAGTAGCCAGTGAAAAAAGTGCCGGTTTCGGTATATTTCTTGTAAAGGCATTTCCCGCCTTAGGGCGGGTCCTCGGGTTATGCTATAATATACGCACGTGTGTTTTTAGCGGAAGAACCATTTACAGGAAGGAAGTTATGTCAAGTGCCGGAGAAATTGGAGCAATATAAGGAACGGGTAGCCGCGGTACGCGGGGATGGCGGTTTATCAGAGGAGGTCCAGGGACTGCTGGCGGACATGCTTGAGGAGCTGGCGGAGCTCAGCCGCAGCAACAAGGCGCTGCGCCGGGTCATTCTGAAAAACGGACAAGGTTCGGCAATGTCAACAAGATTAAGGGATGCACTATACGAATAAATTGACGAGGTACAGCTGATGAACATCATTTTAACCTATCTCAAAAAATACAGGGTAGCTGCCATAGCTGCTCTGGCCATGATGGGGATTGAGCTGGCAGTGGAGCTGTCGCAGCCCCTTCTGATCTCGAAAATCATTGATAACGGAATTATGCAAAAGGATATGGGAGTAGTCTGGCTGTGGGGCGGTGTATTGACCCTGAGCGCGGTTATAGCGTTCGCGGCAGGGATACTGAGCTCTTTTTTTGCATCCCATGCCAGTCAGGGCTTTGCCTTTGATCTTAGAGAAAAGCTGTACGAAAAGGTACAGTCCTTTACGTATGAAGTGTTCAGCCGGTTTCCGACCTCTTCACTGATTACGCGGCTGACCGGGGATGTGACGCAGCTGCAGGACACGGTTTTTATGGCGCTGCGGTTTATGACCCGCGTTCCGCTGGTTGTACTGGGCAGTATTATAATGGCGCTGGTCGTGCATGTGAAGCTGGGGCTGCTGCTCACTGTAACGCTGCCGGTGCTGATCCTGTTCCTGGTCTGGGTAATGCGCAGGTCTTCTGCCCTGTTTAAGGTTGTGCAGAGCCGACTCGATGGTGTAAACGGTATCATTCAAGAAAATCTTACAGGCATCCGGCTGATCCGGGTTTTTGTGCGCATGGGACATGAAATCGGGCGGTTCGCCTCAGTCAGCGGCGGACTGATGAAATCAACCATTGCTGCACTAAGACTGACGGAGACGATGGGGCCGCTGATTATGCTGATTGTTAACGCTGCTATCGTAGCTGTGCTGTGGTTCGGGCGGATCGATATTGCTGCCGGAGACGCTACACTGGGGCAGACCGTTGCGGTCATTAACTATTCTCTGCGGACGATCGGAGCGATGTCAGCCCTCTCATGGATTATGGCGACCTTCTCACGGGCTGTTGCCTCAGAGCAGCGGGTATCCGAGGTTATGGCCGCACCTGAAGGGCGGGGAGAATTGGATTCTGCAGCTGGCCAAGGAAATATGGGCGGGGAAAATAGCATCCGGGGAGGGATTGAGTTTGCGGATGTCGGCTTCAGTTACCCGGAAAGCGATATTGCAGCGCTTGAACACATTTCGTTCACGGCCCAGCCGGGTAAACGGGTAGCTATTATGGGCGCGACAGGATCAGGCAAATCCTCGCTGGTCGGGCTGATTCCCCGGCTTTACGAGCAGAGCAGCGGTATGATCCGGATTGACGGGAGAGACAGCGCGGACATTGACATTTCCAGGCTGCGCAGGTCGATCGGCTACGTGCCGCAGGAAGTGCTGCTGTTCTCCGGCTCTGTGCGTGACAATATCGCCTGGGGCAACGAGCATGCGACGTTGGAGGAGATTAAACGGGCGGCTGCGGCTGCGCAGATCCACGATACGGTCATGGGGCTGCCGCAGGGCTATGATACGATGATCGGCCAGCGCGGCGTTAATCTGTCCGGCGGGCAGAAGCAGCGGCTGACGATTGCACGGGCTCTTGTACGCAAGCCGGCGATTCTGATTCTGGATGACAGCACGAGTGCGCTGGATGCGGTGACCGAAGGGCTTTTGCTGGATGAGCTTACGTCCATGTCCTGTACTACCGTGCTGATTACCCAGAAGATCAGTTCAACGGTCTCGGCCGACCTGATCCTGCTGCTGGACGAAGGCCGGTTGATTGCCAAGGGAACGCACCGGGAGCTGCTGGCAGATTCGCCGTTGTACCGGAAAATATACGAATCCCAGACAGGGGAGGGAGCACAGCATGTTCAAAGCATTACTTGAGCCATTCCGCCATCCCAAGCTTGTGCTGGAGCCGGCAGGCGCGGCAGACGGGGGACGGAAGCCGAAGGCCAAGCCCAAGAACTGGTCGGCCACCCTGGCACGCATTTGGAGCTATCTGGCCAAACGCAAAGCGAAGCTGGCGCTTGTACTGCTTCTGGTCCTGTTCAGCACCGGATTGGCGCTGCTGGGCCCCTATCTGATCAGCCGGGCGGTGGATCATTATCTGGAGGGGGACGGGGGCCGAAGCTGGGTGATTTTCCTGATCACGCTTGCTCTTGTGTACCTGTTCACTTCACTGAGTACCTGGCTGCAGAATATATGGATGATCGAGATTGCCCAGGAGACGGTATTCCGGATGCGCACTGATCTGTTCGCTTATCTGCACAGGCTACCGATTTCTTTCTTTAACCGCAGGCAGCAGGGTGAAATTATGAGCCGGCTGACCAATGATATCGAGAATATCAGCTCCACGCTGAACAGCTCGGCTATCCAGATTTTTTCCAGTGTATTAACGCTGGCCGGTACGGTTGGTGTGATGCTGTGGCTGAGTCCGCTGCTTACGCTGCTGACCTTTATCGTAGTGCCGCTGATGTTTCTGGGTATGCGCTGGATCACACGGCGGACAGGACCGCTGTTCAAGGAGCGGCAGCGCAATGTGGGTGAGATGAACGGCTATATTGAAGAGACATTGTCGGGCCAGCGGGTCATCAAGGCTTTTTCACAGGAGGAGCGGGTGATTTCCGGCTTCCGTGAGCGCAATACGCGGATTATGCTGTCCGGATACTGGGCCCAGGCGATTTCTGGCTTTATTCCCAAACTGATGAACGGTCTGAACAATTTAAGCTTTGCTATAGTCGCCGGTATCGGGGGCCTGCTCGCCATCCGTGATATTGTAACAGTCGGGATTATTATTGCCTTCGTGGAGTATACCCGCCAGTTCACCAGGCCGCTTAATGATTTGGCTAACCAGTGGAATACGCTGCTGTCAGCGATTGCCGGGGCGGAGCGGGTGTTTGAGGTTATGGATGAAGAGACGGAGGCCAGAGACGAGGGGGCAGCCGTATCGCTGAATCATGTGGAGGGGGCGGTCAGCTTTAGGGATGTATCCTTCTCTTATGATGAGGGCAACGATATTCTGCACAATATCAGCTTTGAGGCGAAGCCTGGTGAAATGATTGCCCTGGTCGGGCCGACAGGAGCCGGGAAAACAACGCTGATCGGACTACTCTCCCGTTTCTATGATCCAAGCAGTGGCAACATCACGCTGGACGGCAGGGATTTGTCGTCGATCCGCCGGGAGAGCCTGCGGAGTCAGATGGCTTTTGTACTGCAGGATACCTTCCTGTTCAAGGGAACCATCCGCGATAATATCCGTTACGGCCGGCTGGATGCCACCGACGCTGAGGTTGAGGAGGCAGCGAAGCTGGCGAACGCTCACTCCTTCATTATGCGGATGCGCGGAGGCTATGACCGGATGCTGTCTGTAGACGGCAGCGGCATCAGCCAGGGGCAGAAGCAGCTGCTGGCCATCGCGCGGGCCATTCTGGCCGATCCGGCGATGCTGGTGCTGGATGAAGCGACCAGCAGCATTGATACCGTAACTGAAATCAAAATCCAGGAGGGGCTGCAGACGCTGATGAAGGGCCGGACGAGCTTCGTCATCGCCCACCGGCTCGGCACCATCCGCGCCGCCGACCGCATTCTGGTGCTGCAGAACGGACGTCTGCTCCAGCAGGGCTCACATGACGAGCTGTTGCGCCAGGGCGGGCTGTACAGCGAGCTTGTGCACGGTGCGCGCAAGGCGGCGCCGGGCGGGGCTTAGGTTTTTTCGTGGATAAAAAACAGCAAGTCGCTTTTACCTGGACTAAGTGTGCGGTAGAGCGGCTTGCTGTTTTTTTTGCATGTTGATGGGGCATCTGCCGCTGCTAGTCGTGAGATATGGGTTTGAAGAGTGGGGAGAGCGGACGCGATGTGGTGAGTTTGCGGATTGAGGCAAAGTGCTGGAATGAAGGGCAAAAATGCCCTTAATGAGTAAGATTAGTAAATATACTAGTCTACAAGTTGCTCTTAGCCGCCGGCTGCTCAGTTTTCTGCTTCTCCCTGAACCGGGGGCCGACATAGTTCTTCTTGCGGTCACGTGTCAGAATCCAGCCGCCAAGGAAGCTCATGCCCGCCGCGAATAGCAGCAGCCCGCCGCCAAAATGCAGCCAGGCAAACACAGGAGTTACACTGTCGTCGCCGTGCATGGAGAGATAATTGAAAATATCGTCCTTCATCATCAGGAAGCCCTTCATCGCCAGGAGCCCCGGAATGACGAGAATGATAATGGCAATGAAGCGTGAAATGATCAGTTTCATATTGGCAACACTCTCCTTGCAGCCTTTTGAATTCAACCATATGATAACGCTTCAAATGGCAAAAGTCCATGCCTATATGACGTTTGTAAGTTTTGTATTGCGCCGAAAAGGGAGTACAATGTAGGGAGTTATGCAGAACTTTTGAGTATTGACTGGAGGAATACATACAATGACAATTTCCTGTGACGTTGCTATTCTGGGCGGAGGAACCGGAGGATATGTGGCGGCGATCCGCGCTGCCCAGCTCGGCAAGTCTGTCGTCGTCATCGAAATGGACAAACTGGGCGGAACCTGCCTGCACCGCGGCTGCATCCCGAGCAAGTCGCTGCTGCGCAGTGCGGAGGTATACGCTGAAATACAGGAGAGCGAAAGCTACGGCATTGAAACGTCAGGCGTGAAGCTGGTGTTCCCGAAGGTGCAGGCCCGTAAAGAAGCTGTAGTGGAGCAACTGCACCAGGGTGTACAGTATCTGATGCGCAAAAATAAAATTCAGGTGGTAAAAGGCAAGGGGCGCATTATTGGCCCGTCGATTTTCTCGCCGCGCAGTGGTGCGGTGGCTGTTGAGCTGGAGGACGGGGAGATGGAGACAGTTGTCTCTACCAATCTGATCGTGGCCACCGGCTCACGTCCGCGTGTGCTGCCGGGCCTCAAGCCGGACGGCAAGGTCATTCTGAGCAGCGAAGAAGCGCTGACGCTGGAGGAGCTGCCTGCCTCAATGATTATTGTAGGCGGCGGCGTGATCGGCGTGGAATGGGCGTCGATGCTGGCGGATTTTGGCGTCCAGGTTACGGTCGTGGAAGCCGCAGACCAGCTTCTGCCGCAGGAGGATGGCGAGATTGCCCGTGAGCTGACAAGATTGCTCAAAAAACGCGGAGTCAAGGTGCTGACCGGAACGACGGTTGATCCGGAAACCAGCACCATTACAGAGGACGGGATCAGCATTGAAGCCCGCAAAGGGGAGCAGAGCCAGACGCTGTCTGCCGGCAAACTGCTGGTCTCAGTCGGCAGGGTAGCCAACACTGAGAATATCGGACTGGAAAATACGGATATCCGCTTTGATAAAGGCGTGATCGAGGTCAACGCCAACATGCAGACCGGTGAGCCGCATATCTATGCGATCGGTGATGTAATCGGCGGACTGCAGCTGGCCCATGCGGCTTCCCATGAAGGGATACGTGCCGTCAATCATCTGGCAGGGGAGCCGCTTCATCCGTACCATGCCCATCTTGTCCCGCGATGTGTCTACACACGGCCTGAAGTAGCCAGTGTGGGCTATACCGAGAAGGAAGCGCAGAACCTGGGACATGATGTTGTCACCGGAAAGTTCCCGTTCTCAGCCATCGGCAAGGCGATCGTCCACGGGATGAAGGACGGATTCGTTAAGGTAGTTGCGGACCGCAGCAGCGGCGATATTCTCGGCGTACAAATGATCGGTCCGCATGTGACCGATCTGATCGGTGAAGCTGCGCTGGCGCAGCTGCTGGATGCGACACCTTGGGAAGTCAGCGAAGCGATCCATGCCCATCCGACCCTGTCCGAGGTTATCGGGGAAGCCATGCTGGCCGTTGACGGCAGAGCAATCGGATTCTAAAAATAAGCTATGGGGAATAAAAGGAATGCCGGAGAGAGTGAGCGCAGCGAGACGAGCGCAAAAAAGCTTTTTTCCGGCTTTTCCTCTCTTTTCTTTTTGCAGGGAAAGGGCTTATAATGTATTTAGTCTAGTCTTAGTACCTGGTTATAAGATCAGGTTAAAGGTGGGCTATGACCGCATGCCAACAAAATTTTTAGGAGGTACCTCTGTATGGAATCTCAAGGTACTACTGCAAACATGATTAGCCGACATAAACAGCTTGGACTGACAGACGGCCAGGTCATTGATATGTACAGATATATGCAGCTTGGACGGAAATACGATGAGCGCAGCCTGCTGCTGCAGCGGGCCGGAAAGATCAACTTCCACGTCTCGGGAATCGGCCAGGAAGCCGCGCAGGTTGCTGCGGCGTTTGCGCTGGACCGGCAAAATGATTATTTTTTACCGTACTACCGGGATTATGCCTTTGTGCTGTCGGTAGGGATGACTACCCGTGAGCTGATGCTGTCCGTATTCGCCAAGGCTGAGGACCCTAACAGCGGAGGCCGGCAGATGCCGGGCCATTTCGGAAGCAAGCGTCTGCGTATTGTAACGGGCTCAAGTCCTGTGACAACCCAGGTACCGCATGCAGTTGGCTTTGCGCTGGCTGCAAAAATGCAGAAAAAGAAGTTTGTTTCTTTTGTGACCTTTGGCGAGGGCTCCAGCAATCAGGGGGATTTTCATGAGGCCTGCAATTTCGCGGGTGTGAATAAGCTGCCGGTCATTATTTTTTGCCAGAATAACCAGTATGCGATTTCTGTTCCGGTTCACAAGCAGCTGGGCGGCAAGGTCAGCGACCGTGCGCTGGGCTACGGCTTCCCGGGTGTGCGTGTGGACGGCAATGATCCGCTTGAGGTCTACCGGGTAGTGAAGGAAGCACGCGAGCGCGCACTGGCCGGCGAAGGGCCGACACTGATTGAAGCGATGATGTACCGTCTGTCGCCGCACTCCACCTCAGACAACGATCTGGCTTACCGGACGAAGGAAGAGGTTGATGAGAACTGGAAAAAGGACGGCATCGCCGCATTCCGGACCTATCTGATCGAACAGGGGCTGTGGAGCGACGAGCAGGAGCGTGATCTCGTTGCTGAATATAATCTGGAATTAAAAGAGGCTATTGCATATGCCGAAAATGCGCCGTTCCCGAAACCAGAAGATACGCTGCTGCATGTGTACGACGAATCCGGCCTCAAGGGAGGAGCATAAATCATGGCGATGATGGAATATATCGATGCGATCCGGCTGGCGATGAAGGAAGAAATGGAGCGCGATGAGTCAGTCTTTGTGCTCGGCGAGGACGTCGGCGTTAAGGGAGGCGTGTTCACCACCACCAAAGGGCTGCAGGAGCAGTTCGGGGAAGAACGCGTGATGGATACGCCGCTTGCTGAATCGGCGATTGCCGGTGTAGCTATTGGTGCGGCGATGTACGGCATGAAGCCGATTGCCGAAATGCAGTACTCCGATTTCATGCTGCCGGCGACCAACCAGATTATCAGCGAGGCGGCCAAAATCCGTTACCGCTCCAACAACGACTGGAGCTGTCCGGTTGTTATCCGCGCGCCGATCGGCGGCGGGATCTTCGGCGGACTGTATCATTCCCAGTGTCCGGAGTCGATCTTTTTCGGTACGCCGGGGCTGAAGATCGTAGCACCGTATTCGGCAGCCGATGCCAAAGGCCTGCTGAAGGCAGCGGTACGCGACCCTGATCCGGTGCTGTTCTTCGAGAACAAAAAGTGCTACAAGCTCATCAAGGAAGACGTGCCGGAAGGCGATTATATTGTACCGATCGGCGAAGCAAACCTGCTGCGCGAGGGCAGCGATATTACGGTGATCGGGTACAGCCTGCCACTGCATTTTGCGATGCAGGCAGCGGAGGAGCTGGAGCGCGAGGAAGGCATTACCGCGCATATTCTGGATCTGCGCACGCTGCAGCCGCTCGACCGTGACGCGATTATCGCTGCAGCCCGTCAGACGGGCAAGGTGCTGATCGTCCACGAGGACAACAAAACCGGCGGCATCGGCGGGGAAGTGGCGGCGATCATCGCCGAGCACTGCCTGTTTGAGCTGGACGCACCGATCTTCCGGCTGTGCGGCCCTGATGTGCCGGCGATGCCGATTAGCCCGCCGATGGAGAAGTTCTTCATGCTGAGCAAGGATAAGGTTAAGGCAGAGATGCTGCGGCTGGCACAGTACTAGGTGCAGGGGCGCGGGTTGATGTTGATAAGGGTGAATGGTGAATGGTGAAGTGAAGGGAACGTATCATGCGCCATCGCAAACGCATTTTCATGTCCGCGGGAATGCGCAAGCAGCTGCTTAATGGACTACCTGCGGAAATGCTTCACCTGCTGCTCAATGGGCACTCTGCGGAAACACGTCACCAGCTGCTTAATGGGCTACCTGCGGAATGCGTTACCTGCTGTCCAATGGGCACTCTGCGGAAATGCTTCACCAGCCGGCCAAACGCCGACCCGCGAATACTCTGCCACCTTCGCTAACGCCCACCGTCTGCAGATTAGATGGATTTTCGCCACTTATTTTTGACTAACTCGGCCTTTATGAGGATTTAGGTGGAAAATCGTCATCTAAATTCGTCTGTATGTGGCTTTAACGGTGTAATGTGAGCTTTTAGGTGGCGTTTTTCCAACTAATTTGGTTTTGCGGACGTTTAAGAATGATTTAAGTGGTGAAAATCCAACTAGGTACGTTACTGTGCCGGTATACTTATGTTTTTTGACGGAACCTTGTTCATACAGGGAATCCCTTACTTATCTAATATCCTAGGCACATGCTTCCGGACCGAGTGCCGGACAATTTTAAGGAGCGTAGGCTTACAAAACTTTAAGCATATGCTTCCGAGGCGAGTTTTGTACGAAGTAATCCCAGGAAGTTATGCTTACAAAACTTTAAGCATATGCTTCCGAGGCGAGTTTTGTACGAAGTAATCCCAGGAAGCTTAGGCTTACAAAACTTTGAGGAGTGACAATATGTCTGACAACACTAAGCTGACGGATGTGGTGATGCCGCAGCTGGCGGAATCGCTGGTGTCCGCTACGATCGGCAAGTGGCTGAAGCAGCCGGGCGACCGCGTAGAGGAATATGAGCCGATCTGCGATCTGATTACGGATAAAGTCAATGCCGAGCTGCCTTCCACCGTGGAAGGCACACTGGTGGAGCTGCTGGCCGAGGAAGGCCAGGTCATCAGCGTCGGCGAGGTCATCGCCCGCATCGCCGTGGCTGGTGCTGCCGGAAGCTCCGCACCGGCAGCGGGCACTGCCCCGCAGGCAGCAGCCGCGCCTGCGCCAACCACGCCAGCCGCGCCGGTCCGGCCGGCAGCGCTGGCCCCCTCAGCAGCGGACGCGCCTATGCGCTCCCGCTACTCACCTGCGGTGCAGACGCTGGCAGCGGAGCACCGCATTGACCTCGCCGCCGTGCCGGGTACCGGGCTCGGCGGGCGCATCACGCGCAAGGATGTGCTGGCGTATCTGGAGAACGGCGGCGCAGCCGCCGTTCAGTCCGTGCCTGCACATCCGGGCGCAGCCGGCGCGGGGCAAGCCGGCCGGCCGGTGCCTGAAGCGCAGCAGCAGCCTGCGCTGCAGGCGATCCAGGCGGAGGCGCAGGAGCAGCTGGAGCCGGTGCGCAATTCGGGGCTTCACCTGAGTGAATCCCCGCGCATTCCGACCATCGAGGTCGAGGGGGGACTTGGCAGCAGCTCGGAGTACCTGATCGACGTTACACCGATCCGCAACACGATTGCGACAAGAATGCGCCAGAGCGTCTCGGAAATTCCGCATGCCTGGACGATGATCGAAGTAGACGTAACCAATCTGGTTATTTTGCGCAACAAGGTCAAGGATGAGTTCAAGCGCAAGGAAGGCATCAATCTGACGTATCTGGCCTTTATGATGAAAGCAGTCGTCAGTGCGATTAAAGATTACCCGATCATGAATTCCGTCTGGGCCGTGGACAAAATCATCGTCAAACGCGACATCAACATCGCGCTGGCGGTCGGTACCGAGGATTCCGTGATGACGCCGGTGATCAAAAAGGCTGACCAGAAGAACATCGCCGGCCTCGCCCGCGAGATCGACGAGCTGGCTCAGAAGACCCGTGAAGGCAAGCTGCGCCTGGATGATATGCAGGGCGGCACCTTTACAGTCAATAATACCGGCTCCTTCGGTTCCATTCTGTCTTATCCGATTATCAACTACCCGCAGGCGGCGATCCTGACGTTCGAATCCATTGTCAAAAAGCCGGTCGTCATCAACGACATGATTGCGGTCCGCTCGATGGCGAACATCTGCCTGTCGCTGGATCACCGGATTCTTGACGGTGTCATCTGCGGCCGGTTCCTGCAGCGCGTAAAAGATAATCTGGAAAGCTATACGCCCGATACGAAGATATATTAATCAGCGGCAGCACATTTGCCGTGACACAGCAAACAGCGCCCGGCAAATGCCGGACGCTGTTATTAAGCTTATAGGGCCTGTTCTTAACCGGCCAGGAAAGGCTCAACTACCATCAGCAGAGTTGAGGCGACCATCGCGATCAGCATGATATAAATGACAATGCGAAACCATTTTTGACGATTCATGTGTGACTCCTTTAGGATTAGTGTAAGTGTAAATAATAAGCATTACAGAAGGTGAACTTAAGAATGCTGTCTGTAATTCATTTCTAAGTTCAGGCTATATACCACTATTGTAACTTATCTGTGAAAGAGAGGGAAGTCCAGTGATAGTACGAGACCGATTGATTCAGGAGTTCATGGAGCTTGTCCAGGTGGACAGCGAAACCGGAAATGAGCGGCAGATTGCCGATGTCTTAAAAGAAAAATTCAGCGCCCTCGGCCTGACTGCCATCGAAGACAACTCCATGGAGCGCACCGGACACGGAGCAGGCAATCTGTTCGTGACCTGGGCGGCAGACAGCGGTTCTGCTGCACCCAAGCTGCTGTTCACCTGCCATATGGATACCGTTGTTCCCGGCAAAAGCATTAAGCCTTCGCTTGGCGAAGACGGCTGGATCACCAGCGACGGCACAACGATTCTTGGCTCGGATGATAAAGCGGGGCTGGCTGCACTGTTCGAAGCGATCCGCGTGATTCAGGAGCAGAACATTCCGCACGGCCAAATCCAGTTCGTTATTACCGCAGGCGAAGAATCCGGGCTGCTTGGCGCACGGGCAATGGACGCAAGCCATCTGGATGCGGAAATGGGCTTCGCTCTGGATTCCAACGGTGAAGTTGGAGCCATTGCGGTAGCTGCACCGACACAGGCCAGAATCACAATGCAGATTTTCGGCAAATCCGCTCATGCCGGCGTTAATCCTGAAGACGGCATCAGTGCGATCCAGGTGGCCAGCAAAGCGATTTCTGCGATGAAGCTGGGCCGGATTGACAAGGAAACGACAGCTAATATCGGCAAATTTGCCGGCGGCGGTCCGACGAATGTCGTCTGCGACCATGTGCAGCTGGATGCGGAGGCGCGCAGCATTGTGCAGGAGAAGGTGGAGCTGCAGATTGCATCGATGCGCGAAGCGCTCGAAACGACCGTCCGTGAATACGGTGCGGAATGTGAATTCCGCAGCGAAATCATCTATCCTGCGTTCAGCTTTAATGAAAATGATCCTGTCGTACAGCTGGCCGGCCGGGCTATCTCTTCACTGGGCCTGACAACCCGTCTGTTTCCGTCGGGGGGCGGCAGTGACGCCAATGTATTCAATGGCCTGAAGGTGCCTACGGTGAACCTGGCGATCGGCTACGAGCATATTCATACCACCAAGGAACGGATCAAAGCCGATGATATTGTTAAAGCGGCAGAGCTTGTGGTGGCTATTGTGAAGGAAAGTGTAAAGGCATAAGCCTGTCCGCTGCCACCCTCTGCGCAGAATGAAATAAGGAGCTGTTTCCGGTAAAGCCGGGATCAGCTCCTTATTGTTACCGGTGGGCGAAGGAGGGCGGCAATCAGCCGGCTTTGGGCGGATTAACCCGTGTCTCTGCCTGCAGCAAAAGGACGTAGGACAAAGGCATATCGCGTCCGTACCGTTCGATCCATCCTGCTATAACTGCTTTAATCTGCTCAGGCTTGCCTGCGACTGTAACGCCTGATCTGCTGGTACGGATAAGGATGTCATTCATGCTTGCATTCCTTCTTTCCCCTTAAGTTTGCTATAATACACCCTATGCAGAATCCAGCCAAAGGAGACCATGAATCTATGAAAAAAAATGTATTGCACAGCAACCCTGCACTAGACGAAGAGACTTTGTCCACGCAGCCGATTTTTGAAGGTAAAATCATCACCCTGCAGGTGGATACGGTAAAGCTGCCGGACGGCAACAGTGCTACGCGTGAGGTTGTGAAGCATCCCGGAGCCGTGGCAGTGCTTGCGCTGAATAACAATAAAATGCTGGTTGTGGAGCAGTACCGCCAGCCGATGCACCGCACAGAGGTGGAGATTCCCGCCGGCAAGCTGGATAAGGGCGAGAATCCGCTGGAAGCGGCAGGCCGTGAGCTGCAGGAGGAGACAGGCTTTCACAGCGGAGAGCTGAAGCTGCTGAAGTCTTTTTATACCTCGCCGGGCTTTGCGGATGAAATTATTCATCTGTATGTGACCGAGAACGCCCAGCCGGGTGAAATGGCACTGGATGAGGATGAGTTTCTTGAGGTGTCCGAGCTGACGCTAGAGGAAGCATACCAGTACATTGCGGACGGACGGATTGCCGATGCCAAAACGATGATGGCCGTCTACGCCTGGCACCTCTACACCCTGACAGGCCAATGGCACTAGAGCGGGGGCTGCACAGCTTCTACTGTGACCTGCATGTACATATCGGCAGGACCTCTGCGGGAGCAGCTGTCAAAATCAGCGGCAGCCGTGACCTCACCTTTGCCAATATCGCCAAAGAAGCGGCTGAACGCAAAGGAATAGAGCTCATTGGCATCATTGACAGCCATTCGCCAGGTGTCATGCAGGATATCCGCGATCTGCTGATGTCCGGTGAGATGACTGAAGCGGCAGGCGGCGGGGTTGCCTACCGGGGAACGACGATTCTGCTCGGCACTGAAATAGAGATCCGGGAACCGGGCCGCAAGGAGTGCCATGTACTGGCTTTCATGCCGGACCTTGCGGCAATGGAGGATTTCAGCGCGTGGATGAGCCGGCATATGCGCAATGTCAACCTCAGCTCGCAGCGGCTGTATGCTCCTTCACTCGTGCTGCAGGAGGAAATTTACGGGCGGGGCGGCCTGCTGATTCCGGCTCATATTTTTACGCCGCATAAGGGGCTGTACGGCTGTTCCGCGGAGCGGATGGCCGAGCTGTTTGATCTGGAGCGGATTGCCGCCGTTGAGCTTGGCCTCAGCGCTGATTCGGAAATGGCCGGGTATATTTCAGAGCTGGACCGTTACTCCTTTCTGACCAATTCCGATGCACATTCTCTCGGCAAAATCGGCCGCGAATACAATGTGCTCGAACTGGCCGCCCCTTCGTTTAACGAATTCCGGCTGGCGCTTGCACGCCAGGAAGGGCGGAGAGTGAGCGCCAATTTTGGTCTTAACCCGCGGCTCGGCAAATATCACCGGAGCTATTGCTCCGGCTGCGGCAGTATTATTGATGAAGCGGCAGCTACCTCCGAGCGCTGTCCTTATTGCGGAAGCACCAAGCTTGTACAGGGCGTATTCGACCGCATCCTGCACATCGCCGACCGGGAGCAGCCGCTTGTTCCCGCACATCGTCCGCCTTACCATTACCAGGTTCCGCTGGAATTCATCCCAGGGCTGGGCAAGGCGAAGATGAACACGCTGCTGGCCGCTTTCGGCACGGAGATGAATATTCTGCACCGTGCCGGCGAAGCTGAGCTGGCCGCAGTAGCCGGCCCCGAGCTGGCAGCGCATATCGTTCTGGCCCGCAGCGGCCGGCTGGCGCTGACTTCAGGCGGAGGCGGAACCTACGGCAAGGTGGACAGATCGCAAAGCTAATCATCTCTTGTCCGCAGGACAAGTCATAGAGCGGGACGTTTCCTCATATGGTGTAACATGTGACCTGAAAGGAGAACGTCCCTATGCGCAGTTTGCGGCTGATGATCAAGGAACAGACGCCTCTTTATATTTTTGTTGCGGTATTATTTCTGGTCGGGGTTGTGTTCGGGGCGCTGATTGTCAGCAGCCTGACACTCGATCAGCAGCAGGAGCTGGGGGATTATCTCGGTAATTTCTTTGTGACCGTGGATCAGCAGGGGCTGCCGGCTGCCCCGGATTCTTACTGGAGCATAGCCGCGCTGAACCTGAAATGGGTGGGACTGATCTGGATACTGGGCTTATCGGTGATCGGGCTGCCGGGAATTCTCATTCTTGATTTTCTCAAAGGCGTGCTGATCGGCTTTACCGTCGGCTGCATGGTCAGTGAATACTCCTGGCACGGGCTGCTGTTCGCACTGGTCTCCGTCGCACCGCATAATCTGGTGCTGATTCCGGTGCTGCTGGTCAGCAGTGCTGCTGCCATTGCCTTCTCCCTGCTGATGATCCGCAGCCGCGTGCTTGGCGGCAGGCGTACACCGGTAACCCGGCCGTTTGCCATGTATACGCTGCTATCACTAGGGATGGCTGTGCTCGTTCTCGGTGTTTCCGGGTTTGAAGCCTGGGTGACGCCGGCCATGATGCGCTGGGTTACGCCGATGTTAGTCTGATATTTGAGTATGATAACGCCCCGTTTCATCAAACCTTTATCTCTCTTTCATCCTGTTTTAAGCTTCAGAGCTTATAGTAATCCCATGACCCCCTTATAATAGAACTTGACCCCGCCGGACGCTGGTGGGGTCCTTTTTTTGTGAATATCCGTAATTTAAAATGATTCTAAAAGCGTTTGACTTCTCAAAGGAACACCCCCTATAATATAGAAGTGGTTTTGTGCCCGGTGCGGTAATTTTCCAAGGGGGAGGGAGACAGGTGGAAGCCCGGATAGACAAGATTAAACAACAGCTACAATCCCAAGGATATAAGCTTACGCCCCAACGGGAAGCAACCTTAAGAGTGCTGCTGGAGAACGAAGAGGATCATTTGAGCGCGGAAGATGTGTTTATGCTTGTAAAAGAAAAGGCTCCCGAGATCGGTCTTGCCACCGTATATCGTACCCTGGAATTGCTCAGCGAGCTTCATGTCGTGGAGAAAATCAATTTCGGTGACGGCGTTGCCCGCTATGATCTGCGGACAGATACGGCCAAGCACCATCATCATCATCTGATCTGTGTACAGTGCGGCTCCATGGACGAGATCCGGGAGGACTGGCTGGGACCGCTGGAAGAGCGGCTTGAGAACGAATTTAATTTTACGGTGCTTGATCATAGACTTGATTTTCACGGGATTTGCCACCGTTGTAAGGACAAAAATGCAGCGGACGGCAGCGCTCCCGAATAAAGCTTATAGATGAGGAATTACCGCACAAGCTCTCTCCGGTATCAGCCGGAGGGGGCTTTTTCAAATCTGGCAGTACATAACCCGTAAGACTGGCGCATAAAGTGTAGGACGAGTCGATTTCAGGCGGATGCTCCATTGGCACACACCTGTACTCGATGAAACCTTCGGGAGGTAATCTTATGATTGTGTCTATACCCAAAACAGTGCGCCGGCTGTATTTTATGACCCTGCTGGTTGCTTTTAGCTGCCTGCTCTATTATGCTCTGAACTGGATCAGCGGCTGGATCAGTCCGGTTGACCATTATGACATTCCCGAAGGCTCGGCCGTCCGGGCGTTTCAGGATGCACCGCATACCGGTGACGAACTTAATGCAGGTGAACGCCTGCGGCTGTATTACTGGTACGGGGAGTGAGACCCGGGACACAAGCAGGAAAAAGTTAGAAGTCTGTCGAATGAATCGTTGTAGATTAAATTTGAAAATCATATGCCTAAATGCTGCATAGCCGCGATAAGCAGCCTGAGCAGACGGGAGCGTGAACGAATGAAGTCGCATTTGCAGCCTTTTATACAGTATCTCACCGAAGATAAGGGCTTGTCCTCAAGCACGCTTGAATCTTACGGGCGGGATATTTCGCAATTTTTGGAGTTTGCAGCCGGGCGGGGAATATCTTCGCCGGACGAAATAAGAAGAACGCATCTTCTCCAGTATCTTGCCGAGCTCCGCGGAGCCGGAAGAGCGGCGGCTACTGTTAACCGGAGCACGGTATCGTTGCGTGCTTTTTTTCATTATTTGCTGAAAAACCGGCAGATCAGCCAGGACCCGACACTGGAGATGGACAAAATAAAGCCCAGTAAGAAACCGCCGATGATCCTTAGCATCGGGGAAGTGGAACGGCTGCTGGCCGCTCCCGATGAAACAGGCCCGCAGGGGATACGCGATAAGGCAATGCTGGAGCTGCTGTATGCTACCGGTATCCGGGTCTCCGAGCTAATCTCGCTGGATGTCGGGGATGTGCAGACAGGGCTGAAATATGCCCGCTGCAGCTCAGCGTCAGGCAAGGAACGGATTATCCCGATCGGAACGATTGCCGCAGACAGTGTTGCGCGGTATACGGACGGGATGCGGGACAAGCTGCTGCGCAGCAGCAGGGAGGAGCCCGCGCTGTTCCTGAACAGTCTGGGCGGACGGCTGACCCGGCAGGGCTTCTGGAAAATCATCAAGAAATATGCGCGGGAAGCCGATATTGAGCAGGATATTACCCCGCATACCCTGAGGCATTCGTTCGCTGCGCATCTGCTGGAGGGCGGTGCGGATCTCCGGTCGGTTCAGCAGATGCTGGGTCATGCCGATATCTCGACTACACAGGTATACAGCGGCATTGCCCGTAAGAACATGAAGGAAGTCTACGAGAGCCATCATCCCCGGGCTTAAAAGATGCTTTTTATGAGTAAGATCGTTATGATGGAATCATACTGAAAGAATGGCCGGACACGGGATTCTCCGGATGGTTCTTTTCCCAGGTTATGAATAAGGTTATGAATACTGCGAAGGAGTGAATGATATAATGTCATCATTTAAACGGATCGGATTTATAGTGCTTGATAGTGTAGGTATCGGTGAAGCGCCGGATGCCGAAGGTTTTGGGGACAAGGGTTCCCACACGCTGGGTCATATTCTGGAGCGGGTACCCGGCCTGAAGCTGCCGAACCTGCAAAAACTGGGTCTGGCCAACATTGCTGCCCTGCCGCCGCTTGAACCGGTAGCTGAACCGACCGGATACTACGGCAAAATGCAGGAGGTATCCGTAGGCAAGGATACGATGACCGGACACTGGGAGCTGATGGGGCTGAAGATCGAGGTTCCTTTTAACGTGTACCCGGATGGTTTCCCGGCAGAGCTGATTGAGAAATTCGAAGCAGCCACGGGCCGCAAGGTAATCGGAAACAAACCGGCTTCCGGTACTGAAATTCTGGTGGAATACGGCGAAGAACAGATGAAGACCGGTGCCTGGATCGTGTACACGTCCGCGGACAGTGTATTCCAGCTCGCTGCCCATGAGGATATCATTCCGCTTGAAGAGCTGTACAGCGCCTGCAAAATCGCCCGCGAGCTGACTATGGCTCCCGAATTCTCAGTAGGACGCGTCATTGCCCGCCCTTATGTCGGCCAGCCGGGAGATTTCAAGCGTACGCCTAACCGTCATGACTATGCCGTTAAGCCGCCTGAACCGACCGTGATGAACGCGCTGCAGGATATCGGCAAGGATGTGATTGCCGTCGGCAAAATCAACGATATTTTCACCGGGGAAGGGGTTACTGCCTCGTATCCTACCAAGAGCAATGAGCATGGCATCCAGATCACGATTGATGAGCTGCGTAAACCGTTTGACGGCTTCCTGTTCACTAATCTGGTAGACTTTGATTCCCTGTACGGGCACCGCCGTGATCCGGAAGGGTACGGACGTGCGCTGGAAGTGTTCGACGAGGCGATTCCGGAGCTGCTGTCCACACTGGGCGAAGACGATCTGCTGATTATTTCCGCCGACCACGGCAATGACCCGATCCACAGAGGAACGGACCATACACGTGAATATGTGCCGCTGCTGGTGTACAGCCCGAGATTCAAGACCCCTGGTAACCTGGGCATCCGCCAGACCTTCTCTGATGTAGCCGCCACAATTGCCGACAATTTCGGGGCAAAGGCGCCGCAGTACGGGACAAGCTTTTTGGCAGAACTTAAATAACGAACCTTATACCCTCAAGGAGGCAACCAACCATGGCAGTAACTCAAAACCATATTCAAGAGGCAGTAGCCTATATCAAAGATCAATGCACCGTAGCGCCGGAAATCGGCCTGATCCTCGGTTCCGGACTGGGTGTGCTGGCAGATCTGATTACAGATGAAGTAGTCATTCCATATAATGAAATTCCGCATTTTCCGGTATCGACCGTTGAAGGCCACGAAGGCGAGCTGCTGATTGGCCTGATCGAAGGACGCCGTGTAGTCATGATGAAAGGCCGCTTCCACATGTATGAAGGCTATGGCCCTGAGACAACGGCGTTCCCGGTTCGGGTTATGAAGGAGCTTGGTGTAACCAGTCTGCTCGTAACCAATGCTGCGGGCGGCGTGAATACAGACTATACACCAGGCGACCTGATGCTGATTACCGATCATCTCAACCTGACCGGCCGCAATCCGCTGATCGGACCGAACGATAATGCACTCGGCGTACGTTTCCCGGATATGTCGGATGCTTACAGCAAGCGTCTGATCGCAGTAGCTAAGGAAGCTGCGGCAGCACAGAATTTTGAGTTCAAGGAAGGCGTCTATGCCGGTCTGCTCGGGCCGAACTATGAAACGCCTGCCGAGATCGTGATGCTGCGCCGCCTGGGTGCAGATGCCGTAGGAATGTCTACCGTTTCGGAGACTATTGTAGCCCGTCATGCAGGCCTTGAGGTACTTGGCATCTCCTGTATTACCAACATGGCTGCCGGCATCCTGGACCAGCCGCTGAACCATGCCGAGGTTATGGAGACTGCAGAGCGTGTGCGCGAGCGCTTTTTGAAGCTGGTGCTGGCCTTTATCCCTAAGATGTAGGCTGAGCCGTTACCGGCGTGTTCTGTTTTAGCTGTAAACTAAATCTATCGGGCTCGTAAGAGCCATTATCCGTGAGGTGCAAAACTAATGCGTGCAGTTGATCTGATTCAGAAGAAAAGAGACGGCGGTGAGCTGAGCCGTGAAGAAATTGCATTCCTGGTACAGGGCTACAGCAAAGGTGAAATCCCTGATTACCAGATCTCTGCCTGGGCCATGGCAGTCTACTTCCGGGGAATGAACGCGCGGGAAACCGGCGATCTGACGCTGGAGATGGCAATGTCCGGGGATCAGGTGGACCTTAGCCCGATCGCCGGCATCAAGGTGGACAAGCATTCCACCGGCGGCGTAGGCGACAAGACGACCGTGGTGCTTGCCCCGTTGGTGGCTTCTGCCGGCGTGCCGGTCGCCAAAATGTCCGGACGCGGGCTGGGCCATACCGGCGGCACACTCGACAAGCTGGAGTCGATCTCCGGCTTCTCGGTGGAGATGGGCCGTGAGCCGTTTTTTGCCCAGGTCGGGGAAATTGGCGCGGCCGTTATCGGCCAGTCGGGCAATATTACGCCTGCGGACAAGAAGCTGTATGCGCTGCGTGATGTAACAGCAACGGTGGAATCCATTCCGCTGATTGCCAGCTCCGTCATGAGCAAAAAAATCGCCGCCGGCGCCGACGCCATCGTGCTGGACGTCAAAACCGGCAGCGGTGCGTTCATGAAGACGCTCGACGATTCGATCGAATTGGCACAGGCCATGGTTGATATCGGCACGCATCTGGGCCGTAACACAGTGGCCGTGATCAGCGATATGGATCAGCCGCTGGGCTTCGGCATCGGCAACGCGCTGGAGATCAAGGAAGGCATCGAAACGCTGAAGGGACAGGGGCCGAAGGACCTGCAGGAGGTCTGCCTCATTCTGGGCAGCCAGATGCTGGTGCTGGGCGGCAAGGCGAAGGATGAGGCGGAAGCGCGCTCCATTCTGCTGTCGCACATTGAGGACGGCAGCGCCCTTGAGAAGTTCAAGCAGATGGTATCCGCACAGGGCGGGGATGTTACGCAGGTTGAGGCGCCGGACACGCTGCCGTCAGCCAGCCGCTTCATCGAAGTGAAGGCTGCAGCTGCAGGTTATGTGGAGAGCATCCAGGCTGAGGAGATCGGCGTAGCCGCCATGCTGCTCGGCGCAGGCCGCGAGACTAAGGAATCGCTGATCGACCTGGCTGTCGGCATCCAGCTGTCCCTGAAGGTCGGCGATGCAGTTGCCGCTGGCGATACCCTTGCCGTGCTGCATGTGAACGACGCCAGCGAGAGCAAGGTGCAGGAAGCGGAAGCCAAAGTGCTGGAAGCTTACCGCATCTCCGCCGAGCCGGTTCCGCTGCAGCCGCTGGTGTTCGCGCTGGTGACGAAGGACGGCGTAACGCGTTATTAGAAAAAAACGTACGGAACATTTGCTGTCCCGTACGCCCAGACTGCCGGGAACTCCCGGCAGTTTTTTTATTTTATTTTGGCAAAATCCACCTCATAAATGACGGACTGATTCTGTTCTTCATCCAGATAGATCAGCTCGGCGGGCTGGCTGAAGTCGATTCTGCTTGTATTGAAATAGGGGATCAGGATTTTGGAATAGCGCCCGCTGCCCGTCCCGTCCTGATCAGCTGTGCCGTCTTTTCCGGTTATGCTGTCCGGCTCCATTATTGCTGCTCCCTGCTTAAGCTTAATGCTGATATGATCAGTGAAAAGAATGGTATCCCCGGCAGCTTTGACGCTGAATCCCAGCTGCCCCAAGCCGGACAATTGTGTATTTATCTTCTTCGCATCGCTGAGAGAATACATGGTGCCGTGGCTGAAAGCATTGTAAGACATCATTGCAATATAGTAATACGGCGTATTGACGTTGACTGCCGGCTGCGGAAGGGGCGTGGAATTTTCGAGAACAGGGAGGCTCTGCCCGGAACGAAAGGCTGTAACTGACGGCAAATCCCCATTTCCAGCAGCAATTGCTTCCTTCATCTGCTGGTCAGACAGGTCAAAAATCCGGCTGCGGATCTGCTGGTCAGCTGAACCCTGACCCGTGGCTGTCCGCAGGTGAGACTGCGCAAAGGTAATTAACGACGTAATTAGAGATAGGATCATGATGGCCATAACCACTTTATTTTTCACAATGAATCGCCTCAGCTTTCTCTCTCACTGTTCAGATTACGATCCACGGCCAGCCAGCCCTGCCCTACCGGCTGTTGCTGTAGCATAAAAAAACCTCCTGCTATGTAATGTCTTTAGGATAGATGTTTCTGTCTGTATGCTTCATAAGCTACCATATCATGCCTGCTTCCAAAAGGGTATGTCTACTTCTGATGGACGGGATCACATTATTCGTCGAGCAGAGCGAAACGCTGGCCGTTGTACGCGAGTCCGGCTGCTCTAGTGTGCCATACCGGAAGTTACAACGCAGTCCTCCGGAATTCACTCGGCGTTACGTTCAGCGCCTGTTTGAAGATTTTGCAGAAATACATGGATGAATTAAAGCCGCAGGCCAGCCCGATTTCCAGAATAGAGCGGTCAGTATTTACAAGCATGTTGCAGGCGTGCTGGATTCTAATGTTATTAATATAGTGAACGAGGGTAAGCCCGGTCGCTTCCTTGAAGATATGGCACAGATAGTATTTGGAGATGTAGAACTGCCCGGCAATCTCTTCGATTTTGCGGATGGCAGCGTAGTTCTGGTTGATGTAGGAGAGGATCAGGTCGATCTGATCGGGCGAAGCCGTGGTCTGGGCGGTTCTAGGCGCGCTTTTGCTCTGGTTCAGAATATCCAGAATCTCGGCCAGATAGATGAAGATACGATTGCCGCTATCTGCAACCTCCTCTTTCTCCAGCAGGAGCAGCAGCTTTTTGACCCGGGGGAACAGCTCCCTGTCAATCGATATAACGCCTCTGTCGAAGCAGCCCAGCAGAGAGGTGATGGCTTTTTCCGTAAAATACATCTTCAGAAACCGGTCTGTGAAGTAGATACAGGTTCTGGCGCAGCTGTTATTCCGGTAGCTCTGGTGGAACAGGTTGGGCTTGAACAGCGCCGTATCATGCACCGCCAGCGTCAGCACCGAGTCATGGATCAGCATATTGTGATGGCCTTCTTCCAGAATGTACAGCTCATAGCAGTTATGGTAATGAACATTAGGCATCCGGTGCCCGGCGTCATGCTTCATATATTCAATGTAAAATAAAGGATGCGGCACAAACAGATCAGCGCCCATGGCTTCAACCCCTGTCTTTAATAGCAATATAGTACAACAAACGGCGATAAAAGCAACATAATAAAAGATTGTTGTTGTATGTTGAGGTATAGTTAACCCGCAGAAAGCAGGCAGCCATCGTGCCGCCAGCAATTTAGGAGGCTAATATACTTTGAATACAGTCCATGCAGCAGACAAATGTCTGGAGCTGTTCACAAGCAGGAAGCCAGTACATATCTATGTGTGTGATCAGGAAAATAGTGCCGTACAGATCGCCGCAGCCAATCTGATTACGGACATCGGGCAGGTCTTCGGCTGTAAAGCTGTCCTTTCAGCTGAAATTCATGAATGCGCCATCATTATCGCCACGCTGGAGCAGGACAGGCAGCTTCCTGCAATTCTGCAGAACAAAGAGCTGCCCTTAGAGCAGTTAAAAGATGAAGCTGGAGCGTGGCGCTGGGAAGCTTTTCTCCAGCAGGCTGTGGATGGCGTCTTCTACATCGTTGGTACGGACCGCCGGGGCACGATCTTCGGCATCTATGACCTGTGCGAAGCGATAGGCGTATCTCCTTGGCATTACTGGGGAGATATCCCGGTTAAGACCAAAGACTCGTTTAGTGTACCGGCAGATATCAGCAAGGCTGACTGGCCATCTGTGCAGTACCGGGGCATTTTCCTGAACGATGAGGAGGAGCTGGACGACTGGGCCAGACTGCACACGCCGGACGGCACAATCGGGCCGGTGGCCTATAGCCATATCTTTGAATTGCTGCTCCGCCTGAAGGCGAACTATATCTGGCCGGCGATGCATGTCAATTATTTCAACGGCAATCTGGGGAACGGTGCGCTGGCGGAGCGGATGGGTATTGTTGTCGGCACTTCTCATTGTGATATGCTGCTGCGCAGCAACCAGAATGAGTGGACCCCGTGGATTGAAAGCAAGGGCTATACGGATGCCGAATATGATTATTCAATCGAAGGACGCAACCGGGAGATTCTGCTGGAATACTGGCGGGAAAGCATCGAGCAGAACCGGAATTATGAGGTGTGCTTCACCATGGGGATGCGGGGCATTCATGATTCCGGCTTCCATACCCGCGCAATTGATGAGGATGATTCCCTGAGTAAGGAGCAGAAGAAAGAGGCCAAGGTCAAGCTGCTCGGACAGGTGGTCCGGGATCAGCGGCAGCTGCTTATAGACGTGCTTGGTGAGGAAAAAGGGCTGGCAGCGCTGCAGACCTTCGTACCCTATAAAGAAGTACTTTCACTGTATGATCTGGGGCTGGAGCTGCCGGAAGATCTGACTCTGATCTGGGCGAACGATAATTTCGGCCATATGCGGCGTTATCCTTCAGCAGCCGAACGCAGCCGCAGCGGGGGGAACGGCCTGTACTTCCACGGCTCTTACTGGGCCGCTCCGGGCACAGGGATGAGCTATCTGTTCATCAATTCCATTCCGCTGGCCCAGACAGGCAATGAGCTGCGGAAATCCTGGGAGTCAGGTATCTGCAAGGTGTGGGTGCTGAATGTCGGCGGCCTTAAGCCAGTGGAGCAGGATCTGGAGTATTTTGTACGTTACGGCTGGGAAGCCGGCAAAGCGGAAGGTATAACGAAGGACCCGCAGGCCTTCACAGAGCACTGGATTAACTCCAATTTCTCAGGCGGACACGGAGCTGAGGCAGCACAGCTGTATACGGCCTTTGCCCAGGCGACCAATGTGCGCAAGATCGAGCATATGCAGCCGGGCGTGTTCTCGCAGACGGCTTACGGGGATGAGGCCGGCCGCAGGCTGCTGCTGCTGGAGAACCCTTACAGACGGGGCAATGCAATATTGGACAGTCTGCCAGAGGAGGAGCGCGCTGCATTCTTCCAGCTGTTCCTGATGAAAATTCACGCCTCCTACTATACCAACCATGAGTTTTATTACGCCGACCGCAGCGTGCTGTCCTATGAGCGCGGCAACATGCAGGCGGCTGACCGGTACACGGAGCTATCAGCAGAGATGCTGGACAATAAGCGGCGGATGCTGCATTTCTATGACCGCAAGCTGAGCGGCGGCAAATGGGAGGGCATGCTGACTCCGGAGAGCTTCCCGCCTCCGCCGACTGCGCTGTATCCGGTGCGGAAGCCGGCGCTGCAGATTTCGGGAAGCGGCCTGCGGGCTGACCTCTGGAACGGGGAGGAGACGCTACGCTTCTCTGTCTATGGGCGGCGGGAGAAGTGGATTGAGCTGGGCAACCAGGGAGCGGGCAGCATTCCGTATACCCTTGAGGTTCAAAAGGGGGCAGAGTGGATCACCCTTTCTGACACATCCGGGACACTGCAAACCGAGAAGCGGATTCTCGTAACGGTCCAAGAGCCCGCAGCCCATGCCGGCAAACGTGGTCTCATCGTCATCCGCGATCACAGAAACGACGCTGACATCTCTGTGAAGGTAGAGGTTCTAACCGCTCCTGCCGTTCCAGACAGCTTCACCGGATATATTGAAGCAGACGGCTATGTGTCTATCCCGGCTGACGGCTACCATCACAGCCTGGATGTAACAAACAACGCCGGGGATGTTCAGTCTGCCTGGTTACCGGTGCCGGGCATGGCCCGGTACGAGGGAGCTGCGCTGATGGCCTGGCATCCTGCAGTACAGCTGCCGGAAGGGGCGCTGCAGGACAATGCAACCGTTGGGTATGACATTTACGTGGAGCAGGGCGGAGAATACGTTCTGGAAGTCCACCGCTTCCTGACGCTAAATTCTACAGGCCGCATCCGTTTCGGTGTAGGCATAGATAACGGGGAGCCGGTGCTGGCCGAGTCGGAAACGAATGACGAGTGGAAGGGCAGCTGGCAGCAGAGCATTATGGATAACGGGGAAAAGCTGCTGGTGAAGCTCCCGCATATGGAGGCTGGCACGCATATGCTCAAGCTGTACATGGCCGATAATTATGTAACGATCTCCAAGCTTGTACTGTATACCGGTGAGAGAGTTGAATCTAATCTGGGCCCGGCCTTCAGCGCCCGGGGGAATGAACCGGTTGCCGGCTACGGCGCGGAAAGCCCGCTGGTGGACTGGAAGGAAGTAGAGCAGCTGTGCAGCGGGTTTTACAGTACGCAAAAGGAGGAGGTGACGCTGCCGGCGGTCCTGTATGCAAACAGGTTTTTTTTTCGAGAGCGGTTTGACCTGATCTTTCAGAAATGCAGTCCTGAGTCTCAGACAAGACTGGGAGCCGCACGTTATGACAGCCTGTGGAAGCGTACGGATGAAAAGAATGTTATTGAAGCTTTTGGTTCAGGCAGCTTTACCGAGCAGGACGGTTTTATCGCCATCGAAGCTGAATACGCCCTTGCCAACTCGGAGCATGCATACCTGACGCCTGCAGCAGACGATAACAGCCTGAACTGGAGTCACCTCCAGGCTGAAACGAATGGCAGAACAGGCTTCGCAATGCATGTAGCTGACGCAGGCCTGAGATGGGAGGAGCCTGCTGATGCGCCGGGCATGCATTACCGGATCAACGTCCATATCCCGGGCGTCTACCACGCATGGCTGCTGATCAGACATCATAACTTCCAGTCGGACTCCTGTTACCTGGCGCTTGATGGTGCAGTACAGCCGTTGACGGAGCAGTTTGGCGGTGGGGTGCTGCATACTTACAATACCGCCCAAGTGTACTACTGGTGCCATATCTCTGACCTGGAGATCAGCTCCGGCGAGCATGTGCTGTCCATACTGGCCTGCGAGTCCCAGCTCCGGGTAGACCGGATCTACCTGAGCACAGGAGATGAGCTTCCGCCGGCAGATGCACAGTGGTCAGATTCGCTTAGACAATAAGTAAGATATTTACAACGCCCTTTCGCTTCCGTATAGGAAGACGGAAGGGCGTTGTAATCGTTTTGGACGAAAACAACGGTAAAAGTCCCGGTTCTAGGCTCAATGACTTATTTTTTGCATGTATGTATCGTTGTTAACCGAATTTATCTTTCTGAAACATGATGAAAACATTCATTAAAATTTGATCAAACAATTCAATCATTCTATAATTATATTAAAAATAAAACTGGATTGGGAGGAGTTGGAAGAAAAAGTGGATAAACGCCGTGAGTTATGGATTGATGCCGCCAAGGGCTTCAGTATTATTTTTGTAGTGATGGGACATTCCGGCGATGCCGCCGCCAATCATTATCTGTCCTGGTTCCGGATGCCGCTGTTCTTTCTGCTTAGCGGTCTGGTGTTTAAGCCGACCCCGCCGCAGCGGTATGCCAGCTGGGCGGTGAAGCGGACGAAGGGGCTGCTGACGCCTTATTTTGCCTACGGGTTATTGATTGCGGCAGGGATGCTGCTGTACTCCCTCAATTTTACCGGATTCCTCGGGAATATCGCCAGGCTGCTCTACGGCGGTCTCACCTTGACCGGACCTTATGGGGTATTCTGGTTTATCACCTGTCTCCTGTTCACGCAGCTGCTCTTCGGATACATTGTCAGGTACAGCCGCAGCACCCAACTCCTACTGATTGCCTCCGCCTATTTACTGTCGCACATCATCGCTTTGACGCCGCTTAAGAACTTTAACCTTCCATGGAATATTGACGTTGCTCTGCTAGCTGTTACCTATTATGCAATCGGATATTATGGTAAAAAGGCCATTCCTGCGCTGATCAGCCGCTTTTACGTGCTGCTTCTGCTGCTGCCGTTATGCGGATTAGTGCTGTGGCTGGAACGCCGCGGAGTCATCAGCTACAGCCTTGATATGAAGTATAAGGTGTATGATGCCCTGGTACTTGACCTGGCGTTACCGCTGCTGATTTCGCTGACCATCTGCGCTGCTGTATTTCAGCTGTCCAAACGGCTGCCGCTCGGCTTTATGGGCAGGCTTGGCCGCAACACGATCGCGATTATGTATCTGCATCTGCCGCTAAACTACAGTCTGAAACTTCTGCTTGGGGCAGACTACGGGCTGATCCCATTTACCCTGGTAGGTGTGGTGCTGCCGCTGCTGGCGGCTAAATGGGCAGGACGTTCACCGCAGCTGTCCAGGCTGTATCTGGGACGGGGCAGCAGCCGGCCGGCCGTACAATACGGGGCTGCACGTAGATAATTCTATTATATAAATAGACAATTCTAGCACTAAAAGTGCACAAGCTCTTTTTCATAGCCTTCATATACTGAAGCATAACTATGAAAAGGAGTGATAGATTGTGGTAAAAACTCTCTTGGATTACAATGCTGATGTCGTTACGCCCATTACCAACGGAGTTTCCATCCCTGTTCCAATTTCCCCTGCTGGTGTACAGATCGCTGGAGTAGCAGTGTTTATTGATCCGGCGGTACCGGCGCATTTCCCGAACAAGGTTGAACTCAAGGCAACGATCGGTGTGGATATTCCGCTCGATTTTCCTAACATTCTGGTACGCATCTGGCGTGCCGGCAAAGAAATCTTCTATGCACGTGCGGAATACGCCGAGGTTATTGTGGATGACGGTATTATCTCGCTGCATATGGTAGATATCAACGTACCGGCCGGTGTGCAAAACTATCAGCTGATCGTAGAAAATCAGGATAACAATTCTACCGCGGTTGTTGTCGGACCGGTTATCTTCAGCGCAATGGCAATCGGAGGCTAACCATCTCCCGTCTTGACTGGATTGAACAGCAAAGGGCTTTCTCTGCAGAATCCGCGAGGATGCAGGGAAGGCTCTTTTTTATATGTACGGGTTTATTTTGCTGCGTAGAACTGGAATAATTTCCTGCCTTTCTGGCCAGACTGGAATACAGTACCTGTGAATTGAAGGTAATGTTCAGGAGGGGAACTATTTTGAGAAAAATACGTGTATTGACGCTTGTGCTGTGTATGGCTGTTTCTGTACTGGGAGCGGCTGCGGGAGCATCGGCAGAGGAAAAAGCAAAAAGTACCGGCAATTCCGCTGCTGCTGATCTCGCCCCGAATGCGCGTTCCGCCATCCTGATGGATGCGGTCACCGGCACAATCATTTATGAAAAGAACAGTCACGACAAGCTGCCGCCGGCCAGTATTACCAAAATCATGACAATGCTCCTGACGGTGGAGGCGCTGGATGAAGGAAGGCTGCAATTGACCGACATGGTGCGGACCAGTGAATACGCCGCCTCGATGGGCGGTTCGCAGATCTTTCTGGAGCCCGGCGAAGAAATGAGCGTTGACGAGATGCTCAAGGGTATCGCGATGGCTTCCGGCAATGATGCCTCTGTGGCGATGGCAGAGAAGATTGCCGGGTCGGAGAGCGCTTTTGTCGATATGATGAATAGCAAGGCAGCGGAGCTGGGCCTGAAGGACACCCACTTTGCCAACTGTAACGGGCTGCCCGCAGAGAACCATTATTCTTCCGCCCATGACATTGCCGTTATCAGCCGTGAGCTGCTGAAGCATGAACGGATTATCAAATATACCGGCTCCTACCAGGACTATCTGCGCAAGGATACCAAGAAGCCGTTCTGGCTGGTCAACACGAACAAGCTGGTGCGCTTCTATACCGGCGCTGATGGCCTCAAAACCGGATATACGTCTGAAGCTAAGTTCTGCCTCTCCGCCACTGCGTCCAGAGACGGGCTGCGCGCCGTTGCCGTGGTGCTGGGTGAACCGAACACCAAGACCCGCAACAGTGAGGTGTCAGGCATGTTCGACTACCTCTTTTCGCAATACAAGGTGCACACGATCTATAAACCAGGAGATGCTATCGGCTCACTGAAGATTGAAAAAGGCGTGAAAAAAGAGCTGCCGATTACCGCCAAGGAAACCTACAGCGTGCTGCTCAAAAAAGGCGTGACCCAGGAAGGCATCCGCAACGAAGTGGTGCTGCAGAATAATATCAAGGCACCGGTCGCCGCAGATCAGACCATCGGCAAGCTGGTCGTCTACCAGGGCACGAGTGTCATTAAGGAATATGAGCTGAAAGCAGGGGAGGCTGTACCAAAGGCCGGCTTCTGGAAGCTGTTCAAACGTACAGCGGGCTCGCTGTTTACGATTGATTAATTGCTTGCATTTTGTAGATTCACCCTCTGACTTCTGTAGATTCATGGGAGTTTTCTTCTAGTTTTGTCGTGAGGCAGGAATCACTCTTTGCCGTGTAGAAAACCTTGTCCTTGTAGGGGAAAGAAGTCGTTACAGGGTGGTTTGAAAGCAACGAAGAGGAGAGTGGCAAGTATGAATTCCCATGTGGAGATGGAGCATCACCGGGGCGTGCTGATTGTCCGTTTGAATGGAGAGCTTGATCATCATGCAGCCGATTATGTTCGGATGGAAATGGATGAAGCCATTATGCGGGGCCAGGTCGAGCATCTGATTCTCAGCCTGAAGGAGCTGCAGTTCATGGACAGCTCCGGTCTCGGTGTTATTCTTGGAAGGTACAAGCTAATCCGCAGTAAGGGCGGCAAAATGGCAGTCTGTGAGGCCACCGCACCCGTGAAGCGGCTGCTGGAAATGTCGGGCCTGTTCAAAATCATGTCCCTATATGACGACGAGAGTGCTGCACTCTCGGATTTGGAGGTTGCGTTATGACAAAGAATGAAGCTGCTAACTTCATGAGTGTCCAGTTTGCCGCCCTCTCGGAGAACGAATCGTTCGCGCGTGTGGTGGTAGCGGCCTTCGTCTCGCGGCTTGATCCGACCATGGATGAACTGAATGACCTGAAGACGGTCGTATCGGAAGCGGTCACCAACTGTATCATCCACGGCTATGACAGCAACCCGGAAGGGATTGTCAGCATCTCGGCGAGAATCGAGCATGAAACCGTACATCTGACCATTGAGGACCAGGGTAACGGGATTGAGGATCTGGAGCTGGCACAGCAGCCGCTGTATACGTCCAAGCCGGAGCTGGAGCGGTCGGGAATGGGCTTTACGATTATGGAGAACTTCATGGATGCCTTCGAAGTGACCAGCGAGCCGGGCCGGGGCACCTCCATTTCCATGAAGAAAACAATCGTCTCCAAAAAAGCTTTATACAATTAGGGGTTGGAGCCATGGAAGCAGAATCAAAAAAAGCTCCGCCGACCTATTTGGACGATGCGGAGGTCAAACGTCTTATCGCGCTTAGTCAGGCCGGGGATAATCTGGCCCGCGACACGCTCGTAAGCTGCAACATCCGGCTCGTCTGGTCGGTGGTGCAGCGGTTTATGAACCGCGGTTACGAGCCGGATGATTTGTTCCAGATCGGTTGTATCGGACTGCTCAAGTCCGTCGACAAATTCGATCTCAGCTATGAGGTCAAGTTCTCCACCTATGCTGTGCCGATGATCATCGGCGAGATCCAGCGCTTCCTGCGCGACGACGGGACCCTGAAGGTCAGCCGCTCCCTTAAGGAGATGGCCAACAAGGTGCGCAAGATGAAGGACGAGATGTCCAAAACGCTGGACCGTCTGCCGACCATCGGCGAGGTTGCCGAAGCGCTTGGTGTAACACCGGAAGAAATCGTGTTTGCCCAGGAGGCGAACAAGCCGCCGACCTCGATCCACGAGACCGTCTTCGAGAACGACGGCGATCCGATCACCCTGATCGACCAGATCGCCGACGAGTCGCAGGAGCGCTGGTTCGACAAGCTCGCGCTGAGCGAAGCCATCGGCGCGCTCACCGAACGCGAGCGCCTGATCGTCTACCTGCGCTACTACCGCGACCAGACCCAGTCTGAAGTCGCCAGCCGCCTCGGCATCTCGCAGGTGCAGGTGTCGAGGCTGGAGAAGAAAATCCTCGCGAACATCCGGGAGCAGATTGCCCAGTAGGTGGCGGGGAGCGTAGCGGGTTGAGAATTGTACAGGAACATTTGTAAAAGTGAAAGTGAAAGTGAATGCAGGGTGGGAACGTGCGTGCAGGTGAATGTTGTGCGTGTAACAACGTGAATTCGAGATCTGTGGCAAGAAAGCGCAAGACTGAGTGGGTCGGGACATGAGTAACAAGTAATTGGAATGGCCGATCACGTAGGTCAAGGGCAGAAGTGAGCGCCAATGCTGAGGCAGCCGGGATGAGAGTAGTAAGCAGCGTAAGTAGTGAGAGTAATCAGTAAGTGTGATGGCCGATTGCAGCTGTAAGGTGCTTGGAGCAGGGTATGGAGAATGATGTGACGGGTGCAGTATACGGTACGGATTAAACCGCCTCGGGAGGGGCGGTTTTTTGCTTTTGGAGGATGCCGAATAGAATAACTGCAGGATCTGCTGGGCAGGTTGGGTATGCGATTGAATCTGCTATTTTTACTTGCTTCGGTCTGCTCCTTTGTTGTCGTGTCATTTGCTAATCGTTTTTCATCTGGTTTGATATGCGATTCGACGCAGCAGCCGTAGTGATTTCCTGCCCAATCTGCGTTGTTTTCCCTGCTCCAGTTGCTGAGGCAGATAGCAGAGGCTGCTAACGGACCGTACAGCCCTTATTTTTACTCTGGCGTACCTTTCAGATTTCTAACGGACCCCAGCGCCGTTATTTCCTCCCAAACAGACGTTTTTGGCGTAAACCACCGCAGATAAGAGCGCCTGGGTCCGTTAGAATCCCCAAAAGTGTCTTTTTGCAAAAATAAGATCATCTGGGTCCGTTAGAGCTGTATTATTTGCGGATACGGTATTATGATTCAGTGTATTTTTACTGTTGCTCCAGTCTGCTCCTTTGTTGTCGTGTCGTTTGCTAGTCGTTTTTCATCTGGTTTGAATTTGATTCCATGCTGAATCCGCACTGATTTCGCTGCTCCAGTAGCTGAAGAAGGTGCCGGAGGCTGCTAACGGACCGTACAGCCCTTATTTTTACTCTGGCGTACCATTCAGATTTCTAACGGACCCCAGCGCCGTTATTTCCTCCCAAACAGACGTTTTTGGCGTAAACCACCGCAGATAAGAGCATCTGAGTCCGTTAGAATCCCCAAAAGCGGCTTTTAGCAAAAATAAGAGCATCTGTGTCCGTTAGAGCTATATTATTTGCGGATACAGTATTATGATTCAAGTATTGGCAGTCAATTAACTGAGGCTGCGTACAGAGAATCAATTACGTTACACTATGAGGTACTAGAAACTGTCATAGTTGAGGATATCTACGGTGTTAGAGATACTCGGAAATGACAAGTCGATTTTAGAAACTGCGCCGAAATGTATGGGAACTAAGACGTTCCAGCTTCAGATAGAAGCTGTTAGATCAATAGGCAGAAGCTAGTCAGTATAGACCTCGTATTAGATGGTTAACTTTTTTAGAGTGTGAACCATGTAGCCGGTTATAAAAATTGTTGGATTGGAACGGTCAGATGAAGCGCCGGGAATAGTAGTGGCATTGTGGCTACATGTAATTTTGCAAGCTTTAGGAGGGATTTTTCTACTGTTCTATGGTTATTAAGATTGGGTATAGGAGGTACGGGCACAGATGGGGGATAATGATGAGTATCTTGAATATGTAATGGAGAAAGCACGCGAAATTGGAAAAGAGTTCGTTATTGATAGTATCTTTCGTTAAAGCTGCAAGATCAGAACGGGATACTGACAAGTTTTTTGCTTCCTATGTGTTCGCTTGGGAATTTGATTTAAATGAAAAATTACATATTAGATTTGAATATGTACGAAATTATGAGTAATAAAGGCTACAACTTAATTGATCTCTCAACAAAAATCTGGCAGTTACAGGAGATAAACTGGCTGCATTTCTCAGTGGAAGAACAAAAGAAATGGAATCGGGATTTTGAAGATACAGTCGGGTTGCTTATAAAAAAGATTGAACAGAACAATTCAGATGCATCGGTGTTAGGCGAGGGAAAGATAAGCGAAGCGAAAGAGGTTGCTTTGGGGGTGGGTTATGATAAATATAATTAATATGCGGGTTTGGAATAAACAGAGGCGCATAATGAAGGAAACGGAAACTAAAATAATCTCACTGCTTAAAGAACTGAACTACAAAGAAGTAATAATCAATAATACCGTCGTTTATACATCTGAAGGAAAGTATTTAAAGCTAACCTTTATTAGGGGTTTAAAATCATACGTTTTAGAATACGCAGACAGTTATGACGAAGCTGAGAAGAATCTTTTTGAAGATGGTGATTTGTTTCCGTTAACAATGAATGAAGCGGAGCTGCTATGTAAGATGCGGGACGAAATTATGAACTCCTAATCTGACTGCGATAATGAGGTGAAAAGATGCCACATAACAACTTAAAGTTGTTTTGCAAAATATATTTAGACACCGACCTTGATAGAGCTAGCGTATTGTCTGATATTAGCGGAGCTATTGGTGGCCAACCGGGGCCGTATTCGAGTTTAGTCCATGGTACTTGTGATCTCGATGTTATAAGAAATGATGATTTTAATGAACAGAAAAGGAAAGTACTCCCTGACGGATTTTTGTACTCAAAATATTTAATTGAAATTGAACCGAGTAAAGGTATTCGCACTGAAACATATATTACTACAATATCATGCCTGCTCGAAGGATTATGGGAAAGAGGTTATAAGGCAGTGGCTTCGTGTGATTTTGAAGAGTTGTTGCTTAATAAAGGCGGATACAGCCAAGTACAAGATTGAATACATTCAACAACATCCTGGAGGAACCGATATGCTGATGAACTTCAAAGACCTTGGCAGTTATCGACGTGCCCGAGTTTGGCTGGATGAACCTCCGTTTGAGGCCTACCCAGCGAGGGAGAGAGTCGAGCGCGCCTTTCCTTTGATAAACTATAATTGCTTTACAGCCAGAGGTAGTCAGACGCGGAATTCCGGAGGAATATATTGTTGCAATGTTCGATGAAATACATACGTTATCTAAAGATTCCGCTTTCCTGCTGCCATCAGGAACGATAGGAATTCATACCGGGGCTCACGGGGAAGTGGGATCAAGTCCGGTCAGCTTCCGGCAGACAATGAGTGTGCTTTTGCGGCTTATAACACTGGAAAATAAAACTCCTGAGTCAGTGCGAGAGACTATTGTAGATGAGCTCGGCAGAATGAGTAAATAATGTTGAATGCAGATTCAGTTTTTGAAGCCTAAATCCACCATAAACCCAAAGGAGCCACCACCAACATGTTCGATGACATTGACTTTACCCCGGGAATTGTTACTTATGACGGAACTAAATTTCTGGATCAGGAGGACATTTTTCAGGTTGCCTATCGAGAAGATTCTTATACATTGGACGTTGGCTGGTACCGTAAAGTATTTAAGGTAGTTGTGATTAATAATCTAGATTGGGAAAAGCCGGCACTGGAAAAAAGATGCACGAACCCGGATCAGCTGTATGAACTGGTGCAGGAATGTGTTGATTTTATTAGAAAGAGGTTGGAAATGGACCCTAATAGTTAAATGGATGTTGTCATAATCAGAGCAGTGTTTTCCGTAATTGGAGAAACGCTGCTCTTTTTTCGCTTACTTCTACGTTGATTCACCATATTCTGACTACAAATCCGTACAAGAGAAGGGTTACCCTGTATGGATGTTGAAATTATTTACAGTGAATCTTTTATTTGAATAAACTAGGAACCACGGAGGCGGCGAGGATGAGCACATTTACTGCAAGTTTTATATATGCACAGGCTGATGATGAGAATGATGTTCTAATGATAGGCTTCGCTGACGATCAGTTTGATCCGCAAGAGTATATTCTCCTCCAAAAAACAATGCATCCGGACGAACAAGACTTGAAGCTGGGTTTTGATAAAATCCATATTACTTACAACGATGACTCCCAGTCACTATATGGCGGAATCGAAAAAGTGCTGCTTAAACCAGGCTCAATCGAAATTTCTTTGGACGAAGAAGCTGTTGAAGCCTTGGACTGTGAAGCAGCGGTGGTGCGGGTTAATTTTGATCCAAGAGCACTTAAATTAGATGAGCGTAGAGAACTTTTTGAGCAGATGTTTGGAGAGTTGCTTGAAATAGACGCTGAAGCGGGCTTGGCATGATCTACTTTCTGTACGATTCAGACGGGCAAAAATGGTAGGCAGTCTGGGATGAACTGATCAAGGAGCAGCTGCCGGATTGGCTCGAAACCAAACGTACCTTTCCACGGGGCACCAAAGTGATTGGCTATTTAGAAGTGTTATATCCGCATGGAGTTATTGTAAGCATTCCGCATACTAAGGCCCTTGGACTTGCTGACTATGACGAATGTGCTGCACATGCCGGGCATCGCAGTATACATAAAGGCTTGTTAATTGAAGCAACTGTCAGCGGATATGATGAGGTTAATTTTTGGCTTTTATTAGAGGAGCCTCGCGTCAGGGGGATGCTGCTTAGTCTAATACACGATATTGATGGTGGGGCATAACCGATTCGAATAAAAGGAGGCAGAGAAAGTGAATATAAAAGTTCACACGATGCAAAAGCTGCTCTCATTAAGTGTAATCCTTGTTCTGCTTATCGGTATTTCACTGTACTCCGGGTATTCTTCAGGCCAAGCCGAAATAAGCTATCGGACCGATATCAAACCGATCAGCGAGCGCTTCCCCAATCTGACAGGCATTGATAAAGTCTATTGGAGAGGAAGCACCATCGGCGGTGATTTTGGGCCGACTAATTATTGGATGCGGGGCTATGTGTTTTTGAGCCAAGCTGCCGCTGCAGCGCTGAAACAGGACTATGCCTGGGAGAACGAGCTGATCATTCCTAAACTTCAGTATGATTTTAAAGGCAAGCTTCAGCATTGGAGCAGCAGCGATGATTTTGATGCCTATATTAAGAGTTCCAGCTACACGGGCCATTTTTATTTTGACCAGAAGCAGAATGTTCTTTATTTCGATGTGGAGCGGTAATATCATGAGGTACAGTTTACACATAGTTAGGAATATCGGAGGTGTAGGGAATTAAGGAGAGACTTAAATATTACGTTCCGGTGTATATATGCGGATTTTGCATATCCATATGGGTCACGGGCGTTCCTCAATGGTATTACCTGCTTCCTGTTAAACTGATCCCGTTATGCTTTATGATGATTGCTGGAAACAGCTTATATAATATCTCTGTTAAAAAAATGCCTCTATACGCTGCTAAGCTCCTTATCTTAAAATACATATTTGTCTCCATGCTGCTTCTGTTTACTTTTGCTTTGTTTTATCAGCTTCTGCTGACCTATTCAATTGATATATCGCCATTAATTGGAGTGTAGGGCATTATAATTAGACATTGCGCAAAAATAACTCATAAGAGGAAGATAATGAAGATTCATAACCTTCTAAAAGTATCAGCAGCCTTAGTAATTATCTATTTATGCACATCCTTTGGATTTGAGAGTGAGAGCATTCATATCAGAAAAATAAATGAAAACAACTATTTTTTAGTGCTATTCAATAAAACACACCAACCCATTTTTGAAGCAGAGTATCCGGTAGAACCGACGACCGAACTTCTGGGCTCTCATCTAATTCAGATTACACAAAGTCTGGGCAATCCTAACCGCTATGTGTTTTATTTCGATACAGAGAATATGCGGATTTCAGATGTTTACTATAATCCGATTCTGATTGAGGATACTAATATTTTGTATGTAGATGATGAACGAAGATTGATCTATCAAGATATCTTTGATGCCTCTAAAATGTACAGGGAATTCATCCGGAATTTCTCTATGACGGCTGTTGCCTCGAATGCAGTGTATCAGGCGGATATCGTAAATAACACTCTGTGTATTAAATATTTTGAAGGACCAGATCTAGTAGAAAGGGAGGAAGAAATACCACTGTGAAAAAAGCATTCATCACCTTCAGCGCGCTTGTTCTGACTCTATTCTTGCTAACCGCCTGTCAATCCAACCAAAACCAACAATCCGCCAAGGAGGAACGGATGAGCCTGAGCGATGTCACCAAGCTGCTGGATGAACACAAACTTATTTTTACTGAAGCAAGTGCTGCGACTCCTGCCGCAATCATTAGTGAAACTGCGAACGCACAAGTAACCTTTATTTTCCCTCTTACCTACCAGACCCTGCATGTGTACGAGTTTGAGAATGCGCAGGAATTGGCCGATGAGCGGGAGGCTTTGCTTGAACGGTTTGAAGAAGCTTATTTTGACGCAGAGGTTGTGGAGATCGTACATAATAATGTGTACATGGTCACAGCTAAAGATTTAGGGGAAGAGGAGTCCGAGCTGGAGCGGCAGGTTAGGGAGATTTTTGAAGGAGAGAAGTAAGGGAGGCGCGTATGGACGAAACGATTCTAACAGAAGGCTGACCGGATTGATCCGGAGCATGTAGCCGGGTTAGAGACCCTCTTTTCCAGAAAAACATTTCGCAAAGAAGCAGCTGCTTTCAGATGCAGGGCAAATACAAGGTAACCTTTTACCCCCTAAACGGCACTTATAGATAAGAACATGTGAAAAGAGGTCCGGCAGGCATGGAAACGCGGTGGATTGAGGAAGCACAGCAAGGGGATACGGAAGCGTTCGGGCGGCTGGTTACGCATTTTCGCGGGATGGCGTTTGCGGTGGCGTATGACAGGCTGAGGGATGTGCATCTGGCGGAGGATGCCGTGCAGGAGGCGTTCCTGGAAGCTTATACGCATATCGGCAGGCTTGAACAGCCGGCAGCATTCCCGGGATGGTTCAAGACGATTGTCGTCAGACAGTGCCAGCGGGCGCTGCGGCGTAAACGGTATGCCAGTCTTCCACTGGAAGAGGCATCCCATCTTACGGATGGGTCACAGACAGTAGCCGAGCTTGCCGAGCAAAACGAAGGCGCACGCATTCTGCAGCAATCGGTGGCGGCGCTGAGCGACCGGCTGCGGGTGCCGCTGCAGCTGTTCTATTTCTACGGCTATTCCCTCCAGGAAATTTCCGCTTATCTGGACATTCCGCAATCCGCGCTCAAAAAGCGGCTCTTCGACGCACGGCGCAAGCTCCGCGGAGCACTTCCTGTCATCGACCTGGCTTCCGTGTTCAATAGCTTATATGAAGGAGGCAGGAATATGCTCCATATCGTGAACGGAGACAGTGTGGGGAATATGCTGAAGCAGGGCATCGTGCAGGGGGATGTGCTGGTTTGGCGGGAGGTATATTCGGCCGGGCCGAATTTTGTGAATCCTGTAGGTGAACAGGAGCGTGCTTTCCGCGCCAAAATACTCGAACAGTCCATGGGTATCCCGTCAACAGAATATATGGCAGGCTGTGCGGAGCAGGAGGAGCAGCTGCGCGGCTACAGCCGCTATGAGGAAGTGGTGCTCTGGTTTGAGCATGATCTGTTCGACCAGAGTATGCTGGCCTGCCTGCTGCACTGGTTCAAGGGGCAGAGACTTGGCCGCACCAGACTCAGCCTGCTCTGCATCGGGGAATTTCCCGGAATCGAGCTGTTTCACGGGCTGGGCCAGCTGACTCGGGAGCAGCTCAGTACGTTGAATGGAACATGGCGGAGCATCGGGCCTAAGGAGCTGGAGCTGGGCAGCGAGCTGTGGCAGGCCTATGCTGCATCATCCCCTGAGCACATGGCTGATCTGCTCGAGCTAAGAGAAGAAGAGCTGCAGGCATCTGCTCTCCCTTTTGCCTATGCAGCATTCCAGGCTCATTTGTCGCGCCTGCCTTCGGTGGAGAACGGGCTTGGCATCGTGGAGCAAACGACCTTGCTCAAGGTGCGCGGCGGAGCCGACACACCGATGAAACTGTTCCGGCAAGTGTCTGACGAGCTGCATGTGCTAGGGATAGGCGATCTGGAATACTGGCTCTATTTGCGGGGGATGGTACAAGGTGCGAACCCGCTAATCCAAATTGACGGTGCGGCTGCTGCAGCCAACTGGGATTTCCGGCAGGTGCCGGATTTTCTGAATTGCAAAGTAACAGCAACAACGCTGGGCGAACAGGTGCTGGACGGTATAGAGGACCGGGTGGCTTCACAGGGGATTGATGTGTGGTACGGCGGACTGCATCTGCATGGCCATTCGGAACCTTGGCGGTGGGACAGCCTGGCGCAAAGACCCGTGCGTATGTAGCTTTTGATGCTATAATAAGGTTCTGATAATGATTGGAAAGGAGTGGAAGATCATCAGAACCTTAGTGATCAGCGATATTCATGGCTGTTACCGGGAATTTAACGCGCTTTTGCGAAAAGCGGACTATAACCCGGGGCGGGACAAGCTTGCGCTTATCGGCGATTATGTGGACCGGGGGCCGAACAGCAAGGCCATAGTGGATCAGGTGATGTCCCTCCATGCGGAATATGGAGCGGTTGTCTTGAAGGGTAACCACGACAAAATGGCCTGTGACGCGCTGCTCAGCGACGATGAGGACAAGCTCGACCTGCATTGGCTGAACAACGGCGGGTTTTATACGCTGGCTAGCTACGTAGGGGCAGATGCGGATTTTGTGCAGTATGACCTGGGCTGGGCGGAGTATATCCGGATCAAGCACTGGATCAGGCAGGTGTACAAGCATCATCTGGATTTTTTGAGCTCGCTGCCGCTGTATCATGAGACGGAGGACCATCTGTTCGTGCATGCGGGGATCGATCCGGCGCTGGCGGACTGGAGAACGCAGAAGGATTATGATTTTATCTGGATCAGGGAGCCGTTCTACAACCATCCGGTAACGAGTACCGGCAAAACCGTTGTGTTCGGCCACACCCCAACCTTCGAATTCCAGCACGATCCCGGCATCTGGTTCAGCCCGCACGGCGACAAAATCGGCATAGACGGCGGCTGCGCCTACGGCGAACAGCTGAACTGCCTGGAGATTGGTGAGGAAGGGTATAAGAGCTACAATGTGCGCCTCGGTGAGAGCAGCTGAATAAGTGTAACCCGACTTGCAAAATAAGGAGATGAGCATGGACAATCCGGCGACAGGCAATATTACATATTTTAGTGTGTTAAAGATCTGCTACAGGATCTACGGAGTCTATTTATTCGTAACGGGATTTCTTGATATTCTAAGCTATGGGGCCTATTTCCTTAGTCTTGAAGTTTATCTTCAGCTGCTGGTAATGGCAAAAATAGAAGATTTGGTTACAGCAGTACTTACTTTGTTGAGCGGTATTGTTATAGTGGTGCTGAGCGGGAAATTAAGCGCAAGGATTGCAGATAAGCAGCAGGAGCTCTCACTGGCAGCGGACCAGCTTCAGCATATCGTTTATTATGCGCTGCATTTCGTGCTGACTATGGTGCTGGTTCCTTTAACGGTTTATATTTTGGCCGGGATAGCGGTTCTTTTTTATGGAGTAGCTGAAGGATTGGATTGGAGTCAAATCACTATAATTGTCATGATGCTTATCTTATGGTGCTTTTTGATTCTGGCAAAGAAAAGCTGCCGCAGGCTTGTACGGTTTTTCATGAAGTAAGCTTGTAACCTATAAACGGAGGTTGTTGATGAAAAAAATACTGTCCCGTATCGGGCTCGGACTGCTGGTTCTGCTCATCGTATCCATCGGGGTCTGCTTTTATATCGGTGCGTTTACTTATGCCTTCAGGCTTATGATTCTGCTGCTGTTTGTGTTTGGCGGTATGGGGGCCATTTATAAATTGAAGAATGACGAATATATGTATAACGGATACACAGGCAGCCGACGCAGCGACAGGGAGGAGTACGAAGAATATACACGGTAACGGACAGTTCATGGCAGACGGAGCAGGGGAAGGGCAAAGGTCTGCCCGGGCCACAGCGTACATAGAATGGTAGAAGTCATCATCTACTCTACTGCAGCAGGAGGCTTGCGTATGGATGAGAAGCTTCAGGCTCTTATGCTGTCCGTCGATGTTCTTGTAATCGATATTATGGAACCGCTGCGCCGCAAAATGATCAATGAGTCGGCTTTTGCCAGGCTGTATACTGTGCTTGAGGAAGTAGAGATCGTGATCAGGCAGGAGCAGCAGATTGACCGGCAGCTGGCTGCTCAGCTGTTTCTGGTCTATTCGCAGCTGGTAACCCAGTCCAATTATGTGTATGATAAAAGCCCCTTTGTCCCGCATATCGGCAAACTGCAGGGGATGATCCGCAAAATATTCAGCGGTGCTCTGCAAAATGTATAAGGTCCGCGCTTTACAGTGCCCCGTTATTCTCTGCTGCGTCAGAGAACAAACGGGGCTTTTCCGCATGCTGAGCGGCAGAAAAAAACGCTGGCAATAGATTTTTTTTGGAAGACATTTGGATTTGTCCATTGCCAAACCATGGTAATCTATCTTACAATACTATAATGATAATGAGAATCAATTTCAAGAGAATGGGTGAGAGATTCATGAATCAACAGGCAGCTGCCGGCAAAGGGCAGACCCGGACTGCGGATCCTGTGAAGTTTCGTTCACGCCCGTGGGCGGCAACGCTGATTTTGATATGCGGTCTGATTGCCCTGGTATTCGGCATTGCAGTTTCAGTGTCGTTTGGAGCGGCGGATATCAGGCTGTCCGTGGTATGGGCCGCTGTATTTCATTTTAATCCAGATCTGACGGATCATCAGATTATCCGCGAGCTGCGGATGCCCCGGGTGCTCGGCGCCGCGATGGTCGGTGCAAGCTTTGCCGTTGCGGGCGCTATCATGCAGGGGATGACCCGCAATCCGCTTGCGGACTCGGGGCTTATGGGAATTAACTCCGGTGCCGGGTTCGCGCTGGCGGTATGTTTTGCCTTTTTCCCGCAGCTTCCGTTTATGTATCTGATCCTGTATTCCTTTATTGGCGCAGGAATGGGGGCGGGAATTGTCTACGGGATTGGCTCCCTGTCCCGGGGCGGACTGACTCCGGCCAGGCTGGTGCTGGCCGGTGCGGCCTTCAGTGCGCTGCTCTCGGCGCTCAGTGAAGGGATCGCGTTATATTTTAACATCGGACAAGACCTGGCCTTCTGGTATGCAGGCGGGGTGGCGGGAACCAAATGGTTTCAGCTCAAGATCATGTTCCCGTGGATCAGCGGAGCGGTTATCGGAGCAATCGTCCTGTCCAGATCCATCTCCATGCTCAGTCTCGGTGAAGATGTCGCCAGAGGGCTTGGACAGCGTACAGGGCTGGTCAAGCTGGCAGGGGCATTAATCGTGCTGATTCTGGCCGGAGCTTCAGTATCAGTGGTCGGGGCGGTAGGCTTTATTGGCTTGATTATCCCCCATCTGACGCGTTATCTGGTCGGTGTGGATTACAAATGGATTATTCCCTGCTCGGCAGTGCTCGGTAGTCTGCTGGCGATCTTCGCCGATCTGACGGCAAGAATGATTATTCCCAAGCATGAGACCCCATTCGGTGCCATAATCGCCCTGATCGGCGTACCTTTCTTCCTGTATCTGGCCCGTAAGGAAAGAAGGGAGCTGTAGTCATGCAGAGAACAACCGTACCGTCCTACGAATCGGCAAGACGCAGACGCGAGCTGAGAATTCTGGCAGCAATAGCTGTACTTATTATTATTGCTTTTATTATTAGTGTGAATACGGGATACATACGATTAACACCTCTGGAGCTGTTAAATACGATGCTGGGCAAGGGAACGGACAAGCAGCAGCTGATTCTGTTTGATTTCCGGCTGCCGCGCATTGTCATCTCTCTGCTGATCGGAGCCGGGCTGGCTGTTTCCGGAGCAGTTATGCAGGGCGTCTTCCGCAACGACCTGGCTGATCCCGGTATTCTCGGCATCAATGCCGGGGCCGGGCTGATGGTTATGCTGATGATTTCCTTCTATCCGACAACCAATGCAGCTCCGGTTTATTTTCTCCCGGTCATTGCGTTTGCCGGAGCCGGCCTGACTGCCGCCCTGATCTATGCGCTGGCCTACAAGCGGCATGAGGGCATCAAGCCGATCCGCCTGCTGCTGACCGGTGTCGCCGTTGCCGCCGGGATCAGCGCCGCGATGATTGTACTCACGCTGCGCCTTGATCCTGACAAATATCAGTTTGTCGCGACCTGGCTGGCGGGCAGCATCTGGGGAACCAGCTGGAAGTTTGTATTATCACTGCTGCCCTGGATTGTCATCCTGGTACCTTACGTCATCTACAAGGCGCGGGTAATGAATGTGCTCAACCTGGGAGAGCAGACAGCGGTCGGCCTGGGAGCTAACGTCAATAAAGAGCAGTTCAAGCTGCTGGCTGCAGCCGTCGGCCTGGCTGCTGCCAGCGTTGCCGTCAGCGGCGGGATCGGCTTCGTCGGCCTCGTCGGGCCGCATCTGGCGCGGCGGCTGGTTGGGCCGAGGCATCAGCTGATGCTGCCGGCCTCAGCTTTGCTGGGCGCTCTGCTGGTGATTACGGCCGATACGATCGGCCGCTGGATCCTGCAGCCGTCGGAGATTCCGACTGGCATCGTAGTCGCCGTCATCGGCGCACCTTATTTTTTGTATCTGCTGGCACGTACGAAGTCATAGGCTGCTCGGCTATCATTCAACCGGAGGGGATAACATGATTGATCAGGATCTGGAATTATACGACGTGACAATAATCGGCGGGGGACCTGCCGGGATGTATACGGCTTTTTATAGCGGGATGAGAGATCTCAAGACGAAGCTGATCGAAGCCAAAGAAGAGCTTGGCGGACGAATGCGGATCTATCCCGAGAAAATGATCTGGGATGTGGGCGGTGTGACACCGACCCTCTGCGGTGATCTGATCAAGCGGCTGGAGGAGCAGGCCCGCACGTTCGAACCGACTATTGTGCTCGGGCAGCAGATCATCAAGCAGGTGCGCCAGGAGGATGGTACGTTTATACTGACCTCGGCTACAGGCGAGCAGCACTGGACACGGACAGTCATTCTGGCCATCGGTTACGGGATTCTGCAGATGGCCAAGCTGGAGATTGAGGGAGCCGACCGTTACGAGGTAACCAACCTTCATTATACCGTGCAGGAGCTGGAGCCGTTCCGCGGCAAGCATGTGCTGATCTCCGGGGGCGGTGACTCGGCGGTAGACTGGGCGAATGAGCTGGAGAGCATCGCAGCCAGCGTTACAATTGTTCATAGAAGAGACCAGTTTGGCGGACATGAGAAGAACATTTCCCGCATGAAGGCATCGTCGGTCAAGGTACGCACACCGTATACAGTGAGCCAGCTGCACAGCAGCAACGGCGAAAAGATCGACCAGGTAACGATTGCTCATGTCGACTCCGGCGAGAGCGAGCAGTTCACTGTAGATGCGGTCATTGTGAATCATGGGCTAAAATCGGATTTCGGCCCGCTGAGCGACTGGGGGCTGGAGATGGGGGAATGGTGGGCCAAGGTCAGTCCCAAGCTTGAGACGAATCTGCCCGGTATTTTTGCCGCCGGAGATTTCGTTGATTATGACAGTAAAGTCCGCCTGATCGCCGGGACATTTACCGATGCGGTGCTGGCGCTGAACAGCGCCAAGCTGTTTATGGACCCGGATGCTCCCAAATACGCCTATGTGTCTTCCCATAATGACCGGTTCAAAGAGAAAAATAAAGCGTTGGGCGTAATTGACGACCACTAGCAGACAATAACAGAATAGAAACCATCCTGGCTGTCAGCCTGCAGGTATTCTGCGGGCAGGCAGCTTTTTTGATGTTTTCGGGGTCTCCATACCCTCCCGCTCATTCCATAAGCTGCATAAAAAGAGTCTACCAGGCGAATAGTAAGCAGGGAGGTGCTGAGCATGCCTAAACAACAAACACAATCCAGTCCGGGAGAGATCAAAAGCAGCGGAGAGGAGAGTCCGCCCCTCTTCACGCATCTTGAGGACACTCTCAAGCAAATCCATGAAAGGCTCGGCAACAGCCCGGATTTGAATGTACGTAAGTATGAGACTCTCAATCATGACAATCATGTTGCCGTTTTGTATATAAATGGGCTTGTAGATAAAGAGCTTGTAGACGAGTATGTCACTCATGCCCTGTCGTTTGAAGAAATTAAGGAGAAGGCTCCTTCTGCCTGGGACCTCTTTATCTTTGCCAAGGAAAAAGCGCTGAGCATCGGTAAAGAAAAGGTGGTAGAAGACCAGAACAGCTTGCTGGAAGCCTTGATGTCCGGAGATACCATCATTCTTTTTGACAAGGTGGATAAGGGCATCAGCGTGACCACAAGCGGCGGTGAAGGCCGGTCCGTTACTGAAGCATCGACCCAGGTCAATATCCGCGGGCCCAAAGAGAGCTTCACCGAGTCGCTGGGGACGAATATAGCGCTGGTGCGTAAACGGATTAAAAACCCGAATCTCTGGATTGAGACGCTGACGATGGGATCGGTAACCAAAACGGATGTATCCATTGCCCATATTCATGGCCTGGCCAAGGAAGAGACGCTGCAGCAGATCCGCGCAAAGCTGGCAGACATCCATGTCGATTCCATCCTGGAATCCGGATATATTGAACAGCTGATAGAAGAGAATAATTACTCGCCGTTCCCTACGCTGTACAATACCGAACGCCCGGATAGTGTAGCCGGAAATCTGCTGGAGGGGAGAATTGCCATTTTTGTGGACGGCACTCCGTTTGTGCTGATTCTTCCAGCTACTTTTTTTATGTTCTTTCATACTGTCGAGGACTATTACCAGCGCTATGATATTACTTCAGTCATCCGGGTGCTCCGCTTTGTATGCCTGCTGGTGTCACTGTTCGGTCCGGCGATTTTTGTTGCCGCGCTTAATTTTCATCAGGAGATGATCCCGACGCCGCTTCTGATTAATTTTGCCTCGCAGCGTGAAGGGGTGCCGTTCCCGGTTGTTGTTGAGGTACTGCTGCTGGAGGTCACTTTTGAAATCATCCGTGAAGCCGGTATCCGGATGCCTTCGCAGATCGGCCAGACCGTCTCGATTATCGGCGGTCTTGTCCTGGGACAGGCGGCTGTCCAGGCGGGGATCGTCTCTCCGGCGATGGTCATTGTTGTCTCCCTTACGGGAATTTCCAGCTTTGCGACTCCTGCCTTCAATATGGCCCTGTCCATCCGCATTCTCCGCTTTGTTATTACCTTTGTGGCAGCCTATATAGGGCTGTACGGAATTGCCATTGTCGGGCTTATACTGGTTGCCCATCTATGCAGCCTCCGTTCCATGGGTGTGCCCTATATGTCGCCGCTTGCTCCCTTTGCGCCGGGGGACCAGAAGGATATTTTCCTGCGGACACCGCTGCATTTCATGAAGACCCGCCGCCGTCTTCTGAAAAATGATGAAGCGCCGGGAGCCGCCGTTCAGACCAGCCAGGGCAGCCGACATGAAAAGTAGGCTGGCATTGCTGCTTGCGGTCTGTATCAGCTGCTCCCTGGTGCTGAGCGGCTGCTGGAACAGCCGGGAGCTGAATGAGCTGGCCATCGTCAGCGGAATCGGCATTGACAGCCTGGACGGCAAGCCGGGATACCGGGTGACCTTCCAGATTATTAACCCGTCTTCATCTTCACAGACAATGGGCTCCACCAGCAATCAGCCGCCGATCGTCATTGTTACGGCAACCGACCGCACGATCTTTGGAGCCCTCCGCAAAGCGTCAAGACGGGCCACCCGCCAGCTGTTTTTTGCCCATACCCAGCTGGTGATCATCGGGGAGTCATTGGCCAGGAAAGGAGTAACCAGTATCTTTGATATTTTCGAACGGTCGCATGAGCTGCGGCTGAATTCAGCGGTGCTGGTCGCCAAGGGTTCGGATGCGGCTTCCGTTCTTAAACTGCTGACAACGCTTGAAACATCGCCATCCATGGGTCTGCTGAAGAAGATGCAGAATACGTCCCAGGTATGGGGCGAGAACCGCAGGGTTACTGTGTTTGAAGTGATTAACGGGATAACCGGGGCAAGCGATTTTACCGTCAACGGGGTACAAATTGTCGGAAATGCGGCAGAAGGGGAGAAGAAGAGCAGCCTGGAGCAGTCTGACCCTATGGTTGGATCGATTATGAGCGGATTAGGCGTTTTTAAGGAAGGGAAACTGATTGGCTGGCTGAACGGAATGGAATCCAGAGGTACTCAGTGGATGCTTGATAAGCTAAATGAGACCAATGTCAATGTGGACTCTCCGGATACGGAGGAGGATATTGCCGTTAACATTTTTTACTCCAAGACAAGGGTGAAGGTGGAACTGCAAGACGGCAAGCCGGTGTTCCATGTTCATATAACGGAAGAAGGCATTATTAATGAGACTGGGGGTTTCGTCGACTTAAGCAAGGATGAGGTACTGAGGGCACTTGAAGAAAGCATTGAAGAGAAGACAGCGGCTGAAGTCAGGCAGGCGTTTGAGACTGCACAGAAAATGAAGACGGATATTTTTAATCTGGGCAACGAATTGAAGCGTATCCATCCTGATCAATGGGAAAAGGTGAAGCAGGACTGGAGTTCTGCTTTTGCCGAAGGGGAGCTTGATCTCCGGGCGGAAGCCTTCATCCGCAGTACAGGAATGCGGCTAAAGCCGTATATTCCAGCCAAAAAATAAACGTCGGTTAAGGAACGGGGGTCCATTTTATGCGAAAGGAAGTCATTGGTCCGTTTCAATTGTTTGCCATGATCGTTCTGTTTGAACTGGGAACAGCGGTTGTTGTCCCCATCGGCCTGGAGAGCGGTCATTCGGTATGGATCTCCATCCTGGTGGCGCTTCCTGGCGGTATTCTGCTGTTTATGCTCTATGCTTACCTGTACCGCCAGTTCCCGGATCTCGTAATCAGCGGGTATACCCGGAAAATTCTCGGGAAATGGATCGGCTGGCCGCTCAGCCTGCTGTATCTGCCGGTACTGACTTACAACGGAGGCAGAAACTTGCGGGAGGCGGGCGATCTGCTGATCTCCTCTTCGTATGACCGGACACCGATTTTTATCATCAACTCCATTATGATCATTGCTGTAATGTACATCCTGTATCAGGGCATTGAGGTCTTTTCAAGAACCTCGGAAATTTACTTCTGGCTGATTGTAATTATGGGAATGATTTCGAACTTCGTTGTGATCATTGCCGGTCTGGTCCAGTTTAAAAACCTGTTTCCTGTACATCCGGGCGAATGGGTTGAGGTGTACAAGTCGGCGTATCCGAATATCTGGATTTTTCCTTATGGGGAGCTGGTGTGCTTTACTGCTGTTCTGCCCCATTTCAAAGCAAGGAATAAAGTCGGCAGAACCGGTGCGGGTGCCATTACCCTGAGTGCCCTGCTGCTCAGCATTACACATGCGATTGAAATGTCGGTGCTGGGCCCGGATATATACAGCCGCACTACCTTTCCGATGTTCACGACGATTTCACTGGTCAATGTAGCCAATTTTTTGCAGAGGCTCGATGCGCTTGTAATCCTGACGCTGATCATCGGGGTCTTTTTCAAAATGTCCATCTACTGCTATGCGGCGGTATCAATCACGGCGGATTTGTTTCATGTCAAGGAGCCCCGGAAGCTGGTTATTCCTGTAGGCTCGGTGGTGCTCTTCAGCTCATTTGTCAGCGCGGAGAATTACCCTGTCCATATGAATGACGGAAAGGTATTTCTGGAGAATATCCTGCCCTTCCTGTGCGCAGTCATTCCCATTCTGCTGTTCGTTGTGCACCGGGTCCGGCGCAGGTTCGGCTGGTACCGGTAGGGTTATTTACGGCGTGACTTGCGGGGTTTGAACAGATCTGCAGCCGCAAAAAAGACGGGTAGGCCAGCGAACCCAATCATACAGCAGGCTTCCTGAAAGGTCGTCGTGGCAAATGCGGAAGTAACTGATTGCAGCGACCTGTGGAAGCTGGTCCCTCCGATGACATCCACGCTAACAATCATTCCCAGTGTCAGCAGGGCAAGCACCATATAGACTCCAATGATTTTCATACCTTTGATCCTCCTGTTTCCTGCGATTCAAGGTTTCCGCCGGGGCGGAAACTAAAGGTATTATCCCCGTTTCCTGTATAAGGTAGTCAAAAAAAGGCCGGCGGGCAAGAAGACCCGTCAGCCATACTGAATTATTGTCCTGAAGTAAGCCAGTCCGCCAGCTCCTCTGTCTGCGAGAGAACGGCAATCGGATCGTAATACCACGAACGCTCCTCTTTCCATACGTAAATATGGCCATTCTTCACTGCGGGCAGACTGCCCCAAATCGGATCATTGCTGAAATCCTCAAGCGCTTGGTTGTTGTCAGTTACAATGAGATAATCTCCGGCATAGCTGGGCAGCATCTCGTTAGAAATCTCTGCCCACTGCTTCTCCATAATCACATCTGCCACTGCTGTCGGAGGTTTGCGTCCAAGTGCCTGGTAGACTGCCTGTCTGCCGCGTCCAAAGTTGTCCCCGTAAGCCCAGGTGGACTTGTCGGTATGCTCCAGAATGCTAAAGGTAGCTTCAGCCGGGATGGCAGCATCCACTTTGGCTTTGGCTGCGGCAATACGCTTGTCATAATCATCCAGCCAGTCTTTGGCTTCCTGCTCCTTGCCCAACAACTTACCGAAGTAAGTCAGCTCCTCATGGGCATTCTTCAGCTCACCGTAAGGTACAATGACTGTCGGTGCAATCTGGCTGAGCGTTTCATAGCTGTCAGCCATACCGGAGATAATCAGATCAGGCTCCAGTGCAATAATATTCTCCGGAGACATCTTCCCGTAGGTTCCGGTATCTGAAACACCGGCAAGCGCTTCTTTAAAATAGACATTTTCCAGGGTCAAGCCCGGGGCTCCGACCGGTATAGTGCCCAGGGCAATCAGGCTTCCGAGGTACTCTTCAGCCACAATCCGTTTCGGCTCTGCCGGAATTTCAATTTCGCCGTTGACGGTGGTGACGGTTTTGACGGCTGCAGGTGCAGTGGTGGCTTCCGGCTGCGGAGACGCAGAGGCCGGAGCGCTGCTTGCTGTATTGCTTTTTGTAGTAGCCGTACCTGCATTAGTACTGCTGTTACTGCAGGCTGAAGCCACAAGGGCCAGCGTTAAAAGCAGGGGATAAAGGATCCAGTATGTTCGTTTGGTACTGCGTTTGTTGCCGTGCTGCCCATCCGTTACCCAGCAGCCTCTGTGCCTGCCCTGAAGATGAAACAGCAGCATATTCAATCCATACTCCCTGCAGATTAAACTGGGCTTCCAGGGAGAGGGGGAGGCTGCAGCTGCAGCACAGCATCGTACCGCCGGAAATTACATGCTCGATGCCCTCTATTTCAATGACACCGCTGCCGCCGGTTACAACCATCAGGATGGAGAAGGGGGGAGGTGGAACCGTACCCTTGCTTACAGATAAACCGGCAAGATCAATAATCCGGCAAGGCCAATGGAAGCTTGGGGCGTGCGGGGCGGACTGCCGAAGTGCGGGCTGGTCATCATACATTCACTCATCTCTTGTGTGATAATCATTCTCAATTAGAGTATACCAAGGTTTTGGACTATTGACGATCCTCCGGCAGAACCGTAGAGTTTAATGTAATCCTCAATGAGGGTAAAGGGAGTAGTATAAGGAGGGATTGCCTGTGACAACCTGGAATCTGCAAGGGACGGTTAACCACCTGCTGATCTGCAACGGCAGCAGCTGCAAAAAGAATAAAGGCGAAGAAGTCGCTGAAGCGATCGAAGCCGAAATTGATAAACAGGGTGCCGGAAGCCTCATTCATACGACCGTCACCCGCTGCAACGGCAGATGCTCCGATGCCTGTGTGGTCATTTCCTATCCGGACGGCGTATGGTACCGGGAGATGACGCCTAAATCGGGCAAAGCGCTTGTACGCAGGCTGCTGGAAGGGGAGCGGCTGGAGGAGAATATCGTTTATACTTATGAGGGGCAGCTCACCGCGGCTTCATCCAAGGGCACCAAGGGCAAAAAGAAAAAATAACGGAGTAGCGGCACTATAATGGAGCGTAGCAATGAATGCCATACATAGCACAGCTCAGACAGTAAACCGCGGCTGATTAGCAAGAACCATTTTCACCCTTGAAATTTGACTTGCAGGCCATGCGTTGACTATGCTTATATCAGTGCATTTTATCACAATATTAGATGAAGGTTTGTTGCGGGGGGAGTGTATTCATGGAGAGGCTGCAGGTATGGCCTGAACGGTTTAAAAGATTTTTTCTGAATAACCGATTTGTTGTGACTTTATTGATTGTTCTGCTGATCGGCATTAACATTCTGGTGTTCTCCAAGGTCCCGTTTATTTTCAAGCCGGTGTCCACGCTGCTGCATACGGTGGCTGCCCCGCTGCTGTTGTCGGGAATTGCCTATTATCTGCTGAATCCGCTGGTAGACCGCATGGAGACAAGAAGCAAGATTAAACGGGCCTACGGTATCGTTATCCTGTATCTGGCCATCGCGGGGATTGTCACGCTTATCCTGCTGACGGTAATTCCGATTATCCGCACCCAGCTGGTCGGCCTGATCGATAATTTCCCGAAATACAGCGCCCAGATTCAGGAGGAATTTATTAACCTGACCGGCAGTGAGCTGTTCGGGCGGATCCAGGAAAACGTAGGGGTCGGTACCAGTCTTGATTTTGGGGATCTGACGAACAAAGCGACCACATGGGCCACTTCGTTTCTGAATAATGCCGTGAATGGGGTCGGCAGTTTCGTCGGTGCGCTGACCGAGATTGTGCTGGCCGTGGTTACGACACCGTTCATCCTGTTCTATCTGCTCCGTGACGGCAAAAGGCTGCCCGATTATCTGATGCGGTTCATTCCGAACGCCCTGCAGCCGCAGACCCGCCTTGTCATGAAGGAAATGAACAGCCAGGTGGCGTCTTATATCCGGGGACAGATTATCGTCAGCTGCTGTATTGGTGCGCTGCTGTACATAGGCTATCTGATTATCGGGCTGGAGTATTCGCTGGTGCTGGCGATTGTAGCTGCCTGTACGGCAGTCGTCCCTTACCTGGGTCCGGCCATCGCGATTACACCGGCGTTGATTGTAGCGCTGGTTACTTCGCCTTTTATGCTGCTGAAGATGATATTCGTCTGGACGGCTGTCCAGCTTATTGAAGGCAAATTCATCTCGCCGCAGATCATGGGCAAGTCGCTGAAGATTCATCCGATTACGATCATTTTTGTCATTATTTTTGCCGGGAAAATGTTTGGTGTACTCGGTATTATTCTGGCTGTTCCGGGATATGCCGTGCTCAAAGTTATCGTTACCCATATCTTTCAATGGTTCCGGTTCCGTTCCGGGCTATACCGTGTAGAAGCAGCAAAAGAAGAAGCCGAGAAGTAGGCCTGAAAGGATGAGAAGCAAATGACAAGACCCGTTGCGGATACGATATACGGAAAAGTACAGGGAGCGCCAAGCGGCGGAGTAAACGTATGGCGCGGCATTCCGTTTGCTGCACCGCCTGTCGGGGAGCTGCGTTTCCGTGCCCCCCAGCCGCCGGAGCCCTGGGATACCGTAAGGGAGGCTGTGGAATTCGGGACGGCCGCACATCAGCCGCCAAGCTCGGACAGCATCCGGTTCGGCGGGACACAGCCCGTCTTCTCGGAGGATTGCTTGTATCTGAACGTCTGGGCACCGGCAGGCGGGCAGGAAGCGCTGCCGGTAATGGTCTGGATTCACGGCGGCACCTTCCTGACAGGAGCGGGCAGCCAGCCGATGTTCAACGGCGCAAAAATGGCTGAATCCGGCAAGGTAATTGTAGTTACTGTCAATTACCGGCTGGGGCCGTTCGGCTTCCTGCACCTGTCACCGTTCGGCCCGTTTGAGTCCAACCTGGGCCTGCTGGACCAGATAGCTGCGCTGCAGTGGGTGCAGGATAATATAGCCGGCTTCGGCGGCGATCCCAAGCGGGTGACGGTATTTGGTGAGTCAGCCGGCAGCATGAGTATAGCGGCACTGCTGGCAATGCCTGCCGCGAAGGGGCTGTTCTCCGGCGCCATTATGCAGAGCGGCGCGGCGCAGACATTGAAGCCGCAGCAGGGCGCGCAAATTGCTGCGGCGTTCATGGATGAGCTGGGCGGTGACGTGAACCTGCTGCAGGCTTCGACGGCGCAGGACATTCTGGCTGCGGCCGCCCGGATGGCCTACAAGCTGTCCGGCGATTCGCTCAGCATGCTGTTCCAGCCGCTTGTTGATCCGGCGACCCTGCCGGTGGAGCCGGCGGAAGCGGTGGCCGGCGGCGCAGCGGGCGGGATTCCGCTGATGATCGGAACGAATCTGCATGAGGGCCATCTTTTCTTCCGGGGCGACCGGGAAGGAATGGACTTTGACCAGTCGCTGAAGGCACTGGAGCTGATGCTGGGTGTGGATAACCTGACGGAGCTGGCCAGCCATTATCCCAAGAACTGGGAAGGGCAGGCGGCGTTACTGACGGATCTGTATTTCTGGGACAGCTCCCTCGCGTTTGCCGAGCGGCAGCTGCCGCATGCTCCTGTCTGGATGTACCGGTTCGACTGGACCATTCCCGGCCATCCGCTGCTGGGCAAGGCTGTCCATGGGGCAGAGATTTATTATGTCTTTAATACAATAGACCTGCTGCATCAGTATGGGGTGCACGTCAGCCCTGAGATGGCGGCGCTTGCGGAGCGGATGCAGGCGGCCTGGACAGCCTTTGCGCACCGGCGCAGCCCGGAGGCAGACGGCTGGCATTGGCCCGCTTACTCTAAGGGCGGGCGGGACACGATGATCTTCGGGCAGGACGTCCATGTGGAGACCGACCCCGACCGGGACAAGCGCAAGCGGCTGCTGTCGGCCCTGTCTGCTTCCCGGTAAATCGGAAGCGCCAAATTGGATTGAAAGAGGAAGCCGCCAGGCCCATGCCTGGCGGTTAATTTATGTCTTAAGGGTTCGCAGAAGCTGAAATTCGCTGCTTTGCACGGACCGCATGCACCACCCGAAAGCCCTGATCAGGCCCGTACCCGCTGGCTTCGAACTTGCCGCGGAACGAAACCGCGTTATTGCTTACGTCACCGATCCAGCCGCCGCCCTTTACAATGCGGTAGATACCGCCGCCGGCGTCCCCTTGGCTGTACCAGTCCCAGCACCACTCCCGTACATTCCCGGACATATCGTAGAGCCCCAGCTCGTTCGGTCTTTTGCCTCCGCCGATTTTGGTTCTATTGTTGTTTTGTTCAATGACCGGCCAGAGCCAGTCCCCTGTCAAATAACGGTCGCCGGCATTCCGCCAGTACCAGGCCACATCATCCGCAGTATTGCTGCCGCTGTACGTATAGCTCTGGCTTAATCTGCCGCCGCTTGCCGCATATTCCCATTCTGCCTCCGTCGGCAGCCGGTAGCCGTCGGCTTCCGCATTCGGCGTTATTGTCCATTTCAGCGTATCGTTAACACTTTTGTTGGCCGGGTCCGGGGTCTCCTTGTTGATCACATAATAGGGTTCAAAGCCCTCTTGGATACTCCGTTTATTGCAATACTCGACAGCATCATACCAGCTTACCATTTCCACTGGCAGACGGCTGCCTTTGAACAAGGATGGATTGCCACCCATGACCTCCATCCATTCTTGCTGTGTAACCTCATACTTGCCGATATAGAAATCAGAGAGAGAGACGCCATGACCAGCGTAGTTGGTCATGGTGCTGATAAAGCTTCCGCCTTGAACAAAAACAAAGCTGTCCTCCTGCAGAGAAGCCTCTTTGGACTCAGGAGAAGGGGACTGCTGCTGCGAGCAGGCGCAGAGCAGCGCCAATAGGGTGATTGCAGGGATAATCCACAGTTTGCTCATGAACCATGCTCCTTTTTATGCCGCAGGCCGCCGTGCTTATCGCCGGCGGCAAACCGTCCGGCGATACAACCGGACGGTCCTCGGACAACTATGATTATTGCCTTACCACACCGTTACATTGGAGCTGCCGCTGCTCTGGTAACCCTCTGTTGCCAGAACCTGGTAGGACCAGCTGCTGCCCAGATTCATACCCTTGCTTTTCCAGGCATTCACATGATTGGCAAAGGTTATCGCGGCGTTGCTTCCGGTCGCCCGTTTCGACTGACGGACACTCCAGAACTGGGTGAACGTCGCAGTACCGTCGATAGAAGGCGCATTAGTCCGGGTTGTTGTATAGATATCATAGGTGCCGCCGTCACTGGTTACGCTACCTTTGTAAGTGCCTGTAGGCCGGTAGGTGCCCCAGCTGTCTACAACGTAGTATTCGATCAGTGTGTTCCGGGTCCACCCGTAAAGCGTTAAATAGGCATTGCCAGAGGGCGACCATACACCGGCATTATAGTTGATTGTCCGGGAGGCTGATCCGGTATTCCAGCCTTTACCTACTACGAAATTACCTGTATTAGACCAATTAACGCTATAATTACCGCCAGTACCATTGGTAGCGCTTACAGTTCCTCCGCCATCAGTCCAGTTCTGCCAGTAATCGGTCGCTTCCGCACCTGCCGATGCTGCAAACATGCCAAAAGCAATTGAAGCGGTAAGAAGAGTTGTCACTACTTTTTTAAATTTGAACATGGGTATTACCTCCTAGAGTTTAATTGTTTTTTCAATGCTTGATAATGTGCTTCCGGAATGCGGCCTTACGCATATCCCTTGCTATCACATCTGCAAAGTCTCCTGGAGTACATGCTTTGATGAATCCCTGACGTTCAAACTCTTCCGCTGCCGCCTCCTTTCATTCTGGTGAATGCTTTGAGCATATTTGCTTGAATACGAGATGATTATAGAATAACAGCGCTGTCATTTCTATTTACCAAATTAAAGGTGTTACCCGATTTTTTACATATGTTTCAAACAGATAAATTCAAATTGAGAGATTGAAAGCTACAGTTTCACGATTTGTAAAAAAATTTCATTTTCTTTCGCGCAAAAAGGGAGTGTTCCCGGACAGCCGGAACACTCCCTTTCATTGTTTAGAATGGAGCACTCATCAGTCAGTTAACAGGTACGTAGCCGGTCTTGGCCACCAGCTCCTGTCCCTCCGGGGACACGATCCAGTCCAGAAAAGCCTGCATTTTCCCGGAAGGTGTACCCGCTGTTACCGCGTAAAAGTTGACGGTATACGGATAAGCACCGCTGCGGATGCTCTCCTTGTTAGGCTCAACACCATCAATGGCAAGCAGCTTGAGCTCGTCGCTCCGGTTCATTTGAGAGGCGTAGTAAAGGAAGCTGAAGCCGATGGCATTTTTATAGTTGCGGTAATTGGAAGTCCGGGAGATAATCCCGCTCATGAGATCCATAACATCTTCAGACGGCGCCTGCATCAGGGTGCGGTCCTTCATGATTTTTTGCAGCATCGACTGGCTGCCGCTGCCTTCATCGCGCTGAAAGGCCCGGATCCGGTCATTCCGGCCGCCGGCCTGCTTCCAGTTGGTAAGCTCACCGGAGTAGATGTCCTTAATCTGCTCTGTGGTCAGGCTGCTGACAGGATTACGTTTGTTGACAAAAAAGACAAAGGCTTCACGGCCGATCGGTGTAAGCACCAGCTCGCGGCCGGCCAGCTTGGCATCCTTCTCCTGGGCAAGTGAGGGAGCTGCAGTAAAGATAATGTCTGTTTCACCGGAGAGCAGCCGCTGATACGCGTAAGAGGTGGAAGAACACACGACCGGATTATCTGCAAAATCATACGGGTCATACTCATCCTCCGGGTATACGGCCTGCGCAAATGCGGAGTAGAGCGGATACAGCGCAGTCGCCCCGTCTAGCCGCGGCGGATTGTCTGTAATCTTATAGGAAGCCGGCTGTTCCAGCACAGCAACTTTGGACTCGGGTTTAAACGGCTGATATTGCTGCAGGGAGACCTCTTGCTCGCTTACCTCAGCCAGGCTGTTCACATAAGCTTTGTTCAGCTCATATCCGCCGGTTGCCAGCAGGCAGAGCCCCAGGAACGATGCAAAAGCAATGCCCCGGGTACGGGATGTGAACCAGCCGAAGATGGAGCACACGATATAGGCGCACAGCACAGCAGCGACCACGGCAGTGAGCGGAGCATAGAACCGGAACCCGCCCAGCAGTGCAACAATGAAATAGCCGACAAATGCCAGCAAGGCAATAGGAACTACGGCTACAATAGAAAACAGCAAATTTAACCAGATTGATCTTTTCACAGCTACCCTCTTTCTAAAGATTAAAGTATGGAAAAAAACAGATAGTTTTATTATACCTTAATAATCCAGTATTTTCTTCCAAAAGTCTCAATCTGCCGGACAAGCCCTGCTATGCTGATATGAAACAAAGCAGAAATTTTCATAAAAAGACTGGACGAAATAGCAGAACAGAGTTATTCTGAGATTGTGAAAAAAATAACGGAATACAAGATTCTCGGGGTAAGGTGAAATTCCTGACCGGCGGTGATGTTCAAAGCGAACTAAGCCCGCGACTCAATTACTGCATGTACTGCGGGATTGACTGATCTGGTGACAATCCAGAGCCGACGGTAAAGTCCGGATGGGAGAGGATCATAGATAAAGGCAACAGGTGTATTCCTGATGTCTTTATTGAAAATGCCCCCGATAATTGCTGTAACAGGGTAGTTCGGGGGCTTTTTGGTCTCTTATCGAGGGTTTGTATCGACAAGGAGAATGAATTATGAGTAACGTATCAGCTTCATCATCAGGTATGCGCACATCGCCAGTCCGCAGCGGCTTCTGGCTGGTTGTGCTGGGGGCGGCGCTCTGGGGCGTTGACCCGCTGTTCCGGATTATTTTATTGAAATCATTGACCTCCTCGCAGATCGTTCTGCTGGAGCATGTAGTACTCTTTCTCGCAGCCGCACCGGTTCTTTGGCGCCATCGTGCCGAGCTGAAGTCCATCGGGATCCGTCAGGCAGGCGCGCTGCTCGTTGTGTCCTGGGGCGGTTCCGCCGTGGCAACGATCCTGTTCACCAAGGCTTTGTCCAGCGGTGATCTGAATGCTGTGCTGCTATTGCAGAAGCTCCAGCCCGTGTTCGCTATCGGACTGGCGGCCGTTATTCTGAAGGAACGCCTGCCGCGCAACTTCGGCCTGCTGATTGTTCTTGCACTGGCCGGTACTTATCTGCTGACCTTCGGCTGGACGGTTCCTTTCGGCCATGTTAACAACTTTGTCAGCGTAGGCAGCCTGATGGCCATGGGCGCTGCTGCCCTGTGGGGCGGCTCGACCGTTATGGGCCGTTATCTGCTTGGCTCTATGAGCTATGAGACCGTAACCTCCCTGCGTTTCATTCTGGCACTTCCTTTGCTGTTCACCCTGACTACACTGGAAGGTGCTCCATGGCAGGTAAGCGGCGGACTGGGAGCTACTTCGCTAGTAGCTATCAACCTGCTGCTGCAGGCGCTGCTGCCGGGACTGCTCAGTATGCTGCTCTACTACAAAGGACTGAACACGACCAAAGCTTCTTTTGCCACACTGGCCGAGCTAAGCTTCCCGATGACCGGGATTCTGATCAATTGGGTTGTCTATCACCAGCTTGTTACCATGGCGCAGGTTGTCGGGTTTGCCCTGATCTGGACGGCACTGTTCTACATTTCCAGCCAGCAGACCAAACAGCAGCAGACAGAATTGAAGCGCGCAGCTTAAACAAATACGCCTGAGGAGAGTAACTCCAGGGCTTTCTGCAATATAAGGATGTCTTCATCCAGCCGTAATGGCTGGGAAGGCATCTTTTTTTTGTGTTTTTCCTAAGATGAAATCTGCTTCTCTGGAGTAAAAATAAGGCGTTTCTCCCATACTACCGTTATTCTGCTGTCATCCTTTGAGGAGGTGCATGAAGATGAAGGATAAGCCGGCACCTGCGATTTACATACAGCTGAAGAACAGGGTCACGGTGACCAAAGGCCGGGGAGTTATGCTGCGGGATGTGGCCTACCTGATTGCTGCTGCGGATATTAGGGAGCAGTTGGACTCGATTCTGCTGCTCCAGCCGGAGCAAAGCGACGGGAATCTGATCCTGATTGATCTGCTGACCATTATCCCGCGGATTCATGAGCTTGTTCCGGGGGCCGATATCCAGCCGATCGGGGAGGGGCGGACCATTGTACAGATTGAAGGCCCGTTAGAGGCGCGCAAGCCGTCCATTGCCCTGTTTATGCTCGTCTGGCTGCTGCTGTTCTTCGGCTCGGCGCTGACCATCATGAATTTCCATGCCGATGTCAGCATGCAGGAGGTGCATGTGAGGATTGTGGAAATGCTGACCGGTCGGCATGACGAGCATCCATATGTCTTTCAGGTAGCCTATTCGCTGGGAATCGGGTTCGGGATGGTGGTTTTTTTCAATCACCTGTTCAAGAAAAAATGGAATGAGGAGCCGACACCGCTTGAAGTGGAAATGTTCCTGTACCAAAAAAATATTGATCATTTCGTAGTACATGAGGAATACAGCAAGCTGGAGCACCGTCAAGGCCCTTCCGCGAAAAGGAGGGGAGCCCCATGACGGCTCCGCTCTCCCTCGGGCTCCATCTGCTGCTGGGGGTAGCGTCCGGAATCGCCGTCGGCGGGGGGGTTATTGCCCTTTTTATCGTACTGGATATGGTTCCGCGCCTGGCCCAGCTGACTTCCTCCTACAACAAGGTGCACTGGTATGAGGGAGCGATGGTCAGCGGCTCGCTGCTGGGTACGGCGAGCGATTTCTGGAACTGGAAGATAGCGGCCGGTCCGCTGGCTGAGCTGGGAGTAGGCCTGCTTGACGGGGTTTTTGTCGGCATGCTGGCCGCTGCCCTGACGGAGGTACTGAATGTGCTACCCATTCTGGCCAAACGGCTTCATATGACGCATTATCTGTTCGGCCTGCTGATGGCAATGGTCTGCGGCAAGGTGGCAGGGTCATTGTTCGATTGGTTTGTGTACCAGCGTTAACCCGGCTGTTGTTAGGAACAGCTTCGAAGCATCAGCGGCATTTTGAACTTTTAGGAGGTTATGGAGTAATGAGGTATATACACAGCGGGGATCAGGTGGAGACTGGCCGCAAAAAAGCTTCTGCTCCCGAGCATGCGGATTTGCAGGGAGACGGTGCGGATGGGGGAGAACAGATGCACACAGAGCAGCCGGAGCATAAGGGGGAGGCAGACGGCAGTACCGATATTGGCGTAGATGCAGGGGCAACCGGCTACGGGGATCATGATCTGCAGGCCTCTGTTGGAGCCGGTACTCCGGACCAGGAGGGGGAAAAGACAGAGGGGGAGGAGGAGCCGGAGGTTTCCGGCATATCTGATTCCGCGGAGGATGCAGGGAGTGCAGAGCAGCGCAGCAGCGGGCAGGATGACCAGAAGGACAGCAGGCAAGAAGGCAATGAGCGGCAGGAGGCTGATGAAGGGACGGGCGGGGGTCTGAAGGGCTTTTGGTCCACCTTGTTCGGCGATGAGAGTGATCCGGAAGAATCATCCGCTACGGATGGTTCAGGCACACAGGGGGCAGAAACCTCCGGTATACAGGACTCTGGAGCTACAGGTAATCAGGATGCCGAGATATCCGGTGAGCTTGGTACAGAGCCGGAAAGCGGGAAAAAGGGCTTTTTCGCCAGACTGTTCGGCGAGGAGCCGGATGAGGAAGCTGAGGAGCCGGGAGCGGATCAAGGTAAGCAGGAGAATAACAGACCGCAGGACCGGGAGAGCAGTGAGAAGCCGCGGAAGCAGGCTGCGGAGCCGCAGGAGAAAATAGATGATCCCATTCAGGAGAAGCGGGATTTTGAGCGCTCGGACTCGCTGGAGCAGTCCATTATCTACTGGCAGGGAAATGATGACATTCCGGAACATCTGGAGGACACCAAAAAGACGCTGACGGAGGTGCTGGGCCTCGGTTCTTCATTTGATATCGTCTTCAGGGAAATGACCTTCGGGGGACGTAAGGCGGCTCTCCTGTGCATTAGCGGCTTCGCCAAGGACACGATCATTGACGAAATTTTGAAGCGGCTGACCTATCTGACGCCTGACGAGGTATCTACCGGTGCGCTCAGCAGCTTTATGACCGAATACATCCCCCATGTGCAGGTGGAAAAGGGCGAGCTGCTGAGCGAGAGCATTAACAAGGTGCTTTCGGGCATGAGCGTGTTCTTCATTGAGGGCGAAAAACAGGTTATCATCATGGATACCCGTGCTTATCCGGCACGCGGGCCGGATGAACCCTCGATTGAACGGGTGGTGCGGGGGGCCCGTGACGGGTTCACCGAAACGTTGCTGAGCAATGTGGCCCTGGTGCGCAGAAGGCTCCGCGACCCCGGATTGAAATATGAGATGCACCAGGTCGGCCGGCGGACACGGACGGATGTCTGTGTAGCTTATATCGACGATATCGTCGACAAGACCCAAGTGCAGGCTGTTACCGACAAAATCAAGAGCATAGACATCGATGGCATACCGCTCGCTGACAAGCAGCTGGAGGAGGCGATTGTCGGGCGAGGCTGGAATCCCTATCCGCTCGTAAGATACTCGGAACGCCCGGATACCGTAGCTTCACATCTGCTGGAAGGCCGGGTTGTGATCTTTGTGGACACCTCGCCGAGCGTTATCGTTCTGCCGACAACCTTCTTTGATCTCTGCCAGCATGCCGAGGAGAACCGCCAGACCCCGTTCATGGGAACTTATCTGCGCTGGGTCCGGTTCATCGGCGTATTCGCCTCCATGTTTCTGCTTCCGCTGTGGATGCTGTTGGTCATCCACCCGGAACTCAAGCCGCCGATGCTGGAGTTCATCGGCCCGCAGAAAATGGCGAAGATTCCGATCCTGGGCCAGTTCCTGATCGTTGAGCTGGGGGTCGACCTGCTGCGCATGGCCGCCGTGCACACGCCGACACCGCTGGGCTCGGCTATGGGTCTGATCGCCGCCATTCTGGTAGGGGACATTGCTGTACAGACCGGGCTGTTTGTCAACGAGGTCGTATTGTATATGGCGGTGGCCTCAATCGGGATGTTCGCGACTCCGAGCTATGAGCTTGGTCTGGCCAACCGGATTGTCAGGCTTGTGCTGCTGCTCGCCGTGGCTGCTTTTCAGGTACAGGGCTTTATGATCGGCTCTACGCTGCTGATCATTCTGCTGACCACGCACCGGTCCTATAACTCCTCATATTTGTGGCCGTTTATACCATTTAATGCAAAAGCTATGGGGGCTATTCTGGTGCGTCAGCCGGTGCTCAGCTCCAAAGCAAGGCCGTCTTTCAACAAAACACGGGATAATACCAGAATGCCGCCTGTTCAGGAGAACGATAAATAGGCATACAAAAAATACAAATCAACTGCAAATTAGTCCATTCTATGACGTTCCCTCTGTCTGTTATACTGAATACACTAAATAGCCCCTGTGAAGTCCGGGTTAGAGCCTGGAGCCTGTTTTTGGAACACCGGGGATTAAATTTCATACAATAGACAGGGTGGAATCAAAAAGGTTCCACGGAAATTGGAGGACTGGACAATGTTTTTACACGGGACGAGCCGGATTAATGATGCCGGACATCTGGAAATCGGCGGATGTGATGTGACCGAACTCAAGGCGGAATATGGTACCCCGCTATATATAATGGACGAGCAATTAATCCGCCAGCGCTGCCGCGAGTATATGGATGCCTTCAGAGCGTCCGGATTGGGGTTCCAGGTTGCGTATGCCAGTAAGGCGTTCTCTATCATGGCTATGTGCCGCCTTGTTGACGAAGAGGGGCTGTCGCTGGACGTAGTATCGGACGGGGAGCTGTACACGGCACTCCAGGCCGGATTCCCGGCTGAACGTATTCATTTCCACGGAAACAACAAGACGCCGGATGAGATTGAAATGGCGATTGAAGCGGGCATCGGCTGCTTTGTAGTTGATAATCTCGTGGAACTAAGCCTTTTGCAGGCCATTGCGGCCAGCAAGGAAGTAACCGTGAATGTGCTGCTGCGCGTAACCCCAGGCGTTGAAGCTCATGCTCACCATGCCTATGCTTCGACCGGCCAGACCGATTCCAAGTTCGGCTTTGACATCGGTAACGGCTCTGCCTATGCTGCTGTGCAGCAGGCTTCGGACAAAGCCAATCTGCAGCTGCTTGGCGTTCATTCGCATATCGGCTCACAGATTTTTGAAACCGAGGGCTTCCAGCTGGCTGTAGAACGGATCGCTGATTTCACCCGCAAGGTGAAGGAAGAGCTGAACATTGATTTCCCTGTCGTCAACCTTGGCGGAGGCTTCGGCATCCGTTATGTAGACGGTGATACACCGCTTCTGGTATCGGAATATGTAGCAGCCATTACAGATGCTGTGAAGACACATTTCGCCGGAATCGGCAGCTCGCTGCCGCAGATCTGGGTAGAGCCGGGCCGCAGCATCGTAGGTGATGCCGGAACTACGCTGTACACAGTGGGCACGAACAAGGAGATTCCCGGTGTGCGCAAATATGTGGCCGTTGACGGCGGCATGACAGACAATCCGCGTCCGGCGCTCTATGAATCCAAATATGAGGCGCTCCTGGCTAACCGGGCTACCGAAGCGAACGAAGAAACAGTCTCCATCGCCGGCAAATGCTGCGAAAGCGGCGACATGCTGATCTGGGATGTTGAGCTTCCTGCTGTTAAAAGCGGGGATTTGCTCGCGGTTGCCTGCACCGGCGCTTACAACTATTCGATGGCCAGCAATTACAACCGGATCCGCCGTCCGGCCGTGGTCTTCGTACAGAATGGCCAGAGCGATCTGGTTGTGCGCCGTGAGAGTCATGGTGACATCGTTGTCAACGATATTGTACCTGAACGCATTGCCAAGAAGGCTGTAACGAAGTAAGTTTCGGGGCTACGGCAGCAGCCCTTCCGGCTGAGCGCGTTTGCAAAGCAAGCGGGAACCCTCCCGCTTGCTTTGCTTTGTGCGCAGTTTCATAGTAAACTAATAAACGTGTTCTACATCTGAACTTTTGAAAGGGGTCATTTACATATGGCAAAGCAAGCGAAAATTACACTCGAAAACGGCGGCGTAGTGCTGATCGATCTGTTTGAAAACGATGCTCCTAATACTGTGGCAAACTTCGAGAAGCTGGCTAACGACGGCTTCTACAACGGTCTGGTATTCCACCGCGTTATCCCTGGTTTCGTGGCTCAGGGCGGTTGTCCTAACGGTACCGGTACAGGCGGTCCCGGATACACAATTAACTGCGAGATCAACCCTAACAAGCATGAGCGCGGAACACTGGCTATGGCGCATGCAGGCAGAAACACTGGCGGAAGCCAGTTCTACATCTGCTACGCACCGCAGCCGCACCTTGACGGAGTACACACTGTATTCGGTAAAGTTGTACAAGGCATGGAGCTTGTTGACAGCTTCCAGGGACGCGACAAAATGACTTCGGTCGAAATTATCGAAGCTTAATCCTTCCGGTTCAGGGGCAAATGCCCTTTTCGGATGATGGAACAGCACCGCACTGGTTTTTCCAGGGCGGTGCTGTTTTTTTGTACAACCGTGTTTATATATTTCTGCTCCGGGAAGCATTCCGGTTTCTGATCATCTCCGGCAGCTTGAAGAAAATCAGGAACATTATGAGGAAAATGACGAAAGCAAATGCTTCCTCCACCAGCAGATAATATGGATAAGGGCCAAAGTAGTCGAGAACGGAGAAGGTGCCGGGCTTATGAGCCAAAAACATGTAATTGGCTCCAAGCAGCTTATCGAGCGCAAAAACAATGACGGCGATCAGGTTAAGGCACAGCATGGTGAACAGCAGCGACCGCCAGGTCGGCCGGAATCCGTAAGCCCAGGTCATGAACAGGGAGGACAGCACAATTGCCGCGTGAGCCGAAAAAAACAGCAGGAAGCGGATATGAGGAAAAGGATAGACCAGATTAGGCGTCAGGAGAGCGATGCAGGCCCCGCCGATCCCGGCAAAATACAGAAAAGAGTAGAGCAGCCGGCTGCGGGTTAGCAGCATAACCGCCGACAGCAGCAATGTAATTCCGCACAGCTCCAGCGGCAGGGAATGGCGGCTGCTCCAGATGCCGTGGGACAGATACCATGCATGCAGCCCGCCTTCTGAAGCCAGCAGTACGATAATCAGCAGCCAGCGGACCTGGTTCCGCAGAAGCGGGCGGGTATGCAGTGCAGACCTTGCGGCGAACAGCAGCAGGCAAAGTGCAGCGGCGCAAGCCAGGGCCAGGAAATGCGGAGCCGTGAACATAATGAAATCGCTCTCGTGTTTTCGGCCAAAAAAGGTAGTCAGATCCACAAATTTCGCTCCCTTGTTATAAAGCTTGCTCTTCAAAAAATAAATATTCCTGTTTTAAACATTTTTTGATTCTAAGCTTCTATACTTAGGTGATATAAGTATATAACGCTCAAGCTGACCAGAAAAGGAAGGAATTCTGCTTGTTTACATAAGATGGACGGTTTTTGACCGATATACATAACTGGCCTTGGGGCGGAGTGTGCCATTACCAGCGGATTCGGCGCCATCTTAAACAGAAGCCTTGGTGAGAGCTGAAATGAATTTTAGGAATGGGGGATACCGGGGAATGACAAAAAAGAGGTTCAGTCTGGCTATTGCGGTTCTAATGCTGTTTGTGCAATATGCTTATGGAATCGGGTTTATTACACAGGCTAAGGCAGAAGCGATCGAACATGAAACGGACATCATTACCAGTGTGTCCATGGCCGTTTACGGACCTGACGGAAGCACCGTTACGGACAGCGTCTATGATGTGAACTCGAATGTAACGCTGGACTATACGTGGGCGCTTCCCGACGGACACAGCTACAGCGCCGGAGACACCTTTACCTTCAAGCTGCCTGAACAGTTCCAGCTGTACAATGACATCAGCGGAACACTTGTCTCTGATGACGGGCAGGCGGGCGATTTTACTGTCAGCCAAGCAACACATGAAGTAGCGATGACCTTCAGCAGTTACATTGAGAATCATGGCAATGTGCACGGAACGCTGCGGGTGAACACCAAGTTTGACCGCACCAAGGTCAGCGGAAGCACGACCGAGCAGATTATATTCCCGGTTAACGGAGGCGTTCAGACCATAACGGTTACGTTCAAGCCTGAGGTTGGCTCAACGATTGCCAAGACAGGCACCGCCAGCGGCTTCAATGCCGACAAGATTGACTGGACAGTTGATGTGAATAAAAGACTGGAGCCGGTAACCAATGCCTTGCTAACCGACCCGATCCCGGCCGGCCTGTCGCTGGACAGCACTGCGACGCTGGCCGTATACCAGCTGAATGTGCAGCTTGACGGTACCGTGCAGCAGGGTGCACTGGTGGACGGCAGCAAGTATGCTGCCGATGTTGCCGGCGGTGTGCTTACAGTACATTTTACCGACCCTGTTATTAACGGAGCTTACCGCATTATCTATACTACGGGAGTTACCGGTGATGAGGCAAGCTATACGAATACCGCCACCTTTACAGGAGACGGACGTGATCCTGCCAGTGCCTCGGCGACAGTTAACGTGGAGCGCGGCGGCAGCCTTAAGAAGCAGGCGATCCATTATGACTGGGGCATTCAGGTCATTACCTGGGCCATCGAGTACAACTACAACCTGAAGAGCATCCCGCAGCAGAGCGCTGTACTCAGGGATTTGTTCGATGATACCCAGCAGCTTGTGCCCGGTTCGCTTAAAGTGTATCCGGTGACGCTGGATTCTTCAGGAAAAGCGACCAAGGGGATCGCGTTAACCGAGAATACAGATTACACAGTAACTGCCATTGCAGGAGTGGAGAACAAGCAGGGCTTCAAACTGCAATTCAATGACAGCATCCATTCCGCATACCGGATTGAATACAAAACCGAAGCGGTTGGGCGGGTATTCAAGGACCATACCGTTACGAATACCGTTTCAGACAGCACTTACAGCCAATCGGCAACGCAGCTTGTAAGGCCTATTATTATATACAAAACATTCTCCGGGGCAAATTATGCAGAACATACCGCGAACTGGAAAATTACACTGAACGGCGATAACCATCCGATGAAGGAGGTTGTGGTCACAGACCTATTCCCTCAGGGCGGTCAAAAGCTGATTCCGGAAACAATCGTGGTACGGAACAGCAGCAATACAGTGCTTGACCAATCGACATATACGCTGGAATACGCTGAACCGGTATTACCGAATGCCGGCTTCAAATTGAAGTTCAAAAATCCGATTACAGGTTCCTACACCATCAGCTATACTACGTATTTCAGCAATGACTGGCTGAACGGGAACACCGATGATTTTATTAACACCGCCAAGATTGATTGGACCGATATTGAAGGTGTTAAGCAGAGTACAAGTGCAGAAGGTAAGTTCATTCCCCGCAGTGAGTGGAAGAACAACGGCTTCAAAACCGGAGTGTACAATGCTTCCAGCAAGGAGCTGACCTGGACGGTAGGCGTCAACTACACCGCCAAAGAGGTAAAGCTTCCTGTTGTATCTGATTTGCTGACCGCCGGACAGAGACTGGTTCCGGATTCACTGAAGGTGTATAAGCTGAAGGTGGATGCCAAGGGAGATTATACGCTGGGGACCGAACTGGGCAGCAGCGCGTATTCCTACTACGCAGGTAATGATGGCAGGCTTAGAATCGTGTTCGCTAACAGCATCAGCGAAGCGTATGCGGTTGTCTTTAAGACCACTCTGGCAGGCCAGCTTATCGGCAGCGCTGTAGTCAATACGGCGAATCTGCTGGACGGTGAGAAAAAGGTATCCAAGGATCTGACCGCATCGGTATCGATTCCGCACGGCGGAGAATATGTCCTGAAGAGCGGGCTGCAGAACGGGGAAAAGATCGACTGGACCCTTGCGGTGAACCGCAGCCAGTCTCATGTTAAAGATGCCAAGATTATTGATACGCCAAGTATCAATCAGATTTTACTGCCGGATTCTTTCCGTCTCTATGAAGGAACAGCTGCTGCAAACGGTGATATTACGAAGAGCAGCACGGAATTGGTAAAAGGTGTGGACTACACCCTGCAGGTACTGGCCGATGACGATGGCAGACAGAGCTTTGAATTAAGCTTTGCCCGTGACATCGACAGGGCTTATATCCTGGAGTACCAGTCGCTGATTGCAGCGAAGACAGGCGATAAGCTGACCAACACCGCGAAATTTACCGGAAATAATGTTGTTAATGTTGAAAAGAATACAACGACAGAGGTCATTGTCGGTGTATCCAGCGGCTCGGGCACAGGCAGCGGGGAGCGGGGAACACTGACCGTCAGCAAGCTGGATGCCCAGAACACCGGGAAGGTGCTGGCAGGCGCGACCTTTGAGCTGTACCGTCTGAACGGGACTGAGCGCGTACTAATTAACACTCGCACGACAGATGCGGCAGGCAGCGCTGTGTTCAACAATATCTGGCTGGGCAGCTATATTCTGATTGAGACAGCGGCGCCGAGCGGGTATGTGCTGGATACAAGAGAATATCCGGTGACCATAAGCTCGGTGGCAGGGATTAATCTGACGGTATACAATACTGCCGTACAGCCGACAGCTACGCCAACTCCGACGGTAACGCCATCACCGACGGCTGTACCAACGGAAACACCGGCTGCAACCGGATCACCGGCGCCGACAGCATCACCGGTACCAACGGTCTCACCTGTACCTACAGAGTCAGCGGCACCTACCGCTACGACATCACCTGGACCAGGAGTAACACCTTCTCCTGCTCCGACACCGGCAATTCCGGGAGGAACACCGGGTACGCCGCCGCCGGGTAATGAAGTGCCGGGGGTAGTTGTTGTAGATGATGAGATTCCGGGCGGTCCGGCAATCACTCCTCCGGCAGCAACACCGGGGCCGTCAGTTTCACCTGGATCTCCTGGAGGAGGAACTGTAGAAATTCCGGTTGACGATGAGATTCCGCTTGGCGGGGGTGCCCCTGACAGCGGCAGTCCTGATACGGATACTCCGGATATCGATATTGATGATGACAGTATTCCAAGAGGGACTGTAACGGATGCCGGGGTTGACGGCCAGCTGCCGCAGACCGGCGAGAGCAGTCCGCTCCCGATCTATCTGGCAGGGCTTGGCTTGATTGCGGCAGGTATTGTGCTGAACCGGGTGTTCAGAGGCAGACGTAATCAGGAGTAGTTCATTCAAATCTGCTGATCCCATGGTCAGCTACAGCAGAAAGCCTGCGGCGATATATGCCGCAGGCTTTTTTACTGTTTTTCCGGCCGGCAGTCATGATGTTGCCTCAGGTATGAACCTGCACCGCGCTTTCCCGCTGCTGCATGATTTCCTGCCCGATGCCGCGTTTCAGGCTTCTGGAGCCGAGCAAAGTGACCAGCAGGATTGACAAGCCGGAAACTCCCAGCAGGATGGAGGGAGGAACCCGGTCCACAAGCACCCCGTAGAGGATCATTCCTGCAGGAGCGATCGCACCGGAGGCTGTCTCCACGACGGCAAATACTCTTCCGAGATAGGCAGACTCGACCGTCTGCTGAAGATACACCTGCACCGGTATATTGATATTCATTACGGTGGAGCCGACCATAAACAGCATGGCCATCAGATAGATAAAAGTCCCGGTGCGGCTTAAATCAACGATCAGCGGCAAGGCCAGCGCAAGGAAGAGCAGTCCGAGCATAAGCAGGCCGCGGATCAATGAGCTGGTCGGACTGCTGCTCTGGCGGCGGACGGTCAGCAGCAGCGACATCGCCAGCATGCCTGCGGCGAGCAGCGCATTAATGGCGCCGTATTGTCCGGAGCTGAGGGAAAGCGTCTGAACAACGGCATAAGGAAGGACTACATTTAGGGAAACGACGAAAAAGTTGACCCAGAAGACGATAATGATAACGGAACGGATGACGGGCTTCTTAAAGACATAGGATATCCCCCCGGCCAGACTGCTGCGGAACTCTGCCAGCACAGAGCTGCCGGCGGACTTATCAGGCAGCGGCTGGTGCGCCAGAGCGGAAGCTTCAGAGACTGCCGCCGGTTTGAACTTGAGGCCGAAGCTCATGAGGGTAGAGACTGCAAAGCCTGCAGCATTCAGCAGCAGGAACAGCTCCAGCGGAACGGTGGCGTACAGCATGCCGCCCAGAACAGGTGCGAGCAGGCCGCCGATGGAGCCGGCGATCTGATTGAGCGACCCGGCACGCTGGAGCGAATCTGCCTCTACAAGCTGGAGCAGGGAAGAGGAGACGGCAATGCCGTAAAAAGTAGAACAGACGGAGAGCAGAACGAGGGTCACGTAAACAGGCGGCAGTGTGACTCCGTTCAGCGAGACGGCCAGATAAGCCAGCAGCAGCGTTAATACGGCGCAGAGGTCTGAATATATCAGCAGCCGGCGGCGATTCATCCGGTCCGCCATCACTCCGGCAAAGGGGGCGAGCACAATCCGCGGCAGCATTCCGCAGACCATCGTAACGGCGAAGCTGCTCCCTGAGCCTGTGAGCTTCAGGATATACAGCCCCACTACAAAAGTGTACATACCGGAGCCGAGAATTGAAGCGAGCTTGGCTGTAAAGAACAGCAGCATATTCCGGTTGCCTGGAACAGCCCAAAAGCTTTTTTGCTTTACCATAAACAGCACTCCTCTTGAATAATAGTTAAATATAATTAAACTTATTCTATGGGCAGAGGCGCAAAAGTGCAATAAAAAGTTTAATTTTATTAAACTTTATTTTTTCTTTCCGGCAAGTTAAGTTATACTGGTAGAAAGACAGACATAAGGATGGCTAAACAGATGACAACTAATCAGACAATCGGAGATAAAATAAAAGCATTACGCCAATCCAAAGGGCTTACACAGAGCGAGCTGGCCGGAGAAGCGATGACCAAAAGCATGCTCAGCCAGATTGAGAACGGCCGTGCCATGCCCTCTATGCGCAGCCTGCAGATTCTGGCTGAGCGTCTTGGAGTAGACGCCGGTTACTTCCTGGAGGATGATCAGGGTGCGGAGCTGGCCCGGCTGGTACGCGACATTGAAGTCCAGTTCAAACAGAAAAACTATAAAGCGGTTGTCACTAGAGTGAAGCCGCTGCTGGACGCAAAGCTCCCGGTGACGGTCGATGCCGCCCGGCTGATGGAGTTCTATGTGGCTGCCTGCTATTATACAGGGAGTGCAGGAGGGGAAGAGGCGGTCGCGAGGGCTGCAGAGATCTACGAACGGTTCGGATTATTTGTGGAGAGCGCCAAAGTCCAGTATCTGACCTACGCGCTGCTGTTTACACAAGGCAGGTATGAAGAGAGTCTTGCGCTTATTTTGCGTGTCAGGGAAGAGTATATGAGCAAAAAAGTCGGCAACAATTTTCTGTTCGAGCTGGACCTTCATTACGCAGAGAGCGTTACTCTATCCGCTCTAGGAGATTACAACGGGAGCCGGAAAGCGGCACTGGATGCCATTGCACTGTCACGCGAAGAAGGCGTATATTATTTGACAGACCATTTTTACCGTGTGTTATCCAATCTTGCCCTCATGGCCGGGAGCCTGGAGGAAGCGGGACATTACCTGGAGAAATCGCTGCTGTATGTTGAGCTGTCAGAGGACAGATTGTCAGTTCAGCTGCTGAAGCTGGCCCAGATGAGGCAGGCGAATGCGGAGCAGAGGTATGAGGATGCTCTGAGGATTGGAGAACAGTTTCAGGCAGAAGGAGACCGGTATATATCCAGCCGAAGTCTGGCTGCGGGAACAGCCCTGTATCATCTGGGGCGGGATGAGGAGGCGCTGGAGCTTTTATCCAAAGTTACCCTTACCGATGATGTTCACCATCCGCTGGACCGCGCGGCCGTATTCACTTCTTATGCCTATAAGGCCAGAATCTATGCCAGAGCCGGGAAGCTGGAGGAAGCACGCCAGCAGTCGGAGATTGCTTATGAGCGAGTGCAGAATTATCCTCCTTCCGTATTTTGCACGTTCATCCGGGATACTTACCATGACCTTCATTAGCAGTAGCACAGGCCAGTATTGCTGAATTTGCAAGGCTCGGCAACGGCTTATCGGTCAATCTCGCCGGTAATGCTATAATAACTAAAATTCAATTTATCGGGGGAAATGGAATGTGGAAGGAATTTAAAAGCTTTGCGATCAAAGGAAATGTGCTTGACCTGGCAGTTGCCGTAGTCATCGGGGCGGCCTTCGGCAAAATTGTCTCCTCTCTGGTTGCCGACATTATTATGCCTCTAGTAGGCTTGCTCAGCGGCGGCATTAACCTGGAAAAGCTTACTTTTACCTATCTTGACGTCGAGGTGAGATACGGGATATTCCTGCAGAGCGTGGTGGATTTCTTTATTATTTCGTTCTCGATTTTTATGGTAGTCAAGGTGGCCAACCGGTTCAAGCAGAAGGAAACTGTAAAGGTTGAGGTTGTAGAGACCCCTGCACCTGATCCGGAAATTGCCCTGCTGACAGAAATCCGCGATCTGCTGAAAGAGAGCAAGCAGGGGGAAGCGTAACCGTTAGGGTAGCACACAAACTGTGGTTTTGACTATTCCGGGCAGCAGCTTCCGGCTGCGGGCATACAATGATCTGCTTGCTTTTTTGACCGTATAGTGCTAACTTTATGTTAGTCATTGTTAATGACATGCAGTATTCGATGATACTAATTTCATACTGGTTTGATCCTTCAGGGCAGGGTGTAATTCCCTACCGGCGGTGATGTCACTGTGTATTGGCTGTTACAGCCTGCGCGTGCTTAGTCCGCTACCCGCGCCGTATCCTTTGGATACGGACGGTGGACCCGGTGCAAATCCGGGACCGACAGTATAGTCTGGATGGAAGAAGGAGAGAATAGCGTACTGCCACTGAACGGGCAGGCGCACTGGTGTATTCCCTAATAATATGTGCGAACTTTCACAATCACTGGTGAAGGGGCTTATTTACGCATCATTTTTATTTGAATTGCCGGTAAACTCTCGTATATCCCGTCTTGAACTCCGCCTGGAGATTAAGGACGGGTTTTTTGTTTATTCAAGCCTGAAGGCCATTAGCAGAGATTGGAGGCAGATCATGAATATTATGAATGATGAATTTTATATGTCGCTTGCGCTTGATATGGCGGAAAGAGCGCAGGGACAGACCGGCATTAACCCCGTTGTCGGCTGTGTTGTTGTAAAAGACGGAGCTGTGATCGGCCTGGGTACACATCTGCAGCGCGGCACCGGCCATGCTGAGGTGCATGCGCTTAATATGGCTGCGGGAAAGGCGCAGGGGAGCACGGCCTATGTGACGCTTGAGCCCTGCAGCCATTACGGCAAGACGCCGCCCTGCAGCCAGCGGCTGATCGACGAAGGGGTTGCGCGGGTCGTCGTTGCCTGTGAAGACCCTAATCCGCAGGTGGCGGGACGGGGCTTTGAGATGCTGCGTGAAGCGGGAATCGATGTCGAAGTCGGACTGCTGAGAAGCCGCGCCTTGAGGCTCAATGAACGGTTCATCAAGTATATTTTGACGAAGCAGCCGTTTGTAACCCTGAAGAGCGCAAGCACGCTGGACGGTAAACTTGCTACAAGAACCGGCGACAGCAAATGGATATCGAACGCACAGGCACGGGAAATTGTACATACGCTGCGGCACCGCCATCAGGGGATTATGGTGGGTGTGGGTACGGTAATTGCAGATAATCCTTCGCTGACTACACGGCTTGAGGTTCCGGGGCTTCATCCGGTGCGCATCGTCATTGACTCCGGCCTGCGGACTCCGCTGGACGCAAACGTCGTCACGGGCGGCGAGGCGCCGACGATTATCGTGACGACCACAGCAGCCGATCCTGCTAAAAAAGCGGCGCTGGAAGCGGCGGGTGTTACGGTAATAACCTGCGGCGACGGGCCGCGGGTGGACCTCAAGGCAGCGATGGTCAAGCTTGGCGAGATGGAGATCGGCTCCATTCTGCTCGAAGGCGGAGGAACGCTGAACGGCTCGATGCTGCAAAGCGGGCTGGTTGACCGGGTGGTTCTGTTCTATGCACCGAAGATTGTCGGCGGCGGAGCCGAAGCTCCGGGAACCTTTGATTTTCCGGGCGTGGCACTGATGAAAGAAGCAATCACACTTGAGGGATTGGAAGTTGAGGTCCTCGGGGATAATGTCTGTATCAGCGGCACCCCGGTCCGCTAGTACAGGCGGATGTTTTGGCAAGAAGTACTACCCGATAGAGCTAGTGTTACAGAAGTAATCTTTAAGGAGGGGATCACATGTTCACCGGATTGATTGAGGAGATCGGCATACTGCGCGGTGTCAGCAGCGGGGGAGAGATGATGGTGCTTACTATCGGAGCCTCTCTGATCATGAGTGATCTGAAAATCGGCGACAGTGTGGCTGTAAACGGCGTCTGCTTGACGGCGACCTCAATTAGCGAGCATTCTTTTACCGTGGATGTCATGCCTCAAACTTACCGCAACAGTAACCTGAGGGAGCTGCGCAGCGGGAGCCGGATGAATCTGGAGCGGGCGATGGCGGCCGGCGGCCGTTTCGGCGGGCATATCGTCCAGGGGCATGTGGATGGTACAGGTGAAATCCGCAGCGTCAAGCGTGACCAGAACGCAGTCGTGTTCGAGATTACGCCGGACAAGGGATCGTTGTTTAAATACATTATCCCCAAAGGCTCCATCACGCTTGACGGTATCAGTCTGACTGTAGTAAGCACCTCATCCTCGGCCTTCACCGTATCGATCATTCCCCATACGCTCGGTGAAACAGTGCTGAACCATAAGCGCCCGGGCGACAGCATCAATATCGAGTGTGATGTGCTGGGCAAATATGTCGATCATCTTCTGCATTACAGAGGGGCCGGCAGTGAAGAAGAAGAGAGCAGCTCCCGGATCAGCCGTGATTTTCTGGCGGCGAACGGGTTTGTATAACTAGCAGAAACGGCTGTGCCGTCCTAAACCGGGCGGTGTCCGATTCTGCGGAAAAAGATAAGGATAAGTAAAATATTTACTTTCTTATCTTCATACTATTCTGATTTACAGCGGCAGGTATAGCTGCGTAGAGCTGACAGGAGGACAGGACTATGAGCGAGAACAGCAAGCAAGACAGCGTTTTGAACCGGATTGAAGACGCCATATATGATCTGATGCGCGGAAAGGTCATAATCGTGGTCGATGACGAGGACCGTGAGAATGAGGGGGATTTCGTTGCCCTGGCCGAACGGGCCACGCCGGAGGTTATTAATTTTATGATTACGGAAGGCCGCGGTCTCGTCTGTGTACCGATCACGGCGGAGCGTGCGGAGGAGCTCGATCTGCAGCCGATGGTTACCCACAACACCGATAACCACGGCACTGCCTTCACCGTATCGGTTGACCATGTCAGTACGACCACCGGCATTTCCGCAGGCGAGCGTTCCCTGACAATCAAAGCCCTAATGGACCCGGATGCGAGACCGGCAGATTTCCGCAAACCCGGCCATATGTTCCCGCTGATTGCCAAAAAGGGTGGTGTACTGCGCCGCTCAGGCCATACCGAGGCTGCAGTCGATCTGGCCCGCATGTGCGGCGCGTATCCGGCCGGCGTTATCTGTGAAGTGGTCAAGGCGGACGGAACGATGGCCCGTCTGCCCGATCTTGTGGACATTGCGAAGAAGCATGATCTCAAGCTGATCAGCATCCAGGATCTGATTCATTACCGCAATGAGAAGGAGCAGCTGGTCACCCGTGAAGTGTCCGTAAACCTGCCGACGGATTTCGGTACGTTCCAGACCATTGCCTATACGAACGAAGTGGATGACAAGGAGCATGTCGCTCTGGTCAAAGGTGATATTTCCGGCGATGAGCCGGTGCTGGTGCGCGTACACTCCGAATGTCTGACCGGCGATGTCTTCCACTCGCACCGCTGCGACTGCGGCCCGCAATTTGAAGCGGCGCTGCGCCAGATTGAAGCGGCGGACCGGGGCGTGCTGCTCTATATGCGTCAGGAGGGTAGGGGCATCGGATTGATCAACAAGCTTCGTGCCTATAAGCTGCAGGAAGAAGGGCTGGATACCGTAGATGCCAACCTTAAGCTGGGCTTCCCGGCAGATCTGCGGGATTACGGCATCGGTGCGCAGATTCTCAAGGATCTGGGAGTCCGCCAGATCCGGCTGTTGACCAATAATCCGCGCAAGATCAAGGGGCTTGAGGGCTACGGCCTTGAGGTCGTAGAGCGTGTGCCAATCCAGATGCCGGAGAACAAAGACAACACCGGCTATCTGCATACCAAACAGGCCAAGCTCGGCCATCTGCTGTCTTTTGACAATATTGAACAGAATGAAGATTCCAAAGCTTAACAACACCATAAAAAACCAACTTACAAATGAAGGGTTGATGAAGAACAATGCCGAATTATTTTGAAGGACATTTAGTATCTGAAGGATTGCGTTACGGTGTAGTGGTAGGACGTTTCAATGAATTTATTACGAGCAAGCTGCTGTCCGGCGCACTTGATGCATTCAAACGCCACGGGGTTGCTGATGATGAGGTGGATGTGGCCTGGGTTCCCGGCGTGTTTGAAATTCCGCTCATCTGCCAGAAAATGGCTGAAAGCGGCAAATACGATGCAGTAATCGCTCTGGGTACAGTGATCCGCGGATCCACGACACATTATGACTATGTGTGCAACGAGGTCGCCAAGGGTGTGGCAGCCATTAACCTCAAGACAGGCGTTCCGACGATCTTCGGCGTGGTGACTACCGAGAATATCGAACAGGCCATCGAGCGCTCCGGAACCAAAGCGGGCAATAAGGGCTGGGATGCGGCTACTTCGGCAATCGAGATGGCTAACCTCAACAAGCTGTTTAAGTAAGCGGAATAAGCTCTCCCCTCTTGACGGATTAACCGGATTCGTGCTTATTTATATGTATAAGAAGAAAGCATGCACTATAAGAAATCTTTCTACTTGTGTAGCGTCCTTTTAGCGGCGCTGCACTTTACTTTTTTTAGCAGGGGGAAATCGCGTGACTGTATTGTACAAGCTGGAGACGTTCGAAGGTCCGCTCGATCTGCTCTTACACTTAATTGACAAGGCGGAAATCGACATCCAGGACATTCCGGTCAGCGAGATCACCGAGCAGTATATGGAATACCTGCACAGCATGCAGGAGCTTGAGCTGGATATTACGAGCGAATTCCTCGTCATGGCAGCAACGCTGCTGTCGATCAAGAGCAAGCTGCTGCTGCCCAAGCCGCCGGTGATCGAGATTGAAAATTTCGAATATTACGAGGACGACGGGTATGACCCGCGTGCAGAGCTGGTGGAGCGGCTGATCGAATACCGCAAAATCAAAAGCATTGCCGTGCAGCTCATGGATATGGAAAGCGAACGCAGCCTCATATTTACGAAGGAGCCGGAGGATCTGGGTCCCTTTGTGCCGGCCCAGCTTGAGCATACGCTCAAAGGACTGCATACCTCTGATCTGATCGCCGCTTTCCGCAAGGCGCTCAGCAAAGCGGCGAGAAGAACGTCCTATCAGCGGATTACCCGTGATGAAATTTCAGTGAAGGACCGGATCCGCGATGTTTCGGAGGCGCTGATGCGCAAGGGAATGGGCGGCCGGCTGCGTTTTTCGGCGCTTTTGCATGAGAGCATGGACCGGCATGAGATTGTTACTACCTTCCTGGCGATTCTTGAGCTGATGAAGATGAAGGCGATCTTCTGCTATCAGGAGAAGCTGTTTGATGACATTGTAATGGAGTGGAGAGGAGGAGAGGACTTCAGTGGACTACAAAACGCTGAAATCAATTATTGAGGGCCTGCTGTTTCTGTCCGGGGATGAGGGGCTGTCCGTCCGGCAAATTGCCGAAATTACCGAGCAGCGTCCGGATCTCGCGACCCGGGCGCTGGAGGAACTGAAAGAGGACTATGTATCTCAGGAGCGGGGACTGCAGGTCGTGCAGATTGCCGGAAATTACCGGCTGGCTACCCTGCCGGATCACGCCCCGTATTTCGAGCGCCTGGCTTACTCGCCGGCGCGGTCCTCCTTGTCCCAGGCGGCACTGGAGACACTGGCGATTGTCGCCTACCGCCAGCCGATTACCCGGGTGGAAATCGAAGAGATCCGCGGTGTGAAGTCGGAACGGGCGATTCATACGCTGAACAACAAGGATCTGATTCATGAGGTTGGACGGGCTGAGGCTGTAGGCCGGCCTATTCTGTACGGAACGACCAAATCGTTCCTTGACAGCTTCGGGCTGGCCAGCCTGAAGGAGCTGCCGGAGCCGTCGAATTTTGATACTTCCGACAGTCTGGAAGAGGAAACCCAGCTGCTGTTCAACAAGCTGGACAGCCAGATGTCATTCGATGATGTGGATGCTGAACAATAAAGCCCTTATACTTCAGTTCTGACAGCCGTTGTCCCGTATGGGACAGCGGTTTTTTTATGCTTGTGCTGCGCATTTAGAGACAGGTTTAAGCGGATTTTACGGCCTGTCAGCCTATTTTTACTGCTATTTGCGTCTGTCCGAATGTTTTCCAATCCACTTTGCCATACTAACCCAAGGATTCTACAAAAAGGCTGCTTGGAGGTAAAACCGTGACTCTATGGCTTGTTATACCCTTAGCCCTGCTGCTGCTTGCAATTGTACTGGTGCTGTCTTCCTCTATTCATTTTCACTTCCGTTTAAACAGAATCGGCAAAGATGACCGTGTAGAATTCGATATCAAAGCGCTGTTCGGACTGGTTAAGTTCCATTTTGAGCTGCCTAAACTGGTCTATGAGGGGATTGCGCGGGGCGTGAAGGTAAAACTTGAGGAGAGCGGAATCAAGCCAGTACGTCAGGAATCGGATTCCGAAGATCAAATTGACAAAGAGAAGCTGCAGGTCTGGAAAGAGGAACTGAAAGAAGCGCTTAAGGCAACCCGGGGGCTTAGAAAATGGATGAAGGCGCTAATGTCCCATGTCCGTATCACCCGGTTCGACTGGTCGACAGATTTCTCACTGGGCGATGCGGCCTCTACTGCCATTGCTACAGGTGTAGTATCCGGCCTGAAATGGGGACTTGTCGGCTGGATGTCGCAGATGGTAAGACTGCAGCGCAGTCCGCGGATGTTCGTTGTCCCGGTGTTTCGCGATGAGCTGTGTTTTTCTACAGAGGCTGTCTGTACCGGAAAATTAAATGTTGCCTACGTCCTCTATTCGGGATTACAGCTGCTGCGGCGTATCGCCAAGGTGGAGGGCGGGCTGGCCCGCTGGAAACGTCTGCTTAAACACGAGGGCTGATTCCGGCAGGAGAAGCTTATTCTAAGAAACATCTTACATACAAATGCTGCGCACGGGGGATGATATCACCTGTGAAAGACTTGAGAAGTCTTTATAAGCCAAAGGAGGATTTCAACATGAGTGACCATCCGATCCAAGGACTAATGCAGACGGCAATGGAAAATATCAAGGGCATGGTGGATGTCAATACGATTGTCGGAGATCCGGTGGAAACCCCTGATGGCAGTGTCATTCTGCCGATCAGTAAAGTGGCCTTCGGGTTTGCCGCAGGGGGCAGCGATTTCCGGGTAGAGGATGACGGTCCTGGGGTCAACGCTAGCGGCAGCAGCGTCAAAATGCTTCCTTTCGGGGGAGGCAGCGGGGGTGGGGTATCGATCCGCCCGATCGCTTTTCTCGTTGTAGGCAGAGAAGGGGTACATATTGTGCCGCTGGATAACCAGACTCACCTGTTCGAGAAGATCATTGACTCCGCCCCCAACCTGATTGACAAAATCCAGAATATGTTCCAGAACAACGGGACGCCGGTCGGGGCAGAAATCGTAGGAACTCCGTCAGTAAAAGCTACACCTCCGAGTTCATCGGCCCATTAGAAGGCCAATAACTGAATGTGCCCGTATGGAATGCGGAGCTGCATATCAGGGACATCGCCTGCTTAAGGCGGTGTCCTTTTTTGGAGTAAGAAAATGGTTGTGTTTCGGAGGCTCTGGTAAGTACCTGAGCCAGCCTGCAGGTTAAGACCCCGCACCCCGCTTGCGGGGTTATTTTGCTTTCCCGGGGAAGGACATACCTGCCCGGCGTTCAGCATACACTTGTACAGGCAGGAGGATAAGGACAGGTGAACTGATCAAAACCGGAGGATGAACATGAAACCATTAACTGTAATTACTGTGAAGCCGTCGTTAATTCTGATAATGTGCCTGCTGCTCGCAGTGCTTGTCCCGGTGAATCCGGTATCTGCGGAGAACGCTTCTGTTTCAACCCATGCCAGGGCGGCGGCACTCATTGATGTGGAATCCGGAAGGCTCCTGTACAGCAGCCGGGGGGATGAGCCGATGCTGATTGCCAGTCTGACCAAAATCATGACGGCGATCGTGGCGATAGAGAACGGAGATCTGGCTTCCAAAGTGAAGGTGGGCAAAAATGCCTTTGCCAAGGAAGGCTCCTCGCTGTATTTGAAGCAGGGCGAAGAGATGCTGCTGGAGGATATGCTATACGGGCTGATGCTGCGCTCGGGAAATGATGCGGCAACGGCGATCGCCGAGCATGTCGGCGGTTCGGAGCAGGGGTTTGTCTATCTGATGAATACCAAGGCCGAGGAGCTGGGACTGAAGAATACCCATTTTGCCAATCCGCACGGACTGGATGCAGAAGGGCATTATTCCAGTGCCAACGATCTGGCTGTGCTGACTGCTTATGCGCTGCATAATCCTGTATTTAAGGAAATTGTGGGGACACAGGAGAAGACAGCTGACAATCCGTATGAGAAATGGGACTACAAATGGGCTAACAAAAATAAAATGCTGCGCCTGTACGAAGGTGCGGACGGGGTTAAGACCGGTTATACCAAAAAAGCGCTGCGCTGCCTGGTCAGCTCCGCTACCCGCGGCGGCCAGCAGCTGGTGGCGGTGACGCTGAATGACGGCAATGACTGGAATGATCATGCCGCACTGCTTAATTTCGGATTCAATCATTATCCGCTCAAAACCTTAATTGAACGCGGGGAGGGCATCAGCGGGTACAGCTTTGTTACGTCCCGCAAATTTGCCTACCCGCTTGGTCAAGGCGAGGAAGCCAGAATAACGACCAGGCTGGTTCTGAATGAGGAGCCGGCCGCCAGGAAGAAGACAGTCCGGGGCAGCAGCTTCGGACTAAAGGGCACTGTGGTGCTGCAGCTCGGAGGCAAGGAGATTGGCCGGGTGCCGGTCTATGAGCCGGACCGGCTCCCGCCCGAGGAATCCATGTACATGAAGCGTTACAGTCCGGCGGGAACGGCCGCATATCCGGCAGATAACTGGCTTCAGGCGCTGGGAAGCGCCCTGCGGGCACTGCTGCAGATGGGAAGATTATAAGAGTACCGGGGAAGAGAGCCGGGTGGAGGAGGGACCGGGATGATTAACGGGATCTGGCTGGGGATGATCGTGATCGGCTTTGTGTTTGCAGCCGTGAACGGCCGGATGGATGCTTTTACTGCCGCCGTCTTTGACGGAGCCAAGAACGGGGTCACTGTAAGCTTTGGCCTGATTAGCGTACTGGTATTCTGGATGGGGATGATGAGGGTGGCCGAGGATGCGGGCCTGCTTCGCAAAATAGCCCGGCTGCTCGGGCCGGTGGTAGGCTTTTTGTTCCCGGATGTGCCCAAGGGCCATCCGGCGATCGGATATATTTTGTCCAATATGAGCGCCAATCTGCTTGGGCTGGGCAATGCGGCAACACCGATGGGCATCAAAGCGATGCAGGAGCTGCAGACGCTGAATCCCGACAAGGAGACAGCGTCTCCGGCCATGTGTACCTTGCTGGCGCTGAATACTGCCAGCATTACACTAATTCCGGCCACGCTGATCGCGATCCGGCTTAACTACGGCTCGGCTGATCCGGCCGGTATTGTCGGCACGACGCTGGCGGCAACCGCCGTAGCGACGCTGGCTGCGATAGGCGCGGATAGAATGTTCCGCCGGCTGTCCCTGCTGCGCAGGCCGCCGAAGCCCCCGGCAGTCAGGCCGGGCGATCACGCCGCCGGAGGTCCCGCTGTCCCGCATACCTCGATGAAAGGGTGAGCCTAGTTTGTTACACCTAATCAGCCTCATCTCGGCCTGGGCGATTCCGGTCATGATCACCTTTATCCCGCTATATGCTTTTACACGCAAGGTTCCGGTGTACGAATCCTTTGTAGAAGGAGCCAAAGACGGATTCAGCACGGCAATCGCCATCATTCCGCATCTGGTCGGCATGCTTGTTGCCATCAGCGTGTTCCGGGCCTCCGGGGCGCTGGATTTCCTGATGGGCTTCATTGCCCCCGCGCTGGAAGGCCTCGGTGTCCCGCCGGAGGTGCTGCCGCTCGGGCTGCTGCGTCCGCTGACCGGTACCGGCTCGCTGGCTTACACAACGGATCTGATCCGTGTCCACGGGCCGGATTCCCTAATTGGCATGATTGCATCGACTATTCAGGGGAGCACAGACACCACATTGTATGTGCTGACAGTCTATTTTGGCGCTGTGGGAATCCGCAACGGGCGATATGCGCTCAAGGTAGGCCTGTTCTCCGATATCGTCGGCTTCATTGCCGCCATTGCTGTATGTTTATTGGTCTTCGGCTAGGCCGGATCTGAGCGGTTGAAAATGAGGATTTGAAATTCCGGAATTGCTGTGTTAGGATTAATGTAATTAAATAATCCTTAAATTCATCGTTTAATGGATTGTTACTGGCCGGGCCAGGCAAAACCTAAACTGATGGTAAAGCATTTGTCTTCTCTTTTTGGAGGTGGCGGATTTCTTTACTAGCGGTTTAGGTTTTTCTTGTTTTCGGGCATCATACCTACAAAATTACAGAAAGAGGTTATGTTCATGGCCACAGTAAACACAGGATTCCCGAACAACTTTCTATGGGGCGGCGCAACGGCAGCCAACCAGCTTGAAGGCGGCTTTGACCAGGGCGGAAAAGGTTTGTCCACCGCCGATATGATCGCTTATGTTCCCAAGGCGCAGCGCAAAGGCGACCATGCGATGGAAATTTCCTCTGAGCGTATTGCCGAGATCCTTGCCGGTGACCACAGTGAGCGTTTCCCGAAGCGTGAAGGTGTAGATTTTTACCACCGTTATAAAGAGGACATCGCGTTGTTCGCCGAAATGGGCTTCAAGGTATTCCGCATGTCGATTAACTGGGCGCGTATTTTCCCGAACGGGGATGACGCCGAGCCGAACGAAGCTGGCTTGCAGTTCTATGACAATGTGTTCGATGAGCTGCTTAAATACGGCATTGAACCGCTGGTAACCCTGTCCCACTATGAGACTCCGCTTGGCTTGACCCTGAAATATAACGGATGGGCCAGCCGTGAGGTGATCGGGCATTACGTGAAGTACGCCGAGACCGTATTTACCCGCTACCGGAATAAGGTAAAATACTGGCTGACCTTTAACGAGATCAACGTAATGGTAATGAGCGCTTATACCGGCGGAGGTATTCTGTCTGATAAGGTTGAGAATAAGCTGCAGACTGTATATCAGGCGCTGCATCATCAATTTGTGGCTAGCGCGCTGGTGACGAAGCTGGGCCACGAGATTATTCCGGGATCGCAGATCGGCTGCATGCTTGCCCGAATTGAGTCCTATGCCCATACTTGTAACCCTGAGGATGTCCGCAAAGCCCAGGTGGAGAACCAGATGAACCTGTTCTTTACCGATGTGCATGCCCGCGGCCAATATCCAAGCTACATGAACCGTTATTTTGCCGAAAATAACATTGTGATCGCACGGGAGCGGGGGGATGACGAGATTCTTGCCGCCAACACTGTCGATTTCATCTCCTTCAGCTATTACATGACACTGACTGTAACAGCCGGACCCGAAGGCGAAGCAACAGCAGGCAACCTGATCGGCGGGGTGAAGAACCCGTATCTGGAAGCATCCGACTGGGGCTGGCAGATCGATCCGGTGGGGCTGCGCGTTACGCTCAACACGCTGTATGACCGTTACCGGAAACCGCTCTTTATCGTTGAGAACGGACTGGGCGCGATCGACCGTGTTGAAGCTGACGGCTCGATCCATGATACCTATCGTATCGACTACCTGAAGCAACACATTATCCAGATGAAAGAAGCAGTCAAGGACGGCGTAGAGCTGATGGGGTATACAGCCTGGGGGCCGATTGAACTGGTGAGCATGTCTACTTCGGAAATGTCCAAGCGGCTTCATTTATGTCGACCTGGATGATGAGGGCAAGGGTACACTCGCGCGCAGCAAAAAGGATTCTTTTAAACTGGATTGTTACTGAACTTTCAGGCAAAACCAGAAGCTGGCATTAAGTATTAAGTGCCTGTTTTGGTTTTGCCTTTTTAGTACTCTGACGGCGTAAGGTGATGGAATGAAAATTGAGAAGGTGCTCAACAATAATGTCGTGACCGTACTCGATGCCAGCCAGAATGAGCTGGTCATCATGGGCCGGGGAATTGCCTTCAAGAAGCATACCGGCGATATTATTGATGAGGACAAGATTGAGAAGGTATTCTCACTGGATAACAAAGAAGTCTCACAAAAGCTTATGACGCTGCTGTCGGACATTCCAATTGAATATGTTGAATGCTCTGATGAAGTGATCCGCTATGCGGAGACGGTGCTGGGCGAGAAGCTCCACGACAGTGTATACATCTCGCTTACGGACCATATCCATTTCGCCATCGACCGGCACCGTCAGGGGCTTCAGCTTAAGAATGCGCTGCTGTGGGAGATCAAGAGAATGTACCGCAAAGAGTTCTCGATCGGTCTCAAAGCGCTGCAAATCATCGAAGACCGGCTGGGTGTATTGCTGCCGGAAGACGAGTGCGCTTTCATTGCAATGCATCTGGTTAACGCCCAGCTGAACGGGGAAATGCGTGAAACTGTCAGCATCACGAATATTGTGAAGGATATTTCCAATATCGTGAGGCGCAGCTTTTTGATCGAGCTGAATGAAGAGTCGCTGAGTTATTACCGCTTTCTGACTCATCTGAAGTTTTTTGCCCAGCGGGTGGTTCAGGGCTCGCCGGTTGACGAACGGGACAGGGATCATACCCTGCACGATCTTGTCCGCGTCCAATACCCGGAAGCTTATGCCTGCGCGGCGAAGATTGCGGATTACACCCGCAAAATTTACAAGCGGAACCTGTCCAAGGAAGAAATTTTGTACATGACGATTCACATTGAACGGATTGTCCGGAATGAAGAATCAACAGAATAAGAGCAAAACGGGATTGTTACTCTAAGCAGGCAAAACCTAAACGCTGAATAGTATGTGCGGCCTTATCGCGATACTGTGTGGTGTTTAGGTTTTTTTTGTTCCAAATAACTCGGAATTTGAAGGAGCATAAGGATATGGATAAAACAGCATTGTCCAAGGAAATATTGACGCTGGTGGGCGGAGAAGAGAATATTGAGCAGGTTACCCACTGCATGACCCGCCTGCGCTTCAACCTGAATGACAACAATAAAGCGGATAAAGCTGCCCTGCAGAAAACGCCTGGCGTTATGGGTGTAATGATTAACGGCGGACAGTTCCAGGTTATCATCGGTAACGATGTGCCGGTCGTATATAACGAGCTTGTCAAGAATATGTCGGGAGCTCCTGACGGGAAAGTAAGTTCCGCTTCTGCTGATGCCGGGTCCAAGAAGAAAAAGGGTGTCCTGAGCAGCATCCTTGATTTCATCTCCGGAAGCTTCACTCCGATTCTGCCGGCCATTACCGGTGCGGGTATGATCAAAGGGATCATCGCCCTGCTGGTAGCTGTAGGATGGATGGGCACCACCAGTTCAACCTATGTCATTCTTTCCGCGATCGGTGACGGCGCCTTCTACTTCCTGCCGATTATTCTGGCGGTCAGTGCCGCCCGCAAGCTGGGAAGCAACATGTACATTGGCGCAGCAATCGGTGCTGCCATTCTGCATCCGACGATAACAACACTGCTCGGCTCGGGTGAGCCGGTTACTTTTGCCAGCCTGCCGGTTGTTGCAGCCACTTATTCCTCGTCGGTTATTCCGATCATTATTGCGGTGTGGCTGGCTTCCTATGTGGAAAAAGCAGTCGATAAAGTTACACATGCCTCACTTAAGCTGATTATTGTTCCAACCGTCACTCTGCTCGTAATTGTGCCTCTGACCCTGATTGCTGTTGGACCGATTGGTGTTATTATCGGTAACGGCCTGACCGACGGCATTTCCTGGCTGTTTGATAATACAGGCTTGTTTGCGGGCCTCCTGCTGGGCGGTACGATGTCCCTGCTGATCATTACAGGTATGCACTATGCGCTGATTCCAATCATGATCGCCTCCATTGCCAGCCTTGGATATGATTACATGATTCCGATTATGATGGTAGCCAACTTTGCCCAGGCCGGTGCAACATTCGGTGTCTTCATGAAGACGAAAAACAGCAAGCTGAAGCCGCTGGCGCTCTCAACAAGTGTTACTGCGCTGATGGGGATTACCGAGCCGGCAATGTATGGTGTGAATATGCGTTTCAAAAAGCCTTTTATCGCCGCGTTGATCGGCGGAGCTGCCGGTGGAGCATTCCTGAGCCTGTTTAAAGTAAAAGCTTATGTAATTGGCGGTCTGGCCGGGTTGTCCGGGATTCCGATGGTACTTGGAGCAACCTTTATTTACTCGCTGATCGGATTTGCCATTGGTATTGCTGTAGCTGCAATCGTAACGTACATCCTTGGTTTTGAAGACGAGCCAGAAGCTGCTGTGGAAGCGGCTCCGGCTGCACCAGCTGCTGCAAATGCTTCGGCAAACTCTGCTGTTATTGCTGATGCGCTGGAAGCTGAAGCTGCTCCAAAGGTTACCGAAGACATCTACAGCCCGATTGCCGGTGAAGTTAAACCGCTCAGCGAAGTGAATGATCCGGCCTTCTCCGAAGAAATCATGGGTAAGGGGTTTGCGATTCAGCCATCTGAAGGACGGGTAGTATCTCCTGTAAACGGTACCGTGTTCTCCCTGTCGAAGAGCGGACATGCCATTGGTCTGATCAGCGACAACGGCGCTGAAATGCTGATTCACATCGGTATAGATACCGTGAAGCTGAAGGGACTGCATTTCTCGCCAAAAGTGACAGCCGGCACCAAAGTATCCGTTGGCGACCTGCTGATGGAGTTCGACCGTGCCGAAATTGAAAAAGCAGGCTACAGCACCATTACACCGGTGATTATTACCAATATCGCCGAGTACAGCTCCATTAAGCCTGCAGGCCGTTCCACAGTGAAGGAGCAGGAGCTGCTCTACACCGTGCAGGCCTAAACTATTCCAATAGAAGAAAGTGAGTGAAGCTGTTATGCAAAAAACATTCAAAATCGTTGATGAAGACGGTATCCACGCCCGCCCGGCCACAGCGCTGGTCAACACAGCTACCAAGTTTAAAGATACCGAGGTGTTCGCCGAAAGCGGCGGCAAGAAGGTTACCCTCAAATCCATTCTCGGCGTGTTGTCGCTCGGCCTGGAGCCCGGCGATACGCTGAGCTTGATTGCCGAAGGCGGCCAGGCTGCAGAAGCGCTGAGTGCGCTGCAGGAGGTTATGGTTAAGGAAGGGCTGGGCGAGGTTCAGGAGTAAGGCTGGCTGAATGCCGCCTTCGCATCAAGCTGACTATGTCACAGACGAATGAACTCCTGGTGTTCCGGTACCTGCATTTGCGGGTATTCGGGCACCAGTTTTTGGTATGAACTGTTTTTCACCGGGTATCACGGGAATATAGAAGCTGGAGGAGCCGGAGAATGAGTTCTTGTAACTAGTGAGTGCTTACATAGAGTGCGGCACCGCCAGTCCACAGCAATTAGTTGGAATTAAATCGCTTACATCCCGTGTTTTCGCCTAGTTGCCAGATCTAGTTGGAAAAAGGACATCTATTCACTCCTGTTGTGGCTAAAATGCTGCTTTTTCGATGATCTAAGTGTGCTTTTTCCACCTAAATGCCGGATTTGTCTGAAGAAGAGTAAATTAGTTGGCGTTTTTTCACTTAGGTTTTGGAGATGCCTCTTCTGGCAGTAAGTACAAGCTAGGTAGTGAGTGCCAATGGACTTGCAGGCCACTCTGACGAAACCTTGGGAATTTGGTGTTGTAACATTTTATGTTATTTAAAGGCAGAGGGAATTTCCCTCTGTCCATTCAGGCTGGCAAGCGCTGCCAAGCCGCTTGCCCTCATCCTACCCTCACCCTCGGCGGGGTGAGGGTTTGTTTTTGCCTTCAAGCGCAGCGGATGGGCGGGAGTAACGGAGGGAATTTTGGAACTGTAGGAGCGTAGCGTCCGCCTCTTAGGTTTGGATTTCTACCGAAACTGCGGTACAAAATCAGGAAATCCAAACCTAACAGCGGCCGGAAGTCCAAAATTTCCCGCAGTTACGGCTGCAGCCCATCCGCCCCATCCGCATGATTTAAAAAACACCCCGTCACGCCGCCCTCCCCCCAATCATATGCTATTTCAGCAATACGGAAGGAGGCCGGCATGCGTTGGAATATAAAGGATTTATTCTGCATCATTCCCGCTGTCCGTCGATAAACGGCAAGGGGTTTGATTTTTGGGTAGGGACGGACGGCGGAATTTACGCTGCTCCGCTGTTGACGGACCCGGATTATATCCACATTTGTCTGGAAGGGGATTACGGCGAGGAAAAGGGATTTCCGCGGCTTCCGGGCCGCCGGGAGCAGCTCTTTGCCACAGGCAGGCTCCTTCTGGAGCTGGCTGCGCGCTATCATATTTCGCCGCTGGTGATCGAGCCGCATAATAATTCATGTCCTGGAGCATTTTTTCCATGGAATGAACTTGTGATTTATCCCGCTGATGGTTATCATTAACCTGAGGTGAGTAGTCGAAAATGGAAAGATTACAGAAAATTTTGGCGCAAGCAGGTGTTGCGTCCAGACGCAAGTGTGAAGAATTGATTTTGGCCGGTAAAGTGGAGGTCAACGGGGAGCTCGTAACTACGCTTGGTACGAAAGTGGACCCCGAACAGGATATTATTAAGGTGGCCGGAAAACTGATCCGGGGCGAAAATAAAATCTACATTATGTTCAACAAGCCTAAGGGTGTCATTACAAGCGCATCCGATGATAAGGGCCGCAAGGTAGTAACGGATTATTTGAAGGGGATCAAGGAGCGGGTATACCCGGTGGGCCGCTTGGACTATGACACAGAAGGGCTTCTGCTGCTGACGAATGATGGGGAGTTTGCGAATCTGCTAACCCATCCGAAGCACCATGTCCCTAAGACGTATCTGGCCACGGTCAAGGGTGTACCGCACGGCACGGCGCTGGACAAGCTGAAGGCCGGCATCAAGCTGGAGGACGGCATGACTGCACCGGCTGAAGTGGAATATAAGGATGTCGATGAGGAAAACAAGGAATCGGTGATCAGCATTACCATCCATGAAGGCCGTAACCGTCAGGTCCGCCGGATGTTTGAAGCGATCTCGCATCCGGTTATCCGGCTCAAGCGGATTTCCTTCGGGGACATTCTGCTGCAGAATCTCAAGCGCGGCTCCTATCGCCATCTAACCAAGGATGAAATTAACCATCTGCAGCAGATTGCCAAGGCGGGAGCGCTCAAAGCAAACCAGACCCGCAAAGACACATAACGTTCACAATTTCCTCTCCTAAAACTGTGACAATATTCGGTATAATGTTCATAGGATGTTCACACCTGACAACTAAATTATGAATTGCGTCACAGAAGGGGGCTTCGCGTGTGGGCAAAGCGAGAAAGCCGATTCAAATCGTAATTCTGTTTCTGATACTTTTGCTTGGAGGGTATGCAATCGGCACTTCGGTGTTCGGCGGAGACGGAAAACCGCATGAAGGCAGTAAAGCGCCCTCCTTTGAGCTGCTGGGGCTAGACGGCCTGACCCATACGCTGGACGAGTACAAGGGGCAGCCGGTCGTGCTGAATTTCTGGGGCTCCTGGTGCGGTCCCTGCGTAAAGGAAATGCCCGCTCTTCAGGCCCAGTATGAGAAGTGGAAGGATGAGGGGGTAGTTGTTGTCGGCGTCAATGTCGGGGAAGATCAAATGACTGTGGAGAATTTCGTTAAGCTGGTTGACATCAATTTCCCTGTTATTATGGATACCGGACGTGATGCGGTACGCAGCTATGGCGTTTCCCCTCTCCCGACCACCTTTTTCATTGACGGAAAAGGAAAAGTAGACAGCATTCACATCGGGCAGCTGGATCTGGACTCGCTTGAGGCGCAAATCGGGAAGCTGGTGGACCCATGACCTCAAAGGAACCTCTGGTCAGCAATACCAAATGTGAATGCGGCCATCAGAACCCGGTTGGAACTGTGCTGTGCGAGGCCTGCGGCAAGCCTTTGGATGAGAAGGAGCTGGGAGCTGAGCATAATCTGGAGATGCGCTACGACGGTGTTGCCCGCCGCTCGCAGCGCGTCAATCCGGGGCTGATTGACCGGGTGTGGAACTTTTTTTCATCTGTCAAAATAGCAATCTATCTGATTGTACTGACACTGCTAGGCTCCACGCTGGGGACCATTTTCCCGCAGGAAAGCACTTTTCTTAACATTGATGCTTCTACCTACTACAAAGAAACGTACGGAAGAGCCGGTAATATATATTATAGACTCGGCCTTTCGCACACCTATGAATCCTGGTGGTTTGTGACTCTGCTTGTGATGATCGGCGCCTCGCTCGTGATTTGCAGCCTGGACCGTGTGCTTCCGCTGTATAAGGCGCTTACCCGACAGAAGGTGCGCAAGCACCGTCAGTTTCTGACCCGCCAGAAAGCGGTTCTGGTGACACCGCTGACGGCTGAACCCGAAGCCTGGGTAGCTGAACTGATAGAGCCGCTGAAGAAGAAAGGCTACCATGTCAAGACGGACGGGTCGGCTTTGCTGGCCGAGAAGCATCGTTTCAGCCGCTGGGGACCTTATGTAATACATATCGGCCTGATTATATTTTTGCTTGCCGTACTGGCGCGTGGATTGCCGGGACTTAATATGGATCAGCATCTTGCTTTTCAGCAGGGTGAGGCCACGCGGATTCCGGATACAACGTATTATCTGAAGAATGAGCAGTTTACAGTCGAGTTTTACAGTGATGAGGAAATGCCCGAGGAGTTCCGCGGCAAAAAGGTGCTGCCCAAGCTTTATGAGACCAGGGCGGTGCTCTATGAGTGTACAGCTGACTGCACGGACCCGTCAAAGGAACCGCAGCTTTCAGAGGTCGCCAGACATGATATCAGAGTGAATTCACCATTAAGCTACAAAGGATTGAAAGCGTATCAGTTTGATTATGACCTGACTCCCGTGCTGCGCTCGGTACAGCCGGTGCTGGTAAATACGGCCACCGGAGAAGGCTACGGCAAATTCAAGCTTGATATGAAGAATCCGGAGCGTACGTTCCAGTCAGGGCCGTACACCCTCTCCCTGAAAGAGAAATATATGGATTTCGGCCTTAATGATGAGGGCCGGCCGGTATCCAAATCGCCTTATCCGAACGCGCCGGCCTTCCTGTTTCTCATTACGGGTCCGGGGCTGCCGGAAGAAGGCCAGCAGTATTTTTATTTTCCCAAACAGGTAGATAAGGAGCAGTTCCAGCAGGTGGCGATCAATGACCGGCTGGGCGGCAGCGGACGTTTTCTGGAGCTTGAAGTGCAGGATATGAGCGATGTTGACTTTGCGGCATCGACCTCTTATCTCAATATCCGGATAGACCGGGCAATGCCGTTTGTATGGGTCGGGGCAGGGATTGTTATGCTGGGGCTTATACTCGGCTTTTACTGGCAGCACAGACGCATCTGGCTCTGTGTAGAGGACGGGGAACTAGTGCTTGGCGGGCACACCAACAAGAACTGGTTCGGCTTCCGCCGTGAGATCGTTGCCATTCTGCATAAGGTAGACCTGATAGTCGATGAAAAATCATTGGACAACGGGGGAGGTCTGGCATGAGCCTGCTCGATTTCAGCAGTGATGTGTTTATTGTTGCCTTCTTTTTGTACAGCGGTGCGTTTATGCTGTATACGATCGCCATTATGGGCCGCCGCTGGTCGGGCCGCAAGCCTGAGGAGCATACCGCCCGCTTTGGCAAAATCGCTTTTATCGCCTCATCACTCGGACTTATTTGCCATCTCGCTTATTTCATTACCCGCTGGATGGGGGCAGGCCACATTCCTGTCAGCAATATGTATGAATTCATGACTTTTTTATCGATGATGATTATGGTAGCGTTCACTGTCATTTTTGCCATCTACCGCAAAATCATCCTCGGGGTGTTTGCGGTTCCGGTCTCTATAATAGTGATGGCTTATGCAGCGGTATTTCCGCAGGAAGTGCAGCCGCTGATTCCTTCATTGAAATCGATATACCTGAATATCCATGTTACACTTGCCGCGTTGGGGGAATCCTTCTTCGCCGTCGGCTTTGCGGCAGGTCTGATGTATTTGCTGCGCACCGTGAATTTTGACAGTACTGCACGCAGTGACCGCAAGCAGCAGCGGCTGGTTGAATTTACTCTCTTCTCAATCATTGTTATAATTGGATTTCTCGGGAGTGTGTTCGCCTTCCGCGGAGGCGGGTACGAATCTGTTTTCGTCCGCAGCGATGTAACGATTGACAGCGCCGGGCAGGGAGATAGTACAATAGAGAAAGTGAGCTATAAAATGCCGCCGATTGTGGCACCATACCAGAGCGAAACAGAGCATTTCCAGCCTTTTCTCGGCATAAAGGAGCCGTTGTTTGAAGCTCCTTCCTGGATGAATGGTGTAAACGCCGGGCGCAAATTCAATACCGTAATCTGGTCGCTTTTATCCGGTCTGATTCTTTATGGCATTCTCCGGCTGATTATCCGCAAGCCGCTGGGCAAGGCCATTCATCCGGTGCTGGACGGGATTGACGAGAATGACCTCGATGAGATTACGTACAGGGCCATTGCCATCGGCTTTCCGATTTTTACGCTGGGGGCGTTGATCTTTGCCATGATCTGGGCACAGGTTGCCTGGGGCCGGTTCTGGGGCTGGGACCCCAAGGAGGTCTGGGCGCTGGTAACCTGGCTGTTCTACAGTGCTTATCTGCATTTGCGGCTGGCCCGCGGCTGGCAGGGACGCAGATCTGCCTGGCTGGCCGTGCTCGGGTTTCTGGTTGTCATGTTCACCCTGGTAGGTGTGAATCTGGTCATTGCCGGACTTCATTCCTACGCGGGAACGGACTAAGACGGGGTAAGGAGCAGGACAGCTGCAGCCTCGTCACAGGAATCTGAGACATGTGCAAGTTTTGAATCATTCGTTTATCCGGTGTTATTTTGCGTTATAGTAATGTAAATCCCATGAATGTAATTTCCATGCCTCGGGTGTGATAGGTACCAGGGTAATGTTCAACTGTATTTGATGAAGGGGTTGTTGTTAATGGCTGAGCATCTGAATAGAATTCTGGTGGTGGATGACGAGGAGCGCATTCGCCGCCTGCTAAAAATGTATCTTGAAAAAGAAGGCTACGAAATCGACGAAGCAGAAGACGGCGAAATGGCTCTGCGCAAAGCAACAGCCAATGATTACGGTCTGATCCTGCTGGATGTGATGCTGCCGGGAATCGACGGGATCGAGGTACTGACAAGGCTTAGAGGCGTCAAATCTACTCCCGTTCTAATGCTGACCGCCAAGGGTGAAGAAATCAACCGTGTACAGGGCTTTGAAATGGGAGCCGATGACTATGTGGTTAAGCCGTTCAGCCCGCGTGAGGTGATTTACCGCGTCAAGGCCATTATGCGCCGCTCTTCGGCTACGGCCTTTTTATCCAAAGAGAGCAACTCTAGCAATAATATTGTGTTTCCGCATCTGATTATTGAGCATGACGCCCACCGTGTAACGGCAGGCGGCCAGGAAGTGAGCCTGACGCCGAAGGAATATGAACTGCTTCATTATCTGGCGATATCACCGGACAAGGTATTCTCTCGTGAGGAACTACTCAAGGATGTGTGGAATTATGAATTTTTCGGAGATTTACGTACCGTGGATACACATGTGAAAAGACTCCGCGAGAAACTGAATAAGGTATCACCGGAATCGGCAGCAATGATCACCACAGTATGGGGAGTTGGCTATAAGCTTGAGGTACCCAAATAGGTGAGCTTCTGGAGAAGCTTGGTCGGCAAGCTGTGGGTTACGATCATCTGCCTTGTTGCTGTTGTACTCATTACGGTAGGGTTGTTTCTGCTCCCTTACATCGACAGCAACTTCGCCAATTCCGGGGCGATCAAACGTTTATTTATGTATGCCTGTATGATCGGGTTTTCATTAACAACGTTTTTTGCGTTGTTCCTGTTCACCAAAATTACACAGCCGATGCAGCAGGTCATTGAAGCGGCCAACAATATCCGCCGCGGACAATACGGCACCAGGCTGAAGCTCCGTACCAGTGATGAGATCGGCCAGCTGGCCACCTCATTCAATCATATGGCTGCAGAGCTGGAAGAGAACATCCGCAGCCTGAATCATGAGAAAGGGCACTTGTCCAGTGTGCTTCGCAGCATGACTGACCCTGTGATTACCTTTGACGATGAGGGTCATATCATCCTCACCAACCCCCATGGTCAGAAACTGCTGGAAACCTGGAGCGATTTGAACCTGGAGGATCAGGAGGAGAGCGATGCCGGGCAGGAGTCGAAGCTTGCGGCTTTCAGCGCAGTTCCGCTTCCGCTGCGTCCTTTATTTATGGATACACTCAGCCAGGGCGGGGATCAGCGTGCCAATGTGCATGTCCGCCAGGGCGTATGGTCCGTTCATATGGCTCCGCTCTATTCGGAAGATCACATCCGGGGTGCTGTAGCCGTGCTGCGGGATGTGACTGAGGAAGTGCGGCTGGAGAAGATGCGCCGTGACTTTGTAGCAAATGTATCGCATGAGATCCGCACACCGCTCTCCATGATGCAGGGCTACAGTGAAGCGCTGCTTGATGGCATGGCTTCCTCCCCGGAGGAGAGAAACGAGCTGGTGCAGGTGATTCATGATGAATCGCTGCGGATGGGCCGGCTGGTCAAGGATCTGCTTGATCTGGCACGGATGGAAGCAGGGCATACGGACATGATGATGGGACAGGTTGATATGGGTGAGCTCCTTGACCGGATCTACCGTAAATTCTCGGTACGGGCCAAAGAACGCGATATTATTCTGGATCTGCATAGACCCGAAGGACCGCTGGTGCTGAAGTCTGCTGATATGGATAAGCTGGAGCAGGTTTTCACAAATCTTCTGGACAATGCTTTCCGGCATACGCCTGCCGACAAACAAATCTCGATTCTGACCGCCTCTGTTGTGCTGGAAGGCCGCCGTTATATTGAGATTGCGATCCGTGATCAGGGCGCCGGTATTCATCCAGATGACCTTCCTTTTATCTTTGAACGTTTCTACAAGGCGGACAAGGCCCGTTTGCGCGGGGAATCGGGCGGTACCGGACTTGGGCTTGCCATTGTCAAAAATATCGTCGAATCACATCACGGACAAATTTTTGCCGCCAGCAAGCTTGGCGAAGGCACGACTTTTACGCTACGGCTTCCTGTCGAAAAACAGTAAATCCGGACTTAGACTGACAGCGCCTCTGAATGCAGAGGTGCTTTTTGTTGAAAGGACTCCTTTAATCTTGTTCATCGTGGAACACAATATACCCGTCACTTTAGGAGGCATTATTCATGATTTTATCATTGGATCAAGGGACTACGAGCTCCCGGGCTATACTGTTTAATCTGGAGGCTGGCATGGTTGCGCAAGGGCAACATGAAATTAAGCAGTTCTTTCCCAGGCCCGGTTGGGTAGAGCATGATCCGGAGCAAATCTGGGAGAGCCAGCTGGCGGCAGCCAGAGATGCGATTCAGGCCAGCGGGATAGCTGCGGAGGACATTACAGCTATCGGAATTACCAACCAGCGTGAAACAGCCCTGATCTGGGACCGGACTACAGGCGAGCCGATATATCCGGCTATTGTCTGGCAGGACCGGCGGACTGCACAGCAATGTGAGGAGATCAAGCGGCAGGGGCTGGACCGGGAAATTGCAGACAAGACGGGGCTGGTTGTGGATGCCTACTTCTCTGCAACCAAGCTGGCCTGGATTCTTGATCATGTGCAGGGTGCACGAGAGCGTGCAGAGCGCGGGGAGCTGCTGGCAGGGACGATAGACAGCTGGCTCATCTGGAAGCTCACAGGCGGCGCTGTGCACGCTACAGACGTGACCAACGCCTCCCGGACAATGCTGTTCAACCTCCATGAACGAAGATGGGACGACCAGCTTATACAAAAGCTGCGTATTCCGCGCTCCATCCTCCCGGAGATCCGTATGTCCGGCGGTGAATTCGGTATAGCGGATGCGGGATGGTTCGGTGCAGCGATTCCGATCTGCTCGGTACTCGGCGACCAGCAGGCGGCGTTGTTCGGACACACTTGCCTTGAGGCCGGCAGTGCCAAAAATACGTACGGGACAGGCTGCTTCATCCTTATGAACACTGGGACGGAAGCGGTTGTCTCCAACCACGGCCTGCTGACAACGGTAGCCTGGGGAATGGGGGACGAGCTGTATTATGCACTTGAAGGCAGCGTGTTTGTGGCCGGGGCAGCCGTGCAGTGGCTGCACGAAGGGCTTGGCCTGATCGAAGGTCCGGCTGACTCTGAGCAGCGGGCAGCTGAAGTAGAGGACAGTGAAGGGGTGGTTGTCGTGCCGGCATTCACCGGTCTTGGCGCTCCGTACTGGGATATGTACGCCCGCGGAGCCGTCTTCGGACTGACCCGGGGGACAACGGCGGGGCATCTGGTCCGGGCAACACTGGAAGCGCTGGCGTTCCAGTCCCGTGATGTAATTGGTGCAATGGAGAAGGATGCCGGCATGCCTTTGACCGGTCTGCGTGTGGATGGCGGAGCCGTCCGCAACAATCTGCTGATGCAGTTCCAGGCAGATATTCTCGGCAGCACAGTGACCCGTACAACTTACGCGGAGACAACGGCGCTTGGCGCTGCTTTATTGGCCGGATTAACCTCAGGAGTCTGGTCGAGAGAGCAGCTCGAGAGCTTTAATAAAGCGGAACGGGATTTCGTGCCCCGGATGGACGGAGAAGAGCGGGAACGCCGTTATAGTATATGGCAGGACGCGGTAGAGCGGAGTATGGGCTGGGAAAAGCATGAGCCACGGAATTAACACAGGACCGGGCTTCAATAACACATAAATACAACAGACAAAAGCAACCTGCAGCAAGGAAAACCTTGTCTGCAGGTTGCTTTTTAGATTTACAGTACATTTTGTTCTTGAAAAGAAGGAACGATCAGCATATTCTCAATTCCCGCTTTACGGCCAAGCCGGGAGAGCTGCATCTTGAGCAGCGGGTTGTTTTCAAGCGCCAAAGTTACCTGCTGAAAGCCATCCGACTTATACATGATGAAGCAGCTTTCCAGCAGGGGCACGACATCCGGTGCGGTGACATTCAGCTTGCGGCAGTCAATTTGCAGGGAATATTCTGAAGTTGTGATGGGATTGACTGTCTGCTGGTAAGCCTGCATTGTTTTGAGGCCATCCTCATTGGAGAAGGTGCCTTCCAGTTGCATATGAACAATCTTACTCACGGAATCTGCTTTCAGAACAAACCTGCCCATTCCTTCCAGCCCCCAAATCGAAAGATATACATTCAGACTGCCATTTCTAAAGTTACTTGATTTCTTCCAAGGTAGCGAGCAGCACGTTGAAGGCGGAGATTACCCGCGGAGCGCCGATTGCAGGTACGAGATGCAGCAGGATGCCTTTGATCTGATCAACTGTCATGCCGACACGCAGTGCCATTACATAATGTACGCCCAGCTGTTCATACTGACCCATCGTGATCAGGGCAGAGATGACAGCAATTTCTTTCCAGTCGGCACCGATTGTGGTCCGCTGAAAAATATCGCCATATGCGTTGCCCATAATATATTCAGCCAGCTCCGGAAAATGCTCTTTAATCGGGGCCAGCTGCTTATTGCCATAATCTCCGGACAAATTCGTAAAATGCTTAAGTCCGCTGTTCACTGAACTTTCCACGTAAAAACCCCCTGAATGATGTTAATTAAAGATTCAATACACGGTGCGCTGTCGGAGGCATTTCGTCACGGTCGGTGAGCAGTTCAATCACTGCTACCTTGTTGGATGCTACCGCTGCATCTATAGCCGCAGCAAATTGTTCAGCCGTTTCGCACTTATAGCCTACAGCTCCGAGAGATTCGCCGAATTTCGCCGCATCCATCGGAACCTCGAAGAGAGTGCCGTCAATTCTGCCGGTCGTCTTTTCCATACCTTTGAGGGCCATATCCAGCTGCATATTATTAACTACAATAAAAATAACCGGGAGATCCTTGCACACAGCAGTATTAATCTCAGCCCCCAGCATCATGAAGCAGCCGTCCCCGGTAATGCAGAAGATGGTTTCGTCGGGAGCGGCAGCCTTGGCTCCGATCGACATGCCGATAGCATTGCCCATGCAGGCAAAGTAGGCATCAAAGATAAAGCTACCAGGCTTCTTGACATTGTACCATTTTACGGCATGGAAGCCGTGGCTGCCGTCATCTACAAAGACGGAGCTGTTATAAGGAATCTGATCGCTTAAAGTGCTCAAGACTGAAGCGATTGAAAGTTTAGGGAGATCAGGCAATTCGTCGCGGTAATTGGCGTCTACTGTTATTTCGTGTCTGACCACACTATCCCGGTCGATATTCTCCAGATAGTAGCTAAGGTTGTCACGAAGATCCCCGCTGACTGAAATGGTTGGCGAATTCAGGATCTTGCCGACGAAGGTAGGGTCGGAATCAAACTGGATCAGCATTGCAGGGTGATTCTCCGCCTTGAGATTGCAGATTGTCATATCACTCAGGCGTGAGCCGAGCACAATATACAGATCGCTGCTGTTCAGCAGATCATCCCCGTGCTTGCAGCCGCCCACACCGACCGGACCGTGATACAGCGGATGATCCCAGGCGATGGCTCCTTTGCCTCCCGGTGAGGTAACTACAGGGATATTGAAGGTTTCAGCCAGCTGCACCAGCTCCTGGTGGGTGCCGGAACGGTTGACACCTTTGCCGGCAATAATCAGCGGGCGCGATGATTCGTTGATTGCGGCAATGACACGCTCAAAATTGCCGGTGCTCACAAGCGGCTCGCGTTCAGGAATAACAATACGGCATTCTTCCAGCATTTCTGTCTGGACATCAAAAGGAATGCACAGATGGACCGGACCGCGTTTGCCGCTGAGGGCAATAGAGATAGCATGATTGAAAATCGTGCTGAAATGATCACCGCGCTCTACCAGCTTGCTGAACAGCGTAGCGGGTCTGAACATATCTGCCAGATCAGCCAGATAAGAGGAGGAATCCTGGCACTGTGGAATTCCGAGCTCTTTAATCGATTGATGCCCTGTAATAAAGAGGACAGGAAGATTGTTAGCCTTGGCATGTGCTGCAGCAGTAAGCAGATTCGTTCCTCCGGGACCCGAGGTTCCGAATGCGACTCCGAGACCTCCGGTTTTGAGTGCATAGCCGGCGGCTTCAAAGCCGGAGCTGGACTCATGTCTGCCCGGAATAAATTCGATACCGTAATCAACCATCTTAAGAGCTATAGGACAAATAGATTTGCCGATAATACCAAAGGAATGTGTCACGCCGAGGCTGCGAAGCGCCTCCGCCATATAATCTGCGACTGTTTTCAAATGCTCCACCCTATCCGTTGTGTATTTTTCTAGCGACTCTTGTGACAATAGAATACCTGTACTCAAATGAGCACAGGCCAGTTGCGGGTATAGCTGTTCAGAACGTAATGGTGCTCACGTCCCGGCTGCAACCTGGCTATCCTGGTCCCAGAAACTGAGACTGTAGATCCATGGCTTTGCGTCATTTCCTTTCGGAGAATTTTGCCATATAAAGTTAGGTCCAATGGATAATATTTCATTGGTTAATTTTACTTTTACAATATATTTTTAAATCTATCATTGTCAATACAATAATGCAGAAAGATACGAAATTTGACGAATTGCAGAACGATTTGGTTAAATATGGAATCATTATCGCAAAAAAGCTGCCGCTCTGTGTGAGCGGCAGCCTTAGGGCCTGAGAACCAATCCTTTAGAATTTGAAAATATGAATGGTTTTTTGCAGCTGGAATACAGCTTGCGTCATTTTGTCGGTTTCATCGGCGACGGATTGCAGGGCGTTAATCTGTTCATTCATTGCAGCTGATACTTCCTCGGTGCCGGCTGCAGTCTCCTGGGTGATTGCGGATATGTTTTCAATGGCGCTGGATATTTTAAGTGCGCTTTCCAGCATCAGGTCACTTTCCTGGGAGAAGGAAGCAATCTGCTCGGTTATGTATTGCACGCTTTGTACAATCTGCGAGAAAATGTGGGCTGTCTCCACGATCAGCTCATTCTGCACCTGTACAACCTCTTCATTGATGGCGATATTCTCTACGGCCTGCTTGATATCGGATTCAATGCTGCGGATGAGGCTGAATACTTCTTTGGTTGAAGCGGTGGATTCTTCAGCAAGCTTACGAACCTCCTGGGCCACAACGGCAAAACCGCGTCCGTGTTCACCGGCGCGTGCTGCCTCAATTGAAGCATTCAGCGACAGCAGGTTAGTCTGCTCGGCGATCTCAGTAATGGACTTGGCAATCAAGGAGATCCCGCGGGCGTTCTGTGAGAGGGCCTCGATGGTACCGGCAACCTTGCCCGTAGCCTCGATATTTTTGCGCATGCCCTCAGCCTGGGTATCTACCGACAGCCGTCCTTGTTCTACCAGTTCAAGCGTATGTATAGAGCGTTTATTCATTTCCTTGGTGGAATGTGTATAGTTGGCTACCTTTGTCTCAATATCTTTAATCGATTCTGTCATGTCCGCGATATCTGCGGAGATTTCATTGGCACCGACAGCAAGCTCGTTAGAGGAGGAGGCAACCTGGGCCATTACGATTTTGAGGCTGTGGTTTTTGTCTTCGATCCCCCTGCTGGCATCCATAACGTGCCGGGTAATTTGTGAGGCTTCGGTCAAAATCTTCTTGAGCTTGTCAATCATGATGTTGAAGGAGCGGCTGACCTCACCCATTGATCCGTTTTCATCAGCCCTGCTTGTAAAATCGCCTTTCGCAATGGTGTGGGTGACATTGGAGAACTCGTCAAAAGAAGATGTAAGCGTTCTCTCGACGAAGCGCGCAAGGGGATAAGTCAGTCCTGCAAGCGCCGCAATGAGAATGATGCCGAGAATGAGTTTGCCCATAACTACCATCGTAATCAATACCGGAACAGCGAACAATGCGGCGACAAGATAACAGCCGGCTACAATTCTCTGTTTTAACGGAAGCTTGGTCATCCAATCCATAATAAAGTTCCCCCTAAAAAAAATGGTGTGTACTGGTATAAGTATAGGGGATTGACGGGGGAACAGTCTATTGTAAAAACTGACATAAAACATCAAATCCCGTTTCCGGCAGAAGTGGAATTACGGGCCATTTCTACATATAAAGCAGAAGTTTCCCGCAAAGCGGTCATCAGGCTGGCTACCAGCTCCTGCGGCTCGGCTGCCACAGCCTCCTGTCCCAGAGATAATATAATTTTACAGGCAGATTCCAGTGTATGGAACTCCGCCTGAGTCTCCATCCAGCCTTCTATGGCAGACTGCCGGGTGGACAGAATAGCTGTATACCGCTCCTGCTGAAGCGAATGCAGGCCCGGGCTGCTGAGCAGCAGGGTGACAGGATAACGGGGCAGCGCTGCCTTGAATGAAGCGGTAGATTGCTCCCAATAGCTCGCCAGATCAAATCCCGGCGGGCGGGTAAATGTTTCCCTGGTTATTTCAGCCCTCGTAATCCGCGAAACCCTGAAGGTCCGCATTTCGCCGCCGCACTCGGCAGCAGCATACCAGACCCCGCGTTTGGCTACCAATCCCAGCGGGGCAATCTTCCGTTCCTTTTGTTCACCGTTGTTGCTGTAAATCATGGAGACCATCCGGTCTGTCCATACTGCTTCCTGCAGCAGGGGAAGGTAAGGATAAGCTTCGCCGGAAGGGTGCCAGCCTGCACCGTCAATATGGATGCGCTCAGTCAGGAGCTGGAGCGGAGAATCCTGCGGCTTGGCTGCTGCCGCTGCTTCCAGCTTTCGGACTGCAGAAGAAAAGTCCTCCTGAATCCCCAGCGCCTCCAGAACAGCTGTGTCCGCCGTCAGAAGCAGCGAGCCGATCTCCCGGGGCTTCATGCCTGTAAGCGTGGTTCTGTAGCCCTGGGGCAGCATCCAGCCGCCGTCCCGGCCTCTTTCTGCAATGACAGGAATACCTGATACACTAAGCGCCTCCATGTCACGCATAACAGTCCTTTCGGAAACGTCAAGCAGCCCGGCCAGCTCACGTGTGCTTATCTTGCCGCGGGCCTGCATCAGAAGCACTATGGATAATAAACGGTCTGCCCTCAATTCGTTCTCCCTCCTTAACCCTGCTTTATACTGAACTGCCGATTAACAGTATATCATTTATATATGACAATGGGTGACATATATACCGGATATAATGATTAATGACAGCAGGAAAGCACATATTATGAATGAAAACCGGAGAGGAGCAGGATTAAAGATGACACTGCAAGGAAAAGTGGCACTGGTTACCGGCGGAAGCAGAGGGGCGGGGAGGGGGATTGCCATCGAGCTGGCCCGCGCGGGGGCATTTGTTTATATCACCGGCAGAAGCACGGGACCACAGCAGGCCGGACAAGTAAAGGGGACAATAGATACAGTCTGCAAAGAGATTCTGGAGACCGGCGGTGAAGCGGCCGCAATCCGCTGCGACCATTCAAATGACCGGGAGACGGAGAAGGTAATCCGGCAAATTACCGAGGAAAAAGGCAGACTTGATATCCTGGTTAATAATGTATGGGGTGGAAATAAGCTGCCGATCGGCCTGGAGCCGTTCTGGGAGCAGCCGCCGGCGCACTGGGACAATATGTTTGAAGCAGGAGTCAGGGCGCAGCTGATGACAAATTATTATGCGGTTCCTCTGATGCGCAAGACTAAGGACAGCGGCGGACTGATTATCCATACGACATTCTGGGACAGGGATAAATATACGGGGAATTTCTATTATGACCTGGCCAAAAATGCGCTAAACCGTATGGCTTACGGTTTGTCCGTTGAGCTTGCTGCCGACGGGATTGCCGTTATACCGCTGTCACCGGGCTGGATGCGGACCGAGCTGGTATTGGCAGAGTTCGGGACGGATGAAGAGCACTGGCAGGAGGTAGAGGCGCTTAAGAATACTGAATCTACGGCGTATATCGGCCGGGCGGCAGCTGCACTGGCTCAGGATGAAGAGAAGCTGGCCCTGTCAGGAATCCCGCAGCAGGTCGGGGCGCTTGCAGAGAAGTACGGCTTCACAGATTCGGACGGGCGCAAAGTTCCTGTCTTCCGGATGGTTTAATATCGGAAGCACCCAATTGAATGGAAAATGCCCGTCCGGAGCAGCGCTGCCATGAGCGCGTTCCGGACGGGCATTAATTATTTACAGGGGCTGTTCCTACAGCAGAATAACTTCTTCCGCAGTATTGATTTCCGGAAGTCCGGCAAGCTTCACCAGCACATCCTGAGGCACCGCTTTATCCACAGTAAGCAGCATGATCGCTGCTCCGCCGACAATTTTACGGCCTACCTGCATGGACGCGATGTTGACATCATTTTCACCGAGCAAGGTTCCGACGAGACCGATAATCCCCGGCTTATCGTTGTGGGAGATCAGAATCTGGTTACCTTCCGGCGCAATATCAACCGGGAAGTTGTTCACCTGGACGATGCGTTCACCGTAGCCCTGCAGCAGCGTACCGGCTACCAGACGAACTTCATCCGGATCTGCCTTCAGTGTAACGGTAATCAGGTTCGTGAAGCCCTTGGTCTTAGGTGATTTCGTCACGACAACGTTCACGTCACGGGTTTTGGCCAGATGCATCGAGTTGACGATATTGACATCGCCAGCGAAGTGGCGGGACAGCACACCTTTGACGATATAGCGGGTCAGCGGCTGAGTATCCACATCGGAGAGGTCTCCGGCATACTCAACGTTGATTTCACGGATTGCACCGTGGGTAAGCTGGGTTGCGAAGCTTCCCAGCTTCTCGCCGAGCGTGAAGTACGGCTGAAGCTTGTTCATTACGCTTGGAGCAACCGGCGGGATGTTGACTGCGTTGATGAACGGCTCGTTGCGCAGGATATGCAGAACCTGCTCCGATACATCGATGGCGACGTTCTCCTGGGCTTCAACGGTCGAGGCACCGAGATGCGGAGTGACAATGATCTTCGGATGCGTCAGGAATGGATGGTCAGCCTGCGGTGGCTCCTTCTCGAATACGTCAAAGGCTGCTCCGGCAACGATGCCGCTGTCGATCGCTTCAACCAGCGCCATTTCATCAATAACACCGCCGCGGGCACAGTTAACGATGCGCATGCCCTTTTTCATAACCTCGAACTGCGGGCGGGAGATCATGTGGCGTGTTTCAGGTGTCAGCGGTGTGTGTACAGTAATGAAGTCGGCTCCGCGCACGATGTCATCCACCGAGGCCAGCTTTACTTCCAGCTTTTCAGCACGGTCAGCTGTCAGGAACGGGTCATAGGCAAGAATGCTCATACCGAATGCTTTGGCCCGCTTGGCTACCTCGCTGCCGATCCGGCCCATACCGAGCACACCGAGTGTCTTGCCGCGCAGCTCAACGCCAAGGAACGTTTTACGGTCCCACACACCGTTGATGGTTTTGGCGTAAGCCTGCGGAATGTGGCGGGCCAGCGCCATCATCATGGCAAAAGCATGCTCACAGGTAGTGATGGTGTTTCCGTCCGGAGCATTAATAACTACGACACCGCGTTGCGTAGCCGCCTCCAGCTTGATGTTGTCAACTCCGACTCCGGCACGGCCGATAACTTTCAGGTTGGTGCCGGCAGCGATTATTTTCTCGGTAACCGTTGTCTGGCTGCGGACAAGCAGACCGTCATATTCGCCAATAATGGCAATCAGCTCGTCTTCGCTCAGTCCTGTTTTCTTATCCACAATTACATCTTTTGCGTCCATCAATTGCTGAATACCCAAATCGCTGATCGGATCCGACACTAATACTTTAAACATGGTTTCTTATCCCCCTTAAAAGTTAAAAAGCTTAATATGCCTAAGGATGCCCTCGAAAGGCACCCGCAGTACCAGTAGTGGTCAAACAGGCTGGCTGACATTGCCGAAATAACGGGGCAACGCGCTGTCGCATAAAAGAGAAAGGATGCAGCTGTACGCGTAAAGCGGGATATGGGCCTTTTAGACCAATTGTAATGAATCCGGGTAACAAAAAAACTCCCAACCCCATACTACTGCCGTAGTAAGGGACGAGAGTTGTCGTGGTACCACCCTAATTCACTGCAACTGTTCAAGAAGCAGCCTCATTGGCCGTATAGGCCACACTGATAACGGAGATGATCCGATTGCATCTACTATTCGTTCGATACAATATCTCGGGAGCGCTAAAGAACACTGTCCGCCACCGGTTTGCACCACCCACCGGCTCTCTGTAGACTTTCAGAATCTTTGTTCCTTCATCGGTTTTGCTTGATTAATTTTTCATAATGTAACATGGTGATGCCAACTGTGTCAATAGGCTTATTCTGCCTGGACTGCCTTGAAGTGAGCTTTATTTTTCGTTATGATGCAATAGCTGGTTCTACTCATAAAAGAACGGAAGCTGCGGTATAACTTCTTTCCCGTAATACTGCTCGCGCCACTTCATGAAATCCTGCTCCTGCACAGCTCCAGTAGAGATAAGCAGCGTGATGGAGGACTGGACGTCCTTCAGGCCGAGCGAGCTGGCAGTGCCGGAATAGATCATATCATCGATTTTGGCTGTAATATCCTGCGGATCGTAGGCACCGTAGATTTTGCGGTTCAGCATGATATTCGCAACAGTCGAATTTTTAAGCAGAAGAGGCATTTTTTTCCAGGAAACAAAGGACAGCGTCTTAATCACCCCTGTCTCTGCAGGAATGCTGCTGCTCGTTTTGGAACCCCATTTAAGCATGGAATCATAGAAGTCTTTTTGCCCCAGCAGCCCGAACTTGATGGCATTTGCCGTAAAATTGTCATTCTTCAGCGCCTTGGCGGTTTCAGAACCGGAGGTGCCTGCGGTCACCTTGCTCGAAGCCTGTGAGAAGAGCGTCAGGCTTTTAAGAATATTGAGCTGGGACTGTGACAGCAGCGGAGAACTGGTAAACAGGGAATCCTTACTGACCTTGTCGTACTGTTTGTCAGCCAGGAGGCTTAGATTCTTCAGTGTTGCCGCGTTCGTGCGGGCATCTGTGCTGCGCGCCAGATTACCCACTTCGTTATTCCAATTCCGCTTGAATTCCCGATAAGGCAAAAATACGTTATGATAGAAAGCAACAAGATCCTGCTGCTGGTACGACCCGGAGAATTCCTCCAGAGCCCCTTCGGCATCGGTCAGGTGGGCATATTTCGCCTCAGTCTTGTCAGCTCCAACCTTCACTCCCGTAAAAAATGCGGCAAATGCGCAGATCAGGAAAAATAGAAAGCCCAGTGTGTATAACATTTGAGTGCGGGAGTTACGGCTATTCATAATTTAGTGCTCCTTCTTCTGGGGAAATTATCTTATGTAAAAACAAATTAGAACAGGCAGGTTACAATGAAAAAATTCAAATTTGGCAACATCAAGATCAAAAAGGCAGATCCGCAGCAGCTGACAGACAAGCTGCTTCTGCTAAATCTCTATATTACACAGGGCCTTACTTTATTTATCGGTCTGATATGGATATTATTGCAGAAAAGAAATCCCATTGACATATTAAATTTTCCTGACAGCGCACAATTTGTGCTCTGGGGCCTTGGTCTGGCTGGCATTATGCTGGTTGTGGATTTTTTGTTAACACATATTGTCCCGCAGGACAGCATGGATGACGGAGGCATAAATGAGCTCCTGTTCGGCCGCCGCCCGTTCTGGCACATTATTATCATTGCGGCGATGGTTGCGGTGTGCGAGGAGCTGCTGTTCCGCGGCGCCATTCAGCACGCATTCGGCCCTTACTGGACCAGTATCTTGTTTGCGGTTATTCATATCCGCTATCTCCGCCACTGGATTCCGACCGGGTGGGTTTTCCTCAGCAGCTACGGGCTTGGTTATATTTACATTCACACTGGAACATTGTGGGCGCCGATTCTTTGCCATTTTCTGATCGACTTGTTTTCAGGCCTGGTCATCCGCTACAGGAGGGAGTCATGAACGAGGAATTAAGCCGGGTGAAATCCCGCCGCAAGTCCGCTGGGCGCAAAAGCCGGCCTCCAGCCGGTAGCAACAGTAAAACAAAGACAGTCCAGACATCGACTGAAGCGCACCCTGGACAAGGAGCTAAGCCATCGGCAGGCCTCTCCAGAAAAGCGAGATATGCGGCAAGAGGCGCTGAGAAGGCGGATAAGCAGCATAGGGCAGCCGCCGAGGAAGAAGCGGAGACCCCTTCCCGCTCCCAGAGTTATCCTTCACAGCGTGTCCGGTGGAGCAAAATATTTGTCAACACGCTGAGCGCCCTGTTTATCCTGCTGCTCGCATTCCTAGTCTGGTGGGGAATCGAGGGCGCACCTGAGCTGAGAAACTTATGGTAGCCGCCTGGATTATCGGTGCCGCTGCTGCTCTTCTGCTTGGACTGGGCATTATAGGTGCAATCATGGTTTTCTCCGCTTTCGGGCGGAACATTATTGCCGAGGAAATATTCCTTAGCGGCCTGCCAGCGGAATTTGACGGCTTCCGGATTCTGTTTATTACCGATATCCATCGCCGGCGGCTTCCCGAAGCCCTTCTTGCACCGCTGGCCGGAAAGGTGGAAGCCGTCTTTCTGGGCGGTGATATAACGGAGAAGGGCAATCCGCTGACCAGGCTGGCAGATAATATGAAGCTTGTCGCATCCATTGCTCCGGTATATGCGGTTCACGGTAACCATGATTACAAGGCAAAGACTAATCTTGCTGATAATATCATCCGGGCCAGCGGAGCAAGGCTGCTCATGGACGAGAATGTCTTTATTGAGCATCAAGGCCGCAAGCTTCTGCTGACCGGGGTCGACTTCCCGCGGCAGGGGGGCAAAAAGGGGTATGCCCCCCTGCCGGCGGTACCTTCCAGTGAAGCTGCTTACTTCCGGATCATTCTCGTGCATGACCCGCTGTGGCTGTCCAGGCAAGATTCCGTTCCGGCAGACCTGATTCTTGCCGGCCATACCCACGGCGGCCAGGTTGTGCTACCGTTCGGCCTGCAGATGCATGCTGATCCGTTCTACCGTACATACAATGCCGGCGAGTTCACCATTCCTAGAAAAGACGGCAGCGGAGCCGGAGCCAAGCTGCTGATCAGCCGGGGCTTCGGCACTGCGCATCTTCCCGTGCGCTGGCGGAGTCCGGCGGAGATTCATGTGCTTACGCTGCGCCAGGGTGAGGACAGGGGGACGGCCTGAATCTGACAGGCCCTTCGGCGACGTTTTTTTATTTTTATGTATGGTATTATTGTAAACGCAAAAAAGGGGCCCGCGGCAATAGTGCCTGGGATCCCTTTTTTTGGAATGGGGTAAGTGCTTTGTGCTTAGCGCTGCTTGAGCTCGATGCTGCGCGGATCAACAAAGCTGTAGCCTTTGCCTTCAAGCGTAGTCAGAAGCGTGTCGAGCGCCTGGGTTGTCCAGGGGAGCTCATGCATCAGGATGTTGCTGCCGGAATGCAGCTGATCCGTCACGTTTTTGACCAGAGTTTCCGTCTTTGCCGTATCCTTCTCCTTCATCTCCCAGTCGAGTGATCCGACAGACCAGGTCATGTAGAGCATTCCGTTCTCCGCGGCTACCTGCTTGCCGACATCTCCGCCGGCACCGTGCGGCGGACGGAAGAAAGCCGGGGCTTCTCCGGTTATTTCCTTGACAATAGTCTGGACATCCCCGATCTGCTTTTGCACTTCTGCGTAACTTTTATCCTTCAGTACGATGTGATCCCAGCTGTGATTACCGATAATCCCTCCGCGTTCATGCAGCAGCTTCAGCAGCTCGGGATGCTCTTTTACCCTGTATCCGTTAACAAAGAAGATCGCCTTTGCCTGATGCTTGTCCAGTGTATCCATGAGTGCATTGATCATCTCCGCTTCTTTGGGGCCGTCATCGAACGTAAGCAGGACTACCTTTTTGTCCGTACCCTCCTCATTGGGAACAATATCGTAATTTTTGTTCATATGGTATAGCAGCGGAATTTCGGCAGCCGCCGGCTCACTGCTTGGGGGAGTGGCTGTACTGGATCCCGGAGCAGCTGAAGCTGCCGGGGCTATGGTTGCTTTCGTGCCATCCTCCGGTGCCGGACTGGATGCGCTTGGCGCTACGGTGCCTGCGGTATCTTCCGTCGGTGCGGCTGTCACTTCTGCAGCTGCAGCCGGAGCTGTCGCAGTACTGCCCTGTACAGGGTCTTCATCGTTGTTGCCGCTGCAGGCTGACAGCAAAAGGGTTGCCAGCAGCAGGGCTGAGATTGCTTTACCCACTTTTTTCATCTCGCTTTCTTGTTGTTTGGCTGTATGAGCGGGAATCTTTCCGCGAACACTAAGCATGATTTTACCATACAAGGAGGTTAGAGATATGAATACTTCGTCATTTCTGTGCGGAGTTGTGCTTGGTGCAGCCGCGAGTATGATTATGTCCAGAAAACGCAGCGCCATGATGTCCTCGCTCATGCAGTCCGGCGGCCAGCTCCAGGGTGCAGGGGAAAAAGCGCGCGACAAAATTGTGGGCATGGCGTTGACCGGGTTCGGCAGCACGGCTGCTGACGGCTCACATGACAAAGCAGACATAACGGAACACAAGACGTCCTCTCAGACCGGACACAGAGAGGATCCGTCGCTGAAGTCGAGGGAGTCCAACCTGAACATGCTGAAGGATTTCATCCGTACAAATCCCGATGTAAAACATGAAGTGGAGCAGATTCTGAAGGACACGCATACAGTCATACCCGGTTTGTAACCGCAAGTCAGCAGTGCAGAATCATTTTGGGGATGATTCCATCCGCAGAATGATTCTTTTTTTGTTCGAAATGGGGGCATAGTGGTAATGAATGATTAAATATATTTATTTACGTGCATTTAGTGCGCCAAAATGATAACATACTTACATAGTAACCATTTTTGGCTCATTACTCGGGACTCATCATACATTAATATTAAATGAGCTTGCAAAAGGAGGATCCTGTCATGAGAATAGAGCGATTAGGTCAAGATAAGATACGGATTTTCCTCACTTTTGACGACCTGAGCGAGCGGGGCATCCAGAAGGAAGATATGTGGCAGGAAGTTCCCAAGGTGCATGACCTTTTTACGGAAATGATGGACCAGGCGTACAGTGAGCTTGGCTTTGACGCTACCGGTCCGCTTGCCGTTGAAGTGTTCGCATTGCCCGCGCAAGGTATGGTCGTTATTGTGACCCGGGGAAAATATGATCACCATCAATACGGTGGAGCCGGGGAAGAAGAAATGCCTGAAGAGATTTACGAAATGGAAGTTACATTAGAACAAAGCGACTCCATTGTGTATGCATTCCGCGATTTTGAGATTCTGGTCGAAGCGGCTCATGTACTCATCGGCAATATTACTTCCCAAGGAAAACTGTATTCTTATAATGATAAATGGTACCTCTACTTCGATCCGAAGGAATATGAAGAATCTGTGCTCACGGGACTGGTTGCCGTATTGTCCGAGTTCGGTGATTCAACGCCGGTGACAGAAGCTGTGCTGGACGAATACGGAAAGACAGTAATGGCTGAGAATGCTATTGAGCTGTTGTGCACACATTTTAAGCGCCAGGAATAAGAGGAGAGCGGGCCCTGGCATCAGCCGGGCCCCTTTTATCAAAGAAAGACACGGTAGAGAAAGTTTCGGGGGAGGAAGTTTGGTGCTTTTGTTATCGGTCATTACGTCGGCAGTGGCACCAGGACTTGCACTGCTGACTTTTTTCTATCTGAAAGACAAGTACGACCAGGAACCGCTCCATATGGTCATAAAGGTATTTTTGCTGGGACTGCTGATTGTTTTCCCGGTCATGATTATTCAGCGGGGTATGGTGCTCGGGCTTGGAGGCGGAGCGTATGTGGATTCTTTTCTGATTTCTGCCGGAGTCGAAGAATGCCTGAAGTGGTTTGTGCTGTACCATATGATTTACAATCATACCGAATTTGACGAGCCTTATGATGGAATACTATATGCTGTAGCGATTTCGCTCGGCTTTGCAACAATTGAGAATGTAATGTATGCCTGGTACAGCCATGCTACGCTTGGCTCCATGTTTATCAGGGCACTGCTTCCGGTTTCGGGTCATGCGATGTTCGGAGTCATTATGGGCTATCATATGGGCCGGGCTAAGTTCACCAAGGGAAAGAAGCCAAGAGGGATACTGCTGGTATCATTGCTGCTGCCCTGGCTATGGCATGGAATATACGATTTTATCCTCGCCACCATGTCCAACTACTGGATCTGGTTCATTGTGCCTTTGATGGCAGTATTGTGGTATGGAGGCATGGGGAAGGTGGCGCTGGCCAACAGCCGTTCACCGTTCCGTTTTCTGAAGCGTGAAGAAGAGGTTAACCTTTAAAAGAGATGGACACACTTAAATCTACCGGAAAGTTCCGTATTAAGGAATTCCAGAGAGGAGAGAGGTGTCTTTTTTTGCGTGTAAAAGTCCGGATTGTATGCAGACAGTGTGGCGAATCTTACATATTGAGAGGCAGCAAGGAGCAGGGGATCGTCCAGACCGGTTTCAAGCAGTGCCTGTGCAGCAGCAGCAGTGGCTTTGATATTGAAGAGCGTGGCTGACCCAGGCGCTGCTCTGGAAGTAATCTCTTTTATTTTGCTGACTGCATCGGTGCATAACTCTTCTCAGTTATTGTCAAACTAACGGCAATAAGCTACTGAAAGGAGTCTTACAGCCCTATGTACAAAAGATTAAGTGCCATAATGTTCCCGCTTACCGCGCTGCTGCTGGTTGGAGCGCTGGTCTGGGGGTACCAGGAGAACCAGGAGAAAAACTCGATTCTGATTAAAGCGGAGAACCAGTACCAGCGTGCTTTTCATGATTTGTCCTATCACGTGGAACGCCTTCATGGTGAACTCGGGAATACCCTTGCCGTGAATTCTGCCTCAAACGGAATGCACCGTAAAGGTCTTGTTAATATATGGCGGCTGACCAGTGAAGCGCAGAATGAGATCAACCAGCTGCCGCTTACGCTGCTGCCGTTCAGTAAAACCGAGGAGTTCCTGTCCAAAATATCCAATTTTTCCTACAAGGCTGCCGTACGTGATTTTACCAAGAAGCCGTTGACCGAAGGGGAAATGGCGAATCTTATGGCACTCTACAAAAACTCCGGTGAGATCTCCAAGGATCTTCAGGAGGTGCAGAAGAAGGTTATCGGTAAAAAGCTGCGGTGGATGGATGTGGAAACAGCTCTGGCAACCGAGGAAAAAGCCGAAGACAACACGATTATCGACGGGTTCAAGACTGTGGATAAGCGGGTTGCGGCCTACCCTGAGCTGGATTGGGGGCCATCTGTAGCGAGTATCTATGATAAACGGTCTGTGAAAAAGCTCGGCGGCAAGCCGGTCACGGCCGAGGATATCAGAGCCAAGGCGGTGAAACTCGCCGCAGCCGGAGCTAACGCGAAGGTGGACATCCGCGAAAACGGGAAGGGTACCGAATGGGCTTCGTATACTGCAACGGTGACCAGCCAGGACCACCAGCAGCCGGTCACCATGAATTTCACCAAAGAAGGCGGGCTGCTGTTAAGCTACAACGACAACCGTGAGGTTGGGGGGGCCCGGGTTTCACTGGAGCAGGCGGCGGTTAAAGGAGCGGAATTCCTTGAGAAAAAAGGATTTCCCGGCATGACGGCGGTCAGCGCGGACCGGTATGACAATCTGGGGAATCTGACCTTTGTAAGCAGCCGGGACGGGGTGCTGATTTATCCGGAAAAAATCACAGTCCGTACCGGGCTGGATACGGGAGAGCCTACGGGCTTTCAGGCCAGCGATTATGCAAAGGAGCATCAGGAGAAGCGGGAAATTCCCAAACCGGGCTTATCGCTTGAGCAGGCCAGAACGCATCTCAATCCGGAATTCAAGGAGCTGTATCACCGGCTGGCCTGGATTGAGAATGAGGATGCTACTGAGCTGTTGACCTATGAGTTCGGCGGCAAAATCAACGGTTCACAATACCGGATTTACCTGAATGCTGCCGACGGAAACGAAGAAGCGTTGGAGCAGGTAAGGACCTCCTCCGGGGCCCAGGATAAACAAAGATAAAGTATAGTCTGAATGAGGAGGCTCCGCCCCGGAGCGCTCCTCTTTTTTGCGGCTACAAATTTCACCGGGTTCTCTGCAACTTTTACTAACCCGGAGCCAAAAGGCCATGCTATAATCGGTAATGTGCTTAATTACTAACTCTGTGGCGGTGACCGGATTGTATCCCAAAATTAATGAACATCTTTACATACAGGTAGCTTCGAGCGATACGGCTGAGGCTGAGATTGAATACAGGTCCAGAATTGCGGACATCGAGGATGATGCGATTCTGATTGAAATTCCCATGCAGATCGGCAAAGCCCGGCTTAAAAAACTGTTTATGGGAGATGAGCTTTCCGTTTATTTTCTCACTGAAGGCGGGATCAAAAACTACTTCAATACCCATGTTATCGGCTTTAAAGAGGATGTGATCCGGATGATCAAAATCCGCAAGCCGGAAGCTGAACATATATTCAAAATCCAGCGCCGCAGCTTCCTGCGGGTTACTGCAGAGCTTGAACTGGCCGTCAAGGACACGCTTGGCAGCCGGGTTCTAGTCCGTACCGATGATGTCGGCGGAGGGGGAACTTCTTTTCTCAGCGACGGCAAGGTCAAATTTGCGGTTGCCGACAAGCTTAGCTGCTGGATGCTGCTGCCTTACCGGAACGGCAGTATTGAGCACGCCTATTTTGAGGGGGAGATTGTACGGATGAAGCAGCTGGACAATAAACGTAATCTCGTCATGCTGAAGTTCTCGTCGATTTCCGATGCTGAGCGGCAAAAAATTATCCGCTTTTGCTTCGAACGGCAGTTCGATTTCCGCAACCGCTGACCATTTTTGCGTATAATTTTACATATTTAGCCCCTTATGCGGTTTTGCACTGTGTTCCAAACTGTGGTATAATTTTATAAGTCGCAGGCAATGCCTGCTTTTTTCTTGATAAGATCAGCAGGTTCCTCGGGAATTTGCAGCCAGCCGGATTCTCGGCTGAAAGAGTGTTTGAGGAGGAATGCCCCGTTGGACAGGCAGGGTACACATACTTACGACAGAATTAACGTCGCCATCGACGGACCTGCCGGGGCAGGCAAGAGCACTGTTGCCCGATTGGTAGCACGCAAGCTTTCTTACATTTATGTTGATACGGGTGCGATGTACCGTGCAATTACCTGGTATATGCTCCGTGAAGGCATTCCGCCTGAAGACGAGCTTCAAGTGAACCGGATTGTCCGGGATATGATCATTGAGCTCATTCCGGAGGAAGATGTACAGAAGGTGCTGATCAATGGGGAAGACGTAACCCCACACATCCGCAGTCTGCAGGTCAGCGGCCAGGTGTCGCAGTACTCGAAGCTTGAAGAGGTACGTAACAGGCTTAGTCATCTGCAGCGTCAGATGGCGCTCCGCAAGGGAGTGGTCATGGACGGCCGCGACATCGGTACGACCGTACTGCCGGATGCCGAAGTGAAGATTTTCATGACGGCAAGCGTGGAGGAGCGGGCTCTCCGGCGTTACAAAGAGCTGAAGGACACGGAAACAGTGACTCTCGAGCAGCTTGAACACGATATTGCAGCACGTGACCGTCTTGATGAAGGGCGGGAAATATCACCGCTGCGCCGTGCGGAGGATGCCATTCTTCTTGACACGACCTATATGGATATCAATCAAGCCGTGGAAGCCATTGTCTCCCACTGCAGATCTCATGTTGACGGGGAGAGAAATCATTCATGATTTATGTTATTTGCCGTGGATTGCTTCGCTTGATTTATGCCATCCTGTTCCCGCTTAAAATTGTGGGAAGAGAAAATGTGCCAAAGGAGGGCGGGGTACTGCTCTGCGCGAACCATATCAGCCTGCTCGATCCGATGACGATCGGGATCAAGCTGGAACGTCAGGTCAAGTATATGGCCAAGGCCGAACTGTTCGGAGTTCCCGTGCTGGGCTGGCTTATCGGGAAGCTTGGCGCTTTTCCTGTCAAACGTGGCGGCGTAAGCAAAGAATCCATTAAAACGGCCCTTAATACGCTTCGCGGCGGACATGTGATGGGCATCTTTCCGGAAGGAACGCGCAACTCTGATACCGGTGTGGCGAAGAAGGGCGCGGCCAGCTTTGCGCTCCGCAGCGGGGCAGCAGTTGTTCCGGCCGCTATCATCGGTTCCTACAAACCGTTCCGCCGGATGACCGTTATTTACGGGGAGCCCATTGATCTGAGCGCTTTTGACGGAGCGGGCAGTGATTCTCTGGAAGAAGTCACCGATGTTATAATGGGACGGATTCATGAGATGGTCCGGACCGGCAAGCCGAGCGCGAGGTAGGTCCGTAAATTTAAGGTGTTTACAGTTACTGAGGAATAACGGCATAACCGCTATTTTTTGGAACATACTATCGTAATACTGTAAATGTTATACAAGTAGTGATTGTTTTGAACCCTGCTCTTACGCGGGTTTAAATAAATGGGGTTTTGAATCGAGGAGGGTAATCACATGTCTGAAGAAATTAAAAATCAGGAAGCTGCGGCTAATGTTGAGAACAACGAAGCTGTGGAAGCGACAGAAGCTGTGGAAACCGCTGCACCTGTTGCCGGCAACGAAGAAGAAGTGACTAGCCAAGAAGGTTTGGAAATCATTTCTGTGAAAAAAGGCGATACCGTGAAAGGAACAATCGTCAAAATCGAAGATAACCAAGCTTATGTAAGCATTGGATATAAATACGACGGTGTGATTCCGATTCGCGAACTTTCTTCTGTACAGCTGGACAACGCTGCAGCAGCAGTTGAAGTTGGACAGGAAGTGGAATGCAAAGTAGTAAGCGTCAACGACAACAAAGAAAGCCTTGTGCTCTCCAAACGTGCCATTGACAGCGAAAAATCTTGGGAAGATCTTGAGAAGTACTTTGCTTCCCAGGAAGCGTTCGAAGTTACTGTGGCTGACGTTGTCAAAGGCGGTCTTGTAGCTGATGTCGGCGCACGCGGATTTATCCCGGCTTCCATGGTTGAACGCCACTTCGTAGAAGATTTCAGCGACTACAAGGGCCGTACCCTCCGCGTAAAAGTGAAGGAACTGGACCGTGAGAACAGCAAGGTTATTCTTTCCGCGAAGGAAGTGCTGGAAGAAGAATTCGAAGCTAACAAGCAGAAGATCATGTCCGAACTGACTGAAGGACAGATCATCGAAGGTACAGTACAACGTCTGACCCAGTTCGGCGCATTTGTAGATGTGGGCGGCGTTGACGGTCTGGTTCACGTATCCGAGATCGCTTGGAACCACGTTGAAAAGCCGTCCGATGTAGTATCCGAAGGCGACAAAGTTACTGTTAAAGTACTTAAAGTTGATCCGGAAAAAGGCAAGATCAGTCTTAGTATCAAAGCGGCTGCTCCAGGTCCTTGGGATTCCGCTGCAGGCAAAATCAACATTGGCGATGTAGTAACAGGCGAAGTTAAGCGCCTGGTTAACTTCGGAGCTTTCGTTGAGCTGCTTCCAGGCGTTGAAGGCCTTGTGCACATCTCGCAAATTTCCCACAAGCACATCGGTACTCCGCACGAAGTGCTTAAGGAAGGACAAGAGGTTCAGGTTAAGGTTCTGGACTTCAATCCATCCGAGAAGCGCGTCAGCCTCAGCATCAAGGAAACCGAAGAAGCTCCGGCTCCTACGGCTAAACCTGAACGCAGAGAGAGACAGGACAGAGCTCCAAAAGAAGTTCTGAACAATCCTAACGTTTCGCTCAGCAACGAAGGTCTCAGCTTCACATTGGCTGAGCGTTTCGGCGACAAGCTGGACAAATTCAAGGGCAATAACTAATCCCTTAAATTAAGTTTTGCACAGCAGTATAAGAATGCTGCATAAGGCGACTTATGTGCTCTTATATGTGGTGTCATACCGGGTAAAGTAATCGGCGAGCCCTCATCCTGAGGGTTCGCCGATTGTGTTTGTATGGAGTTAGCCAATTGTAATGTTTTTTGCTATGATGAGAAACGTAAGGAAGACAGGAGGAATGGAATATGGCAAGACCCGTTGTGGCCATTGTAGGCCGGCCTAACGTCGGAAAGTCGACGATTTTTAACCGGCTGATTGGTGATAAACTGGCCATTGTAGAAGATAAACCGGGAATTACCCGGGACCGGATTTACGGTATTTCCGATTGGAACGGCAAATCCTTCAGTGTCATTGATACCGGGGGGATTGAAGTGGACGGTGAGGATTTCATCCTTAGATCGATCCGCGTCCAGGCGGAGCTGGCTATCGAGGAAGCGGATGTCATTATTTTCATGTGTGAGGCCAAGAGCGGATTGACGAACGCAGATGAAGAGGTAGCGCAGATTCTGTTCCGGTCCGGCAAGCCGATCGTACTTGCGATCAATAAAGTGGATAACATGAAGCGTGCCGAAGATATCTATGAATTTTATAGTCTTGGTATCGGCGATCCGATCGGTATTTCAGGCAGCCACGGTACTGGTGTCGGCGATTTGCTGGATGCGGTTGTTGAGAAGCTTCCTGATAAGGTTGATGAAGAATACGACGATGATGTTATCCGTGTTGCGCTGATCGGACGGCCTAACGTAGGCAAGTCCTCGCTGGTCAACGCCATTCTGGGTGAAGAACGCGTAATTGTCAGTGATGTAGCCGGAACTACACGCGATGCGATAGATACTCCTTTTGAACGGGATGGCCAGAAGTATGTCCTGATTGATACAGCGGGTATGCGCAAACGCGGAAAGGTTTACGAGAGCACTGAGAAATACAGTGTTATGCGCGCCATGCGTGCTATAGAGCGGGCTGATGTTGTTCTGGTTGTTATTAACGGCCAGGAAGGCATCATCGACCAGGATAAGCATATAGCCGGTTATGCCCATGATGCGGGCAAAGCTTCTATTTTTGTCGTAAACAAGTGGGACGTCGTGGAAAAGGACGACAAGACCATGCAGCATTTTGAAAATACAATCCGTGATCACTTCCTGTTCATGACCTATGCTCCGGTTGTATTCCTGTCGGCATTAACAAAACAGCGCCTGCAGAAGCTCCTGCCGGTCGTACAGCATGTTGCGCAGCAGCATGCCCTGCGGATTACAACCCACCTGGTTAACGATGTAGTGTCCGATGCCGTGGCCATTAACCCGCCGCCTACCGATAAAGGACGCCGTCTGCGCATTAACTACGTAACCCAGGTTGCCGTGAAGCCGCCGACGATTGTGGTGTTTGTTAATGACCCTTCGCTGATGCACTTCTCCTACGAGCGTTATCTGGAGAACAAGATCCGCGCAGCGTTCAATTTTGAAGGCACACCGATCCGCCTCTTTACGCGGCGTAAATCTGATAACGAAAGTTAGGGGAGAAGAGTTGTGGCGTTTGAACTTCTGGTTATCGTAGTAAGCTATTTGCTTGGCTCTGTCAGCTTCAGCGTATTGCTTGCCCGGCTGCTTAAAGGGATTGATATCCGCCAATATGGCAGCGGTAACGCCGGGGCGACCAATACGCTGCGGGTGCTTGGAAAAGGACCGGCGATTCTGGTGCTGATTCTGGACGTGCTGAAGGGCATTGCCGCTGTCTGGCTGGGGACATGGGCCGGCGGCTGGGGAAGCTGGGTCGCGGTCGGCTGCGGAATTGCAGCCATTATCGGTCACAACTGGCCGGTGTATTTCCATTTCCGCGGGGGCAAGGGGGTTGCTACGGCGATCGGCGTCATGGCGACACTGTTCTTCTGGCCTGCGCTGGCGGCGGGCGTTATTGCCATTGTGTCTATTGTCTTGACCCGTTATGTGTCACTCGGCTCCCTTATTTTTGTGGCGCTGACTCCGGTATTTCTGCTGTTTGCTCAGTTTACGGCACCGGAGCTGTGGGGCAGTCTGATTATCGCAGTCTTTGCCTTCTGGCGGCACCGCAGCAATATCGTGAAGCTGTCACAGGGAAGAGAGAACAAACTCGGCTCCAAGGCCAAGGAGGGGAATCGTGTTGTCTGATAAAGTAACCGTGCTGGTCGCAGGCAGTTGGGGAACTGCGCTGGCCTCTGTGCTGGCGGCTAACCACAAGGAAGTTTATCTATGGACACGGAGGCCTGAACAAGCTGCCGAGATCAACGAACACCATACCAACGAGCACTTTCTGCCAGGCATACGACTGCCTGAGAATATCATTGCCACTACGGATATGGAACAGGCTGTTTCCGGCTCCAAAGCAGTGGTGATTGTCTCGCCTTCTTCCGGCATGCGCCAGGTGGCGCGCAGCCTTAAGGCTTTCTGGAAGGAGGATATGATCTGTATCCATGCGACCAAAGGCTTCGAGACGGAAACAATGAAACGGATGTCCACGGTTATTTCCGAGGAGCTTGGCTGTAAGGAGGGAGAGATCGTTGTCCTCTCCGGGCCGAGCCATGCTGAGGAGGTCGTCCGCCTCTGTCCGACAACCGTGGTGGTTGCTTCTGCAGATGAAGCACGTGCAGTGACTGCACAGGGACTGTTCATCAATAACGATTTCCGCGTGTACACCAACCGCGATCAGCTCGGTGTCGAGCTGGCTGGAGCGCTAAAGAATATCATCGCTCTCGGTGCAGGACTCTCCGATGGTCTGGGCTTTGGTGACAATGCCAAGGCTGCGCTGCTTACCCGCGGACTTGCCGAGATTGCCCGAGTAGGGGTCGAGCTTGGCGCCAATCCGCTGACCTTTTCCGGACTGGCCGGACTCGGCGACCTTGTTGTTACGGCAACAAGCCAGCACAGCCGTAATTGGCGTGCCGGGTCGATGCTGGGACAGGGCAAGCCGCTGGCCGAAGTACTGGATTCCATGGGCATGGTTGTGGAAGGGATTCGTACAACAGAAGCTGCCTATGCGATTTCTGTTCGTTTAGGCGTGCAGATGCCGATTACCGACCAGATCTACCACGTTCTGTTTAAAGGAAGAACTCCGCGAAGTGCGGTGGAGGCTCTGATGGGCCGTGACCGCAAAACGGAAATGGAAGCTATCTCACAGGAAACCTGGGAGCAGTGGCATTCCTGAGGACTGTTCACCTTTTGCCGGATATTCTCATATGTTGTAGTGGGGATTGACGGAGGAGGGAAGAAGAGTGAACAAAGATTTTTCCAAGGATGCCCTGAATGCCATCAACAAAAAGACGGGGAAGAACATCACGCCAGGCGCAATCAAAAAGCTCGCCAGCACGGTTAAGCCGGGAACCACGCAGAATGAAGCCCAGCTCCGCCAGTTGATCAAGCAGGTGTCAGCGATGGCTAAAGTGCCGGTCACTGAGGCTACTGTGCAGGAGATCGTAAATGCGGTCAAAAAAGGCGGTACGAATTCCGGCACAATGGAGTCTTTAATGAAAATGCTGATGAAAAAATAGTTTGCCTCTTTGAGTCACTCAAGGAGCAAAGAAGCCGGTATCTAGCAGATTCCGGTTTTTTTGCTCTTTTTTGCTGCGGATGATACTTTATAGGTTTCGCGGCTTATGGTTCATGCTATAATATTTGCAATTCAATATAACCGGCAGGAGGCAGAGTAATTATGGACCCTATGACTAAGATGTGGTTGTCGCTGATTGCGATACTGATTATGGGTGTATCCGTATTTCTGATCACCTTTGCCCGCAGCAGGACAAAGGGTCTGCTCAGAGCAGTATTATCGGTCATTGCTTTTGTCATCATGCTGATCGGTTTGCTCAGCGGAGCGGCATCCATTATGTAAGCATTTACAAACAGGCTCAGTCAGATGTATTTCTGGATTATCGTTTGACGATTTCTCAGGAATGGAGCGTGTGCAGATGGCAGGGACGGGAATGTCATACATACAGGAGACAGCATTAAGGAAGGTTGCTGAAGCACTGGATTTAAGCTGGATGGAGAAGCCGCCGGTCTGGCTGCTGGGCGGGAGCTGCGGTCTGATGCTGCATAATGTTTCATTAAGCAGACCGCCTGCCGATATTGATCTGTACGCTGATCTGGAGGATGCAGCACCGCTGCACGAGGCACTCAGCTGTTATTCGGCGGACAATGGGCCTGAGGAAGATTACAGCGGCAATTGCTACTCAAGACGCAGCCGTTATATAGTGGGGGAAATGAAGGTGGAGCTGGTCTGCGGATTCCGCATCGGCAATCCGCCCTTTGGTTACACCGTGGATGTACATTCGCTGCTCCGTCATGCTCCTGTCAGCGGGATCGGCGGCAGCAGCCTGATCCGGCTGATGCCGCTGGCACATGAGCTGCTGTACAATATGCTGCGGGGGAGAACCGAACGCTGCCGGAATATTGCCGGCAGGATGCTTAGCAGCCTGCAGCAGCATGCTTCACTGCTTGAGCAGCTGGCTGAGCAGAACAGGCTCGACCCCGCCTGCCGGGCAGAGCTTAACAGACTGCTGGGGCAGCCGCCGGAAACAGAATTCAGGAAGGAAACTGCACGATGAAATCGCAAAGAGGAATTACGGTTACTTTTCTGCCGGATGAACGCACGGCGGTAGTCAAGCAAGGCACGACACTGCTGGAGGCAGCACGTAAGGCCGGCGTTGTGCTGCCGACACGCTGCGGCGGCAAGGCAGCCTGCCTGATGTGCAAGGTAACAATCGGCCGGGAAAGCAAGGATGCGGTACGGCCGCCGGATGAGGCAGAGAGACGCAAGCTGGGCAGCCTGCTGGAGCAGGGCGTGCGGCTGGCCTGCCAGACGGCTGTACGGCAGGATCTGAGTGTTAATGTACCTGAGGATCCGCTCAAGGCCGCAGTGCGGCGCCGGCTGGAGGCTGCACGGCGCGGTGAAATGGACGAGCTGTGGTAGGATACAACTGTTGACGGTGATTAGTTGATGCACTAAATATACGGGCACTTCACACCTATTGAGCTGGCGGGGAGGCGATGGATATGGATAATAGCATGGGGCTGGGCAGTATAGGTTCTTCTATCCTGAAGCTGGCGCGGCCGCTGCTTCTTCTGTGTGTCCTGGCAGGCTGCATGTATCCCGGGGAACAGCAGCAGCCGGGAGGCGGCAGCAGAGAGAGTGTACGGCGCGTGCAGGCAGCTGTGGAGGAGTATCAGCAGAGGGAAGGGCTGCTGCCGATTCTGAACAGTGATGCGGACACACCGCGTTATGAGAAATTTGTGGTTGATCTGGAAAAGCTGCGCTCGCAGGGGGATCTGGATGAAATCCCCCCGGCTGCTTTTGAGCAAGGCGGGAACGCTTATTTTCTGATTCTGGATGAGGAGACGGCACCTGTAGTAAAGCTGATGGATCTGGTTACCGTGCAGAAGGTAAACGATGTCCAGCGCCAGGTCAACCGCTACAAGTCAGCCCACGGCGGAAGTCTTCCGGCAGGTGAGGAATATTATCCCGGAGTTTATGCTGTCGATCACAAGCAGGCAGGGTCGTCAGCAGTCACATTAAACAGTGTCTATTCGGGCCAGCCGCTGGAATTCATCATGGACGGGGAGGGCAGGGTGTATGCAGATTACTCGGCCGATATTATGACTGCAATAGGGCAGTCCGGGAATACTCCTGACGCAGATCAGGACCTGCGGACTGTGCTTGAGGCAGCTTCTTATTATGTGCCCGTAAAATCCCTGCCCTATCTGTGGATCGGCGGCAAGCCGGTTCCGCAGCCTCCGCGTAGTCCATAGATTATATCACTAGACCCCCTTAACAAGGGGGCTTTTTATTTTTCACAGGGGCTGTAAAAGCATCAGTGAAGTTCTATCCGCTATTTTCCGTTCATATGCTGGATGAGAAGGTTTCCGGGTATCGTGACGCCCTTTCTGTGCGCAATTGCTGCCGCGTGTGAAATTCCTGCATAAAATGCGCAGCTGCGGGTCATAAATCCGTTCCGGATACATATGATGATACTAGTCCAAATGCATGTCCGAGCATTCGGAGTTTAGCGCGGGGCAGAATGTTCCGCTTAGGCAGGCTAGGCTCCCTGGCGGGCAATGCCAAAGTCCGGTGGATGTCCTGCAAGGGTCCGTTTACCGGCGGAACGCGAAGTCGATGCTCTTCAGGCATTTTTTCTTCGGAGTAATATGAGGAGGGGATCTCTTTTGGAAAAAGTGGATATTTTCAAGGACATTGCCGAGCGTACCGGCGGAGACATTTATCTTGGCGTCGTCGGCGCGGTTCGCACGGGAAAATCGACATTCATCAAGCGCTTCATGGAGACGATTGTTCTGCCGAACATTACGAGCGAAGCAGACCGGGTAAGAGCTGTGGATGAACTGCCTCAGAGCGCAGCCGGCAAAACAATCATGACAACCGAGCCGAAATTTGTACCGAACAACGCGGTGCAGATCAAGGTTGCAGAGGGCCTTGAAGTGAATGTGCGGCTGGTCGACTGTGTAGGATATGCCGTCGAAGGCGCAAAGGGCTATGAGGATGAAAACGGACCACGCATGATTTCCACACCATGGTTTGAGGAACCGATTCCTTTTCAGGAAGCGGCGGAAATCGGCACACGCAAGGTCATTCAGGAGCATTCCACACTGGGGGTTGTCGTGACCACGGACGGCACAATTGCCGAAATTCCGCGGCATTCGTACATTGACTCGGAAGAGCGTGTAATCGCTGAGCTGAAGGAGGTCGGCAAGCCGTTTGTGCTTGTGATCAACTCCACCCGTCCGCGCAGTGAAGAGACCCAGCAGCTCCGCGGTGAGCTGGCTGCCAAATATGATATTCCGGTAATGACGCTCAGCGCCGCCAATATGTCGGAGGATGATGTGACCGGTGTGCTGCGGGAAGTGCTGTATGAGTTCCCGGTACATGAGGTCAATGTCAATCTGCCGAGCTGGGTAATGGTGCTTGGCGAGAACCACTGGCTGCGCAGCGCTTATGAAAATTCCGTCCGTGATACGGTAAAAGATATCCGCCGTCTGCGGGATGTGGACCGTCTGGTATCACAGTTTACCCAATACGACTTCATCGACCGTGCAGGCCTCAGCGGCATGAATATGGGCCAGGGTGTGGCGGAAATTGACCTTTACGCACCGGAAGAGCTGTATGATCAGGTACTGATGGAAGTAGTCGGCGTGGAGATCCGCGGCAAGGATCATCTGCTGCAGCTCATGCAGGATTTCTCACATGCCAAGCGTGAATATGACCGCTTCTCGGAAGCGCTGGAGATGGTCAAAACGACCGGATACGGTATCGCCGCCCCTTCGCTGGCTGAAATGGCCCTCGATGAGCCGGAGCTGATCCGTCAGGGCTCACGCTTCGGGGTACGGCTGAAGGCGACAGCGCCGTCCATTCATATGATCCGTGTCGATGTGGAGTCGGAGTTCTCACCGATCATCGGTACGGAGAAGCAGAGCGAAGAGCTGGTCCGCTATCTGATGCAGGACTTCGAGAACGATCCGATCAAAATCTGGGAATCCGACATTTTCGGCCGCTCGCTGCATTCCATCGTGCGTGAAGGCATTCAGGGCAAAATCGCCATGATGCCGGACAATGCCCGCTACAAGCTGCAGGAAACGCTTGGACGGATCATCAACGAGGGCTCTGGCGGACTTATTGCCATCATTTTATAAAGCAGCCGGGCTAGTAAGACAGCCTGCAATCAGGAGAGCGGAATAATCCGCTCTCTTTTTTGTACTCTCGTAGAAGAATCTAACATTATTAGCCTATCATTTCAGTGTGACGGGCCTATTGAAATGCTACTTTCTGCTCCTTTTTTGAGTAACGCCTTGAAATTATGGGTGGGCTGTATTACTATAAGTTTGTTGCGCTTCTAGGAAGAGAGGCGCCCGTATCTAGTAATTAACGGGATTATCACGTATATTTTGCGTTGAAACGGAAACAGTGTATGATACCGGAAATTTACCCAGGGAGGTGAGAAGACATGAATAAATCAGATTTGATCAACGTGGTTACAGAAGCAACTGAACTTCCCAAGAAGGATGCTACTAAAGCGGTAGACGCCGTTTTTGAAGCAATCACTAATGCTCTGCAGAGCGGTGACAAAGTGCAGCTGGTTGGCTTCGGAAACTTTGAAGTGCGCGAACGTTCCGCACGCAAAGGCCGCAACCCGCAGACTGGTGAAGAAATCGAAATTCCTTCCAGCAAAGTACCTGCTTTCAAACCAGGTAAAGCGCTCAAAGACGGAATCAAATAGAGATTTCTACATATCGATCCTATATTCTTTCCGAGTCATAACGATGCCGCCTTTTAGGCGGCATTTGTTTTTCCGAAGCCTAAACCAAGCACATGCTTCTAAAGTCAGCTTTGTACGAAGCTGTTCATGAAGCCAGGCTCATAACATTTTTTAGGGGGATCAACCATGACTGAGAAGAACAACGGCGTAAGTCCAGCACCTGCAGGCAGCGAGTACATTGTGGTCAAAGCCAAGGAGAACGGCGTTCAGGTCATCGGACTTACCCGGGGGCATGATACACGCTTTCACCACACCGAAAAGCTCGACAAGGGCGAGGTGCTCATCGCCCAGTTCACCGAACATACCTCAGCGATGAAAATCCGCGGCAAGGCAGAAATCTGGAGCAAGCACGGACAACTGGAAAGTGAAAGCTGAAAAGCAGGCATAGCCTGCTTTTTTTCAAAATATAACTAGATATAGGCAAGCCGGCATGTTCGTATATTGTCACGGCCTGGCGGAAACGATGGATAAGGGGGCAGGCTATGAACCGGGGCTGGCTGATCGGAATGGTGTTGCTGGTGACCGCTGCCACTGCTGTAATTCTGCCGCAGATGGCTACCCTTGAAGCTGCCCTGCCGCAGCATGCGGTGGAGACGCTTGGCGGGGATGGAACCATACTGGCAGATGAGAATATCGTAGATACACTGAGCAGCCTGCCCTTGAGTCTGGACATCGGAAGCGCCGGCTGGAAAAACGGGGTTTTATCGCTTGATCTCAAGGTAACCGGTAATGATCACGAGCCGGAGGAGCTGTACCGGAACATGGCGCTGGCGGTTTCTTTTGCATTCCAGGAGACGGATAATGTCGATCAGCTGCTGCTGCGGATTGTTGCGGAGGATAAATGGCTGGACAGCCGCCGTCTGCTGCTTGCCGGTGATATCCGCCGCACGGAATGGTCACTCCCGCTTCAGGAGCTGCTGGAGAACACAGGCAACCGGCCTTTGCCGGATGTTCTGAAGGAGGGCTTCCGTATTAGCGAAAGCGAACTGTGGCGCAAGCAGTTCATTTATCCCTGATGTGGGTAAAAGAAACTAGAACGTGCCATGTGCGTGACAAAAAAACATGTGATATAATAGACAAGATTGTGAACAAAGATATTGTAATAACGTCAATGGCTCCGGAGGCTGAAATGAAACCGTACCGCATACCGCAATTAGCAAAACCTTACACCGATTACGACATGATTCAGCGGCATACGGAACTGCCGCCTTTTTCAGATGGTCGCAGTCATTTGTTATATATTTTTCTGAGTTACGGAAATGCGGGTGAAGACCGCAACAAGGAGCTGTATACGCTGGTGACAGGTCTGGTTCAGCTTGCTCTCGACACGCATGAGAGTATTGAGCACGTGAGCGATGATCCGGGCGGGGATGTCATGCGTTCCCGGCAGCTCAAGGTGCTGGCCGGCGACTATTTCAGCAGCTGGTTCTACCATTTGCTGGCCAAGAGCGGCCAAATCGGAATGGTGGGCAGCCTTAGCTCGGCCATCGCCGATATTAATGTAATGAAAGCCCGGCTGTACAGCAAGATGAAGGAGCGGCTGCTCTCCTCGGAACAATACCTGCGGCATTCGGTACAGCTCAATATGCGGCTGTTCCTTTCTTTTACACCGCATATTGAAGAGAGCCTTACCGGCCTGTGGGAGAAGCTGCTGGCCGAATTCAGCCACTCTGAAACCATATGCTCCGAGCTGCGGCGCGGCAATGATCCGGCGGCGGCACGGGACGGCTATTGCTACTGGAAGATACTCGAAAGTGCTGCCGAGGAAGAAACAATACTGCTCCGGGAGCAGCGGCTGGACCTGAAGGACTGGAAGAAGCTCAAAATGAAATATAAATGCGATACCCTGCTGACCGACAAGCTGCACCAGTCGATTCAGTCCATTCAAGGACTTCTACAGGGTATTAAGGACGAGCATCTGGTAAGTGGGCTTAACACTGCTCTGGACCGCTTCCTCCTGCAGATGAAAATTTCCGGACAAGCAGCCGTGGAGGGGTAAAGATGACTATAGAGAAGACTTCTGCTCTGGGAGAAACAAAGGCACAGCCGAAAGAGCAATTTGTACATTCCGTATTTGAGAGCATTGCCGGTAAATATGATTTGATGAATGATATCCTTAGCTTCCGCCGCCACAAGGCCTGGCGCAAATTCACAATGCGCAAGATGGCGATGAAACGCGGGGATTCTGCAGTGGATTTGTGCTGCGGTACCTGTGACTGGAGCATCGCGCTGGCTGAAGCAAGCCAGACCGGCTCTGTAGTGGGCCTGGATTTCAGTGCAGGCATGCTTGAAGTGGGACGCGGCAAGGTTGAGGCTCAGGGCCTTCAGGACCGCATTTCACTGATTCAGGGCAATGCGATGGAGCTGCCGTTCGGGGACAATTCCTTCGACTACGCAACGATAGGCTTCGGGCTTCGCAATGTGCCTGATCTCGTTCAAGTGCTGAACGAAATGAAGCGTGTGGTGAAACCCGGGGGAATGGTTGTCTGCCTGGAGCTGTCCAAGCCGATGAAGCAGCCATTCAAGGGCATTTATTATTTTTATTTCGAAAAGGTTCTTCCGCTTCTCGGCAAATTGTTTGCCAAGCGGTACGAACAATACAAATGGCTACCCGAATCACTGGCCCTCTTCCCGGACAGAGAGCAGCTCGCGGTGATTTTCCGTGAAACCGGACTGACGAAAGTGGAATCCTTCCCCTTGACCGGAGGCATCGCAGCACTACATATTGGGTTCAAGGAGAACTGTAATGTTTAAAAAAGTCGGCGTTTTTCTGCAGATGATCAAGTTTGAGCACACTGTTTTTGCTTTGCCATTCGCCTTTATGGGCGCACTGCTGGGATCGGTCGTCATGTTCGGCGAATTGCCGTCATGGCCGCAGATTGGCTGGATTGTCGTCGCCATGTTCGGTGCACGGAGCGCGGCCATGGGGCTGAACCGGCTGATTGACCGGATCAGTGATGCGAAGAATCCCCGGACAGCCGGGAGAGCCATCCCCGCCGGCCTGCTCAAGGTCGGAGAAGTATCGGTATTTATCGCTATTTCCTTCTTCTTATTATTCTGGGCTGCCTTCAAGCTGAATCCCCTGTCGGCCAAGCTTCTGCCGGTAGCCGTTTTTCTGCTTGTGTTTTACTCCTTCACCAAACGCTTTACCTGGGCCTGCCATCTGATCCTCGGGCTGACAATAGCGCTTGCTCCGCTAGGCGGCTGGGTTGCGGTAACGGGCAATGTGGACTGGACGGCAATGATTTTTTATTTCACGATTGTCTTCTGGACGGCCGGTTTTGATATTATCTATTCCTGCCAGGACGTTGAATTTGATAAAAAGGAAGGACTGTATTCCATTCCGGTTCGGTTTGGAGTTGCCCGTGCGCTGTTTATTGCCAAGGCGTTCCACATTTTAACCGGAATCGGATTCATTTCACTGCTCTTTATGGCAGACCTGAGCTGGTGGTATGTGGCGGGCATGATTATTGCTTATATTATCCTGTTCTACGAGCATCATATCGTGTCGCCAAGCGACTTAAGCCGCCTTCAGACTGCGTTCTTCACAATGAATGGTGTGCTCAGCATAGTGGTATTTTCCTTCACTCTGATTGACCTGGTGGTGCAGTTCAGATGACCGGACCAAAACCTAAACATTTCGTAGTTGGCATTACCGGGGCAAGCGGCGGGATTTACGGGGTCCGTCTGACAGAAACCCTGCTGTCGCTGGGATACACTGTCCATCTTGTGGTCAGCAATGCGGGCTGGCGGGTGTTCAAGGAGGAGCTGGGTTTTAACGTCACAGACCGGGAGGGCTTCTTGAACGGACAGTTCAGGGGCCATCCCGGTTCTCTGCATTATCACCCGATTGCAGATATCGGCGCCTCCATAGCAAGCGGCTCCTTCCGCACGGAGGGAATGGTTATTATGCCTTGTTCCATGGGTACACTGTCTGCTGTAGCACATGGAAGCTCGGATAATCTGATGACACGGGCTGCTGATGTAATGCTGAAGGAAGGGCGCCCTCTGGTGCTGGTGCCGCGTGAAACCCCGCTGCATGCCATTCATCTTGAGAACATGCTGAAACTGTCCCGGCTTGGAGTGAAGCTTATTCCGGCGATGCCGGCCTTCTACTTCGGTCCGAGCACTATGGATGACCTGGTGGACTTCATGGTCGGCAAGGTGCTCGACAGCTTCGGCATTGAACACAGCCTATTCCGCAGATGGGGGGAAGATGAATGAAGGACCGGCAGCATACGGTGATCGGTAAAATCAGCTATACCAACTCATGGCCGGTATTTCACAATTTTAACCCCTCTGCCCTGATGCATCCGGCAGAGATGGTGAGTGAAGTACCAGCCATTCTTAATCAGGGGATGTCCAGAGGGACTATCCAAGTCGGGGCATTATCCTCCTTTGCCTATGCAGAGGCGAGCGACCGGCTGCTGTTGCTGCCGGATCTGTCGGTCAGTGCAGACGGGCCGGTCAAGTCGATTCTGCTGTTCTCCAGGGTTCCGGTTGAGCAGATAGGGAGCGGACGGATTGCCGTCACAAATACCTCGGCAACCTCGGTGAATCTGCTGAAGATTCTGATGGAAAAGGCCATCGGCGGCAGACCGGAGTACATTACGGCTGAACCTGATCTGGACAGCATGATGGACCAGGCGGACGCCTGCCTCCTGATCGGCGACCAGGCGATCAAGGCATCCTGGCAGGACCAGGGCTATCTGGTTACTGATCTGGGGCAGGTATGGAAGGACTGGACGGGACACAGCATGACCTTTGCCGTCTGGGCCGTTAACCGCGAAGCGGCTAGGGACAAGCCGGAGGCTATTGCCGAGATTGCTGCGGCTTTTGTGGACAGCAAACAGCGCGGTGTGCGCAATCCTGCACCAATTATCCGGGAGGCCTGTTCGCGTATTGGCGGTACTGCTGAATATTGGGACGGCTATTTCAGTAATTTATGTTATGATTTTGGGGAAAGGCAGCAGGAAGGTCTGAACCTCTATTTCCGCTATGCCTATGAGATGGGCCTGCTGCCGCAGGAAGTGAAGATGGAGTTATGGAGCCGCAATCTGCTGACACGGGTGAAAGAATGAAACGAATGCAAATTTTCGGAATGCTGAGTAAGGACATGGACCAGATAGAAAAAGAGCTGTACCGCAGTGTACAGGGCGATGATGAACTGCTGGCGGAAACTTCGCTTCATCTGCTGAAGGCCGGCGGCAAACGGCTGCGTCCTGTCTTTGTACTGATGGGCGGCAAGTTCGGGCAATATGATCTCGAGAAGCTGAAGCGCGTGGCGATTCCGCTTGAACTGATACATAGCGCTTCGCTGGTTCACGACGATGTAATCGACGATGCCGAGCTGCGCCGCGGAGAGCTTACCGTCAAGGCCAAGTGGGGCGACAAGATCGCCATGTACACCGGTGATTACATTTATGCCAAGGCGCTGGTTATTGCTTCGGAGCTCCAGAATCCGCGGATTCACCAGATCCTGTCCAAGGCGATGGTGGAGATGTCGATCGGCGAAATGGAGCAGATCCGCGATTTCTTCAACAGCGGACAAAGTGTCCGCCATTATCTGCGGCGCATCCGCCGCAAAACTGCACTCCTGATTGCTATCAGCTGCGAGCTGGGGGCGCTGGCTGCCGACGCGGAGCCGGGGACGGCCCGCCTGCTCTATGATTACGGTTACAACGTCGGGATGGCCTTCCAGATCCGGGATGATCTGCTCGATCTGTCGGGAACCGAGAAGCAGATCGGCAAGCCTCCCGGCAGTGATATGCGGCAGGGCAATATTACGCTGCCGGTCATTTACAGTCTGGAAGACAGCCGGCTGCGTACACCGCTGCTGGACGAGCTTGCGCTGATCCGCAGCGGACAGGCCGGAGTCGGCCGTGCCATCGATCTGATTCTGTCCGGTGACGGTATTACCCGGGCAGAGGAGCTGGCCTCACGTTATATTGACAAGGCGCTGGTTGCACTGGAGCAGCTTCCCGTCAACAAGACCAGACGCAATCTGCGCGATATTGCCTATTTTGTGACCGGACGGGCATATTAACTGCCGGAGAGCCGAATATTAAGCGTTCACAGATGGCATGCTTTCTGATAATATCAGAAAATAAAAAGCGAAATTGGAGAGTGGCTCTATGGAAAAGACGTATCTGATGATCAAACCGGATGGTGTTCAGCGCGGATTAATCGGACGTATTGTAGCCCGGCTGGAGGACAAGGGGTTTAAGCTGGTTGCCGCCAAGCTGATTAAGGTTACGGAAGAGCAGGCCAAGAAGCACTATGCAGAGCACGAGGGTAAGGACTTTTTCCCGGAGCTTGTAGGCTTTATTACTTCCGGTCCTGTGTTCGCAATGGTGTGGGAAGGCGATGACGTGGTTGCTCTATCCCGGCTGTTGATCGGCAAAACGAAGGTAGGCGAAGCATTGCCAGGAACGATCCGCGGTGATTATGCCAGCCACACTCCGCTTAACCTGATTCACGGTTCGGATTCTCCGGAAAGCGCAGCACGCGAAATCGCCAATTTCTTCGCTCCTGATGAACTGGCTGACTACACTAAAGACATCGCGGTCTGGATGTAAATTTCGGCAGGAGGCAGGGATGAATGATGGCTGATCGTGAAGAGACAACAACTGCGCCAGACCCGGATTATACCGGCTTTATTCATAACGTCAAGCAAAGCACAGGAATAGACCTTGCCCAATACAAGGAAGCGCAGATGAAGCGCCGCCTGACCACACTGCGGATGAAGAACGGATATCATACCTTTACTGATTTTTTTGCCGCTATGATGAAGGACAAGGCTTTATTCTATGAATTTCTGGACCGGATGACTATCAATGTATCTGAATTCTGGCGCAATCCGAACCGCTGGGAGGTGCTGCGGGATGTTATTCTGCCCGAGCTCCAGCGCTCCGGCCGCCAGCTGAAGCTGTGGAGTGCCGCCTGTTCAACCGGGGAAGAGCCGTATACACTGGCTATGATCCTGTCGGACAAGAATCTGCTGACCCAGACTGGCATTCTTGCAACGGATATTGATGATGGTGCATTATCCAAAGCGAAGCAGGGCCTCTATCTGGAACGTTCCCTGAAGGATGTGCCGGGGGATGTAGCAGCCCGCTATTTCACACCGGAGGGCCCGGTGTTCAAGGTTAGTGAAGCGCTCAGGAAAAATATCGAATTCCGCAAGCAGAATCTGCTGCTCGACAAATTTGATGCCGGCTTTGATCTGATCATCTGCCGCAATGTGATGATCTATTTCACAGAGGAGGCTAAGAACAAGCTGTATCACAAATTCTCGGCCAGCCTGCGTCCCGGCGGGTATTTGTTCGTAGGCAGCACGGAGCAGATTTTTACCCCGGCCCAATACGGATTTGAATCGACAGAGACCTTCTTTTACCGTAAAAAATAACAGGATGCACATACCAGCCGTTGTTCTGCCCGGAGCGGGTATACTTTATCCTCTTTTCAGTGATAATGAAAACAGGTACCGTATGCTATGCGAAAGGTCGATAATTCACATGGACAAAAGTAAGGTCATTGCCGCGTACAGACGCGGGTTTCTGACCGTCCGCGAGTGCGGGCAAATTCTTGGCGTCGAAGAGCTGCAGCTGCAGAGCCTGCTCAGTCAGGTGGAAGGCAAGCAACGCATTCCCGAGGCGCAGCAAAGGATCGGAAGCTAGAAGTGGAAGCTCTGAACCGTAATGTGCCGCAGCGCCGCCTGAGCTCGAAAGAGCCGGGCGGCGCTGTTCTTTGAAATGAGAGCGCCCCCGCTAAGTACTTGAGTCAGCACCAATGTAAAGGCTGCGCTTTGCGGGGGGATTTTGTATAACGCTGCCGCCTGACCAGAGCTTATCCTTTCTTGTCAAAGCGTGTAGGCTATACTATAATGAGGCAAGAGTTTTAATATTTTAGCGGTTTACAGTTTAAAAGTGTGAAAGGGGAACGCGTCATGAGTTTACGCTACTTAACAGCGGGGGAAACGCACGGCCCCCAGCTTACAGCCATTATCGAGGGATTGCCCAGTAATCTGACACTTGATTTCGAAGAGCTTAATTTTCAGCTGCACCGCAGACAGAAGGGCTACGGCCGCGGGCGCCGGATGCAGATCGAGAAGGATACGGCCCAGATCGTCGGCGGAGTACGCCACGGCTATACAACAGGTGCCCCGGTAGCCCTTGTAGTGGAGAACAAGGACTGGACACACTGGAAGAATATTATGAATATTGAGCCGATTCCCGGCAGTGACGAGGAGAAGCGGCGCGTGAACCGTCCTCGTCCGGGACATGCAGACCTAAATGGCGGACTCAAGTATAACCATACAGATCTGCGCAATGTGCTGGAGCGCTCCAGCGCCCGCGAGACGGCAGCAAGAGTAGCGGTAGGTGCTGTTGCCCGCCAGCTGCTGGAGGAGTTCGGTGTCAAGATTGCCGGACAGGTGATCCGGATCGGCGAGATTGAAGCGCCGGCAAACGATCTGCCTATTGATGAGCTCATTGCCAAGACAGAAGAATCCTCTGTGAGAGTTGTAGATAAAGAGACCGAGCAGAAGATGGAGGCGTACATAGACAAGATTAAGGAGGAAGGCGACTCCATCGGCGGAATTGTAGAATGTATCGTGGAAGGTCTGCCTGTCGGCCTCGGCAGCTATGTGCAGTACGACCGTAAGCTGGATGCGGCAATTGCCGGAGCGGTTATGTCGATCAACGCGTTCAAGGGCGTAGAAATCGGTATCGGCTTTGAAGCCGGCATTCTCCGCGGCTCGCAGGTGCATGATGAGATCATGTACGATCCATCCCGCGGATACTACCGGGCCAGCAACCGGCTGGGCGGATTTGAAGGCGGCATGACCAATGGAATGCCGGTTGTCGTCCGCGGTGTCATGAAGCCGATCCCGACGCTGTACAAACCGCTGCAAAGCGTAGATATTGATACCAAAGAGCCGTTCACGGCGCAGGTGGAGCGCTCCGATGCCTGTGCAGTTCCTGCAGCCTGTGTAGTGCTGGAGAATGTTGTAGCCTGGGAGCTTGCCAAAGCCTTCCTCGACAAGTTCGGCGGGGATTCGCTTGAGGAGATCAGAGCCAACTACAATAATTACCTGGCCCAGCTGGAGAGCTACTGATATGCGCAGCATAACCGTAGATTTGGGCGAGCGCTCCTATCCGATCCTGATCGGCAGCGGATTGCTGCAAGGTATCGGGGAGCGCTGCAGGGAAGCAGGCTTACCGCAGCGGAGCCCGCTGCTGGTGGTCAGTGACAGCGAGGTAGCCCCCCGTTATCTGAGCGTGGTGGAAGCCTCGCTTCGCGGACAGGGCTATACTGTCGTTAGTCATGTAATCCCGTCCGGTGAAGCATCCAAGTCATTGGCGGTATACGAAGAAGTGATTACAACGGCCATCCAGGCCGGACTGGACCGCAGCTCCGCGGTCCTGGCGCTTGGCGGCGGAGTCGTCGGTGATCTCGCGGGTTATGTGGCCGCTACGTATATGCGGGGAATCGGGTTTGTGCAGATTCCGACAACCATTCTAGCGCATGATAGCAGTGTCGGGGGCAAGGTGGCTGTCAATCATCCGCTGGCGAAGAATATGATCGGCGCCTTTTATCAGCCGTCCATGGTCCTGTATGATCTGGATACACTGCGCACGCTTCCGCCCCGCGAGGTGTCTTCCGGGCTGGCTGAAGTGGTGAAGCACGGCCTTATTCTCGATAAGGAGTTTGCATACTGGTGCCGCGAGCATGCTTCAGAGCTGCTGGCTCTGGATGCCGAGGCGCTGGGCTATGCATTGGAGCGAGGATGCGCCATCAAGGCAAGGGTGGTCGGTACCGATGAGCGTGAGAACGGCCTGCGGGCCATTCTTAACCTGGGACACACAATCGGCCACGCCATAGAAGCAGTGGGCGGCTATGGTGTATTCCTGCATGGGGAGGCTATCGCCATCGGCATGGCCGGTTCGGCGCTGCTGGCAGCCAAGCTGGGCCGGGACCGTGAAATATACGAGGATACCGTATCCATGCTGTCTGCATTGTCGCTGCCGGTCAGACTCCCGGCGGAATACAGCGAGGATGCGCTGATGGAAGCGATGATGCATGACAAGAAGTTCAAGGAAGGCAAAATGACCTTTATTGTGCCAGATTCAATCGGTGCTGTGAGCATCATTAATGATATACAGCAGAGTGACGTGCGCGAGGTTATCGCACAGCTCAAGAAGGAGGGGAGCCCATGGTAAACCGGGGGATCCGCGGCGCAACAACCGTCGTCAATAATGAGGAAAATGAAATTTTACGTGAAACCGTAGTACTGCTCCGGGAAATTGTCGAGCGCAATGATGTTATTGCTGAAGATATCTGCAGCGTATGGATTACTGTGACCGGTGATCTGGATGCTACGTTTCCGGCACGTGCCATCCGTGAGATCGAAGGCTGGGAGCTGGTGCCGCTGATGTGCTCCGTCGAAATCCCTGTTAAGGGCGGCCTGCCGAAGTGTATCCGTCTGATGGTGCAGGTCAATACGGACAAATCACAGCGGGATATCCGCCACGTCTATCTTAATGAGGCCAAGAAGCTTCGCCCTGATCTCTCACAGAGCAAGTAATTAATTTGCTGCTGCGGGTTGTCAATGAACACCGTCATCATGTATAGTGTAATTAGCCGAGAGAAGATGAGTTTAGTTTGAGCCTAGTTGAGTATAGTTGAGATGAGTGCAGGATGTTAGATCTGAGGCATTCCGTTTATTTTAGATATGTCCGCATGGATGTACTTCATGGTAGTATTTGCGCTACCCGTATATCCTCTACGTGACGATGTCGTCTAATTCGGAGAATAATGCCTTGTCCAGTGCGCTTTTTCATATACTTGCCTACACAACCTCTACTCCGGTAGAGGTTTTTTTGTATTCCGGATTATAGATTTGACCATTCCAAGGAGGTATTCCAAATGACGTACCCTGGCATCGAAGAAGTAGTGAAACTGTCGCGGGAGTATAACCTGATTCCTGTAGTAAAAAGACTGCTGGCTGATATGGAGACGCCGATCCGGCTGTTTCAGCGGTTTGCCGGCGAATCCCATGCCTTTCTGCTGGAAAGTGTAGAGGGCGGAATCCAGTGGGCCCGTTATTCTTTTATCGGCAGCGATCCTTTTCTGACCATCTCGGGAAAAAAGAACGTCATCCATGTCAAAGTAGGCGAAGAGCAGAGACAGCTCACCGGCAAACCGGTCGAAGAGCTAAAAGCGCTGCTCCGCTCCTACCGCAGCCCCAAGCTGGACGGGATGCCTCCTTTTACCGGCGGGGCAATCGGATTCTTCGGTTACGACCTGCTGCAATATTACGAGAAGCTGTCCCCGCACGCGGTTGATGATCTGGGGACGGATGATATCCGGTTTATGTTCTGCGACCGTATTATTGTATTCGATCATGTGAAGCAGCAGATCCTGCTCATAGGCAACCTGCATATCAAAGACGGTGACACGGATTCCGATATCCGGGCTGCCTACGAAGCCTTGAACGGCAAGCTGGAAGACTTCGCTGAAGAGCTGCAAAAGGAAGGGCCCAAAGAAAACGTCAACCGCCGCAGCATACCGGAGGATATTGAGCTGGGCCAGATTCATTCCAACCTGACCAAGGAGCAGTACATTGCCAATGTGGAGCAGGCCAAAGAGTACATCCGTGCGGGAGATATTTTTCAAGTGGTGCTGTCGCAGCGGCTGCATATTGAGACGGAGGTCTCTCCGCTGCATGTGTACCGGATGCTCCGTACGCTGAACCCTTCGCCGTATATGTACTACCTCAAGATGGATGAGGAGATCATCGTCGGCACCTCTCCGGAGGCGCTGGTGAAGGTGGACGGCAGCCGGGTAGCTACCCGGCCGATTGCCGGAACCCGCCCCCGGGGAGCGGACGAGGCAGAGGACCGGGCACTGGCCCAGGAGCTGCTGGAGGATGAGAAGGAGCGGGCAGAGCATCTGATGCTGGTGGACCTGGGCCGCAATGATCTTGGCCGGGTATCGAAGTTCGGCACAGTCAAATGCGATTCCTTTATGGAGATAGAGAAATACTCCCATGTCATGCACATGGTATCCAATGTGTCGGGAACGCTGGACGACAACAAGGATTTCTTCGACGCCTTCCTGTCCTGCTTGCCGGCAGGAACCGTCTCCGGTGCACCCAAGCTGCGCGCGATGGAGATTATCTCCGAGCTCGAGCGGGAAGCCAGAGGGGCTTATGCAGGAGCCATCGGGTACCTGGGCTTCTCCGGTAATATGGATTCCTGTATTACGATCCGAACGATTATCTTCCGCAAAGGCCGGGCCTATGTGCAGGCCGGGGCGGGAATTGTCTGGGATTCAGTGCCGGAGAAGGAATATGAAGAGACCCTTAACAAAGCGAAGGCGATGTTAAAAGCAATCCGGATGGCAGAAGCCATGTTTCCGGCAGAGATCAGAGAACCGCAGGTAATCAATCAGGATTACATGTACGAATATACCCCGTAAGCGAAGGAACCAGTGAAGATTAGAAGAGCCGAGCAGAGAATGCTCCATACTACTTTTAGGAGGCAGATCAATATGGAAGCAAGCCAGTTAATACAATCAGGAATTGCGGGATTAATCGAAGGGAAAAATCTCAGCCGGGCGCAGGCCCGTGAAATAATGGGAACGATTATGGATGGTACCGCATCAGCGGCACAGATCGGTGCCCTGCTGACCGCGCTGCGGATCAAGGGAGAGACGGTTGAGGAAATTACCGGCTTTGCCGAGGCGATGCGCGGATTCGGAACCCCGGTGCTCACAGAACGCACCAGACTACTGGATACCTGCGGTACCGGAGGCTCAGGCATCCATAAATTTAATATTTCTACCGCTTCTGCTATCATCTCCTCAGCTGCGTCTGTACGCGTCGCCAAGCATGGCAACCGCTCTGCTTCCGGCAGAGCAGGCAGTGCAGATGTACTGGAAGCGCTGGGTGTGAACATTCACCTGAATGCGGAGCAGGCCCGCCGCTGCCTGGACAGTATCGGAATCTGCTTCCTGTTTGCGCAGATTTATCACCCGTCCATGAAGCACGCCGCTGCTCCGCGCCGTGAGCTTGGTGTCCGGACCGTCTTCAATATGCTGGGCCCGCTGACCAACCCGGCTGGAGCTGACCGGCAGCTGATGGGCATCTATGACCGGGATAAGACTAATATTGTCGCTAACGTACTGAAGGAGCTGGGCTCCAAGCGGGCCATGATTGTAAGCAGTCTGGACGGCCTGGATGAAATCAGCATATCGGCGCCTACACAGGTGTCTGAATTGAAGAACGGAATTGTAACTACGTATGAGATTACGCCGGAAGAGCTTGGCCTGAGCCGCCATCCGCTGGAGGCAGTGCTGGGCGGGGATGCTGCCGAGAACGCCGCCATTATTACAGATGTACTGCAGGGAGCGCTTACCCCATACCGTGATATTGTCCTGGCTAATGCCGGTGCCTGTATCTATGTTGCCGGACTGGCGGAGAGTCTGAACGAAGGTGTGGCGCAGGCCCGCCAGATGATCGATTCCGGCAAAGCACTGCTCAAGCTGGAGCAGCTCAAAGCCATGACAAAGGAGCTTGACTATGTATCTTGATAAAATTGTCGCCACCAAAGTAAAAGAGGTTGCAGCCCTGGGCACAAGCTTCTCTATAGCAGTAGCTGAAGAGGTCATAGCAGGTTTGCCCGCTACCAGGGGGTTCAGGGATGCACTGATACAACGCCGGAACCGGGAGATGGGGCTGATTGCAGAGGTTAAGAAGGCATCGCCGTCAAAAGGGCTGATCCGGGCGGATTTCGATCCTTCCGCTATTGCCCGCGGTTACGAGGCAGGCGGCGCTGATTGCCTTTCGGTTCTGACTGACCGGGACTATTTCCAGGGCAGCAATGCCTTTCTGCAGCAGGTAAGAGACGCGGTGAGTCTGCCGCTGCTGCGCAAGGATTTTATTATTGACGAGCTGCAGATTTACGAAGCGCGGATACTGGGTGCGGATGCCATCCTGCTGATTGCGGCGATTCTCACTGCAGAACAATTGGCCTCCTTTACCGACCTGGCAGGCTCTCTCGGCCTGGATGTGCTGATTGAGATCCATGACCAAAGCGAGCTGGAGCTGGTAATCAGTACCGGTAAAATCAATAGTCCTCATGTGCTGCTCGGCATCAATAACCGCAACCTTCGCACATTTGAGACCCGGCTGGAGACAACAGCCGAGCTGGCGGCTCTGGTGCCCCAAGGGGTGGCTGTAATCAGTGAGAGCGGAATCGCCGGTCCGGCAGATATTGATTATTTGCGCTCAAGCGGTGCCGACGGTGTGCTGGTCGGAGAGTACCTGATGCGGCAGGAGAACGTAGAAGAAGCGGTACACGGGCTGCTCGGACCGGTTTCTGCAGGAAAGGATCGTGCCCTGCATGGCTGAAGCGCTGGTAAAAATCTGTGGACTTCAGGACGTTGAAGTGCTAAAATCTATGAAGCGATTGCCGCTCGACTATATCGGCTTTGTATTTGCTCCCAGCCGCCGCAGAGTCACTGCTGAACAGGCAGCACTGCTGGCTGCCGAGCTGTCCGGCTGGGAAACAGGCAAAGCTCCCGGCGCGGCCGGAGTCTTTGTGAATCCTGAGCTGCAGGAGCTGCAGGAGCTTCTGGCCGTTGTTCCGCTGGATGTGATTCAGCTGCACGGGCAGGAGAGTCCTGATTACTGCAGGGAGGTCAAGCTGGCTTTTCCGCAGGCTAAGGTATGGAAGGCGCTTTCGGTGGCCGGCAGTGGACAAGCGGATGGCACTGGAGGCGAGAGTATGGTGGACAGCTATGCAGGGACTGTTGACGCACTGCTGCTGGATACATACGATCCGCAGGGCAGCGGCGGTTCAGGCCGAACCTTTGACTGGGGCAGGATTCCGTTCTTCCATCAGGCTGCAGCAAGGCATGGACTGCCTTTATTTGTAGCAGGAGGACTTCATCCGGATAACGTTGGTGAATTACTGAGAGATTACAGCCCTGATGGGGTAGATGTCTCCAGCGGGGTAGAGAGCAGCGGGGTAAAGGATATTGCCAAAATGACTTCTTTTGTGGAAAGGGTGAAGCAATCATGATACAAGTACCGGACAAATACGGGCGTTTTGGTTCTTTTGGAGGCCGCTTCGTTCCCGAAACCTTGATGAATGCACTGATTGAGCTGGAGGAGTCCTATGCCAAATTTTCGGCGGACCCGGCTTTTCAGGAAGAAATAGAGTATCTGCTGAAACAGTATTCCGGGCGTGAAACGCCACTGTACTATGCAGAGCGGCTGACCAAGCAGCTTGGCGGGGCCAAGATCTATCTGAAGCGTGAGGATCTCAACCATACCGGAGCCCATAAGATCAACAATGCAATCGGGCAGGGGATTCTGGCCAAAAGAATGGGCAAAACCAAGGTTATCGCCGAAACAGGCGCCGGCCAGCACGGTGTGGCTACCGCTACGGTGGCGGCGCTGCTGGGCATGGAATGCAAAGTGTTCATGGGTGAAGAGGATACCCGCCGCCAGGCGCTTAATGTGTTCCGCATGAAGCTGCTTGGAGCCGAGGTCATCCCGGTGACTTCCGGTTCCCGGACCCTCAAGGATGCCGGCAATGAAGCGCTGCGCTACTGGGTCAGCAATGTCGAGGATACCTTCTATATTCTGGGCTCGGCTGTCGGCCCTCACCCTTACCCGATGATGGTCCGCAACTTCCAGCGGATTATCGGCGACGAGACACGGCGCCAGATTCTGGAGGCCGAAGGCCGTCTTCCGGATCTGCTGGTTGCGGCAGTCGGCGGCGGCAGCAATGCCATCGGCATGTTCTACCCGTTCATGGAAGACGAGAGTGTAGGAATGATCGGTGTGGAGGCTGCCGGCAAAGGCGTCGATACCCCTTTCCACGCGGCAACCATGAGCAAAGGAACGCACGGGGTATTCCAGGGCTCCATGAGCTACCTGCTGCAGGATGAACACGGTCAGGTGACCGAAGCCCATTCCATCTCTGCCGGTCTGGATTATCCCGGGGTTGGCCCGGAGCATTCCTATCTCAAGGACATCGAACGGGCCAAATATGTTCCCGTTACCGATAAGGAAGCGCTCGACGCCCTCAAACTTTTATGCGTAACCGAAGGGATTATTCCGGCTTTGGAATCGGCGCATGCCATCGCCCATGTGGCCAAAATTGCCCCCGGACTCAGCAAGGATGATATCGTGGTGATTTGCCTCTCCGGGCGCGGGGACAAAGACGTGGAATCGATCATGGCTTATACGGAAGGGGCGGATTTGTAATGACCACCGAAACGACTAACCGGATGGATCTGGCTTTCCGGAAGCTTAAAGAGGAAGGCAGAACGGCCCTGATCCCTTTTCTTACCGTAGGCGATCCCGATCTTGAAACTACGCTGGATATTATCTCCGAGCTCGAGGCTGCCGGAGCGGATGTGCTGGAGCTTGGAGTTCCCTATTCCGATCCGCTGGCGGACGGACCGGTCATCCAGCGGGCCTCATCCAGAGCGCTGCGCGGCAAGGTTCACCTCCGCACCTGTATGGAAACCGCGCTGAAGGCCCGGCAGAACGGCAGCAAGCTGCCGTTCATCCTGTTCACCTACTATAATCCGGTGCTGCAGATGGGCCTGGATACCTTTTTTGCCGAGCTGGATACCCATGAGATCAGCGGCCTGATCATTCCCGACCTGCCTGTAGAAGAGTCGGAGGAGATGCGCCGGCGCAGCCGTGAAGCAGGCGTGAATCTCATTCCGCTGGTTGCCCCGACCTCCAGTGAGCGGATCGAACGGATCGTTTCCGGCGCCAGCGGCTTTGTATATTGCGTATCCTCGCTTGGTGTGACAGGAGAACGGTCCTCTTTTCACAGCGGTGTAGACGACTTTATTGCTTCGGTCCGCCGTGCAACGGATCTGCCGGTAGCCGTAGGCTTCGGTATTTCCACCGGCGAGCAGGTGGCCCGCTTTGCACAAATATGTGACGGTGTCGTTGTGGGCAGTGCGATTGTCCGCAAGGTGGAAGAGGTCATACCGCTGCTGGAAAACCCGGCCACCCGCAGTGACGGGCTGTTGCAAATTCGTGAATTTGTGTCACAATTAAGACCATAACAGTCAAGCCTGCCTGAAGCAGGCTGTTACTATTCATGGAGAGTGAGGACTTCAGATGAATCCGAAACCGAATATCGTTAACCTCCCTGTCTACAAGCCGGGAAAACCTATTGATGAGGTTAAAAAAGAGCTTGGCCTGGAAGAGGTCATCAAGCTCGCTTCCAATGAAAATCCGTATGGTGCTTCCCCGAGTGCCAAAGCGGCCATTATCGCGGATCTCGACAATCTGTTCCTGTATCCCGACGGCTCAGCAGCTGGTCTGACGGCCGCGCTGGCCGGACATCTCGGCGTACAAAGCGAGAATATCATTTTCGGCTGCGGTTCGGACGAGATCATCGCCCTGATCTGCCGCGCCTTCTTCCTGCCCGGCGATGAGACCATCATGGCAGATCAGACCTTCTCCGTATACAAGAGCAATGCGGATATTGAAGGAGCTCTAACCATTGAAGTACCGCTGGCAGACGGAACCCACGATCTTGACGGCATGCTTGCCCGCGTCACTGACAAGACCAAGGTCATCTGGATCTGCAATCCGAATAACCCTACCGGAACAATTGTCCCGCACAATGCACTGGTTAAATTCCTGGATGCAGTACCGGCAGGAGTAATGGTGGTGCTGGATGAAGCTTACTTTGAATATGTGACAGACGAGTCCTATACAGATGGGATCAAGCTGATGGAGCAGTATCCGAATCTGGTGGTTCTGCGGACCTTCTCCAAGATTTATGGTCTGGCCGCCCTGCGTATCGGTTACGGTGTTGCCAGCCCGCAGATCATCAATCTGATTAATAAGGTGCGTGAGCCGTTCAACACTTCCCGACTGGCTCAGGCCGGAGCCCTGGCAGCGCTGGCTGATCAGGACTATGTGGCTGAATGCCGCCGGCTTAACAGTGAAGGGATTGCACAGCTGCAGGAGGAATTCCTGCGTCTGGGCCTTCATTCCTTCCCGGCTAACGGCAACTTCATCATGGTTGATGTACGCAAGCCTGCTGTAGAGGTATTTGAGGCCCTGCTGCGTCTCGGCATTATTGTCCGGGCCGGACACCGTCTGTACCCGACTTATATCCGTGTGACTGTGGGTTCAGCGGAACAGAACAAGGCTTTTATCAGTGCACTGGAACAGACGCTGTCTGAACAGGAAGTACGGGCTTAAACAGATTCGGAACAAGACGAAATAACAGAAGGCAGGTAGTACAAAGATATGACGACAAAAATAGCAATCTTCGGTGTCGGTCTGATCGGAGGCTCACTGGCCCTTTGCTTCAAAGGCAAGGAGGGCCTGACCGTCGTCGGCCATGCCCACCGTCCTGAATCTGCGGTGAAATATGTCAGTAGGGGAGTGGTGGATCATGCTACTCTGTCTGTTGAGGAAGCGGCGCTTGACGCCGATTATATCTTCCTGTGCGTGCCCGTCGGCATGCTGGAGGGGTACCTGCAGCAGCTGAGCAAGCTTCCGCTCAAGCCGGGCTGCATCATTACGGATGTCGGCAGCACCAAGGCCAGCATTGCAGCCTGTGCAGTTTCCCTCGATATTCCCGGCGTCCATTTCATTGGCGGCCATCCGATGGCCGGCTCGGAACGTTCCGGTGTGGAAGCTGCTTCTTCCCTGCTGTTCGAGAATGCCTACTATGTGCTGACCCCGCCGCCCGGAGTGCCGGAGGAAGCCTATGAGGCACTGAAATCCCTGTTATTACATACGAGAGCACAGATCGTCCGGCTTGATCCGGAACGTCATGATGAAATTGTCGGGGCCATCAGCCATTTGCCGCATATTATCGCTGTAGCTCTTGTGAATCAGATTCATGCCTATGATACAGAGGATTCGCTGTACAGCACACTGGCTGCAGGGGGATTCCGGGATATTACCCGGATTGCCTCCAGTGATCCGATTATCTGGCGCGACATTCTGCTGAATAACCGTGAAGTGATGCTGCGGCTTCTGAAAGACTGGAATGAGGAGGTTTCTTCCTTCATTCAGATGCTGGAGAGCTCAGATGGCGCCGGTATCGAGGAGGCTTTCCATGAAGCGGGCGGCTTCCGCAGCCAGCTGCCCGAACGCCGCAAGGGTATGATTGCCCCGCTGTTCGATTTGCACATTGATGTTCCCGATCATCCGGGGATTATCGGCCGCATCGCCACTGAACTCGGGGATCAGGGGATTAACCTCAGCAACGTCCAGATTATTGAGAGCCGTGAGGATGTGCCGGGGATCATGCGACTGTCGTTCCGCCAGGAGAACGACATGGAGCGGGCCAAGGTGCTTCTGCAGCGTAGCGATTACACAGTATACGTATAGACAGCAGCACTGCTGCCAGGATCATTTAAGTGCAGGAGACAGAAGCTGTCCATGAGAAACAGCGCGTGCCGGTTAAGCCGGTACGCGCTGTTTTTGATTATAGCCTGAAAGCTTGAGAAGCCTCCGGGTAGCAGAGGGTAAAAGGTTTTTAACAAAAAAAAGAACCGCTTACAAAGTAAGCGGCTACAATTCACAATGGATATTGGAATCGTACAGTGTTTGGATAGGAGTGGAGAGAAACCATACTGTACTTTTATTATATGTATCCGTTTACATTTTGTCAACACTTTATTTAAAACTAATTTGAGTCCAGCGGCTTCTCCGGATTTCGACTTTTCCTGCCATTTGGTAAAGAATAGGTTTACAAAAGTCTACTAATTTCATCCTGATAGAATGTATGCTATACTGGTTAAGTATGTTTATAGATTACATTTGGAAATATTTGAATGTGCATTTATATTTCTGTATTTACATACAGCATTTCTTAATTGCCGGAACGCTGAATATACATAGGAAGTATTGCGTTATTAAGTTAAACTTACCGATTTTAATTTTAGGATTTACGGAATTGCAAATTTGGAGGATTCACCGCAACTTTTTTACCCCAGGCCGGTATATACAGTTACGGACCTGACGGGTTAATCGTGCAAGGGCGAGGAGGGCTAAACTCACCATGACGGATTCCCAGTTGATCCAGTTAATCAAGCAAGGAAACACAGAACTATATTCGGAACTGATGCGGAGATACCAGCGAAAGATACTGGCTTTTGTATACCATATGCTCAAGAATTCGCATATGGAGCTCATTGCAGAGGATCTCTGCTCGGAGACATTCTACAAAGCATTCCGGAGCCTGCATTCCTTCCGTGAAGTGGATGCTTCGTTCTCAACATGGCTGTACACGATCGCCCGCAACACCGTGCTCAGTGAACTGCGCAAGAACCGTGCAGGAAATGTCTCACTCGAAGAGAGCGGCTATACGCCTGTAGCACCGGCGGAGGTGGCACCAGAACAGGCTGCACTGCGCAAGGAACGGATGAATCTGGTCCGTGAAGCAATCAATAATCTCCCGGAGAAGCAGCGCTCGGCGCTGATTCTGCGTGAATATGATCAGATGGACTATCAGGAAATTGCCGTCATTTTGGATCAGAGTGTCAGCTCCGTGAAATCACTGTTGTTTCGTGCAAGGAGCAGTGTGAAGCTCCAACTCGAATCCTATTTTTATGAGCCTGAAGTGGAAGAGCAGGCTGAGAGGGTGTAAGGCCTATGAACTGCAGGGAAGCGCAGGATTTCATTCCGCTTTTGTGGGATGCTCCCCCCACTGATCCTAAGCGGATTGAGCTTGAAAGACATATCGCGGGTTGTTCTTACTGTGCCGCTGAATGGGCTATCTGGCAGGAGAGCAACGAGCTTATGCAGGACCTGAGAATGGAGATCAGCGCGGAACGCGCTGAGGCCGTCAATCAGAAGGTTATGGAGCGGATTTATCTGGAGAGCCCGTGGCTGATGCCGGGGGACGGGAAATCTGCCGGCAATACTGCTGTTTTCCGCCGCAGGCTGAGCCTGTGGATCGCCTGCTTTCTGGCCGTGTTTTTATCGAGCTTCTTATATTTCACCTTGTTCAAAACATCTTCCAATACAAGCTCGGCACAGAGCGGTATTATTGATTCAGGTGTAGCCGGACTTACGCTGGAATGGTCTTCATCCTATCCTGCTACAGAGTCCGGGGGAAGAATTATTGAGCCGCTTGTAGTGAGCATGGGGCCCACGCATCCGCAATACTGGATGGTATTATCCATGCTGGGCGTAGCGCTGTCCATCTTTCTGCTGACAAGGCTGAACCGTTACCGCAGACAATGACAAGGTCCCTTTACCCCGGGTAAAGCGGACCTTTTTGTTGCTTCCGGCACTGAACCCCCTTCAAAGATGTTCATAATACATCATAAAGAAGACATTTGTTTGCATTCATGATACATTATTAAGCAAACATACTGGATGGAAGGGTGATAGGCGATGCTGGTCGGCTTGATACGCCATGGACTGACGGATTGGAATGCAGCAGGCAAAATACAGGGACAAAGTGATATTCCGCTTAATGATGAAGGCCGGAGGCAGGCTGAAATGCTGGGTGAGCGGCTGCTGGATGAACCCTACCGCTGGGATTTCTGCATAACAAGCGGTCTGTCGCGGGCAGAAGAGACGGGGAAGATTATTGCCGGGAAGCTGGGTATCCCTCTGATCGAGCCGGATGAGCGGATCCGGGAACGTGCTTACGGACAGGTGGAAGGGATGACGGCTCTGGAGCGAGAGGCCCAATGGGGCAAGGACTGGAATCTGCTTGAGCTGGGACAGGAAACCGATGAGCAGCTGCAGCTGCGGGGGCTTGCGTTTATGGAGGACATTACCGCCCGCTACCCTGACAGTAATATACTGGTTATCTCCCATGGCGGATTTCTCGCCCAGCTCTATGTAGCGTTATACAAAGACAAGTACACAGAACGTCTCGGCAATCTGTCCCTGACCATTATTGAGAAAAGCGAACAGGAATGGAATGCGCTTTTGTATAATTGTACTCGCCATATTTTACAGAATCAGCGGTGACCCGAGCTTTCGGGTTATTTTTTTTTGAGAAAAAAGGAATAAAAAGGGCTGTATTTCCCATAATGGTAGTAAAACAGTGAGGCGATGAATGATGAATCTGGCGGATATGCTCACATACGCGGACATTGGCCAGCTTACCGCGATAGCGGGACGCTACCAGTGCGATTGCAAACGAAACTCGAAACATGATTTGATCCAGAGTCTTCTCATCCTGCTTGGAAGCCGGGATTTCATGGATTCTCATATCCGGAGCTGTAAACCGGAGGAATTGCGGTTTCTGAACACACTGCTTTTTGATGAACGCAGCCACTTTAGTCTCGAGGATCTGCTGGCAGCAGCGAAACAGGCATCCTTTGATATTCCGGACGGCAAAGACGGCGGATATCGTGAAATGGTCAGCCGTTTCAAAAATGGAGGCTGGCTGTTCAGCGGTACCTCACAGCAGAGCAAGTATCTGTTTCAGGTTCCGGAGGATTTGAAGCGCCGTTTCATTGAACAAATGGGCAGTTATATCAGGGGAAAAGTAGTGTACGCCAGTGAGCCTGGCGTGTACCGGTCCGAAGGGGATTTACTGGCTGGCGATCTGCTGCTGTTTATGCGTTATGTGAAAGAGAATGAGCCTGAGCTGAACCAGGAGGGTGCACTCTATAAACGTTATCAGCAGGGGCTGATGAATGCGCTCCAGATACCCGAGCCGTTGCTTAGCAAAGGCGGATGGAGATTCGGTTACGGCAGAGCGTGCGAGCACTATCCGCCCAGAATGGCCCTTTTGTATGATTATGCCAGACACCGCCGTTATATTTCCGAAGAGGGCTTCCGTTTGACGCTGGCTGCTGCCGGAGAGACACTGCTCGCCGAAGGAAAAACCGAAAGACTGATGCAGATATTCTTCTTTTGGTTAAAACTCTATAAAGGTGCTGTTCCCAATCTTCCATCAATCGTATACTGGATTAGTAAGAGCGCCGGAGAGTGGGTAAGCATCTCTTCCTTGACGGAAGGAATAGGCTGGCTGATCAAACCGTTCTACTATGACGATGCGGCCTCCATTCTGGAACAGCGTGTTCTAAGGATGATGCTTCATCTGGGGATGGTTCGGCTGGGGGAGACCCCTGACGGCCCGGTCATTATGATGACCCCATGGGGAATGGAAGCGGCCACTCCAAGGCGGCTGCCTAAGTAAGGGGGAGGAATATGCGGATTGCTTACGGGAATTACATACCGCGGACTGACGAATCTGTATACGTGGCGGAAGGCGCCAAGCTGGTAGGCGATGTGACGGTAGGGCAGCAATCAAGCATCTGGTTCAATGCAGTGCTCCGGGGAGATCTTGCTCCGGTAGTTATCGGGGAACGCTGTAATATTCAGGACGGGGCTGTAGGGCATGTCGGCAATGGCTTGCCGCTGATTCTCGAGGACGGGATATCGGTCGGACATTCCGCAATCATTCACGGCTGCAGGATAGGCAGGGGCACATTAATCGGAATGGGTGCAATTGTTTTGAACGGAGCAGAAATTGGTGAATATGCTTTAATAGGAGCCGGTTCAATTGTAACCGAAAACAAAAAAATCCCGCCGTATACATTGTGTTTAGGTTCTCCTGCAAAAGTCGTCCGCGAGCTTACGGAGCAGGATCTGCTCCGGATGAAGCAGACCAGTGAAAGTTATGTAATCAAAGCAAAAGAATATGGAATCTTCTAAACAGCGGAGGTGTATCGAATGGACAAAATGAAGGCTACCTATGAAGTGATGCTAGGACTTGCGGCAGAAATGGTGTGGGATGAAGCGCTGCGAAAGCGTCGTACCGACATCTTGTACCGGGAGATCGACACGGCGCTGGCGGCCGGAGATAAAGCGGCATTCTGTTATCTGACTGAAGAACTGAAGAGTCTTGCATAAGAAATGCGCTTAGCGCATTTCTTTTTTTGACTTATCCGGCAAGTCCATATTAAATAGATTAAAAGGAATCCATGTGAAGGGATGATCACGTTGAAATTCAGTGAATTTACAGAGGAAAGCTGGAAAGAACATGGAAAATACTTTGATACCTGCCTGCTGCCGTTCACCGGACTGTCGGGTGAGGAGAGCCCGCCTGAGGCAGCAGCCGTGCTGGAGAAGCTCCGTGATCTGCTGGATCTGATCGAGCAGCCGTTCCGGGGCCGCGTAGTTGTATATCCGGCTATACAGTATGCAGCAGGTCAAGATACAGACTATTTGAACGAAGTGTGCAGGAAAGTCAAATCCAGTCTCTTCCAGTATGTGGTTGTTGCTTCAGCCGTTCCCGGAATGTCGGCAGAAGATATTTATGAAAGCGATTTAGTCTTTGCTGTGTCTGGATTCGGACCGGATTGTAAAGGCCCGGAAAAGTCCGAAATAAATGAAAAAATCCATACTTTATGGCAAAGTGCAACATGAGTTAATTGTGACAAAAAATCAACAATTTAATAAAAGAGAGTGCAGATGCCTGTCACAAAATAGACAAAATTCTTGACGGGTATTGGGGCCTAAGCTATGATAAGGGTGAATTGATATGACATGTGATTTATGTCATTGTAACCGGATTCTTTACATTAAATGACTATGCAAGACCTGCAGGTGCCTTCTCCATTTTTGAAAAGGGGGTTACACACCGTATGAGCAGTTACATTGAAGAGCCTGAAGTTAATCCGCCCAAACCGCCCAGCCGCAAGGAGATGTCCCGCAGGCAGTTTCTGACCTACACCCTCGGCGGAGCCACCGCATTTATGGGAGCTGGAGTCCTTCTTCCCATGACGCGGTTTGCTGTAGACCCTATTTTACATAAGCGGGGGGAAGGGGATTTCATCAAGGTTGCAGAAGTCTCGCAGATTACCGATGTTCCGCAGGAGTTTAACTTTGAGCTCAAGCAGCAGGACGGCTGGTATGCCAGTACAGCTACACTGACAGCGTGGATCCGGAAAGATGAGGGCGGAAATATTTATGCGCTTTCACCGATCTGCAAACATCTGGGCTGTACGGTAGGCTGGAACAATGATAAGGCTTTTCCCGACGAATACCATTGTCCCTGCCATGGCGCACGTTACACGAAGCTGGGCAAGCAGCTGGCGGTTGCAGCTAAGCCGCTCGACCAGTACAAGACCAAGATTGAAGGCGGATGGGTGTATCTGGGTGATATTGTACCTAATACCGAAGCCAATAAGGAGGCGTAGCCCTGATGTTTAAAAATATCTATAACTGGATTGATGAACGTCTGGATATTACGCCGATCTGGAGAGATGTTGCGGATCATGAGGTCCCCGAGCACGTCAACCCGGCCCATCACTTCTCGGCATTCGTGTACTGCTTCGGCGGTCTTACCTTTTTTATCACCGTCATTCAGATTCTGTCAGGCATGTTTCTGACTATGTATTATGTACCGGATATTATTAATGCCTATGCCAGTGTGGAATATCTGCAAACCAAGGTTGCTTTCGGGCAAATCGTCCGCGGTATGCACCACTGGGGGGCAAGTCTGGTTATTGTTATGATGTTTTTGCATACGATGCGCGTTTTCTTTACCGGCTCGTACAAAGCGCCGCGGGAGATGAACTGGGTAGTGGGGATGCTGATCTTTTTTGTCATGCTGGGCCTGGGTCTGACCGGTTATCTGCTGCCTTGGGACAACAAAGCTTATTTTGCTACCAAAGTAACGCTGGAAATCGCCAATTCCGTGCCGGTTATGGGTCCTGTGCTAAAAGAGCTGATGCAGGGCGGAACGATTGTCGGTGCAGAGACGTTGACCCGCTTTTTCGCTCTTCATGTATTCTTCCTCCCCGCAGTGCTGCTTATACTGCTCGTTGGACACTTTATTATGATCCGCAGACAGGGTATATCCGGACCGCTGTAAGCCAAACGACGAAAGGAGGGAGAACGGAATGGTACATAAGGGCAAGGACGAATCCGGGGAAAAGGTAGTGTATGTCGGCGACTCCCGTGTAAGAAAGGGCAGCGGATTTATTACGCCGCCTGACTATACGGCTTACCCGGGGAAATCGGAGGCGTTCATTCCGAACTTTCTGCTCAAGGAATGGATGGTCGGGGTAGTTGTGCTGGTAGGCATTCTTGTGCTCACGATTTCCGAGCCTGCGCCGCTGGGATTCCCGGCAGACGCCAGAGCTACCGTTATTCCGATTCCTGACTGGTATTTTCTGTTTCTCTATCAATATTTGAAGCTCCCTTATGCATCGGGTGATTATATCGTGCTGGGAACCCTGGGAGTCACGGGTGTGGCGTTCGGCGCTTTGCTGCTTGCCCCTTTTCTGGACACCGGCCGGGAGCGGCGCTTCTATAAGCGGCCGATTGCCTCTTCGCTGATGCTCCTGTCACTGGCGGCGATCGTCTATTTAACCAATACGGCCTGGACTGAATACAAGCATGAAATGGCCGAAACCGGCCAGATCCCGGAAGATGTGCAGCGTGAGGAGAAAGCAGCTGAGAACAGGGCCAAAGGCTTGCCCACCACCAGTGCGGTACAGACTGAGGATATCGCAATCGTGGACAAGGATGATCCGGCAATGGCACTATTCAAGCAGGCGACCTGCGTTACCTGTCATGCTGTGGACCTGAAGGGCGGGGGCGGACCTTCGCTGCGCGGGGTAGGAGATACCCACGATCAGGCGGCTATTCTGGCCATTATCAAAGAGGGCCAGGGCCAGATGCCGCCGATGTATGAAACGGCGCTTGGTGCCGGGCTTACCGACCAGGATATCGACTCTCTGGCGGCGTGGCTTGCCAAACAAAAAAGCGAACAGTAAAATAATGATAACGCGAACCTGATCGTATTCTTGCGGTCAGGTTTTTGTCTGTGTAGTGGAAGTGATATGTTCCTACTCGGGAGGGAGAAACTGTGTATGCCGGTTAATATGTTAGACAAGCTGTTCAAGCACCGGGGAGTCATATGGCTGCTCTTTATCGTCAATGTCCTCGGAACGATTTACGGATACATATGGTATGGCAATCAACTGGAGTATACTGCGCAGAACTATCCGGCTTGGCTGCTGCCGTTCGTGCCGGACAGCCCGACAGCCAGTCTGTTTTTTACAATTGCGCTGTTACTGCTGCTGTATCCCCCGAAAGGCTTGAAGGGAACGCTGGTGCGTGAGCTGATCGAAGCGCTGGCTGTAGTTACTTCTGTCAAGTACGGCATATGGGCGGTTGGCGTTATTTTTGCCGGTGGATATCAGGGAGATACAGTCAGCTGGAAGGATTGGATGCTGGTGGTGTCGCATACCGGAATGGCGGTAGAGGCCTTGATCTATGCCCGGTTCTTCTCGTTCCGGCGGATGCTGCCGGTGGCTCTGCTCTGGACGCTGGCTAATGATATGGTTGATTACTCAGCAGGAGTCTATCCTTGGCTGCCGTCAGTATTGGAAGACGATGTTACCCAGGTGCAGAATCTCACGATTCTCCTGACTCTGCTGAGCGCTGCGGCAGCCTGGGCAGTGGGTCCGAAAGCAAGGCGGCACGAGACCCTGCAGCGGACCGGGATCCGGCGCTGACAGGCTGTTCTAACTCTTGTCCTTCTGCCATAGATTAAGGGTAGGAGGGATGTCTCATGCCGCGCAAGTGTTATATGGTGCTGAGTGGATTCATATTGTGCTGGCTGCTTGCCGGTATGATCGGCGGGAGTGTATCTGCAGGGAGCGGAGCCCCGGCGCTGACCGGCAGGAACGGCGCAGAAAAGCTGGAACAGGCGGCGGAAGCGCTGTACAGCTATGTGCTGGAAGGTGATGTGGTTAAAGCAAGGCAGAAGAGCGCGGAGATCTCCGAGATCTTTGTGTCTTCCTCTTTTGAAGGGCTGACTTCGGTTGAAGGAGTCAATGCGCTGTCCGGGGTAATTATGGACCTCAAGGCGACCCTTGCGGCTGCCCAGATCGATCCCGGGAAGTGGGAAGCGGCTGCAGCCAGAATGAGGCTTGCCGCCAACAGTCTGAGCCATCCGCGTCAGCCGATGTGGCAACAGTATTATAAGCTGATCCGTGAGGATCTGAACGATATGGAGCAAAGCGCTGCGGCCGGCAACCCGGAAGGCTGGAAAGCTGCCGTCTCCCGGCTGCAGAGCAGATATGATACGATCCGACCGGCGGTCGTCATCTCAAGCCGGCCGGAAGCAGTCAGCGCCTTTGACTCCTGGCTGTCATATGCAGCCGGGGTTACGGATTCCTCTCAGCCTCCCGGACGTTCGCGGCTGCTGGAGATCGTCTCCTACGGCCAGGATGCGGTGAGAGTGTTATTCGGCAAGGAACGCGATGAACCGGCATTATCCCTTCCGCTTGCCCCTGCAGAATATGGAGCCTGGGGACTGCTGGCAGGTGTCTTCATCATCACAGCTCTGGCCTATGCCGCTTTCCGCAAATACCGGGGCGAGCGCGAGGATCTGAGGCCGGTATAGGCGCAGAGGAATACTGGAGGAAGTGGAACTGAAGTTAGTGAAGGCATAGACGTTAAGCTTTCATGCTGGCTTGCCTGCACAAGCTGGCAGGGGTGTTGCGGTTAATTGCCTGCTGATTCTAAAAAAAAGCTCTCCTTTCCATTAGACACGGGAAGGGGAGCTTTTGCTCGTATTATCTTTATAATAATCTTGTGCGATGTATCGTAGAGTGAGGCTTATCGCAGGTATGGGTGAGCCAATGTGTGTGTTTGGCAGATTCTTTGAGGGTTAGCCAACTATGCGATTTTAAGGAATAAGTGTATTTTATACAACTAAAAAGCACAAAAAGCCGCCCAATTTAGAAATAACTGTATTTCATGCAATTATAATCGGCCGAAAATGCTATTTTACCTAAAAAGACCGGATATAGTTGCACGGAATACACTTATAGTTACTGCAAGCCCATAATCGTGGAGTATAGTTGTACAAAATGCAGTTAATCGGTTGAGGTGCTGATTATGTAAAGGTAAAACAACTCATTCTAACTCGCTTAACGCACTCAGATAACATACAAAACTTACCAAACCCCTCAAACTCATCAAACTCATCAAACTAGTCAAACTTAACTTACCAAACACACCAAATCCACCAAATCCGCCAAATCCACCAAATCCACCAAATCCACCAAATCACCAAATACACTCTACTCAATCTAACTCTAGACAACCAAATCTGCTCAATATGCTAATCATACTAAGTTTAAAAAAGCTTAAATCAGACAAAAATTCAAACTCAACGAACCAATATCAACCAACCCTCAACCTTCCGAACTCAGGACTCCCGGAAGCCCTCGCCCATTACATCGTGTACATCGCTGATAATAACGAACGCTGCAGGATCGACGGATTTGACCAGCTGGCTGAGCCGGCGGATCTCCTGGCGGGAGACGACGCAGTAAACCATGTGCTTTGCCTGTTTGGAATACGCGCCGATGGCCGGAATCAGTGTTACACCGCGCTCCATCTCGGCAGTAATCAGGTCGGCAATCTGCGGCGCATCATCGCTGATTATAGTGAAGGCTTTGGCAGCGTATGCCCCCTCCTGGATAAAATCAATGACCCGCGATGCGATAAAGACGGCCACCAGAGTGTATAAAATCTTTTCACGGGGTATGTAGAGCAGGGATGCGCCGATAATGATAACATCGACAACGAGAATGATCTGGCCCATGCTCCAGCCAAATTTGCGTCCCAGGATGCGTGCCACGATATCAACCCCGCCGGTAGTCCCGCCGTAACGGAAAACAATGCCCAGGCCAAGGCCGAGCGTAACGCCTGCATATAATGAAGCAAGAATAAAATCATGCTCGGTAGTGAACGGGACGAGCCAGCCCTTGTCTATCGCCTGTTCGAATACCCAGAGAAAAAAAGTCAGGGAGCCGATGCCTAGTCCGGTATAGACAATCTGATTGGAGCCGAGCACTTTCCAGCCCAGCAGGAACAGCGGAAGGTTCAGCAGCAGTGTCGTTAGGAAGATTGGGATGCTGAAGGCATAATTGAGCAGGATGGTGATCCCGGTTACGCCGCCCTCCATCAGCTGGTTGGGTACAATAAAGTACAAAAGCCCGAATGCATAGACCGCTGTTCCCAGCATAATGGGTGCTATGGTTTTACCAATATTCATGACCTTTAATGAGTTCATTTAATCCCTCGCCTAAGCCCTTATACGGGCAGAATGTTCTAACCTGGCTTTCATGAGGTGAAGCTGTAAATATAAAAAAGATTTGTCTTCAAAACGTCTTTACGATAACATAGGGGCAAACATAAGGCAAGATCATAGAGGGGGCGCAGCTGCAAATTATGGAAAAAAGTCTAGCCGAGATTCAGCGTGAAGTTGACGCTTATATCTCACAGTTTAAGGAAGGTTACTTCAGTCCGCTGTCCATGCTGGCCCGGATGTCAGAGGAAGTCGGGGAGCTGGCGCGCGAAGTGAACCATCAGTTTGGTGAAAAGCCCAAAAAAGCCGATGAAGCAGACAACTCCATTGAACTGGAGCTGGGTGACATTCTGTTCATTACGGTTTGCTTTGCGAATTCACTGGGGATTGATCTGACCGAGGCTCACAATAAAGTGATGCACAAGTTCAATACCCGTGACGCCGGCCGCTGGACCCTTAAAAACACCGATTAGGCCCTTATATCATATGCTGTACCAAACGAACGGGATTTAGCCGTAAGGATGGTGAGTATATGGATCATAACGATTATGTCAAGGCCGCATACCGTTCCATTCTGCGCAGCGATTTCGCACAGGCGATTGAATCTTTTGAGGCTGCCATTTCGGCCAGTCCGGACGATGCCGAAGTCAGATACCGCTGCTCCATTACCTACGCCCGCAGCGGGATGGTGGAGAAAGCGCTGGAGCATGCGGTCGCTGCGGTGAGGCTCGATGATACGAAACCCGAATACCGGCTGCATCTCCAGCATCTGCAGGCGCTTCAGCTTGTGCAGAAGGCCAAACATCTGCTGGAGGATGACGCGGGCGGGACATCCAATCCGTATCATCCGGTTACACTTCTTAAAGCAGCAATTACGCTGGACCCCTTATACGGAGACGCCTATGTATGGCTGGCCATTGCGCACAGCCGGATGAATGAGCATATACAGGCGATCGCCGCCATGAAAGAGGTTATTGCCCTTCATCCGGATGATAGCGGATTGCGCCAGCTGATGAAAGACCTGCAAAGGTCATTGCAAAAATATATCCATTAATGAATGGAACCAGTAAAAGCGAGGAGGATTTAAAGGTGAGCGACAAGATCAGAGTGATTGTCTCCGGAGCAGGAGGCAGAATGGGTAAAGAGGTTGTAAAGCTGGTGCTGGAGGATGAAGAGCTGGAGCTGGCAGCAGCAGTAGACCGTTCCGCAGGCGAGCGTGATGCGGGCCGTATGGTAGGGCTGGAGGAATGCGGAATAACCGTTACTTCCGATCTGGAAGCTGCCTTAGCAGGGAGCCGCGGAGATGTGATGGTTGATTTTACGATTCCGCAATCGGCTTATGCCAATACTTCGCTTGCAATCAAATACGGGGTGCGGCCGGTTATCGGAACAACCGGATTCACTCCGGAGCAGATTGCCGAGCTGGACAAGCAATGTCAGGAGCAGGGAATCGGCGGGCTGATTGCCCCGAACTTCTCGATCGGAGCGATTCTGCTGATGAAATTTGCTGCACAGGCAGCGAAATATTTCCCGCATCTGGAAATTATCGAGTATCATGGAGATCAGAAGCTGGATGCTCCTTCAGGTACAGCAATCAAGACAGCAGAGATGATCTCTGAAGCGAGAGAAGAGCTCCGCCAGGGCCATCCTCATGAGGAAGAGCTTATTGAAGGCTCGCGCGGAGGTTACTATAACGGCTTCCGTATTCACAGCGTCCGTCTTCCGGGCGTGTTTGCCCAGGAGGAAGTGGTGTTCGGCGGATATGGCCAGTCGCTCAAAATCCGTCATGATTCGTACGAACGGGCAGGCTATATGCCTGGGGTTAAGCTGGGAGTCCAGAAGGTAATGGGGTATACCGGACTGATCTACGGCTTCGAGCATTTTATTGAATAGACAGGGGAGAAACCAACATGCTAAAGATTGCCTTTATCGCACATGACCGTAAAAAAGAAGAAATGGTCAATTTCGTTACCGCCTATGAAAATGTTTTTACCGGGCTGGAGCTGTATTCGACGGGAACAACGGGCCAACGTATTATGGAAGCAACCGAGCTGAAAATCAACCGGTTCATGTCCGGTCCGCTGGGCGGCGACCAGCAGATCGGCTCTCTGGTAGCGCAGGATGAGCTGGATCTGATTATTTTCCTGCGTGATCCGCTGATGGCCCAGCCGCACGAGCCGGACATTACGGCACTGCTCCGTTTGTGCGATGTGTACGGCATCCCGGTGGCAACCAATATCGCGACGGCGGAAATTCTGGTGAAGGCAATCGACCGCGGGGATTTCGGCTGGCGGGAGCTTGTACATAAATACAAACCAGGTGTGGACGAGTAATGAAACTGGACATTCTTGTATTCGGGGCGCATGCCGATGATGCCGAGATCGGTATGGCCGGAACCATTGCCAAGCATACGGCTGCAGGGCTGAAGGTAGGCCTGTGTGACTTGACCGCCGCCGAGATGTCATCAAACGGTACAGTGGAGCGCCGCAAGCAGGAAGCGCAGCAGGCTGCCGATGTGCTGGGTGCTGCTGTGCGCAGTAATCTCGGGCTGCCTGACCGCGGCCTGTATATGACAGAAGAGCATCTGGCGGCGGTGACCGCAGAAATCCGCCGGTTTGCCCCGGCTGTCGTCTTCGCACCTTACTGGGAGGACAGGCATCCGGATCATATCGCCTGCAGCAAGCTGGTGGAGGAGGCTGTATTTAATGCCAAGCTGCGCAAATACATGCCGGACAAGCCTGCGGTGCCTGCGCCGCTGCTGTATTTTTACTTCATCAACGACCTGGGCCGTACCGACCTGATTGTGGATGTAACAGAGCAATACGCTGTGAAGGAGCAGGCACTGTCCTGCTACCGTTCCCAGTTTGAAAAAGCACCCGGCGAGGATGTGGTATCCACCCCGCTTAATGAGGGATACATTGAACGCGTCCGCTCACGGGATATGCTGCTTGGCCAGCGCAGGCTCATTCCCTTTGCCGAAGGCTTTGCCACCAGGGTTCCCCATGCTGTTGACCTGTTCCTTAACGGGGGCAAGTCGGAATAAGCTTTATTTTGTTGTGTGATGCAACTATAATAAATCAATGACATTACTTAAAGTAAGAGAACAGTCTACGAAGGGGACGGAGCTATGAACCGGCTAAAAATAGGCATCACCTGTTATCCGTCTCTGGGCGGCTCGGGCGTAGTGGCGACTGAACTGGGCAAGCTTCTGGCGGAAAAAGGCCATGAAGTCCATTTTATTACACACAGTATCCCGTTCCGGCTTGGAACGTTTCAGAAGAATATATTTTATCATGAGGTTGAGGTTAACGATTACTATGTGTTCCGTTACCCCCCTTATGATCTGGCGCTGGCGACCAAAATGGCCCAGGTAGCCAAAATGCAGGGGCTGGATCTGCTTCATGTCCATTATGCGGTACCGCATGCCGTCTGCGCATTTCTTGCCAAGCAGATGCTCGGCAATGATATGAAGGTCGTTACTACCTTGCACGGCACCGACATCACGGTGCTGGGGCAGGATGAGTCACTCAAGGATCTGATCCGGCTGGGCATTAATGAGAGCGATGCGGTTACCGCCGTTTCAAAGGATCTGATCAACGAAACCCGAAAGGTTCTGGATATTACAAGGGATATTGACCTGACTTATAACTTTGTTGACAAGCGGGTCTATTATCCGCGGGATGTAACAGACCTGCGGGGCGATTATGCCGATCCCGATGAGAAAATCCTGATGCATATCAGCAATTTCCGCCCGGTGAAACGGGTGGGCGATGTGGTTGATGTTTTTGCCAAGGTGAGCCGGGAGATCAAGGCGAAGCTCCTTCTGGTAGGGGAAGGCCCGGAGCTGCCGAAGATTCAGGCCAAGATCAACGAAATGGGTCTTGAGCACAAGGTCCGCTTCCTCGGCAAGCAGGATGAGATTGCCCAGGTAATCTCGCTGGCTGACCTGCTGCTGTTGCCTTCGGAGAAGGAGAGCTTTGGGCTGGTAGCGCTGGAGGCGATGGCCTGCGGCGTCCCGACGATCGGTTCCCAGGCCGGCGGCATTCCAGAGCTGGTTCAGCATGGCAAGACCGGCTTCCTGGCGCCGATTGGCGATACGTCTGCTATGGCTAAATATGCCGTGAAGCTGCTGTCGGATGAGGCATTGGCCGAGCAATTCCGCGAGGCTTGTCTGAAGCGTTCCTGCAATGACTTCAGCCGGGACAGCATTACGAACCAATATGAGGATATTTATTACCGTGTGCTGGGGCGCAAGGTGCTCGGAATGGATGCCATCCGGGGGTAAGGAGAACGATATGGAATGGACAATGGCACCGGACGGTATGGCGGCGGCAGCCCGCAAGGTGATTACAGGGCTGCTTGAGAGCGGCCGTGAGGCCTATTTCGTCGGAGGTTGTATCCGCGATGAGCTGCTGGGCCGGCCGGTTCATGATATCGACCTGACCACTTCGGCGCTGCCCGAGGAGGTTATGGCCGTCTTTCCGCGCTGTGTCCCGACAGGGCTTGCCCACGGGACGGTTACAGTGCTGCAGGACGGCTTCAGCTTTGAAGTGACGACTTACCGGACGGAGAGCGGCTATGCCGATCACCGCCGTCCGGAGCATGTCTCTTTTGTAAGCGATGTTAAGGAGGATCTGCGGCGGCGGGATTTCACCATCAATGCGATCTGCTGCGGGCTGGACGGGAAGCTGGTTGATCCGTTTCTGGGCACGCAGGATTTAGGCGCCCGGCTGATCCGCTGCGTAGGCAGTGCGGAGGAGCGCTTCGACGAGGATGCACTGCGCATGCTGCGCTGTGTGCGGTTCGCGTCGGTGCTGGATTTTGCCGTCGCCAAGAATACGTGGCGGGGGCTGCTGCGCCAGCGCGACAAGCTGGCGCATATCGCCGTCGAGCGCGTGCGCGCCGAGACGGAGCGCATCGCCCTGGGGCCGCACCCTGTGCGCGGCCTCGGCCTGCTGGCGCGCAGCGGGCTGCTTGCGCGCGGCAAAGCCCCGTTCCCCTGGACCGGCGAAGATATGGCGGCAGCAGCCGCCATGCTGGCCGGGATCGGGGAACTGGACAGCGCCCGCCTGCGGTGGGCGCTGCTCCTCCATGCCCTGGGGCAGTCGGCCGAAGCGGCCGACAAGCTCCTGCGGGCATGGACGTTCCCGGGGGCGGCGCGCAGCTCCGTCGCCGCCGTGCTCCGCGTCCGCGAGGCGTGGGACGCGGCGCTGGCCTCAGTAGCGCCGGATTCTCCGGGCGCTACTGAGCAGCTGCGGCGGCGCTGGATCGCCGCCGTGCTATCCATCGGCGCGGAAGCCGCCGATGGGTGGGTGACGCTGCTGGCGGCGCTGCCGCAGGCCGCCGCGCACATCCCGCCCGCCACGCTGCGCTCATGGACGGCAGAGATGCCAATCCGCTCGCTTAGCGAGCTGTCAGTTTCCGGCAAGGAGCTGGCTGGTCTGCTTGGGAAGCCTCCCGGGCCGTGGCTCGGCGGACTGCTGAATAAGCTGCTGCTGGCTGTAGCGGCGGGGGACTGCCCGAATGACCAACAAGTATTGCTTCAGGAAGCAAGAAGGATGGATATAGATGAATCATGACAATAAGCCTGTGTTCGGCCTTCCGGCACGGGAGAGCTTCGTGTCAAGCTGGCAGGATCGGCTGCAGCTGCTCGACTCGGTGATTTCGACCCAAGAGGAAGCAAAGAAGCTTGCTGAGGCAGGTGCCCTTGAAGGCACAGCCGTCCGGGCCGAGGAGCAGACCGGCGGCCGGGGTCGGATGGGCCGGAAATGGCATTCGCCGAAGGGCAAAGGCATCTGGCTGAGCATTGTGCTCCGTCCCAGCCTGCCGCTGTCTCTGACGCCGCAGCTTACCCTCTTGGCCGGGGTGGCAGTCTGCACTGCCATACGTGAGGTGACCGGTGTGCCGGCCGGAATCAAATGGCCGAATGATCTGCTGGCCGGCGGACGCAAAATCTGCGGCATCCTGCTGGAATCCTGCCTCCGGGAAGGCGGCCTGCACTATGCTATCGCCGGCATCGGTATTTCCGCCAACCTGACTCCGGAGGACTATCCGGATTACCTGCAGGAGGTCGGTACTTCTCTCCTGATTGAAGGCGGAGGCATCCCGGTCGACCGTGAACAGCTGACCCGGGCTGTGCTGGCTGAGCTGGAATATCTCTACTGCCTGTACCTGGATCAGGGCTTCCGGCCGGTGAAGGAGCTGTGGGAATCTATGTCGGTGACGCTCGGACGCCAGATTTCCTTCAACACGCCTCAGGGCCGCTGTGAAGGCAGGGCTGTGGGTCTGGATGAAAACGGCGGACTACAGCTGCAGGATGAGGCTGGCAACATCACCAGCATCCTGTCAGGGGAGATAGAAATGATCTGATATGACAAGGGTTCCATCCCTTGTCATATTTTTTTTCGTGTAATTTGGGGCAGGTTTTGGTATACTATGGACAGAGACGGTATCGCCATGGTGCGAACTGTACTCCGGCTAGGCTTTTAATAACTGAGTAATTGCTTTTGGATGTACCTTCATAACTGTACTACACGGTTACGTTGGATTCTGCTCTGAGCCGTAAGGACCGAGACAGAAGGGACGATCGCGAGTGACTCTTTTTTGCCCTTCGGACCTATTTAGCCGATTATGCTAAAGGGTTTTTTTGTTTGCGCGTTTACGCGTATTTTAACTGCGAAAAGGGGAATGGAGAGAATGGCTGACAAACATGCACTGAACATTGTAAAAATGAAAAAAATGAAAGCGGAGGGTGTGCCCCTGAGCATGCTGACCGCTTATGATTATCCTTCGGCACTGCTTGCCGAAGAGGCGGGGATTGACCTGATCCTCGTCGGTGATTCGCTGGGAAATGTAGTGCTTGGCTATGATACGACACTGCCGGTAACGATCGACGATATGGTCTACCATACCCGCTCTGTCGTCCGGGGGGCGCAGAACACTTTTATCGTGGCGGATATGCCGTTTATGACCTACCACGGTGGTGTGGATGAGACGCTGCGCGGTGTACGCAGACTGATGCAGGAGGGCCGTGCCCATGCTGTTAAGATGGAAGGCGGGCTGGAAATCTGCGAAGCCGTGTCTGCTGTCACGAAGGCGGGAGTGCCTGTTCTCGGACATATCGGCCTGACTCCGCAGTCGGTCAATATGATCGGCGGCTACCGGATTCAGGGGAAGGACCCTGCGGATGCACAGCGGCTGATGAAAGAGGCTAAGGCACTTGAAGCGGCAGGAGCGTTCGGGATTGTTCTGGAGCTGGTAACTGAAGAAGTGGCGGAAGCCATTACAAAGGCGCTCAGCATTCCGACGATCGGCATTGGAGCTGGACGATACTGTGACGGTCAGGTGCTCGTGTTCCATGATCTTGTGCGCTATGCTTCACCATACCGGGAGAAGCGTTTCGTCAAAACCTATGCCGACGTCGGCAGCATCATCCGCGAGGGGATCAGCAGCTATGTCAAGGAAGTGAAGGAGCGTTCCTTCCCTGCCGAGGACCATGTTTTTAATGCGGATGAGCATGTACTGGAATCTTTATACGGCGCTGCCGGAAAAGGAGTGAAATAAGATGAGAGTGGTCAGAACAGTAGCACAATTGCGCGAAGCGCTTGATTATATGCGTCAGGGAGGGCATACTCCGGTCGGTTTTGTGCCGACTATGGGATACCTGCATGAAGGACATGCCAGTCTGCTGCGCAAGGCCGGTGAGAAGAGCAATACGGTGGTGATGAGCATTTTTGTCAATCCGCTGCAATTCGGGCCGAATGAGGATTATGCCTCTTATCCGCGTGATGAAGCACGTGATCTGGAGCTTGCCGAACGTGAAGGTGCAGATATTGTCTTCATTCCGAGTGTGGAGGAAATGTACCCGCAGCCTACACTTACCAAGATCTCGGTATCCTCTCTGACTACCCGGCTCTGCGGCGCTTCACGTCCGGGGCATTTCGACGGTGTAACCACTGTTGTTAACAAGCTGTTCAATATGGTGCAGCCTGATTATGCATTCTTCGGTCTTAAGGATGCCCAGCAGGTGGCGGTACTGCGCCGCATGGTATCCGACCTCAATATGAATGTTGAAATTATTGCCTGCCCGATCATCCGCGAGAATGACGGACTGGCGCTCAGCTCGCGCAATGTCTATCTATCCGCAGAGGAGCGCAGCCAGGCGCTTGTACTGTCCCGTTCACTGAAGGCTGTTCGCCAGGCAATGGACGAGGGTGCGGTCCGTACTGCTGATGAAGCCCGGATGCTTCTTGTCTCGGAAATTTCCTCTGCTCCGCTGGCCGTGATCGATTATGCGGAAATTCTGACTTTCCCTGATCTGGAGGCGCTGGAACCCGGATCGCTGCTTACTTCCTCCGGCAGTGAGATCATCATTGCGCTGGCAGTCAAATTCGGCAGAACCCGGCTGATCGACAATAATGTATTTATTCCGAAGGAGGCTCCTGCCCTTGTTTAGACATATGATGAAATCCAAAATTCACCGTGCGACGGTGACTGAGGCCAACCTTAATTATGTAGGCAGCATTACGATTGATGAGGATCTGATGGAAGCGGCCGATCTGCTTGAGAACGAGAAGGTACAGATTGTGGACAACAACAACGGCTCCCGGCTGGAAACCTACGTCATTCCGGGCCCGCGCGGCAGCGGCGTCATCTGCCTGAACGGGGCGGCGGCCCGCCTGGTGCAGCCTGGCGATACAGTCATCATTATCTCTTATGCAATGCTGTCCGCTGATGAACTGGCCGGCCACAAGCCGACGGTTGTGTTTGTGGACGCAGACAATAAGCCGGTCAAGCTGGCTGACCATGAGCTGCACGCTACAATCGCCTGATAAGGCAGCTGCAGGCCATGTAATCAATGGCAGGGATGAACCGCCCCGACTTTGCTAAAAATGAAGGCAGGCAAGCTTAGGCTGATTTCATGTTCAGTAAAGGGGGATGGCCCGATGTTTCAACATTTATTTGCTGAAATGATCAAGATGCTCCAGGAGATTGCCCGTGACTACCCCTCTTCGGAGGGGGAGTACCGGAATGAACTGATCCGCAAGTACAACATGCTTCACAGACTCAGTGATAAAGTGATGGATGAGTGGCTGGCCTTTGCCGAGCAGCTGAGCCAGTTCCGGGAACAGACTGAGCTTTCGCTCGAGCCTGAGGAAGAAGTGCCGCAGCAGGAGGCACCCGAGCTTGCCATGGATTCTTTTGTCCGGGGCCAGGGGTATTATAAGCTCCTGATGTACAGCAAATGTATCCAGCAGTTTCAGGAAGTAATCCGGCGGTATCCTGACAGCCTGGCCGCCCGGCTGTATCTGGCCATGGCTTATCTGCAGGAAGGGGACGGGGAGACGGCCTGGAGCCATCTGAACCATATGCTCGCCCTGATCCGGGAGAGCAAGCTTAAGGCGATGATTTATAATGCCCTGGGCTGCATCAGGGCCTCACAGGAGCGCTTCCTTGAGGCAAGTGAACTGTTCGGTTTGTCTTTGCAGCATGATCCGGCTCTGCCGGAGCCGAATGTCAATCTGGAGGTCTGCCGCAAAAAGGGCGGTAAGCTCCAGTTCGGGGACCAGCTTGTTTCGCTTTTGTAATCATAGCCATTCATTTAGGCGATGCATCCACTTGAACAAGCGGCTTGCATCGCCTTTTTACGTAACTTCTGTTATGCTGATATGGAGTCTCAAGTGAAAGGGAATAGAACTTACAATGAAATTTGCCGTGCTTGATTTTGAAACTACGGGAACCCAATCTGTGGGTGAGATTATCCAGGTTGGCCTTGCCATTATAGAAGAAGACCGGTCTGTTTCCCGGGTATATGGGTCCTATGTCAAGCCCGGAACATCGATTCCTCCTTTTATTACAGGCTTGACCGGCATAACCGACGCTGATGTTGCAGATGCGCCGGAGCTGGATGAAATGATGATGGAGCTGGTCCCGCTGCTGGATGATGTTGTGCTGGTAGGGCATAATGTCGCATTTGATTTCCACTTTTTACAGAATGCCCTGGACCGCTGCGGCTATTTGCCGTTTCAGGGCCGGATTCTCGATACGATTGATTTTCTCAAAATATGCTTTCCGTCGCTGACCACCTATCAGCTCGGTGCAGTCAGTGCACATTTCAAGCTGACGCATGAGCGTCCGCATCAGGCTGACAGCGATGCGCTGGCCACTGCGCTGGTGCTGCTTAAATGCCTTGACGAGCTGTACAGCCTGCCGCTGCTGACCATTCAGCGCCTGAATGAGCTGTTTGCCGGCGAGGACAGCGATCTGGCCTGGTATTTTGATGGCCTGCTTCACGAGCGGGAGATGGAAACCTTCCAGCCGGAGGGCGAGCTGACCTTTCACCGTCAGCTGGCACTTGCGGTCGGCGACTGGAATGAGCTTGTTTCACCGCGCGAGGAGGGTTCCGGCAATCCTTTGGAGAATGTATCCTTTGAGGACTACATGGCTGAGGTAACAGCCAGACTGAAGGATACGTTACCGCAGTATGAGACGCGGGAATCACAGGAGATTATGATCGGCGAAGTAAAGACCGCCTTTCAGGAAGAAAAGCATCTGCTGATTGAAGCGGGTACCGGCACCGGCAAATCGCTGGGCTACCTGCTGCCGGCTATTTATCATAGCGTGCGTACAGACCAGAAGGTGATGGTGAGCACACATACAATCAATCTGCAGGATCAGCTGCGGGAGCGCGACATCCCCCTCCTGACTACAGTGGTCCCGTTTCCGTTCAAGGCTGCCGTCTTTAAGGGAAGAGGGCACTATTTGTGTCTACGCAAGTTTGAACATAAAATAAATAATAAGGATTTCGTAAGTACCAGGGAAGAAACGCTCACAGCAGCACAAATGCTTGTGTGGCTTACCCAGACGCAGTCCGGTGACGATGAGGAGCTGAATCTCAGCGGCCGCGGCGGCGACTTCTGGGAAAGTGTCGCCAGCGACACCGACTCCTGTCTGGGCCGGTCCTGTCCTTGGTTCCGTAAATGCTACTACCACCGGGCCAAGCATGAAGCCGGAATTGCCGATGTGGTCATTACGAATCATTCCAAGCTGTTCGCAGATGTAAAGGCCGGGCATCAGCTGCTGCCTGCCTATGAGCATCTCGTGATTGATGAGGCACATCATCTGGAGGATGTGGCGGGCAAGCATCTGGGCATGCAGATGAAGTATTTCACTGTAGCCCATACGCTGACCCGGCTGTATAAGGACAGTAAGAGCGGCCAGCTCCCCGCGCTGCGCCAGACCCTGCAGTCTTCGGGAAGCGAGCAGGCCTCCGAATGGAGCAGTGTCATCGACCGGATCTATCCGGATCTGCTGACCGTCAAGGAAACCTGGGATGTGCTCAGCGACAAGCTGTTCGGATTGCTGCCAGACCGCAGTGATGCCGCAGCGGGTGAGGCCGGGCAACTGGTGTCACGCCTGCATCCCGGCAAGAAGCCAAGGGACTGGGAAGAGCTGGCTGCGCTGGAGAACACGCTGAATCTCAGCCTCAGCGATATTATCCGCAGGGGCGACAAGATGCTCAGTGAAATGCGCGATACCGACAGCCAGTCCTCCTCGGACAGTCTGGTAACCGACATCGGCGGCCTGTTTAAGGATCTGGCCTCGATCCGCGAGCAGATCCGTTTCTTCATGGGCCTGAATGATGAGAATGTTGTGTACTGGATGGAAGGGAGCAGCAATTACCGCGGCAAATCCCTGCAGCTGTATGCTGTACCGGTAGATGTCAGTGCCCAGCTGAAGGAGCTGTTCTTCGACAAAAAGAAAAGTATAACGCTGACCTCCGCAACGCTGTCTGTGGATAAATCCTTCCAGTTCATGATCGATAATCTCGGCCTGGGCGAGGCTGCGGAGCAGGAGCGGCTGATGACCGCACTGCTGCCTTCACCGTTTAATTACCGTGAGCAGGCACTGCTTGTGATACCGCGTGATTTTCCGAGCGTGAAGGGCAGTGTAGGGGATGCCAGGTTTGTTGACAAACTGGTGCACTCGCTGGCAGAAGCCGCTGTAGCAACCAAAGGCCGCATGCTGGTGCTGTTTACTTCCTATAAAATGCTGAGGCAGGTCTACGACCCGCTGAAGGAGGCACTGGCCACAGAGGACATCGCTGTTCTTGGGCAAGGTGTAGAGGGGGGGAGCCGCAGCAAACTGATCCGGCGTTTTCAGGACAGTTCTGCAGCGGTGCTGCTCGGAACCAGCAGCTTCTGGGAAGGCGTGGATATTCCCGGAGATGCGCTCACCTGTCTGGCGATTGTCAGACTGCCGTTCCAGCCCCCGAACCACCCGCTTGCAGAGGCCAAAGCCGAGCTGCTGCAGGCACAGAAGAAGAACCCGTTCATGAAGCTGTCGGTACCCCAGGCGGTTATCCGCTTCAAGCAGGGCTTCGGCCGGCTGGTTCGCACCGCCCAGGATCGGGGAATTGTTATTGTATATGATACCAGGGTTATCGAGTCTTACTACGGGAAGTATTTCCTGTATTCGCTGCCCGGCCCCAAGATGGAGCATATGCTGACTGAGCAGATGGTTCCGAGAATCGAGGAATGGCTGGAGGGCGGCATTTCCTAAAATGCATTCATTTCATTCTTAATCTAGTTCCGCATCTGCTTCCTGTCTGTTTGAGTAACGGGGAGCGGTGCGGCTTTCATACACATCCGAGTGATACTAAATTTAGGAGGAGAAGACATGAAATCGGACAAAATATCGGAGGCTGTCGTACGCAGGCTCCCAGTGTATCTGCGTTTCCTGAATGATCTCCAGAAGCGCGAAATTGCAACCGTTTCTTCCCAGGAGCTGGGACAGAAGCTTGACCTTAATCCGGCACAGATCCGCAAGGACCTGGCTTATTTCGGCGACTTCGGCCGGAAGGGCATCGGTTATGATGTATCCTATCTGATTGAAAAAATCCGCCATATCCTCAAGCTTGACCAGCAGATCAACGTGGCTCTGGTCGGTGCGGGGAACCTGGGCCATGCCCTTTCCAATTATAATGCTTATCTGAAGGATACGATGAAAATCACTGCCGTATTCGACTCCTACGCACCCAAGGTCGGCCAGAAAATCAACTCCCTGACGGTTCAGCCGATGGAGGAGCTGGGCCAGACCATCCGTGAGCAGGGAATCCGGATCGGCATTATTACTGTACCGGACAGTGAAGCGCAGAATGTAGCCGATATTCTGGTGGAATCGGGCATCGAGGCTATTCTAAATTTTGCTCCGGTTATTCTCAAGACTCCGCCGTCGATCCGTATTCATGCGGCCGATTTTACGACTGATCTGCAGAGCCTTGCCTACTATTTGCATGACGGAAAGGAAGAAATTACCGATGAGCAGCAATAAAACGATAATCGCGAACGGCCGGTTTCTTGTACCTGGCTCGCTTCAGCCTGTCCTGAGCGGTTATATGACCATAGAAGATGATCTGATCACATACATAGGGGAAGACAAGCCTGCAGCCGAAGATGGTGTTCTGACGGTTGACGGCAGCCGTCTGCTGTTCATGCCGGGACTGGTCAATACCCACGGCCATGCGGCGATGTCGCTGCTGCGCGGGTATGGTGACGATATGGTGCTTCAGTCTTGGCTGCAGGAAAAAATGTGGCCGATGGAAGCGAAATTTACCGGAGATGATGTGTACTGGGGAACAGCCCTGTCCGTTCTGGAAATGCTCAAGGGCGGAACAACAACTTTCCTTGATATGTATGATCATATGGACCGGGTGGCCGAGGTTACAGAACAGTCGGGTATCCGTGCTGTACTGATGCGCGGCGCCATCGGCCTGTGTCCTGAGGATGTGCAGAACCAGAAGCTTGCGGAAGCCGTGGAATTTGCCCGTAACTGGCACGGCAAGGCGGACGGCAGAATTACGGCAATGCTCTCGCCACACGCGCCTTACACCTGTCCGCCGGACTTCTTCATGAAATTTGTCCAGGCGGCTCATGATCTGGACCTGCCGATGCATACGCATATGTCCGAAACCCGGCATGAAGTGGAGCAGAATGTGGCCGATTACGGCCTGCGCCCGGTGGCGCATCTGGAGAAGCTGGGCATGTTCACCCGCCCATCCCTGATCGCCCACGGTGTTCATCTGAATGATGAAGAAATTGAAATTCTGGCCAAATACAATGTCGGAGTATCCCATAATCCGGGCAGCAACCTTAAGCTGGCGAGCGGGGTAGCCCGTGTACCGGACCTGCTTAGAGCGGGAGTCAAAGTCTCACTCGGCACTGACGGAGCGGCAAGCAACAACAACCTTGACATGTTCGAGGAGATGCGGCTGGCCGCGCTGATCCATAAAGGCGTCAGCGGCGATCCGACTGCCGTACCTGCGCCGGAAGCGCTGCTGATGGCAACGGAATACGGGGCAGCTTCCATCTACCTGAACAACGTCGGCCGACTGGCTGCGGGCATGAAAGCTGACTTTATCGCCATTGATATTGACCAGCCCCATCTGCTGCCGCATTCCGATCTGCTCTCCCATGCCGTCTACTCGGCAAGTGCAAAGGATGTTGAGCATGTCTGGGTTAACGGCAAACAGGTTGTAAAGCACGGCCAGTGCCTGACACTGGATGAAGAGGAAGTCCGCCGCAAAGCGCAGGAAACCTTTGAAAGCCTGCTTAAAAGATAATATTATGCAAATTAAACGGATAACACCGTCAGTTATTTAGGAAAGGGAGCTGCACTTTGAGGAAAAGGAAAAAATGGCTTCCGCTGGCGATCAGTGCGGCACTGCTCCTTTTGTTCGGACTGGGGCAGTTCTATGCCTATATTATGAAGGATCAGTGGGCCGAGCGCAGCGCAGCCAGGGAAGTGGCCAGAAGCCGTGCGGGACTGACTGAGGTGACCAAGGCCCAAAAATCCGTCTGGGATGAAAATGCAGCCTACTGGGTGCTTACAGGAAAGAATGAGGCGGGCACCGAGCTGATGGTCTGGGTCCGCTTTACACTTGACGGCAAACCGGCAGGAGGCGACAACGATATTTATGCGGCAGAGCTGTCGCAGGGTACCTCGGAGCAGCAGATCCGGGAGAAGCTTGCTTCTGAGCTGCCCGGTGCAGATATCAGGCGGCTTTTGCCCGGCGTATTTAACGGAGAATATGCATGGCAGGTCTTCTACAAGCAGGAAGGACGGTATTATTACCGGTTCTACCGGTTCAGCGATGGTACGGCAATCGGGGACGGCTATAGCCTGCCGAGTAAATAATACAGCGGGAAACGGCATAAGCAGCAGGTGGACGTAATGGTCCGGCTGCTGTTTTTGTTATGCGCAACCTTCAGAATATGATGAGCATGCATTTTTTTGATATATAGCTTGTATAGCAATCATGATACTGAAGCGTAGTTGCTCAAACTTTAAAAAAAGGGAGAAATTACAGGGGATACTGAACGTTATCTTAGTCAGGCTGTGGATTTGTTTGAGGAAATTCTGGCGCTTGGTTATCTGCTCGAAAAAAAGTTTGTTCAAAGCAGGCTCATCATTTATGTCTTTTTTGTCGATATGAAATAGAAACAAAGGAGTATATCCAAAAATTAGTACCAAAAATTTTAAATATATTCACAAATTTATGCGGAATCGTATATACACCTATGATATACTAATGCATGTACTTAAGACATGCGAAAGAGCATGCCGGATAATAAGTTATCGCTAAACATGCTATCTTAACTATTTATTTAATATATTGTCTTACATCTGAGAGGAGGACGTTGCTTGAAATTACGTCTTGTACCTGTGCTGTTAACGTCTCTGTTGTCTGCGGCGCTGTTGTTTGGGGGCTGGTATGCTTACCGCCAGTTCGCTGTCCAGGAGCCGCTTCAGAAGATTGTATCATCCTATGAAGGAGTAAATAAATCACATATTAGTATTAACCGCAATGAAGTGACTTTGAAACTTAATCTTGAACCTGGAACGAAATTGCGTGAGCTTGTGCAGTATGTTAATAGCGAAGGAAAGTCAGCAATCGGCAGCCGTACGCTCAAGCTTGATGTTGACCAGAACTCCAGTGCATTGCTTGATGAATATTGGGACAAGGCAATGTTTTCCGTCGCAGAAGCGATGGAGAGCCGTAAATATACACTGATTCCGGCCAAGCTTGACGGACTCAAGGCACAAAGCTCCGAGTTTCAGAATGTGACGGCAACGACAGAAATCGATGATAATAACGTCTACGTGAGCCTGAGTGACGGTAAACAGAGCAAGTTTATTATTTTACCGCGGGTTCCTGCAGCGATGGGAGTGTGGAATAATGCCTAAGTATTGGAAGGAAGTCCTCGCCGGTTTTGCACCGGTGCTGCTTGTTTTTATGGCTTTTGTCGGCATTAATATTTTTCCGGTTGTTATCGCTGCGGGCATGCTCGGCGCCCTGCTGCTGATTGCCCATCTGCGCGGCGGTTTGACAGTCAATGCCGGTGCCGACAAGAAGCGTAAGAAGAACGGCCCGTCGAAGCTTACCTTTGAGGAGATCGGCGGCCAGGACAATGCCAAGCAGGAGCTGCGTGAAGCCCTTGACTTTCTGATCCGTCATGAGGAGATCAGCAAGTTCGGGATCCGCCCGCTCAAGGGGATTCTGCTGACCGGACCTCCGGGGACAGGGAAGACGCTGATGGCCAAGGCTGCGGCACATTATACCAATTCCGTCTTTGTTGCGGCATCAGGCAGTGAGTTTGTGGAAATGTATGTAGGTGTCGGGGCCGGACGTATCCGTGATTTGTTCAAGGATGCCCGTACCCGTGCCGTTAAGGAAAACAAGCAGAGCGCCATTATTTTTATCGACGAGATTGATGTTATCGGCGGAAAGCGTGAAGGCGGACAGCAGCGCGAGTATGACCAGACGCTGAACCAGCTGCTGACCGAGATGGACGGGATCTACAATAACGATGCACCGCGGATTCTGCTGATAGCTGCAACGAACCGTAAAGAAATGCTTGATTCCGCACTGCTGCGTCCGGGCCGGTTTGACCGCCACATCCAGGTGGATATGCCAGACAAAAAAGGGCGTAAGTCCATTCTCGACCTTCATGCCAAGAACAAGCCGCTGCATGCCAGTGTTGATCTGGACAAAATCTCAGAGGAAGCCTACGGGTTCTCCGGTGCGCAGCTGGAAAGCGTCATGAACGAAGCAGCGATATATATGATGCGCGAAAATCTGACCCAGGTGGAGCAGCGCCATTTATCCTCAGCGATCGACAAGGTGATGATGGGCGAGAAGACAGACCGTGAGACCAACCAGGAAGAAAAGCGCCGGGTGGCGATTCACGAATTGGGCCATGCGATTATGGCAGAGCTGCTGCGTCCGGGAAGCGTCAGCCAGGTAACACTGACTCCGCGGGGACAGGCACTCGGTTATGTGCGCCACAATCCGCAGACTGAGCAATACCTGTATACGAAGGATTATCTGGAGCACCAGATCATGATTGCGCTTGGCGGCGCAGCCTCTGAGGAAATGTATTACGGGGGACGCAGCACAGGCTCACGCGGTGACTTTGATCAGGCCCTGAATATTGTAGAGACCATGATGAAATCAGGCCTCACCTCTCTGGGAATCGCAAATCTGCAAATGGTTACCACAGAAGAGCTTATGAAGGAAAATAGTAAAATACTGGATGAGCTTATGATCCGTACGCGTGAACTGCTGGAGGATCAGCGTAACATATTTGATTACTCCCTTGACATCCTTATGAAGGAAGAAGTTCTCTCCGGAGAGCAATTTCGTTGTCAATTTCGTGACAGTGTAAAATTACCGGCATAAATATTTATGCCGGTTATTTTTTTTTACTTTTGAGACATGCTAAGATATTATTATATGTCGTGCTACATATTTTTTTCGACAGACAAGGTACAATACAAAAGTATAGATACCTGAAAGGATGGAGGCTTTTACATGAAGTTTAAAAAGATTGGTGTCATCGGCGGTGGCACAATGGGACAAGGGATTGCCGAAATGCTGGCAGCCAAAGGCCTGGATGTATTACTGGTGGAGAAAAACGCAGAAAGACTGGACTACTCCTATGAGATGATCGAGACAAATCTCGATAAGCAATTGGAGAAATGGGCAATTACCCAGGCTGAGAAGAAACTGATTCTGAGCCGTATCCAGAAAGTAACACACTTCGCTGAGCTCAGCTCCTGCGATATGGTCATCGAAACCATTACTGAAGATCTTGAAGATAAGCAAAAAGTGTTCAACCAGCTTGACCAGGTATGTCCAAGCCACATTATTCTGGCCAGCAACACTTCCACACTAAGCTTGACTGAGCTTGCCAGCTCTACAATGTACCCTGAGCGCGTTATCGGCATGCATTTCATACATCCTGTCGGCAAGGTGGATCTTGTCGAAATCGTGCGCGGTCTGAAAACCTCTGACAGCACTTTTGAAGATACCAAATCCTTTGTTGATGAAATCGTTGAGAAGAAGGGCGTAATGATTTATGAATCCCCGGGATTTGTAACTTCACGCCTCATTTGCCTGTTTATAAACGAAGCTATGCACGTCCTGCAGGAAGGTGTTGCTTCACCTGAGGATATCGATGACGCAATGCGTATCGGTTACCAGTTCCAGCACGGGCCGCTTGAAATGGCAGACCGTTTCGGCCTGGATTCCGTACTTGCCGCACTTGAGAACATGTTCCGTGAATATGGAGAGCTGAAATACCGTCCATCCACGATTCTTAAGAAAATGGTGCGTGCAGGACAACTGGGTGCTAAATCGGGCGAAGGCTTCTTCAAGTATGACAAGGATGGTGACCGTGTATGAACGTTCTAGTAATTAACTCCGGAAGTTCTTCTTTGAAATATCAGCTGTACAATATGACTGATGAGTCTGTTCTGGCCAAAGGTCTGGTAGAGCGCATCGGGATGGATTCCTCCATTCTGACTCATAAGCCGACCGGCAAACAGGAAGTAACCGAAGTCAGCGAAATTCTGGAGCACAACACTGCAATCCGCAAAGTGCTTGCCTGCCTGACTGACAGCGAGCATGGTGTAATCAGCTCCATTGAAGAAATCAATGCCGTTGGTCACCGTGTTGTGCACGGCGGTGAGTTCTTTAAGGAATCCGCCCTGGTGGACGGCGACGCCAAGTCCAAAATCCGCCAGCTGTTTGACCTTGCACCGCTGCATAACCCTGCTGCAGTAATGGGGATTACAGCAACTGAAATCAATATGCCGGGTGTACCGCAGGCCGTTATTTTTGACACTGCCTTCCACCAGACTATGCCGGAAAAAGCCTATATGTACGCCATTCCGAGAGTGCTGTACAACAAATACAAAGTCCGCCGCTACGGCGCGCACGGTACTTCACATGACTTCGTAAGCAAAGCTGCTGCCGAGTATCTGGACCGTCCGCTGGAAGATCTGAAGATCATTACCTGTCACATCGGTAACGGTGCCAGTGTAACTGCGGTTCAGGGCGGAGTGTCTGTTGACACTTCCATGGGGATGACCCCGCTGGAAGGCCTGATGATGGGTACACGCAGCGGTGACCTCGATCCGGCTATCGTTCCTTATGTAATGAACAAGGAGGAGCTGTCTGTCGGCGAAGTGAACTCCATGCTGAACAAGCACAGCGGTCTGCTGGCTATTTCCGGCGTGAGCAGCGACATGCGTGACATTATCGACGGAGCGGAGAAGGGCGAAGCCAATTCCACGCTTGCTTTTGAAATGTATGAATACCGTCTGCGCAAATACATCGGTTCTTATGCAGCAGCTATGAACGGTGTAGATATTATCGTCTTCACAGCAGGTGTTGGCGAGAATGCCTCACTGCTGCGTGAACGGGTACTGAACAATTTGACGTTCCTGGGCATCGAGCTTGATGCTGAGGCTAACAAGGTCCGTTCCGGTGATCCGCGCCGCATCTCCACTGCTGATTCCAAGGTGCAGGTGCTGGTGGTTCCGACAAACGAAGAGCTTGTCATTGCCCGCGATACCTATCGCCTGGTGCAAGGAATTAACGGCTAAATTAGAGGAGAGATTTCAGGCATGGCTAACAAAAGTGTGATCAAGAATGTGAATGAGCATGTGGGAGAGAGTGTTGTCATCGGCTGTTGGGTGAACAACAAGCGCTCCAGCGGTAAAATTCAATTCCTGCAGCTTCGGGATGGTACAGGCTATATCCAGGGTGTTGTGGTGAAATCGGAAGTGCCTGAGCAGGTCTGGGACGATGCCAAGAGCCTCACCCAGGAAAGCTCGCTGTATGTAACCGGCATTATCCGTGAGGAGCCGCGCAGCCAATCCGGGTATGAAATGACTGTTACCGGTATCGAAGTACTGCATCTCACTGAGAATTATCCGATTACCCCTAAGGAGCATGGCGTTGACTTCCTGATGGATCACCGTCATCTCTGGCTGCGCTCTTCTAAGCAGCGTGCGGTACTGGTAATCCGTGCGGAAATTATCCGCGCGATTCAGCAGTTCTTTAACGAAAACGGCTTTACCAAGGTGGACCCGCCGATTCTTACTCCAACCTCGGCTGAAGGAACCACCAACCTGTTCCACACGAAGTATTTCGATGAGGATGCGTACCTTACACAGAGCGGACAGCTGTACATGGAAGCTGCAGCTATGGCGCTGGGCCGGGTCTATTCCTTCGGGCCGACCTTCCGTGCCGAGAAATCGAAGACCCGCCGCCATCTGATTGAGTTCTGGATGATTGAGCCGGAAATGGCCTTCACCGATCATGAAGAGAGCCTTAAAGTGCAGGAGAATTTCATCAGCTTTATCGTGCAATCCGTATTGACGAACTGCCGCGCCGAGCTTGAAGCGGTGGGCCGCGATGTATCCAAGCTGGAGAACATCAAAGCGCCGTTCCCGCGGATTACCTATGATGATGCGATCAAGTTCCTGAATGATAACGGCCATGAAATTGCCTGGGGCGATGACTTCGGTGCACCGCATGAAACGGCGATCGCCGAAGCCAACGACAAGCCGGTATTCATTACGCACTATCCGGCATCATTTAAGGCATTCTATATGAAGCCGCACCCTGAACGTCCAGAGGTTGTGCTCTGCGCGGATATGATTGCACCTGAAGGCTACGGTGAAATCATCGGCGGTTCGCAGCGTATCGACGATCCGCTACTACTGGAACAGCGCTTCAAAGAGCATAATCTTTCCATGGATACTTACAAGTGGTATATGGACCTGCGTACCTACGGTTCCGTGCCTCATTCCGGCTTCGGTCTCGGACTTGAGCGCACAGTAGCCTGGATCTGCGGTCTGGATCATGTGCGTGAAACGATTCCGTTCCCGCGTACACTGTACCGTCTATACCCTTAAATAAAGTGAAAGGGGCAGAAGTATGGACGGCAGAGGATGGAATACCTGGGGTGAGGGCGCAGCGTTTGGCCTTCAGCACGGGATGGCCGTCATTCCTTATGCACTCTTAAAATATTACCGGAAGCTGAACCTCAGCGGCGACGAAGCCATGCTGCTCATCCACCTGCTGTCTTTCCGGCAGGTGGAGGGCATTGATTTCCCGTCGCTGGAGGATCTGCAAACTGTGACCGGCCGGAGTATATCCGTAATTGCCGGAGAGCTGCAGAAGTTGATGAAGGAAGGCTTTATCAGCATTGACGGAACCAATGACGAGCTTAGGGATTTTCATTACGAGCAGTACAATTTTACAGGATTGTTCAACAAGCTGGGAGCTGTTCTGGCTGAAGCCGCTCAAGAGGATGCTGAGGGCAGATCTGCCGGATCTAATCATACCAGACATGCGTCAACGCGGATTGCCGCAAGTCCTGCTGCTACAGCAGCTGTGGAGGCGGAGAGCCGCAATCTGTTCAGCATCTTCGAGAAGGAATTTGGCCGGCCGCTGTCGCCAATGGAGTGTGAGACCATTTCCGGCTGGGTCGATCAGGACCGGTATCCTGAGGAGCTTATTCTGCTGGCGCTGAAAGAGTCTGTTTTTGCCGGCAAGGTTCATTTCCGCTACATTGACCGAATTCTGCTGGAATGGTCACGCAACCGGGTGAAGAATGCCCAGGACGTGAAGAACTATAACCAGAAATTCCGGGGCGGCGGAAGATAACGTTCTGGACAACAATATAAGCCTGCCGCCTTGGACAACCAAGTACGGCAGGCTTTTTTTTGTTTTTGTACAAAAGCATCCGCTGCAGTTTAATGAAAGGCAACACGTCGGAATTGCGCAGACAACACTTCAGAATGGTGTAAGTACCATCTCTTTTTTTTGAAGCGAGACAAGTAAGAATGACAAGCTTGCGGGGAACAGGGGGGAAAGGTAAAATTTAACTATCGCAGAACGGAACGGATGTTCAGGTTTTACTGACTGTGGCTTGCTATTTTTCGTTACCGATGGAGGGACTATTTACTGGTGATGAAAGTTGAATCAGATCAGGAGTATAAGCTTGAAATCGGCATTATGTCTGTCTCCAGCAACCAAGTGTATAGTGAGGTGGTTCCGGGCGGGACGGGGGAGATCAAGATTACGGTGCCGGCGGACGGAGATTACCGGGTGTATATCAAAAACCATGCGGCAAAAGAGGCACACTTCCGCCTGATCCTGGACGAGCCGCTCACAGGTCCGCTTGTATGACTTGATTCGATACAGGTAGGGGCAACCAATAGAAACTCCCCAGCCAGACATCCTTGAAGATGCTAACGGGGGAGTTATTGCAGCTATATGGGGAAACAGTGGAAAATAGCTGCTGTTAGTTGTACAGGATACACTTACACCAACAGTCAAAATAAAGCTACCACGGGCTGACTGATACATTTGTAGGACAACAGCGTTTCATGGACTTTAGATCAGCTGCTTAGAATCATCCAAGAGCTTACTGGTTTTTAAACAGCTCTTTTTCCACGGCTGCCCCCATCTCGCGGGAGCGTTCTGCGCAGCGGTTCACTGCGGCGATGACCGTTTCGAAGAAGTCACCTTTGTCCAGCGTTTCGATCGCTGCCTGGGTGGAGCCGTTTGGCGAAGTGACCTTTTTGCGCAGGGATGCCGGATCTTCTCCGGTCTGCTGTACCATCCGGGCAGCTCCCAGTACACTCTGCACGGTCAGCTCTAAGCTCTGCTCAGCTGTTAATCCGCCGCGGATGCCCGCAGCAGTCATCGCTTCCATCATGTAATAGATGTAGGCCGGTCCGCTGCCGGAGATACCTGTCAGAGTTTCCATCCGTTCCTCTTCGATGACGGAAGTGATGCCCACCGATTCGAAGATATTTAGTGCCAGACGCCGGCCGGCCTCGCCGACCTCCTTGGAGAAGGCGATGCCTGTTGCGCCGAGTCCGATCGTGCTTGAGGTGTTCGGCATCGTGCGGATCACCGGCTGAGGCGTGCCAAGCAGACCCTGGATGGTGCGAATTGTAAGACCCGCAATAACGGAGACGATAAGCTGGTCCGGCTGGAGCAGCGGAGCCAGCCCGCGCAGCGCTTCAGCAGCATCCTTCGGTTTCATTGCCAGGACGATAACCTGGGCATTCTTCAGGATTTCCGCTGTTTGCTGCGGATCATTGCTGCCTTGCACGCCATAACGGCTGCGCAGTTCGGCCAGACGTTCGCTGCTGCTGCGGTTGAGCATGGTGATGCTGTCGGAAGCAATAACATTGCGGGCAATCATGCCCCGCACAATAGCTTCCGCCATCGAGCCTGCCCCGTAGAATACGATATGTTCCTTAATAAGCGGAACGGATGGTTGCTGACACATGTTATGAGTCCCCCTAAAAGTTTTGTGAGCTTAACCCCACTGTATAATCCGCGTACAAAACTCGCTTCGTAAGCATAAGCCTAAGTTTTGTGAGCTTAACCCCACTGTATAATCCGCGTACAAAACTTGCTTCGTAAGCATAAGCCTAAGTTTTGTGAGCTTAACCCCACTGTATAATCCGCGTACAAAACTTGCTTCGTAAGCATCTACGTTATCCCCGGATTTGTCCGGTTCCGCGGATGATATATTTGCAGGAAGTCAGTGCAGGCAGACCCATGGGTCCGCGGGCATGCAGCTTCTGGGTACTGATGCCGATTTCGGCGCCAAAGCCGAATTCGAACCCGTCGGTGAACCGGGTGGATGCATTATGATACACTGCTGCAGCATCTACCTCCTGCAGGAAACGTGCCGCATGCCCGGCATTTTCGGTAACAATGCATTCTGAATGCTTGGTGCTGTATTCAGCGATATGACGCAGCGCTTCATCCAGCCCGCCGACGATACGGACATTAAGAATGTAATCATTATATTCGGTCGCATAATCCTCAGCGGTTACCGGTACCGCCCAAGGAATCAGGGCTACCGTTTCCGGGCAGCCGCGAAGCTCAACGTTAACCTTGCGGAAAGCTTCAGCCAGCGCCGGCAGATGCCGAGCGGCATACTCACGGTTGACAAGCAAGGTTTCCATGGAGTTGCAGACAGACGGCCGCTGGGCTTTGGCGTTAACGCTGATCCGTTCGGCCATTTCAGGCTGACAGCCTGCATCCAGATAAGTATGGCATATGCCTGCACCTGTTTCAATTACAGGGACTGTGGCGTTCATTACAACATTCTGGATCAGTGAGCTGCCGCCGCGCGGGATGATTACATCCAGCAGGCCGTTAAGCTTGAGCATCTCGTCAACAGAAGAACGGTTAGGATCTTCAATCAGCTGTAAGGCTGCAGCCGGAATGGACGTTTTGGCCAGCGCCGTATGCAGCACTTCAACGATTTTGCGGTTGGAGGAGAGGGCAGAGGAGCCGCCGCGCAGAACCACGGCGTTGCCTGTCTTCAGGCAAAGACCGGCGGCATCTACCGTTACGTTCGGGCGGGCTTCATATATAATGCCGATAACTCCGAGCGGGACGCGGATTTTTTCTATAGACAGGCCGTTTGGACGCTCAAATTGTTCGAGTGTATCTCCAACCGGATCAGGCAGCACGGCAATCTGCTGCAAGCCTTCAGCAATTGCGCCGATCCGGCTGACATCCAGTGCAAGGCGGTCGAGCATGGACTCCGGCGTACCGGCCTTACGCCCGCGCTCCAGATCTTCGGCGTTGGCGGCGATAATGGACGGGGCCTCCTGACGCAAAGCATCAGCCATGATAAGCAATGCTTCATTTTTCTGGCCGGTGGTCAAGCTTGCTAGAACTCCTGTAGTCTCTTTGGCTAATGTGGCTTTGTTAATCACTTCACTCATATTGTTTCCCCCTGAAAGGTAGTGTATGTTAATTGCTTTATCTGTCAGCGCAGTGTGATCCATTCATCGCGGTGGATGACTTCAAGCCGGTGGACTTCACCAAGCTTGGGAACGATCTCCCGGCTCGGCAGGCCTTGAATGCTGCGGAGCTGGGTATCATCGTAGTTGACGATCCCCCGGCCCAGCAAGGTTGCATCTGGTCCAAGGACCTCAACGACATCACCGGAGTGGAAGCTGCCCTCGATCCGTTTGACACCTACCGGCAGCAGACTGTGTCCTCCATGGAGCAGGGCTTCAACTGCTCCGTCATCGACAAAAAGCGAGCCGAGCGGTGTTGACATGAAGCCGAGCCACTGTTTTTTGACCGGCAGGGAGGCGAGGGTAGTGTCAAAATAAGTGCCTTTCCCCGTGCCTGCTGCAGCCAGGTGCAAATCTCCGGGTTCAGAGGCGCGGCCGATGAAGACCGGCACCCCGCCGCGGGTTGCAATTTTGGCGGCATCAATTTTGGAACGCATACCGCCTGTACCGACGCTCGAGCCGGCTCCACCTGCGTAGGCATAGATTTCCGGCGTAATCTCCGCCACCCGGCTGAAGCGGACCGCTTCGGGATTCTTCCGCGGGTCTCCGCTGTACAGCCCGTCCATATCGGTCAACACCAGCAGGCGCGAGGCCTTCAAAAGATTGGCAACCAGTGCTGACAGTGTATCATTATCCCCGAATTTCAGCTCGTCGACCGATACCGTATCATTTTCGTTAAATACCGGGATGGCACCCTGTCTTAGCAGCTCCTCGACCGTCATCATCGCGTTATTCATTGCGCGGCGGCTGCAAAAGTCGGTACGGGTCAGCAGAATTTGGGCGGTCGGCAGTCCGTGCTTGGCAAAAGCCTCCTGATAAGCCTGCATCAGCATAACCTGTCCGACGGCAGCTGCAGCCTGCTTCTCATGCAGCAGCTTTGGCCTGGACGGATAACCGATGCCGCGGAATCCGGCAGCTACGGCCCCGGAGGTTACCAGCAGCACCTCACATCCGTCCTGCCGCAGTGCGGCAAGCTCAGCAGCGAAAAAGGCTACAGCTTCGCGGTTTAAGCCGCCTTCGGGGCCGGTCAGCGAGCTGCTGCCGATTTTGACTACAATACGTGTGGCCACGTTATCTTCACTTCCCTTTCAGAATATCAGACTTGAAAACGACAAAAAGCCCCCATCCTAAGACTTAGCAAAGGACGAAAGCATGGTTAACTTCCGCGGTACCACCTTCATTGATGAGGGAACATCCGACTTCATTCTCATAACGGGAGTATCCGTCCTGCAGGCAGCAGGCCGCTCGGGGGTAGGATTCAGAAATAACAACCGCGGTAAATTCTCTCAGCCTTCCGGAATTTACTCTCTGCTCACGGATAGAGACATTTCTTACTGGTCCCGTCTACACGTTTCACTATTTGACAATTAGAATACCATGGCGGTGTGCGGTTTGCAAAGGGAGTTTGCAGGAATATTTTTATGCGCTGAAGCTGCAGTGAAATGAGATGTTTATGCCCGGGAGGAACGGGTAATTTACTTATAATCTGTTACCAGGAGGTGCATCCACTTGAGTAAAGACAAGCAAATCGCGCAGGAACAGACTGAAAATGCCAAAGAGGCAGCGGAATTTCAGAATCAGGCGATTCGTGATTTTGTTGAAGAGCGTGCTGCAGACACCGGAAGCAAAGGACCGGTCAATGAGCACACAACCCGCCTGCCGGACAACCAGAACCGGATGATTACTCAGCATAACCGCCAGATGTGATAAGGCTATATGAACAGCCTGTAGGATGATAATTGTCAATGATGAGCTATTAGGTAGTGAATATACGAAAGGCTCCCGGATATCCGCTGACCAGCGAACCCCCGGGAGCCTTTTTATAAGGCTGCAAAACAGATTCAGGCTTCCGCCAGACTGGCCACTGTGTTCTTGAAGGTTTCAATAAACACCTCGGCTGCCTTGGACAGATAGCGTCCCCTCCGATAGGCGATAACCAGTGTACGGCTCGGCACCGGCTCAGCCAGCGGCAGATAGACCGGAACGAATTCACTCCGCGGGGCACGGGCGATAAAATGAGGCACCAGGGTAACCCCCATACCTGTGGCAACGAGGGACTGAATGGTCTCCATATTGTTGCTCTGAAAAACAATCTTCGGCTCAAAGCCGGCTTCCCGGCAGAGCTCCATCGTCATTTTGCGGAAGCCCTGGCCTTCTTTGAGTACAATAAAGGGCTCGTCCTTCAGTTCCTCTAGTGTAGTCCGGATGCCTTCAGCCTTGCGTGAGGCCAGCGGATGGTCCGGCGGTACGGCCAGGTCGATCCGCTCCTCCCCGAGCACCTCATAGGCCAGTGTCGGAATTTCCAGCGGAAGGGAGAGCAGGCTCAGGTCCGTCTGGCCGACGGCAGTCAGCTTTTCCAGGTTCATAGAGGAGTCCTCAAGGAGCGAAATTTCAATATCCGCATAGTTCTGCTTAAACACCGGCAGGACATGAGGAAGAAGATGGGCACCGGTAATCGGCATACTGCCGACAACCACACGGCCGGTGCGCAGTTGTGATATATCCGACATCTCCTGGCGAAGCAGCTCCACCGCAGCTAAAATCGATTCCGCCTGTTCGACGAACCGTTCGCCGGCATGCGTCAGCTCCACTGAACTCGTATTACGCTGGAACAGCATTACCCCGAGTTCCTTTTCCAGCTTGGACAGCTGCTGGCTGAGCGAGGGCTGGGCTACATGCAATTTCTCCGCGGCACGCGAAAAGTTACGCTCCGCTGCGATTTGCAGCGCGTACTGCAATTGTCTTAATTCCATAATCGTACCCCTTGTTTACTTATAATACTTATAAGTATAGCCTATAAGAGGTCTTTTTAATATAGCCTTGGGAGCTGAAGAAGCAAGAGAACCCCGAACGGGGCTCTTATTTTATTTCGGCCAGCGCTTTATCCATCTGCGATTCGCTTTCTTTTACATTATCACTGCCGGCAGTCTCAACTCCGAGGAAAGTATTCTTGGTGTTTTGATAGAACGCGGAAGCGAAATCCTTAATTGGTTCCCCGTCAGTATGTTTGCCTTCAACTACAACAGCTTTGAAGAGATTGGTCAGCATGTACTCGGCATCCTCAATATGAGCCAGATAATTGCCGGCATTGTACTCCTCAACCACTTGCGATTCAAAGTCCGTCAGTTCTTCAGGAGAAGGGGAGTAGGCCTTGGCCAAAACCTCCACAGCATCAGCCTTCTGTGCAGAGTCAGTATCCGATTGGGCGATCTGTTCGATAGCCGATTCCCAGCTCACGGACGGATTGCCGTCCGTCGGTTCACTAGCAGGAGTATCTGCAGCGGGTGCAGCCGTTCCCTGTACTTCCTGTGTAGCGGCAGGAGATGCCTGGTCAGCCGGTTCATTTCTTGCTGCTATCTGTCCGACGATGCTGCCCAGTACAACTACCGCTACCCAGAACAGCCAGTGCTTATAAAATGGTTTTTTCATTACTCTCTCTCCTGTGTCTAGTATTTTTGAAAATGATTTTATCAGAATTCGGAGTGAATTCAAAAATACATACCCCATTAATGCTGCTTATAAGCGCAGGCTATTACTTTTATAGAAATCATATCTTGGAATTATAAACACGGCGATGTTATATTTAGAGCATTCAAGAGAGACTCCACACTCTCTTCCAAATGAACGATTCTACTAATGAGGTGAAATCATGAGCAACAAGACAATGTTTGAGAAAATCTGGGACAATCACGTTATTCATTCTGAGGAAGGCAAGCCGAGCATCATTTATATCGATCTGCATCTGGTGCACGAGGTTACTTCCCCGCAGGCTTTTGAAGGACTCCGTCTGAGTGGCCGCAAGGTGCGCCGTCCGGAGCTTACTTTTGCAACAATGGACCACAACGTTCCGACCAAGGACCGTTTCAATATTACGGACCCTATTTCCAAACAGCAGATCGACACCCTGTCGCAGAACTGCCGAGATTTCGGAGTCAGACTGTTTGACCTGAATGACATTGACCAAGGGGTCGTACACGTTATGGGACCGGAAATCGGCCTGACCCATCCGGGCAAAACCATTGTCTGCGGCGACAGCCATACCTCCACGCACGGCGCTTTCGGCGCACTGGCCTTCGGGATCGGTACAAGTGAAGTTGAGCATGTGCTCGCTACCCAGTGTCTGCAGCAGTCCAAAGCCAAAACGATGGAAGTCCGCTTTACCGGCAAGCGCAATCCCGGCGTAACCGCCAAGGATATGATTCTCGGCGTTATCGCCAAATACGGCACGGACTTTGCAACCGGATATGTTATTGAGTACACCGGCGAAGCGATCCGCGAGTTGTCGATGGAAGAACGCATGACGGTCTGCAACATGTCGATCGAGGGCGGAGCGAGAGCGGGTCTGATTGCTCCGGACGATACTACCTTTGAATATCTGCGCGGCCGTGAATACGTACCGCAAGGTGAAGCTTTTGACGCTGCTGTTGCTTCATGGAGAACACTGGTGAGCGATGAAGGCGCACAATATGACACTGTTGTTGAGTTCGATGTGGAAACATTGATCCCGCAGGTAACCTGGGGAACAAGCCCGGGTATGGGTACAGACATCAACTCCAGTGTGCCTAATCCGGCGGATTTCACTACTGAAAATGAACGTAAAGCTGCTGAAAAAGCGCTTGAATATATGGATTTGACTCCAGGCACCCCGATGTCCGAAATCGGCATCGACTATGTGTTTATCGGCTCCTGCACCAACGGCCGGATTGAGGACCTGCGCGCTGCTGCACAGGTAGCCAGAGGCCACAAGGTATCGGACAAAGTTACTGCGATTGTAGTTCCAGGCTCCGGACGCGTTAAAATGCAGGCGGAGAAGGAAGGGCTTGACAAAGTATTCACCGAAGCGGGCTTTGAGTGGCGCGAAGCAGGCTGCAGTATGTGCCTGGCGATGAACCCTGACGTTCTTCAGCCCGGACAGCGCTGTGCCTCGACTTCGAACCGCAACTTTGAAGGACGCCAGGGACGCGGCGGACGCACGCATCTGGTATCCCCGGCAATGGCGGCTGCCGCTGCCATCAAAGGCCGGTTCACTGATGTCCGTGACTGGAATTACAAGACGGAAGCCGTCAACGCATAGAAACTTTGAGAGAGAGCGGGAGGAAATAACACTATGGAAGCTTTTAAACAATTAAACGGAATCGTTGCCCCGGTTGACCGGGTAAATGTTGATACAGATGCTATTATCCCTAAGCAGTTCCTGAAGCGGATCGAACGGACCGGGTTCGGACAGTTCCTGTTCTATGAATGGCGTTTTGACGAGGCGGGAAATGACAATCCTGCTTTTGAGATGAACAAGCCGCGATACGAGGGAGCATCTGTGCTGATCTCCCGGGCCAACTTCGGCTGCGGCTCCTCCCGGGAGCACGCTCCATGGGCGATTATGGACTACGGCTTCAGAGTGGTAATTGCACCTTCCTACGCCGACATTTTCTATAATAACTGCTTCAAGAACGGTATCCTGCCGATCAAGCTGTCTGAGGCTCAGGTTGATGATCTCTTTAACCGTACAGCTGAGCATGAGGGGTATAAGCTGAATGTAGATCTGGAAAATAAAACGCTGAGCGATGATTACGGGCTGATCATCAGCTTTGAGCTGGATGAGCACCGCCGCCAGTTCCTGCTGCAGGGTCTGGATGACATCGGACTGACCCTTAAGCACGCCGACGAAATCGCTGCTTATGAAGAACGCCATGCTGCCAAGCTTTTCGCCAGATAAGGACAGTATAATCCGTTAACTTTACAAATTTTACACAAAACTTCTATTTCCGTGTACCGGAGATAGAAGTTTTTTTGCTATAATCGATATATTAATTGCCTGCACAGGCAACTTTTGGGGATTTCTGTCGTCTATAGCTTATCTGTGTGTTAGTAGTAGTGTCTATTATTTGCCAAAGGGAGAGTACAGGATGAGAAAAGCCGGACAACGGGTGTTATTACTATTGCTGCTGCTGCCGCTGCTTCTGCTGTCATTCGCGGCCCGGGAAGCCGCAGCAGCCGGAAGCGGTACAGGCAGGATTGTGATGGACAATCAGGAGCTTGCGCTCCCCCAGGGAATCAGCCTTGAAAACGTAAATGGAAGCGTTATGATTCCTATCCGGGTAGTAGTTGAGAACCTGGGCTTTGAGGTGCTGTGGGAACAAAAGACGAAGAAAGTAACGGTGCAGCAGGACGGAAAGACTGTTCAGCTGGCGGTGGGAAGTAAGACTGCTGAAGCTGACGGTGTAACCTTGTCACTAAATGCGGCACCCAAGCAGAACGGAGGAACGGTGCTAGTGCCGATCCGTTTTGTAAGCGAGCAGTTCGGGCTCAAGGTCGGTTGGGATAACAGCGACAAGACCGTCTATCTGAGCGGTGGACAGACGAGCGGTACTGCGCCTTCCGTTGACCCGCTCCCGGCAGCTACTGCAGCTCCGCAGCCTGCTGCTACGGCAACGCCTCAGCCTGCCGCCTCGCCAACGGCTGCACCCTCTCCAACAGCGGTGACAGGTCAGGACGATGACATTGCGGGCGGGGTTAACGGCCCGGCATCTACTCCTGTTCCGGGAAGTGCCGGCACTGTGGCTACCACACCTCAGGTGCTGGGAGCGGTGTTCAGTGAGAACCGGCTGATTGTAGCTGCGGCAGGAGGCGCCAAGCCTGCTGTATCCAGACTCAGCGGTCCTGACCGGATCATCGTTGATTTTGCGGGCGCATCCTTTGCCTCTGATTTTGTCGGCAGCCTGCCAAGCGTTGCACCGAACGGAACGCCGCAGGGCAAGCTTGATGTCACCGGGTATCCGCTGGTTACGGAGGTAAGATATGCGCTGTTCAGCACGAGCCCCTCTACCGTCCGGTTCGTGATCCAGACCGTGGGCAGCCAGCCTTATCAGCTGAGCACCGACAGCAGTACAGGACTTGTAACGATTGATCTTAACACAGCAAACAGCGGAGGCACTCCTGCAGCCGGCACGGGGAGCTCTGGTAAACCTGTTGTCGTACTGGATGCCGGACACGGCGGCAAGCAGCCGGGGGCAGTGAGCCCGGGCGGCAAGCTCGAGAAGGATGTTAATTTTGCGGTAGCCAATAAAGTCGGTGCCCTGCTTGCCCAGGACGGCAAGGTAGAGGTTGTGTACACACGCACGACCGATCAGACCCTTGGTCTGCAGGACAGGGTTAATATTGCCGAGGCTGCCAAAGCCAATCTGTTCATTTCATTTCATGGTAATTCACTGGATGTAACCTACCCAAACCGGGACAAGGTTAACGGCAGTGAAACCTATTATTCAAGAAGTGAGAGTCTGCCGCTGGCCCAGATTTTACATAAGCATCTGGTAGCAGGGACCGGCTTTAAGGATAACGGTGTCCGGAGCAAGAGTCTCCACGTGACCCGTGAGACAAGCATGCCGGCAGTGCTGCTGGAGGTTGGGTATCTGACCAATCCCGGCAATGAAACGGCAATGTTCACTGAAACGCTGCAAAATAATCTGGCACGGGAAATTGTGGCCGGAATCTATGAATATCTCGGATTATAACCTTTGAAAAGGCTGAGGAAATGTGGGGGATGCGGATGTTTTCTGGAATTAATTCGCAACTTTTAAGCTGGATAGGCGTCTAATCAATGTCGAAGGTTGTCAGTAGCCAGGTCATCACGAACGCCATTATCTGGCGGAATACTAGATTCTTAGAGGTGAAAGATGAAGAAATTTGCTTTTACACTGTTGTTGATGCTCTTTGTACTGGTGTTGCCGGAGCATGGACAGGCTGCCGCCGCGAACAACAAGATTTTTCTTGACGGAAAGGAACTGACTGCAGGTCAGAGCGCTCCGGTCGAGAATGTGGGCGGATCCGTGATGGTGCCGCTGAGAATGATCTCCGAGAATCTCGGCTACAAAGTAGACTGGGATCAGGCCAGTAAGACGGTCACGATCGGGCAGACAGGCACTACAATGAAGCTGGTTGTAGATCAGACCGCTGCTTCCGTTAATGACAAAACCGTAGTGCTCACTAATGCGCCTTTGAACCGGAACGGGACTACACTGGTGCCTATCCGGTTTATCAGCGAACAGTTCGGGCTGACTGTCAGCTGGGACAACGATCAAAAGATTGTAACTCTTATTACCCCCGAAACCGGCGGGAATAACACAGGCTCAGGGGGCGGAGCCGCTGACGGCGGGTCGACCGTAGTGGTACCTCCGGCAGAGCCGGCAAAGAACCTGACAATGGTGAACGGTATCAGCTTCAATGAAAACCGGCTGACGATTGCCATGGAGGGAAATGCGGTACCTAAGGTATCCAAGGTAAGCGGACCGGACCGGGTCGTAATTGATCTGGAGAATGCCACATTCTCTGATCTGTTCGGAACCGGGCAGGTGCTGAATCCGGATCTCAGCGGCAGTCTTGCCGTAACGGGTTATCCGGATGTGACCTCAATCCGCTACTCCCTGTACAGTACCAGTCCTTACACGGTACGTTTTGTAATTGATACGACCAGTGCCAAGAATTATTCCGTTGAGGTTTCAGGCGATACCTCAAGGCTGGTTGTTATTGATCTGAATGCAGTCAGCACAGACAATCCGTCAACCCAGCCAGGCAACAACGGCCGGAAGCTGGTTGTGCTGGATGCCGGCCACGGAGCCAAGGATTCAGGGGCTGTAGGCGTGACAGGGAAATACGAAAAGAATTTTAATCTGGCTATTGTACTAAAAGCAGCGGAGCTGCTCAAAAAAGAAAATAACATTGATGTTGTGCTGACCCGCAGCGATGATACCTTCCTTGAGCTGAAGGACCGGGCGGCGATGGCCAATAACCTTAACGCGGATCTGTTTATTTCCGTGCATGCGAACAGCAGCGGCTCATCTGCCGCAAGCGGTACAGAAACGTACTACCAGCGGGATTCCAGCAAGTCGCTGGCAAATGTAATGCACAAGTATCTTGTGCAGGCCACCGGACTGAGCAACCGCGGGGTGCGTTACGGCAATTTCCATGTTATCCGTGAAACCAAAATGCCTGCGGTTCTCCTCGAGGTTGGCTATCTCAGCAACAAAGGCGATGAGGCACTGCTGTTCACAGAAAGTTTGCAGAATAAGGTGGCAGCAGGCATAGTCAGCGGAATCAAGGAATATCTGGGATTGAAATAGCAGCCACGCGGCAGATAAGGGCCGCAAAGTCTTGTCTGGCCTCTGCAAGGGCGGTCTGACCAGGCTTTGCCTTCCTGTCTGCCCATATTCATCTATAGGGGGTAATGTTGATGAACAAAAAATTAACGTATGCAGCAGTTTCTGCTGTACTTCTGATGCTAATTGCCGGCTGCGGGGATAAACCGACTGCGGCTCCGGCTGCCGAAGCAGCGCAGAACAACACTGCAGCGGTAAGCGGAGCTGGAGGGAACGCCGGAGAAACACCGGATAACGGGGCTGACAACAGCGGCGGAGAAATCGTGGCGCCGTCTACTGCTCCTCAGGCGGAACAAAGCCCGACTGCGGCTGCAACAGCTGAACCGGCCCAGCCGCAGAAGCAGAGCCAGAGCATTGAGGTATATTACACCGACCCTCAGCAGATGGATCTGGTTACAGGCGCCGCAACAATCAGCTTTGCAAATGATACAGAGAAATATACCGAAAGCTTCAAGGCGCTGCAGACCAGCAGCAATGCGGAGCAGGTGTCGCTATGGGGCGGCATGGAGCTGAAATCGCTTGAGTTCAAGGACGGTCAGGTCACTCTGGATATTCATAAGCCGGATGAAGCGCAGCTGGGCGCCGGCGGCGAAGCGATGGCGATCAGTGCCCTTGCGAAGACGTTCTTCCAATTCGCGGATGTGAAGGCTGTCGAGCTTCTGGTTGACGGTGAGCAGGTGGAAAGCCTGATGGGACATGTCGATCTGGAACATCCCCTGACAAGAGAGAACAGCGGCCTGTAACCTCCGGTGCAGGAAACAAGACACAGGCCGGCGAATCACTAACGGAATCATATTTGGGATACAGAGAGGGGAATAACGCATTGTCCGGTCAAAAAAGATCAAAACATACTCTTAGAGCTTATTCTGCCCAGGCGGCTTCTGCTGTTCTGGCCGGCGCCATCGCGTTTGGCGGAGCAGGTGCGGCGTTTGCGGAGACTGCAGCTGCCCCAACCACTACTTCGGCGACAACAACGCAAGCCGCAGCAGCGGCAGGCAGTATTTTCAGCGATGTGAAGACTGGCTTCTGGGCCGAAAAACATATCTACAAGCTGGCTTCACAAGGAATTGTGGTCGGCAACAACGGGCTGTTCCGTCCTGGAGATTCCGTTACCCAGCAGGAAGCTGTCCTGATGGCTCTGCGGTTTATGAAGCTGAACAACAGCGCAGATACAACAACAGATGTTGTCCTGCCGTCGAATTTTCAGGTCAATAACTATTATAAGCCTTACGTTGTGCTTGCCTTCCAGTCAGGTTTGCTGGACAAAACAGTAGAAATGGCTGCGGACAATCTCAAAACCTCCTGGGGAGAGCGCAAGGCTTCCCGGGAATGGGTGGCTGAGCTGCTAATCCGCGCACTGGGGAAAAGTCCGGAAGCGGCTGCGGCTGCAAACGAACCTACGGGGTTCGCTGATGATGCCAAGGTCTCGGCCAATAAGCGCGGCTATATCAATGCTGCGGTAGATCTGGGGCTTGCAAACGGGCTGGACGGTAACCGCTTTGATCCTCAGGGTGCAGTAACCCGCGCACAGCTGGCGACTTTCTTCAGCCGGGCAGAAGCGCATAATTCACTGCAGTATGACAACACGGTTTCCGGTACCATTAGCGCTTTGAAGGACGGCAAGCTGATGCTGTACAGCAACGGCACTAATGCTGTTTATAATCTGAGTGCATCAACCGCCTATTTTACAAGTGCCTCCGAAGCGAGAATCGGCCTGAATGATGTTCAGCCATATACTAAAGTTACGGTTATCGGGGCAACCTACAATGCCGTCTATGTAGAGGTTACTAATCCAGCGCAGCAGATCGAGAGCGCCGAAGGTACGTTTGCCAAGGTAACACCAGGCGTGATCTGGGTGGATTCCCCAACGGGATATGATCAATACAGCTATGATGAGAACACCGTTTTTGTCGACGTAAATGATGCTGTGATTAATGCTTCAGCGGTGACTGCAGGGAGCAAAATCAAGCTGACACGTGAAACCTACAGCGGTTCCCGGAAAGTGGTCAAGCTGCAGGTGACTTCAGGCATTGTTAACAAAACCGCTGCCGGAACGATTCAAAGCGTTGATACTGCAGGCAAAAAAATCACCTTCAGGAATGCAACCGGAACAGTAGAAACCTTCAGCTGGGAGGATGGCAGCACACTGTTCAGCTCACAGAGCGCAGTACTGCAGCCTGCCGATCTTAAGACCAATTCTGCTGTGAAATATACGGTTAAAAATAATATTCTGACTGCAGTAGAAGTAACCTCTGCAGCAGAACGGACAGTCTCCGGATACATTATGGAGCTGACAGGCTCAACCATTGTATACAAAAAGTCTGACGGTACACGTGAGGTTAAGCTGCTCGCGGCATCGCCGGCTATCGTGATACCTAATGTAACCAGTCCGGCCGCAGCAGATCTTATTGCCGATGCTACCGGAGGGGACAACGTTCAGCTGACACTGAACAGCAGCGATCAGGTTACCATGATTGAAGTGACCAGCCGTCAGATCGAACAATACAGTGGTGCAACGGTGGTCGCTTATAATGCCAAAACCCAGCTGCTTACCTTTACGGACAGCAGCAGCAAAGCGCATGTGGTGCAGTTGAATGCCAGCACCAAGCTTGCTTATGACGGAGTTGCCTCTCCGACGCTGGCAGGCATTGCCTCCAGACTGACGGAAGGCCGCAAGGTGGATGTGAATGCCGTCGGTGACCGCGCCTTGTCAGTAGAAAGTACCACGAAGTATACCGGGACACTGGCCTCACTAAACGCCACTGCACGGACGCTTGTACTGAATCTGGCTAACGGCCAGTCGCTTACACTGCCTTATCCGGTGAGCGTTGATTATTTCGGCAGACCATCGGCCTCCATTGCTGATGTATCCGTTAACAGCCAGGTTACAGCAGTGCTTTCCGGTGGTCAGGACGTGATCTCGGTGCTGCGTGTGCAATCTGCTGCGCAGCTTGAGATTACTACGCTGAACAGTACTGCAAACAAGCTGGGTGTAAAATGGTCTGGAGGTACAAGCGAACTGTACACGCTGACTGTTCCAATGACTAATGAAGCAGGCCAGAACATTAGCATCAGTGACCTGAAGGTGGGCGGCTTCATCAACGTGAAGTTTGACGGAAGCACACCCGTCTCGATCCAGTCAGTGAAGCTAAGCAGCGGTCAGGTAGCTGCGGTCGATGCTGCGGCAGGAACGTTGACTGTCAAGGATTACACAGGAGCTTCACAGACCTTTACGGCCGGAAGCGGTGTACGGGTAGTCCGCGACGGTGTGACGACAACCTCACTGGGCAATGTGACAACGGCGGACCGGGTGGAAGTGCGGAAGGATTCGGATGGCGTTGTTCTCATCCGTGTACTGACCCAGCTCAGCAAGGTATTCTCACGGGTGGATGCAGCGACCAATGAGCTTCAGGTCAAACGTACCACTCTGAACGATGTATACCGCTATACGCTTGCGCCAAATGTATATATTCATCAAGGTGACACGACTTTATCCGTGCAATCTCTCAAAGAAAATGATAATATTATAATGTATTTTAATAATGAAGTTGTGGTTGAAATTGTGAAACAATAATGTTATGGTGGATTTCCGTGTGAAACACCGTCTTGACGCAGTGGATAGACTGACTGCGTCAGGACGTTTTTTTTGAAATATAAGAAGAGGTAAGCTTCTCACCGGATGTATCCTTATATTTCTGCAGATTATGAGTGGATACGCTCGCATGTAAACTTCGAGTGTAAATACTCCGTGGAGGGGACGCTATGAAAGCCGCAGAAGTCCGCCACATTCTGGATACAATTGGGGACTTGTTTCCTGATGCGCATTGCGAGCTGAATCACAAGAATGCCTTCGAGCTTACGATTGCCGTATTGTTATCAGCCCAATGTACGGACGCAACAGTAAACAAAGTGACCGTGGACTTGTTTCAGAAGTATCAAACTCCGCTGGACTACGTTTCCGTTCCCCTGGAGGAGCTGGAGAATGATATCCGGCGCATTGGATTGTTCCGCAACAAAGCCAAGCATATTCAGAATCTGTGTTCGATTCTGATTGAGCGGTACGGTGGGGAAGTGCCGCAGGCGCATGATCAGCTGGTGACCTTACCCGGTGTAGGACGTAAGACAGCCAACGTTGTGGTGTCCAATGCATTTGGAGTACCGGCTATCGCGGTAGATACGCATGTGGAACGTGTAGCCAAGCGGCTGGCGCTTGCCGGCTGGGAGGATTCCGTGCTCGAAGTGGAGAAGAAGCTAATGAAGGCGGTGCCCCGTGAGGAATGGACACTCACGCATCACCGGCTGATTTTTTTCGGACGCTATCACTGCAAGGCACAGAATCCGGCATGCCCTGTGTGTCCGCTGCTCGACGTATGCCGGGAAGGTAAAAAACGTATGAAAACCGCAGCAATCAGGAAAACTAAGACTGAGGCGGGAGCAACAAAGAAGTTAGAGATGAAGAAGAGGATGGGATAGAGATGAAGTGCATTTCTGTGTATACCGATAATTTTGAGACTTTTTCCGATATTTTCGACCGTGTAGTAGAAAGTCCGCTTGAAGAAAATGAAGAGCAGGAAGTGGAAGGCATCACAATCAGCCATTCCGGCGATGTGCCTGAACACTATCTGGAGCGGATGTCCCAGAAGCCGGAGGTTGTCGTTATGAAGGACAAGTCCCGCGGTCTGACGATTCTCCAGCACGGCAAGGTGTTTGAAATTCTGCTTCCGGTTCTGGAAACAGCGTAATATTCATTTGCAACAAGAGCCGGCCCGCAAGGGCCGGTTTTTATATACCCTGACACCGGAAAGTGAGGCCTTAATTCTATATGGGAGATAAATCTGCAGCTGCGTTAAAGTCAGACCAAATCGAATCCTTAAAATCAATGAAATCAACCGTTCGAAAGCTCGAAAACGCCGTAAGCCAAATGACCGAAAGCGGCGCAAATACAACTCTGGTAAAGAAACGGCTCCATGCTGTCAGTGCGGGCTTAGCGCTGCTTGAAAATGCCTGGGAGCAAAAGCCCCATTCGTACACCCCTGAAGATTTAGCAGAGGCCCGCAAAGTTCTTCAAGGCTTAATACTGTCCGTTGAAAACAGTTACGCCAAGTCAAAAGCCGGCAGTCCGCAAAGAACGCTCCTGGAAAGAAGGCTAGTGGGGTTAAATCAGGCCGTTCAGGCGATAGATGATTCTTCCGCAACGCAGGCAGCTGACTCTAAATGAGTCATTTAACTGCAGTTTGTACATCTAAAACCATTGGATTTTTGTTATTTGTCCGCATAAGTGTATTTTGTACAGCTATAATTGGCCGGAAAGTCCGAATTGAGCTTTTTGGGAGCAAATAAGTGTACGGAGTACATTTATTATGGTTTTTTTAAGAAAAATGTGTTTTTTAGCTGTACAGAGTGCAGTTATTTTAACTGGCAACTATATCTATTGAACGGGAAACTTAATGGACCCATTAGTGATAAACTCCCCCAATAAAAATGTGGGGTGAGTGATTGTACAAAGTACAGGAGAAGCATCTTACCTCTCGACTTACCGATACTATATAGCTTGCGGGTTTGCTATTACAGACAATTAACTCAAACCGTGCATCATACTCCAAAAACCAGCCTTGAGCTGACAGCCTGCATAACTTCCTCAAATCCGCCTCTTAGGTATGTGCCAAATTCAACCCTTTAAAATACCTATTTAATTTGCTTAGCACTTTTTTTCAAATGAAAAGTTGTCTTTGGATGGAAGCTGTGCGATATACCTATGCCGGGTCATTGGCAATCTCCGTTCCATTTCAAGCGCAAGAATCTGTTCTCTCGTTTTGTAAGGGATTATAGCTGATTTTGTAAAACGTGATGATTTGATTTGTGACAGACAGGTGATAGAATGTAGGTAATCTGCGACCGATTAAATTTGAAATAATATGTTTTGAAGTATAGCCGGGATGCAATCCATCAGCAATTCAGTCAACCATGCATGATTCCGGGTAATTGAAAGCGGTTATTTACAATAAATGGACATATCCTTATTGAAGTACATAGTTATATAGCTGGGGAAATTTAAGGAAATGGCGGAGGTGGGCACTTGTGCGGGCAGAACAGACGAAGCTGGAACAGAACCAGAATCAGAACCAGAACCAGAATCAGGTAAAGGACTCATCATTAGCCTCATTTAAAGAGCTGATGGATCAGTGGGGGGAAGCTGAAACAGCCAGGGTCATTGCGGATTTGCAGAGTAAAGAGCAGAAGGATGAGCTGACGATTGCTTTTTGCGGACATTTCTCTGCAGGAAAGTCCAGTATGATCAACAAGCTCTGCGGCAGTAACGTACTGCCTTCAGGTCCGGTTCCGACCAGTGCCAATATCGTGTCGATCCGTTGCGGGGAGCCGCGTGTTAAGCTGTATCCCGTGCCGGTCCAGAAGGAGATTCCGGTAATCCCCTGGGAGACTTCACCGGACCAGCTCCAGGAATACTGCCGCAGCGGCGGTGAATACTCAGCCATTGAGGTGTGGGACAAGGTTACGATCCTGGGGGCGCACGGCGTGCTTATGGATACTCCGGGAGTTGACTCTACCGATGACGGTCATCAGGCGGCGACCCGTTCGGCGCTGCATTTGGCCGATGTCGTCTTCTATGTAATGGATTATAATCATGTGCAGTCCGAAAATAATCTGGCCTTCGCCAAAAATCTCAGTGACTGGGGTAAACCGCTGTATCTTATTGTCAATCAGATCGACAAACACCGCCAGCAGGAAATTACAATCGCAGAATACCGGCAGCAATTGGAAAGCGCTTTCGATGCCTGGGGCATTCAAGCGGCCGGACTTTTGTTCACCTCCTTGAAGGTGGAGGAGCATCCGCTGAACCAGTGGGAGGAGCTGCTGAAGCTGATAGCCGCACTGGTGGACCGGCGTGAGGAGCTGCTGCAATACAGCCTGTCCCGGTCAGCCCATCATATTGCAGAAACGATTGTAACCGCTTATGCGGAAGAACAGAGTGAGCAGCGGGAACAGCTGAAGGCTGAAACGCAAGGGGCAGATGAAGCGGAAGTGCAGGCTGCGCTTAAGGCATTGGCAGGGGAGCAGGAAGCTCTTGCCGGCCTGCAGGAAGAGTCGCGGCATCATCTGCGGAGCATGCTGGATACCCTGCTGGGTAACCTCAACCTAATGCCCGCGGATGTCCGGGAGGCGGCTGGTGCTTATGTGGAGAGCCTTGCTCCCGGATTCCGGCGCGGGCTCCTGTTCACTGCCGGCAAGCGGGAGAAGGAGCAGGAGAAGCGGCTTGCCTCCTGGCATAGCCTGCAGAGCCGGGAAATCTCCGGCCAGCTGGATTGGCACCTTCTGCAGGCGGTGCGTGAATGGGCCGAAGGCCTGGATATCTGGGAGGACGGGGCTGAGACCCGTCTGAAGGACAGCTTACCGGCGGTGAGCCGCGAGTGGCTTGCGGCGCAGGTGAAGCCGGGAACGGCCGGCAGCGGCGAGGCGCTGCTTAACTTCTGCCGCGCCCTGGCGGCAGAGATCAAAGCGCAGTACCGCCGCGCAGTACTGGCGGCCGGCGATGAGCTGCTGGCGAAGCTGCCGCCGCTCATTGCTGAGCGGCAGGGCGCTCTCGCGCGCCGCGAAGCCGCCCTGCTGCGCCAGGCGGACGCCGCAGCTAGACTCGCGGCGCTTGACCGCGCGGCGGACGCCCGCGCGGCAGCCCTTGCGGCGCTGCTGCCGCAGCGCCGCGCCCTTACCCCCGGTGCCTTGCCGGGGGTAAGGGCAACTGCGAACGCGGCCGTGCCGGAGGCGGCGCCGCGTGAAGCACAGCCGCGCCGCAGCGCCGCGGCTGGCCCTTCCGCCGCCCCGGCCTCTCCGGCGGCGGGGTCGCCGGCGGGCGGACGCCGCCGGCTGGGCAAGGCCGCAGCGGTGCTGGACGCTGCGGCGGAGCTGCTGCGCGGCGAGCCGGCGATGGCCTCGGCGGCGCGCAGCCTGGCGGCGCGGGCCCAGACCATCGCCGCCGGCCGCTTTACGCTGGCGCTGTTCGGAGCGTTCAGTGCCGGCAAGTCCTCCTTCGCCAACGCCCTGCTGGGCGAAGACGTGCTGCCGGTGTCTCCGCATCCCGCCACAGCCGCCGTCGGGCGCATTCTTGCGCCGGAGGGTGAATACCGGCACGGGGATGCCCTCGTAACAATGAAATCGCAGCAGGAATTCTGGGATGATATTGTCCATTCGTTTCATGTGCTGCAGCTGCCGGTGCCGCAGCGGGAGACCTGGATCTCCGTCGCAGCTAACCTGCAGGCCGGCGGCCTGCATCCGTCGGCGCTGCCGCATATCGGTTTCCTGCGGGCTGCAGCGGCAGGCTGGCAGAAGGCGGAAGCGCTGCTCGGTACGGTGCGGACGGTGGACCTGCAGGAATACCGCAGTCTGGTCGCAGACGAGACACAAGCCTGCTTCATACAGGAGACGGATTTGTACTATGACTGCCCGCTTACCGCAAGCGGCATTGTCCTAGTCGATACGCCGGGGGCGGATTCCCTGCATGCCCGCCATACCGGGGTAACCTTCGGCTATATGAAGAATGCCGATGCCATCTGCTTCGTGACCTATTACAATCACGCCTTCTCCAAGGCGGACCGGGGGCTGCTGGCCCAGCTCGGCAGAATTAAAGACAGCTTCGCACTGGATAAAATGTTCTTTATCATTAATGCCTCTGACCTGGCCGGAAGTGAGGAAGAGCTGGAGGAGGTCAAGGCGCATGTAGCCGGCAACCTGCGCGCAGGCGGCCTGACCAAGCCGCGGATTTATGCCTTATCCAGCCTGCTGGCTCTGGAAGGCAAAACAGGACTCGACCGCAATCGGTATGAAGCGTCACGCTTTAGCAGCTTTGAGGACGCGCTGGCCCGGTTCGCCGGCGGGGAGCTGCCGCAGCTGTCGCTGCACGCCGCCAGGGACAGCATAGCTTCGGTGCGGCAGCAGGCCGAGGAATGGCGGGAGCTGGCAGCTGCCGAGGCAGGCAGACGGGAAGCAGGGCTGCAGGAGCTCCAGGCCCGTAAAGAAGCTGCCGGCAGGCGGCTTGCCCTGCTGGCGGCGGAAGAACGGCCGGCCAGTGATCTGCGGCGCGAAGGTGCAGAGCTGATCTATCATGTCGGCCAGCGGATCAGCTTCGCGCTGGGACGGTTCTTTCAGGAATCCTTTCATCCTTCCCTGCTGCGTGAGGATGCGCGTAATTTGAAGGAGATCTTTACCGCCTGCGGGCGGGAGCTGGAACGTACACTGCAGCGGGAGCTGGAGCAGGAGCTGTGGGCCACGACCTTACGGCTGGAGGCAGCCGGGAGGCGGCTTGCCGGCCAGGCTACCCTGGCAGCGGCAGAGGAACTGGCTTTATCCGTCCGGGGTCTGCTGGAGAGCGGGCAGGAGCACTGGGCTGCGCCGGAGAAGCTGGAGGCCCGGCTGAGCCCGCTGGACTGGCCGGCCTTCTGGAGCCGGTTCAAATCACCGCGCCATTTCTTTGAAGGCCCGGGCCGTTCAGAGCTGCGTGCGGAAGCAGAGCCGCTGCTCAAAGAGGCTGTCACCAGGGCGGCTGAAGCGGAACAGAAGCTGTTGCTGGACTTCTATGCTGATGCCCTGAACTCGGAATTAGGCCGTGCTGCATCCACGCTGCAGGAAGCCTTGCAGGAACGGGAGGAAGCGATGTCAGAGCTGCTGAGAGGGGGTGATTCAGCGGAGCACTGGAGTGGAATTGCCGCACAGCTGCACCGGCTGGAACAGTCTTTCGGAGAACTTCTCAACAATGATCTGTGAAGTTTGTAGGAAAATGTCGAAGAACACTTGCAAATTAACCGCTGATGGAAGAAAATAAAGAAGCCTGGAAATTTACATTGAAACTGCTGTCCGTTTACAGAAACCTTGAAAATCAGCAGTTAAATTTGCGAAAGAGGTTGGAATCGACAATGTGGGGAGCTCCTTTTTCAGCCCAAAGCCGTAAGCTGCTGCTCCTGGGCAGCGGAGAATTGGGCAAGGAAGTCATTATCGAAGCTCAGCGCCTTGGCGTAGAGACCGTAGCAGTAGACCGTTATCCGGATGCCCCTGCGATGGGCGTTGCTCATCGTTCTTATGTCATTGATATGCTCGACGCAGAGGCACTCCAAGCATTGATCCGTAAGGAGAAGCCGGATCTTATCGTGCCGGAGATTGAAGCCATTGCCACACACGCCTTGCTTGAGCTGGAGGCGGAAGGCTTTAATGTCGTCCCTACAGCCCGTGCAGCCCGGCTTACGATGGACCGTGAAGGCATCCGCCGGCTGGCAGCCGAGGAGCTTGGCCTGCCGACCGCGCCATACCGGTTCGCAGACAGTCTGGAGGAGCTGCGTGCAGCGCTTGAGGAGCTTGGCACACCTTGTGTGATTAAGCCGATCATGAGCTCGTCCGGCAAAGGGCAGAGCATCTGCAGACAGCCTGAGGATGCCGAGAGCAGCTGGAATATTGCACTTGAAGGCGCCCGTGCCAAAGGGACACGCGTCATCGTCGAAGGGTTCGTTACGTTTGAGAGTGAAATTACCCTGCTAACGGTCCGGACGGTAAGCGGCACTGTATTCTGCCCGCCTATCGGCCATATCCAGAAGGACGGGGATTATGTTGAATCCTGGCAGCCGCATCAGATGAGCCCTGAGCAGCTGGCGGAAGCACAGTCCATTGCCCGTACAGTTACCGATCAGCTTGGCGGACTGGGGATTTTTGGAGTTGAGCTGTTTCTTACGGAGCAGGGAGTATTATTCAGCGAAGTATCTCCAAGACCGCATGATACCGGCATGGTTACAATGATTACACAGGATTTATCGGAATTTGCTCTGCATGTCAGAGCCATTCTTGGATTTCCGCTGGACTCGGTGACGTTAATGACACCGGGGGCATCGGCTACCCTGAAGGCGGAGGCTGAAGGACAAGCCTTTACAATCTCCGGTATCGGTGAGGCGCTGGCACTGCCGCGCACACAGGTAAGGGTATTCGGCAAACCTGAAATCCGTCCTGGACGGCGGATGGCAGTAGCCTTAAGTGCGGCGGAAGATGTGAATATCGCGCGGACGGCAGCTAATAGGGCGGCGTCTATGCTAAAAGTGGAGGTATATGAGGATGAACAGTAGTACTCAGGAGCAGGTACTGCAAATTCGCAAATGGGGTGCAAGTGATCTGGAGAGAGTTACAGCCCTTTTGCGTGAATTCGGCTATCCGACAACGCTTAGCGTGATGAAAGAGAGAATGGAAGGCATGGAGCATGATCCGTTCCATTGCACAATGGTTGCTGAGCTGGATAATGAAGTTGTGGGAATGATTGATCTTCATCAGGTTAAATCCTATTATAAGCAGGCAGACTGCATTACGGAAATTACCGCGCTGATCGTATCAGAGGAGCTCAGAGGACAAGGTCTTGGCAAAAGACTGGTCGCTGCAGCTGAAGAATGGGCCCGCCAGAAAGGCTGTTGCCAGCTGTTCCTGAGAAGCGGTAACCGTGTGGAGCGCGCACCTGCGCACGCTTTTTACCGTCATATCGGATTCGAGAAAAGCGCAGGCTACCGCTTCAGCAAAGCCCTGCTGTAAATCTTATACGTGCAATCATCCCCATCCCGGAGCTAACGGGATGGTTTTTTTTGTTCAATTATCTGATCGTTCCGGCATTATCCGGGAGTGTGTCCCCGCGAAAAATTCTTCATGTTGACCCTTGCCAAACTGGCAGACTAATATTATAGTGAAATGCCTGCCAGTTTTGCAGACTTATTTGTTTTAAACAGAAACAGAGGGCAGTGAAACAGCCGGGGGTTTTTTTTACCCTTAGAGAGATCCGGACAGCCCTGGACTCATTTCCGCTATTCCATAGAACCATATTATTAATCCAAAGAGGGATGAAGCATGTATAAACTGATTCTTGCCGAAGACGAAGAAGATGTGCGGGAAGGGATAATTGCCCAGATTGACTGGGCGCAATACGGCTTTGAAGTGGTGGACCAGGCGGAGAATGGGCGGGAAGCGGCGGATGCCATTGACCGGCTGCTGCCGGATGTGGTCGTAACGGATATCCAGATGCCGTTCATGAACGGGCTCCAGCTGGCCGAATGGATCCGCAGCCGCCATCCCAATACAAAGATCATCATTCTGACTGGTTATGATGAGTTTGAGTACGCCCAGAAAGCAATCAAGCTGCAGATTGACGAATACATTCTGAAACCGTTCTCATCCCAGGAGCTGATTGATGTTCTGCTTAAGGTAAGAGCTGCTATTGAAGCGGAGATCGCCGAGAAGGAGAATGTGTATGTATTGACCGAGCATTACCGCAAAAGCCTGCCGGTGCTCCGGGAGCAGTTCCTCTCCTCGCTGGTGTCCCGCCGTCTGCCGCTGAAGGAGATCAGCGACAAAAGCACGGAATACAGCATAGACCTTGCCGGCAGGCAATTTCAGGCTTCGGTCATCAGCATTGACTATATCCATACCGGAGAAGATCAGGGGACGGGGGTAAGCAGACATGTGTCGCTGCGCGATACGGGGGATCATAACCTGCAGCTGTTTGCCATCCTGAATATTGCCGAGGAAATATGCCAGAAGTATGGATTCGGCAAAGTATTCATTCACCGTGATGATGTCGTGCTGCTGTCTGTCAGTCAAGCGGCAGAAGAAGCGGAGATTACCGGCAATACGTTGACAGTTCTTGAAGAAATCCGCCAGAACGTGCAGCGCTTTCTCAAGCTGACGGTGACTGCCGGGGCCGGAACGGTCTGCCAGTCGGCGGGCATGCTGTTCAATTCCTTTGCTGATGCGATGCAGGCACTGGATTACCGGCTCATTCTGGGAAATAATAGAGTGATCTGGATCGAGGATGTCGAGTCCAGGTCCAATCAGCTGCTGGCGTTTGATGAACTGACCCAGCAGTCCCTGATCCGTACGATCAAGCTGGGAACGGTGCAGGAGCTGAAGGAAGTTGTGGACGAACTGTTCGGCGGACTGGATACCGCGCATGTGTCCACACAGGATTATCAGATTTTTCTGCTGGAGATTATAACGTCCATCCTGCGTGTAGCCAAAGAGTCGGGAACAGAAGCTGCGGGTTTCATCGGTTCCGGCATTTCCACCCTGTCCGAAATGAATAAATTCAATAATATGGGCGAAGCGAAGCAGTGGATTATCAGTATCAGCACCAGGCTGATGGACACGATCGCCTCTGAACGCCAGTCCAGCTATAAGCAGCTGATTGATCAGGCCAAGGATTATATCCGCAGCCACTATGAGGAGTCCGACATCTCCATCGGCCGGGTCTGCCAGCATCTGCATATCAGCACAGGTTATTTCAGCAGTATTTTTAAAAAAGAGATGAAGATGACCTTTGTCAGCTATCTGCTGCAGATCCGTTTGGAGGCGGCCAAGGAGCTGCTACGTTCCACAGAGCTTAAGGCGTTTGAAATAGCGGAAAAGATCGGCTTCTCCGACCCGAATTATTTCAGCTTCTGTTTCCGCAAAAAATACGGGCAGTCGCCCAAAGAGTATAAGAACAGCTCCAGGGGAGGATAAGTGATGAACAAAAGCAAGGGGGATTTCTTCCCACTGCGTCCGCAGCCCGGCCAGCGCGGCCGGATGCGCCTCTCTGCCAAGCTGCGGAGCATCCAGCTGATTATTACCATCTCCTTTACGGCAGTGGCTGTTCTTGTAGCAGTCATTGTCGCTTTTATGCTGTACAACAAATTTGCCAAAACCGCAGAGGAGAACGCCAACCTGAATATGCAGCAGATTATCGAACAGGTTAATTACAACCTGGAGCTGTATGTCAAGGGAATGAGCAATATTTTTGATACGGCGGAGAAGCAGATTACATCAAGTGCATCCATAGACTCGCCGCTGCTCTATGAACGGATGGATACCTTGATGAGCAGCCGCGAGGATCTGGTTTCTGTGGCTGTCTTTACCCCTCAGGGGCAGTATGTCGTCGGTACACCTGGACAAAGCATGCGGCTGAATACGCAGCTGCATAGCCAGAGCTGGTTCACCAGCGCCCAGAAAACGCCGGACATCTCCTACTCCGCACCGCATATCCAGAATTTGTTCAAGGGGAAATATACCTGGGTAGTGTCCATCAGTAAAATGATCCAGTACAAGCAGGACGGGGAACTGAAGTCAGGCATTCTGCTGATTGATTTTAACTTCCGGACAATTGATCAGCTCAGCCGTCAGGTTAAGCTCGGCAAGCGCGGATATGCTTATATTCTCGACCCGCTGGGCAATATCGTCTACCATCCGCAGCAGCAGCTGATTTACGCCGGCCTGAAGTATGAGAATGTGGAGCCGGTGCTTGAGTATGCATACCGGAGCTACCTCGATGAGTCAACCGGGGAGAAGCGGTTTATTACCGTCCGGACGGTGAAAGAGACGGGCTGGAAAATCGTCGGCGTCGCCTATTACGATGAGATTGTAACGACAAAACGCGACCTGAACCAGTTCCTGATCTGGTTTCTGGCCGCAGTCATCCTGTGTGTTATCGCGGTGTCCGTCCTTCTCTCCTGGCTGATTGCCAGCCCCATCCGCAAGCTGGAGCGAACAGTCAAGCAGGTGGGTGACGGGGATCTTAATACTCCGATCAATGTGAGCGGCGCTTATGAGGTGGAACAGCTGTCCAAGCGCTTCAACCTGATGCTGCAGCGGATCCGCCAGCTGATGGACCAGATCATCTACGAGCAGGAAACGAAGCGCAAGGGTGAGCTGGAGGTGCTGCAGTCGCAGATTAACCCTCATTTTTTGTACAATACGCTCAACTCAGTTGTCCGTCTGGCCGAACGCGGCAAAAATGACGAGGTCATCACGATGATCCAGTCGCTATCGAAGTTTTTCCGGATCAGTCTAAGTAAAGGAAACAACATCATTACCGTTCAAGAGGAGCTCGATCATATCCGCCATTATCTGGTGATCCAGAGCTTCCGGTTCAAAAATAAATTCCGGTTCGAAATCAGGGCTCAGGAGGAAGTATTGCCGTTTCAGACGATTAAGCTGATTCTGCAGCCGATAGTAGAGAACGCGCTATATCACGGCATTGAAATGTCGCCCGATGAGGGGCTGGTGCGGATTACTGCGGAACTGCAGGATGATCTTATTATTATCAAAATCAGCGATAACGGGATAGGCATGTCCAAAGAGACGCTGAATACGATCCTGAGCGGCGGCGGAAAAAGCGGTAGCGGCTCCGGTGTCGGGGTACGCAATGTCAACGAAAGAATCGGACTCTATTACGGGCGCGAATTCGGGCTTGCTTTTGAAAGTGAGCTGGAAGAGGGGACAACAGTAACGATTGTTTTTCCGGCAGTTAGCAGCAGTGCGAACTCAGAGAGTATAGAGGGGGAGGAGCCTTTATGAAGATCATACGTCTAATGCTGACGCTGCTGATGTGCGGGCTGGTCTGGTTATCGGTTACCTCCTGCTTTAATACGTCACCTGTCTATATCAATACCAAAAACACCCAAAATATCCATATGATCGTCAAGATGAACAAGGGGGATTACTGGAATACGGTCAAGCTTGGTGCAGAAGCAGCTGCCAAAGAGTTCAATGTAAATCTGACGTTCAAAGCACCGGATTCCGAGAGCATGATTGAGGAGCAGGTTGCCATGGTGGAGGATTCGATCAGCCAGCACGCAGACGCTATTATACTGGCGGCCAGCAGCTATATGGGGCTCGCTCAGGTTGTCGACCAGGCGGCTTATTCCAAAATCCCGGTTATTTCGGTTGATGCCGAGGTCGGCTCTACAAAGGTACGGTCCTATGTCGGCTCCAACGGCTATGAGGCCGGCCAGAAATCTGCCGAGCGTCTGATTAATTTGCTGAACGGCACAGGGGAAATCGGTATTCTTAATTTTACCAGCGCCCCCCTGAACGGGGAGCATGAGAGCGGCTCGATTGATTACGGCGCCCGAGATGCGGATGAGCGGGAAAAGGGTTTTCTGAACTATGCCGCCCGTTATCCGAACATTCATGTGGTGCAGATTTCATATACCACCTCGAGTACCACCGAAGCTGAAGACTTGACCCGGCAAATGCTGAAGAACCATCCGGGACTGCGGGGGATCGCTACACTCAACGAGACGGCCTCGCAGGGGGCAGGCAACGTAATTCAGAGCATGGGACTTGATAATATTATCAGAATGGTCGCTTTTGACAGCTCACCATCCATGCTGGAGCTGCTGCAGAACGGCACCGTTCAGGCGACTGTCATCCAGAATCCGTTCAGCAACGGCTACCTGGCAGTGAAATATGCGCTGGAAGCGGTGCAGGGGATGGACGTGCCGGAGCGAGTGGATACCGGGACGAAGCTGATTGATCTGGATAATATGCTGTATCCGGAGAATCAGAAGCTGCTGTTTCCGTTCGTAAAGTAGGATTTTTATGATATTAGAATTTTTATAAAAGACAGTAGTATTTTATATTCGCAACCGTTTTCATGTGGGGCATAATAAGGATGTGCCTGAGACACGGACACACTAATAAAGAAACATCACCAGGAGGTCATTAAATTATGAAAAAACTCACTTCCGTTTTACTTGCTAGTGCATTACTGGGTGCAGCTCTGGCAGGCTGCGGCGGCAATAACAACAACTCTGCTAATACAGCTGCAACAAATGCTCCGGCCGGCAACGCGACAGCGGACACAGCGAATTCCGGCAGCGGCGAAACGCCTAAAGTCGGTGTAGCGATTTACAAATTTGATGATACTTTCATGACCGGTGTACGTAACGCAATCGATGCAGCAGCTAAAGGCATTGCAACCGTAGACATCGTAGACAGCCAAAACTCGCAGCCGACCCAGAACGACAAGGTTGACCTGTTCGTTACCAAAAAATATGACGGCATGCTGATCAACCCGGTTGACCGCACGGCTGCCGGCGTTATCATTGACAAAGCTAAAGCGGCTGACATTCCGGTAGTCTTCCTGAACCGCGAACCGCTTCCGGAAGATATGAAGAAATGGGATAAAGTCTACTATGTAGGTGCAAAAGCAGAAGAGTCCGGCACCATGTCCGGCCAGCTGATCGTTGACTACTGGAAGGCACATCCTGAAGCTGACAAAAACGGCGACGGCGTGCTCCAGTACGTAATGCTCAAAGGCGAACCGGGACACCAGGATGCCGAGCTGCGCACGACTTACTCCATCCAGGCTATCGAAGATGCCGGCATCAAGGTTGAGAAGCTGGCTGAAGATACTGCAATGTGGGACCGCGTAAAAGGACAGGAAAAAATGGCTGCCTTCCTAGGTTCCCACGGTGACAAGATCGAAGCAGTTCTGGCTAACAATGATGACATGGCACTAGGCGCAATTGAAGCTCTGAAAGCGCAAGGCTACTTCACTGGCGACAAATACATGCCGGTAGTAGGTGTTGACGCTACTGCACCAGCTGTTCAGGCTCTGCAGGACGGAACGATGCTCGGAACCGTTCTGAACGATGCGAACAACCAGGGTAAGGCGGCAATCACGGTTGCAGCACTGCTTGCTAAAGGTGAAACTCCGACTAAAGACAACGTTGGCTTTGATATCACTGACAACCAATATGTATGGATCTCCTACAAAAAGATTACCAAAGACAACGTAGCTGACGCTCAATAAGAGCTCCTGGCATAAACAGAACAGGCAGATAAAAATGATAACCGGGGAGCGGGCCCGCCCGCTCCCCGGATTCCTTAAGGGTAGGGAACAGGATGGAACCGCTGTGCCTCTCATGGAAAAAGAAAAAAGCGTAGGGGGCGTAACAACATGGCTAATGCTGAGTTTTTGCTGGAAATGAACAATATTACAAAAGAATTCCCCGGCGTTAAGGCGCTGGATGGAGTTAGCCTCAAGGTTAGACCGGGTTCGGTTCATGCACTCATGGGCGAAAACGGGGCAGGAAAGTCCACACTGATGAAATGTCTCTTTGGAATTTATTCACCGGACGCCGGTGAGATCTTTCTGGATGGCGTAAAAGCCAATATTACCAACTCCAACGATGCCCTCGGGCACGGGATTTCAATGATTCACCAGGAGCTTCATCCGGTACCGTTCCGGAGCGTGATGGAGAACATCTGGCTGGGACGTTTTCCGACTAAGGGAATCGGGCCGATTCAATTCATTGACCACAAAAAAATGTATGCGGATACGGAAAGTCTGTTCAAGGATCTGGACATTGATCTGAATCCCGAAACCTTGGTAGGCAAGCTGTCTGTATCCAAAATCCAATCCATTGAAATCGCGAAGGCCGTTTCTTTTCATTCCCGCGTTATCGTAATGGATGAGCCGACCTCTTCCCTGACAAGCGTGGAAGTAGAGCATTTGTTCCGGATTATCCGGGACCTGCAAAAAAGAGGCGTAGCTATTATCTATATATCTCACAAGATGGAAGAAATTCTTGAAATCTCTGATGAAGTAACCATTATGCGTGACGGTAAAAAGATCGGTACCTGGCCGTCTGCAGAGCTCACTACCGACCTGATTATCTCCAGAATGGTGGGTCGTGACCTGACGAACCGCTTCCCGGAACGCAGCAATGTACCCGGCGAAGTGTATCTGAAGGTAGAAGGACTGACCTCTCCGGAGCCAAGATCATTTAAGGATGTCTCCTTCACACTCCGCCGGGGTGAAATTCTCGGCGTAGGCGGACTCGTAGGTGCACAGCGCACCGAGGTTGTTGAAGCTCTGTTTGGACTGCGGGCGATTCAATCCGGCAGTATCTCCATTGACGGTAAGAAGGTAAACATCAAATCTCCGCAGGATGCCAAGAAACACGGGCTCGCGCTGCTGACCGAGGAACGCCGCGTAACCGGTATTTTCCCGGTGCTATCTGTTCATGAGAACGGTGCGATTGCCAATCTGGACCGTTACCAGAAGCCATACCTTCTGCTCGACGGCAAGAAGAAAAAGGTTGAAGTTGACCGGATGATCGAGAAGCTCCGCACCAAGACACCGACCACCAAGGTACAGATCATGAACCTCTCCGGCGGTAATCAGCAAAAGGTGCTGCTGGCCAGATGGCTGCTGACCGAGCCTGAAGTTCTGCTGCTCGATGAGCCGACCCGCGGGATCGACGTAGGGGCAAAGTTCGAAATCTATTCCATCATCGCCGACCTGGCGAAGCAGGGCAAGAGCATCATCATGATCTCCTCTGAAATGCCGGAGCTGCTGGGCATGTCAGACCGTGTAATGGTCATGTCCGAAGGACGGCTTACAGGAATACTAGAAGGCGACCAGGCTACGGAAACCGAAGTTATGCGTCTCGCCGCTCAGCACTAGGATAGGAGCACAACCCTAACGTCGAAGTCGGATGTGCTTCATGCACAGCTGGTTCAGCTCACAACAGAATCGCAAAACTTCGCGTAACACTTAAGGAGGAACACTACTCATGGATGTTAAAAAAGCACAATCCTTTATCACCCAGAATGCGATCTATATCGTACTGGTCATTCTAATCCTGGGGATTATCGTATACGAACCAAGCTTTATGTCGGTTAACACTTTACGTGACGTACTGATTCAATCTTCAACACGTGTCATTATTGCCCTCGGGGTGGCCTTCATCCTCATTACTGCAGGTACCGACTTGTCGGCAGGCCGCGTAGTCGGCTTCACCGCTGTTATCTCGGCATCGATGCTGCAAATTCCGGATTATTCCCGCCGGTTCTTCCCGGATCTGCCGCAGGTGCATGTTCTGCTTCCTATCGCTATCGCTATCGTGGCCGGTCTTCTCTGCGGTTTGGTCAACGGTCTCGTCGTTTCCAAGCTCAATGTTCCGCCGTTCATTGCCACACTGGGTACGATGCTGATCGTATACGGCGTAAACTCCCTGTACTTCGATATGGACCCGAACCAGTCGCAGCCAATCGGCGGACTTCGTGAGGATTTCACCAAGATCGGCTCCGGCTTTATCGGCAGCGGCCAGTATTCCATACCTTACATTGTCATTATAGCGATTGCCGTCGCAGCCATTGTCTGGGTGCTGTTTAACAAAACGAAACTCGGTAAAAATATGTACGCCATCGGCGGCAACATGCAGGCTGCCAAGGTTTCCGGTATCAACGTATCCAAGAACCTGATCTACATCTACGCTATCGCCGGTGCCCTGTACGGTCTTGCCGGTGTACTCGAAGCTGCAAGAACAGGCGGCGCTACGAACAACTATGGTAACATGTACGAGCTTGACGCCATCGCAGCCTGCGTAGTCGGCGGCGTATCCACTACAGGCGGTATCGGTACGGTTCCGGGTGTACTCGTCGGGGTTATCATCTTCACCCTCATTAACTACGGTCTGACCTTCATCGGCATCAGCCCTTATTATCAATTGATCATCAAAGGCCTTATCATCATCGCTGCGGTATCGTTTGATATGCGGAAGTACTCGTCGAAGAAGTAGGCTTGGGAGTCTCGGTGTCTGGGCGTCACTCCCGTCACCCCGCTCGGGCGTAACTCCGGGAAAGCTTTGGGCTTCCGGCCGCTGTTATGTTTGGATTTCCTGATTTGAACCGCTAATCGCGTTAGAAATCCAAACATAGCTAATGCTTCCGAAGTGAGCTTTCCTGCGGAAAGCTTTCAGGCGGACGCTCCGCTCCTCCAGCTTAACACTTTCCCTCCGTTACTCCCATTACCTCGCCAAGGTGGGGAGAAGCAGCAAAAAGCGTTTGCTAGCACTGAATAGCAAACGCTTTTTTTGTGTTTCGATTGCTTCGCTCCGAAACAAAACGCCAAGAAAAAACAAAAGCCCAGAAGACCAAAAGCCAAAAAGCCCAGCCAGCTTCTGTGCAAAGCCCGGCTCAGCATTCTCAACTGCAATAGTAGTGTAACCCCCGGCTTAACCCGCCAACTGCAATAGTAGTGTAACCTCCGGCTTAACCCGCCAACTGCAATAGTAGTGTAACCTCCGGCTTAACCCGCCAACTGCAATAGTAGTGTAACCTCCGGCTTAACCCACCAACTGCAATAGTAGTGTACCCCCGGCGTAACCCAGCAACTGCAGAAGTGTAACCTCGACTGGCCGCACCAACCTTAGCATCAGTGCAAACCCAAGTGAGTCCACCAATCCAGGTAGTAGTGGAATCCACGGCATATCACAAGCCAAAAACTTTGTACAGGCCACCAGTCATCGCCCTAGACGCTAACGGACTCCACAGCCGTTATTTTCGCTAAACGGCGCTCTTGTGGGAGCTAACGGACCGAGATGACCTTATTTCGCCCATGACAGGTTATTTTGAGGCTGAATTGGCCAAATAACGGCGCTGGTGTCCGTTAGAATGTGATACTTGGGATTTTGCAGCAGATAAGGTCATCTGAGTCCGTTAGCCGGGTAAGGAGATGCGGAGATCATACGAAATGGACGCAAAGGGGATGTGAAGGACATGCGGAGGGCGTATAAAAGGGATACGGGGGTATACGAAGGGCGTACGGAGACATGCAAAGTGCATAGGACATGCCAAAGACAGACCAAGGACATGCGAAGGGCGAAGGACATGCGGCGAAGAGCATGCAAAAGGTAAGAAAAGGATATACGTGGGCAAGGGGGGCGACTCTGTTATCTGTGCCATTTCCAGCACCCAAGCAGCAACAAAAAAGCAGCCGCTCGACTTAAATCGAGGGCTGCTGCGTATCGCTATTTTTTTCAAGACCTTATTCAACATCATAGCAGAACGGAAAGAAACAGTCTATATTTTTTCCAGGGATTATTATACAGTGAGGTAGCCGGCAATACAGATGATCAGGAGTGTTGTTCAATGAACGTTAACCTTAGCTGCCACCTTGACCCTGATGCATTGCAGAAATATATGAGTAAGGTGTTTGGAAGCTCTTATTTAATTTCGAGTGTACCCAGAATGCATGGCGGTGCCCAAAAGGTAGTTTATAAGGTAGACTGCACGAATGGATTCAGCTGTGTACTGTATGTTTGGGATCTGGCCATGAATTTTTTTCAACAGGAAATAGAGCAAAATAATATCAATGCAGGTTCTTACGGCAGCGGCTTGTTTGCAGCCAGCAACAGGTTTTTGAAGGAACATTCCATCCGCACGCCGGCGCTTTACGATTTGAATAATGACAGAACGGACTATAAGTTTGATTACGCGCTGGTTGAGTATATAGACGGGCAAAAAGCTGAAGCCTATTTCAGCCATCCGAATCCAGCAGTTAAGGAGCATGTTTTGCAGCAGATCGGGACTCTGGTTAGCGCAATGCACAGTATTAAAAGAAACACTTTTGGCGCACCGGAGCAGCATTACAACGAGCCCAATATGGATCAATGTTATCTGCAGCTGCTGGAAAATGCGAAGCTTCAGTTGGCTTACGCAGTGCAGCATATCGACCTCATTAACACTAATAAAGAGAAGCTGCTCGATAAACTGAATGAGCTTGCAGACAGGATCGGACCAAGGTCAGAATACGGGCTGATCCATGATGAACTCGGCCCCGACCATCTGCTGGTGAATGAGAAGCTGGAGCCTTACCTGATTGATATTGAGGGCGTTCGTTTTTTTGATATCGAGCATGAGCACAGCTTTCTGGAATTCAGATTCGGCGAGTATTACCGCTATTTGCAGAACGATTCTCTTGATCCTGACAGAATGCGGTTTTACCGGTTCCATCATCATATCGCCTTAATCTCGGCCGGGCTGAAGCTGCTGCACCGCGGATATCCTGATCAGGAATTTTCAAGGAATCTGGCAAAATATCATACAGAGCTGGCCATACGGTATATTGATCATAAATTATTTTAAAGGGGAGCGAGACAAAATGACTGGACAAAAAATACAGTTAATGGGAGACTCGCTTGCACTAAACAACATAGAAGTGATCCTTGGGCAGAGTATTTATTGTAAAGCTGAGCATCACATCATCATGGTAGACGGCGTTTCTCTTGATGCACTTCTGCATAGACATTATCCCTTATACCATCTTGAAGGGTTAGTTCCGGTGATGCCGGACTGGCTTGATGTTCCAGGGGAGAGAGAGTTTATTTTATCAAGGTACAAGTGCACCAGTAAAGATTTTGTGATGCCGATCCTAATGTGCCCGGACGATTGTGATTTGAGCTGTACGGTGGTGGTTGCACATGTAGTCCGGACGGGAAGCAGGGTCGTCTGGAAAAAGCTTGGTATTGATATGAGCAGCAGAGAGGATATGTTGACGGGCGATGACCCTATTGGAACTACGGTGGATTGGTTGGATGAAATTCCGGAATTAACCTTCAGAGAATCCGATTATACTTCTCAATTCAGCAAAATTTATCGTTAACACGGGTGCCCCCCAGATTGAGCGGGAGATAAGTAAATTATGGTAGAATTTTACCGAACTTTCAGGGTATAGTGGAGGTGGAATAGTGCATTCCATATTGCAGTGGGGGGAGAAATCAGCAGATGAATCAAACGTACCGCAAGCGTAACACGACTGCCTTCACGTTGGCCTCTTATTTTGCCTTGGCAGCCGGACTTTTCTTATTCTGTCTGGGTGTCTACAACGACACTTGGGAGCTGAATGTGAAGGGGTATTATATTCTGTGCATGGTGCTGATTACGATCAGCTGCATCGTTATGCAGAAGGTCGTCCGGGACAATACGGAAGATAGAGAAATCCGCCTTGAGAATCCGAAGCACCGGATGAGAAATACGGCCGCTTTTACCGGTATGGCCATTGCAGGGCTAGTGATAGGTTACGGCATGTTCTTTATTGGCCTTTATAATGCTCCATTTGAGTTAAATGTAAAAGGGTACTACATCGCTGTTATCCTGCTAATCTCGTATAGTGCGATCGGCGTGCAGAAGGTGACCCGGGACAACGCGGAAGATAAAGATATTCTGGCCGAGCTGGAATCCAAAAGGGATTATCAGGGATAATAAGAGCATTTAAACAAGAAAGGTCCATCCGGGGATGGGCCTTTGTGCTGCCGGGAAGTTAGCCTGTGTTAACGGTAAGCACTCTAGAATTATCAAAGAAATAGGTCTTAAACAAACATTAAAGGAGTTTTCGTATGTTGCTTGCAATTAAGGTTATTAGAATTCTGCTATTTATAATTGCAGTTTTGTTATTTGCTTCATCAATGCCAATATTCGCAGGAACAACCTTGCTTATATTTTTGGGACTTTCGAAAATTCAGAAATCACTTAGTAAATAAAGAAGAAGTAAGGATAAAATTAAGTTTGTGGAGGAGATAGCCGTCGACTATTTGAACCGTCATGTATGGATTGAAGCTGAATTATCCGTTCATCCATCGATGATGCACTCAGAGGCGGGGAGGACAATAAGGAGCCTTGGCACAGGATCAAAGACCACTCTGAGGAAGCCAATTCCCATCCCAAAGAGGGTCTGCTACTACACCATTCAATACATCTCTATCGGAGAGAAATCGCCTAATCCCTTCAACGTATAATCAAAAAACTGCAGCACCAGCCGATTCATGCTCTCGATGCAGTAGTATTTATCAATGTCCGCTTTTCCGCCCTGCAGCAGGTAGGTAAGGAAGGGGGAGTACAGCGGAAGATCGGTTAGGCTCAAATGCTTGGCGCCGTTGAAATGAACGTTGTACACTTCAGCGAAAGTTTGCCCCCGCCGTCTGATTGGCAGCATACGCGGAGTTCTGCCCGAGCTGCTTCCATACATCGTCGGAGTAAATATTGAGCAGCGGGATGTTATAGGCTTCATTAGCCGCGGTAAAATCCCCCGTCTCCGGGTCATAACGAAGCTCGCTGAACAACGGGGCGTCCAGATTGAGAACGGCACCGATGCCATCGCGCTCCCGCCCGAGCCAGACACAGGCTGCGCCGCCCATCGAGTGGCCGAACACTCCGATTTTGGCCGGATCAATAAGCTGATAGACAGCAGGGCCGTTGCCTTTTGTAGCGTTCTCCACAACCGAATCTATCACCAAATTCATATCATCGGTGCGCAGCTTCAAAAGCAGTACAGGTGCAAAAGCCAACGTCAGCACAATGAGCATAAGGATTGCTTTTGCGACAATGGCTGAGCGTTTGAACACACGGGGATTTGCTTTGGGCTGCCGGATCAGCTGCAACATGCCTGTCACAGCCAAAAGAAGCAGCATACTTGCGCAAAAAATCCAGCTGAAGCTCCATTCAATCCCAGGCAACAGGGTGAGCATTACAAACACGATAAACACAGCAACTCTGACCAGGCTCTTTACTTTCCTGTGCCGCTGCTTCGTAACCAGACAATATACAGCCAAAGCAACTTCAACCATAAGTACAATCCCGAATAATACTTGTTCCATCTTCTTGTAATTCCTTTCCGGCATGTAGTGTTGAGGATGGCTTCATCTTATGAAACCGCCGGAGGGAAGTATATAGATAATGAATAAGCTGTAGCTACAGGCCAATAAGCTGCAAAAATAACCTTAATAGCCTATCCATCCTGCCGGTTATCCATCTTCAGCAGACGGAGTTTCTCGTTAATCTGCTCCGCTTCTTTTTTATCCTCCTGCCAGGATAACAGCCGGACGATCCCGTAAACTGCGGCAATCTGCACCACCAAAAGGGCTGTAGGCAGGAAGCCCTTCACCATCCCGGTCACAGCTGCCAGGGAGACTAAAATGACCTCCAGCGCGGCAAAATGGACGATGACTCTGATACGCATATTCCGCTCGCTCACCCCGTCAGGTGTATACAAAATAATCCCCGTTAGTGTGCAGAAAAGTGAGAATCCCATGATGATATAAACGGTAATCAGATCATAGGCTTCGTCAGGATCAAAGATGGATCTTAACACAGTAATGATGATGATGACGGATGCGAAAATAATCAAAAAATCCCGCAGCGTAAATGAACACCTTCCCGTCTACGGCTTCAAAATAATAGATGTCCTTGATCCTGATCCGGTGGACGCGTTCATTCTGGTAACCAAGCAGCACGAGACTGTCGGTCTGAAGCCTATGTATCATACCCCGTATTTCCTCATCTTCCTCATGGCACCGGATAATGATCTCTTCTCCCTGTTCCCTGGGAATTAACACATTCTTTAAACAGAAGTCTATAATTTCCAGCAATTACTCTAGGGAAATGTCCGTTATTTTCTTATAATAGAGAAATAAAGAGCGCTTGAGCACATCTGAGAGGACGTTAGATCTTTGTTTGAAACCCTACTATTGAATTTTCTGTTCATTTTATTTCCGGTGTTGATTGTTGTTATCTTTTTTGAAAATAGAGCAAACCGGTACAATAACAAACTGCTGGTGTTTATGTCCGCAGTCACCATGATCCTGTGCATTGCCAAGCCGATTAAGCTGGAGATGGGCTTTATTTATGATCTGCGCTATGTGCCGTTTATTCTTGTGGCGTTATTCGGCGGGTACAGGAACGTGCTTCCGTTATATCTGATTCTAAATGTATACCGGTTGTATATCGGCGGGGCAGGTATTATTCCGTCCTTCCTGTTTTCCACAGCGGTGCTGCTGATTGTGCCGTTTTTAAGCAAATGGTTTATCAGACAGAGCGCCAACCGGCGGATTGTGTCGGCAACCTTTATTGCGGCGCTGACGATGGGCATCTATCTGATTATCCTCGGGGTGATGAAAGGGACGCTGGACAGGCAGTTCTGGACCCTGACGTTCTATGCCTTGACGACCCATGTCGGAGTAATGAGCATTATTATGATTCTGATCGAGCAGATCATTACCAATATCCGGAACCGGGACCGGATTCTCCAGTCGGAGCGCCTGAATGTCGTCAGTGAGCTGGCGGCCAGTGTGTCACATGAAATCAGAAATCCGCTTACGGTGACGAGCGGCTTCCTGCAGCTGCTTAACAAATCCGGTAATATTACGCCCGAGGAGAAGGGCTATGTGGAGCTGTCCCTGCAGGAGCTGAACCGAGCGGAGAAGATTGTCAGTGATTATCTTTCTTTTGCCAAGCCGCAATCCGGGAATATGGTGTTCTCCAATATGCTGCAAGAAGCCGAGTATACCAAAAATATCATCATGCCCTTTGCCACCATTCACAAGGTTGACGTTCAGTTCCATTTCACCAATACACTGAATACCAGCTATGACAAAAATCAGATTCAGCAGTGCCTGATCAACCTTTACAAAAATGGCATAGAAGCCATGAAAGAGAAGGAAGGCGGCACCCTGACCATTCAGATCTCGGAAAATAAGCAGAATATTATAATCAGCATCCGGGACACCGGAGTTGGCATGACGAAAGAGGAAATTTCACGGCTCGGCAAGCCGTATTACTCCACCAAGGAGGAAGGAACCGGCCTGGGAATGCTTATGGTATACAGCACTGTGGACAAGCTCAAAGGGGACATAGCGGTTGAGAGTGAAAAGGGCAGGGGAACCACCTTCCTGATTACGATTCCCGCCTGAGGCCCTTATCCGGACCGATAATCAGCGCAATACGGGTATAGCTATTCATTATAACGGATGATAGATCATTAGTAGAACAGTACAGCTGAACAGATATGCTATAGTAGCTGTATTAATTCAACTGATGAGGAGATTGACCGATGAGCACACAGACAGAGCCTTTGAAACGTACCCTTACTCCATTCCGATGTGATATTGTTGGCAGCTTTCTGCGTCCCGCTGCATTGAAGGATGCCCGGTTAAAATATAAAAACGGTCAGATTACCGCCGCCCGGCTGAAAGAAGTTGAGGATGCTGAAGTCGTCAAGCTCGTAGCAAAGCAAAAAGAAGTAGGCCTCCAGGCCGTGACTGACGGCGAATTCCGCCGCTCCTGGTGGCATCTGGATTTCTTCTGGGGCTTTGACGGTGTAGAGCGGACGATTGTAGACCAGGGCTACCAGTTCAATGGAGCCCAGTCCAGACCGGAAACGGCCCGCCTGAGCGGAAAAATCAGCTACAGCAGCCATCCGTTTGTTGCCCATTATACTTTCCTTAAAGGGATTGCCGGCGATGACATCGTTGCCCGCCAGTCCGTTCCGGCGGCTGCCCAGTTCCTGTTTGAGCTGGACCGTGCAGAAAATAAGGCAAGCACAAACGCGCTGTACCCGAACCGCGAGGAGCTGCTGGCTGACACAGTCAAAGCTTATAAGGGTGCGGTTCTTGATTTGTATAATGCAGGCTGCCGCAGCATCCAGTTCGACGATTGCACCTGGGGTGCTCTATGCGACGAGCAATTCGTGGCGATCATGGAACAGATCGGCGTGAATGTGGCTGACTACGCGAACGAGCTGGCCCAGGTGAATGCTGCCGTTGTAGCCGGCCTGCCGGAAGACCTTGTTGTTACGACCCATGTATGCCGCGGCAACTATGTATCGACCTATGCCGGTGTAGGCGGAGGCTATGAGCCGATCGTACAGACCCTGCTGGGCATCGACAATTACTCCGGCTACTATCTGGAGTTCGACACCGACCGTGCCGGAGACTTCAAGCCGCTGCGCTTCCTGAAGGAGAACCAGCAGGTAGTGCTGGGCCTGTTCTCTTCCAAGTTCGGCGAGCTTGAGAGCAAGGAAGATATTCTGAAGCGGATTGAGGAAGCCAAGCAGTATGTCGACCTGAACCGGATCTGCCTGAGCCCGCAATGTGGCTTCGCTTCCACGGAAGAGGGCAATCACCTGACTGAAGAGCAGCAGTGGAACAAGCTCGCGTATATCAAGGAAATTGCAGACGAGATCTGGAAGTAAGATAGGCATATTGATTAAGCCGTACGGAGCATTCCGTGCGGCTTAGCTGCGTTTGAGGGAGCCGGAAGCTGCTATATTCCCGCATGCCGTAACAAGCGTAACAACCGGGAACCCGTTGCGGTGGTGTCCGGCTGAAGCTTGAATGGAGAAAGTCCGGGTAGAGAATGTTCAGCAGGGTTAACTTCTTAGAGGTTTGAGCAGGTGGAAAAGGCTGGAACCGAGAAATAATACATTGGAAGGATTCGGGCTGTACGCAAGGCCAGATGATCCGGTCAGAGGAGATGCTGGAGTTTATGGGGATTTTGAAAGCCGCGCAAAGGTTAGTTTTTATTCTTATTGCTGGTGTTGTTGCTGCATCTTGCAGTGAAGGGGAGGGAATGCCGGTCCATACAAAGACAGATCTTGCTTCGTCTGATATTAGACGGACTGAGTCAGCGCAAGAACCTACTGGGACGCAGGGTGCTGAACCTTTTACAGTCTCAACGCCCGGGCAGCGTCAGGAAGCGTGGGAGGACTATTTGAACTCGGTCGTCGAGCGGAGGGAGGAGTATCTGTTTTTTACTGAACAGAGGTTTGAGATTCATCTGCAGGACCGTGTAAAGCAGGGTGAAATCACTTTAGTGAATGATTCTGAGGGATTTTCCTCCATTGAAGATTCATATGTTTCTGCTTACCTGATAGATATTGATAAGGATGGCTTAGACGAACTTTATGTCATTACGGTGGAGGGTTCGATCAGGCAATATTATGGGCATATTTATAGACAGAAAGGTGAGATGTATACCCGGGTTGACACTTTTGAAGGTAATATTATCCCTTATGAATGCAACAACGACATTCATTTTTTGGACGTAGTAGCTGACTTTGAAACGAAATTTACAAGTGCTGTCATTGAGTATGAAGCTGACGGGCTGGCATTCAAACCGGTAAAAACGCTGGAGGTTCATTATACCTATGACGTATCAGAGCTTCCGGAACCTTGGTCAAAAGTTATCAGCAGCGCTGAGTTGAACACATTGCACGAATATGAACTGCTCCGCTCACCGGATGCTACAGTTACCAAGCTGACCGAACAACCCGCTTACGATATCCAAGTAACGGATGATAAGAACAGCAATACATTCAGGTTTACTGTTCAACTCTGGTTGACCACTGTGGGGTATGCACCAAATTACTGGGAGATTTTTGCGGCTGATGAAGGTACGCAGCACTTTAAAGGTATCGAGCAGATAGACTCCGATCAAACCAGTGGCACAAAGGGGGCCGTTAATTACGGTCTGAAATTCTATAAGGATGCTGCTTCCGGCCAGCTGTTTCTGCTCAAAATATCCTATCCGTTCTTCACTATGGAAACCCGTAAAGACGGCGATCTGATGCTGGAGATCTTTCGGTTTAATGAGAAGGATGCAGAAAAGATTGACGAGGTGCTGCTGGAGCCGAACGTTGAAATTATAGCAGAGTAACAAAGCGGTTGTGATACTATCGAAGGGTGGTAACATGAATGAATCTGGGTGCGCTCAACGTCAATGTAATTACACTGTTTGTGGAAGATCTGCACAAGACCAGAAGGTTCTATAAGGATGTATTCCGGTTGTCAGCAGTATACGAAGACGAAGTATCAGCAGTATATAATTTTGGTAATATGAGCATTAATCTGCTGAATATTTCCGAGGCAGCAGGACTGATTCAGCCGGCCAAGCCTGCCGGCCCGGAATCCGGCTCACGGTTCCAGTTTACGATCCAGGTAGAGGATGCAGATGCAGCAGCCCGGGAACTGGCACAACAGGGAGCCGAGCTGCTGAACGGTCCGCTGGACAGGCCTTGGGGCGTGCGAACCCTGGTTTTTGCAGATCCGTCAGGACATATCTGGGAGCTTGCGCAGCCGCTGACTTGACTGAATGACAGAAGCCTCTAACGGACACAGATGCCGTTATTTGCTGACTTTTCACTTTTCTGTCCTCCTAACGGACACAGATGCCGTTATTTAGTCCTCTGAGCCCCATTTTGGGCTGAAGTGTGCCAAATAAGGTTGCTAGTGTCCGTTAGATTGTGACTATGCCAAATATTCCGCAGATAAGGTCATCTGAGTCCGTTAGCAGAGTAGCTGGACTGAGTACTGGTGCTGGTGCTGGTACAGATTACTGAACCCCAGTAATTTTGTGTTACTAAAGGTAACGGGTGGCACAAAGATTAGTGCAATAATGTGCCCCATGCGGCGCGGGAGTCCACTGTAGCTATGGAAAAATAACGCGATTAAGGTCATCTGAGTCCATCTGAGTCCGTTAGCAGAGTATCGGGATTGAGTACATGGCTGCTTCCTGATTCGCTGATTCTATAAAGACCAAGGGCAGAGCGCAGCTGCCCTTGGCTTTCGGCCAACACCCTTCCAAAGGGTGTTTTTGTGCTGCTTTTGATCTTCCCGACGAAGGGGATTGAAGGGACGGAGCGGATTTTGGAACTGGAGGAGCGGGAGCGTCCGCCGAAGGGGCTGTCCCAAAAGCCATGAAATGGCTACTTGGGACGGCCCTTGGTTTGGAGTAGGATGTACGTATTCACTTGGGTGGACGCTCCGCGAACGGACCGTTGTTCCAATCGCTGTGCTCTCCAGATTTTTTTCATTCCCCTTAGCGGTGAAAATCCGGAGAC
>NZ_JARXXP010000004.1 GCF_029893965.1 Paenibacillus sp. PastM-3
TGTTCCGCCAGGAGCATGGCTGGGTAGCTACGTACGGACGGGATAAGCGCTGAAAGCATCTAAGCGTGAAGCCCCCCTCAAGATGAGATTTCCCAGTATGTAAGACCCCTTGAAGACGACGAGGTAGATAGGTTGGAGGTGGAAGTGCAGCAATGCATGGAGCTGACCAATACTAATCGGTCGAGGGCTTATCCAATATTAAATCGCAGATTCGTTTCGGATTCAGTTTTCAGGAATCAAGTTCCTGTGTGGATTTATATGGCACCAGATCGTTTGGAGAGATACCCAAGTGGCTATAAGGGGACCCTCTGCTAAGGGGTTAGACTGCGTAAGCGGTGCGAGGGTTCGAATCCCTCTCTCTCCGCCATTCCTAAATCCATAATCAATTAATGTGGCGGCGTAGCTCAGCTGGCTAGAGCGTACGGTTCATACCCGTGAGGTCGGGGGTTCGATCCCCTCTGCCGCTACCATATTTTCGGAGGCTTAGCTCAGCTGGGAGAGCATCTGCCTTACAAGCAGAGGGTCGGGGGTTCGATCCCCTCAGCCTCCACCATTTTTATCTATAGTACACTTTTACACCGTGCCGGTGTAGCTCAACTGGTAGAGCAACTGACTTGTAATCAGTAGGTTGGGGGTTCAAGTCCTCTCGCCGGCACCATTCTTTTTACAAATGCGGAACCGTGGTGTAGTTGGCCTAACATGCCTGCCTGTCACGCAGGAGATCGCGGGTTCGAATCCCGTCGGTTCCGCCATTTTATTTTTGGCTTGTTATATGGCTCGGTAGCTCAGTCGGTAGAGCAAAGGACTGAAAATCCTTGTGTCGGGGGTTCGATTCCCTCCCGCGCCACCATAACGTGGAGGCTTAGCGAAGTGGCCAAACGCATCAGACTGTAAATCTGCTCACGTACGTGTTCGGTGGTTCGAATCCATCAGCCTCCACCAGTTTTATGAGCCATTAGCTCAGTTGGTAGAGCACCTGACTTTTAATCAGGGTGTCGAAGGTTCGAGTCCTTCATGGCTCATTCCAAACAGAAAGTCATCATCTCCGGATGGTGGCTTTTTTGTGTTTTCAGGATCATTTTCATTTTATTTCAATATCCAGTTTAAAAATTTCTGCTTCGTTTAATTATAAGTTTATAATAACGAACAGAAATGAGGGTATTCCTGTGAGATATGATGCGATTATTGTTGGAGGCGGATTTGCCGGCCTTCAGGCTGCTATACAATTAGGACGCTACTCTGTGCACCGTGTACTGGTCATTGATGCGGGCGTGGGAAGATCAACGCTGTGCCGAAGCTATCATAATATACTTGGATGGCCGGATGGTATATCGGGCGAGGAGCTGCGCCATAAAGGCAGACAGCAAGCCCAGACAGCAGGTGTCGAGTTTAAAACGGACAGAATCGTCACGGCGCAAAAGAGGGATGATCACTTCCTGTTAACAGGACAGCATGGACAACAGTATGAAGGGACAACCTTGCTGCTTGCAACGGGGGTAATGGACCGTTTCCCGGAACTGCCGGGAATAAAAGCAACCATGGGCAGAACTCTATACGTCTGTCCTGACTGCGACGGCTACGAAATTGAGAACCGGCAGACAGTCCTGCTGGGCTCTGGTGATGCCGGTGCAAATATGGCTTTTGTTTTACGTGAGCGTACCGGGGATCTTACTTATATCAATCATGAACGTGAACCTGTTTCTCAAGAAAATATAGACCGTCTCCTTGATGAGGGAATCAGATACATTGAAAAGGGTGCTGCAGAGATAGTTCATGAAAATGACGGATACATTAGGCAGGTTATTCTGGAGGATGGGGTAACGGTTCCGGCAGAGCGGGGTTTTATAGCTTTTGGCAAAAATCCCGTTCATTCGGAGCTTGCTGCCCAGTTGGGGGTAACACTCCATAAGAATAAACATGCGGAAGCCAATAAGCGCTCTTTAATGACAAATGTTGAGCATCTTTGGGTAGCCGGTGATCTTGCTGTTCATGCCGAACAGGCTACGGTTGCTATGGGTGAAGGAGCGATTGCCGGGATCTGGATGAATAAAGTCCTTAAAAAGCTTAATCCTCCCAGGCTTCCAGTGTCCAAATATGCAGTTTACAGTACTGAAGGCACTGATTAGAAGAATTCATGTTATCTCAACATCCTTCAGAAGGGCCTTACCGCATCTTATTGCAAAATATGATAAAATAGTCGAAAAGAGCAAAAGTGGTGGAGCATGGTGACTATGGATAGTGAGGCTTTGCGTCAAAGGTTGGAGCAGCTCACGGGAAAAAGAACCGGAATCAAACAGCTCGGGAGGCAGCATTCGGCTTCCCTTTTTGGTGCAGGTACAGAACAGCAGGACGAGCCGGTTACGCATGAAGGACATCTATGGGTTCCTTTATATGAGAATGAGGGCCGGTTCACCGCACTTTGGGTCGAGATGGAAGGCCTGTCCCCGCTTGAGCTGCAATTGGTCAATTATGCGGCTCGTAATTATGCTGTCGCCCTCAAGGCTACCGGTATAAAGGAAGAAGGCGAGGTGGAGGCGCGTCAGCTCAGCGTCTGGCTTAACTCCCAGCTGGAGCAGGAAAAGATTGATGCAGAAATACCTGATGATATGACACTTAAGGGCCGTTTATTCGGAGATATGATTCCTTTTCTGCTGGTCAGTGAAAATGTGCATAACCCGCAGATGACCTACCGTACTTTAATGAAGCTGCTGCGCAATTATTTCGAGAATGAAATACTGCTTATCCCCCTGCAGGAGAAGGAATGGCTAATTTTAACCCGTAAGGAACTGCTCACCGGCGGAGATGATAAGGAAGACGAGGAAGAAAGTGAAGATGAGCTTCTGGCACAGACCAGCATGGGACTGCATGAGCTGATTGCCAGTGAGTGGGTGGGGGTATTTCATCTGGCTGTGGCCCCGGCAATTATCCCGGTAAAAGGCCTGACAGGCTCAGTTGCTCTTCTGCGGGAGACTATAGTGCTTGGCCGGATCTTTCAGGTCGGTGATTATATCCATCTGCCGTGGGAGCTGCATATGGAGCGCCTGATTAACAGTATTCCCGACAGCCGGCGGCGGCAGCTGCTTGGACAGATCGGCGATTACTCTTCCGTGCTGGCAGACAAGGAGATGCTGCTTACACTGGAGACGTTCTTTGAAATGGACTGCAATGTAAGTGAGACAGCCAAGAAGCTGTACATCCACCGCAACACACTGCTGTACAGGCTGGATAAGATCAAGCAGGAAACGGGAGCAGATGTGCGGAGCTTCGGGGATGCGGCAATTGTGAAGCTAGCCATGTTATTGTATAAAGTGACGAAAAGAAAATAGGTTTTTTGTGAACGTTACAAATAGCCAGTTCTGCACGTCTGGGGTAAGATAAATGTACAAGAAAGCGATTTATTTTTATCCTAATTAATTAACTCGAGGGGGAAATATAATGGCAGGCGTACGTTTAGAGCACATTTTCAAAAAATACCCGGGTTCCGATAAAGCAACAGTAATGGATATCAATCTTGATATTAAAGATAAGGAATTTCTCGTACTGGTTGGTCCTTCCGGTTGCGGTAAATCCACAACACTGCGTATGATCGCAGGTCTGGAAGAAATCTCTGAAGGAAAAATGTACATTGGCGACCGTGTAGTTAATGACGTTGCTCCTAAAGACCGCGACATCGCGATGGTATTCCAATCCTACGCATTGTATCCGCACATGAGCGTATATCAGAACATGGCATTCGGTCTGAAACTGCGTAAAGTGAAGAAAGAAGAAATCGACAAGAAAGTACGCGAAGCTGCGAAGATCCTCGATATCGAGCACTTGCTGGAACGTAAACCTAAGGCTCTGTCCGGTGGTCAACGTCAACGTGTCGCTCTGGGCCGTGCGATCGTCCGCGATCCGCAAGTCTTCCTGATGGATGAGCCGCTCTCCAACTTGGATGCTAAGCTCCGTGGTCAGATGCGTGCCGAAATCACCAAGCTGGTTAAACGTCTTGAAACCACTTGTATCTACGTAACGCATGACCAGACAGAAGCCATGACGATGGGTGACCGTATCGTAGTTATGTACGACGGTATCATTCAGCAGGCTGCTTCTCCTGAAGAGCTGTACAATGAGCCTACTAACCTGTTCGTAGCCGGATTCATCGGATCCCCTACAATGAACTTTATCAATGGTACCCTGAGCGATGTTAACGGTGCTGTTCGCTTCCGCGCTGAAAACCTTGATGTTGAAGTTCCAGGCGGCAAAGCAACAATCCTGCGCAGCAAGGGCTACATCGGTAAAGAAGTAATTCTTGGTCTTCGTCCGGAAGATATCCATGAAGAGCCAGTATTCCTGGAAGCTTCCCCTAACACAATCTTCTCTTCCCTGGTAGACGTTACAGAAAACCTTGGTCACGAAATGCTCCTCTACTTGAGCGGCGTGGGCACAGGAACTGTAATTGCCCGTGTAGACGGACGTTCCACTACCCGTGAAGGCAGTAAGCCAAAATTGGCAATCGATATGAACAAAGTTCATATCTTCGATAAAGAATCCGAACTGAACGTATTGCTGGGCTAAGATAGCAGTATCTTCCCTGCTTGAGAGGCCGCCTGAAAGGGCGGCTTTTTTGATATGTAGGCCCCCTCCGGATTAAGCTTGGAGACAGGCATTAAGATTGCATTCATAGACGTTATACATTAAGATAGCAGGAGAATTACCTACGGTTGGGTTTATAAGAATAGCTATCCAGACGCGGGACAGCGGACTTGCCGCAGGCGACGAAAGGAAGAACATACATGGCTAAGAAGGTAAAAGTATCTGAATTGGTACAGCATTTTCAATTAGAAGTGGTTTCCGGGCATGAAGGTCTCAAAAGACCGATAACAGTGGATGACCTCAACCGTCCGGGGCTGGAAATGGCCGGTTATTTCGAATATTACCCTGAAGAGCGCGTGCAGCTGCTCGGCAAAACAGAGCTGGCGTTCTTCTCCATGCTTCCCGAGGAAGAGCGTAAGAGCCGCATCGAGGGAATCTGCACTGACAATACGCCATGTATTGTAATTACAAGAGCACTGGATGTACCGCAGGAGCTGATTGACACCAGTAATGAGAAGGGACTTCCGGTTCTGCGCAGCTCGATGGCGACAACGATTTTTTCCAGCCGGCTGACCAGCTTTCTGGAAGGCAGACTGGCTCCTACTGCAACCATTCATGGCGTTCTAGTCGATGTTAATGGTGTGGGGATGCTGATTACGGGCAGCAGCGGTATCGGTAAAAGTGAAACGGCACTTGAGCTGGTTAAACGAGGACACCGCCTGATTGCCGATGATGCAGTGGAAATCCGCCAAACCTCGGATAATCAGCTGCATGGTACCGCGCCTGAGCTGATCCGCCATCTGCTGGAAATCCGCGGAGTCGGGATTATTAATGTAATGACTTTGTTTGGTGCAGGTGCCATCCGTAATCATAAACGGATAACGCTTGTCGTACGTCTTGAAGCATGGCAGCAGGACAAACAATATGACCGGCTGGGACTGGACGAGGAGACCACACGGATTATAGATACGGATGTTACGCTTGTAACCATTCCGGTGCGTCCGGGACGAAATCTTGCCGTTATTATTGAGGTTGCGGCCATGAACTACCGTCTGAAGCAAATGGGCTTTAACGCAGCTCTTCAGTTTACCAATAAACTTACAGCCACCATCTCTGAAGACATGGATGATCTGGACTAGGAGGAGTGTGTGAACATGTTTTTCTCATTGGCGATTAATCCCATTGTTTTCTCCATCGGTTCGCTTCCAGTACACTGGTACGGCCTGATTCTGGGGACCGGAGCGCTTGTAGGCCTGTTTTTGGCCATCCGTGAGGGTAAACGGTTTAATATTCCGCAGGAGTTTTTCATGGATTTGTTGCTGCTGGGCGTGCCTTCGGCCATTATCGGTGCACGGATCTACTTCGTCGCCTTCATGTGGGACGATTACAAGGACAACCTGATTGATGTCTTTAAAATCTGGAACGGCGGCATTGCCATATATGGCGCCTTAATCGGAGCTATTATCTGCGGCATTATCTATTTCCGCTACAAAGGGTACCCGTTCTGGCGAATTGTAGATATATGCGCGCCGAGTCTGCTTGCCGGACAAATGATTGGCCGCTGGGGCAACTTTGTTAATCAGGAAGCCTATGGCGGTCCGATCGAAGAATCTTTCCTGCGTGATAAGCTGCATCTGCCGGACTTCATTGTTAATCAAATGTACATAGGTGATGCATTTCACCATCCGACGTTTTTGTATGAATCACTGTGGAGTCTGCTGGGGATTGCACTGCTGATGGTACTGCGCCGCCAGAAATTTGTACGGGCCGGTGAGATCTTCCTGTCCTACTTCATCTGGTACTCCATTGGACGTTTCTTCATTGAAGCGCTGCGCACTGACAGTCTGGGCTTCAACGGAAGCAGCGGTGTAGCTTCACTGATTGACGGGCTCTGGAGCCCGATGAAATGGCTGGGCTTTGAACAGGGCTATTTCGATCCGGCATACGGGAACATCCGGATCTCACAGCTGCTTGCCCTGCTGATTATCATCGCGGCGATTATCATTATTGTCGTACGCAGAGTGACTGGCCAGGCGAATGCTTATTACTCTGACCCTATTGTCAGCACGAAGGCTGCAGCCAGTGAACCGGTTGTGCCGGAGCATGCCGCGGTTACTCCGCAGAAAGCCCCGCAGGATGCACAGTCTGAAGCAGACCAAGCGGAGAATGAGCCACGTAAGGAGTAATTATTGAAATGATAGAATATGTGTTGTTCGATCTGGATGGAACGATTGTTAATACTAACGAGCTGATCATCAACTCATTTATGCATGCGCTCAAGGAGAATAATCTGCCCCCGCTAAGCCGGGAGCAGATTATTCCTCATATGGGGACAACGCTGCAGCAGCAGATAAGCACCTTCTCCGGGCTGGTGGACACAAGTGCACTTGAACTGTCCTACCGTGCTTACAACAACGCTCACCATGATGAGCTGATTGCAGCCTTTCCGCGTGTAAATGAGACGATGGACGAGCTGTTGCGGCGCGGGATCAAGCTGGGTATTGTCACAACTAAGATTCGGCCGACTACCCTTAGAGCGCTGGAGATGTTCGATCTTCTTAAGTACATGGAGACCATTGTTACCGTGAATGATGTAGAGCACGCCAAGCCACACCCGGAGCCGGTGCTGACGGCACTCCGCAACCTGAATGCAGATCCCAAGCATACGCTTATGGTCGGGGATAGTGTTGTCGATATCCAATCAGCCCAGGCAGCCGGCGTGCGTGTAGCCGGGGTCTCATGGTCGCTTAAAGGGGAAGAGACGCTGCGTAAATATCATCCGGATTATATCATTCATGACATGACCGATTTACTGACTATTGTAGAGCAAGGGTGAAATAAACCGTGAGAAAAGTTACCCGTTATCCGGTCGAGGGGCATAACTCGCTCTGGTATATTTATCGTACGGTCAGCCCCTGGAAGGGTGTGCGCAATTTCATTTTTATCCAGATTGCCAGGTACTGTCCGATTCTGCCGGTCAAAAACTGGATTTACCGCAGCATACTCGGTATGAAGGTGGGCAGGCATACGGCGTTCGGCCTTATGGCGATGGTCGATGTGTTTTTTCCGGAGAAGATAACGGTCGGTGAAAATTCAATCATTGGCTACAATACGACGATTCTGGCGCATGAGTATCTCATCAAGGAGTATCGTCTGGGTGAGGTCATTATCGGTGAAAATGTACTGATCGGAGCGAACACGACCATTCTGCCGGGCGTTACGATTGGGGACGGGGCCGTTGTTGCCGCAGGCTCGGTAGTACACAAGGACGTGGCACCCGGCTCGTTTGTCGGCGGTAATCCGCTCCGGGAGCTGCGTCCGGCTTCCGCAGGAGCGCTGCAGGAAGAAGAATAACAGACAGGATACCGGAATAGCCCTGCAGTTTCAGAATGCGTGTACCGGCGCAGAAGCTGCAGGGTTATTTTAATGTACATGGGCCTTCAGCGGATATTATCGTAACTGTTCTTAAAAAATTCAGAAAGCTTTAAGTGCCCCGGCAGAGAAAGAAGCGGTATACTTGTACTTATGATAAAAAAGGCGTAGCTGACACAAGGGCGCTGCAGAAAATACATCAGAATGAATAAACAGCATAGGAAGGCCTCCTGATGGGTTCAGTCATCATGTTCCGCTCGCTTGGCATCTATATGATCAGCCATTATAAGCAGAGAAGAGGATAATTATCATGAATGAAGCCAGACAGGAAAGACTGCCGCAGCTGGATATTTACCGCGCCTTGGCGATTACGGGCGTTCTGCATGTGCATTCTTCATCTTTTGCCGCCGGGGAGCAGGCGCTGAATTCTCCCTTTTATTATTGGCTTAACTGGATCAATATCTTTTTCAAGTTCGGGACTCCGTCGTTTATTTTTCTCAGCAGCTTTGTGCTGTTCTACAATTATTACGGGCGTCCAGTTACGAAAAGTCTGATCGGCAGCTTTTACCGGCGCAGGCTGAAGTACATTTTGCTGCCCTATCTGCTTGCTTCCATTGGATATTATGTGCTGACTCTGTATGTGAACGGGGTACTGATGCAGCAGCCGGCGGAGAACCTGTCCAGCTTTCTGGGGGCGCTTTTTTCAGGATCAGCATATGCGCATTTGTATTTTGTCTTTATCAGTATCCAGTTCTATCTGCTGTTTCCCTTACTATTGAAGCTGCTGCAGAGCTCGGAATTTTGGGTAAAGTGGGCTTTTCCGCTTGGGCTGACGCTGCAGTGGGGATTTATTTTCTGGAACAAATATCAGCTTCATATAGTGGAGAAGGGCAGTCTGGCTATCTCTTATCTGGCTTATTATATGCTGGGTGCGTATATTGCAGTTAACTTTGAAAAGGTGAAGCAGTGGCTGGTAAAGCCATGGAGCGGACTTACGGCTCTGCATAAAAGGCTGACAGTGCTGCTGTTCACCGCTTGGCTGGCGGCAGCTTTTATCCATGTCCAGTTATGGTATGAAGCCCGCCACTTCGGCAACTGGACAGATTCGCTGTGGTACGAGCTGCTATGGAATGTTCACACGCTGTTGTCGGCGCTGGTGCTGCTGTACGTAACTTTTTTGCTCTACAGGAAGGCTTCGCGCAGGCTGGTTGCTTTTTTGACAAGGCTGGGGGAGCTGTCATTCGCAATCTATCTGATTCATCCGCTGCTGCTCGCCGTATACAGACGGTTCCGCTACGGCATTTCGCCTGATTCATTGCTCTATGTAGGGTTTATCTATGGCGGACTTCTGGTTGCGCTGGCTGGCAGCTGGATTATCGTGCAGTTTGCTTTCCGCAGAATTCCGCTCGCATGGATTGTGTTCGGCAATGTGCCGCGTTCGCTGTCCCCTGAAGCTAAGGTGAGACAGACGGGAAGTGAACAGGTGCGCTCTGAGATGAAAGGGAATCATGGGCTATAAAAAGGACTAATTATAAGCTGGGGTATGAGCATCTGGGATGCGGAGCTTAACAGGAGGAAGGTAAATGGGACAAAAGGAAAGAATTCCGCAGCTGGATATTTTCCGGGCAATTGCAATCTTTGCGGTACTGGCGATTCATGCCACTTCACGGACATTATCGGAGACACTGGACACAGGCATGTTTCATCCGTTTTTGTTCATCAATAAATTCAGCCAGTTTGCGGTACCGTCTTTTGTATTTTTAAGCGGATTTGTACTGTTTTATAACTATATCGACCGTCCGCTCAGCGGGAAGACACTGGGGAAGTTTTATAGCCGGCGGCTGATCTATATTATTGTGCCTTATTTCGTTTTTTCAGTGCTGTATTTCATATTAAAAATGACGGCCGGAGATACCTGGAATATGCCGCTGGAGGATATGGCAGCCAAGCTGTGGAAATACCTCTGGACGGGGACAGCCTACACCCATCTGTATTACATCATTATTATTATCCAGTTCTACGTGCTGTTTCCGCTTATGCTGTGGTGCCTGCAAAAGGCCCGCAAGCTTGCTGCCTGGGCACCGGTCATCGGGCTTGCCCTGCAATGGGGCTTTGTGCTGCTGAATAAATATATGACGAACAACGGATACTGGCAGCTGTCCAAGGGCAGTCTTTCAATCACCTATTTCTCCTATTTCCTGCTGGGAGCGGGGGTTGCCGTATACTACAGCTCTCTGAAAAAATGGCTGATTCCATCCCGTGAGGGCTGGAAATCCGGCAGAGGCGGGGCCTGGATCGCACTGTGGCTATTATGGGCAGCGGCAGGTGTTATCCATGTGCAGCTGTGGTTCAACAACTACACCAAGAAAACAGTGATTAACAGCCTCTGGTATGAGGGCTTTTCTAACCTTCATGCGCTGCTGTCCTGTCTGGTGCTGCTGCAGCTGTCTTTCCTGCTGTATGGAGCGGGCCGCAGTCTGCTGACGCGAATGCTGATCTCGGTGGGCGCGTGCTCGTTCGGCATCTATCTTGTGCACCCGGCGGTTCTGTTTTTTTACCGGAAAATTCCGTTTCACGGCGGTTCACTGGCCTATACGGCGGCTATCGCCGGGGGCTTCCTGGCGGCGCTCCTGCTCTCATGGCTGGTCGTGGCGGTTGCCTTCCGGTATGTAAAACCGGCCTGGGTTCTGTTCGGCTCCGCGCCGCAGAAACCGAAATCCAAAGCAGCCGTCTAAGCAAAAATAAAGCGCCGGCATGGTCTGTATGATGCAGACTATGCCGGCGCTTGTTCATTATGGAGGGGCAGCCGCCTACTCTCCGGCCTGTTCACGCTGGAAGTGGGCTATGGCTTCATACTGGCTCTCCAGGCTGCGGAAGACGGAGATAAAGATAGGCAGCAGCTGCTTGTAAACCTTGGCATGCGCTTCTACCGGTTCATGCCGGTAAGTGGAGCCGATCATGTCAAATACAATATCGAGCGATGCGGTCCGCCCGGTGGCATACAGCCCCAGCACGACTGCTCCAAGGCAAGAGCTCTCAATACTCTCCGGTATGATGACCTCCTGATCAAAAATATCGGCCATCATCTGCCGCCAGAGGGAGGAGCGGGCAAATCCGCCGGTAGCGAGAATCCGGCTTGGGCGGCCAATACGCTCCTCCATGGCCAGGAGTACGGTGTACATGTTAAAAATGACACCCTCCAGCACGGAGCGGATCATATGCTCCTTGCGGTGGGTCATGCTCAGCCCGAAGAAGGAGCCGCGTGCATCCGGGTTCCATAACGGGGCGCGTTCACCGGTGAGATAGGGATGGAACAGCAGCCCGTTGCTGCCGGGAGGCACCTGCTCGGCTATACGCGTGAGTACCTCGTAAGGATCAATACCGAGGCGCTTCGCGGTTTCCACTTCCGAGGCGGCGAACTCATCGCGCACCCAGCGGAACAGCATGCCGCCATTGTTCACCGGACCGCCGATCACCCAGTGATTCTCGGTCAGCGCATAGCAGAAAATCCGGCCCTTCGGATCAGTCAGCGGGCGGTCGACTACGGTACGTATGGCGCCGCTCGTACCGATGGTAGCAGCTACTACGCCAGGTTCAATCGCGCCTACACCAAGATTGGACAGTACCCCGTCGCTGGCTCCAATAACAAATGGTGTTGAATCAAGCAGTCCAAGCTGCTCTGCAAAGCCCGGAAGCAGCCCCTGGATTACCCGGGTAGTCGGCACAGGCTCGGACAGCCGGTCAGCGGTTATTCCGGCAATACGCAGTGCCTCCGGGTCCCAGTCGAGCTTCTCCAGATTGAACATACCTGTGCAGGAAGCAATGGAATGATCGACAACATATTTACCGAACAGCTTGGCGAAGACATATTCCTTAATGGATATGAATTTATAAGTTTGCCGGAACAGCTCCGGCTGCTCCTCACCCAGCCACATCAGCTTGGTAATAGGTGACATGGGGTGAACCGGTGTGCCTGTGCGCAGGTACAGCTCATGTCCGTTCAGCTCATTTTTGAGACGGGCGGTAGCAGCGCTGCTCCGGTTATCGGCCCAGGTGATACAGGCGGTAAGGGGCTTGCCGGCAGAATCAACAGCGATTACGCTGTGCATTGCGGAGCTGAAGGAGAGAAACAGCAGTTCGTCCGGACGGATTGCGCTTTGCTGCATCACTGCTGCTATCGTATGAAGGACAGCGTTCAGGATCTGATCCGGGTCCTGCTCGGCGACGGACGGAGACGGCTGATGCAGCGGGTACCCCTCACTCGCCTGAGTGACGATGCTTCCATCCTCTCTGAAGAGGACGGACTTGGTGCTTGTAGTTCCAATATCAACGCCGATCATATACGATGGATTCAAGTTCACAGTCCTTCTTTCTGCTTGAGAATAGATACTTGGAACGCTGAATGCAAAAAATTGCAGTAGAATTTTATTAGTTCATTATAGTATCCGCGGAGCATAGTGGCAAAGAGAGGAATCATTAAGCTGGGTAAGTAACGAAAGAGGGGCTGGAGGAGAGGTGTCATCCGGTGTAAAGGTAAGGTATTATTGACGTAGGAAGACAGTCCATGATACGATGTTCCCACCACTTTACTTTACTACCACTTTACCATAGTAAAGCGAATTACATATCTATTTATGAACTCTGACGAGGTGACCCATGAAGATGTCCAAGCCGAAGGGATTCGAAAAACCGGCGGGTGTGCGCGATTATCTGCCGCGCGCAGTCAAGAAGCTGCGTAAGATTGAACATGATGTGCTGCACTGCATGAGCCGCTGGGGATATCAGCAGATGATAACCCCTACACTGGAATATTACGATACGGTTGGTGTGGCCAGCTCTACATCAGACCAGAAACTTTATAAACTGCTAAACAACCGGGGGCAGGCGCTGGTGCTCCGCTCAGAAATGACAGCTCCGGTGGCCCGGGTGGTATCCTCCCTGCTCAAGGATGAGCCTCTGCCACTGCGCCTGTCTTACCACGCCAATGTCTTCCGGGCTATTGAAGAGGAGGCTGGACGGGAGGCGGAATTCTTCCAGACCGGCGTGGAGCTGGTCGGTGATGATTCCCCTGAGGCGGATGCCGAGGTTGTTGCACTGGCGATCGCCTCGCTGCAGGCAGCCGGCGTGAAGTCCTTCAAGATTGCCATGGGCCATGTGGGCTTCCTTGACGGCTTGTTCCAGGAAGCAGTACCGAACCTGCCGGAAGCGCAGGAGGAGCTCAAGAGCCATTTGCTCGGCCGCGACTATGTAGCCTTCAGGGATACGCTGCGGCGGCTAGACCTGACGGATGCCCAGAAGAATGAGCTGTACGGGCTGCTGCGCCTGCGCGGCGGCAAGGAAATCTGCGGGCAGGCGCTGGAGCTCAGCAGTCACCCGCTGGCCCGGGCCTCCATCGAGCATTTGTGCAAGGTATGGGAAGTGCTCGTATCCTATGGGGTTTCGGAGCATGTGCTGATCGATCTGACTATGGTCGGTGATTTCTCTTATTATACCGGTATGACGTTTGAGGGCTATGCCTCTGAGCTCGGCTTCCCGGTATGCAGCGGTGGGCGTTACGACAACCTGCTGCAGCAGTTTGGCCGGGCGGTTCCGTCAACAGGCTTCTCCCTGAAGACGAACCGGATTCTGGACGGGGTGACCGGTATGCCGGAGGAAGAGGAGCTGCCTGTGCTGATCCAGTATGACGCGCAGCGGCGGACCGAAGGGCTGGCAGAAGCTGCAAGGCTGCGGTCTGAGGGGCATATGGTGGTGACCAGACTTGCCGCAGGCCCGGAGGATCTGAAGACCGTAAAACGGCTTGACCCGGAGCGGGTTCTGGCGGATGGCGGGCAGTACGGTGAAATCTATACCTTCGTGTCTTTTGTAAGCGAGCATGGCTGAGCAGAAGAGGAACGGATGAACTAATAGAGTAGTAAAGAGTGATAAGAAACGGAGGCAAGTGACATGGGGCAGATACTGAAGGTAGCCATGCCGAAAGGCCGGATTTACAATAAAGCGGCAGAGATGTTCCGCCAGGCGGGCCTGCCGATTCCCCCGGACGGGGAGGAGTCACGCAAGCTGGTCATATCATTGCCTGAGGCGGGTATGGAATTCATTCTGGCCAAGCCCGTAGATGTGCCTACCTATGTGGAATATGGCGTAGCGGACATCGGAATCGTTGGAAAAGACGTGCTGCTGGAAGAGGAACGTGATGTGTATGAGCTGCTTGATCTGGGCATTGCACGCTGCCGGATGTCCATTATCGGCCTGCCTAACTGGCAGCCGGGCATTCAGCAGCGGGTAGCGACCAAATATCCGAATGTCGCTTCACGTTATTTCCGGGAGCAGGGCCAGCAGGTAGAGGTTGTGAAGCTGAACGGCTCCATCGAGCTTGCACCGCTGATCGGTCTGGCAGACCGCATCGTCGATATGGTGGAGACGGGCCAGACACTGAAGGATAACGGGCTGGTGGAGATGAAGAGCATCTTCGAAATTACGAGCCGCCTTGTGGCTAACCGGGTAAGCTACCGGATGAAAAATAATGAGATCCAGCAGCTGTGCGACCGTCTGCAGGCCGTTATCGGCGAGCCGGGGCTACAGCTGAAATAATAACGGGAAGCCCAAGCAACGGCATGTCTCACGAAGCCGTACGGGCAGGCGAATGATCGATAGAAGGCGTCGGGATACAGGAACAAAGCTTTACATGTGCAAAAGGGGGAAGCGGCGGTGAAGGTGAAGTCGAGCAAGGATTTTAAGCTGCAGCGGGATGTGGAGTACGGAACGCCGGAGCAGAATGAGACCGTAAAGCAAATCGTAGCTACTATAAAAAAAGAAGGCGATGCCGCGCTGCTCCGGTATACGGAGCAGTTTGACCGCACGGTGCTGACTGCAGCGGAGCTGCGGGTGACACCTGAGGAGCTGCAGGCTGCGTACAGTCAGGTGGAGGATTCATTCGTTACCGCGATCCGCGCCGCTGCGGTTAATATCCGGGCGTTCCACGCCCGCCAGAAGCGCAGCTCCTGGATGGATCTGCAGCCGGACGGCACGATCCTCGGCCAGATCATCCGCCCGCTGAAGCGGGTGGGCGTCTATGTTCCCGGAGGCACGGCGGCTTATCCGTCGTCCGTGCTGATGAATGTCATTCCGGCACAGATTGCCGGTGTGCCGGAGATCGTTATGGTCACCCCGCCGGCGACTGGCGGCAAGGCGGGGATTGACCCTTACATTCTCGTTGCCGCCGCTGAAGCGGGCGTAAACGAGATTTACCGGGTAGGCGGCGCCCAGGCCATCGCCGCCCTGGCCTTCGGCACGGAGTCGATCGTGCCGGTCGATAAGATCTGCGGGCCGGGCAACATCTATGTTGCCCTCGCCAAACGCGAGGTCTACGGCGCTGTCGATATCGACAGCATCGCCGGACCGAGTGAAATCGTCGTGCTCGCCGACGATACCGCCGAGCCGGCCTACGTCGCGGCCGACCTGCTCTCCCAGGCCGAGCATGACACAATGGCCTCGGCCATTCTGGTGACGCCATCGCAGAGCCTGGCGGACAGCGTGGCTGCCGAGGTGGAGCGGCAGCTGCAGGAGCTGCCGCGCGAGGCAGTGGCGCGCGCCTCCGTCGAGAACCACGGCGCGATTATCGTCGTGGACTCGCTGCAGGAAGGCATTGAGGTAGTCAACCGGCTGGCGCCGGAGCACCTGGAGGTTGTGGCGGCTGATCCAATGGGTCTGCTGGGCAGCATCGAGAATGCCGGAGCGATTTTCCTCGGCCCGTACAGCTCGGAGCCGGTGGGCGATTATTTTGCCGGACCGAATCACATTATACCGACCAACGGTACGGCGCGGTTTGCTTCGCCGGTTGATGTGGACGATTTTATTAAAAAATCAAGCCTGATCTACTATAGCAAGGAAGCGCTCCTGCGTGACGGGGAGACAATTATGGAGCTGGCCAGACGTGAAGGTCTGGAGGGCCATGCAAGGGCGATTCAAATCAGACTGGAGAACGAAGCGAAGGGTGGAGCAGAAGATGGAGAATAACAATAATGAGCTGGCGGAACGCAAGGCCGGCCTTAGCCGCACAACAAATGAAACGGACATTAAGCTGTCGCTTGGCGTTGATGGCAGCGGCGTTGCCGAGCTGGAAACGGATGTGCCTTTTCTGAATCATATGCTGGATCTGTTCGCCAAGCACGGCCAGTTCGACCTGTCAGTGCAGGCCCGCGGGGATATTGATATTGATGACCATCACACTGTCGAGGATATCGGCATTTGTCTGGGACAGGCGCTGCGTGAAGCGCTGGGCGATAAAAAAGGGATCAAACGTTATGCCAGCGTGTTTGTTCCGATGGATGAAGCACTGGCACAGGTTGTGATCGATATCAGTAACCGCCCGCATTTTGAGTACCGTGCCGAGTATCCGTCACAGCAGGTAGGCAGCTTCTCTACAGAGCTGGTGCATGAGTTCCTCTGGAAGTTCGCGCTGGAGGCACGGATTACGCTGCACGTTATTGTGCACTACGGCTCCAATACCCACCACATGATTGAGGCGGTATTCAAAGCGCTGGGCCGGGCGCTGGATGAAGCGACACTGATCGATCCGCGAGTAAAGGGTGTGCCTTCTACGAAGGGAGTGCTGTAGCATGACCGTTGCAATCGTCGATTACGGCATGGGCAACCTGCACAGTGTCAGCAAAGCCGTGGAGCGGCTGGGCTACGAAAGTCTGGTGACAGGCAAGGCTGAGGAGATTTTTGCAGCGGACAGTGTTATCCTGCCGGGAGTCGGTGCGTTTGGCGATGCGATGGAGCAGCTGCGCGCAAGCGGTCTCGACGGGATCGTGAAGCAGGCTGCCGCCGGCGGCCAGCCTGTACTCGGCATCTGCCTGGGTATGCAACTGCTGTTCAGCAGCAGCGAGGAGTACGGAGAGCATACCGGACTGGATATGCTTCCGGGGGCAGTCGTCCGCTTCGCTGCACGTGAAGGCTTCAAGGTGCCGCATATGGGCTGGAACCGTCTGAGCTTCCGCCAGCCGCAGAGTCCGCTGCTTGAGGGGCTCGAAGAAGGGCATGTATATTTTGTCCACTCCTATCATGCCCAGGTGGAGCAGGAGAGTGACTTGATCGCCGTTACAGACTACGGGCATCCGGTAACGGCAGTAGTCGGGCGGGATAACGTGTACGGCATGCAGTTTCACCCGGAGAAGAGCGGGGAGCTGGGCATGAAGCTGCTGGGCAATTTTTTGCAGATTAAGAACGTGCAGGGGCGGGCGTAAGCACGCTATCAATCTATTATAGGGAAAGCAGGGAACGCCAGATGTCTTCTTTTATCGTGTATCCGGCAATTGATATCCGGGATGGAAAGTGTGTAAGACTGCAGCAGGGGGATTATGCCCAGGAGACGATTTACAATGACAGTCCGGTAGAGGTGGCAAAATCGTGGGAAGAGCAAGGCGGGAAATTCATCCATCTCGTCGATCTGGACGGTGCCAAGGCCGGACATCCGGTAAACGATGCGATCATCGGCGCCATCGCCAAAAATGCGAATGTTCCTGTACAGGTTGGCGGCGGACTGCGCTCGCTGGCTGATGTAGAAAAGCTGCTCGGACTCGGCGTCAGCCGGGTGATTATCGGAACGGCAGCCATCAACGACCATGCATTTACGGAAGCGGTACTGGCCAAATACGGTGATAAAGTGGCGATCGGTATTGATGCGCGGAACGGATACGTGGCAACCCACGGGTGGCTGAACACATCTGAAGTGCGTGCAGAAGATCTGGCAAAAGAGCTCGCGTCCAAAGGTGCAGAGACATTCATCTATACCGACATTTCGCGCGACGGAATGATGCAGGGCCCGAACATTGAAGGTATCCTCTCCATGGCTGCTGCCAGCGGACGGACCGTTATCGCCTCCGGCGGCGTTACCGTCCTGGATGACCTGCTGCGGCTTAACGTACATAGCGGAAGCGGAATCGGCGGAGCCATCGTCGGCAAGGCGCTGTACACCGGCAATATCAATTTGACCGAAGCGCTTTCGGCGCTTGGGCAGAAATAGAAGCAAGTAGAATTTAAAGGGATTTGCAGTTTTGCAGTTTGGCAGTTTTGCGTTTTCGCAGCTTTGCACTTTTGCAGGAGCGCCTAATGTTCAAGCGGCCCCGCAGGGGTTAGCGCTGCCTGCTCCTTGTTGCCGGGTGCGCCTCGGTCTCTCCTAAGACAACTATCCGGGTGTCCAGAGGGCCGGGGCCCTTGGGGTCCCCCTTGGCTAAGGGGGATTTAGGGGGATCGAAAATGCCTTTAGGTTGAGTATTTGATTTTAAGTTTTTTTCTGAAAATTTTACACGGTAAGGTTTTATCTTTGGAGGGATGCCGCATGTTAGCCAAACGTATCATTCCCTGCCTGGACGTAAAGGACGGGCGGGTAGTCAAGGGTGTGAATTTTGTTAATCTTCGCGATGCCGGGGATCCGGTGGAGCTGGCGGCGATTTATGACCGTGAAGGTGCTGACGAGCTGGTGTTCCTGGACATTTCCGCCTCGGTGGAAGGTCGGGCGACCATGGTGGAGGTTGTCCGCCAGACCGCCGGGGAGATCGCGATTCCTTTTACGGTCGGCGGCGGCATCTCGACTCCGGACGATATGAAGCGGATTCTGCGCGCGGGTGCCGATAAGATCGGCATCAACACGGCTGCAGTGAACAATCCCCAGCTTATTCTTGAAGGGGCGCGCCGCTTTGGCTCCCAGTGTATTGTAGTGGCAATGGATGCCAAATATAATGAGGCTTGGGGCGAATGGGAAGTGTACACGCACGGCGGTCGCAAGCCAACCGGTATCCGGGCGCTGTCCTGGGCGAAAGAGGCTGAACGGATGGGCGCCGGCGAGATTTTGCTCACCAGCATGGATGCTGACGGAACCAAGGACGGATTCGACCTGAAGCTGACAGCAGCGGTGAGCAGCCTGGTAGGCATTCCTGTCATCGCTTCCGGCGGCGCCGGGAAGATCGGTGACTTCTACGATGTATTTACCGAAGGTAAGGCCGATGCAGGGCTTGCCGCTACTATTTTTCACTATAAAGAAATTGCAATTCATGATCTGAAGGCAGACTTGAAGTCTAAAGGGGTAGAAATCCGATGAGCCAAGAACAAGAAGCCATTATCGAAAATATCCGCTGGAACGAATCCGGGCTGCTGCCTGCTGTTGTTCAGGATGCACGTACGCTGGAGGTGCTGATGTTCGCCTACATGAATCCGGAGTCGCTGCGGCTCTCGCTTGAGAGCGGCCAGACCTGGTTCTGGAGCCGTTCCCGCAGTGAGCTGTGGCACAAGGGCGGAACCTCGGGTAACACCCAGGCGATTACCTCCATTCATTACGACTGTGACAGTGATACGCTGCTGGTGAAAGTGGTTCCTGAGGGGCCAGCCTGCCATACAGGTGAAAATACATGCTTTTACCGCGAAATCCCGCTTACCGGTCAGGCAGCAGCGGAGCCTCAGCGGACCGCAAGTGCAGATGAAGGGCGTTTTGCCGTACTGGGCGAGCTGGAGCGTGTAATTGCCGAGCGGGAAATCGAGCGTCCAGAAGGTGCTTATACAACCTATCTGTTCGATAAGGGCGTAGACAAGATTCTTAAAAAGGTGGGCGAGGAAGCTTCCGAGACGATTATCGCCGCCAAAAATAAAGACAATGCCGAGCTCCGCCTTGAAGTGAGCGATCTGATCTATCACCTGCTGGTGCTGCTGCAGGAGCGCAAGCTGCCGCTGGATGAGATTTTGGAAGAGCTGAGCGCCCGCCATGAACGTCCGCGCCGCGACTAGGAGGGGGTAGAGGATGCATATCGACTATCATACCCATCATGAGCGCTGCGGTCATGCGGTAGGGAAGCTGGAGGAGTATGTGCAGCGCGGGATTGAGCTGGGCCTGCAGCAGCTGGGCCTGTCCGATCATCTGCCGCTGATTCATGTGGATCCGGACAGCTACTACCCTGAAATGGCCATGCCGCTGGCCGAGCTTCCGCGGTACGTCGAGGAATGCCTGACGCTGAAGGAGCGCTACCGCGGTATCATTGATCTGCGTGTGGGGCTGGAGGCGGATTATATTGAAGGCTATGAGGAGCAGATCCGCGAGCTTTTGTCACCTTATCCGTGGGATTATCTGATCGGCTCTGTGCATTTTCTCGGGGAGTGGGATATTACGGATCACCGGCAGACCGGCGGCTGGGAAGGCAAGGATGTAATGGAGGTATACCGCCGTTATTATAATGCTGTACGGAAGTCGGCGTTATCGGGATTATATGATATTATAGGACATATGGATGTGATCAAACGGTTCGGCTACGGCCCGCAGACTCCGGAGGAGAAGGCTGAAGCCAGGGAACTGGAGCTTAGCGCGCTGAAGGCGATTGCCTCAAGCGGGATTGCCATGGAGCTGAATGCTTCCGGCCTGACCAAGCCCTGTGCCGAAATGTTCCCGGCGGAGCATGTATTGCAACAGGCCCATACGCTGGGCATTCCGCTTACACTCGGCTCTGACGCCCACGACCCGGCCAAGCTGGGTGACGGGCTGCAGGAAGCCCGCAGTCTGCTATGGAATACCGGCTTCCGCGAGCTGGCGGTGTTTGAAGGCCGTCGCCGTTCATCGGTACCGTTTGAGCTTAAATTATGATCTTAATTATGATCCCAGGAGGGTATTATGCAGCATCATCAATTGCGTATTTTTTCCGGTTCGTCGAATCCGAAGCTGGCCGCAGACATTGCGGAGCGTCTTGGTGCACCCCTCAGCCCGATTAAGCTGACCCGTTTCAAGAGCGGTGAGATTTATGTGCATTATGAGGAGAGCATCCGGAATTGCGACGTATTTTTGGTGCAATCCCTCGCTCATCCTATTAATGAGCTGTTCGTAGAGCTGCTTGTGATGATTGATGCCGCCAAACGTGCCTCGGCAAGGACAGTGAACATTATCGTTCCTTACTACGGCTATGCCCGGCAGGAGCGGAAATCTGCACCCCGCGAGCCGATCTCGGCCAAAATGGTTGCTGATGTGCTGACCACCGCAGGGGCGACCCGGGTCATTACCATTGATCTGCACGCGGCCGCCATTCAGGGCTTCTTCAACATTCCGGTGGATCATCTGACTGCGCTTGATCTGATCAGCGGTTACCTGAAGGTTAAGAATATCTCGAACCCTGTGGTAGTTTCGCCGGATGCAGGACGTGCCTCCATGGCCGAGAAGCTGGCCAGCCGGCTGGATTCTCCGTTTGCGATTATGATCAAGAAACGTCCGGCACATAATGAATCCGTCATCACACATGTGATAGGAGATGTTGAAGGAAGAACGCCAATCATCATCGAGGATCTGATCGATACCGGCACGACAATTGTGAATGTGGTTGAGGGCCTGAAGGAGCGGGGAGCCGGCAACAGTATTGTCTGTGCGACACACGGGCTGTTCTCCGGTGATGCGCTGACACGCCTGGATCATGACAATATTGATGAAATTGTTGTCACCGACTCGATCGCGCTGCCTGACGACCACTCTACCCGCTACAAGGTGCTGTCCGTTGCGCCGATGCTGGCAGAAGCCACACGGATTATCATCGAAGGCGGATCTATTGATAAGTTGTTCAGAGACGCGGGAATTTGATTCCCGCGTTTTTCGCTGTGCCAGCGGCGGTGCGGAAGCCGCTTCATCTATTTTCCTGAGGTGCCACCTTCCCTTAGCTTGAGAATCCCCCGCTCACTTGTGTTATACTGTGTGAAGCAGCTAAGCCCAGAGATGGAAACGATAGACTGCTTTAGGATAGGAGCCCGGAGTGCCCTTATGGCACAACTCTCCTATTTTTGCGTGAGGATAAGGAAGCTTACAAAGGGAGGTGCCTTGCTTCCATGATTGAGAGAACTTCAGATGAGACGGAGTTAAGCAATGTCATTCCGGTGACTCTGGATGCCAATTTTTTCTTTGAAAGAGCCGTTCGGTCGCTGGACCGCTTTCAATATGATAAGGCATTAAAGAATTTTCGCAAAGCTGTTGAATATGAGCCGGAGAATCCGGTAAATCACTGTAACATGGCAGGCATCTTATCGGAGATGGGTAATTATAAAGCATCCAATGATATTCTGATCCATGTACTGGAAAAGATCGACCCGGCGATGACAGAATGCCACTTCTACATGGCTAACAATTATGCCAATATGGAGAGCTTCGAGGAGGCAGAGCGCTCGCTGATGACGTATCTTGAGCAGGATGCCGACGGTGAGTATCTGGCGGAGTCCGAGGAGCTGATGGAGCTGCTGCAGTATGAGCTGGACCGTCCGGCTCCGCTGGTCAAGATCCGCAGCCGTGAAGGGGTTGTCGAGCACGACCGTGCCCGTGCCCTGCTGGAGGAAGGCAAGTTTCCCCAGGCGGTAGATCTGCTGGAGGAGATCATTAAAGCAACTCCTGATTTTCTGGCAGCCCATAATAATCTGGCACTGGCCTATTTCTATATGGGCCGTTTTGCAAGAGCGAAGGAATGTCTGGGCGAGGTGCTGGAGCAGGATCCGGGAAATCTGCATGCCCTGTGCAATATGGCTATCTTCCTGCAGTATGCCGGGGACCGTGACCAGCTGGATACGCTGCTTGCAAGGCTTGAGACCACCGTGCCCTTCCATAAGGAGCATGTGTTCAAAATGGCCACCACGATGGGCATCCTGGGCCGGCACAAGACTGCCTACAGTCACTTCCTCCGCCTGCTGAAGGATGAAGAGGTTGGCGCAGACGCGAGCCTGTTCCATTATTGCGCTGCTGCTGCGAGCAACAGCGGGTTGCACAGCGACGCCTTGCGCTGCTGGCGGCAGGCCGCCAAGCTTGATCCGGCTTCGCCCGTACCGGCTTTCTTCCTAGCCCAGCTGCAGCAGGCGCTGGCAGAGGGCCGGCAAATGTCGCCGGTCAGCTATAATTATCAGCTGCCTTTTCAGGAGCAGCTGAAGCAGTGGAAGAACAACGCCAGCAGCTTTACAGCTGAAGTACGCAGCAATCCGCTGCTGCGGGCCTCCTTCTTCTGGGCACTGCGCTACGGCGATTCCGGGACCAGAATGCAGGTTACCGAGGCGCTCCGCTGGATTGAGGACGAGGAGATGTCCGAGATGCTGGGAGAATTACTGGAGCAGGAACCGCTCCAGGAGGAGAAGCTGCAGGAAGCGGCATTGATCAGCCTGCAGCGGCTGATTGGAAGCAGCCTGAAGGAAAACCCCGTTTCGGCAGAAGAGCAGGAAATGGTGCAGGGGGATTTGCCTTCTTCAACAGAGAAGGTATAACCCCGGCAAGGTAATATAAGCAAGCAGGTATAAATGCAGCGGGATTCTGCATCCTTATATTGTTTACCCGAAACAGTGAGAGGGCTTCTTCTGAAGCCCCGCCGCTGTTTCTTCTTATAAATCATTACCTACTCGTAAGGAGGCCATAGTGATGTACAAAACGATTGTAATCGGAACAGGCCCGGCAGGGCTGACTGCCGCTATTTATTTGGCCCGCGCCAATCTCAGCCCGCTCGTAATTGAAGGCTTGCAGCCGGGCGGACAACTGACAACGACGACAGAAGTGGAGAACTTTCCTGGCTTTCCAGAGGGAATTCTCGGCCCTGATCTGATGGAGAATATGCGCAAGCAGGCTGAGCGCTTCGGTGCACAGTTCAAGAACGGCTGGGTGGAATCGGTCGATTTCTCACAGCGTCCGTTCAAAGTGAAGGTGGATGGGCTGGGCGTGCTTGAGGCGGAATCGGTCATCATTTCAACCGGCGCTTCCGCGCGGTATCTGGGAATTCCGGGCGAGCAGGAGAATGTGGGGCGCGGGGTAAGCACATGCGCCACCTGTGACGGATTCTTTTTCCGCGGCAAAAAGATTGTCGTTGTCGGAGGCGGAGACTCCGCCATGGAGGAGGCCAGCTTCCTGACCCGGTTCGCCTCTAACGTAACGCTGGTTCACCGCCGTGAGGAGCTGCGCGCTTCCAAGATCATGCAGGACCGGGCGCGTGAGAACAGCAAGGTGACCTGGGCGCTGAACCGCACCCCGCTGGCCGTAACAGTCGGAGATACAGGCGTAGTCAAAGGATTAACCGTCCGCAATAATGAGACAGGCCAGGAAGAGCTCATTGAAGCAGACGGCGTATTTGTGGCCATCGGCCACACGCCGAATACAGGCTTCCTGGGTGGACAGATTACAACGGATGCCAATGGATACATTGTGGTGAACCCGGGTACGACGGAGACGAATATTCCGGGTGTATTCGCCTGCGGCGACGTGCAGGATACCCGTTACCGGCAGGCAATCTCTGCAGCCGGAACCGGATGTATGGCAGCGATGGATGCCGAGAAGTATCTGGAGGGCACAATGGTGCATGACTGGAGCGAAAGCCTCGATAAGTAAAGTTTGAAGTATCACTACATGATCAAGCCGGTAATTCCGCTTATACGGGATGCCGGTTTTTTTGTGCGTGGAACGGATGATTACTCCGGCTTTAACCCGCGCAGCAGGGAGGCGCAGGCGGCAGTCTATTTATTTAAAAAATAAAGTACATACCGGCTCTAACTTAGTGATTGCAATCACAATCTGCAATTATGGCCTATGCTAAGCTGGTGTTGAGAAGAGTTCTCAATAAGTGGGTTAAAGGAATGGTGTCCATGAACAAAGTGCTGAAGATGGATGAGTCCATATTCGAGCTGGTGAGCCGGCATCCCGAGGTAACCGGCATTATGGTGGAGCTGGGGTTTCAGGATATTGCCAAACCGGGGATGCTGCAGACCGCAGGCCGGTTCATGACCCTGTCGAAGGGAATCAAACTGAAAAAAATGGATCCTGAAACCGTAAGGCAGACCTTTGTCCGTCATGGTTTCAAGATTGTTGAATAGAAGCATTCCGCATATAAAGGAGAGAGTCTAATGAGTGAATTAATTAACAACCGAGAAGTGGATGTACCCGAGCAGACCCGCCGCCAGGCGATGCTCAAGGAAATTATTAAAGAGCTGCATGCCGGCAAAAGTGTAGATGAGGTCAAAGCCCGTTTTGCTGAAGCGGTTGGTGATGTGACCGTAGCGGAAATTTCTGCAATGGAGCATTCGCTGATGACGGAGGAGGGTATTCCGGTAGAAGAGGTCCAGCGGCTCTGTTCGGTCCATACCGCAATCTTTAAAGGCTCGATCGAGCAGATTCACCGTTCCTCGAAGCCGGAGGAGCAGCCCGGTCATCCGGTGCACACCTTCAAGCTGGAGAACCGCGAAATTGAGCGGCTGGTTAACTTCCGGCTGGAGCTGCATGCCGGCAAGTTCCTGAAGAATGACAGCGGCGAAATTATTTTCAAGCTGCTGGAGGATCTGAATCTTTTACTTGATCTTGACAAGCACTACAGCCGCAAGGAGAATCTGCTGTTCCCTTATCTGGAGAAGTACGGCATCTACGGGCCTACCAAAGTTATGTGGGGCGTGGATGATGGCATCCGGGCGATGATCAAAGCAGCCAAGGCAGAGCTGAGCTCATACAAGGGCAACAAGGAAGAGATCGGTGAACAGCTGGCCCAAATCATTCAGGAAGTTAACGAAATGATCTTTAAGGAAGAAAATATTCTGCTGCCGATGGCGCTCGACAAGCTGACTGAGGATGAGTGGGTCAAAATTGCCCGCGAAAGCGACGAGATCGGCTTCTGTCTGACGGCGCCGGAGCAGGAGTGGATACCGGAACGCTCACCTGAACCGGAAGGCGCAGCTTTCTCTGCTGAGGAGCAGCAGGCAGGCGAAAGCCCGCAGGGCTTTATCAGGTTTGAAACCGGCCTGCTGTCGCTGCGCCAGCTGGAGACCATCATGAACCATCTGCCGGTTGACCTGACCTTTATCGATGAGAATGATGTTGTGCGTTATTTCTCCCACGGTAAGGAGCGGATATTTGCCCGGACCAAAGCGGTCATCGGCCGTACCGTCCAGAACTGCCACCCGCCGCAAAGCGTGCATGTCGTGGAGAAGCTGCTGGAAGACTTCAAGGCAGGCCGCAAGGATGCCGAGGATTTCTGGATCAATATTAAGGATAAATTTATCTATATCCGTTACTTCGCAGTCCGGGATGAAGCCGGACGTTACATGGGAACGCTGGAGTTCACCCAGAATATCGCCCCGATCCGCGCACTGGAAGGCCAGAAACGGATTTTGTCGGAATAGAGTTGGTTTTTGGATAAGGTGCAGGCCTCGGGGCCCGTGCCTTTTTCTGCTGGTTGGGAGAGTGTAGTCAGTATAAAGTTAAGCCGCTTTAGGTGCGGGTCCGTTGGTTAATAGGAAATGCTACCAAAATGGGTCAGCAGGGCAAAATGGCCGAAATGAAAGGCAAAAATGCCTTTGATTCTATTTTCCGTTTATAGCCAGCTGCAAGGATATCTGTAATAGTGTACAAGTCATAGATTATAGTGATAACGCATACAACGTTAATATGCCCGAAAAAGGAATCACCCGACGCTGGCTCTGCCAGCCTCTTTTTATCCAGCTTAGTTTTTAGAGTAGAGTATATAGCCGGGTGTGCCGCCTTTCCTTGACCGCAGGGGAGGCTTCTATTATAGTGGGTACGTAGGATTAACTATTTTAGCATAGAAAAAGGTGGCTTGTTACATGTCTGAGAATATCTACGTTGGCGTGGATTTAGGTGGAACCACGATTAAGGTTGGAATCTGCAATGCCGAGGGAACCCTGCTGCACACTTACGAGGGGCCTACGGGGACTGCAGATGGCGTCGATGCCGTTATCGATAACATCGAGAAGTATGTGCGCCTGATTGTGGAAGAATCCCCGTACTCCTGGGAACAGCTTGCCGGTGTGGGAGCAGGCCTTGCCGGATTTACGAATATTCGTGAAGGAATCATCATTCTTGCGCCTAACATAGGATTTAGAGATGTGCCGATCCGTTCCATCCTGGAAGGACGCCTTAACAAGCCTGTCAAAATAGACAATGATGCCAATGTGGCTGCGCTGGGTGAAGCCTGGAGCGGTGCAGGCCGCGGCATTGAGAACTGTGTCTGCTATACACTGGGAACCGGTGTGGGCGGCGGTATTATCATTAACGGCAAGGTATACCAGGGCTTCGGCGGTCTGGCCGGAGAGCTGGGCCATATCTCGGTTGTGCCTGATCTGGAAGCCATTCAATGCGGCTGCGGCAATATGGGCTGCCTGGAGACCGTATCCTCGGCCACCGGCATTATCCGTATGGCTAACGACGCTGTAGCACGCGGAGACCGTACTTCGCTCTCTACTGTGGAGAAGATTGCAGCGAAGGAAGTATTCGATGCTGCAAAAGCCGGCGACGAAGTCGCGCTGCGCATTGTTAACCGTGCCGCATTTTACCTGGGCAAGTCCATGGCGGCAGTTGCTGCCGTGCTGAATCCTGAAGTTTTTATCGTCGGCGGGGGAGTATCCAAGGCAGGCGACATTCTGTTTGATGAGGTGCGCCGTGTGTTTGCCAAGCTGGCTCCAGAGCCGCTGCAGAAGGGCGTTACCATCGTTCCTGCGGAGCTTGGAAATGATGCCGGCATTATTGGTGCGGCGGGTCTCTTGCTGCGTTCTTAATAAGCGGGACTTATTCATATACTAATCTTAGGGAGGGAACGCTCTCATGACCGAATTGGAGCACTCCGAAACGGCCGGCGCCACCCTGATCATTATTACAGGCATGTCAGGCGCAGGCAAAACAATAGCTGTTCAGAGTTTGGAAGACCTTGGTTTTTTCTGTGTGGATAATCTGCCGCCGGTGCTGATACCGAAATTTGCTGAACTGATTGAGCAGTCCAAAGGCAAGATCGCCAAAGTGGCACTCGTTATTGATTTGCGGGGACGGGAATTTTTTACGGCGCTTTCTGAATCACTGACCTATATCAAAAATGAGTCAACGATCGGCTGCGAAATTCTTTTCCTCGATGCTACGGACTCCGTGCTTGTGCAGCGTTATAAGGAGAGCCGCCGACATCATCCGCTGGCCCCCAAGGGGATGCCGCTTGACGGCATCCGCCTGGAGCGCCAGATGCTGGATGAGCTGAAGAATTCGGCTACCTTGTGTCTTGACACAAGCAGTATGAAGCCAGCCCAGCTGAAGGAGAAGATTGTCTCCAGATTTTCTCATCTTGGCAAAAGCACACTCTCCGTTAATATTACTTCGTTTGGATTCAAGTATGGTATTCCGATTGATGCAGACCTCGTGTTTGATGTCCGCTTTTTGCCGAATCCGCATTATGTGGATCAACTGCGGCCCAAGACCGGCCAAGACAGCGATGTATATGACTATGTAATGAAATGGCCCGAAACGCAGGCTTTTCTGACCAAGCTGCTGGATATGCTCCACTTCCTGATTCCCCAGTACCGCAAAGAGGGCAAGTCCCAGATTATTATCGGCATTGGCTGTACCGGCGGCAAACACCGTTCAGTCGCCATATCCGAGTATCTGGGTAAAATGCTGGGAGTCAGCGAGACGGAGACGGTAGCGGTCAGCCATCGGGATTCCGAGCGTGACCGGCATTGACGAGAGAAGGGGTCTAAGTGTCCGAAGAACAAGAGAAACGTCCGCGGATCGTCGTTATGGGCGGCGGCACAGGACTTTCTGTTATGCTTCGCGGTTTGAAAGAGAAGCCGCTTGATATTACAGCAATTGTAACTGTGGCAGATGACGGAGGCAGCTCCGGTATTCTGCGCAGTGAGCTGCAGATGCCGCCTCCCGGCGATATCCGCAACGTGCTGACAGCCATGGCGGATGTAGAGCCGCTGATGGCGCAGATTATGAGATACCGCTTCAGCAGTGGAGAAGGACTTGCCGGGCATAGTCTCGGCAATCTCATTCTCGCGGCGCTTACCGATATCTCGGGTGATTTTGTGACTGCGGTGCGGGAGCTGAGCCGGTTGTTCGCTGTCCGCGGGCGTGTATTGCCCGCCGCCGGTGAAGCGGTGGTGCTGCATGCCGAGATGGTTGATGGTACCATTGTTACGGGTGAGTCCAAAATACCCGAGGCCGGCGGCCGGATCAAACGGGTGTTTTTGGAGCCTGCAGATGTGGAACCGCTGCCGGAGGCGCTGGAGGCGATCCGTGGTGCTGACGCCATCCTATGCGGTCCGGGCAGCCTGTACACCAGTATCCTGCCCAACCTGCTGGTGCCTAAGCTGGCGGAGGCTGTTGTAGAATCGGATGCGATCAAAATCTTCGTCTGCAATGTAATGACCCAGCCGGGCGAGACGGACAACTATACCGTCAGCGATCATCTCCAGGCCGTATATGATCATGTCGGGCTGCATTTGTTCGATTATGTGATTGTTAACGACGGGGAGATCCCGGAGCAGGTACAGGTCAAATATGCCGAGAAGGGCGCACGCCCCGTGCTGCTTGACCGGGATGTGCTTGACGGCAACGGGTATAAAGTAATTGCTGATAAGCTGGTATTGTTCAAGACCTATTTGAGGCATGATACGGATAAGCTCAGCCACCATATATACCAGCTGGTGAAGGATTGGATTTCCAGATAATCAAGCTTCAATGAACATGAAAGAGGTGAGCCCCTTGTCTTTTGCGGCACTTACCAAAAAAGAGCTGACGATGGTGGAGAGCCCGCCCTGCTGCGAGAAGGCGGAGATGTCTGCGCTGATCCGGATGAACGGGTCCGTGCAGCTTTCAAGCAAAAAGGTGGTTCTGGACATCTCGACGGAGAACGCCGCGATTGCAAGGCGGGTATATTCTTTGCTTAAGAAATATTACCAGGTCCATATCGAGCTGCTCGTGCGTAAAAAAATGCGTTTGAAGAAAAATAACGTCTATATTGTCCGAATCCCCAGCCGGGTACAGGAGATCCTGAAGGACCTGCGGATTGTATCCGAGGGCTTCATCTTCAATGACGGAATTGACGAGGAAATCGTCAGAAAAAACTGCTGCAAACGGGCTTATCTCCGCGGAGCCTTCATGGCCGGCGGGTCGGTAAACAATCCCGAGGGCTCGTCCTATCATTTGGAAATCGCTTCCATGTATGAAGAGCACTGCAAAGCGCTGGTGGATCTGGCTGGTGAATTTCACCTGAACGCCCGCTGCATAGAGCGCAAAAAAGGCTTTATCCTATACATTAAGGAAGGCGAGAAGATCATCGAGTTCCTGAACCTGATCGGTGCGCACCAGGCGCTGTTCAAATTTGAGGATGTGCGGATTATGCGCGACATGCGCAACTCCGTAAACCGCATCGTCAACTGCGAAACGGCCAACCTGAACAAAACGATCAGTGCGGCTGTCCGGCAGATTGAGAACATCAAGCTGCTGCAGCGTGAGGTGGGGCTGGAGAGCCTCCCGGATAAGCTGCGCGAGGTCGCTGAAATCAGGCTGGCACACCCGGACATCAACCTGAAGGAAGTCGGTGAGATGCTGAAGGGGAACGTCAGTAAATCGGGAGTAAACCACCGTTTACGCAAAATTGATGAGCTGGCAGAGAAAGTCCGCGGCGGCTAATTATTTTTTTTCTAGTGTGGATGCGGTTATAATGATATAATATTATAAAATTAATGTGAAATTTTTGGGCAGATCTCAAATAGGGGGTAAGCGTTTCATGACAAAGCACCCGGTAGTTGTTCGGTTGAAGACGGGGCTCCACGCTCGGCCGGCAGCATTGTTCGTGCAAGAAGCCAACAAGTTTTCGTCGGAGATTTTCGTGGAAAAAGACGATAAAAAAGTTAACGCCAAAAGCATCATGGGCATTATGAGCCTGGCGATTAGTTCCGGCACGGAGATTTATATCAGCGCGGATGGCGCCGATGCGGATCAGGCTGTAACCGCTTTGACAAGTCTTGTCAGCAAGGAAGAGCTGGAAAACCAATAGGTTTCCTCCTTGCTTACGATGTAGTTACAAAAAGCCCCTAACGGGGCTTTTTTTACTTTTACGAAAAAATGTTTTTGAGATGCGCATATGAATGCAACTTTTACCAAAGAGGCCCGTCTAGAGGATACCAAACAAATAAAGGATCTGAAAGGGGAAGTTAAGCATGAAGAAATGGGGCAAATCACTTGGAGCGGTACTGCTGGCAGGAAGTTTAATTGTTGGAGGAATGGGGCTGAGCAGTGTGTTCAAAGGACCTGAAAAGGCTTACGCCGCTGAAGAAATCACCCGCAATATCGTCAGCGTAACAGGTAAGGGCGAGTTGTCGATCAAGCCGGATATCGTCTATCTGTCGATCGGAGCGAATTCATCTGCGGCAACGGCGCAGGAAGCGCAGAAGGCCAATGCAGCCAAAATTGCCAAAGTCACGGCACTGCTCAAAACAACCTGGGGAATCGCCGATAAGGACATCCAAAGCACCCAGTTCAGCGTTCAGCCTAACTACACTTACAGCGAAAAGGACGGACAGCAGGTAAAAGGCTACATCGCACAGCACACACTGCAGGTGGCTTACCGTGACCTGACCAAGGTTGGAGCACTGCTCGATGCTGCTTCGGCTGCAGGCGCGAACAACATTGGCAGCGCACAGTTTGCGATTGAAGATCCTTCCGCTTTTGAAGCACAGGTTATCGAAAAGGCTATGGCTAATGCGGATGTAAAGGCTGCAGCTATCGCCAAAGCGGCAAAACGCAGCCTGGGCCAGGTTGTTACTGTTACCCAGAACGATGTAGGCAATAACCCTGTGTACTACATGGAAAATGCGGCAATGAGCAAGGCAGCTGCAGATACTGCCGGAGGCACTTCGGTTGAACCGGGCCAGGTTAAGGTTACTACCCAGCTCAGCGTAGTATATGAATTGAAATAGGAAATGGAATAACGGGACCCTGCTTCTGCCGTCAATGGCGTAGCGGGGTTTTTTTAGCTAATCAGACGCTTTGGGGTAGAAATTCTCTCATTTTGTTTAAGGAAAGGTAACAAGACCCTTTAAATATGCTGTAAATGCTTAAGAAACTGTAAGGGAATTTGTAACAATCACGGCAGCCGTACTCTCTATAATAAGAGGAGTGGACCAGGGGCCAGGCTTTCCGGGTCTCAGAGGGAACAACAAGTCAATCATCGTACCTGCGGAAGGAGAAATCGGCATGAATATTATACTTAAGGAACAAGCGCGCAAATGGGGAACGGGAATCATAGCGGCAAGCCTGCTGCTCGGAGGTGGAGTGCTGTCAGCAGGAGCCGCTCAAGCAGCACCGGCTGCAGTACAGGCTAAGACGGCCCAGTCAACGGTAGTGCTGAAATGGAACGGCAGCATTACGCAGCAGACCGGCATTTTCAGCGGGGGCAAGGTCTGGGTACCCGTCAGCTTCCTGCGTGATACACTGGGTATGCCCGTGACCTATGATAAAGCGGATAAGACCTATTCCATCGGCAAAGGCAACACGCTGACCAAACTGATGGTTTCGGATTACAGCATAGCTATTTCTGTAAACAATTATTTTCTGGGCGACTATGAAGCCAAAAATATAAATAATCGGCTGTATGTACCGTTTGACCTGATGACGGATTATTTGGGCTTTCAGGGCGACTGGAGCGCAGCTACCGGCCGTCTGAACGTAATGAAACAGAAGCAAAATGCCATTACAATTACTACCGAGAGCTTCATCAAGGAGTCAGAGAACGCTCCGATTAAGCTGGATTACCCGCAGGTGAGCGGGCTGGCTAATGCAGCGGCACAGAAGTCGATCAATGATACGATCAAGCAGCTTGTCCTTAATTATGCGGCAGATGCCGAGAAACAGATCGCAAACAGGTCGGAGGATGACCGGCCTTATGAGTTCCAGGGCGGATATGTAGTTACGTACAATAAGGACGGGGTACTCAGTCTGGTTACAGAGCAGTACGGATACACAGGCGGAGCGCACGGAATGACCTACCGCAATGCCTTTACTTTCTCGCTGAAGGACGGTAAACGCCTGCTGATCGGTGATCTGCTGAAGGCCAACCCGAATTATAAAAAAGAGCTGAACACCAAGCTGTCTAAGCGGATTAAGGCTGAGGGCGGCTACCTCGGCGGATTTACCGGACTGAACACAGAGAAATATTTTTATTTAAAAGAAGGCAAGCTAGTCGTGTTCTTCCAGCTGTATGAATACACCGCATATGCTTCGGGGTTCCCGCAGTTCGACTTTACCTTCAAGGAATTGCTGCCGGATGGGAGCAGTCCATTCGCAGCTTTTAAATAAAGGCTTAGTCTGCACCTCCTGCCGTTACGGGGCGCTTCTCCTGTTCATAAGCTGTAGAAAGTACCGCTAACAGGAGGGAGGAAGATAAGGATGAGCTATCAGTATACGGCTATTGGGGACTCCCTGACGACAGGCTTCGGGGCACTGCCCGGGAACGGGTTCGTACCGGTCTACCGGCGAATGGCGGAGGCCCGTCTGAGAACGCCAATCCGGCTGACCAACCTTGGTGTAAACGGATTGACTACGGACGGTCTGGAGCAGCGGCTGAAGGGCGATTATAATGTCCGCCTGGCCGTACAGGAGGCTGACCTGATAACAATCTCCATTGGCGGCAATGACCTGATCAAAGCTGCCAAGGCTGCCGGCAGCCGTCCCGGCGATCTGTCACCGCTGCTGCAGAAGGCTCTGCGCGGCTGCAAGCGGAATATCAATGATATCATGGGTACGCTGTCACAGCTTAAGGCCGGCATGAGTAAGCCATACATCATCCGGATTGTCGGACTGTACAATCCCTATCCGCAGATAGATGAAGCTACGGAATGGGTCCGGCAGTTCAACCGGTATACTGCCGGCTACAGCAGCCGGGTTTGCGGATTTGCCTCTATTTACAATGAGTTTGCCGGCAATGAGCGCGGCTTATTGTTTCTTGACCATATCCATCCTAACAGCAGGGGCTACCGGGTTATTGCCGGCAAGCTGGACGGTCTGGGGTACAGGTGGCTGGGTTAAATTTATACGGGTTCGGATCGGAATATCTATAAGAATGTAAAAAAAAGGCTGCCGGGACTCAAGGGTCCCGGCAGCCTTCTGTGCTGTTATTCAGCTTACACGCCGGCTGGCAGTGTCTTCTCAATAACTTTATCGACGATACCGTACTCGGCTGCATCAGCAGCACTCATGAAGTAATCGCGGTCTGTATCCTTCTCAATGCGTTCCAGCGGCTGGCCGGTACGCTCGGAAAGGATGCGGTTCAGCTTGTCGCGCAGCTTCAGGATGCGGCGGGCACGGATTTCGATATCCGTTGCCTGGCCCTGAGCACCGCCCAGCGGCTGGTGAATCATAATTTCGCTGTTCGGCAGCGCGAAGCGCTTGCCCTTGGCACCGGCGTTCAGCAGGAAGGCTCCCATGGAAGCTGCCATACCCACACAGATCGTGGATACATCCGGTTTGATGTATTGCATTGTATCAAAGATAGCCATACCGGCTGTGATCGAACCGCCCGGGCTGTTGATGTACAGGTGAATGTCTTTGTCCGGGTCTTCGGCAGCCAGGAACAGCATTTGTGCGATGATGGAATTGGCTACCACGTCATTAACATCCGTTCCAAGGAAAATAATGCGGTCCTTCAGCAGGCGGGAATAGATGTCATAAGCGCGTTCGCCGCGGTTGCTCTGTTCTACTACCATTGGAATATAACTCACGTGTAAAACCTCCTTGAATGGGTTCTTCGGAATGTGTTCATTTTTTACTGTTACCGTATTAACCACATGATAAACAAAATCAAACAAAAAGTCAAAGAAAGTCAAACTTAGTTTTTAAAAAAAAGAGCCATCAATCGGCTCTTTGGTTAATTAACAGTAGGACTACTGCTAAATTATGTACAAATATCAAAATAATGGCGCGCCCGCCAAGAATCGAACTTGGATCTCAGGCTTCGGAGGCCTACGTCATATCCATTGGACCACGGGCGCAACAGAATTTATTATAATACATGAAGTCAGAAATTGCAATAAACATTAAATAAACATTAAAGGCGTCCTTTAAAATAACTTTATATGCTTTTTAAAATTCCCATTTCCCGCTTGTTCACTAGAGGGAACACAGGCTGTTTAGGCTGTGCCCAAGGGGATTCAAGTCTCTTACACCCTGTGACAGATGTATAAGATGAAAGGCGGTTGAGAATTATACTTTCGGATGACTTGCACTCCGCGTAATATTTGGTTAGAATATGTGTGGGACTTAAAAAGTTAACCCGGGACATTTTGAGACCACGAACAAGGGAATAGAGAAAGACGAAGTTGCAGGAGTGAAAGCATGCGCAATTTATTGGAAATCCAAAAGCAGCTTCTGCCGGATCTCATGGAAACCCTTAAGAGACGTTACACGATTCTACATCAGATCATGCTGTCCGATATTATTGGGCGCAGAACACTGGCCGCGTCGCTGGATATGACCGAGCGTGTGCTGCGTGCCGAGACGGATCTTCTGAAATCGCAAGGGCTCATTGAGATCGAGAGTGTCGGCATGCGCATTAGCGATGCCGGTCGCAGAACGCTTGACCTGCTGGAGCCGATCGCCAAGAGCCTGTTCGGTCTGGATGATCTGGAAGAGAAGATCCGCTCAACGTATGATCTTAGTAAAGTTATTATCGTGCCTGGGGATTGTGAATCATCTCCGTTCACCAAACGTGAGCTGGGACGTGCAGGCGCCAAGGCCTTTCTCGGTGTACTGCGCGGTGACGACACCATTGCCGTGACAGGCGGCTCTACACTGGCTGAGATGGCCGATCAGCTGACCCTGCCTTTATCCGCCTCCTATAAGAATGCATGGGTTGTCCCTGCACGCGGAGGGCTGGGAGAGAGCATGGAGATTCAGGCCAATACGATTGCTTCTACCATGGCTAAGCGGATCGGAGCGAATTACCGTCTGCTGCATGTGCCGGATCTGCTCAGCGAGGAAGCCTACCAGTCGCTGGGGCATGACTCGAATATCGGGGAGATTGTACAAATTATCCGCAGATCGCGTATCATTGTTCATGGGATCGGTGATGCGCTGGAAATGACCCGCCGCCGCAGGCTGGATGAGACTACCGTCTCGGAGATTCAGGCCGAAGGTGCGGTTGCCGAATCGTTCGGCTATTATTTTAATGAAGCCGGCGAGGTTGTCCATACCATGCGTACGATCGGGCTCCGTTTAGAGGACATACTCCGTACAGAGGTCGTTATCGGAATCGCAGGGGGCAAACGCAAAGCCAAAGCAATCCACGCAATGCTGCGCTTCGGGCAAGAGGATATTCTGGTTATTGATGAGGCGGCTGCCGTCGAAATCGGCAAAGAAATCGACACAGAGTTGCAGCATGTGCTATAGATTCCAGCATATGGGGAGCTTTCGCAGTTATTTTGCATTATACTTAACATTGTTGTCTTGACGAGCTTCACGGCTTGTCTTGAATAAATAAAACGAAATCTAGGAGGAACTATTCAATGAGTGTAAAAGTTGGTATTAACGGTTTTGGACGTATTGGACGCCTTGCATTCCGCCGTATTCAAAATGTAGAAGGTATCGAAGTGGTAGCAATCAACGACTTGACTGACGCTAAGATGCTTGCTCATTTGCTTAAATATGATACAACTCAAGGTAAATTCCAGGGAGACGTTGAAGTTCATGACGGATTCTTCAAAGTAAACGGTAAAGAAGTTAAGGTTCTTGCGAACCGTAACCCGGAAGAACTGCCTTGGGGCGACCTCGGCGTAGACATCGTTCTGGAGTGCACAGGCTTCTTCACAACTAAAGAAGCTGCTGAAAAGCACCTTAAAGGCGGAGCTAAAAAAGTAGTTATCTCTGCTCCAGCTACAGGCGACATGAAAACTGTTGTTTACAACGTTAACCATGACATCCTTGATGGTTCCGAAACAGTTATCTCCGGCGCATCTTGCACAACCAACTGCCTGGCTCCAATGGCAAAAGTCCTGAACGACAAGTTCGGTGTGGTTGAAGGCCTGATGACTACAATCCACGCTTACACTGGCGACCAGAACACTCTTGATGCTCCACACGCTAAAGGTGACTTCAGACGCGCTCGTGCAGCTGCTGAGAACATCATCCCTAACACTACCGGTGCTGCAAAAGCAATCGGTCTGGTAATTCCAGAACTGAAAGGCAAACTTGACGGAGCAGCACAACGCGTGCCTGTTGCTACAGGTTCCCTGACTGAGCTGGTTACTGTTCTTGAAAAATCCGTAACTGTTGAAGAAATCAACGCAGCAATGAAGGAAGCTTCCGATCCAGAAACTTACGGCTACACTGAAGATGAAATCGTATCTTCCGACATCAAGGGCATGACTTTCGGTTCCCTGTACGATGCAACACAAACCAAAGTCCTGACTGTTGGCGACAAACAACTGGTTAAAACGGTTGCTTGGTACGACAACGAAATGTCCTACACTGCACAGCTGGTTCGCACTTTGGAACACTTCGCAAAACTGGCTAAGTAAGACCGGCTTAACATAAGCAGCATCTATAGAGCGGAAACAGAAGTTCCTTGTTTCCGCTCTTTCTAAATTTGGGTGTGGAGGAAGACTAATCATGAACAAAAAAAGCGTCCGTGATGTAGAAGTAGCAGGCAAACGCGTATTCGTACGCGTCGATTTCAACGTTCCAGTGGAAGACGGCAAGATCACCGATGATACCCGTATCCGCGAAACCCTTCCAACGATTAAATACCTGATCGAAAACGGTGCAAAGGTCATTCTGGCCAGCCATATGGGCCGTCCGAAAGGTCAATTCGTTGATTCCATGCGTCTTACCGTTGCTGCTGAGCGTCTGTCCGAGCTGCTCGGTAAACCGGTAGCCAAAGCTGATGAAGCTATCGGCGAAGCTGTTAAAGCGCAAATCGCTGAGCTGAACGACGGCGACGTGCTTGTGCTTGAGAATGTCCGTTTCTATCCGGGCGAAGAGAAGAACGATCCTGAACTGGCTAAGCAGTTCGCTGAACTGGCTGACCTGTTCGTTAATGACGCGTTCGGCGCGGCTCACCGTGCCCATGCTTCTACTGAAGGTATCGCTCACTTCCTGCCGGCCGTATCCGGTCTTCTGATGGAGAAGGAATTGTCCGTACTGGGCAAAGCCCTCTCGAACCCTGAGCGTCCTTTCACTGCCATCATCGGCGGTTCCAAGGTTAAGGACAAAATCGACGTTATCGACAACCTCTTGAACCTGGCTGACAACGTTCTGATCGGCGGCGGCCTTTCTTATACATTCACCAAAGCTCAAGGCTATGAAATCGGTAAATCGCTGGTAGACAACGATAAAATCGATGTTGCGCTCGGATTCATCGAGAAGGCTAAGAAACTGGGCAAAAACTTCCTGCTTCCGGTTGACGTAGTTGTCGCTGACAAGTTCGGTGCAGATGCCAACACCAAAATTGTAGATGCAACTGACATTCCTGCTGACTGGGAAGGTCTGGACATCGGTCCTAAAACACGTGAACTGTACGCTAATATCATCAAAGATTCCAAGCTGGTTGTTTGGAACGGACCTATGGGCGTATTCGAAATCGATATCTTTGCAGAAGGAACCAAGGCTGTAGCGCAGGCTTGCGCAACAACTGAAGGTTACACTGTTATCGGTGGCGGTGATTCCGCAGCTGCAGCAGAAAAATTCCATCTGGCTGACCAAATGGATCACATCTCCACTGGCGGCGGCGCATCCCTGGAGTTCATGGAAGGTAAAGCACTTCCTGGCGTAGAAGCACTGAACGACAAGTAAGAGGCAAAGAAGGAGGCAATACAAGATTATGAGCAGAACACCTATTATCGCCGGCAACTGGAAAATGTTCAAAACCGTTCCGGAAGCTGAAGGTTTCATCGCTGAAGTTAAAGGTCAAGCAGAAGTGGAAGGCGTGGAAACTGTAATTTGCGCTCCTTTTACTAACCTGCCTGCCCTGGTAGCAGCGGTTAAAGGTACAACTATCAAAATCGGTGCACAGAACCTGCACTTCGAAGACAACGGAGCTTACACAGGCGAAATCAGCGGCGTTATGCTGAAAGACCTTGGCGTAGACTACGTTATCATCGGCCACTCCGAGCGCCGCGCTTATTTCGGCGAAACGGATGAAATTGTGAACAAAAAAATGCATGCGGCATTCCGCCACGGCATTACTCCAATCGTATGTGTCGGCGAAAAGCTTGAAGAGCGCGAAGCTGATCAGACCAAGGAAGTTTGCAAGGTTCAAACTGAAGGTGCTTTTGCCGGTCTGAGCGCTGAGCAGGCAGCTCAGGTTGTTATCGCTTATGAGCCAATCTGGGCGATCGGTACTGGTAAATCCTCCACTTCCCAAGACGCTAACGAAGTTATTGCTTACATCCGTACCCTTGTAAAAGACCTGTACGATGAAGCAACAGCTGAAGCTGTCCGTATCCAATACGGCGGCAGCGTGAAGCCTGAGAATGTAACGGAGTATATGAGTCAAAGCGACATCGACGGCGCTCTCGTCGGCGGTGCCAGCCTGCAGCCTGCTTCCTTCGTTTCACTCGTTGAGGGGGCATTGTAAGGATGTCATCTCCAAGACCTGTAGCATTAATTATCATGGACGGATTCGGATTGCGGAATACGGATGAAGGCAACGCGGTTGCCCAAGCCAATAAACCCAATTATGACCGTTACCTGAAGCAATATCCGAACACTACGCTTACCGCTTGCGGCGAAGCTGTAGGTCTGCCTGAAGGACAAATGGGCAACTCGGAAGTAGGACACCTTAACATCGGCGCAGGCCGGATCGTATACCAGGATCTTACCCGTATTGACAAGTCGATTCGTGACGGTGAGTTCTTTGAGAACGAAACGCTGGTTGCAGCTGTAAGAAGCGCCAAGTCCACCGGCAAAAAGCTCCACCTGTATGCGCTCGTATCCGACGGCGGCGTGCACAGTCACATCAATCACCTGTTCGCCATGCTCGATCTGGCCAAGAAAGAAGATATGCACGAAGTGTATATCCATGCTTTCATGGACGGACGCGACGTTGCGCCTGACAGCGGACAAAAGTTCGTTCAGGATCTGATCGCGAAGATCGAAGAAGTTGGCGTAGGTACAATTGCTACGGTATCCGGACGTTACTACGCGATGGACCGTGACAAGCGCTGGGAGCGTGTAGAGAAGGCTTACCAGGCAATGGTATATGGCGAAGGCCCTAAATATACCGATGCGCTGCAGGCCATCACTGCATCCTACCAGAATTCCGTGTATGATGAATTCGTAGAGCCTAGTGTAATCGTGGACAGCAACGACCAGCCGGTAGGGGTAGTGGAAAGCGGCGATTCCGTCGTATTCCTGAACTTCCGTCCTGACCGTGCGATCCAGCTGTCGCAGGTATTCACGAACTCCGATTTCCGCGGGTTCGACCGTGGTCCTTTGTTCCCGCAGGATCTGCACTTCGTGTGCCTGACTACGTTCAGTGAAACGGTACAGGGTTATGTAGCCTACTCGCCGAAGAACCTGGACAATACCCTGGGTGAAGTGCTTGTACAGAACAACAAGAAGCAGCTGCGTATTGCGGAAACTGAAAAGTACCCGCACGTAACCTTCTTCTTCAGCGGCGGACGCGATGAAGAGCTTCCAGGCGAAACCCGCATCCTGATTAACTCGCCAAAAGTGGCAACCTATGATCTCAAGCCTGAGATGAGCGCATACGAAGTGGCGGCGGCCTGCGTAGCAGAAATCGAAGCGGACAGACAGGATGCCATTATCTTGAACTTTGCGAACCCTGATATGGTAGGACACTCCGGCATGCTGGAGCCTACGATCAAGGCAGTTGAAGTAACGGATGAATGTGTGGGTAAAGTCGTAGATGCAGTTGTTGCCAAGGGCGGCGTTGCGATCATCATTGCCGACCACGGTAATGCCGATATGGTATTTGACGAGCAGGGACGTCCGTTCACCGCTCACACTACCAACCCGGTTCCGTTCATTGTAACCACTGAGAATGTTGTTCTGCGCGAATCCGGTATCCTTGCCGATGTAGCACCGACAATTCTGGATCTGATGGGACTTCCGCAGCCTGCGGAAATGACCGGACAATCCATGATTGCCAGCCGCAAATAAGCAGGGCTTACAGAACACTTTGCAATAACCAAAACCATTGTTAAAGGAGATTAACTTACATGACTATTATTTCTGATGTATATGCACGCGAAGTCCTTGACTCCCGCGGTAATCCTACTGTAGAGGTTGACGTTTACCTGGAATCCGGCGCTAAAGGCCGCGCTATCGTTCCTTCCGGCGCTTCCACTGGCGCTCATGAAGCTGTAGAGCTTCGTGACGGAGACAAATCCCGTTACCTGGGCAAAGGCGTTCTGAAAGCTGTTGAGAACGTAAACGAAATTATCGCTCCAGAAGTAATCGGTATGGACGCTCTTGACCAAGTGGGCATCGACAAGCTGATGATCACTCTGGACGGAACTCCTAACAAAGGCAAGCTGGGCGCTAACGCAATCCTGGCTGTATCCATGGCAGTAGCTCGTGCAGCTGCAGCAGCTCTGGATATTCCTTTGTACGTATACCTGGGCGGATTCAACGCCAAAGCACTGCCAGTACCAATGATGAACATCATCAACGGTGGTGAGCATGCTGACAACAACATCGACGTTCAAGAGTTCATGGTTCTGCCAGTAGGCGCTCCAAGCTTCAAGGAAGCTCTGCGTACAGGTGCTGAAATCTTCCACAACCTGAAATCCGTACTGCAGTCCAAAGGCCTGAACACAGCTGTAGGTGACGAAGGCGGCTTCGCTCCTAACCTTGGTTCCAACGAAGAAGCAATCACTACAATCATCGAAGCGATCGAAAAAGCCGGTTACAAACCAGGCGTTGACGTATTCCTTGGTATGGACGTTGCTTCCACTGAGTTCTACAAAGACGGTAAGTACACACTTGCTGGCGAAGGCAAATCCTACACTTCCGCTGAGTATGTTGACCTGCTGGCTTCCTGGGTTGAGAAGTACCCAATCATCACAATCGAAGACGGTATGTCCGAAGACGATTGGGATGGCTGGAAACTGCTCACTGAAAAATTGGGCGACAAAGTTCAATTGGTTGGTGATGACCTGTTCGTTACGAACACTGAGCGTCTTGCTACAGGTATCGAAAAAGGTATCGGTAACTCCATCCTGGTTAAGGTTAACCAGATTGGTACACTGACTGAAACCTTCGATGCGATCGAAATGGCTAAACGTGCAGGCTACACTGCTGTTATCTCCCACCGTTCCGGTGAGTCCGAAGACAGCACAATCGCTGACATCGCTGTTGCTACCAATGCTGGCCAGATCAAAACAGGTGCTCCTTCCCGTACTGACCGCGTTGCCAAGTACAACCAATTGCTTCGCATCGAAGACGAACTGGGTGAACTGGCTCAATACAACGGCCTGAAATCCTTCTACAACCTCAAAAGATAATTTCTTTTGATATAGCTTTAAGAGCCTGCCGGCTTCCGGCAGGCTTTTTTATGAGTTGTTAGCTGGTAGAAGGTTGTATTCGCTTTAACGCTATGATAAAATAAAAATGCTGTTTATGAATTCGTGAAATCTAAATTACCATAGATAGTGATGCTTGGACGTAGGAGGTGGAAGTGAATGGATATCTTTTTGAAAATTGTGCTCCTGGTTTTTTCCGTCGGTCTGATTGCGGTCGTTCTTCTGCAAAAAGGGAAAAGCGCGGGTCTTTCCGGTGCCATCTCCGGCGGTGCTGAGCATCTCTTCGGTAAAACCAAAGCTCGCGGTATGGAACTCGTACTGCAGCGTGTAACAGTTGCATTGGCAGCCGGATTCTTTATCATGTCAATCGTTGTTGCCATTTTTGTAGACTAAACTGCATACACTAAGCCTTCGCTCTGTTCTGAATGGAATGGGGCGGGGGCTTTTTATTTTTGGATTTTTGAGCCTGCGTTAACCTTGGGATAATCATAACAGGGATGGGCGGGATTGATTTCGTGTATACTAGGGTATGAAGTATATAGAGGTAAAATTTACTTGATGCAAGAAGAACCAAAGAGGACAAGACGTACATATTTGCCGGCAGCATACGGTGCTGCGAAAGGGCCGAGGTGACTTATTTGATAACACAGGAAATATTACTTGATTTTATGCGGGAAACCGCTTATAAGCCGCTGACTTACGATGAGCTGGTCAGCCATTTTGCGATAGAGGACAGCGCTTCGTTCAAGGCGTTTGAGGATTTGCTCTCAGAACTGGAGCAGGACGGCCGGATTGTACTGACCCGGAATAACCGTTATGGTGTGCCGGAACGGATGGATCTTTTGCGCGGACGGCTGCAGGCTCATGCTAAGGGCTTTGCTTTTCTGATTCCTGATGACCGCGATCATCCTGATGTGTATATTCATGCCAATGATCTGAAGGGTGCAATGAACGGGGATATCGTACTTATCCGTATCACCTCCAAGAGCCCTTCAGGCGGACGGATGGAAGGTGAAGTGGAACGGATCATCAAACGCGGTGTGCTGCAGACTGTCGGAGTGTTTCAGAGCCTGGAGACTTATGGTTTTGTGCTGCCCGATGATAAGCGGATTAACCGGGATATTTTCATTCCGAAGCAGTCGTTTGGCGGAGCGGTTGACGGTGAAAAGGTTGTTGTGCGCATCGTAAATTACCCGGAAGGCCGGGCAGCGGCAGAAGGCGAAGTTATTGAGATTCTCGGGCATAAGGATGACCCGGGGGTTGATATTCTTTCTGTTATCCGCAAGCATCAGCTGCCGGAGGCTTTTCCTGCTGAGGTAATGCGGGAAGCGGAGCAGGCTCCGGATTCCATTACGGAAGAAGAGATTGTACAGCAGGGCCGGCGCGATCTGCGCGGACTGAACATTGTGACGATCGATGGCGCTGATGCCAAGGACCTTGATGATGCGGTTAATGTGCAGCGTCTGGAGAACGGAAATTACAAGCTGGGCGTTCATATCGCTGACGTCGGTTATTACGTGCGTGAGGGCTCGGAGCTGGATAAGGAAGCATATGACCGGGGATGCAGCGTCTATCTGGTAGACCGGGTTATTCCGATGCTGCCGCACCGGCTGTCGAACGGGATCTGCAGTCTTAACCCCAAGGTGGACCGGCTCACCATGTCCTGTGAGATGGAGTTCAACGAGCATATGAAGGTCGTGAAGCATGATGTTTTTACGAGCGTTATCCGTACCAAAGAAAGAATGACCTATTCCGACGTCCGCAAAATTGTGGAGGATGAAGATCCGGAGCTGCTGGAGCGCTATAGCCCGCTGATCGAGGATTTTCGTCTGATGAAAGAGCTGGCGATGAAGCTGCGGGCGGCCCGGATGCGGCGCGGAGCGGTTGATTTTGACTTTGAAGAAAGCAAAATCATCGTCGATGAGACCGGCAAAGCGATTGATATCGTAAAACGCGAACGTTCCGTGGCGGAACAGATTATTGAGGAATTTATGCTGGCGGCTAACGAGACAGTGGCTGAGCATTTCCACTGGCTGAAGGTGCCGTTCCTGTACCGTATCCATGAGGACCCGGATCAGGAGAAGCTGCAGAACTTTATGGCTTTTGCCGCTAACTTCGGCTACCATGTCAAAGGCCGGGGGAATTCCATTCACCCGCGTGCCCTGCAGGATCTGCTCGAGCAGATTGAAGGGACGAAGGAGCAGACGGTGATCAGCACGATGATGCTGCGCTCGATGAAGCAGGCGAAATATGATGCCGAGAGCACGGGCCACTTTGGACTGGCTGCCGAATACTATTCCCATTTCACTTCACCAATCCGCCGTTATCCTGACCTTGTCATTCACCGTGTGATGCGTGAGGTGCTTGAGAACGGCGGGGCGCTGACCGAGAAGCGGCATGAGTATCTGGCCAGCCGGATGCCCGATATTGCCCAGCAGTCCTCCGAGCGTGAGCGCGTGGCCGTTGAAGCTGAACGTGATACCGAACAGCTGAAGAAGGCTGAGTATATGCAGGATAAGGTCGGGGAGGAGTTCGAGGCGATGGTCAGCAGTGTGACCAGCTTCGGGATGTTCATCGAGCTTGAAAATACCGTCGAAGGCCTGATCCGTCTCAGCGCTCTGACGGATGATTACTACCACTTCGACGAAGCCCATATGGCGCTGATCGGTGAGCGTACGTCCAAGGTGTTCCGCATCGGCGACGAGGTGAAGATCCGTGTCGCCAAGGTGAACATGGACGACCATACGATCGACTTTGAGCTGGTTGACATGAAGCCGCGTGCAGCGGGTGAACACCGCAGCTACGGCGGCCGTCCGGGCAAGGGCGGCGGCTTCGCCGGGGGTAAAGGCGGGCGCGGTGGCAAGGACAAGCCCGGGGCTGGCAGAGGTAAGGGCAGCGGCGCAGCAGGTGCCGCAAAGAGCTTCGGTGCCGCCGGTAAAGGCAAGGGCGGCGGCAAGCGCAAAGCCGGTGCCGTAGCTACCGGCACATGGGAGACGGCGCCGCGCAGCGAAGCGGCGCCCGGCGGAAGCGCGCCGGCGGATGCGCCTGCGCGCGGCAAGCGCGGGGGCGGCCCGGCTGAGGCCGCGCGCCGTGCTTTTGCCGCCCTGAACGGCGAAGCGGGCGGCAGCAGTGCGCCGCGTGAGCGCAGCGGCGGCGGAAGAGGCCGCGGCGGAGCGGCTGGAGGCGATGCCGCAGGGCGCGGCATCAGCTTCGGCTTCGGCTCCGGCAAGGGCGGCTACGGCGCGCCGGCTGGAGACGGCGCGGGCAGCGGCGAGCTGCGCGGGGTTGACGCGAACACCCGGTTCACGAGCCGGGAGGACCGCGGGTTTGAAAGCCGCAGCAGTGGCAGCGGCAAGGATAAGGGCCGCCGCAAGAAGAAAGGCGGCGTCTTCACTAGCCCGGCTGTCACGCCGGGCGGCCAGGGTAGCGGCAACGCGGAGAACGCCGTGCGCCGCAAGAAAAAGAAGAAGAAGTCTCAGGAATAGACTGAGACAGAGGGGCACCCGAAGCAGCTTATATGGTTGCTTCGGGCGCTTTTTTTTTGCATGCAGCTGTTGTCTGCGGATGTCTTGATCTGTACATACTGTCTGTTGTTTGCCTTCGGGAATTATTTGGCATACTTATTGTGCCGAGCTTACGTCACAACGATTCTAACGGACTCAGATGCCGTTATTCTCTGCATATTACCCTCCTGCAGCAGGTAATGGACTCCAGTGACCTTATGTGTTACTAAAGTGTGGAAATTACAGCAAACCAGCATAAATAGCGTCATCTGTGTCTGTTAGAATATCAAACTGCAGGAATATCACCCAATAAGGTCCCCTGAGTCCGTTACATGTGACCAATTGGCCCGAAATGTTAGCGTTAAGATTAATCCGGTCGATTACTGAACAATGAGTCCTCTTAAGCAGTACAATTATGCGGGAATGACCGTGTATTGAGGACAATATTAGCTTAGTCATATCGCTTTATCTAACTACCTGACATACAGTTGTCAAAATGATCTGCCGATGTTGAGCCTGTTACTAGCCGAAGCTGGAAACGTGCTTCCTTGCGTTCACCGGATCCATTTTGATACAATATAGATCTGACATTAACTCTGCTTCTTGCGGGGAATTCGATTCAAGGAGTGACTTTCATGGGTAAAAAAGCAGACGGGAAAGTGCTCGCCCAGAACAAAAAAGCTTCCCATGATTATTTTATCGAGGACACTTATGAAGCGGGTATGGTGCTGACCGGTACAGAGATCAAGTCGCTGCGTAATGGCCGCGCTAACATCGGTGATGCGTTCGCTACCATCCGTAATGGCGAGATTCATATCCATAACATGCATATCAGCCCTTTTGAGCAGGGTAACCGTTCCAATCCTGACGATCCGACGCGTACGCGTAAGCTGCTGATGCACAAGGTGCAGATCAACAAGCTGCTCGGCTTATCCAAGCAGGATGGCTACTCGATAGTGCCGCTGAAGATCTATGTGCGTAACGGCTATGCCAAGCTGCTGATCGGCCTCGGTAAAGGTAAGAAGCAATACGACAAACGCGACTCTGCCGCCAAAAAGGACGCTCAACGCGATATCCAGCGCGCGCTGCGTGAGAAGCAGAAGATCGCCAGATAAGCTGCTAACGTGTTACCGGAAGCAGGAATTCCAGATTGCTCCTTCAATTCCTTTAACCCACGTGTTAAAGTGTTGATAAATGTGCTATACTGTGTAAGTAAGATTTTTGCTTCGTGGCAGTCCTCAGGTTAGAGGCTGCAGATTGGATCTCTCTTGCTTAGAAGATCCGCTTGATCCGAAGCGCCCTTTTTAATGAGGGGCCGTTCTTGGATTCGACGGGGGTAGTTCGAGCATGAGCAGCGAGTAGTGGGGACGCGTCCGCTTCATCAACGCTAAAGCCTATTAAACGGCAAACAAAACAACAACTACGCTTTCGCAGCTTAATAACCTGTGTGCGTGCTTCTACCCTGCATCGCCCATGTGACAGGGATAGGGGCTAACAAGTAGTGGGATACGCTGTCTGGTCTCCGCCTGGGGTCAGCAGAAGAAGATAATCAGGCTGACCCAACGTATAGCCGGTTACGGGGCGATACTCGGGTGACATCAAATCCGTGACTACACTCGTAGAAACTTATGTGCCGTTATCTTCGGACAGGGGTTCGACTCCCCTCGGCTCCATATGGAGTATCAGAAAAGAGACCCTTGGGGGTCTTTTTTTCATGTTATCGTACTCGACGCGGATGGTTTATCCTCGTGGCTGTAGGGTTTCTGGATCTTCTGAGGTCGAATAAGAAATAGTTCTGACAATATGCGTGGTGGAACCACCTTATATACCTCATTTTATGCCATCTGATTATAGCTCTAAAACCGGTTTTCCTTCGGGTCAGCCTGATTATCTTCTTCTGTTTACCATAGGCTGAGACTAGACAGCCTATCCCACTGCGTGAACACAGGATTTAATATATAATTATCTATTATTAGTATTGCATGTTGTATGTTGTATGCTTCAATTGGGAGGTAATCATTTGGCACATAGTAAAAAGAAGAGACGGTTAGATGTCCCTGCTACAGGTATGAACATAATGGTATCTGCTGATTACAATGAGATGATGCAATATTCTCCATCAGAGACAGAAATAATTGCTCAATTTAAAAAAGCAAGTATAGGAAACCTCTTTCCTGCGATCTCTCGGCTAATAGCCTCATCACATATGGATGATACTGATATTGTTTTAAATGAAGTCATCATAAGGTGCTGGGAACAAGGAATACATAAAGATTATATCGAACGAATATTACATTATAAGCGACCTAATGTGTTTTTTAATAACAGGCAAATGCTATTAAATGCAGTTAAGTGGTTACTCGTTCATGCAGATGAGGTAACTTATAATGATGTGCCTGAAATAAATAACCCTAGTACATTTATGGATTGTTTCTATCTTTCCACCATGCTCTCTAGTTTCTATCAAATTCCTACAGACATGAAAATCATTGAACTTGAAAGTGTGCAAAATGGAATTTTCAATCGAAATGTTAATTATCTGCACACTGTACAAAGAAGCATTGAATGTTATTTGAATATAGCTTCTCAAAAGGACAGATTTAAAACTAAAGAGTATGTAGATATTGCGGAATTGTTTTATAACAATACTGGTGTTAGCATCAAAGCTTACTTATTTTTTATGACTGCAATTAATGCATCATTTTATCCAAGTGGCGATGTCAGAGATTTTATATGGACGAATAGAATGGTGAACGATGTTAATAAGTATATACAATATCTTGGCATAGACACGGACGAGATTCAAAACCTATTTCAAATGACGACAATCTCCATGGAGGAATTTAAGCAGAGTTTTGCAGAATCGACCTGTCATAGATGGGATTTTAATTATTTTAGGAAGAAGCCAGTTATTCGTCAAGGGGAGGTTTTCTATCCACTTGATAGTCAGTTGGTGCTTGATAATATATGGGATGGATTATATTGGAGAATTATTGATGGTTTAGGTCCAGAACTAGCAAATAAGTTTAGAATATTTATTGGTCGCATATTTGAGTTGTATTGTCACGATTTACTGGTTAATGCAGAACCATCACTAAAAATGGCTAGGTATATTCCTGAGTTTCATTATAAGTATGCAAAAAATAATTTGCTATCACCAGATGGTTTTGTTCAGTATAAAAACGATTTGATTGTATTCGATTATAAAGCTAAAAGATTAAACATGCAGACAACTCTTGTAGCTGGTAATATAGAATCGTTTGAGAAGGATATTTCTCAATTAATTATTGAACCTGCTAAGAAAATATATGCTCATCTTCAAAGGTTTATGGAGGCACCAATCGAGAATGTGCCGATTGATTTTACAAAAGTAAGGAAAATACATGCTGTGATAGTCACACAAGGTTCGCTATCGGGTGTGAAAATTGTATATGAGAGAATAGAACAGAGGCTACGCGATGAGGGCTTATATGATAGGGGCTCTTTGATTGAATGGCATCTTCTCGATGTAAATGAATTTGAGGAATTAGTGAGTTTAATGGAGCAGGGATGTAACCATGTAAATTCATTTTCACAAAAAGCTTCTTCCAGATACAGATACATTTCTTTTCATGACTATCTTGCATATGCTAGAAGACCGCATAGCCACTCCGTTACGGCTAAGAAGCGATTTCATGATTGGCTTAATTATGTAATTGCAGTTATGAAAAGCAATGCACCAAGCGAAGAATCCTGAGCTATCGGCAAAGGATGACTCAAGCGGATGGACTATACTAACACGTTGGGATGTACATTGGGCGTACTTCTGGTTAATACATTTAGTTTTGTCAAAGTTCCCGGTATAATCAGTATTACAATAATACGCAGTTCCATCGCAGGTACGCCAAAAAGATGTGCCTGTTTTTTTATGCCTACAAACATGATAAGGAAGAGGCATTCAATGAAAGTAGCTATTTATGTTCGTGTATTTTCAGATCGTCAAGCTGAGAAGGAACTGTCCATTCCAGCACAGGATAAGACTATTCAACAATATTGTCTGAACAAAGGATGGAGCATCGTCAACGAGTACATTGAAAAAGGAAAGTCGGCAAAGACGGATGATCGTCCTGTGTTCAAGAAGATGATTGCACTAGCCAAACGTTCCAACCGACCATTTGATGTCGTTGTTGTTCATGAGTTTGATCGGTGCTCACGTAAGAGTGACGATCATGTCATCTACAAAGCATTACTGAATCAATGCGGGGTGAAGGTCATCTCGGTTACGTAGCAGATTGAAGCGGAGACACCTCAGGATAAGTTGCTGGAAGGGATGATGGAAGTCATTTCGGAGTTTTTTAACGCAAACTTAGCAACTGAGATAAGGAAGGGGATGACGCAGAACATAAAACAGGGATTCAGTAATGGTGATACGCCGCCGTATGATCCGGACGGAGCATATTGCACTAGTTTATTTCCAAAGTGTTCATCCAGTGGGAGATCCAGAAACTTTTTTTGACGATGCAATTCAAATTGAATGATTCTTTGTCACTCAAAATGCTCTGATTGCATAGTGGCAATAAGTTGTTTATGAAAAAATAATTGGTGAATTTTAAAATCAAAGGGATTGTACTATTCAATCCCTTTGATTCCTACAATTAAAAATATTAGAATTTTATAGTTAAAATATCTATAGATATAAGTAAGGGGGCGAAGAAAGCTCCCTAATGTTAGCAACAGGCTGGTTTTCATGCTCTTTTAAGAATTCTATATACCATTCATAGGTACTATCAATTGAATATAGTATCTCTGTTATTGTTAGTTCAGGTGATCTTTTAATATGGTATATTAAAGTGCCGAGCAGACAATTCACATAACGATATATTCTTCCAGTGTAGATATCAATATTTGTATTTAAGTTGCTTCCTGAATGAACAAGTTTATTGCGAATTCTGTATATTCGATTGAGATCATGTTCTATCTTTGTGTAAGTATTTGTAATGATTGTTTTTGTGCCTCCTGCTTTGTTAAGTAGAAAATTTAATTCTGCAACTTCTCTTTGCATAGTAATATTAAAGGATAATGCATTGTAAGATTCTTGTGCTTTTTCGGTATTTGCTAAATATGAAGGAAAATTTATTTTATCGTATTTATCTTCTTTTTCTGTATCGACGCAAATAGTATAGATTGCATTTATTTGAGTATGTTTTTCTTTAAACAATAATATTTTTTCCCACAATTTATTCATTTTATCCTTAATATAATATAGACAAATCACCTTAGGAATTATTTGTCTTGCCTTTTCTATAATACTGGTTCTGGAGTAGAACGTTAGCAAATATTCTAAGGCAGACCATATATTCAGCAATCTATTTTCCATAGATTGTTCTGATGAAGTGCCTATCAAATCGAGAGCTCTTTGTATGACTAATAAATCGTTTGATTGTATGTTTTTGTTTCGTAGTTCATCACGTAAAGTAATAAAATCTCTAATATCTTCTTTTTCTCTGGAGTCCATTTCCTTAATGATTCTGGAATAATCTGTGTTTGCTGGGCGAGGTTTTTCCCAGTTTGCGTTTTCGCCCTCTTGTTTGACTAGGACATGCAAGCAAATCATTTGGTTAGTCCTCGAGTTTCCTTCAAAAAACTTATACATACGAAGAAATTCATCCAGTGTGTTTTTGCTTTTCTCTATCGCCTTATATTTATCACAAGCAATAGTTTCAGTTTTTAAAAAGTAATAGTTTTCCGAATTAATAAAATGTTTATTATGTTCTTTAATCACCATTTCATTTTTGTTAAATTCTGAAAATACAAAATCGTTAATTTTAATTGTAGTCTTAGTGGATAATTCTTCGAATAATTCTTTAGGTAGCCAACTGTTTAAAATGACCGAATATTTATTGCTTTTACATGAAACTTCTTGGAATTTCCCTAACAGAATGGCTAAGTTTCGTTCATTTAAATCTTTAATCTCTGGTGCTTTTAAAATATTTTCAACGCACCATTCATCTAGAAATGAGAGTGAGTATCCCTCATATAAAAGTTCATTAACAAGTGAATCAAGGAGTTCATCGACTTGCGAAAATGATAACTTATCTACATCCTTGATAATATCAATGTGAAATGTAATTATGTCTTTATTTTTTATCTTTTTTAGTAAACTTGAAATAAAGCTGAATTCTGCCACATGATTTCTTTTTTCTTCTTTGAGTTTTTTGATTAAATTATTAAAATCCTTAAGTAGAAAAGGATGCTTCGATAATGGATTCTCTTCTATGCGATAAATAATTGCTTTATAAAGGTAGTTCAATGCAATTTCAAGCTTTGTAACATCGCCTTTATTTTTATTGATTTCATCATGTATATCAAGACAGTCGCACAGCATGGCCCTTACGCTATCGCATCTTTTTTCTTGTAATATGTGATGATTATTTTTAAAATATTCATTTATTCTGTATATGAAGTATTTCTGAGAAACTAATTTTCTTTCTTGAGCACTCATGTTTTCCTCCATCATTGTTTCCATTTGTACCTCCAAGGGTAACTATGTTATACTTTTATATATTACAGTATTTTGGTTTTTTATCATAGATCATTGCCACTTGACAATGTTTATTTAGTAGAGTATTATTTGTGTATAAAAGCACTGATTATTGAATAGACTAATAATGCAAAAACCGAGCACAACTTGACGAGACTGGGTCGCAGGAGCGATACCTTTGTTAATGTTAGTGCTCTTTTATATTAATTTGAATTTCTTGAGACAATCAGGCTGACCCGAAGGGGACCCGGTTACGGGGGGCTTCTAGGGTGACATCAAATCCGTGACTACACTCGTAGAAACTTATGTGCCGTTATCTTCGGACAGGGGTTCGACTCCCCTCGGCTCCATATGGAGTATCAGTGAAAGACACCTTTATCGGTGTCTTTTTTCGTTTTCCTGTAAAGATCAGTTGCCTTGAAAAATGCTATAATAATAACGAATGGAGCTGATGCCGATGGAACTACTGGACCCGCGGGTAGATTTCGTATTCAAACGGATATTTGGCAGCGAAAATAATAAGGATGTGCTGCTGGCATTTCTTAACTGCATTTTCACTGAAGCTGGTGAGCCGCCGCTGACCGAGATTATCCTGATGAACCCTTATACGGATAAAGACGATCCACTCGACAAACAGTCCATCTTTGATGTTTACGCCAAGACCTCAGAAGGTAAACTGATTGATATAGAAATGCAGTTGTTTAATAAGTACGACATAGAGAAAAGGACGCTTTTTTATTGGAGCAAACGCTATGCCAGCCAGCTCAGTGAAGGCGACAAGTATCCAGAGTTAAAGAAATGCGTAACGATCAATATTTTAAACTATTCCTTCATAAAGAATGAACAATATCATAACGTATTTCATCTTCGGGAAGACCGGACAGGTATAGCCTTGATTGACGACATCGAGGTTCATTTCTTGGAGTTGCCGAAGCTGGATGAACGTAATATTCCGTCTGAAGGCGGATTGATTAATTGGTTATTGTTCTTAAAGGGTGCCGATACATCACAATGGGAGGTGCTGAAGATGAATGAACCGGGTTTGGAGAAAGCCATGGATACTCTGCAATATCTAAGTCAGGATTCAGAGGCCAGACGGTTGTATGAGGCTCGGCAAAAATATTTGCATGATGAAGCCTCTATGATTGAAGGGGCGAAGTCTGCGGGAATTGCAGAAGGAATAAACAAAGGGAAAAAAGAAGTCGCCCGCAATTTGCTGGCAATGGGGATGGATTATGCTGCTGTAGCCAAGGCGACGGGGCTTAGTGAAAGTGAAATCAAAGCTATAAAGCTTTAACATGTGGAAGAATAAAATCAGGCTGACCCAACGTATAGCTGGTTACGGGGCGATACTCGGGTGACATCAAATCCGTGACTACACTCGTAGAAACTTATGTGCCGTTATCTTCGGACAGGGGTCGGCCAGGGGCTAATGTTGAATATCGCTGAGAACGCTGTATAATTATTACTCAGCCATACCTTTTTTAGTTCGACATTTCAGTTGTATGCTTCTGGAGGCAAACCGATGATTAATAAAAATAAAACCGTTGTAAAATCGCTGGACCTCCTTAATCTTTTCCTTACGAATGAGGAGTTAAGCCTGAATGAGATGGTGCAGCTCTCGGGCATTCCCAAAACGTCTATTCATCGGATGATTGGTTCACTCGAAGAGATGGGATTTCTTCATAAGGATGCGGAAGGTAAATATTCGCTTGGATTATTATTTCTGCAATTCGGTCAACTGGTAGCCGAGAGGTTGGATATCAGGCAGGTGGCCCGGCCGGTTATGCAAGCGCTTCGCGATGAGTTTGAGGAAGCGGTAAACCTCGTGATCAAGGACCGCAACGAATGCATTTACATCGAGAAGCTGGAATCGACTCATCCGGTTCGGCTTTATACGAAAATTGGCCGGAGAGCGCCATTATATGCTGGCGCTTGCGCCCGTATTATTCTCAGCTTTTTGCCTGAGCAGGAACGAGAGCAATATTTGCAAACGATTAATCCGGTGCCTTTTGCGCTTGGAACCGTCACCGATAAGCAAAAGCTTCGTCAAATGCTGGAAGAGTCGAGGATAAATGGTTACAGCATCAGCCATTCTGAGCTTGAGGATCATACCGCTTCTTTGGCTGCGCCAATTTTTGATTATTCCGGAAAAGTGGTTGGAGGGCTTAGTATCGCGGGTCCCGATATCCGCTTTCAGGAGGATCGCCTGCCTGAACTGATTGAGAGAGTCAAAAGCTCGGCCACTGACATTTCGCGAAAATTAGGCTGGACGGATAAAGCCCTAGTGTAAGGTTAGGGGGAACAGAGCAGCTATTCTATATAAGTTGAACTAAAGAAGCATAAGCGCACGCGGAGAGAGCAAATTGCTCTGGTTGCAACAGCGACCGTAAGAATGATTTTGCTATCGAAAAAAGGCACATCTCTATTAGGGAGATGTGCTTTTTTGTGCTTCACGGAAAAGCTGCAACACTCATGTTATATTTTCTGACAAACCCATTGATAATTTGTGTCGGATTAGCTATAATTCTAGTATTCAATAAAAGTGGAACTGATATTCCGAAATTCGGAACACCCACTAAAGCGTAAAGGCGGTGAAAAAATGACAGTGCCAGGTTGTACGATAGCGGCCTTCCGTAGCGGCGAGCGTTATCTTTTGGCCTCCAATAGCGATAATCCTTGGGATACTCGGACGAAAGTATGCGTTGTGAAAGGAAATCGCTTCAAGTACATGGGGACGCAGCTGGTTTGTCCGGATGACAGTCTGCCTTGGTCCAACATGATCACTCGGGGAATTAACGAGAAGGGCATTGCTTTTACCTTTGCCTATGTGGATTGCGAGCCGGAAAGGTATCAGGGCGGTTTGGGCTTCAAAGATTTCGGCGGTCATATTCTGGGAAGCTTCGAGACGCTGCAAGACATAGAGCAGTATCTTCAGGACCATCCCGTCAAGGTGCATGGCAATTTTCTATTCGCCGATGACCATGGAAATTTGCTCGTAAGCGAAATTCATCCTACCCGTAAGCATTTTGAATGGAATCCCGATCAATCTGTCATCCGGACGAACCATTTTCTGAATCTTCCGTATGCCAATGAGCAGGAAATTGCCGAAACATGTTCGCTTATTCGTTATGAATCCGGCATGTATAGACTGGGTCAGAATGAACAGGATCACGTTGACGACATCAAGTCGCTTCTGCGCAATCATCACCTTAGGGAGCGGGGGGCGCACTGGGGAGGTTCGACCTGTAACCACGGGGAAAAGGTGGGAACGGTAAGCTCGGAGATTATGGATCCTTTGGCCAGGAAGCTCGAATATTGTTACGGTCCTCCTTGCGGAGAGGAAACGGAAATGCGGAGCTGGGGCCGATATGTCCCCTTCATACTGAATGAATGGGCGGCAGAAGAAACAACAGAGCTAACAACATTACATGGGGAATTAATACATAAGGGGGATCACTGATGCTAAACAGCTGGATTGGCTACGCGATTATGCTTACCTTTGGGGTCATTATGGTTATCGTATCTGTACTTTCAACTCGCAACAGCAAAAAAAATATCGATGACTTTTTCTCCGCCCGGGAAAGCATGAGCTTGCCGATGGCAATGGGTTCATTGGTTGTGGTTTGGGTTTGGAGCAGTTCCTTGATGGGGGCTGCCGAAGGAGCCTATAATTTTGGTGTGGCCGGTTTTTATATGTACGGTATCTCGGTTCTTATATCCGCCTTGCTGCTAGGCAGGCCGATATTTAAAAGAGTGCGCAAGATTGCGCCTTCCATTAGCACAATGCCTGAATTTATGAAGGCCAGAATCGGCAAGCAGACGCATATTGTCTTTACGATAGTGGGCATCCTGCAATCCTTCTTCTGGGCTGTGCTGCAGATGACGGCAATCGGACTCGTGATGAATGTTTTATTTGGTATTCCGCATGCCGCATCCGTTATGCTGGGCGCGATTATCGTCATTACCTATGTGACCATCGGCGGGCTGAGGGCGTCGATCGGCACGGATGTCGTGCATTTTTCGATGCTGCTCATTTTACTCGCAGTCATTATACCGCTCTGCTTATGGGCTGCCGGCGGTCCTCGCGAAATTTATCAAGGACTGGTCAATTCGTCCGTCGATACAGCGACGCTACTCTGGACAAAGGACAGCATTACTGGCTGGCTTTTGGTCAGTTTGCTTTCATTCCTCAATTATGCGATCATCGATCAAAGCGTGTGGCAGCGGGTCTACGCAACCAAGAAAGGGAATGAATCCAAGCTGGTGCTTGGGACAACCTTTGCTTGGCTGCCGATTCCTGCGGTAGCCGGCCTTATGGGTATGGTAGGCTTGGCGCAAGGAATGGATGTGAATCCATCGGAGATTTTCCCTGCCGTTGTGGGTGAGCTTCTTGGGACTTGGGGCAGCTACGCGATGGCGATCATTATGATTGCTACCATTTTATCGACTACCGATTCCTGTCTTAATGCATTGTCTACCTTAATCGTGAAAGATCTTTATATTCCTTACTTCAAGAAAAACGCGACAATAAATGCGAATCAGGAAATGAAAATCGCCCGTATTGTTGTCATTATCAGCGGGCTGGTCATCGCATTGTTCAGCTTGGCGCAGTTCTCGATTCTTTATTTGAATTACGCTGTCGGCGCATTGACGCTTGCGATGACTTGGCCGTTCGTGTTGTCTGTCTTCATCAAAAAGCTGAATAAAAACGCCGCCTACTGGGGCTTGGTAGTCGGTACGATCTCCGGACTATTCTTTGCCGTTATCCCTGGTGCGGGACTAATGGAACCGATCGTTCCTTTGTGGGTAGGCTATTTGATCTCTCACGCGATCGCTGCGGGAATACCGCTGATTGGCACATTAATTAAGCCAGATCATGAATTCCAATTTGAAAAGGCATTTAAACAGGAGGCAATATAAATGGAAATGAGTGAAAATGCGTTCGTCATTACCGTCTATGTCCTGCTAGCTTGGTTTATAATTGTAAATCTTCTTTTGGCTGGGTATAGTTTAAGAGATTGGATTAAGGCTACATTTAGACAGCCTAAACCTGCACAGAAGAACCACCAGAATAAATAATTGCAATATAATGGATATATATAGAAACCTAGCTGCTTGAGCTAGGTTTCTATTCACAGACAAGAGATTAAAGAAGGTAGGCATACGATATGTACCGGATTGACTTGAATTGCGACCTGGGGGAAAGCTTTGGCGCCTATACGCTGGGACTGGATGAGCAATTGCTGCCTATAGTGACATCGGTGAATATTGCATGCGGATATCATGCAGGCGATCCCGGGGTCATGCGTAGAACGGTCCGGCTTGCGCTTGAGAACGGAACAGCAATTGGCGCGCATCCCGGACTGCCCGACTTGATCGGCTTCGGCCGGCGGAATATGGCGATCACTCCTCAAGAAGCTTACGATATGGTCCTGTATCAAATTGGCGCGCTGGATGGATTCGTGAAATCCGAGGGAGGCGTCATGCAGCATGTAAAGCCTCATGGTGCGCTTTATAATATGGCAGCGGGGAAGAGGGATCTGGCCCAAGCGATTGCTGAAGCCGTGTATCGTTATAATCCGGAGCTTATTTTATTCGGTCTCTCCGGCAGCGAGCTGGTGCGGGCAGGCTTGGAACTCGGTCTTCAAACGGCTGAGGAAGTATTCGCGGATCGCATGTATCAGCGGGATGGCTCTTTAACGCCGAGAAATGTTCCGAATGCTGTCATTACCGACCACAATCAAGCCGTTTCCAATGTTCTGCGCATGGTTAAAGAAGCTGTTGTGACGTCGCAGGAAGGAGCGGATATCAAGATCAAGGCAGATACTGTCTGCATTCATGGCGATAATGCGCAGGCTTTAACGCTTGCCCGTCAAATTCGGGAAAGCTGCGAAGCGTCGGGCATTACGGTCCGCGCGGCAGGACGACGATAAAGAAAGGATGAGCTTTAATGAGTAATTTGGCTGGTATGAGTGCATCTGAGATTCGTTCCTTGATTCGGAACAATGAGTTAATAAAGCCGACTTCAGGCATGGCATCCGGGTTTACACAAGCGAACCTGGCTATTTTGAAGAAAGAGCTTGCCTTTGAATTTCTGCTGTTCTGTCAGCGGAATCCGAAGTCATGTCCCATTATCGACGTCACAGAACCGGGATCCCCGTTCCCGCTGCTTTCCGCTCCGGGAGCGGATCTGAGAACGGATATCCCGAAATATAGAATTTATAAGCACGGTGTATTAGTGGAAGAGGTAACGGATATCGTGAACTATTGGGAAGACGATATGGTCGCTTTCCTTATCGGCTGCAGCTTTACGTTTGAGCATCCGTTAATGAATAACGGCATTGAGGTCCGGCACATTACGGAAAACTGCAATGTACCGATGTATAAGACGAACATTCCGTGTATAAAAGCAGGCAGATTCGAAGGGCCTACTGTCGTCAGTATGCGCCCGATTCCCGAGAAGGACGTCGTTCGGGCGGTTCAGGTTACTTCCCGTTTTCCGGCGGTCCATGGCGCTCCGCTCCATATCGGCAATCCGGCGAGCATTGGCATTGAAGATATTCACAAGCCTGACTTTGGGGATAGCGTCACGATCAAGGAAGGCGAGGTTCCTGTGTTCTGGGCATGCGGTGTGACGCCGCAAGCGGTTGCGATGCATGTGAAGCCGGAGCTTATGATTACCCACGCTCCGGGGCATATGTTTATTTCGGACCTGCGCGACGAGCAGTTCGGCGTTATATAATACCTCAAGCAACGATAGCTGACGGCAAGCTGAGAGCGGTGTTACCTGAAGATTAGTCCATTCGAAGAAGGGGCTGTCCGGGTTCGCCCGCTTGATCTGCTTGTGGTCAGCTATATTTTTTTAAATCGGATTGTCATTTTTTTGAAGGGGCGATAGAAGTATAAGACAATGTCTTGTGCAGTCTGATGGAATCGCATTATAATAGAGATTGAAGTTCATAATTCGGAATTACGATTCCGATATTCGGAATAGAAGGGATGAAGTGAACCAGGTTATGAATATAGATGAATTTCCGATGCAGATATTCCCGCTTGGGGAATCGGCGATTCGAATGGAATTGGGAAACAGCATTCATCCTGATATACATCGTAGGGTAAAGAGAATCGTAGACTGTCTGGATAAGCATCCTTTTCCAGGAATGGTGGAGTGCGTACCGGCGTTTACAAGCGTTACGGTGCTCTACGATCCTTTGAAAATAAGAAAATTACATATCGACAGTCAGGAGTTTGCGGATCAATCTTGTTATGAGATTGTTTCGGCTATGCTGCAGCAGCTGGCATCGAAGCTTGACGAGCATGCAGGCGATCAGCACAGGATAGTGGAAATTCCCGTCTGCTACGGGGGGCAATTCGGACCGGACTTAGAGGTTGTGGCAGCTCATAATGGGTTAACGCCCAACGAAGTCATCGACATTCATTCCAGCGGGGAATACCTTGTTTATATGATCGGATTCGCTCCCGGTTTTCCTTATTTGGGGGAAATGCCCGATCGGATTGCGACGCCTAGAAGGTCGTCGCCAAGAACGGCTATTCCGGCAGGAACGGTAGGAATTGCCGGCATGCAAACGGGTATTTACCCGATCTCGACACCGGGGGGCTGGCAGTTAATCGGACGAACGCCCCTGCAGTTGTTCCGTCCGGACGAACAGCCGCCAAGTCTTCTGCGATCGGGAGATACTATCATTTTTCGTTCCATCTCCTTGGAAGAGTTTGAGAGTTACGGGGGTGCGAATCCATGAGTATTAGCGTGCTGCAGCCGGGAATGCTAACCAGCATACAGGATTTGGGCAGGTACGGCTATCAGAAGTATGGCGTGATCGTTAGCGGTGCGATGGATACCTATTCCCTTCGTACGGCTAACCTGCTTGTTGGAAACGATGAAGCTGAAGCAGCGCTCGAAATGACGTTAATGGGGCCCTCGCTGCTTATCAAAAACGACACCCTGCTGGCTATAACAGGCGGAGATTTATCGCCTGTCATCGATAAACAGCCGGTTCCGATGTGGAGACCGCTCTATGTCAAGGGAGGCAGCGTGCTTGAGTTTGGCGCTTGCAAATCGGGATGCCGGGCATATCTCGCCGTTGCAGGAGGATACCATATTCCGGCGGTCATGGGCAGCAAAAGCACGTACCTGCGCGCCGGCATAGGCGGTTATGAAGGTCGGGCATTAAAAGAAGGGGACGAGCTTGCCCTGGAGACTATGGGGGAGAAGTCCAAGCGTTTGATGAGGAGCCTGCAGAAGAGCGCGGGAGAGGATACGCTTGCTTCGACTCCTTGGTATGCAGGCGGCTCGATTCTAAAGCATGCAGGGGATATCTTGGTGCGTGTCACGAGGGGTAGTCAATTTGAGCGTTTTGACGATGTTAGCCGGAATCGTCTCTATAGTGAGCCGTTTCAGATTACCCCCCAGTCGGATCGTATGGGCTATCGTCTGTCAGGACCGGCGCTGCAGCTGGAGGAGCCGTTTGAGATGATTTCGGAGGGAGTCTGCCTTGGAACGGTTCAGGTGCCTCCCGACGGCAATCCGATTATTTTGCTGGCTGACAGACAGACCGTGGGGGGTTATCCGAGCATAGCCCAGGTGGCCGTTGTCGATATTGCGCTCATTGCCCAGATGAAGCCGGGTCAAAAGCTGGCATTTCAAGAGATTACGGCGAGGGAAGCGGAGAAGCTGTATCTTGATAGAGAACGGGACATGGAGGAGATGAGGTCCGCCATCAGCCTGAAGTTGGCTCAGGGAATCGCATTGTAATCAGCCCAGTCTATATCACCGTACAAATAAGCTTGAGGGAGTTATGTAATGTCTACTATTAACGAGCTAAGAGAAATGATTAAGATGGTGGAGCAGTCTTCTATCCAACGTTTTGAGCATGAGACAACACGAATCGTTATTGTAAAAGGCGACGGGTCTGCGGACAAATCGATCAAGGTGAACATCGGTGTTCCGCAGGAGGAGCTTTCAGGTGTGGATACCGTGGATGATAGCGTAGCCGAACACAATCAGCTTCAACCGGATGCAAGTCTGCACAAGATTACCTCGCCTACAATGGGGACGTATTATTCCGCCTCGCAGCCTGGCGAAGAGCCATTCGTCAAAATCGGTCAAACCGTGGATTCAGCCACGGTCGTATGCGTATTGGAAGCGATGAAGCTGTTTACCGAAATTGTTGCGGGAGTCGATGGACGGATTGAAGAGGTGCTGGTTAAGGACGGGGATTTTATTGAGTATGGACAACCTCTGTTCATCGTTAGCAAAGGGGAATGATCATGTTCAACAAAGTATTAATCGCCAATCGGGGGGAAATTGCCGTTCGGATTATAAGAGCTTGCCGCGAGATGGGCATCGCTACGGTTGCCGTATATTCGGAAGCGGACCGGCATGCGCTGCACGTGCAGCTTGCGGATGAAGCTTATTGCATCGGGCCGACGGCATCGAAGCACAGTTATTTGAATATCGCGCATATCCTCACGCTAGCCAAGTTCACCCAAGCTGACGCCATCCATCCGGGCTATGGTTTTCTGGCTGAAAATGCTGATTTCGCAGAGCTATGCGCAGCGAACGACATTGTGTTTATCGGTCCGGAAGCGGAAGCGATCCGAAGTATGGGAGATAAAGCGATAGCCAGGGAAACGATGAAGCAAGCAGGCGTTCCTACAGTCCCGGGCACAGAAGGCCTTATTGAAGATGTGGAGACAGCGGCCCGTGTGGCAAGAGAAATCGGATATCCCGTCATTGTAAAGGCAACCGCAGGCGGCGGCGGCAAAGGCATGCGTGTCGCCCGGGATGAGGAAGAGCTCGGCAAATGTATCCGTCAGGCGCAGCAGGAAGCGGAAACGGCTTTCGGCGATGCCGGTGTCTATTTGGAAAAGTATCTGGAAGAGCCTAGACATATCGAGATTCAGATTATGGCCGATAAGCACGGCCATGTCGTCTATCTTGGAGAGCGGGACTGCTCCATTCAGCGCCGTCATCAGAAGCTGGTCGAGGAGGCCCCATCGCCTGCGCTCGATCAGGACTTGAGGGAGCAAATGGGCCGCGTGGCTGTATTAGCTGCTGAAGCCGTGAATTATCACGGGGCAGGCACCGTAGAGTTTCTTTTGGATAAGCACGGGCGATTTTATTTTATGGAAATGAATACCCGGATTCAAGTGGAGCATCCGGTCACCGAGCTTGTGACCGGCGTGGATCTCATTAAAGAGCAGATCGCCGTGGCTGCAGGCATTCCGCTTTCTTTTGAGCAAGCCGAAGTTCGCATTAACGGATGGGCGATCGAGTGCCGGGTTAATGCGGAGAATCCCACTCTTAATTTCATGCCGTCGCCGGGGAAGGTCGAGCAGTACCGTCCTCCGGGCGGCTTCGGCGTCCGAATCGACAGCGCTGTTTTTGCCGGTTATGAAATATCCCCTTTCTATGACTCAATGGTAGCCAAATTGATTGTATGGGGAAAGGATCGTCAGGAAGCCATACAGCGAATGAAGCGGGCCTTAAATGAATTTACGATTAAGGGCATAGAGACCACCATTCCGTTTCACCAGCGATTGCTGGAGCATGAGCGGTTCGTCAGCGGCGATTTTAATACGAAGTTTCTCGAAGCTTACTCCATTATGGATGGGGAAAAAAGCTAGTAAACAGCGGCCCGGCAGGGCGATCTTGAAAAGGGGGTTCCCGAAAGGTCTTGATTGACCTTAGGGGGGCCTCTTTTTCTTTGTTGAAGATAGGTTTAAAGCGCTGCTGAGCAACGAACTGACGACGAGCAGTCAGGATATTGGCTGGGGTTCTGGAGATGGGATGATGGAGTTGTATAGCGATTATTTAGGACACCTGGATGAGGAAGACCTTGAGTAGCGTATGCGATGGAATTGTTTAAGACCTGTCTGCAGGACGAGAGGCTGCAAAGCATATAAGGACTCAACGTGAATTGTACGGATTCATGGAGGAGGCTATGAGCACTGAACAGGGTCTGGAAGAAGAGGAAGCTTTTGTGATCGGATTTCTGGAGGGATACCGCTTTATAAAAGAGCTTCAGAGGTCAGGCGGAGGTCTGACTCTGGTTTAGAAGAAAACACCCGATATGCTAGAATAATAGTAATTATTTAACCGGAGGTGTGTCCAAGATGCGATGGGATGAAGTTCAGGAGCGTTTCCCTAATGAATGGGTCGTTCTAGAGGCGACTAAGGCCTATTCTAAGGAAGGCCAGCGTTTTATTGAAGAGATGTCTGCGATCGACTCCTATGAGGACTCTACCAAAGCATTGAAGCGGTATAGTGAACTGCACCAGGAAGACCCTCACAGAGAGTATTGTTTCTTTCACACCTCCCGTCCTGAGGTTGTAGCGCGAGAACGATATGTGGGGATCAGAGGGCCAAGATGAACATAACGGAAATCTATGGACTTCCCTTCGTAAGCATGACAGTTGTGTTTAGGGGAGAGAGTTAAAGCTGGAGAAGGTATTGCTTGACACAGGCTCTGCCAGTACAATTTTGAACGCGGACATCGTGCAGGAGATTGGTATGGTTCCTGAAGGAAATGATGTCGTTGATATTATAAGGGGGGGGTTCTTGGTTTTAACTTCTTGAAACAAGCAGGGGCTGTGATTGATACTAGAGAAATGCAATTGAAAACTAACGTTTGCTAAACGGCTATTTCGTACAGTTCCAGCAGTAACCCCCGCCGAATTGTTGCTCTGCATGTCCACGCCTCGGCTCCATAAGGAGTATCAATAAAGACACCTGTACAGGTGTCTTTTTCGTTTTGCTCCTACTTGTTATAAGTTGATATGAACGATGCCATACAGAAATGTAGAAATTGGTTGTAACACCCAGCAGTATAAACTATAATTAGTGTCAGCTTGTAGATTAATGTCGAATAATGTATTGTCTTTCAGATAATTCAATAATAATAGGGCACACTCGTTGAAAAACGGGGTCGCAAAACTACAGGGGCTATCACATTTCCAATTTGGATATGTTATGCCAGCCAGTTACCGAAGGCAAGGAAAACCTCTCCTTTTCGGGAGAGGTTTTTTGTTGCAATGGGCCTGATTCATAAGGTGGGGGAACAGTGAGTATGTTTAATAAGTCGATTGTATTTATTATAGCTCTGATTGTTTTTGGACTACTAGGTAATATGCTCAGCCTATCCCTATTGCTGGGTGTCAATTTTATCTTCGGTAGTATATTCACCTTTTTGATATTGCGGATATATGGTCTTAAATGGGCTTTAGTAGCATCGGCTATTGTAAATGGTTACACGTTGTATCTCTGGAATCATCCTTACGCTATGCTTGTTTTTGTGCTGGAAACTTTATTTGTCGGCGTCTTCTATAGAGGGAAAAGGATTGTTCTTATTGATAGCCTATATTGGATGATTTTAGGGATGCCTCTCATATGGGTATTCTATCGTTATGCCCTTGATATGAATTTTACCGCTTCCCTGCTAATTGTGCTTAAGGATGCCGTAAATGGTATTTTAAATGTATTAATTTCCAGTTTGATTTTTACTTATCTGCCTCTTATTAAATGGCCATCATTCCAAAAACGCAAAATGTCGAGCTCTCTTCATGATGTGCTTTTCAACATATTTGTCACACTTACCTTTATAACTTTACTTCTAGTGACGGTGATGATCGGCCATGAACAGTATCGCAACATGAATGAAAAAATAAAGTCAGAGACTGAACGAGATTCCGCTATCATCCGCGATGATCTCACAGAGTGGGGAAAAGTTCATGTTGCCGCAATGAATACTTTATCGATGGCCGCGGCTGAGAATAGGATGGAAGAGATGGATTCGTTGCAGCGCCAAATGACCTATCTACTGGCGTTATATCCGGATTTTATTACTTCATACATTGCTGATCGCAACGGGGTTACAAAGCTGTTCTCTCCGTTACTGAATGACAAAGGAAAGTCAATGATTGGCTTAAGCTTCTCGGATCGGCCTTATTTTGAATATATGAGAGAAAAACACCAATTCGTTGTTTCCGATGTGTTTCTTGGAAGAGGTGGCGTTAACGAACCCATTGTGGTTGTGGGCTACCCTATTATGATTAGCGGCGAATTTACAGGGGCGGCCGTAGGTGCTCTAAATCTTAACTATGTTACAACGGAGTTAAAAAAGCTGGCGAATAACAGACTAATGAATGTCACAATCGTCGATCGGAATAACAAGGTTATTGCGAGTACTCGTGATGATCTAGCCGTTATGAACCCGTATAACTGGGCAGAAAGGGGCGAAGTAAGTGAAATAATTGGCGGTTTGTATCACTGGTTCCCGGATGCTATCAGAAATCCAATGAACAGATGGGGAGAATCCTCCTATTTCAAGATCATGACAATTCCGCAAATGGGTGATTGGAGTGTTATTGTCGAGACACCGATTGCCCCCTATCGTGACCGCTTGTATAGCTACTACATAAAAATATTCAGTATTTTATTGGCCTGTGGGTTGATATTTATTTTCATTTCTAATGTAATCAGTGGAATCATTGTTCGACCGATTAAGCTTTTAACCTACACGACCACCAATTTACCTGAGAAAATAGCCCAGAACCAGATCGTGAACTGGAAAGGCAGCTTTATACAAGAAATTAATACGCTTATATCTAACAGCAAGGATACGGCCATCAGACTTCAAAGCATGTTTGCTGAGATTCAACTCCTCGCCTATTACGACAGCTTGACCGGCTTACCCAATAGAGTCTACTTTAAACAACGATTACAGGCTTACTTGGAGGAAGCCGGTGGCCATGGTCACACAGCCGCAGTCCTGTTCATCGATCTCGATCGATTTAAGATGGTAAATGATACGTTCGGTCATACAAATGGCGATCAGTTTTTAAAGCTGGTTGTTGTGAGGGTTCAAGAATGTCTTGGTCAGGATGCGATCCTCTCAAGAATGGGTGGAGATGAATTCATCGCCTTACTTCCCAATGTGACCCGTGAACAATCGGAACAAATTGCCCAAGCTGTTCTTGCGGCATTTAAGATGCCCATTTCGATAAGTGATCACGAGGTGTATACCACACCAAGTATCGGTATCAGCCTCTTTCCAAGGGATGGAGACAGTGAGATGGAACTTATTAAGAACGCTGATCAAGCGATGTACATGGTTAAAAAGGCAGGGCGTAATGGTTACAGTTTCTATGAGGGGAAGCTTAATACATCATTGTCAAACCAGATGAGCTTGGAGACTATGCTTCATAAAGCTTTAGATAATCATGAGTTTGAACTATTCTATCAGCCCCGGATGGAATTGAAGACAGGCCAAATTATCGGAATAGAGGCTCTGATTCGATGGCGCCATCCAGTTCAGGGCATGATTGGCCCCGCGGAATTTATACCGATTGCCGAAGAAAGCGGACTGATTAGCCCCATTGGAGAATGGGTGCTACGGACAGCTTGTTCGCAAAATAAAGCTTGGCAGAATGAGGGCTACAAGCCAGTCTGTGTCTCCGTTAATCTATCCGTAAGGCAATTCAAGGATAAGGATCTGGTTCGGACCATCGCTGGCATCTTGAACGAGACCCAGCTTGATCCAAGATACTTGGAGCTGGAGATTACTGAAAATATAAGTATGAACAATGAAGAACAGGTACTCTCCACTTTACAGGAGATAAGAAAGTTAGGTGTTAAGATCTCCATTGATGATTTTGGCACTGGGTATTCTTCATTGAACTATCTTGTGAACTACCCAATCGATTTCCTTAAAATTGATCAGTCCTTCGTTCGTAACATTCAGAGCCAATCGAATGATGTGTCCATTGTGAAAGCTATCATTTTCATCGCACATAGCATCGGTTTAAAAGTTGTCGCGGAAGGCGTCGAAACGGAGGAACAATTGAACTTGCTGCGTGAATTGGAGTGTGATGATGTCCAGGGATATTTAATAAGCAAGCCGGTACAATGTGAAGAGGTAAGGAATTTCTTACAAGTGGGTGCCGATACTCGGGTGACATCAAATCCGTGACTACACTCGTAGAAACTTATGTGCCGTTATCTTCGGATAAGGGACCGCCTCCCCTCGGCTCCATACGAACTAAAAAGAAAGACCACCTGAGAAGGTGGTTTTTTTTATACGATTCTGATAAAATATATATACGTTATAACTATTAATACTGTTATAAGTTATAAGTTACAAGTTATAATTCAAGGTATTGGGATCATACTATAGGAGGAAAAGACAAAATGAATGGTGTGGTCAAAGTGACGAAGGAGAAACCGAAGGTGACCCGTTATTCCCGTAAAATAGGGCGAATGGGGAATAGCTTGGGAGTAAGCTTGCCAAAAGCCTTGGCGGAAAAGTTGGATGTTTCGCAAGGCGATGAAATCGAGTTTATTGAAAATGCCCATGGCGAAGTGGTATTAAAAAAAGTACGAATCGGTCATCTGCCTGCCCAGGTTCGGCCTGAGGTGCTGGAGGCATTTTACGATGTGTATGAGGAAGATTCGGGAATTCTGGAAGACCTGAGGGATCGCTGATATGGTTACCTTCCTTACCAAAGAAGAGGTCATTTCAGCACACTATTTTATAATGAAAAGAATGAATGATGCAGATCAAGCAGGAGTGAAAGATCATGGCTTGCTTGAATCTGCAGTACATAGGCCACAGCAAAGTATTTTTGGAGAGGATGCTTACCCAACTTTATTCAATAAAGCTGCAGCTTTATTGGATTCTCTGGTTAAAAATCACTGTTTTCACAATGGTAATAAGCGTACGGCTTATCTCGTTACTAAGTCATTCTTACTCCTTAATGGATACCATTTTAGGATGGAGCGAAAGCTTGCAGTGGAGTTTGTGGTAAATATAGCAAAGGGGTTGCATCCCTTAGAAATGACGGCTCATATTTTGAAAGAATACTCGGAAGAGCAATAATATATAGGATTGGTTTGAAACCAACGGTTTAACTCTAAGCACTCACGCTAAATTGCGAGGGTGTTTTTCATTGATCATATCAGAAACTCCTCAAATATACGTGCATATGTTCGTAAAATCGTTTATTTTCCTAAAATTTTGTGTATAATAAAGCTGACTGAGGAGGAATGACCTGTGACCAACGCAAAACAAACAATTGTGCCTCACATATGGTATGACAAAGAAGCGGTAGAAGCCGCTAATTTTTACGCCTCTGTTTTCCCCAAATCTAAAGTGACAAGTGTTACGACAATTCGTGATACACCGTCTGGTGACTGTGATCAGGTTTCTTTTGAAATATGGGGACAGAAGTTTATGGCGATCAGTGCAGGGCCGCATTTTAAGTTAAATCCGTCCGTGTCTTTCTTCGTTAATTTTGATCCGTCACGCGATAAGGATGCAGCTGAGAGAATAGATGAGGTCTGGAACAAATTATCTGAAGGCGGACAAGCATTAATGCCGCTTGATAAATATCCGTTCAGTGAGCGGTACGGCTGGATTCAGGATAAGTTTGGCGTGTCCTGGCAGCTGATGCTTACGAATCCGGAGGGCGAGGAGCGGCCGGCTATCATTCCGTCGTTTTTGTTTGTGGGTGATCAGTGCGGTAAGGCGGAGGAGGCGATGTCTCTCTATTTATCCGTATTTGGTAACTCGCGGCAGGGAACGATTGCCCGCTATCCCAAAGGCTTGGAGCCTGACCAGGAAGGAACCATTATGTTCGCTGACTTCATGCTGGAGAATCAGTGGTTCACCGCAATGGACAGTGCGCATGAGCATAAATTCAGCTTCAACGAGGCGATCTCCTTTATGGTGACATGCGATTCGCAAGAGGAGATTGATCACTACTGGGAGAAGCTGTCTGCCGTTCCGGAGGCTGAACAGTGCGGCTGGCTGAAAGATAAGTTTGGCGTGTCGTGGCAGATTGTACCTTCTGCGCTGGATGAGCTGCTAGCAAAAGGAACACCTGAGCAAATGGAGCGGGTTACGAAGGCTTTTTTGCAGATGAAGAAGTTCGATATTGCAGCATTGCAAGAGGCTTATAAGGGCGGGTGAGAGCATAGTTCCCTTCCTTTGCCGGAGGGAATATGATTATAGTAGTGCTAGAAAAGCGGCGGGAGGTAGAACTCTTACCGCTTTTTTGGTGTGCCGGAACAGTTTTAACGGAAATTCAAAATAGTAGCAAACGATCTAAAAAGTCCAATTTAAGATAATAAGCATCAGTGGAAGTGGTTAAGGGGGAGACTAGTCACGGTTCACTTCAGAAAACATCCTAAATATTCGTTAAAATTGATTGTATTATGCTTTTATCATTCACTTTTGACACAAAATCAAAAATGACTATAGAAATCAGTAGCCATGATTTACAAGGGAATCTGTAAAGGCTTACAATCTGACATATCTTTGCTGATGCAAGAAGATCTGGATTCGGTCTATTAGATGCTAAGAGAAGCGAGGTGAACGGAATAAAGAGAGCGCTTCATTTTACTATTTCACATTGAAAGCGCTTAATTATGAAGGACCGGAGAGCAAGCTTTTTCAGCAGGACTTGGCAGCTTCATGATTTTACGACGAGGAGTGAAGGTATTGAAGAGCAAGCTCAAAAAGTACGTGTCTGTAGTTCTCACTGTTTCTATGGCATTTATGCTGATGCCCTCTGCGGTTTCGGGTGCGCCGGAAGGCGGCGGTAACGCAACTGCAGCTGCCGCTTTGACACAAGTGGGCGATGTACTCGATTTTGAAGATGGCGAGTTAACAGGCACTGTAACCGGCGCTCCGGCAGCTACCGGCTCCGGTTCTGTAACGGTAGCAGTTTATGAATCTAACAAGGCACTCCGCGTTCAGCCTCCATCTGATACAGATTCAAATGAGGCCAAACAAGCCAGCTACTGGTGGACTCTTCCCTTAAACAGCGGTGAGTATGACCTTACCGGCAAAGATCAGGTTGAAGTATCCTTTGACTGGTGGGCTGATATTACCCGTCCAAGTGCCAACTCGCTTGATGTCCGTCTTAATGACGGTACGGATCAAGTGGTAACGCTGCGGACTGCCGGAGGCGGGACAAATGCGGACTCACCGGCGACCATATCCTATTATGCCGGCAATATGAATGCGGCTAATGCTCCGGCAACAGGAGCGTCTGTTACTGCGCTAACAGGCGTGCCGCGACTGACCAAACTTTCAGCGACCCTGAGCCTTGATCTCCTGGCTCAAGTGGCATCAATCAGCGTTACTGACGGAGGATCAAGGGTATACACTACGCCGCAGCCGCTAGCCATAGGCTCCGATAAACTGACCAGCCTGAGCATCGGTGCAAGCCGGGCAAGCGGACAGAACTGGGCAAGATTTAACGCGGTTACAGGTGTGGACTGGAATGAAGATACCTATGGTATGCGCGTTGACAATATCCTGTTCAAGGCAGCTTCGACCGGAGGCGTTAAACCGGTTATTAACCCGGGCGAGTTAACAATATCTCCGGCTTCCGTTGCCAGTCTGGAATATGGGGAAGGTTCTCTTGCCGATAAGCATTCGGCCACATTCAGCGCGGTTGTAATGCCTATTAATGCAACGGACCGGACGTTTACATGGTCAATCAGTGACGAGAAGATTGCTGCGATAGCAGTAAATCCGGACAAAAGTGTAACAGTTACCGCAGTTAGTGCCGGCGAGGCCACTCTTACGGCTGTGTCCACTATGGACGGGTCTATTAAGGACAGCGTGCAGATTAATGTAAAGCATGTTCCTTCCGTTACTGAGCCGGCTCCTGACTTTTCTGTACTGTTAGCGGAGGGGTACACACAGGAATTCGGGAGTAACTTTGCCGCTGGCGGGGCAGCTCCGCTATGGATATTTGCAGGTGGTACCTACCACACGCTTGCCAGAGAAGAAGCTCCTCAGGTTAATAATTATTTCCGGTTTGACGCCTCCGGTTCCGGAAACCGCGGCGGTAAGGGAGACTTACCTCACGCCGTTTCCGGAAGTAAGGTATATGTTAATCTGGACTGGAAGGTTCCGGCGGTTACCACCTTGCAGAATACGTTTAACCTGAGCTTCCAGGACGGTTCTAACGTTCTGCTTAGCTTAAGAACAGGTACGTATAACGGGGCAAGAACAATAGGTGCGTTTGCAGGGAGCCTGCCAGGGCCGACCGGACCCAATCCGGCCAACTTCTGGAGCAGTGACCGTTACCACGCTTTTACTTATAACGATGTGAATGTATGGTATAAGGTAGGCGTAGAGTTTGATTTTGATACGATGCTCGCTACGGTGTCCCTTGTTCCAAGAGATACTGCCGGCGCTGTGCCGTCTGTACTTACGATTCCTTTTGAGGGCAGCCAGATCAGCTCGTTCGTTCTTACAGGTGAGCGCGCCGGCGGGAATAACGTAGGTGTAGTTGATAATGGCGTAGATAATTTGTATTTCTTTACGAAGCAGCTTTCAGCAGACACCATAGTAGAAGTGCTGCCGTATGAGTTCTTGCCGGAACTTCCGGCAACAGCGGACAGCAATACCTTGCAGAGCTGGTTCAAGACTGTATACATCGGGGATGTGACTGACGAGGCAGGGCTTGATCTGCCGGCAACGGTTAAGGTTAAGCTTGCGGACGGCACTACTGCCGAGGTAGGCGTAACCTGGGCTTTAACAGAAGCCCCATGGTCTACAGCGGCTGCAGATCTGGTTTATAAGGCAGATAAACAGGGCATATTTTCCTATGCCGGGACGCTTACCAGTGTTCCTGACGTAGCAGTTAACAGAATGGGATTAAAGGCGAAGCTGTACATCGAGAACCGGCATAAAGACAAGGTTACTGCGGAGCCGATCTCAATGGAGTGGCTGGACAGAGGCGTGGTAGCCGTTCCGGTGAACAGCGGCAAAGGTGTGCTTGTAACATGGCGTCTGCTGTCCTCTGAATACAACAAAAGCTTAACCTTTAATGTCTACAGAAACGGCGACAAGATTAACACGTCACCAGTTACTGTGCTGGATTATGTGGATGCAGGCGGTAAAACCGGAGACAGATACGAAGTAGAGACTATAAACACTGGCGCGATGAGCAAGCCTGCAACAGCGTGGGCTAACAATTATGTTGATATTCCGCTTCAGAGACCGGCTGATCGTCCTAACCCGGCTCTGGCTTACGGTGCGGCATCTAGTGCCGACCCGATTACCTACACAGCCAATGACACCTCTGTAGCGGATATTAACGGTGATGGCCAGTATGAGATTCTTGTAAAATGGTATCCGTCCCAGGCCCAGGATCCGGGTCTTGCAAACCGGCATACCGGCGAAACCATTTTTGATGCCTATACGCTTGAAGGAAAATTGCTGTGGAGAATCAACCTGGGTATCAACATCGTGTCCAGCGCCCATCACAGCGCATTTAACTTCTATGATCTGGATCAGGACGGAAAAGCGGAATTTTCAGTTAAGACAGCAGACGGAACAAGGGGTTATCTTCCTAAAGCGGACGGTACCATTGATGATCTGACTGACACTCCTGCCTGGGTACTGGGTGACCCGGAAGCCGTATGGGTAGGCGGCCTTCAGAATCCGGCAAAAGATAATCAGGTCAACAATACGGCGCTGGGCAGAGTTGCGTCCGGTCCGGAAACCTTTACGGTGTTTAACGGGGAAACCGGCAAACCGGTTGATACCGTTGATTATTTTGCACCGTACAGCATTAGCTCAAACTGGGGCGATAACAACAATAACCGCAGCGACCGCTTCAACGGAGCCGTTGCCTATATGCCGAAGAATGGCGAATATGGCGCTGAGCCTTATCCTACCGTTATTGAGGTGCGCGCTCACTACGGCCCGCAGTATGTAGCGGCATACCAGTTTATTGACGGTAAAATAGTGGAGATCTGGACGTTCACGCTGGCTGACTGGAATGCAGGCAACAATCAGGGCAATCACAATGTTAAGGTGGCCGATGTGGATTTTGACGGCTATAACGAGGTTGTGCTTGGCGGCATCACGATCGATCAGGATGGAACGATTGTGTGGAGCACCAACGGAACGAGAGGTACAGTAGCCGGAGGTCACGGTGACGCGCTGCATGTAGCCGCGATGGTACCGGACAGCAACGAAATTTATGTTTTCCAGCCGCATGAAGCCAGTCCGCCAAACAATGTAACGCTGGTTCGCGGTTCCACAGGGGAAGCAGTGTGGACCTATTCAGCGAACTTAGGCGATGTTGGACGCGGCGTTGCAGCTAATGTAACTCCTTTACCGGGCTTTGAGGTGTGGGCGATAGGGACACCTATGTACAATATTCTAAGTGGTGAGGTTATTACATCTGATGTTGGCGGTATCGGCGTTGCTAATAAGGCGCCGGTTAACTTCATCCTGTATTGGGACGGAGACCTGCTGAGTGAATTCTTTGACGGGCCTGATAACTATAACTCAACAGCCGCTCCAGCGATCACGAAATTTAATTATGATGTGACAACTGGGCAGAGCGAGCTTACAACGCTCCAGACTCTGACCGGAACCTATTCCAATAACGGAACCAAGGCGAACCCGAGCCTTATCGCTGATATTTTCGGAGACTGGCGTGATGAGGTTCTTGTCCGCACCAATGACAATAACGCGCTGAGAATCTACACGACGGATATTCCAACCGACAATGTAATTTACACGCTGATGCATGATCCGCAGTATCGCCTGGCTGCTAACTCGCAGAATGCCATGTACAACCAGCCGGCGCATTTGAGCTTTTACCTGGGTGAAGACATCCGTGATGAAGTTCAGAACATGGAGCTTCCGGTGTCTAAGATCTACTACACTGCAGAAGTTGACGTTACCCCGGCTGAGAATTCTGTTCTCTCTGTAACAGAGGCAACGTACTATACGAACGCGGGAGCTGACCTCACGGTAACGGTGACATTAAACGGAAACACGCTTGCCGGGATTAAAAAGGGTGATATTGCCCTTGCTGAGACCGACTACAGCCTGGGTGCTGTAACGCCGGATGGCAAACAGACGGTTACAATCAAGAGAAGCTATTTGGCAACACTGTCTAATGGTGATATCCTGACCTTCGTGTTCAGTTCAGGGAAGTCTGCGAAGCTGAAGATTACGGTGACGACACAAGAGGTCTCTATTCCGGGATCAAATCCGGGATCAAACCCGGTTACTCCGACGCCAACCCCGGGCCCTACAGCGGGCTCCGGAACAGGTACCGGTTCTGCAGTGCAGACACCTACTCCGGAAAAGCCTGTTTTAAAGAGCACTCTTGTGAACGCAGAGCAGACTAAGGCTAAGCTGCAGCAGGCACTGCAAGCAAATCAGCCGGTCAGCTTCTCTGACGTACCACAAACGCATTGGGCAGCAAAAGCAATCCGGTTAGCTTCACAGCTTGGCATCGTCGAAGGTACGCTTAACGGCGAGTTCAAGGGTTCAAATCATGTAACCCGGGCTGAATTCACTGCGATGATCGTCCGTACGTTGGGCATTGATACGACAGGAGGATCAGGCTCCTTCTCTGACACTAAGGGTCATTGGGCAGATGCCTATATCACGGCATTACAACGTGCAGGTATCGTGAACGGTTCGGGCAACGGCAAGTTCAATCCTAATCAGGAGATTACCCGTGCCGAGATGGCTGCAATTCTGGCCCGTGTGCTGGATATGAGTGCACCTGCCAGCGCAGCGCAATTCTCTGATCTTAGCAATCATTGGGCTGCAGACAGCATTGAGCAGCTCAGCAGGGCAGGTATCGTATCCGGTATGGGCAACGGTAAGTTCGCACCGAACGACACTGCTACCCGTGATCAATCGGTAACGATTATTATGCGGATGCTGAATATTGTGCTTGATTTGAGTCTGGAGCTGTAGGACAGCTATAACTGTTACACGTAGCCTCGCGGAGAATGCCGCGGGGCTCTTTACATCTAAAGAGCTTTAGTTAAAGCTCAGGAAAGTGCCGAAGTGCTCGTCAGAAGAGTAGAATATGAGCAACATCGGGTCAATCCCGCGTTATATCAATTAAATTTTTACGCAATTTTCACCAATTCATCAGCCTGAACATACAAGAGGGAGCACCGCTTTGCGGATGCTTCCTCTTTGTGCTTATCCCGGGCCGGTCAGCTGGCGGGACATCAAAGCTTTTACATTATACAAATCTGAAAGTTAAATCCCCGACTTTTGCGTAACCTCAAATTCTCCTTTATAATGATAGGCCAGTGCACGAAGTCAGGAGGAAGCTATGAATTTTATTAAAAATCAGCTGGAGGCGTTTGGTGCCGGCGGGGTAATGGTAGATTATCTCTCGAATATAATCATGGTTCTTTTTATAGCGCTGCTCTCTATACTGGCTAATTTTGCAGTCAAAAAGCTTGTGCTGCGCGTCATTATCCATATCGTCAATAACAACCGGTATACGTGGGATAACATTATTCTCGAGAAAAAGGTGTTCCACAAGCTGTCTCATCTGGCGCCGGCCTTCATTATTTACTACTCGGCTTCTATTTTTCCGTTATATCAGTCTTTGATTGAAAAAGCGGCAATGACCTATATGATTATCGTTACGATCACAGTGCTGAATGCGCTGCTTGATGCGGTTGATGCGATTTACCGTACCTTTGATGTCTCCAAGATCAGACCGATCAGGGGCTACATTCAGGTTGCCAAAATCATTCTGTTCATCATTGGCGCCATTGTGGTCATCGCAAATCTGATCGGGCAGAATCCGTTGATTATTCTCAGCGGGCTGGGCGCGTTGTCAGCGGTTCTGATGCTGATCTTCAAAGATTCCATACTGGGCCTGGTGGCGGGTGTCCAGCTGTCCTCCAATGATATGGTGCGGGTGGGCGACTGGATTGAAATGCCCAAATATAATGCGGATGGTGAGGTCATCGACATTACCCTGAACACCGTAAAGGTCATGAATTTTGATAAAACAATTACGATGATCCCCAGCTACGCCCTCATTTCGGACTCCTTCAGGAACTGGAGAGGCATGCAGGTGTCCGGCGGGAGACGTATCAAACGGAGCGTGTATATTGATACGAGCAGCGTGTGCTTTTGCACCCGGGAAATGATTGAGGAGTTTCAGAAAATCCATTATCTCAGTGACTATGTAACAGCGAAGTTAAGCGAGATCAAGGCCTATAATATTGAGCATCAGGTCAATATAGAGAGCAATGTGAATGGAAGGCAGCTTACGAACATCGGCGTATTCAGAGCTTACATTCAGGAATACCTGCGGAATCATCCAAAAATTCATAAGGATATGACCCTGCTCGTCCGCCAGTTGGCGCCGGGTGATAACGGGCTGCCACTGGAGATCTACGCATTCAGCAATGATACCACCTGGGGAGTGTATGAGTCGGTGCAGGCGGATATTTTTGATCATATTTTTGCAGTTATCCCTACCTTCGGGCTGCGGGTGTTCCAGAATCCTACGGGCCATGATATTGTTCATTTAAAAGAGAAAGCCGAGTACTCGCGGAGCTATTGAGAAAAGAGTCAGAAGCAGCCCTAACCGGCTGCTTTTTTTGTAGTAAAGGATGGATAAGTTTTCGGGGTTATTTTGCTGTGGTCCCGCCCGCCCATAGTCTGGAATGGGAGGTTCAAACGATCATCCCCCTGTCAAATAATCATTAAGCCAGGATTCCGCATCGCAGATTGCGATATGAGTAAATGATTGTTTCGCAACCGCTTACACAGGGATATGCTGAGGTTGTTTCAGGACCTAATTTATGGGAGGGAATGAAGTGAAGAAGAGAACGGCAAGGGTAACGGGGGTTTTGCTTTTATTTACAATGGCATTATCTTTGGTAGCGGGCAACTGGGCAAACCCTACGGCACATGCAGCAGGTGTGTCCATTACGGTAAGCGGGGGCTGGAATGAAACGGCTTATGCGGAGTGGTCGCCGGTAAGCAGTGCAACGGGTTATAACGTATATGTGAAGCAGGCAAGTGCAGCGGACTCGCAGTATCAGCAGCTGGATAATCAGTTAATCCGCAAATACGCCTCTTACTGGAGAGCGGATGCAGTCGGGCTGGCCGCCGGGAGCTATGTAATGAAGGTAGAGGCTGTTCTGTCAGGAGGAGGAACCGCCAGCAGTGTAACAGGTACGCTGAATGTGGCGGCGCATGACCGGGCGGGATTTGCTTTTTCACCAAGCTCTCCCTTTGGTACAGGTTCCGGCGCTTATAACGCGAACGGGACGCTGAGAACTGGCGCAGAGGTCCTTTATGTTACCTCACAAACGGCTCAAACGGTAACCCTGCCTGTCAAAACCAGCAGCTCAGGTACAGTACTGACCGGCGTTGGGCTCGGTGAGATTTTGAATCTGAGGCAAAAGGGTTATGATACGACTCCACTGGCCATCCGGATTATCGGAAAGGTTACAGCAGCTGACCTGAGCGGGCAGCTGAACAGCAGCGGCTATTTGCAGGTCAAAGGCAAAAACAATTACTCGGAAATGAATATCACGATTGAAGGGATCGGCCAGGATGCTTATGCGTACGGCTGGGGACTGCTGCTCCGGTATGTGGGCAACGTGGAAGTCAGAAACCTGGGGCTGATGCTGTTCCCTGACGATGGCGTCTCCATGGATAGCGGCAATGCGAATGTGTGGGTGCACAATAATGATCTTTTCTACGGCGCGGCAGGCGGAGATGCGGATCAGGCCAAGGGTGACGGCTCCACGGACCTCAAGAACGGTTCATCCTATATCACCATTTCCTACAATCATTACTGGGATTCGGGAAAATCCTCACTGGTCGGCCTGACCGAACCGTCGGAATTCTATGCTACCTTTCATCATAACTGGTTCGACCACTCGGATTCCCGCCATCCGCGGATCCGCGTAGCGTCGGTTCATATTTATAACAACTATTTTGACGGAATCTCCAAATACGGTGTGGGTATGACGAGCGGAGGCTCCGCTTTCGTAGAATCCAATGTCTTCCGCAATGCTAAGTATCCGATGATGATCTCTCTGCAGGGCACAGATGCACTCGGGGAAGGCACCTTCTCCGGCGAAAACGGCGGGATGATCAAGGCGTACAACAATCAGGTGACGGGTGCAGCCAGCCTGATCTATGCCAACTCCGGTACGGGGACAGCTGCGGCTAATGCGACCTCTTTTGACGCCTACCTGGCATCTTCAAGAAGTGAGACGGTACCGGGCACTTTTAAGGCCTTAACAGGCGGAACGGTCTACAATAACTTTGATACGACTGTGAACACGGGAGTAAGCGTCTCTGCGGTTGATGCCGTCAGCTCGGTTGAGCAGAATGTAAAAGCAAAAGCCGGGCGCCTGGGCGGCGGCGACTTTAGCTGGACCTTTAACAATGACGTGGATGACGCGTCATATGCGCTCAATACCGCGCTGATGTCGGCTATCCGGGGTTATACTACCCAGCTTGTCTCTGTAGGTGGCAATTCCGGTGCCACTCCAACACCGACGCCGACAGCACCGGCTACACCGGCACCAACAGCGACTCCTGTGCCAACAGCTACACCGGCACCAACGGCAACGCCTGTACCAAGCGCAACGCCTGTGCCAACAGCGACACCGGTACCGACAGCCACCCCGGCTGCGGGGGCGTATGTCCACGACTTTACGGCATCGGGCAAAACGAGCAGCTTCTTTAACATCCAGGGCAATCTCTCTACCAGCAAAGGGACGGTTGTTTACAACGGCCTGACCCTGACCCAATGCCTGAAAATCGAGAGCTCGACCAGCATCCAGTTCACAGCGGCCAAAGCCTCGACGTTAACCCTGGTCTTCAACGCCGAAGGAACGCAGATTAAGGTGGACGGAACAAGCTATCCGATCACGAACCGGATTGCAACAATTCCGCTTGCAGCGGGGTCACATACGATTACGAAGGATAGTACGGCGAATTTGTATTATATGAAGCTGGAATAGAGCAGTGTACTTAGTTATTGCCCAGAGTGTTAGATGAGCGGTTAATAGGCCGCCAGCTTGACCGGAAACCCAGTTCATTTCCACGAATCTGGGTTTCTTTTTTACATGCTTGCCTGTAATTGGACCCCTTTACCTCTTCATGGACAACAAAATAAGAATCAGGCTGATGGTGTGAGACGTAATCGCCATATTTCCTGCGCTGGCCAAAAAACTCCGTAACCACGCGGTAGACAACATCAGCTCCTTGGGCTGGATCGGTGGGCGTATGATACTTCAAGTGCCAGATTGACCCTTTCACTAAAGGTAAGGTCCTTCTTCTGTAACACGGCCTTCTGTGCGCTTGCTATTGCGGTGAGTACCTGTTCCTACAGCACTCTTCGGCCATCATCTGTAGTCATCAATGCTTCGTCCTCTCCGTTATCTGCTGCCATCCCGCTTTCCGCTTCCGGTGGCTCCATGCCCAATAATTTTAAGATGGCTGTCTTCAAATTGAGTTGATCCTGCCTGCAGAGTGACAGCGCCAGTTCTGCTTCATAATAAGCCTGCTCCATCAGCTCCTCTATGTCCTCAGTACTGCTTATATTCAGGAGAAATAACGATTGCAGAAAATGCCAGCGCGCGTTCCGGGGATCAAGTTGTATCGCGTTCATAATAAGCCGGCTTGACATGAGCGGGGGTGCTTCCATTCTGTGCAGCGATTGCGCCGCGAAGCCCCAGTACAATGCTTTGTCCGGATTCTCATGAACGGCCTGCATATAGTAGGAGTAAGCGTCCATGAGATTATTTTGCTGAAAATATAATTCTCCCACAGCGAAGAAAGCCGCTGCACGCCCTTCACAGCCGGGATCACCTGCCTGCCGCTCAAGCTCAGCTAATAGATCTACTGCCCGCCCGCCCGCAATCATGGCATTCACCCGGTCGAGCTCAGGGTATGTCTCGTCATCACGTTCGATACTCTGTGGAACGAAACCGTCAGAATGCACTGGCAGCGGTTCGCTATAGCCAAAGGAGTGAAAGACACGCTGCTGCTCCTGGCAGAATCTCACCAGCTTGTGGTTCCTTTGCAGCGCTGACAACTGCTCGAGTGTGAGCAAAGCCTGGTAACAGTCCTCGAACCTCCCGGTGCGGAAACAAAATTCTGTGAAGGATTTAATTGACTCCAGTGATAGCCAATGGTTTTGCATCAGGATGCTGAGCTCATCGGGGTTCCCGGCAAGAATTGCTTTTTCCAGGGAGTCAGTCATCGACTGATTAAAGCGCACAAGTGCTGCTTCCTGTTCTTCTTCCGACTGATTCATGAGCGGATATAACTGCTGCCCGCTAAGCGTGGACTTCTTCAGGAGAACCTCTACGCCGTAAGCAAGTCCGTTATAACCGCCGATAATCCGGTGAATGTGCACTTCGTACGAATCTCCCCTGTCCAGCTGCGGGGCCAACTGTGCTGCAATCTCCCGCGGGATCCATCCGATGCTCGCACCAGTGAGGTTTACTACATCGATTGCGTTCCGGTCATGCAGATTGGACTGCTCTCTTTTTAGATAAATATTGTCTTGGGCTGACAAGCCTGCGATCGTACGTTGTCTGTCTCCGAAAGTAACTCCCGTTAAGCGTATCAAAGAGTCCACTGTCCTCACCTCCACTATAAAAACTGCTATTTAATATAGTATACTTAATTTGGAATCACTGGTAGGCCAACTTCTATTATGGGAGGAACCATATGTTTCGTACTAACCGAGATCGCCCGTTAACCGAATATCAGAAGAATGAGCTTATTGATTTTGTAACAGGGACGATGAATCATGTGCTGGAAGCCGGGCAGACAATTCAATTGATTGAAGAGTATGACCTGCTCATTCGGGTAGTACTGCAAGAAGAATCCTTCGTCGGTGCTATTTATGCTTTATCTGACTGCAGGATCGATGCAAGCGGCCTGGTTGATTTTCCGGAGAAGCCGTTATTCGTCGGGACACGTGACTACTATAATGTTCAGGATCATGAATATGAACTGGACCAGCAGTCGCTGGACCGGATGGATGGGCAATCCCGTGAGGCGCTGATTCTCGTCTCTGGTTTATTCCTGGCCTTTAAGACGGAAGCTGCCGCTCAGCCGGGAGAGCTGAGTGAGGATGAACAGCAGCGTATTTTACCGGTTCTGAAGACATGCCTGCAACAAACTTATGTGGACCGGGAGCCTGGTTACGGCACGCTCGAAGAGTTTGATACTCTAATCATGACCACCCCGATGGACAATGGAATGAGTCTGGCGCTTTTTGAACTCTCTGAATGTGTGATGCAGCTGGGCACTCCTGTTGAGCTGCCGATGAATCCCCTGTACGTGGGAGTGCTTGACCACAGGGAAGGCTTTACCGGGAACGCAAACAGTGAGATACAAGGCACGAAACATGAGCAGGTAGCCCAATATATTCATATGTGCCTTGTTCAATCGTTGCGGACAGCTTAGAAGGAGTGAATAATCATGTCAATCGGCCGGAATGAGCCATGCCTCTGCCAATCCGGGAAGAAGTACAAAAAGTGCTGCGGGCAAAACGGGAATAATAATCCAATCAAAGTAAAGATGAATTGGCCTAAATATACATATGACCCGCAGAATCAAACGCCGCAGGATGAATTCCAAATGACGGTTGAGGGCCTCAGCTATATAGGCAAAAGGGAAGTTGTATATGTTCCAGAGGTGCTGGACGGTCAGGCCGTAACCGCAATTGCAGAAAGGGGTTTTGCCGGACTGCCGGTTCGGGAGGTTTATTTGCCGCCGGCCCTAGAAGGAATCGGGAATGAGGCGTTTGAAAGCTGCCTTCATTTGAGAACCATAGCCTTTCCACCCGGCCTGAAAAAGATTGGACGTTTTGCCTTTCAGGATTGTAAAAACCTGAGTGCCATTTATCTTTATGATGAACTAGAGATACTGGATGGTTACGCATTTGATGGGTGTACCGGCCTGAAAGCTGCACGTTTACCAAGCCGGATAGATTACATTGGAGCGTATGCCTTTTCTGAAACCGGACTAAAACAAATTGTGCTGCCGGCTGGAATGCAGTTTCTGGGGAATAGTCTGTTCTACAATTGTACGGAATTGGAGAGGGTATACTTTCAAGAGGGCTTGGAAGTGATCGGAAATATGTCATTTGCCAATTGCAGAAACTTGGAAGCTGTGTATTTCCCGAATAGTCTGCAGGTCATCGCTATGGGAGCTTTTCAGGATTGTATCCGGCTGCGGGAAGTACTGGTTCAGCATAACATCAAAAAAGTACATGATGGAGCGTTCATCGGCTGTACCAATATAAACAAATACATCAGCCCTTTTAAGCAGGATGTAAGGGTTGAATTATATGACCTGGAAAGCGAAATGTTAGCCTCATTTAAAATTACGGAGCAAAATCCCAAACCGCGGTTCGGCTTTCTGGCTTCGATTATCTTGATTGAACAGCTATCCGGGCAAAGAAGGATTGATCTGACACACATGCTTGATACGCAAAGCTTTACAGATCAATTACTGGCAGAGATTAATAACCTGTTCATGCTGGAAATCAATCCTCTCTCTAAAACAAACAATGAATTGTCAGATCTGGAAGAGTTCGAAATAGAGGAAGCACTGGAGGAAGATAAAGAAATTTCGGCACTTACGGACCGCTATGTCGGATTGCTCTCAGCAGGTGTGGAAAGTAAAAGAGCCGGAAATTACAAAGAGGCGAAGGAGAAATATATTGAGGCCATCCAATTGAAGCCAGGCGAATCAACAGCGTATTATAATCTGGGCAAAATTTTATATCTTAATGAAGAGTACGAAGCGAGTGTTCGCTCTTATAAAACTGCGTTGGAGCTGGGTTACAATTACGCTGAAACCCTTCGCCACCTCGGCCACTCCCTGCTTGATAAAAAAAATAAAGAAAACGGGTATGCAGAAGTTATTCAGTCTTATATGGAAGGTATTTCTCCGCATCTGCTGAAGCAGAAGATTCTGGACAGAAAGGAAACGTTCAGCGTCGCCCTGTCGCTAGAGAAAGAATACAATCTCCTGTGTATACAGGCTGCGGAAGATTATTTAGAGGATAAAGCCCAATGATACCGGTAAAAATCAGGAAAAATTTTATGAAAGATGTGCCTATGGAAAAGCAGGAAATCGTAAAAAGTAAAATCGATTATTTTTCCAAAATGCTGCCGGACAAGAAGACCCTTTCGGAGATTCCAAAAGGGTTTTGGGTGCGGAATGTGCGGGGCACTGACATTTATAAATTCCGCGTGAACAGTGGTGACCGGATACTGTTCAAATACGAACAAATGAATGGAGAAGAGACTTTGGTCCTCCTTAGTTTCCAGACCCATGACCGGCAAATTCGTGCCGCTAAATCCATAACTGCGTATTCAGAAGTGCTCGATTATACGATTAACGAGGACGCTTATGAAAATGAACCTGTGGATAAGGAAATCGATGATTATGTAGTAGCAGAAGTTTATAGTCACTTGGAGTCGATCAGACAGGAAATTATATTTGAAGATGAGTATATCAATCTTGCCGTCGAATATGATGAGCAGCAGACCAATATTTTAAGCCTACAGCAGTTTGAATGCTTAACAGAAGTATCGCAGCCTGTGATCATTTTTGGTTGTGCAGGAAGCGGGAAAACCAATATTGCCCTTCGCAAATTGCTTGAACAGTGCCTTGTACAACAATACCATTTATCTCACTAAATCTTCTATGATCACTGAAAAGACAAAGGCATTATTTACTCAACAGCACACTCCCGATATCGTGTTTCGTACATTTAAGGATTTATTGTTGAGTGAGGTCGGGATAAAAGAAGCGATAATTATTGAATTTGAGGATTTTGAAAGATGGATGTACCATGAGCAGTTTATCCCTGATCAGGCAGAGTTTACAATCCGGGATGTCTGGCTGGAGATCAACTCCATACTCAAAGGTACCATTACACAAGACGGCCGCATATTATCCAAAGCATCATATCTGACAGCGAAGGAAAGCTATTTTAATGAAGCCAGCAAAAAAGAGATTTACCATATTGCGTCCCGTTATGAAATATGGCTGAAGCTCCATGAATATTATGATTATAATGATCTGGTATATTTGGCGTTGCAAAAGGAAAGCGTTCATGTCTATTCAAATATTGTTTTTGACGAGATACAGGAGCTGACAGCAAGACAGTTGGAGTATTTAATGAGAATAACGAGCAACAAGCAAAATTTACTTATGCTGGGCGATATTCATCAGGTTACAGACCAGTATATGTTTAACTTGCCGTTTCTAAAAAATAAATTATACGCTGAAAATTATATACTTAAAGAAAATTACATTTATAAAAATTACCGTTCAGGGGACCAAACCGTTCATTGGACTAACGAACTTAAGAACATCAAATTCAATCTCTTATCGCATGAAAAAGAGGAATTTCGCATACCCGATGAATCCGTAAGAAAGGGAAGCAAGCCTAATGTGTATCATGGGGAAATTGATTCGTTAGCACTATTCTCGCAGATCGAACAAGATGCTGATTCTATTGTGGTGGTCGGGGACAGTGTGCAGAAGCAGAAGCTTGAGGATAACGGGCTCAAACGGATTTTTACGATTGAAGAAACGCGCGGACTGGAATACAAAACCGTATATGGCTTCAACCTGTTGTCAAACTTCAATGTCTTATGGCGGCAATTGTTTCAATCGGGGCAGAGAGCGCACTATGTATATAGCACCTATTTTAATCTCATCTATTTGGCGGTCACCCGCAGCAAAGAAACACTATATTTCATCGAATCAGAGAGAACGATAATAGAGGACAAGCTGGAGGCCTTCTTTGCGCCTTGTGAAACAATCGCGCCGGCCATCCAATCAGGCATGCAGGAAAATGATCAAAAAAGATGGCTGGATGAAGCTAACCGCTTATTTAAACTCCGCAAATATGAGAAGGCGGCAGATGCCTATGAAAGAGCGGAACAATTTGAAAAGAGGGACAGCTGCCTGAAGTTGGCGCATCATAAATTATTATATGAATACAATGAAAAATTCAAATGCTTCATTCAGTTATCAACGGACAAATGCTCACCACAAATCTTACGGATTATGCTGGATTGTATTGAAAAAAAATATTCAACCAGCATCGTCGGGGCGTTTCAGATCCTATTACAAACCACCCCGCGTTATGGCATTGATTATAGACGTATGAGAGGTTTTCTGGAACCGGATTGGACGAACACTGAGAAGGCTGCTTGTTTATATGAACGAATCTCACAAAGCATTTTTAACCGGAATGAGATTATTTTCGTTGTTACCCTGTTTAAGGAAGACAAACCGCTATCCCTGGAAACCTGTAATGACAAGGGGCATCAGGATATTTCCATTAAAGTGCATGATAAGAGCATAAAAATTCATTCTGCCACCTTAACGGAACAAAGAAAGCTGGAGGAACATTTAAACTGGGCAGATTCTTTAGGCCATGATAAAACTCAGGCCATTAAAGGTGAATACGGGTTTCAGTTTATTGAAGAGAACAAGCTGAAATATGAGAAATCCAAGGCAGAGGACATTCTGGATATGATCTTCAAAGATAAAGACGGAGAGTAACTCTTAATGCGCTCAGGGGCATTGATATCAGGATTAACCGGTATACAGAACGTTTGCACAAAAAAGAGAACAAAGAAAAGAGGAGCACCTAATTTAAAAGCCGGAATCCTATAGGGATCCTGGTTTTTTTATAAGAATATATGTTCGGTGACGGATCCTTGTCAATCTAGGATGCTAGAATTGTTTAAGCCGGGATTTACGCTGACAGCAAGAGTATCCTTCATCGATATAGAAAAAGTAGAATGGAAAATTTTTAATGTCTATAATTAAAGAAACTTACATAGGAGGAAATAAGGGTGACTAAGATGATAAAGTTTAATTTGATTATCAATAACATGCCGGTTCGGACAATTGAGGAGCTGCGGCAGCATTTTTTCTTTGAGGAAGTATTAAACCTGTACCGGAACGGATTGTTACATAAGTGGTTGTCCGTAAGGGGCTACAAAAAAGAACATGATGAATTGGCACTGGTCTCGGGAGATAGAGATGAGGATCTTATCAACCAATTAATTAGGATTTTTGATATGGGGCTAAACGAGCAGGAGATAGAGGAAGAAATATATATTTTAAAGTACAAAAAAGAACGGTTGATCCAACTCGAGGAGCTGGATAAGCTGCAATTCACTGCTGACTCGGTTATTGACGATTATCATAATGGTTATCAGAATTTGATTCAAAGCATTCTTAACGACAAGGAGCATATGCCACGGTTAAAAGCTCATATAAATGAACTTTGCACGAATTATATGGAACTGTTTAAGCTTAACTTCCCTATTTTTTTCACAACTGTCTATGAAGCGCCGCTGGCAATCTTTGCAATGCTAATGCGCGAGGAATTAAGACCCTATTTGATACACAAAATTGATATCGGTAATACACCTGAATTTCTCTATACTAAAAGTATTTATAACCGCATAACTGCTCTTGTCTTTAATAAAGATACTTTAAAACAGACCCTGGGGGAAGAGTTAAAGAGCTTTAAAGGTGTGACGGACGGTTATTGGAAAGATATCGAGAGTAAGGAAAAAAGATATTTGATCATTCATTTAGAGGCAACCAATGTAAACAAGAGTTTTATCCGAAATGCTGCAGTTGTTGGCGAAGAGCTGTCTAATAAAGAAGTAAATGAACAATTCCTGCTGCTGGATGGAATTGATTATAAGAGCAACTATAGTAATAATGAACTGCTCTATATGGAGGTTTAAAAGGGTGCTAAAGAATGCTGAATCACTGCTAATCTCTTATGTTGAAGCGCTGAGACCTATAATTTACATTCATCATTTTGACTTCAAGACAATTGATTTAATGTTGAAAAAAATATCTTATAGTGCAAAAATATTGGAATTTAATCCTGCCCTGGGGGCAGTTGATTTTCACAATAAAACCCGTTTAGTTTCATCTGCAGAACAGTGGGATCTCAAGGGGTTTTTAGAAAGCGTATTGGATGAAGGATACGATTATCCGCTTTTTGTTGTACTGAAAGATGTCCATCCGTTCCTGGAGGATCCCGCAATTATTTCCTTATTAAAAATGATAGCGGAAAGAAATATGTACCAGGAGGATTTTTACGCGACGGTCTTTATTGTGGCGTCTAAACTGGTTATTCCGGGTGAGATCGGGGATTACATAACTATCTTTGAGGTTCCGCTCCCTGATGAAACGGAAGTAGCACATATCATTTGTAACTTTGCCGAAGGATATCAGATAGAAGTAGATCCGGATACGTTGGGTGAAATCTCAATATCATTTAAAGGACTGAACGAATTTCAAATCACCCAGATTTTAAATCTGGCCTATCAGGACGGCGGTATAATTGATAAGGGAGACAAGGAACTAATATTAATGGAAAAGGAGCAGTTCATCAAAAAGACAGGCATGCTGGAGATGGTGCCCCTAAAAGAATCCATAGACGATATTGGTGGTCTGGAAATTTTAAAGGAATGGCTGCTTAAAAAATCCAAGGTGTTTAAAAATTTGGATAAAGCCATCAAATTCGGCGTCGATATCCCAAAAGGAATAATGATTGTAGGGATGCCTGGCTGCGGCAAAAGTCTGACAGCCAAAGCGACAGCTCAGTTGTTCGAGATTCCATTAGTCAGACTGGATGTCGGACGGTTACTCGGCAAATATGTAGGAGAATCCGAGGAGAATATGCGTAGGGCGATGAAGCTGGCAGAGGCGATAAGCCCGTGTGTGTTATGGGTGGATGAGATTGAGAAAGCCTTTGCTGGAGTTGGCAGTAATTCCGGAAATGAAGTGACCACGAGATTATTTGGCCAATTCTTAACCTGGATGCAAGAAAAAGAAAATACAGTTTTTATCGTAGCTACGGCGAACGATATATCTAATTTGCCAGCAGAATTCCTCCGCAAAGGGCGGTTTGATGAGCTGTTTTTTGTGGACCTTCCTAAGGAGGAAGAACGGAGAAATATTATTGAGATTCATCTAAAACGGAGGAAAAAGTGGAATAAGTCAATAGATTCTATCCTCCTTATCAAGGAGACTGAGGGCTATAACGGAGCAGACATTGAATCTATTATTAAAGAGACGATAGAACAGGCCTTTATAAATGGCTATAGCCAGATCACAACGGATCATCTCATAACGACGATAAAGGACACTAAGAGCATTTCCGTAACGCTTAAAGAAAAAATTGCCCAAATCAGAAAAACAGTCGTTGATATGGATATTAAACTGGCGAGCAGATCGGAGATCCGGTAATGGATAATGAAGTAGATATTTTATTAATTGATGATGAGCTACACCCGTATTATGGATATGACAATGATTTTGAAGCTCTTAAGGAGCTGGAATTAAGATTTTTAAAAAGCTATCTGGAAAATAAAGATAGAATGAGTGCAGAAACTTGGCTGGCTCAAGAGCTCAATGATGTTCTTCCTGAAATGGAAAAACATGAAATCGATGAGATCTGCCTTGAAATAACTCAAACGGTGCAAACAAATGATGAAAAGCAAAAACACTTAAAATCAGTGATTAATCAAGGAAGAAGTAAAGAAGGCTGGCTGGCCGGAGAGGCTAAAAAGGCGGTTGCACACTTATCAGATAAACAAGCTGCAGAATATTTGGTAAATCTTGATCAGGTAATAAAAGGTGCAAACGATGAAATGGCACGAACAATATTCACCCAAAGCGGAAAAGTTAATTTAAATCCCAATCTGGACGGATTTATTGCTGAACAGTATCATGCTAATACGTTTAACATGAATGCGGCTAGTTCAGGAAGCCCTTATCGGGCAGAAGTCCTGCAGCCAAAGCCTGGACAGACTTATAAGAAAAACTCGGTGGATATTGTAATTAAAGACGGTCAGGGTAAAACTGTAAGAAGATATCAATCAAAATACTGCTCAGATGCTAAATCTACGAGTTCTTCATTTGAGAACGGGAATTACCGGGGTCAACGAAGGCTGGCTCCGGAAGGACAATCAGAGGCTGTCAAAAAATCGTGCGCGCAGTTAGAAGCCCCGGATGGAACTGTAAGTAATACCCTGTCTAAGCAGCAGGCCAAGTCCCTCCAGCGGGATGCACAAAGTGGTCAGAGTATAAATCATAGCTGGAATGAATTTCAGCTTAAGCAATTGGCTGCAGGAATCGGAAAAGAAGCAGGTGTGGCTGCTCTGCAGAGTGCTGCGATCGGGACGGGAATTGATTTAGCAGTTAAGTTGTACCGGGGCGAGGAGATTAAACATCAGGAGATATTAGAGAATGCACTGAAAACCGGGGCAGATACCGGCGTAAAGGTGGCATTGGCAGGTGCGCTTAAAGTGGCAGTTGAAAAAGGTGCTGTAAAGATGATACCTAAAGGTACACCGGTGAGCACACTGACGAGTATAGTTACAGTCGGCGTGGAGAATATCAAGGTTATAAAAAAAGTATCAGATGGTGAATTAACATTACTAGAAGGCTTGAACGAGATGGAAGTGACAACAGTATCTACGATAGCCGGAATTCTTGCATCTACGGAAGGAATGGTGACCGGAGCAGCAATTGGCTCAGTTTTTGGTCCTCCAGGCACCCTTGTAGGTGGTTTTATAGGTGGTATTGTTGGTTACGCAACTGGCTCAAAGGTAGCAGAACAGCTGACCAGGGCTCATCAGAAGTTGAGAACAACGGCTGCTGAGACGTTTGAACGGTCATGGAGTAATGTCAGAAACACCGCCTCGACTGTTTGGCAGAATGCAAAAAGTATAGGACGCTGGTTATGGGCGTAGATATTATCTATAAAACTTAGGACGACCAGTTGACTGTAAATGGTCACCCTCTCCGGCCCGGTCGAGACTGTCTCAGGTTTCACCTCCCGGATTTTGGTTTAGGAAGAGGTTGAGTGGTATAGTTAAACCAGTCCAGCCAAGGAGGTAATACAAAGTGAACCAGCATATTTCGGAAAAGGTTTTGAATGACGGTCTGAAAATACCCGCTATAGGCTTTGGTACGGCCTTTCTGAAAGGCGCAGATGGAGCGAAAGCAATTACGGGAGCTATTGAAGCCGGATATCGGCTGATTGACTCGGCGTTTAATTATGAGAATGAAGGGGCGGTCGGACAGGCTGTCCGCAAGAGCGGATTGCCGAGAGAAGAGCTGCGGATTACTTCGAAGCTTCCGGGGCGTCACCATGCCTATAAAGAGGCATTGGAGACAATTGAGGAGTCCTTATATAGAGCGGGCCTGGATTATTACGATCTGTATCTGATCCACTGGCCTAATCCGAAGACAGATAAATATGTGGAAGCCTGGCAGGCGATGATTGAGGCGAAGAAGCGCGGCTATGTCCGTTCCATCGGGGTCTGCAATTTCCTGCCGGAGCATAATGAACGTATTATTAAAGAGACCGGTGTAGCTCCGAGCATCAATCAGGTGGAGATGCATCCGCTATTCAATCAGGAGCAGCAGCGTGCAAAAGATGCCGAGCACGGCATCGTAACGGAGTCCTGGAGCCCGCTCGGACGCGGCCACAGCATGCTGAAGAATGAGCAGATTGCAGCCATCGCTGCTGCCTACGGCAAAACGCCGACCCAAGCGATTCTGCGCTGGCATATCCAGCTTGGTGCGGTTCCGATTCCGCGGACCGGCTCGGCGGAGCATCAGAAGGAGAATCTTGAAATCTTTGATTTTGAGCTGTCGGATGATGAGATGAAGGTCATTTCAGGCATGAGCCAACCGGACGGACGGCTCTGGGAGCAGAATCCGGCGGAGTATGAAGAAATGTAAATGCTGCATTGTAGCTTTAGTTTAAAAAGAGTGCCTTCCCTGATTAACGGGAAGGCATCTTTCATTGCAGCTCACTCGGCTGCCGCGGAGTATGCTGCTTCCTGGCGGGACGCACAGGGCGGGCTGCCGGAATTCCGGTCATCTCCGGGAGATGCTTCCAGTAGCGCTTTGGCATCATGGAGGCACGCTGCCGGTCGTTCTTGCGCTCTTTGATACCGATGGCATGATAGAAGCTCTGCCACAGGCTGCGGTAGGCAGCCTCCGTCTCATCCGGCTGCGGCGGAATCCATTCATCGAGTGGAACAATGGCGTGCTTGCCCGGCTGGTGAATCAGTGCCACCTTGTGGGTGCGGTCGTAGATCATGAAGCTCTCACTCTGGAACCGGTCGCAGAAATGGTCCTCAATAACAGGCAGAACGTAGCCCTGCGGTTCAATAACCGCTGCCATGACAGGGCCGTATACGGTGAACCGGACGAAGCCCAAATAGTGATGGCCCTCCCGCCGAAGCAGACGGACGGCCTTATTCAGGGCGCAGACCGTATCGTCAGCCAGCATGTTCATGACTGCACCGCCGTGGGTAAAGCCCAGATACAGAAAGTTCAGCAGCAGCATTTCCCTGTCCGGCACGGCAGACCAGAAGCCAAGCCGGACAAGCTCTTCGGCTTCGCGGGAAATCTTCAGGGGGATGGAGCGCAGCACGCGGTCTGCCTTGATCTTGTCAGTCTCGATCCATTTCGCCTCCAGCAGCAGCCCTTGCCCGCTGCCCTCCGAGTGGATGGCCAGCGGGGTTTCCTTCCACTGGTAGCTCTCGAACACGCAGCACAGCAGACCCTCAAAGCTGCCGTCATAGGTATAGGCTAAAGAGATGGTTGCAAACATGGAATTTAACCTCCGTAGCTGAAGGACGCAGCCCGCCCGGCTTCCGGCAGGGCAGCCAAATAGCTGTCATCGAAGAAGGAGAGCTGCTCGATCTCCGGCTGCTGAAACTTGGCCAGCTCCTGCCCGGACATCAGTGAGCGGAGCAGGGTGTGCTCGCCTACCTTGAGCCCTTCCAGCGGCCGGCCCTTGCAGGTGATGAAGAACTGGGCGCGCTTGAGCACAACGCCAAGCTTCTTCAGTGCATGGAAATCGAGCGTTCCGGCCCGGCGGGCCTTGATAATCCGCTGGGCGCTTCTTACTCCGATGCCGGGAACACGCAGCAGCATCTCATACGGCGCGCGGTTGACCTCCACCGGGAACTGCTCACGGTGGTTGATCGCCCAGCTGCATTTCGGATCAAGCAGCGGGTTGAAATTGGGTGCGGCCTCATCAAGCAGCTCTTTGGCCTCGAAGCCGTAGAAACGCAGCAGCCAGTCGGCCTGATACAGCCGGTGCTCGCGCAGCAGCGGCGGCTTGGTGTCCAGAGAGGGCAGCAGGGAGTCTTCGACCACCGGGGTATAAGCGGAATAGAAAATCCGTTTCAGCTTATATTTCTTATATAATCCCTCTGTAAGATTGAGAATCTGATAGTCGGTATCCGGCGTGGCGCCGATGATCATCTGGGTGCTCTGGCCCGCGGGCGCGAAGTGGGGCGCATGCTTGTATTTAACGAGTTCCGTGCTGTTCTCGGTAATCTTGTTCGTAATAAGGCCCATCGGCTGCAAAATGGACTGCTTGCTCTTGTCCGGAGCCAATTTGCGCAGGCTCTCCTGGGAGGGCAGCTCAATATTGACGCTCATGCGGTCAGCGAGCATACCCAGCCGGGACAGCAGGGCGTCGTCTGCGCCGGGGATGGCTTTTACATGAATGTAGCCGCGGAACTGATACTCATTGCGCAGCAGCTCAAGGGCGGCAATCAGCTGCTCGGTTGTATAATCGGGACTGCGCATAATGCCGGAGCTGAGGAACAGCCCCTCTATATAGTTACGGCGGTAAAACTGCATCGTAATGTCAGCAATCTCCTGCGGGGTAAAAGCGGCCCGGCGTACCGGATTGGACTTGCGGTTGATGCAATAGGCACAATCATAGATACAGCCGTTGGTCATCAGCACCTTGAGCAGCGAAATGCAGCGCCCGTCTGCGGCAAAGCTGTGGCAGATTCCAAAGCTGACCGCGTTGCCCAGGCTTCCGGCCTGGCCGGAGCGCTGTGAACCGCTTGAGGTGCAGGCGACATCATACTTGGCCGATTCTGTCAAAATTTCTAGCTTCTCCATCATATCCATCGTTACACACTCCTCATTAGCAAAATTATATACCGAACAAATGTTCCTGTCAAAATTCAAACAAGTACCTGTTACCCGGGTGGCTGAAGGAGTTCTATGGGGTTATTTTTACCGTAACAGGGCATTCTTATTGTTCCTGATCGGAGAGGAGATGGAAGTTTTATTGGATGAGGGACGCCAAGAAATGTAACCGCATTCCTGCTTATGCTATAATAGCAACTAACAGAGATAGAAAGAGCTTTGCCAAAATTAGAATGGGAGTGTTGCGGGAATGAGGAAATATAATATTTGGCGGCCGATCATGCTGATTCTGGTTGTCCTGGTGACGAGATCGCTGGTAACCACAATCTGTCTGCTGTTTGGCATGTCAGAGGAGTCGGCCAGCAGTATCGCTATGATCGGGATGGTTATTGCTGCACTGATTATGTATAACCGGATGATGAAAGCGACCAGGCGAAAATAAACCCTGTGCAAGGCGAATGAATGAATTTATTAAGGATCATCGGCAAGTAAACCTCTCCTTACAAAAGACTGACGGCAGACTGGCCGGCTTCCGGATTGCCAAAGAGGGGTTTCTTTTTTTTGCATTTGTATAAAAAAAGGGCGCCCCAAGCAGCCGTCTTAAGACTGGCTTGAGGGCGTCCTTTCTGCTGTGCAGCGGATCATGCGGATTACTGATGCCTGGAGTAGAGCAGCCAGACGAGCTCCCGGCGGCTGCTGGTCCCGGCGTACTTGAAACAAGAGGGCTGCTGCCCTCTTTTTGCACAAAAATGGCTGTAAATCCAATCAAACCTTTGATAATTGTAAGGGTATTCTTTATAGTAAGGGGAGAACCTGCAAAGGATAGGAATCTTACAACCGGGAGGAAACAAATTGAGCACTGATAAAATCGGAATTCCGTTGGAAGGCTTTGCTGAATTTAGCAGAATCGTAGCTGCAGAGGGCGCTGTCCTGCTGCGTAATGAAGGAAATGTGCTGCCGCTGCGTGATAACGAAACCGCTTCAGTTTTTGGCAGAATCCAAGTGAACTACTACCGCAGCGGTACTGGATCGGGCGGAAGCGTGAATGTGGCATATACCACGAATCTGCTGGACGGGCTGCGCAGCAAGGAGAATATTAAGGTCAATGAAGAGCTGGCCGCGGTCTATGAGAATTGGATTCAGGAGCATCCGTTCGACAACGGCGGGGGCGGATGGGCCGCTGAACCGTGGCACCAGAAGGAAATGCCGCTGACGGATGAACTGGTGAAGCAGGCCAGAAGCGTGTCCGATAAGGCAATCATCGTTATCGGGCGCACTGCCGGCGAAGACCAGGATAATGCGGATGCGGCGGGAAGCTACCAGCTGACCGGGGATGAGAAGACGATGCTGAAGCAGGTGACGGCCTATTTCGAGCAAACCATTGTCGTGCTGAACGTATCGAACATTATTGATATGAGCTGGCTGAATGATGAAAGTTATACCAATCCGATCTCTTCAGTTATCTACTCCTGGCAGGGCGGGATGGAAGGCGGCAATGCGATTGCCGACGTGCTGGCCGGAGACGTTACGCCTAGCGGCAAGCTGACCGATACCATTGCGTATTCAATCAATGATTATCCGTCGACGGTTAACTATGGCAACGAATTCAAGAACCTGTACCAGGAAGATATTTATGTGGGCTACCGGTATTTTGAGACGTTTTGTCCGGAAAAGGTCCAGTTTGAATTCGGCTACGGGCTCTCTTATACCACTTTCAGCGTAGAACCGCAAGAAGCCAGGCTGTTCACCAAGGACGAGAAAACCTATGCATGGATCGACGTAACCGTAACCAATACTGGAAGTACTTATGCCGGAAAAGAAGTCGTACAGGCCTACTACGAAGCCCCGCAGGGCAAGCTGGGTAAACCGGCAAAGGTTCTGGCGGCCTTCGGTAAGACCGGGGTGCTGTATCCGGGTGAATCCGAGACGATTGCTCTTAGCTTCGAGCTGCGGACTATGGCTTCCTATGATGATGCCGGAGTAACAGGACATCCGTCGGCCTATGTGCTGGAAGCCGGAACCTACCGGCTGTATGCAGGGACAAGTGTAAAGCAGGCTGTGCCTGTCGGCCTTGAAGGCAAAGAGGGATATGTGCTGGAAGAACTCGAAGTAGTGGAGCAGCTGCAGGAGGCGCTGGCGCCTTCGGAGAGCTTCACCAGAATGATGCCGGGCGCCCGCCGGGCGGACGGCTCCTATGAGCTTGTCTATGTTGAAGCGCCCAAGCAGAAGATTTCGCTGGCCGAGCGCATTGAGCGAAACCTGCCGCAGAGTCTGGAGCAGACCGGTGACCAGGGCTATAAGCTGCGCGATGTGCAGGAGGGTAAAATCAGCCTGACTGCGTTCATCGCCCAGCTGAGTGATGAGGACCTGGCCGCGCTGGTCAGAGGCGAAGGGATGAGCAGCCCGCTGGTTACGCCGGGAACGGCTTCAGCCTTCGGCGGCGTAACCGATTCGCTGTACAGCTACGGTATTCCGGTGGCCTGTACATCTGACGGCCCGTCCGGTATTCGTATGGACAGCGGGCAGAAGGCGACCCAGGTTTCGATCGGAACGCTGCTGGCGGCAACGTGGAACGCGGATCTGGTTGAAGAGCTGTATGTGCTGGAGGGACAGGAGCTGCTGCGCAACAACATTGATACGCTGCTCGGACCGGGACTCAACATCCGCCGCAGCCCGTTGAACGGGCGCAACTTTGAATATTTCTCCGAGGATCCGCTGGTCTCCGGCGTATTCGCCGCAGCCTGCACCCGCGGGATCCGTAAAGGCGGATCAAGTGCAACGCTGAAACATTTTGCCTGCAACAATCAGGAGAAATACCGCAGCAAGGTGGATGCGGTTGTATCGGAACGCGCTCTGCGCGAGATTTATCTGAAGGGCTTTGAGATTGCGGTCAAAGAGGGCGGAGCGAATTCAATCATGACCTCTTATAATCCGGTTAACGGACACTGGGCGGCATCCAACTATGACCTGAATACAACCATTCTCCGCGGCGAATGGGGCTTCAAGGGTATCGTGATGACTGACTGGTGGGCAGTAATGAACGACTGTGCCGAAGGCGGCCCGGCTGACCGGAAGTACACAAACTGGATGGTCCGCGCCCAGAATGACCTGTATATGGTTGTCAGCAACTATGGTGCGGAAACCAACGCTTACGGCGATAACACCATTGAGGCGCTGGCGAACGGTACGCTGACCCGCGGAGAGCTGCAGCGCAGCGCGGTTAACATTCTGGAATTCATCCTTCAGGCGCCGGTCTCCTCCAGAGAGCAAGTGATCGAAGAGACGGTTGAGTCCTTTACAGCTGTGCCGGCCCTGGCGGCAGAACAGGCGCAGACGCTGTCCGCCCAGGGACAGGTTACACTGACTGCAGAAGGCACCGCCGTCTTGAATGTGGAGCAGGCCGGTGTGTACCGGCTGTTTGCCCGTGTCATGTCCCCGGATACCGAGCTGGCGCAGAGCGCATGCAACCTGAACCTGAACGGCCGGACGGTGACAACCGTTCAGACGAACGGTACTGAAGGCCGCTGGATTCAGCTGAAGCTGGTTAAGGCGCAACTGGAAGCCGGTTTGTATGAGCTGACCCTGGAGCATGTGAAACCTGGGATGCAGGTGGAAGCTATCGAATTTAAACTGGTGTAGGATAAGGCCTAAGCGCCTATTCCAGCCCTGAAGCAAAAGGCACTACGGCCCCGGCCGAGTGTCTTTTGCTTTTTTTTGGTTATATAACAGGTAAGCAACTATCCGGCTCCCGGTTCCGTCTTAGAGATACAGCCGCTTAGGATTTGACACCTTACTACTACTTCATGGGAGATGAGTGCGACATGAAAAAAGCAATACTGCTAACAACGATAATGTGCAGCCTGGCCTTGGCCGGCTGCGGGAATAACGCACAGCAGAATACCAATTCGGCCGGATCAGACCCGGCCGTACAGGAGACGGCTGCGCCGGCAGCAACGGCTCCAGCCACCGCTGCACCGGAAGAAACGGCAGCCGCGGCAACGGCAACAACGGCTCCGGCGGCAACAGCGGCTGCTGAGCAGACACCGGCGGCTTCCGCCGTCAAGCAGAAGTATCTGGACAAGCTGGATGCTGTGGAAGCCGGGCTTGGCGATCTGCAGGAGCAATATGATTCCGGGGTAACGGCCTCCATGACCGAGGCTGCAACCAAGGAATATGAGCGCTGGGATAAGGCTTTGAACGAAGTGTACACTGCGCTCAAGAGCCTGCTCTCCGAGAGCGAAATGGCTGAGCTCAAGGAGAAGCAGCTGGAGTGGATCACCTACCGGGATAAAACAGCGGAGGAAGCGGCGGCTAAATATGAAGGCGGCACGATGCAGCCGCTGGAATATGTGGCTGTGCTGGCAAGCACTACAAAAGAAAGAAGCTATGAGCTTGTGAATATGTACATGAAGTAAGCCTGCCGGATACAATAAGGCCGGGCAGTGGTTTTCCTGATTCCAGGAGACCGCTGTCCGGCCTTTTTACCGGTTTACAAGCCGTGGCTGCTATTCATTATTCATAAGTCCCTTCAGCCCGTTCATAAACGGCCGGATCTGCTTAATCATGCCATAGCCCATCTTCACGACCGGCATCGCCCGGCGGATTAGGCCGAAGAAGCGCAGCCCGCCGCCCATCAGCCCGCCCAGCCCGCCGCCCATCAGCCCGCCGAGTCCGGCGCCGGCGCCGCCCGCTCCGCCCAGGTTGCCAAGCAGCGGCCCCAGGAGCGGCATAAAAGCGGACACCTCAGCCTGCTTGGCGCGGGCAGTAGAGGCACTTCCCGCTTTTTTGCGGGCGCGCGGTTGGACGGAGAGGACCACCCCCTCTTTTTCACAGCCGGTTATCCATCCCACATACGTCCGTCCGTCATGCAGCGTAACGCAGACCTTGCGGCCCTTCAGCTGTTTGGCCTGCCTGCGGACTTTTGCTGAATTTCCCATCAAGGATCACCTCGCTTCCTGTTTACTTTATAGTACACAGGGATGCGGATACGGCTTGTGCTGATGTGTATGCGCCTGCAAGCTTTTTTACAGGGAGATGGCAATGCGGCATATGACCGTAAGCGGTAAATAACAGTTGAGAAATGGGCACCGGATAGAGTAGTATAGCAGCGTCAAAAAGGTTGGGAGAGCCCACAATGACAAATTTTCGTGACCAGCTTATTGCCCGCTATAAGTTCGATGATGCAGCAAATGCCGGCAAAGTCAGCTCGGGACAGGGCCAGGGACAGGACGGCACAGTTTCCGGCAAAATAGTACCGGCAGTATGTGAGGTAGGCGGGAGAACGGCTGCCAAGTTCGCAGGGGGACCCGGCGGCACCTCCTATATTCAGCTGCCTGGGAGCGCATTTTTGATTACCGCAAAAGCGAAGCCGGACCCTATCTGTTCCTGACCCGCGGGCTGCGCGGTACTCTGACGGCGGGAGGAGATCTGTCGTCTGATCCGGGACGTGGTTATGCTATGGGGGGGTGGATTCATTCTGCGCTGTCTGTCACCGGGACGCAGGGCGGGACGCTGAGCAGCGCCGGTCCGGTGGTCTATATCAATGGTGAGGCGGCGGCCGACGGCTCCATTCTCGGTATCGGTAACTGGGTGCGGACCTCCCTAGCTTCCGGGACGAAGGCATCCGGCTAAAGGGAGCTGTCAATATCTCGGGGGTACAGCTCATGCAGCCCGGTCTGCCGGAACAGCTGACGGAGGCACTGGCAGACAACGGGCTTACGGCAGATAGTCTGGAGCTGGAAATCACGGAGACGGTGCTGATGTCGGACGAGGACATCATCTCCTCTCTCATACACCTTTGCAGCATGGGACTTTGCATCTCGCTCGATGACTTTGGCACCGGCTTCTCGTCGCTGAGCTATCTGCGGACCTTCCCGGTAGATCTTATCAAGATTGACCGGTCTTTTGTTCCGGCATTCAGCCGGGGGCTTCCGACGATACACTCGTCCGCGCAATTATTGAACTCAGCCACAGCCTTGGCCTGCGGCTCGTTTCCAAAGGGGGGAGCTGAGAGAGCAGTTAGACCTGCTGTGTGTTCCTGGAAGCGACCCGCTTCAGGGTTACTTCATCAGCAGACTGCTGCCTCCACAAGAGAGTCCTCCGTAAACATACGGTAGGGCACTGCAAATGAGATCAAACCGGCAATTTCCTTTTTTGCTATGATCCATAGTGAAAGGAGAGAGGCTTCAATGTACGAATGGAATGAGATGGTCCAGCGGATGATTGACTGGATTGACAGTGATCTTACGGACGCGCCAACCCTGCTGCGGATGTCAGAGCAGCTTGGCTACTCGCCGTACTACTGCACCAGGCAGTTTCATGCACTGACCGGAATGACGGTGCGTGACTATATCCGGCTGCGGCGGATCAGCCGTGCCGCCCTGGAGCTCCGCGATACGGATGACCGTATTCTGGATATAGCCGTTAAGTACGGATTTTCATCGCACGAGGCGTTCTCGCGGGCGTTTGTGAAGGCCTTCAGGCTGACGCCCGGAGCGTACCGTGCAGCCCGCAGCCCCATTCCGCTGGCCATTCGTGCCGAGGTATTCTCCCCTTATCACTACTTGATGAAGGAGCGGGAAAAAATGCGGGAGGTTCATCTGCAGGCAGCGGAGATTAAGCTGGAGTTCATACCGGACCATAAATTTATCGGTATCTGGGACCCGGATTCGGTCAATTACGGCGGATTCTGGAACAACGGGCATAACTGTGACGAGGTGTCTGGAACACTGGAGAGCATGTCTCATCATACGCTGGAGGGGCAGCTGGGCCAGACAGCCGGTTGGTTCTACGTGAACGGGCGCAAAGGCTATCTGTACGGAATCCCGGTGTCTGCTGATTATACCGGTGAGGTTCCGGAGGGGATGGAGTGCCGGGATATCCCGGCTTCGGAGTACCTGGTCTTTTTCCACCCGCCGTTTGATTACCTGCAGGATAACGGGGCTGTGATGCGCATAGTCGAGGAAGTAGCCTGGAGCTACGATCCTGCACAGATGGGCTATGTCTGGGACGAGGAAATGAAGCAGGATTATCAGCGCCATTTTCCGGAAGGCTATGGCTATGCCGTGTTGCGGCCGGTGAAGAAGGCTGGTTCGGAGTAAGTAGGGGTATACGGAATGAAGAAGAATGAAGCCGCCTGTCTGGGCGGCTTTTTGTTGTTGGCGTTCGGACTCCGAAAGTGGGCGGACGGACGAAATCAAAGGCAAAAATGCCTCTGAATCCGCCGAAAGTAGGCGGACGGACGAAATCAGAGGCAAAAATGCCTTTGAATCCGCCGAAAGCGGGCAGACGGACGAAATCAGAGGCAAAAATGCCTTTGAATCCGCCGAAAGCGGGCGGACGGACCAAGACCGTTAGGCCTAATACCAGTCCTTAACCATTAGCAGCAGCCTACTGTAACTGAGCCTGTTCCAGTATCGCCGCTGCCAGCTCATCGCCGCGCCGGTCGAGTCCGGCGATGGTATGCAGCAGCTCTGCCTGCCGCTTGCGGCTCTCCCGGTTCCAGAGCTGCTTAGGGGAGGCATGCGCTTCAAGGGCGGCCGGTAAAGGCATGCTGCTGTAGAAGGAGCTGAGCAGTGTATCCATCTGTTCATAGTCAGCGGCCATCTCGCTCATAAGCGCAACTGCTGACGGATGGTGCACCAGACCCAGAGAGGCCTTAAGATAGACGGCTGCACTTCTCCGGGCATCAGTGAGCGCCATCATGCAGAAGTGATTGACGCTATAACGGCGTATGAATGTCCCGGCATCCGCAGCTGTATACCAGTCCTCATCCAGCAGACCATCCTGCCAAGAAGCCAGCGCTTTATATCCCACATGGTAGTCCGGCTGCCCGTTTGCCTGCATAGCTTCCAGCTTGATCCGGAGTGAAGCGTACAGGCTGTCCAGTGCCGGCGGAATATCATCGTGCTTTTCCAGATAGAGCAGCTTATACGGCCAGTGGTCTACGTACAGATAACCCTTGCTGCTCTTCATGGCCTCCTGAAACTCGGGATCATCCTTCAGCTCCGTAAAGGTCTCCTCATCGAAATAGCTGCGGCACAGCAGCGTGTTTCCGTTATCGAGATAGCCTGTTATGACTCCCCACTCAGGAGCTACCCTCAGGTTCAGGGCGACCGGCAGGCGCTGATGATGGAGGCTCTCCATGATGGTGAGCTTTTCCTGTTTACGTTCTTCGGATGTCAGCCGGTTTGCCCAGCTTGCCAGGAGGCCGTAAGCCTGGATGACTGGCGGGGTGAAGTCATAGGCGGCGAGGGCGTCAGCTGCGCTATAATCCCATACCGGGGCAAAAGCGGCTCTCCAGCAAGCCCCGGAAACGCCCATCACTGCTTCATAGCTGGTCTCGATCCCCATGACAGACAAGGAGGTGTAGAGCGCCCCCGCCCATGAGCAGTCCATTCCTCTGCCGAAGCCGAGACGGTTTACCTTTTCGATGATGCAATGCCGGCGGCCTGATTCCGCTGCAAACAGCCGGGCCCGGTCAGAGGTGTAATGAATCCGTTCCCCCTCGGCGCAGCTTACTGCATGAATCCCGTCCGCATTCAGATAGACGAGCAGCAGATATTCACTGCCCTCATGCCCCATTGTGCTTGGAAAAAGCTCTTGATCGACCGTAAATTGCGTCCATTCAAAATAAGCATAGTGCTTCATTTTTTGTAGCACATCCCGCCCGGCCCGTTCATTGCCGTATGCTGCATGAACAAAAGTAAGCCCGCTTTTGCCCAAAGGATAGTCTTGTGAATGCACATCAATCTGCAAAAGCTGCCCCTTGAGCACAAACGTTAAATAAATCCCGGAGGGGGTCCCGTATTTGACAAGGAGCAGCTTAGCCCGGTCGCTTTGCAGCAATCCCTGGAAAAACTGGTCACCGAGACTTAATGTGAGCGTATTTCCGGTTATGAGCTGGTTTACCCAATGAGTGACGTCCTGCTGTTCATTACCGTCGGTATAGACGGCGGAGAGCACCGCAAGCTCCTGCGGCAGCAGAAGGCTGTCGATGGAATGCCCCAGAACGGCGGAGAGGAGCGGAAGGGTAGAGGTTTCAGGCAGGGATCTGCCGGTCTCCCATTTGGATACGGCCTGGGCGCTGACATGCAGCTGTTCAGCCAGCTGCTCCTGGGATAGCTGTTTTTCTCTCCGCAGTATGGCGATCCGTCTGCCTACCTGTTCACTATTGATCATTATTTTTTCTCCCGGATTCAAATTCGACGTCGTAATTCCATTATAATTCCCTCCGGTGTAATGAACAGCGATTCGAGCAGGGGGAGCACCGCAGAAAATCAACTGCAGGTTGACCGCTACGAGGGCTTCAGCTCGCCGTGAAGCTGATTCAGGATAGAGGCATGCCAGGGGTACAGCTCGCCCGGGGAGATAGAGAAGAATTTGTGTTTATCCACTGCGATCCGGTCTCCGTCAACCGAGGTAAAACGGATAAAAGGCTCTGCCGACAGCAGGGACAGGCGCGCTCTGGCCGTCCAAGCTTCTACAGGGAGGGTGTCATGTGACAGGAGGAGCTTCAGCAGGTCATAAAAGGTTTTGTGCATCACATTAAGCGGGTACTCCGGACATTCCAGACTGATGAGATAAGTATCGATTTCGTGCCAGTAATGGTCCATGGCCGCCTGCCGGTTCTTCAGGCTTTCCGGAGAAAAGTCACCGGTATCCATAATCCGCATCAGGCCGCTTTCCCAGCCTGCCGGTGTCCACGGAAGTGTACGGCTCAGATGAAACAGCCATTTCGGATGCGGCACATACTCACCGTTGGCGGTGAATAAGGCTTCGATTAGCTGAGCGGCTGCTGTATTCAGCATGGCATGCCCCTGCACGCTGTCCCCCCGGTGCAGCCAGATATCGCCGGCCAGCCGGTAATGCCACCAGCAGTTGAACAACACGCCTTCAGCTTGCAGCCGCCCCGGACGTTCGGCCAGCTTCGTGCGGATCAGTCCAGCGATATGCCCCTCGGGATCATGCAGTATCCCTGCATAGGACAGATCCCACAGGGCTGTACTGTCCCAAGTCTTCCCCAGCTCTTCTTCCAGGCTTACAGCCTTGATATCATAGAGGTAGCCGCCAATTCTGGTTATGCCGAGCGGCAGCGGGGAACACCCGCCGGTCCACAGTGCATACTGCCTTGCCTCCAGATAAAAAACCAGATCAATCTCCGATAACTCATCGGCATATCCCCGTGAGCATCCGCCGTTCAGGGTTATTCCGCAGACTCCTTCCAGGGCAGCAAAACAGGGCAGCCGTTCATCCAGCTCCTTCAGCATGCCGGCAAGCAGATTTGGGCTGGTTACTGTTACATACGGTCTATTCATATTCATCACCTCAATCCCAATATATAGCAGACCACAGAAAGAAGCATTGGAGTTTTTTTATGAAATTCAAAAAAATAACTTGCGCGATTCTGAAATCCATGGTATATTCATTCTTGTGCCGCGATAAACGATTTGCGGTCGTGGCGGAATTGGCAGACGCGCACGGTTCAGGTCCGTGTGGTAGCAATACCGTGGAGGTTCGAGTCCTCTCGACCGCATAACAGCAAAGAAGCTTCCGAATTGCCCTTGGGCAGTCCGGAAGCTTCTTTCATTATATCGGGTTGGATGCGTGGTTAGCGGGGTGGAGGGCGCTGTTGAGTGGTCGAGTACAGTTCTGTAGCGGAGAGCGCAGATTACATGCTATCTGGTTTGGAGTATGCAAAGCGTCAATTATCGGGCGCCAAATGCTGAAAGGCTGTCCACAAGGTGTTTGGTACCGGGTCCGGAGGTCACTTGGTGTCTTTAACCCGTTAACGGACTCCAGAGCCCTTATTTTGCCGAAAAAGCACAGTTTGCCCGGCTAACGGACTGTAGCGCCTTTATTGGGGCTCGAACGGCAATATCCGAGGCTACTATCGGCAGATAAGGTTACTGGAGTCCGTTAGCATGTCCAAAAAGCGACTTTGGCTAAATTAATGTCATCTGAGTCCGTTAGCGCAGAAAGGGCGGGGCGTGTGGGGCGGGGTGGGTGGGGTGGGTGGGGTGGACAGCCGCACTCTCCAGCCCCTGCATCAGGCAACGCAGAAATAGTTAGTCTCTGCCATCCAGCTGGTCCATAGTCAGCCCGGAGCCGCCCCCCGTCTAACCAGCATACATCAGCCCAGAGCCGCCCCCCGTCTAACCAGCATACATCAGCCTGGAGCCGCCCCCCGTCTAACCAGCATACATCGGCCCGGAGCCGCCCCCGTCTAACCAGCATACATCGGCCCGGAACCGCCCCCCCTGTCTATCCAGCATACGTCAGCCCGGAGCTGCATCCCGTCTAACCGGCATGCGTCATCCCGGAGCCGCCCCCCTGTCTAACCAGCATACGTCATCCCAGAGCCACCCCCCGTCTAACCAGCATAAGTCGGCCCGGAGCCACCCCCCGTCTAACCAGCATAAGTCGGCCCGGAGCTGCCTCCCGTCTAACCGGCATGCGTCATCCCGGTGCCGCCCCCGCCCAGCAGGCGCATGTGCCAGCCCCAAAACATCCCTCGCCGCCCAGCGGCAGACATAATGCACTCCATCAGTAGGACAACAAGGCCGGGCCGGCTCCCGGCGCCGCCTGCTGCTGCTTGCGGAAGGCGGACGGCGACATGCCGGCCAGCTTGTTGAAGATCCGGTTGAACTGCGAGAAGCTGGTGAATCCGCACTGCTCGGCAATGCCGGATATTTTAAGGCGGGTGTGAACCAGCAGATGCTGGGCTTTGCGGACCCGGGTGTTCTGGATGTACTCGGTCAGAGTGGAGCCGGTAACTCTTTTGAACTGATGCGATAAATAATAAGGACTGGTGTAGAACTCCGCAGCAATAGAATCCAGAGACAGCTCGCTGCTGTAATTGCTGTTAATGTAGGCGGCGATGGAGTATATTTTTTGCGCGGCAGTACTGCCGGCTTCCTCCAGCACATAGCTGTTCTTATCCTGCTGCTGGCATAAGGCGCACAGAAACTGCTGAAACAGCGTATGCACCAGTACCGGGTTCAGCAGAGAATCGCTGTGTGACAGGGTGAAAATGGCGTTAAGCGGATCGAATACGGTACTGCGCGGCTCACCCGTCAGCCGGTAGATCGGCACCTCTTCGGAGAAGGGAAGCAGCATGTTTTTGTAAGCGCTCTCTAAACCGGGTATGCCGGCAGGTATGGCAAAGTTGATGATCAGCCGCTTATGCGGAGGGCCTTCCGGATACTGGGTCATATGCAGCAGATAAGGACGGAGGAGGACGATGTCGTATTTGCGCAGGGCGTGGATTTTGCCGTCAATGACGTGAGTGGCCCGGGAATCCATCAGAATATGAATCTCATAAAAATCATGCTCATGCTGGAACTCCATATTGATATTGTGCGACCGTTCGTCATAGTCAAAATAATAAAAAAGCGGATCGCCGGGCGTGTTAATGTTAACGCTATATCCCTGCTCATACAATAAGCCGTTTTCAAGCATATCCCCTCGCCGCCTCACTCCGTTATTTTCTCCATTATAGGTTTGAAAAAGCAAAATATGCAATAAATACTCCCCATTCCCGCAAATAAAGCATAGTTTTTGAGTTGGAGGATTTGTTATATTGGCGGTATGAAAACGGATACAAGGGGTGAGAGAATGTTTTTAACGGAAGAAAAGCTGATCCGGCGGCAGGCCGAGGTCGGCAAATACAGATATGTCAGAGTGAGTGAGCTTGCCGAGCTGGAGTTCGCGGAGGATGAGGACGGCAAAAATGGTGTTTATCCCGGTGAGGTCTCCTTTAACGGGACAATCCGGCTGAATGAGCAGTGGAGCGGGCGGGACCGCTATGTCTGGCTGCGTGCAGTGGCAGTGCTGCCTGAGAAGAAAGAAGGCTTCAAGATCGCAGGCCTGTTTGATTTCGGCAAGTCGGGGAGCTTCAATAACTCGGGGTTTGAATCGCTGCTGTTTGTGAACGGTTCGCCTTATCAGGGGGTGGATAACAACCACCGGGAGGTTTATTTTGACGATGAGCTTGGCGGCAGGGCGGTCGAGCTTGTTTTCCGGCTGTGGTCCGGCCTTGAGGGCGGGGGAGCGCCGAGGGTGCAGGAGCACAAGATCAGCGAGGCGATGATCGGATATCTGGATGAGCGGATTGATGATCTGTTCTATATGTCCCAGGCGGCGCTGGATACCTTCCGCTATCTGGGCCGGGACCAGCCGGAGAAGCAGTGGCTGAAGCAGGCGCTGGACGCCGCGTTCCGCGAGATTGACTGGTCCGAGCCGGGCTCTGAAGAGCACGTCAGCTCCATGTACCGGGCAGGCGCCAGCCTGAACGGGGCGGTGGAGGCGATGCCGCAGACCTTTGATGTCACGCTTACGGCGCTGGGACATACCCATATTGATGTCGCCTGGCTCTGGCAGCTGAAGCATACCCGGGAAAAAGCGGCCCGTTCCTTCTCGACTGTCCTGCGGCTGATGCAGGAATATCCGGAATACCAGTTCATGCAGTCGCAGCCGCAGCTGTATGCCTATCTGGAGCAGGATTACCCCGAGCTGTTCGGGCAGATCAAGGAGCGGATTAAGGAAGGGCGCTGGGAGCCGGAAGGGGCCATGTGGCTGGAATCGGACTGCAATATTCCATCCGGCGAGTCGCTGGTCCGTCAGATCCTTACGGGCAAGCGTTATTTCCGCGAACAGTTCGGCATTGAGAGCAAGTATCTGTGGCTGCCTGATGTGTTCGGCTACAGCTGGGCGCTGCCGCAGATTTTGCGCAAATCGGGTATTGATACTTTTATGACGACTAAGATCAGCTGGAACCAGTTCAACCGGATGCCGCATGATACGTTCTGGTGGCGCGGGATGGACGGCTCTGAAATATTGACTCATTTTATTACCACCTCGGAAAAAGACGGCGATGCCTACACCTACAACGGCCGGATGACAGCAGGTCTGCTGCGCGGCATCTGGAATTCGTATCAGGATAAGGAAATTAACGACCACCTGATGTTTGCCTACGGCTGGGGTGACGGGGGCGGCGGGCCGACAAGAGACATGCTGGAGCTGCGGCGGCGGTTCGACAAGCTTCCGGGTATACCCAAGATTAAGCCAGGCAGTGCGGGGGATTACTTCAAAGGGCTGCATGAACGGATTGAAAAAACGGACGGATTCGTGCACACCTGGAACGGCGAGCTGTACTTCGAGTGCCACCGGGGAACCTACACTTCACAGGCCAGCAATAAAAAATATAACCGCCGCCTTGAGCTGCTGCTGCGCGATGCGGAATGGCTGTATACGCTGGCCGGCGTGAGCCGCGGCGATCTGGCAGAGTCTTATCCTGCTGAGGAGCTGCGCGCCATCTGGGAGATTCTGCTGCGCAACCAGTTCCATGACATTATCCCGGGCTCCTCAATCAAGGAGGTCTATCAGGACAGTGACCTGGAATATGCCGAAGGGGAAGCCCGTTCGTTTGCTCTGATCAACGGTGCAGGGGAACCCGCTGGCGGAGATGAAAAGGACTCGGGCGGGCAACGGTTCCTTACTGTGCTTGGAAGCTCGAATTGGGAGGGCCGGCGTTATCTGGAGCTGCCGGGCGATATTTCGGATGCCGCTGTCATTCAGCTTTCTGACGGCAGGCAGCCGGAACAGCAGCGTACTGCAGACGGCGGCTGGCTGGTGCATATCCCTTCCATGCCGGCTCTGGGTACAGAGGTTCTGAAAGCGGTGTCTCAACAGGCTGACAGCTCACCGGAGGGAGAACAGCTGCTTGCTGATGCTGCTGAAGGCCGGCTTACCACTCCGCTGATTGAAGCGGTCTGGAACAAGCAGGGACACTTCACCTCGCTGCGCGACCGCCGCAGCGGCCGGGAGATTCTGGCGCCGGGCCAGCGCGGCAATGTGCTTCAGGTGTTTGAGGATAAGCCGCTGGATTTCGAGGCCTGGGATATTGATATTTTTTATCAGGAAAAAATGACTGAAATCTCGCAGCTTACAGAATGCAGGCTCACCGAGAACGGCCCGCTGCGGGCGGTGCTGCGCATGGGCTGGACGTATAACCGCACAACCATTACCCAGGACATTATCTTCTACCGGGATACAGCGCGAATTGATTTCCGCACAGAAATGGACTGGCACGGGCATAACCAGCTGCTTAAGGTGGCCTTCCCCGTTGATGTTCATGCCACTGAGGCAACCTATGACATCCAGTTCGGCAATGTCAGACGGCCGACCCACTGGAATACAAGCTGGGATTATGCCCGGTTCGAAACCGTGGGCCACCAGTGGGCGGATGTCAGCGAGCAGGGGTACGGCGTGGCGCTGCTCAACGACTGCAAATACGGCTATGACATCAAGGACAGCGTGCTGCGGCTGACGCTGCTGAAATCAGCTGTTCATCCGAATCCCGAGCAGGATCAGGGACATCATGCCTTTACGTATGCGCTTTATCCGCATGAGGGTGATTTTGTAGGGGGCGGAGTGGTCCGGGAAGCGTGGGAGTTGAACAATCCTCTGCGTACTGTGCAGGGCCTGCTGCAGCTGGATCCGCTTTTCTCCATTGACGGGGGCTATGTGCTGGTTGATGCGGTAAAACGTTCCGAGGACGGCGCTGATGTAGTGCTGCGTCTGCATGAGTATGCCGGTGCGCGAAGTAAGGTGCTTATTGAAAGCGGATACTGCATCGCCGCCTGGCAGGAATGCAATCTGATGGAGGAGCCGGAAGGGGACTGGCAGGCGGGAGAACTGAATTTTCAGATCAGGCCCTATGAAATCAGAACGTTCAGAATCAGGCTGGGCCTGGAGCAGACAGGAGAGGGGAAATAATGATGAATGCAAAAGGAGCGCAGCTGGATCAGGCGGAAATCATCAGCAAGCTGAACAAAGTATCCGATAAGCTGCTGAATCTGGACCGGCCGGACAACGAAGCAGAGCTGCAAACCTTAGGTGAGGATGCCGGGCGGCGGGGCTATTTTGCCCGTGATTTCGGGATGGAGGAGTGGGACTGGCCGCAGGGCGTCGGGCTGTACGGCCTGCAGAAGCTGGACCGGCATTTTGCCGACGGGCGTTATTCTGCCTATGCCAAGCCGTGGATGACTCGTCAGATCGATAAAGGGCTGCCGAGCCGGAACATCAATACAACCGCCCCGCTGCTGTCGCTGATGGAGCTGGATGTGGCGAAGGAGCTGAGCCTGGAGTGGGTGGAGTGGCTGATGAACGGGCTGCCCCGTACGGTGGAGCAGGGTTACCAGCATGTCACAACCGGAGCCGACAAGAGTGAGGTTACACTCAATGAGAACGAAATCTGGATTGATACGCTGTTCATGGCCATTCTGTTCACGGCCAAGATGGGTGTAAAGTACGATAAGCCTGAGTGGCGGCAGACTTCGCTGCATCAGCTGCTGCTGCATATCAAATATCTGTATGACAAAAAAACCGGGCTGTTCTATCACGGCTGGCATTTCACCGGCCGCCATAATTTCAGCGAAGCCTTCTGGTGCCGCGGCAACGGCTGGTTCAGCCTGGGGCTGCCGGAATACCTGGAGCTGATGCGCCCGTATCTGGAGGACGGCGTGTTCACGTATCTCCGGCAGGTGCTGCAGGCGCAGGCGGAAGCACTGCTGGATTGCCAGAGCGCAGACGGGCTATGGCATACGCTGCTGGACGACCCGGACAGCTACACCGAGACCTCCGGCTCGGCAGCCATTGCCGCCGGTATTCTGCACGGCGTGCGCAGGGGGCTGCTGCCCGAGGAGTATGCGCAGCCGGCGCTGAAGGCAATTCAGGCCGTGCTGGACCGAATTGACGATGAGGGTACGGTGCTTGGCGTCTCCGGCGGTACGCCGATCGGCAAAACCAGAGACGATTATAAGGGCATTATTATCGCCCCGATGGCCTACGGCCAGGCCATGACGCTGGTCGCGCTGGGCGAGGCGCTGCATTATTGTTAACGTGCGGGGCCGTGACAAGACAGGCTTCCCTTATCGTCCACGGATTTGGCGTGGCGGTGGCGGGCGGTAATGCAAGAGGATTAAAAGCAGATGTCAGCCGCCGGGGAAGCCCGGCGCTGCGGGTGTTTACTGTGCGGTCTTAAGAAAGTATGGCCAGTAATGACAAGCAATCTTTCTGCTGTCGTATCAGCTCGCCGTGCTGGAGTTATAAGATGCGTCGGCTGGTAACGGACCGAGGAGCCCTTATTTCGGCAAAAGGGACCCTATCCACAATCTAACGGACTCCAGTGGCGTTATTATCGGATTTTATTCCCGTATGCGGCTGTCGGCAAAGGAATAAGGGCGCTGTGGTCCGTTAGCCAGGATTAGGGTGCCTTTTTTGATGAATAAGGGCGCTACGGTCCGTTAGCTGGGAAGGAGCTTCTTTTGATTGAATAACGGCTCTACGTTAGCCGTGCGGGATGGATCTTTTGGAGTGAAATCGGCGCTACGGTCCGTTAGCTGGGAAGGAGCTTCTTTTGATTGAATAACGGCTCTACGTTAGCCATGCGGGATGGATCGTTTGAGTGAAACCGGTGCTACGGTCTGTTAACTGGCGAGGACGCTTCATTTGGCTGAATAATGGCCTTGCGCCAGCCGTGCGGGATGGATCTTTTGAGTGAAATCTGCTCTGTGTTCCTTTAGCGGGGCGAAATGTATTCCTTGGGCGAAATCGGCTCTATGATCCGTTAGAACAGATGAAAAGGCGGATAAAAAACAAAGTCAAAAAATACTTGTAGCTTGCTGCAGCTTGAAGTATACTGTTCTCGGAAAGGTTAAGCGCTTACCTTGAGGGAGGATAAGCGAGCATGGTAAATCAAGTAACAGTAGGCATCATCGGCGCCGGCAGAATCGGACGCCTGCATGCCGATAATCTGCGTGTGATGCCGTCTTATAAATTGAAGTCTATTTCAGAGGCTTATATGACCGAGGAACTGGTTGGTTGGGCGGAGAGCCGGGGGCTTGGAGCTGTTTTTACGGATGGGGAAGCCATTCTGAATGATCCGGAGATCGACGCCGTGTTCATCTGCACACCGACAGACACTCATGCCTCGTGGATTGAGCGGGCGGCGCGGGCCGGAAAGCATATTTTCTGCGAGAAGCCGATCAGCATGTCCTCGGCCGAAACAAGCCGGGCCCTGCAGATTGCCAAAGAAGCCGGCGTGCTGCTCCAGGTTGGCTTCAACCGCCGGATGGACCCTAATTTCCGCAAGCTCAAGCAGCTGGTACAGGCGGGCGAGCTGGGCAGACCGCATATTGTGAAGATTACCTCGCGTGATCCGCAGCCGCCCGGCGAAGCCTATGTTCTCTCCTCCGGCGGGATGTTTATGGATATGACCATTCACGATTTTGATATGGCCCGTTATCTGATGGGGGAGGAAGTGGCGGAGGTCTATACCCGGGGTGCCAATCTGATTGACCCGATGTTCGGACGCTGCAGCGATGTGGATACAGCCGTCATTACGCTGACCTTCACCAGCGGCGCCATCTGTGTGATTGATAACAGCCGGCAGGCCGTCTACGGCTATGACCAGCGGGTTGAGGTATTCGGCTCACAGGGAGCGGCAGTAGCCGACAACTGCCGCCAGACTACAGTTGAGGTATCTACAGCTACGGCGGTTACCCGTGACCAGCCGCTGCACTTTTTCCTGGAGCGCTACAACCAGGCGTTCACGGATGAGGTTGCTGCATTCGCCCAATCCATTATTCTGCAGCAGCCGGCTGTCTGCAGCGGTTATGACGGACAGCAGGCGCAGCTTATTGCCGAGGCTGCCCTGGAATCGCACCGGACCGGGCTTCCGGTCAAGCTGTCTGCTTTTGCCGAGAAGGAATGCCCGGAGATAGAAGCCCTGTAAGTGGGGGCATACCCTGAACACGGAGGGAGCTGTAAGAATGTCTGATTATTTGATCAGAGCCGGCGCGCCCGGCAAGGACGGGCTTGTGGCAGCAGTCAGTAAGGAGAGTGCCGGCTGGAAATACGTCGGATTTGAAGTCTATCAGCTGCAGGCCGGTGATACGCTGAGCCGCAGTACGGAAGACAATGAGGTCTGCCTGGTACTGCTCTCGGGCAAGGCAGATGTCAAAGCAGACGACCAGCTATACGCCGGAATCGGGGAACGCATGTCGGTATTTGAAGATCTGCCCCCGTATGCGGTCTATGTTCCGGCGGGCGGGCACTATGAGATTACAGCCTTGACGGAGCTGGAGCTCGCAGTCTGCCTTGCCCCGGGTTCCGGTAAATATCCGCCCCGGCTGATTGCGCCGTCCGATACGGCAGCCGAAGCCCGAGGTTACGGCAGCATGTCGCGCCGCGTAGTCAACATCCTGCCGGAGAGTAGTGAGGCTGAGAGCCTGCTGGTGGTGGAGGTGCGCACGGACGGCGGCAACTGGTCCAGCTATCCGCCGCATAAGCATGACCAGGATAACCTTCCGGCAGAGTCTTACCTGGAGGAGACGTATTACCACCGGGTAAACCCGGCGCACGGCTTCGTGGTGCAGCGGGTGTACAACGATGACCGCAGTCTCGATGAGACGATGGCCGTGCCCGACCGCAGCGTGGTGCTTGTTCCGGAGGGCTATCATCCGGTATCGGCGCCGCCGGGCTATGATTCCTATTATCTCAATGTGATGGCAGGCCCGGTCCGTACCTGGGTATTCCATAACGATCCCGATCACGAATGGCTGTTCAGACCGGCCGGGCATACTCCCGGAGGCCAGGAGGAATAGGCACACAGTATAGAGTCAGTTTCGAGGGGCTTCCGCAAGGCGGAGGCTCCCTTTTTGCATCTGATGATGCTGGCAAATCGCAGCGTACAGTGCGCAGCATTGCTGCGCGGCATCGAAGCAGACAACGGGCCGGTCCGGCAACGGCAGTGGTGAAATGACAATACCAGCGAATAGACACTTTAGGACGAGTTCCCTATAATCGAGGTATAAGACGGCAAGAACGTAAAGGCGGTTTTCAAAACAATGAAACCTACAATTTATGATGTGGCGCGGGAAGCCGGAGTGTCCATTGCTACGGTGTCCAAGGTGCTCAATAATAACGGCAGGATCAGCGACAAGACGCGGGAAAAGGTAGGCCGGGTCATGGAGGAGCTTAATTATCAGCCGAGCCTGGTGGCCTCTGCGCTGACGAGCCGCCGGACGGGTACAATCGGGCTGATGATTCCCGATATTGCCAATCCTTTTTTTGCAGAGACGGCGCGGGGAATCGAGGATTATGCCCAGCAGCAGGGCAGTGACCTGATTGTCTGCAGTACCGACCGTGATGATGAAAAAGCGGCCAGATACACCTCGCTGCTGCTGCGTAAAAGAGTGGACGGCCTGATCATCGCTTCCCACACGGGAAAGACGGATATGATCCGCCGCCTGCTGGCTGACCGGGTGCCGCTGGTGCTTTTCTCGGCGGAAATCCGCAGTCTGGAGAGCAGCAGCGTTACTGTGGATGATTATAAAGGCGGGTATCAGGCTACGGAGTACCTGCTGTCCCTGGGCCACCGGAAGCTGGGTATTATCTCCGACAATCTGGCGGGGAGCAAGCTGCGGGCCGAAGGCTTTCTGGATGCGCTGAGGGATGCGGGTGTCCCATTCGACAATCCGGCCAACATTACGCATACGTCAGCTACCCTGGACAACGGCCGCCGGGCAGCGGCGGCAATGCTCAGCCAGCCAGAGGAGTTGCGGCCGACGGCTATATTCGCCTGCAACGACCTGCTGGCTATCGGTGTCCTGAAGGAAGCGCGCAGCGCAGGCCTGTCCATTCCCCGCGACTTGTCTGTTGTGGGCTTCGATAATACGGTGCTGGCGGAAATCTGCCACCCTACACTGACCAGCATCGCCCAGCCGCTGCGTGAGATGACCGAGCAGGCAATGATTCTGCTGAATGAATCTATCGACAATCCGGACAGCCCCAGACGCAAAATCATGCTGATGCCGGAGCTGGTCATCCGCCATTCAACCGGGCCGGCGCCCGGGTAAGGCCAGAGGACCGGCTTTTTATAAGCTTGGTTTGCCGGGCTCGGTTGCCGGATCGCTCTTCCGGAGCCCGGTGCCAGTGGCTTGTTCCGGAGACCTGCACCGGAGACCTGCACCGGATTGCTGCAGCCAGCTCCGTTTTTAAAGACCAACTGCACCAAGAGCAACTGCACCAAGACCAACTGCACCAAGAGCAACTGCACTAAGAGCAACTGCACTAAGAGCAACTGCACCAAGAGTAACTGCACCAAGAGCAAATACCCCAGGACCCGGTTCCCCCAAGACGGTGGCGGACGGGTCTTTTTTGTGCGAGAACGGTGTAGATCCATGGTTATTGCGTGAGTTAACGGAAAAATTGAGATCGCTTTCAAATTTAGGATTGCCAAACCGGATATTCTGGCCTATACTATTTACAAAATTAGGTTAAGCGCTTACCCTTTCCCTCCCTGACAGACCGGTATTTTAAGAACACCAAAGGTTTAAATGTACCCTTACGATACTGACCCGCTCACCCTGCTCCCATTGTATCCAGGCTATTATCATTCATTTCTTCTGAAGCTTTTTCAAGGAGGCGTCACTATGAACGATCTGCAGTTCGATTCCGCCCGTCCGCTCGATTTAGTCGCCGTCGGCCGGCTCTGTATTGACCTTAATGCCAATGAAACCGGAAGGCCTATGGAAGAGACCATGACGTTCACCAAATATGTCGGCGGCTCTCCGGCCAATATCATAATCGGAACGGCGCGGCTGGGCATGCGCACCGGCTTCATCGGTAAGCTGGCTGATGATCAGATGGGCCGGTTTATCCGGAGCTATCTGCAAAAGGACGGCATTGACGACAGCCAGGTGTGCGTTGATCATACCGGTGCTGTGACTGGGCTTGCTTTTACAGAAATCAAGAGTCCCCAGGAATGCAGCATCCTGATGTACCGCGATAACGTGGCAGACCTGCTGCTGAATACAGATGAGATTTCAGAGGAATATATCAGCCAGGCCAAGGCGCTGCTGATCTCCGGCACCGCACTGGCACAGAGCCCTTCCCGCGAAGCGGTGTTTCTGGCACTCGAATTTGCCCGCAGACATAATGTGACTGTATTTTTCGACCTCGATTATCGCCCTTATACCTGGAAATCTGCCGCCGAAACGGCTGTCTACTATAATCTGGCCGCAGAGAAATGCGACTGCATCATCGGCACCCGCGAGGAATTTAACATGATGGAGAATCTGTACAATGTGACAGATGCCGATGACGAGGCAACGGCTGCCCGCTGGTTCTCGCAGCAGGCGAAGCTGGTTGTAATCAAGCACGGCGGAAGCGGCTCGATTGCCTATACGGCAGACGGCCTGAATCACCGGAGCGGGATTTTCCCGGCCAAGGTGCTGAAGACCTTCGGCGCAGGCGACTCCTACGCCTCAGCTTTCATCCACAGCCTGATGCAGGGCGACAGTGTCAGTGAAGCTATGCGGCGCGGCAGCGCATCGGCTTCGATTGTAATCTCGCGGCACAGCTGCTCGGATGCGATGCCGACCCTGGAAGAGCTGGAGGCCTTCCTGCAGTCCAATAAAGAAGTTGTCTCCGGTGCTTAGTCCGTTTTAGGAAGCAGATCAGCAGCGGTTTTTAAAAGATAAGAAAGTATATCTTTCAGGTATACTTTATCCTTATCTTTCGCGCAGAAACGGATACCGTCCTTTTAAGGACGGCGTAGCCGTTTCAACTTGTACAGTGAACGATTAGCAGCATCCATATCAACAGAGATGAAGGAGTGGACAAAAAATGGCACAGCAAAACGTAGAAGTACTGAAAAACTATATTGGCGGAGAATGGGTTGAGGCAAAAAGCGAGCAGACGGAACCGGTGTTCAATCCGGCTTCCGGCGAAGAGCTGGCCAGAGTTCCGCTGTCTGGAAGAGAGGATGTTGACCGGGCGGTGGCTGCGGCCGAGGAGGCTTTTGCCGGCTGGTCGAAGACCCCGGTGCCGCGGCGGGCGCGGATTCTTTTTAAATATCAGCAGCTGCTGGTGGATAATTGGGAGGAGCTGGCGAGAACCATTACGCTGGAGAACGGAAAAAGCTATAAAGAAGCTTACGGCGAGGTACAGCGCGGCATTGAGTGTGTCGAATTCGCGGCGGGCGCGCCTACACTGATGATGGGACGGCAGCTGCCGGATATTGCAACCGGAATCGAATCAGGAATGTACCGCTATCCGATCGGGGTCATCGGCGGGATCACTCCGTTTAATTTTCCGATGATGGTTCCCTGCTGGATGTTCCCGCTCGCGATAGCCTGCGGCAATACCTTTGTACTGAAGCCGTCCGAGCGTACCCCGCTGCTGGCGGCACGTCTGGCAGAACTGCTGGAGCAAGCGGGACTGCCAAAAGGTGTACTCAATGTGGTCAACGGTGCGCATGATGTGGTTAACGGGCTGCTGGAGCACCCTGGCGTTAAGGCGATTTCTTTTGTCGGATCACAGCCGGTAGCGGAATATGTCTATAAAAAAGGAACAGAGCACCTGAAACGGGTTCAGGCGCTGGCCGGGGCCAAAAACCACTCCATCGTACTGGCGGACGCCGATCTTGAGGCATCAGCTACACAGATTATCAACGCTGCCTTCGGTTCTGCCGGAGAGCGCTGCATGGCCTGTTCTGTAGTCACTGTACAAGAAGAGGTGGCTGACGAGCTGATCTCGATCCTGCTGCGCGAGTGCGGGAAGATGACTATCGGGGGCGGGCTGGAGGAAGATACCTTCCTGGGACCGGTTATCCGCCAGGGGCATAAGGACAAAACGGTTGCTTACATCGAGCAGGGTGTAGCCGAAGGAGCAAAGCTGCTTAGAGATGGCCGGGAAGATGCTGCGGCTGCGGGTCAGGGCTATTTTGTCGGACCTACGTTATTTGATGAAGTAACCAAAGAGATGAAGATCTGGCAGGAAGAAATCTTTGCACCGGTCCTGTCCATTGTGCGGGTCAAAGGTGTAGAGGATGCTGTAGAGCTTGCCAACGCTTCGCGGTTTGCGAACGGGGCTTGTATCTTTACAAATGACGGAGGGAAAGTCCGCTACTTCCGTGAAAATATCGAGTCGGGCATGCTGGGTGTCAATGTAGGCGTACCGGCTCCGATGGCCTTCTTCCCGTTCTCCGGCTGGAAGGATTCCTTCTACGGTGATCTGCATGCGAACGGCACCGACGGAGTTGAATTCTATACGCGCAAAAAGGTTGTCACTGCCCGCTGGCAGTAACCATAGAAGAAGGGTGGAACTCAAGTGGAACGGATCAGATTAACAACGGCGCAGGCGCTGGTGAAGTTTCTGAATGAGCAGTATGTCGATTTCGGCAACGGGCCGGAGCGCTTCGTAGAGGGTGTATTTACTGTTTTCGGCCACGGCAACGTGCTTGGTCTGGGACAGGCGCTGCAGGAGGCCCCGGGCGGATTAAAGATTTTTCAGGGCCGTAATGAGCAGGGGATGGTGCATGCGGCGACTGCTTTTGCCAAACAGAGCCGGCGGCGGCGGATTATGGCCTGTACGGCCTCCGTCGGTCCGGGATCGGCCAATATGCTGACGGCTGCCGCGACAGCGACGGCGAATCAGATTCCCGTCCTGCTGCTGCCGGGGGATACCTTTGCGACCCGCCAGCCCGATCCGGTGCTGCAGCAGATGGAGCATACGTACAACCTGTCGATTACGGTCAACGATGCCTTCAAGGCTGTAAGCAAATACTGGGATCGGATTTACCGGCCGGAGCAGCTGATGTCGGCACTGCTGAATGCCATGCGGGTGCTCACCGATCAGGCTGACACCGGGGCGGTGACGATCGCGCTGCCGCAGGATATTCAGGGTGAGGCTTGGGATTATCCGGCCGACTTCTTCCGCAGACGCGTTCATAAGATTGCCCGCCGGCTGCCGCATCCGGATGAAATTGCGGCGGCGGCGGAGCTGATCGCGAGCAAGCATCGTCCGCTGCTGGTCTGCGGCGGCGGCGTCCGCTACAGCGTTGCCGGAGCTGCGCTGCGCGATTTCGCGGAGAAGTTCGCCATTCCGTTCGGCGAGACGCAGGCTGGCAAAAGCGCTGTTGCCAGCGACTTCGCCTACAACCTGGGCGGCCTGGGCGTAACCGGCAACGGCTGCGCCAATACGCTTGCAGCGGAGGCCGATCTGGTTATCGGCGCCGGCACCCGGTTCACCGATTTCACCACAGGCTCGAAGAGCCTGTTCGCCCATCCCGGCGTGGAATTTGTGACGCTTAACGCGTCGCCATACCATGCAGCCAAGCTGGATGCGCTGGCAGTGGTGTGCGATGCTGCCGAAGGTCTGAAAGCGTTATCTGTTGCGCTTGAGCAACGCGGCTATCGTTCCGCTTTTACGGATGAGATCACGGAGGCAAAGCAGGCTTGGGCGGCGGAAAGAGCGCGGCTGGCCGGTGTTGAATACCGGGCAGGCGGTGCAGCTGCAGTTGTTGAAGCCGTGGCAGAGGCAGCGGGTGTAGCCGGGTGTGCTGCAGCTTCCGGCGCGGCTGCAGCTGTGCAGGGAGATGAAGCGGCACCATTTGTGCCTGAGATTGCCGGTCATCTTGACGACAAGCTGCCTGAGTATGCCGGGGTGCTGAACACCTCGCTTACACAGACGCAGGTGCTTGCCATCATTAATGAGCTCATTCCGCAGGATGCGATCGTTATTGGAGCGGCAGGCAGTCTGCCGGGAGATATGCAGCGGATGTGGGAATCCGCTGTGCCGGATACTTACCATATGGAATACGGCTTCTCCTGCATGGGCTATGAAATCGCCGGAGCACTCGGCATCAAGCTGGCTGAGCCGGAGCGCGAGGTTTATGCTCTGGTCGGAGACGGCAGCTACCAGATGATGCATTCCGAGCTGGTGACCAGCCTGCAGGAGAATAGGAAGATCAACGTCCTTCTGCTAGACAATGCAGGCTTCGGCTGCATCAACAATCTGCAGATGGAGCAAGGCCTGGACAGCATGGCGACGGAATTCCGCCGCCGGGGAGCGGACGGCCAGCTGAGCGGTGAGCTGATGCTGATCGACTACGCAGCGAGCGCAGCCGGTTACGGGGTCGAGACCTTCCGGGCGGCGACAGCGGAGCAGCTGCGCAGCGCTCTGGAGGCGGCAAGGAAGAGTGAGAAATCCACGCTGATCGACATCAAGGTGCTGCCCAAGACGATGACCCACGGATACGGTGCCTGGTGGCATGTCGGCGTGGCGGAAGTGTCGGGCAAGGAGAGCGTACAGGCGGCTTACGGTCAGAAATTGAGCGGGCTGGAGAAGGCGCGCAGCTACTAACGCTGCCGGAGCTGCAACGGGCTGAAGCGACCGCCCGGAGCCGGCCATACCAGTCATAATGGAAGGGGAAGAACATTGATGTTCAAAGAAGAGGCGGTCCGGCTGGCGATTGCACCCATTGCCTGGACCAATGATGATATGCCTGAGCTGGGCAGGGGCAACACCTTTGAGCAGTGCATCAGCGAGATGGCACTTGCCGGTTTTCAAGGCAGCGAGGTCGGCAACAAGTATCCCCGCTCTCCGGAGGTGCTGCACCGGGCACTCGGGCTGCGCGGTCTGCAGATTGCCAGCGCCTGGTTCAGCGCGCATCTGACGGTGCGGCCGTACGAAGAGACGGCTGAAGCCTTTGTTGCACACCGCGACTTTTTGCACGCGATGGGGGCCAAGGTCATTGTCGTCTCCGAGCAGGGCCGGAGCATCCAGGGGCAGATGGATACGCCGCTGTTTGATGCCAAGCCTGTCTTTACAGAAGACGAGTGGGCGCTACTCGCTGAAGGCTTGGGCAAGCTGGGCCGTCGGGCTGCCGAAAAAGGAATGGCGATTGTCTATCATCACCACATGGGCACCGGAGTACAGACGGCTGCGGAAATTGCCCGGCTGATGGAGCTTACAGATCCGGCTGAGATATCCCTGCTGTTTGATACCGGACATCTGGCTTTTTCCGGAGAAAATCCGCTCGAGGTGCTGCGCGCCCATCTGCCGCGGATCAGGCATGTTCATTTAAAGGACATCCGTCCGGAAGTGGTACGGCGTGTTATTGCCGAGAAGCTAAGCTTCCTGCAGGCGGTAAAAGCGGGTGCGTTCACTGTGCCTGGGGATGGCTGCATCGAATTCGCCGATATTTTTGCTGAACTGGCCGGTTCGTCCTATACGGGCTGGTTCGTAGTTGAGGCGGAGCAGGACCCGGCACTGGCCGATCCGCTGGAATATGCGATCAAGGCGCGGAAGTATATCCGGGAAACCAGCGGGCTGTAAGTTAGCGATTGCTGACGGAAGGCCGGCGGGAGATTGGCGCTCCCAGCCGGCCGAGCCGGCAGGGTTTTGTTGCGAAGGTGTAATAACAAGGTGTAATAACAAGGTGCAAAGAGTAAAGGAAGCGCGCCGGAGACAGGGTAATGTGAGCCAGTGTAAAGGGGTGCCAGGCCCAGGGATATAGAAGCTGAGGTCCAGAATGTAGAGTCCGGGATGCGCGTGATGAGGGTGTAAGGTAGGGTAGGGCTGCATGGTGTAAAGTGAAGGTCAGGTAAGGGTCAAGCTGAAAATGCGAACTGGAAGGCACCATAATATGCCTGTTATCCAGTACCAGAATTAAGTCGGCGTGCTCGAGGGCAGAGAGGCGGTGAGTGGATATCAGCGTATGGGCTACGGGCTGGAGTGCGGCTTTAAACATCACTCCGAATGCGCTGGGTGGCGGAAGTACAATTTGTCTGCTTATTCCAATAGCTGGTGAAAATAGCTGCGGGTAGACAGATTTTGCCTCAGCGCGCGTGCGAACGGGAAAAATCCCCTTACCGGCGCCCAGCCAGTGGCTGCAACGCCCCAATAAGGGGAAAAATCCCCTTACCGGCGCCCAGCCAGTGGCTGCAACGCCTCAATAAGGGGAAAAATCCCCTTAACGGCGCCCACCAGTGGCTGCAATGCCTCAATAAGGGGAAAAATCCCCTTAACGGCGCCCAGCCAGTGGCTGCAACGCCCCAATAAGGGGAAAAATCCCCTTAACGGCGCCCAGCCTGTGGCTGCAACGCCCCAATAAGGGGAAAAATCCCCTTAACGGCGCCCAGCCTGTGGCTGTATCGCCCCAATAAGGGGAAAAATCCCCTTAACGGCGCCCAACCTGTGGCTGCAACGCCTCAATAAGGGGAAAAATCCCCTTAACGGCGCCCAACCTGTGGCTGCAACGCCTCAACCTTAACGGCGCCCAGCCAGTGGCTGCTGCACTGAGTTAGCGAGCACCTGCCCCGACACCGCATCTATCAAGAGCGGCGGCCAAAGCTTACTCTCTTGGCAGGCAGTGCAGAGCCAACTTTGTGCTCGAATTTAATAGTTTCAAACCTATCACCCGTCAGGGTGATTTTCTGCTGTGCGGGAACTGTTCGGAAACAGCGGAAGTCCCGCTTTTCTGTGTTTTCCCGTGTATCCGTCATATTAATACCATGCTATCTTCAATCTATGGGAATCGATCCCTATCAATCCCTATCAATCAGAATATATACCTACTATCCCGCCCTGCACTGATTCCGCCACCCTAACCGGCTCTCCTCCACAGCGGAATCTTGTGGCTGCATCAGGTTTCTTCCTATAGTGTCTGTCATGCAGAACGGGGAAGAAATAATAACCAGTAAATGTCAATTTTACCCGTTGGCCGGGCTCGGGAAGCATGTGCTATAATGGCAGAAATCCGAACATAGGCTCGTCTGTGATTCATAAGCCTTTATATTGATTAACCTTATTAAGGTTTCATCTTTTTCCTGCAGAAACGGACCCTTTCCATGAAAGGACGCAGTCTTAATTATAAACAGCTGCCTTCCTGGCAGCATATGCACCTGAACGGCCGGACCGCGGCCTGGTATCCTAACGGTGGTGGAGGAGGTTGTCTATTGTTTCGTACCTGGTATCGCCGATTACTGCTTTCTTATTTCCCTATTTTTCTGCTTACGGTGACGATTCTGATCTTCGCCTCGTTTGTATTTATTAATGATATCTCCCGGATGGAAACGAAAAAGGCAGACCGGATCTCAGCCAGCTACCTCATGGATAATATTGATAAGACGATCAGGGAAGTGGAGCTGTCCGTGCTGGAGTCAGTGGAGCGCAGTGATGTCTACAAGCAGTATTTCAATAACGCCGGCAAGCCGGATACCGGATCTGTTTATGCGGTTGCCCAGAGTCTGCGCAGCCTCACCCATGCGTCCTCCTACATTCAGTCTGTTTATCTTTATGACAAAATTAATGAAAGCGTTTTAACAGAAACTGGATTAAAAGATCTATCCGGCTTTATAGACGAAGACTGGATCAGACAGATCACCTCCGGCCCGCTGCCGGAAGGCTGGCAGCCTGTCCGCAACTATAAGACGGAACTGGTGCAGCGTACACCGATACGTGTGCTTACGATTAACAAGGCGATGCCGCTGCCCTTCGGCTCTGAGGGAGTGCTGGTCATCAATGTCAAAATGAGCGGGATCGAGCAGCTTGTGGACAGTATGGTCAACCAGCAGCTCTCTTTCGTGACGATTCTGGGCGGCGATGGGAAGGTAGTGTACCAGGCCCATTCGGACCACAGCGGTGCGGTGAGCGGCAAGCAGCTGAATACACTCCAGCTGAAGCGGCTCGGCTGGACCTTGGCGAGCGGAATCAAGGCGGGTAACCTGTTTGGCTGGGTATCCGTCGTTTCCTATCTATGGGTGGCTATTGCCATCGGGACGGTAATCTGCGCGATCTTTTACCTGGTCTATGTGACCCGGCGCAATTATAAACCAATTCAGGTCATTATGAACCGCATTGAGGGTCACCAGATCAGGCGGATGGATCAGTCGACCGACAGGCCCGATGAGATGATGCTGATTGACGGGGTGCTGGAGGATCTGATTAACCACATGACCGACTATGACCGGAAAAGCCGGGAGAACCTGCTGCTGCAGCGCAGCAAGCTGTTCAACGATCTGCTGCACAGCGAGCGGCTGGATGATGTTATCGGCCGGCTGGCGGAGCTGTCCCCGCTTACGGGCGCCGATGCCGCTTCGCGTTTTACGGTGGTGCTCAGTGAAATTAACCGCTATGAGCGGGTTTTTGAGGAACGCTATACCCGGGGCGATCAGAATACGCTGAAGTTCGCCCTGATGAATGTGTTTCAGGAGCTTGCGCGTAACGCCGAGCTGCAGGGCTGGGCGGAATGGGTCGGAACCCGGCGGGTAGCGATTCTTTTCCTGTCGACCGGAAGCGATGAGGAAATGACCGAGCGGATTCGTCTCTTTGCCGAGAACTGCCGCTCGTGGGTGGAGCAGAATCTGCGGATTTCGCTCAGCTTCGGCATCGGTCCTACAGCAGCCGGGCCGGGCACGATCCGCGATTCCTATGCGGCGGCCGAGCATGTTATGCAGCACAAGCTGCTGAGGAATGAGGATGTCGCCCTGGCTGAATACGGGGAGGCACGCCAGCCGCTGCTGGAGACTTATACTTATCTGCAGATGATTGCCGAGTTCGTTAAGCAGTTCCGGATGTCGAGCGGTCAATGGCGGGAGCAGCTGGAGCGGATTTTTGAAGCATTTAAACAAAATTTCCTCCAGGATGATGATATCCGCTCCCTGATCCAGGCGATGCTGCAGATGCTCAGCCGTGAGGTAGCCGTAATGTCGGAGGAGCTGCAGGATGAGCTGTCAGCAGAGAATGCCCAGATCCGGATGAAGGAGCTGGAGGAGGCCGAGTCCCTGGATGAGATGAAGGGGATTCTGCTTGAGTATCTGACCGATTTATTCCGCACTTATGTCTCGGCAAGTGAGACCAAGAGCTACCGGGCGATGGTCACCGAGATGAAAAATTATATTGAAGAGAACTTTGCCAATCCCGATCTTTCCCTCAAGCATCTGAGCGACCGGTTTCAGGTTTCGGGCAAGTATGCCAGCTATCTGTTCAAAACCGAATTTAAAATGAAGTTCGTCGACTTCGTTACGGAGCTGCGGATGAAGGAGGCCGAACAGCTGCTGGCGGAAACGGATTCCCCGCTTCAGGACATTGCGCTTCAGGTAGGCTATGCCAATGCGATTACATTCGGCCGGGTATTCAAACGGGTTGCCGGCATCACACCGGGGGATTACCGCCAGCTTAAACGCCGTGAATCGGGCAAAGCCTGAGGAGCAGGCCTGCTTCATATCCTTTAAATGACATACGCTATGCCTGCAGGAATACAGCTGACCGCAGTACTGTGAAACCAGCCGTATGATCGGCCCGCACACGCTTTTTAAGAGGGATGCGGGCCGATCATACGGCCTTTTTTTCGCCATTTGAAAGCGGTTTATCATACGAAAATGGTTGGTCGGATAAACCGGAAGTCCGAATTTCAGGCGTTTTTGCAATCCGAAACAGGTTTATTGTCAGACCTCAGGAAAGTGTGGAATACTGTGGTCATCCCGGAACGTTAAGCGGCCAGGCAGTAAAGGCGGCGTAAGCGTAAAAGTATTCTTTTCTGAAGAAAGGCAGTACGGGAGCCCGGATGTGAGGTTGGGGGATTCATAAAGTCACCATTATAGCCGCAGAGGCGAAGGAGATGGCACAATGACAGTGAATGCAAACCAGAAAGTTCTGAAGAAGGCACTGGGAATCGGATTGAGCGCAGTAATGGGGATGTCCCTGCTGGCCGGGTGTTCCTCTAATGCAGACGGAAACGCGAATACGGCGTCAAACGGAGGGACAGCAACTGACGGGGGCAGCAAAGAGCGCGTTACGCTGAAGGTGGAAATCTTCGACCGCGGCAACAGCCCTGCGCCTTATACCATTACCAACAACTATCTCTCCAATATGGTGCAGGAACGGTTCGGTGATCCGAACAACATTGATGTCGAATATGTGCCGGTTCAGCGCTCCGAGGAAGTTACAAAGCTGAACGTACTGATGGCCAGCAACACCGATGTGCCTGATATTGTGTTCACTTATGATTCCAGCGTGTTCTACCGTTACGCCCAGCAGGGCGGTCTGACTGATGTCGGAGCGCTGATTGATGAGCACGGGCCGAATCTGAAAAAATTCCTTGGTGAGGATACACTGGCATTCGGGCAGCTTGACGGGAAGCAGATGTCCATTCCGGGTAAGCGGGCAATCACTGGCCGTTACAGCTCCTACATCCGCCAGGATTGGCTGGATAAGCTGGGCTTGCCGGTGCCGACGACAACTGATGAGCTGTACACTACTTTGAAAGCGTTTAAAGATAAAGATCCGGGCGGCCTCGGCAGCAAAAATATCCCAATGGGCATGGCGCTCGCTCCAGCCCAATTCGAGACACTGATCTATTCCTTCATCAAACCGATAAAGGGCGATCTGACTTACGGCCAGCGTTACGAGCTGCCGCTGCATGACGGCTTCAAGGATGCGATGCAGTTCCTGAACAAGCTCTACAATGAAGGGCTGGTCAGCCAGGACTTCAGCCTGGATGAAGATAAAACGCAGCTGGCAAAGGATATCCAGAACGGAAATGTCGGCTACTGGTCTGAAGATGTGGACAATATCTTCTACGCAGAAGGTACACTGGATAATCTCTACAAAAATGTACCGGGCAGCAAGGTGACGGCGGCAGATGTCCTGACCAACGCTAATGAGGGCAACAAGCACATTAAATCGCGTTATGCCTCAAACGGGATGTACATCATGATTCCGAAGAGCAGCAAACGTGCCGTGGAAGCCATTAAATATCTGGACTGGATGGCTTCGGACAACAATCTGATCGATATCTACAGCGGGGTTGAAGGCGAAAACTATGATCTGGTTGACGGTATTCCGGTAGTAAAAGCGGATGTTGCCCAGGAGTTCGCTGACCGTCTGTTTAATGCAGGCGACATGGCGATCATCTCTAACGGCAAGAACATCGGCGACCAGGCAACCAATGAAAAAGCATGGGTCAGCGGCTTCCCTGAACGCAACCAGGAAATGCTGAAGCAATCCATTGATATTGCCAACACCGATACGGTTGGACCTATCGTCTTCGGTAAACCGATTGAAGCGGAATCCAAATACGGAACTACGCTCAGTGACAAGCTGTCTGTAATTATTGTAAAGACAGCAATGGCTAAACCAGAGCAGTTTGAAGCGGTTTACGAGCAGGAAATGAAGGATTTCATGTCCCTGGGCGGAACCCAGCTGAAAGAAGAGCTGGAAGCAGCCTTGAAGGATCTGTAAGCACACTAAATATAAAAAAGAGAACCGGAGGGAGCTGGTACGCCGCTCCGTCCGGTTTTTCTTCCCAAGGAGGGAACCGGCTTGAGTAAAGCGAGCTACTTGAAGCGGTATTGGCAATTGTACGCACTGCTCTCACTGCCACTTATCTATTTTTTTATCTTCCGCTACGGACCGATGTACGGTGTGCAGATTGCCTTCAAGGATTTTAATCTGTTCCAGGGGATCGGCGGCAGTGAATGGATCGGCCTCGACGCGTTCCGCGAAGTTTTTAATATGAAAGAATTTTACACCGCCCTGCGCAACACATTTATGCTTAATTTCCTGGACTTGCTGGTTTCCTTCCCGGCCCCGATCATTCTGGCAATTATGCTGTATGAGATTAAGAGTGCATGGTTCAAAAAGATTTCGCAGACTATTCTCTACATTCCTCACTTTATCTCCTGGGTCATTATCGGAGGGATTGTCTATCAATTGTTCGGCAACCAGTCCGGTATGATAAACGAGGTGCTGCAAGGCCTGGGGCTGAGTCCGGTCCCGTTCCTGACCGAAAAGGGTCCGTGGCTGATCACGTACCTGTTCACCGGGGTCTGGCAAAGTGCCGGCTGGGGAACCATTCTCTATCTGGCAGCGCTAACCGGTGTAAACAGAGAGCTGTTTGAAGCAGCGGAGGTCGATGGGGCAACACGGATAAAGAAGATCTGGTATATTACGCTCCCGAGCATTAAGCCGACGATCGTAACTCTGCTTATTCTGAATCTTGGTAAAATGGTCAGCATCGGCTTCGACCGCCCGTACGTTATCGGAAATACGGCAGTGCGAGAGTATTCCGATGTGCTGAGTACCTTTGTATACCGGATCGGTCTGGAATCCGGACAATATACACTGGCAACGGTAGTCGGATTGTTCCAGGCTGTAGTTGGTCTGGTATTCATTCTCGGCTCCAACTATATTTCGAAAAAAATGACCGGCGACGGCATTATCTGATAAAGAGGGAAGGAGGCGGAGTACTATGAGTGAACGTACTTCAAACCGGATATTTGATATCGTTATCATAACCTGTGTGGCCTTGTTCGTGTTGTTCTGTCTGGCTCCGTTCTTGCATGTCATTGCAGTATCGCTTAGCTCCAACCGGGCCATTACTTCCGGTGAAGTCACGATTCTTCCGATTGAACTGAACTGGAATGCCTATGTTCAGGTGTTCTCGGATAACGCAATGATCCGCTCGTTGGGCTATACGGTGCTGCTGACGGCTGCAACAACCCTGCTGTGCATGCTCTTTACCATTGCCGCAGCCTATCCGCTGACTAAGGGTTACCTGAAAGGCCGCAAGACGTTTATGGTTATTATCATTATTACCATGTTCTTCAGCGGCGGGATTATTCCCGAGTATTTGCTGATGCGCGACCTGCGCCTGCTCGATTCAACCTGGGCGCTTATTCTGCCAGGTCTGGTCAGCCCGTTCAACCTGATTATTCTCATCTCCTTCTTCAATAATATTCCCCAGAGTCTGGAGGAGTCGGCTGAGATCGACGGCAGCTCCTTCTTCCGCACCCTGATGAGCATCGTCCTGCCGCTGTCCATGCCCGTACTTGCTACTCTGGCACTCTTCTATGCGGTAGGCAGATGGAACGGTTTTCAGGATGCGCTGATGTATATTAACAGTCCGGAACTGTACCCGCTGCAGCTCAAGCTGTACCAGATGGTACAGAACAATATGGTCTCCGAGCTGACGCTAATGGAAGGTGCCAGCCGCACGAGGCTGACACCGGAGAGCCTGAAGGCTGCGACTGTAGTATTTGCTACGGTGCCGATTCTGCTTGTCTATCCGTGGCTGCAGAAGTATTTTGTCAGCGGCGTAATGCTGGGTGCCGTTAAGGGTTAACTGCCGGTTGCACATGCAGAGAACAGAAGGGAGAGCAAGGCTTTGGAGGACAAAGGAACATTTTCATTCTCAACCTGCTGGAATATGAAGCGTCACACAACAGGAGACGGGCTGCTGCGGGAAATCCGCGGGCTCGGCTTCCGCAGGGTGGAGCTGAACTATAATGTGACTGAAGAGATGCTGGGGGCGATCGAACCGATGATTGAGCGGGGGGAGATCGGCGTATCCAGTGTCCACAATACTTTTCCTCATGTGGCAGATCCCGATTACGGTACGGATTCGGTGCTGCTCGGCTTTGAGGATAAAGACAAACGGGAGCGGGCCACCCAGCTTCTGGTCCGCTCTGCCGAGTATGCGCAGCGCTATGGCGGTGAGGCTGTAGTTGTCCATCCCGGGGAGGTTCCTTTCCCGAATGATATCGCGAAGGAGCTGGAGCAGCTCTACAGCGGTGAGGGGAAGGATTCGACCGCCTACCGCAGCAAGTGGGCAGAGCTGCTCGAGCGGCGGGAGGCCTATAGCGCCGGTTATGTGAAGACTATTACCGAGAGCCTGTATAAAGTTTGCGATAAGGCTGCTGCCAAGGGGCTGAGCGGCATCCGCTTCGGGATCGAGACACGCTCCCGGCCGCAGCAGATTCCGACGCTGGCCGAGGCCAAAAGAATCATCCGGGCGCTGAAGGGAGCGCCCGTCGGCATCTGGTATGATACTGGTCATGCGATTATGATGGACCGGCTGGGGCTGTACGACAGTGTGGGGGAGATGGGCGGGCTGATGAATGATATTGTCGGCGTCCATATTCACGAGACAATCGGGCTCTCGGATCACTGGTGTCCCTATGTGAACAGCGGAGACCTGCAATTCTATGATGCCTATCTGCCGATGATTGAGCGGGCTCAGGTCAAGGTGTATGAGCTGAAAGCGGCCTGCCAGCCAGAGGAGATTCATGAGAGTCACCGTCTGCTTACAACCAAACTGGCGGCGCGGGGTTCGCTCTGATGCTGAGCGCAGAGGGCGTGAAATTAAGCGAGGAAAACCGCAAGCTGGCTGCCGCCTATGCCCCGCAGCTGCTGTTTGACCGCAGCGAGCCTTTTTACCCCGTCCGCTTCGGTGTGACGGTACTCCGGGAAGACGGAGCTTCCCCTTCTTTCCGGCGCAGGCTTCATGTCAGGCGGCCGGAGGTAGTGGCAGTAATCGAATATGCGGTTTATTATGACTACGATATCCAGCATCTCTATGATCTGGAGCATGTATGGGTCTATATTGGCAGCAACGGGGAAGTCGCGGATGTCGAAGCCAGCTTTCACGGCAAATATCTGAGAGGGCTGCTGCGCGGGCGCACCAATCTGGGCGGTACCCGAGCCAGTCTCTATGTACAGCCCGGCAAGCATGCGCTCTCGCCCATGCCGGAGATTTTTGAGCTGCTGCCAGGCTATGCCGCCTGTACACAGGAGGCGGCAGGGGCGGACGGGCTGATCTACGGCGACTGCTTCCAAGGGCTGCTCGCTGCAGATGAAGCGACAGATCAGAAGGTGCGCCAATATCTGCAGACCTACCGGTTCACTCCTTCGGGGGTCTATGGGATCTGGGAGTATGCGCACCGGGAGGACTTATTCGTTTCGTGGAACGAGCTGTTTGCTGAAATACCGGTGCGTGTGCGTAAAGAGCTGGAGCGGCTGTAATGAAGCTGCCGGCGGTGCCGGGTGATAAATGCCTTACATGGAGGAATGACAATGTATAAGCAACTGGTGGACAGTAACGACAGAGCAGTGGAGGAAGGCCTGTCGCGGCAGGTGCTTGATCCGGAGAGCCGCTATTACGGCGGTACGATTGATCCGTTCACCGGCGTTGCCTGGGTCAATCATACGACCGGTACGCCAACCGAGATGTGTTACTGGGGAGCGGCGCTGGTGAATCCCGATTCGAAATACTACCATGATGAACAGCTGCTGGGAAGGCTTGAGCTGGCTGCTGGGTTCGTGCTGCGCGGCCAGCATGCGGACGGTACAATCTCCCCAGGCTGGACGAACTTCCACTCTCCGCCGGATACAGCTTTTGTAATCGTCGGTTATGCGCAGCTGTATCAGCTGCTGTCCCGGCAGGAATGGGCGCCGCTTGCGCCTGTGCTTGACAAGATGCGGCTGTTTCTGGAGCGCACCATACCGGCTATGCTTACAGGCGGCGGCCATACGCCGAATCACCGCTGGGTTATCAGTGCAGCCCTGGCTTATCTGCATGAGCTGTTCGGACTGCCGGAAGCCGTCCGGCGGGCGGAGCAGTGGCTGGCCGAAGGCATGGATATTACGCCGGACGGGGAGTGGACCGAGCGCAGTAACGGCATATACAGCGCAGTCAGCGATATTATGCTGATCCATGCCGCCCGCCTGCTGAACCGCCCGCAGCTGCTGGAACCCGTCCGCCTGAACCTGCGGATGATGGTCTATCTCGTCCATCCGTCGGGCGAGGTCGTAACTGACTATTCCGGGCGGCAGGATCTGGGGCATGTGCATGACCTGTCCCCGTATTATTTGCCGTATGCCATCCTGGCCCGGCTGGATAACGATCCTGTATTCGCCGGGATGGCCGAATGGGCCGGACGGGCGCTCAGTAATCCCGGCGTCTGCTCGGTGAACGCGCTGGTGCGGATGCTGCTGGAGCCGGAGCTGCAGCAGCCGCCAGCGGCGGAGGCTGTCCTCCCCGAGCAATACGATACCGTCCTGAACGGTGAGTTTCTGCGGCACGGCTATCTTGCGGGAATGGAGGCAGCAGGCCATCAGGGGCGGATTTCTCACAGCCGGCTGCATACCGATTTCGGGGCGCCGGTCGCCCGTTACCGGGATGGTGAAACCAGCGTGACGCTGATGACAGAGACTCCCTCCTTCTTCGCGCTGCGCCATGGTGAGGTGCGGCTGCTGGCTGTGCAGCTGGCTTCGTATTTCAATCCGGGATTTGTGCCAATGCAGGAGATGAGCAGGCTGCCTCAAGGCTACCGGCTGGCGGGAGAACAGAAGAAGGGATACTACGGACCCGTGGAAACGGAGCGGCTGCCTGAAACGGCTGGCGCGCCGGTCAGTCCATGGTATCTGCTTCCGCACCATATCCGTCCGCTTACCCATGAGCAGACATTCCGCGCAGAGGCAGAGGCAGTTCGTACCGGTACCGGCTGGACGATTCGCCTGCAGTGTGAGGAGCCGGGTGAAGTAATGACCCAGCTGTCCTTTGTTTTCGGCAAGGAGGGCAGCTTCACGTCAGGCGAACTGGAGGCTGTAGAGGAAGATTGTTATCTATGGAGCGGCGGAACTCTCCGTTATGAATGCGGGGAGGACTGGATTGAGCTGACCGGCGGCGAGGCAGCGCATCTGGCGGCTTCGGTACGTGAGGCAAAGCTGCAGAATAACTGCAGGACAGTGCTAGTGAATCTGATGACTCCGTTCAATAAGGAAATAACACTCACCCTGTCTCCATCTATGACCCAAGAGCAAAACCTGTAAATACAGTGAACTGCCTTGACTCCTGCGCCTCATATGTTAGAATGACAAGATTCAAAATTCTAATATAAAGAAGTGGATGGTTATGCCAGAGCCTGGAGTGAAGGTAAAGGTACAAGGGAAGCAGGGCAACCGGCTTCTTGATAAGTATTTTTCCGGTGACACTATGGATTACCGGCAGATGATTTCATTGTTTATTCCTATTTTGGTCGATCAGGCCTTTGTAGTCGGTCTGAATCTGGTGAACACAGCAATGATCAGCTCGTCCGGTGTAGCGGCAATCAGTGCGGTGAATATGATAGACTCGCTTAATATTTTTCTGATCAGTGTGTTCATTGCAGTGTCTACCGGGGGAACCGTTGTAGTTGCCCAGTACAAGGGGAGCGGCAATGACCTCATGGTTTCCAAGGCCACAGCGGGGGCGGTGTCGTCCGTCTCCCTGATGGCTTTATTTATTGGCCTGTTCGGCATTGTGTTCCACGGTCCGCTGCTGAATCTGCTGTTCGGTGCGGCGTCACCGGATGTCATGGCCAATGCCCGGACGTATCTGATCGGAAGCAGCCTGTCCTACCTGGGGATTGCGGTTGTGGAGGCGGTCTGCGGGGCGCTGCGGGGGATCGGCAGGGCGAGGGCTTCACTGGTGCTCTCTCTGATTATGAACCTGATCTACGTGCTGCTGAACTTTGTGTTTATTAACGGCTTGCACATGGGCGTGTTCGGTATGACCATTGCTGTCAACGCATCAAGGTACTTTGCAGCCGTCTGTGCGCTAATCTATCTGTTCCGGATGGACAGCACGCTGCATGTGAAATTCCGGGATCTGCTGGCGCTGAACTGGTCGATGCTCAAAAGGATCATGAATATCGGCCTGCCGTTTGCTGCGGAGCAGATGTTTTTCAATGGCGGCAAAATTCTGACCCAGATCTTCATCGTCAGCCTGGGCACCTATGCCATCGCGACCAACGCGATAACATCCACATTGGCCGGAGTTATGCAGATTCCCGCCAATGCGTTGTCCCTGACGCTGATCACGGTCGTGGGCCAATGCATGGGCAGCCGCAATGTCAGGGACGCCCGGAAATTTGTAAAGTCATTCCTTGTACTGTCCTCGGCTTCGTATGTGCTGATGGCCCTGCTGATTTTCCCGGCCTTTCATCCGCTGGTTTCGCTGTTCCATCCGCCGGCTGAAATTATCGACGATATCTTTCTGGTCTTCCTGATCAATTCCATTGCCCAGATCCCGCTATGGTCGGTCAGCTTCATTACCCCATCGGCGCTCCGGGCGGCGGGGGACTCCAAATTCACCTCGATGGTCTCCATGCTGTCGATGTGGCTGTTCCGCGTTGTGCTGGGCTACCTGCTGGGCATCCAGTTCGGCATGGGCATTGTCGGTGTCTGGCTGGCGATGAACTGTGAGTGGGGGGTCCGCGGCTTCATTTTCATGCGGCGTTTCCTCGGGGACAAGTGGCTGCAGCATAAGGTGATTTGATCCAGATTAGGGCAAGATGTTATATATATGATTTCTGTACAGCCCCATTTGGGGTAAACAGGGCAGGTAAGACGGCCGCTTTCAGCAGAAAGCGGTCTTTTTTTGTGTCTTTTGGCGGAGTAAGTCCTGTTTTATCCGAATATATGACAGTGATTTAACGGATATTCCCTTATTTTCTATGAGTTGAAACATGAAATTACCCCAATTTACAGCAAAAATCCTACAGCTTATATTAAGTTAAAAAATTGGGTTAACATCATTTTTACATTTTTAAATATGAATTATGGAGGGTTTAAATGAAGCGCAGAACAATGAACCGCTTGTTATCCGGTACAGTTGCAGGAGGACTTCTGATTTCCACTTTGCTGGCTCCTGCCGCTTTTGCGGCGCCGTCCGCCGGAGGAACTGTCACACCGGAACAGGCTGCAGCCATCCTTAAGGGTCTGACCCCGGCACAAAGACAGGCGCTGGAGCAGCTCAGTGTCAGTTCCGGACCGGTAATCTCGCCCGGAGTCAACACGGAGAGCACAGAGCTTGTTAACGTCATCGTCCAGTTTATCCCTGAACCGGCGGCAGTAGCCGGTCTGACAGGCTCTGGCAAGGCCAAAAAATTTGCATTGACCTCCGCAGAGGACCTGGTTGAGCAGTCCCATAAGGATTTTAAGGCTTTTATCAATAAACTGCAGTCAGCCCGCAGCGGGACTTCCTACAAGTCGTCGGGGATTACGGTTTATCAGGAGTACCGTGAAGCCTTTAACGGTGTGGCGGTGACCCTGCCGGGGACGGCTGTACAGGATTTGGCGGGTTCCGGACTGGTTAAAAAAATCTGGAATGATACAACAGTTCAATTGCCGGAAGATAAGGTTGTACCTACCGATCTTACAGGAGAGGACACCGCCGCTGATGAGACTGCGGGAGAAGAGACTGCCGCCAGCAAGCTGAAGATGGAAAGCTTTCCGGTTATCGGTGTGGACAGGCTGCATGACGAGAATATTACCGGTAAAGGCATTAAGGTAGGTGTTCTGGATACGGGAATTGATTATAATCATCCCGATTTGACCACCGTCTACCAGGGATACCGTAAAACTGCAGGTGAAGATCCGGCAGCTGTTGATCCGGCTGCCGTCAAGGGCTGGGACTTTATCGATAATGATGCCGATCCGATGGAGACAACCTACAATGACTGGGTTGCAGCCGGTGAGCCGGAATCCGAGTCAGAATATTTCACTGCCCACGGTACACATGTAGCCGGAACCATTGCCGGCCAGCAGGTCAATGCTGTCGATTATGCTGTCGAGGGCGTTGCACCGGATGTAGAGCTATATTCCTACCGTGTCCTTGGGCCGTATGGATCGGGTGCGAACAGCGGCATAATCGCCGCGATTGACAAGGCGGTACAGGATGGAATGGATGTCATCAACCTGTCTCTCGGCTCGAAATTTAACGATCCGCTTGACCCGGCTTCTATAGCTATCAACAATGCCATGTTTGCCGGTGTGGTCAGCGTGATCGCTGCCGGCAATGATGGTCCATCAGCCGGCACGCTTGGAACGCCGGGAGCCAGCGCCCTGGGAATTACCATTGGCGCCTCCAGTGTGCCGATCACGATTCCTTCCGTTACGGCTTCTGTATATGATGCGGGATTGCCAGCAACCGTGGATGTTGATTCTGCTACGGTTACGGATACTGTCTATCAGCCGCTGACCATGAAGCTGTTCGGTGAAGAGTTCAACTATGAACCTAGCAGCATCGTTGGTACAGAACTGGAAATCGTATATGCAGGTCTTGGTAAGGCTGCAGATTTCACCGGTCTTGATGTTGCAGGTAAGGTAGCCCTTATTGAACGCGGGGAGATCGGCCTGAATGTCAAAATCAAGAATGCTGCCAAAGCTGGTGCGGCAGCGGCTCTTATCTATAATAATACAACCGGATATATCGATAATTATCTGGGTGAGGCAGCCGGGTTTATTCCGACCTTCCAAATTCTCAAGCCGGATGGCGAGAGCCTTAAGCAGATGGATAAGCCGTTTATCAGCTTTACGGCTGCAGAGGATGTATTGTCGCCGGGCGATACGCTGGCTGACTTCAGCTCGCGCGGACCTGTATCGGGGACCGACGATATTAAGCCTGACCTGGTGGCTCCGGGTGTAGCGGTATTCTCCACCTATCCGGTATATATGAATGATCCGGTCAACCAGAGCAATTATGATATCGCCTATACGCGGATGTCCGGAACTTCCATGGCAACCCCGCATGTAGCCGGCATCGCCGCGCTTATCCTGCAGGCCAATCCGGAATATACGCCTTTTGATGTCAAGGCTGCCCTTATGAATACCAGTGTTGACTTGAATACGGACTATTCGGTGTTTGAAGTCGGCGCAGGGCGTGTGGATGCTTACCGTGCAGTTCATGCGGATACCTCGGTTAAAGTGCTGGATACAACCACCAGCGTTTCCGCCGACAATGAGTATGTTGAGATTGCCGATATTACCGGTTCCCTGAACTATGGAAGTGTGTATACCGAGGAAGGGCGGGCCACCTCCGCTAGTAAGACACTGGAGCTGGACAACCGGGGCGAAACAGGAAAGACCTACCGCCTGGAGCTGGAGCTGCCTTCGAACGCTCCGATCACACTCGGCATCGATGAGATAACCGTTCCCGCACAATCCGCTGCAACGTTTAATGCCGAGCTGCTGGTAAATGATTCAGTGCCGAACGGAACCTATGAAGGATACATTCATGTAATCAATGAAGCAGATGCTGCGGACGTTTACCAGCTGCCGCTGCTCATCCGGGTATCGGACAAAGGACTCGCTTACCTGGAGATGGATCCGCCGGCAATCTCCAATAACTATGTGATGCATACCTATTCCAACCGGGTTACTACCGCATTCTTCTCACTGAAGAGCCCGATGGAGACACTGGATGTCTACCTCAAGGATTACAAGACTGGAGAGGCACTGGGATTCCTGGGCACTCTGGACACTAAAGGCATTGCTGTAGGCAAGGACATTATACTGTTCAATCTGTTCAAGGGTTATGTCTATCCGTTTATGGAAGACGGCGGCATCTCTAAAGTCTCCCGTTTTGTTCCGGAGGGTGAATACGCACTGGAGGCATTCTCTATAGATGCTGACGGTGAAGCTTATCAGGTGGAATCCCCGATGACACTGGTAGATAATACATCACCGGAGCTTTCGCTAGAAACTACAAATGCTGCCGGAGATACGGCTTCACTGACTCCGCAGATCATTGAAGTGGCCGATGATTCGCTGTTCACGACAGAAACCTTTGAGGGCAAAGATATTTCAGCCATTTGGGTACACGGGAACATTACAGACGGCAGCATTAAGCAGCTGCAGGAGGCAGGCTATGCCTATGATCAAGGCGACAATACAGTAAGCTATTATGAATATGGAAGCCCGTTCATGTCCGGGTACTTTAAAGCTGATGAGAACGGGAATTTCCGTTACGGGATCACAAAGGAAGATTTTGCATCGGAGCCCTATGAGCTGCGGCTCTTTGGCTGGGACCCTGCAACGGTAGGGACAACCTGGCTGGGCAATAAATATGTCTATCTGACCCCGGAAACCACATATGCGCAAGCTGAGCTTAGCCGGGAATCGGTGCAGGCGGGCGATACCTTTACGGCAACGATTAATATGAACAATTTGAAGGCTTTTACCGGAGCCGAGTTCACCCTTGAAGATGTCACGGGGGTCTTCGAACTGGAGTCGATCGGGGCAACCAGCGAGCTTAAAGCGCTCGCGGCAAAGCAGGGAGCTACGGTAGAGGTTCAGCGGGATGCAATGAATGAATTCTACAGCACCGTAAAAGTAAATCTGCAAGGTGAGGGCCTTGCAGGGATCGACGGCGATGTGCCGCTGCTGACCCTTAAATACAAGGTAGCCGGAGATGCTTATTATAATAAGGTAGCCACCCTGCGGATGATTGACCTTTTCGTGACGGCAGCCGGAGCTGAGGAAGCTGTGTATACCCCGGCTTACACCATGAATTATATGGATTTCGTATCCCGCACCTCACGCCTTTATGGATACGTGGGTCCGGAAGCTTTTATGGTAAACGGCGAATTTCTGCAATTCGGCAAGGATTACAGCAAGATGAATTTTGAAGTGTATGCGGAAACGGAATCAGGTGAGAAATACACGGCAGTCATTGACAGGGATGCCCAGTATAACATTAAATCCATTCCTGTTACTGATGAGGTGATTAAGGTAACATTCAAAGCCCCAGGCCATACTTCCCTCAGCTATTCAACGGTCGATTACAAGATTGAGAATGGCAAGCTGATCGGTGCGCAGCAGCTGCTGTCTCTGAATGGTGCGTTGGCCGGGGATGTAAACGGCGATGAAGTCATCGACATTCTGGATTTGAAGCAGGCCGGATTGGCTTATAAGACCAGTGATTCCAAATCGGATATCAATCAGGACGGAATTGTTGATGATACAGATATCCAGTTCATTGTGAACAACTTCCTGAAGCTTGGCCAGAGTGCCCCAGTCGGAGCGGTTGCCAAGGACATCATCGGAGGCGTTGGCCTGGATGAGATGCTGGAACAGATCAAGAATGGCACGCTGACGGAAGGCGGAACTGACAACGGAGGCGGAACTGACAACGGAGGTGGAACTGACAACGGAGGCGGAACTGACAACGGAAGCACCACAGGCAGTACCAATACAGGAAATGGTAATACTGCTGTGGTCACTGAGCAGACTGTATCAGCCTCTGATCTGGCAGCTGCAGCTAATGGTGCAGCAACAATTGACGGTAAGGCGGGCGTTCCGGTGAAGCTGCCGGCCAATGCGGGTGAACTGCTCAAGGGCAGCAGCCTGGCGGTACGGACTGATGCCGGAACGGTAACGATTCCTGCTGAAGTGCTGTCGGCACTGTCGGCACAGGCGGATGACAATAACCAGGGGAATATCTATCTGAATATTGCAGTCAAGACGGTGACACCTGTATCCGCAGAAGCGGGTGTGACACTGATTTCAGGTGGAGCTTACGATTTCAATCTGTCCTATAAAAAAGCGGGCGGAGAAGAAATCCGGCTTACAGCCTTCCCTAAAGACGTGCAGCTGACGCTGACTTACAGCGGCAGTCTGAATGCAGAGCTGGCGGGCATCTACTATCTGAATGATAAGACCTCTGCTTGGGAATATACAGGCGGCAAGGTCAATGCAGCACAGCATACAATCACTACTAATGTAGGCCACTTCAGCACATACGGTGTACTGGCTTACGAGAAGAGCTTTACGGATCTTTCTGCTTCACACTGGGCTGCGGGAGCTATTAAGGCATTGTCCGCGAAGCATGTCGTTACCGGCCAGTCGGATACGCTGTTCGCTCCGGATACCAAAACGACACGTGCCGAATTCGTAGCGATGATCGTGCGGGCAGTGGGACTCAAGCTTGAGGCGTCTGCTGCAGGGCAATTCAGCGATGTTGCTGCTGATGCCTGGTACGCGGATGAGGTTGCTGCAGCACATGCAGCCGGACTGGTGAACGGACTTACGGAGACAACCTTTGCTCCGAACCGGAGCATTACCCGTGAAGAAATGGCTGTAATCGCTGTGAAGGCTTATGAATATGCGGCCGCCAAGCAGGCAGGTGTTCAGGCTGGCACTCCGTCCTATAAGGATCAATCGGCGATTTCCTCCTGGGCGGAAGAAGCAATCATCAAAGCGGCCAGCCTGGACATTATGTCCGGACATGCGAGCGGACTATTCGCTCCGAAAGCGGCAGCAAGCCGTGCAGAAACAGCGCAGACGATATATAACCTGTTGAATGCGGCAGAAAAATAAGGGTTAATATTCAAAAGTATTGATTTTATGCAAAAAGCCGGGAATTACCGCTGCAATGTGGTGACCTCCCGGCTATTTTTAATGCAAAGAATTCTCGGCCGGCCTTTTCCTTGTATAATAAAGAGAGCTTACTGCTGTACTTTAACGGAAAAGAGGACTTGGGAATGACTGAGGGGAAAATTATCAAGCACTACCGGGAGAAGCAGCATTTAACTCAAGGGGAGCTTGGCCAGGGCATTTGCTCAGTGACTCATTTAAGCAAAATCGAACGGGGGATCACCGAGTATTCCCCGGAAATTATTGATTTATTGTGCGACCGCCTGCAGATCGATATGGCTGCAGAGGTGGAACGCTTTGTTCAGACCCAGCGCAAATTAAACGACTGGCATAACGCCATGGTGATGCAGCGGACGCAGGAAGCGGAAGCCTTGAAAGCACAAATGGAGCGGGAGACGCTCAGGGATCTGCCTGATTATAAAATCCCCTACCCCCTGCTGTTAATACGTTACCATCTATACAATAATGATTTGAAGCCGGCCTTACAGCTGATCAGGGAGATTCAAAAGGCTGAACTTCCTTCCCCCTATGTGCGTAACTATTTTAGACATCTGCAGGGCATATATTATTTTTTGTCAGGACAATTTCTGGATTGTATCGGTGTTCTGACAGAGATCGACGAGTCGGAGTATACCGAGCAGGAGTATTATTATCACCTCGCGCTCGCTTACCACTCTATTCACTCCAGTATTATTGCCTATTATTATGCAGAAAAAGCACTGCAATATTTCCGCAAGACGCTTAATCTGATCCGGATCATTGATACGGAGACGCTTATGCTGATCCAGCTCAGTGTAAAAGAACCGCATTCCTTTGCAATAGCCAATCAGTCTTATGAGAATCTGATCAAAGCCTGTGAGCTGTGCGGCTCTGCCGACCGCAAGTACAAGCTGCTCCATAACCTAGCTTATGAGCATATGCGCCGGGGGTTATATGACGAAGCGGCAGAAGGGTTCTCGCAGGTGATGGAGCTGGTCGGCGGGCCGGAGCATCCGTTCTACCTGAGTGTACTCGACTGCTATATTACCTCCTGTGTGGGGGCAAAGCGCCTTCCGGTTTCCGGACTGCTGGCGTTAACCTATCAGGGTCTGACGCTGGCGCGGGAGCGCAAGGACAGCCGGGAGATTAACTTTAATCTGCTGATACTGTCACTGAAAGAGGACTGGCAGCCGTATTACCGTTATATAGAGGAGGAAGCCCTGCCGTATTTCCGCAGCAACGGAGACACCTACACCATTGAACGTTACGAGCGCAAGCTGCTGTCTTATTACCTCAAGAGCGGAGAGCGCGATAAGGCACTGGAGCTGTCGCTCTCAATGATCAGCGGGATGAGCAGCGGCCTGGAGGAATATTAATTCATCCGGTCGGCAAGGCGGCGCAGACAGCAAATAAAAAAAACAGAGGCCATGATCGCTCACGGCCTCTGCCTTCTGCCTTATTAACGTGCGCTTCCGTTCCACTGCTGATCACCTGACAGGTATTTGGCAGTCAGTACCGACAGCAGCTCGATACCGACTTCGTTCTGTCCGCCTTCAGGGATGATAATGTCGGCGTATTTCTTGGACGGTTCGATGAACGCCTCATGCATCGGCTTCACGGTCGTCAAATACTGGGTATGGATCGAACGGATGGTCCGGCCGCGTTCTTCAATGTCACGCAGTACCCGGCGCATAATCCGTACATCCGGGTCAGTATCAACAAATACTTTGATGTTCAGCTGCTCGCGCAGCTTCTCGTCGGACAGCACATGCAGCCCTTCAACAATAACGATGTTGTTCGGCATAAGCTCAACGGTCTTGTCCGTATAACGGGCATGAACCGTAAAGTCATACACCGGAGCATAAGCAATTTGTCCGGACTTCAGACAATGAAGATGCTCAATCAGCAGCTCCGTGTCAAAAGCCAGCGGATGATCATAATTAATCGCTCCGCGTTCCTCGAAGCTGAGAGAGGAATGGTCTTTATAGTAGTTATCCTGGGATATGAACGTTACTTTGTCTGTTCCAAGACGGTCAATAACGGAGCGGGCTACCGTTGTTTTGCCAGAACCGGTCCCGCCGGCGATACCAATAATAAGCATGGTGTTGTAATAAACCTCCCTAAGCAATTGCCTTTGCAATTCCAATATTGTAGCACAGCGTAGGACATATTTCATCTTGGAACCCGGGAATAAATCGTGAATTTTTGAAAAAAATCAGGTTTTCTGCTGGCAAATTCCATAATTTATGAACATTGCTTAGTGAGAGTATACACGATAGGAGTGATAGCACTTTATGTATGAACAGAAAACATTACTGGAGGCGTATAATGCTGCTTCCATCCAGCTGGCCGGACACGGGAAACGGGATGTGGAAGTGCTCAAACAGGCATTTGCCGGTATAGAGGGCAATATTGCCAGCGATATGTACGGCAGCGGAGCAGTCATTGAGGATTTTCAGGCGGAGATGGCAGGTGTACTTGGAAAAGAAGCGGCGGTGTTTTTTCCAAGCGGAACGATGGCCCAGCAGATCGCCCTCCGGATCTGGTCTGACCGTAAAGGGCTAAAGACGGTAGCTTATCACCCGCTGTGCCACCTGGAGATTCATGAGCAGGACGGGCTGAAGGAGCTGCATCACATTAAGCCGATTCTGCTGGCGGATAAGGACCGCCTGATTACCCTGGACGATGTCCGCAATATCGGAGAGGATATAGCCTGTCTGCTCCTGGAGCTGCCGCAGCGGGAAATCGGCGGCCAACTGCCGGAGTATGCCGAGCTTGAAGCCATTTCCGCCTACTGCCGGGAGCAGGGAATTATCCTGCATCTGGACGGGGCACGGCTGTTTGAGGTGCTGCCTTACTACGGCAAGACGGCTGCAGAGGTGTGCGCGCTGTTCGACAGCGTATATATTTCCTTATATAAAGGCATCGGCGGGATCGCCGGGGCAATCCTCGCGGGCAGTGCAGAATTCACTGAGGAGTCAAAGGTCTGGAAGCGGCGGCACGGCGGTGATCTGATCAGCCTGTATCCGTATATCCTTCCGGCACAGGTTTATTTCCGGCAGCGTGCCGGCAAAATGGGGCAGTATTACGAAGAAGCCAAAGAGCTTGCAGCGTTGTTCAACGGTTGCGATAGAACTGCTACTCTGCCTGAAATTCCGGTCTCGAACATGTTTCATGTCCATTTTGCTTTATCCAAGGCACAGGTAGAGCCGGCCTTGATCCGGATAATTGAACAGACCGGTGTAGGCCTCGCCGCACGGCTGAAGGAGACCGGCCCGGACTCCTGCTACTACGAGCTGAGCATCGGGGACCTGTACAGCGGCATCCCCAAAGCCAAGCTGAAAGAGGCGTTTGGGCTGCTGGACCGGCTGCTGCAGGAAGTGTAGAAAACGTAAGCGGCATCGTCCTGGAAGGGGGCGATGCCGTATTTATTATGAAGTACCGCTAACCAACCGGCAAGCAGCAGAAGTATAATGCTAGCAGCGCAGAATTTAGAGCGCTTACATTTTTGCAACTTCAAGTTGCAACAAGATGTACTAAACTTTCTTTATTTGGACATCTATAATCAGATTATGAAAGGAGCCAACCTTCATGAAGGAACGTACACAACGAATATTTGCCAGATTTCTGAGAGTAAATACGCCTTTGACTTTTGAGGACTTGAGCAAAGAATTCCATATAAGTGAACGTACTTTACGGAATGAACTAGCTCTGATCAATGATTACCTGGCCGAGAATCATTATCCGGCGGTGACAACCTCAAGAGGCCAGGGAATGAAGCTGGTTCTGCCGGATCAGGCAACACGGAAGCTGATGGCACAGGTCGGTGACCAGACGGACAAAGACTATTACCGCCCGGATGAACGCTTTCTCGCCCTGCTGCTGGAAATCGCCGACACGACAAGAACAACGCTGTTATGTGAAATGGAGCGAAAGCTGCAGGTATCCAAGAGTACGCTGGATGAAGATATGCGCAAGCTCCGCCAATATTTACAGCAGTACGGAATTTCGGTAGTGAGCTTAACGAAGCAGGGAATCGTACTGCAGGGCGATGAGCGGTCGATCCGGTCCACATTGTACGAAGTGATCAACAGCATGACAGATATAGATCAGGTGATGCGCTATGAAAACACGGATGCAGCAAGCAGGTTTGCACTGGACTATCTGGACCAGCAGGTGCTGCAGCAGCTCGGCCGCCGTTATGATGAGTTGTTGAAAAAGTCCAGCGCAGAGGCCAACCAGCTGTACCGCAACCAGATCATCCTGTTTGTAGCCGCATGGGTGAGGCGTATACAGGGCGGCAATACAATCAGCGATTCAACTAAAACGCGGGCGGAAATGAAGGAAGGCCCGGGCCGGAATTTCGTAGATGCGATCTGCGGGGACCTGTCCCTGTACCCTTCCCTCAATGAAATTAAATATATTACCTTCACCATAGAATCGTTTAAGCCCAAGGATATGAACAGCTCGTCCGATTGGGTTGCGGCACAGCTGCTGGCGATTCAGCTCATTGAACATGTGGAGAAGGTAACGGAGATTCCTTTTTCCCAGGAAGAAGAAGATTTATATGAAGGCTTGTATAAGCATATCAACGGCCTGTTAAGCAGAGCCAAAAATGAGCTGCAGGTGTTCAATCCATTGAAGGACACGATAAAAGAGACCTATACAGCCATGTACAATGCGGTAGCCTGCTTCAGCAGGCGAATCGAGGATTACACCAAGAAGACGCTGTCGGAAGACGAGATTGGTTTTCTGACTGTGTATTTCTCCACCTCAGCGAGCCGGATGAGCCAGGAAGAACAATATATGTATCAGGCAGTTGTAATCTGCAATCATGGAATTTCAACCGGGAAGCTACTGGCCGCCAATTTGAAAAAGCATTTCAACATCGAGATTGTAGCAGTCTTGAGTTCATATGAGCTTACTTTTATTGACAAACTGGATGTGGATCTGATTTTTACGACTATTCCAGTCGAATATCCAAGGAAGCCTATTCTCTTACTGAATCCAATCCTGATGGAAAGTGATAAAAAAGAATTGAAAGCGTTTTTAAATATCCATAAGGATAAAAGAAGAGCGATTTCCAACAAGCTGGATGCGACAAAACTGATGCAGGATGTCCTGTCGTTAATTACGGACAGCGGCGGTACCATTACACCGGAAGACTATCAGCAGGTTGAGGAGACCTTCAAACGGCATCATCTGAAAATTAATACAAGGGAGCTACAGCCGATGTTACAGGATGTTCTATATGATTCCAACATATTGCTTAATCAGGAAGGGAAAGACTGGAAGGAGGTGATCACCAAGGTTGCACTGCCTCTATTGAATGATGAAGTGATCGAAGAGCGGTATATCAAGGCCATGATCAAATCGGTTGAAGAATTCGGTCCGTATATCGTCGTAGGCAAACATTTGGCGTTAGCGCACGCGCGGCCGGAAGACGGAGTGAACAAATTGGGTATTAGCGTCATGACTTTAAAGGAACCGGTCCATTTCGGCCATCCTGACAATGATCCTGTCAAAATTGTATTTTGCTTAGCCGCAGTGAACTCGCATTCACATATAAAAATTATGAAGAGCCTCGTAGAACTGATTGATGATACAGATAAACTGAACAAGTTATTTACCGCCGAAGATGTGAAGACGTTCAATGAAGCGCTGCACGGTGAGATTCATTAAATCTATAAAGTAAAGGGAGCGGGTAATATGCAAAAGATAAAAATCTTGTTCGTATGCGGAGCGGGTCTGGGAAGCAGCTTTGCTTGTCAAATGGCGGCTGAGGATGTTCTGAAAAAAATCGGTGTTGAAGCCAGACTGGATCATAGCGATATTTCCTCAGCGGTATCCAACAAACCGGATATTATAATGACCGCCCAAAATTTCCAGACACAATTCGAGAAATTCTCAATCGACCCCAAACAAACTGCGATTATCTATCTGAAGAATATCGTGTCCAAACAGGAAATCGAAGAAAAAATCGTTCCGGTGTTACAGGAAAAGGGCGTTTTAGCTTAATAAATTCCTGAGAGAAAAGGCGGGGGGAACGTGGGAGTAATTAACTTTATTATTCAGAATATTTTGACCCAGGCATCCATTACAGTCGCGCTGATCGCCATGCTCGGATTAATCCTGCAAAAAAAGTCCGTAGGACAGATTATTTCAGGCTCACTCAAGACATTGCTGGGATTTATGGTCCTGTCGGCAGGCTCCAGCATTATCGTCGGCAGCTTAACCTACTTCGGCAAAATTTTTACGGAAGGCTTCCATATGCAAGGGATCATTCCTTCGATTGAGGCTATTAACGGCCAGGCTATGAATGAGCTCGGCTTGGGCCGTGATATCGCATTGACCTTTCTGGCGATCTTCGTGTTCAACGTGCTGATTGCCCGGTTTACCAAGTGGAAGTATATCTTCCTGACAGGTCAGGCCATTCTTTGGATGTCTACGATGACAACGGTGTTCGGTTACTTTGCGGGTCTGCGCGGCATTGTCCTGATTCTGGTCGGCGGTTTCATCGGAGGCGTCTTTGCCGTAGCCATGCCGGCGATTGCCCAGCCGTTCGTCCGTAAGATTACGGGGATGGATGAGATTGCCCTTGGACATTTTTGTACGGTTGGTTATGTATTTGAAGCAGGTGTAGCGAAGCTCTTCGGTGAACGCGGTGAGAAGAAAAAGTCGATTGAAGACATCAAGCTGCCTGCCCAGTTCGAGTTCCTGCAGGATACGTATCTCTCTCTGATGGTCGTTATGGTTCCGCTGTACATCATTACGGCAGCGTTTGCAGGACCGGAATTCGGTACTACCTTATCCGGAAGCACGAATTACATTATGTATGCATTCATGCAATCCATTCAATTCGTCGTCGGGGTATATGTTCTGCTGGCCGGTGTCCGTCTGCTGCTTGGTGAGATTGTTCCGGCATTCCGGGGAATCGCGATGCGCCTTGTGCCGAATGCGGTGCCTGCGCTGGATTGTCCGGTACTGTTCCCGTACAGCCCTAATGCTGTAATCGTAGGCTTCATCACCACGACAATCGGTTCCATTATCGCTATGTTTGTCCTGCCTGTGTTCGGGTGGGCGATGATTCTGCCGGGCATACTGACCAACTTCTTCGCGGGCGGCACGGCCGGAATCTTCGGCAACCTGACAGGCGGACGCCGCGGGGCCATTATCGGAGGTATTTTCCACGGCTTCTTCATCACCCTGCTGCCGGCGCTGCTCGTTACTATTTTTAACAACATGGGCTTTGTCAATGCGACTGCAACAGATGTGGATACTGTAACCGCAGCCCTGCTCTATGCCTGGATCATTGGTCCGCTGATGAAAGCATTCTAGCATTCGAGAAAGGGACGTTAGGAGGTTAGCACAATGTTTGGATTCGGCAAGAAGAAGGATAAAGCACCTGCGAAAGCAGCCGCGGAGGCTGTATTGACGGAAGAACGCAAGCAGGAGCTGCTGGCTGCGATTGCTGCAAAGGAGGAGGCAATCAGCAGCCTGGCTGAAGCAGAGCAATCCAGCGTTTATGAAGAAATCGGCCTGGCGTATAACGAGCTCGGCGATGAGGATCAGGCGATAGGTGCGCTGGAGAGCAGCCTGAAGCTCAAAAAATCTGTCGGGGACGGCTACAAGGCGCTGTTGAAGCTGTATAACAAGAAGCGAGCCGAGGCGGCTAAAGCTAACGATGTACAGTCTCTGCAGACCTACCTCAAGAAGATGGATCAGCTGATGCAGATTTCCAAGGATGTTACGCGAGGCGTGCACTGAGTAAGCCTATATAAAGATTAACCGTAGGAGGAAATCATAATGTATATAAACTTAAAAGAAGCAACCCGCAGAGCAGAGGAATTGAATTATACGGTCGGCGCCTTTAATGCACACAATCTGGAGATGCTGCCGGACATGATCCGGGCTGCCAAAGAGCAGGGAGCGCCAATCATTATACAGACCAGCATCGACACAGCGAAATATGTAGGTCATGAGAACTTCGTGGCGGTCTGTAAAGCGATGGCTACCTCGGAAATGGTCGATGTGGTGCTGCATCTGGACCATGCCAGGGATTTCAATGATATTAAGGAAGCGATTGATAAAGGATTTACTTCTGTAATGTATGACGGCTCCCACCTGCCGTTCAAAGAGAACATTATGAAGACAAGAGCGGTTGTTGATTATGCGCACCGGCATAATGTGTCCGTGGAAGGTGAGCTTGGAACTATCGGCGGTACGGAGGAAGGCATCCATGTGGATGAAGACCAGAAGATTTATACAGACCCGCAGGATGCTGCAGAGTTCGTTAAGGCCACAGGCGTAGATGCTCTGGCAGTTGCGATCGGCACAAATCACGGCCAATACAAATCCAAGACGCAGGTAAATATTCCGCTGCTTAAAGAAATCAATGCGGTTGTCGATGTGCCTCTGGTCATTCATGGGGGTACGGGCGTTAACGAAGACGATATTCATGAACTCATTGACAACGGAATCCGCAAATTCAATGTTGGTACAGAGCTGCTGGTGACCTGGACGCAGACGGCAAAGGAAACCTTTAAAGAAACCAAAGTGAACAAATCGCTGCGTCATAACATCATCCCGTGCAACGAGGCCGTAAAAGAAATTGTGAAGCACAAAATCGGTATTTTTATGAATAAAGAGGGCCGCCTCAATACTGTGAGATAAGCTATGAATAAGGTGTTGATTTTGCTGGCCGGCCTGCCCGGTACAGGGAAAACGTATCTCGGGAATATGCTGAACGAATATTTCGGCGCTTTCTGTATGCTGTCTCAGGATAGTCTGAAGGAACTTTTAGCGGATGAGTATGGTTTTAACAATCTGGAGGAGAAGCGGGAAATTGAAAGGATGGCCTGGGCCGTGTACTATGAGACAATGGAGCGGCAGATGCTGGCCGGAAGCAATATCCTGTCCGATTATCCCTTCAGTCAGAAGCAGAAGCCGCGGATTCAGCAATTGGCAGAATGTTACGGCTATAAGGTGTTGACCATTCGCTTAATTGCAGAGCTGGATGTTCTGTATGAACGCCAAAAGAAGCGGGATATGGACCCGGAAAGACACTTGAGCCATATAGTTACTTCTTATAACAAGGGAAAAGAATTATATGACCGGAGTACAGCTGAACATTTACTAACCCGTGAGGCATTCATCAGCAGATGCACCACGCGAGGCTACGATACCTTCGAGCTGGGGAAGCTCTTGGAAGTGGATGTAACCGACTATTCGGCAGTGGATTATCCGAAGCTGCTGGAGGAAATCAGGCAATGGGATGAGAGCGGCAGTAGTACCTAAAGTCAGCTTCTATGTTAAGGCCCCACTTTGTGGGGCTATTTTGCTGGAAAAAGGGAGCGGTGCGATGGAAGCTGATGCACAAAAGACACCTCTAAAGGTGTCTTTTGTCCGTTATATCATTTTAAGTCTGACTCCGCAGCGCCACTTTCCGCATCGGACCTGTAACGATCTGCTTCTCATCTGCATTCATGCTGAAGGTCCACATGGTGGCTGCGTACAGCACGGAGTACAGGATGACATACAGGCCGAGCTGGAGATAGGAGCTGATGCTTACAAAAGTCAGCAGGTATCCGCACACGCCGCCGAGCAGCACGACCGGAATGAAGACTTTAATGATCTCCTTCCAGAAGTAGAAGATGTCAAACTTCAATTTATACTTGTAATAGATGTTGTTCAGGATGACATTGACGATCATGCCTGCAGCCGTTGCAATCGCACAGCCGGTAATGCCCCAGACCCGGATGAACACCAGCGTCAGGATAATTTTCAGGATGGCGATGGAAAAATAGATCAAGGCCTTAACCTTGTGCCGGTTCATTGCCTCCAGCATCGTGGCGAACAGCGACTGGACGATCGAGGTAATCTGCGGAATGATAATGATCAGCGCAATCGTGTACGCATACCGGTAGCCTTCACCCAGCCAGATCAGAATGAACACCTGCCCGAACAGCACAAACCCTGACACAATGTAGCCTACAATGAGGGCCTGGATTCTGCCGATTTTGACGAGCTCAACCATCAGCCGGGCCTGATCCGCGCCTTTGACAATCATTTTGGTAAGCTTGGGCAGATAGAAGCTGGACAGCACATTGGAAAAATTCATAATGTATGTGTTCAGCTGGGTGGAGATGGCATAAATTGCAATCGGAGTAGCACCAAGGAACATACCGATAATCAGAGGGTCTGCATTCGTATAGAGCTGAAAGGCAATGGATGACAGCAATATGTAGGAAGAGTAGCTGAATACTTCCTTGAACAGCTTGGTGTCAAAGGTACTGAATTTCACGATCAGCTTCATTCTATATCTGCAGACAAAATAGTTGGCCAGGCCGATCGCAATGTTCAGCCCCAGGGCAACGGAAACCATCCCGACCGATCTCAGGCCCATGAACAGCACCAGTACCATCATCGCCGGGGAAATAACCACTCTCAGGAGATTGATGATTTTGAGATAAACAAACCGTTCATAAGCGGTAATAATAGAGCTGTAAATATTCATCGGGAATGAGATTGCCACATTGACCGCTGCGATAATGAATATGGTTTTGAGAATACTAAGCTCAGATTCATTGAGACTGGTAAAAATAGAATTGAAATTAAATACCAGAATCAGGCTGGCAAGCAGGGCAAGCAGGCCGATTCCCGTGAACAGAATCAGGAACATTCCGTTAATGTTCCGCTGGCCGTTCGTATCATTTTCCGAGATGAATTTGGAGTTGAACCGTATAACCGCACTGCCGAAGCCGAGGTCCAGCAGCACGATATAGGCGATAATGGAATTCACCAGTGAATACAGCCCGTATTCCGATTTTCCCAGGGTTGAAACGATGTAAGGCGTCGAGCCCAGGGAAATGATCACACCCAAAAAGACAGAGAGATAGGTAATAATCGCAGCAAGTTTTATATTGGTTTTCAAGAGTACATCGCTTCCTCGCTACAGGGAATGTCGTGGTGGATGCTCTAAGCCGTCACGATGGATGAAGGGGTGAATTCGTCTGCGTTATCCGACATGGCCTCTATGATCTGGTTGTAGTGTGTGGTTGAGAAATCATTGTTGTACCGCGGAGCCGGAATCTTGCTTAATTCATCCATTAACTCAGGAATCTGGCTGATGTCGTTAGTAAACTTGATATAACCGAGATGCTTGATCCATTCGTAGCTGCCTACGACCTTGTAGTTATAATTACCGAGTGCAATACACGGAGTGGAGGTAATTGCCGCAAAAATCATCCCGTGCAGCCGGTCCGTTATAACAAGCTCCGCCTCCTTGAACTGGTTCCATAAGCTATACAGCTCATGCTCCCGTTCCTCAACAGAAACATAACGTATAATGCACGTATCCGAATAGGTAATCTGGTCAAAAGCTTTGGAGACACTGTCATTGATGATTTTCTTCTGCGCCTCGTTAAAAATACTCTCCTTATCCGCTCTGATGCACATCAGAACTCCGCTCCGCTCACGGGGGGGATCCGTAATATCCAGTGACATTACGATATCGGGGGTCAGGAGAACCTTGTTATGCTTAAAGCCTTCTTTCATCAGCTCATAGGAGGTTTTTTCCCGGGCTACCAGTGTCAGGTCCCTATGGGCACTGTATATGCTCTGTGTTTTCTTGAACTCCTTGCGGCCTAATTCGGTATCGCCAAAGAAGATGGTCTGGGGGAAGAGGATGATTTTGTTATTGGGGAAATTGGTTATAATCCTTCTGCGGACTTCTTCTTCTCTGAAGTACTCGATACCGAAATTTCCGCCGCCCTGGAGGACGAAAATATCATCTCTGGTGGAATACTGCTCAAGGCATTTCCAGTTATAAGTCAGCCGGTCGGCAACAATCTCAATCAGGGTATAATCGGGAAACGCTTTTTTCAAAAAGTTCATTTGAGCCATCGTAATGGCATGATCACCGAGATTATCGTGTTCCGGGGAACCGACTACGAAGATGGCCTTCGATTTATTCCTGTACAGGTCTCTGTTGGCCATATACCCTCGAAAATACCGGTAAAATTCATTATTGCTTACATAATTCCGGAAAGAGAGCGGGAGCATCTTATGAATAAGGTTAGTCATGTCAGGTTACTTCCCTTCACACGAAGTTTGGATTGATACAGGACTCTATATGTGTTTGAGCTCGTCAGGATAAGCAAAGAGGCTATCTTCATTTGCTTGCTGATGCTTTTATTGCGCATGACCTCTTTGAGATGTTTGCTGAAAAAGCTGCCCAGCTCCGCGATATATTCCTTATTGGCACTGTTTTCTCCGGCGATCATCTGGAGATTGCACAGCTCAATGCCCTCGGTCACGTTTCTGGCCAGGGACTTTTCAATCGCTTCAGGGTAATTTTTATGCTTGATGTCCTCATACAGTTCACGCCAGGCACAGATCCGGTCATAATATTTCCGGTTATTCATCTTGCCTGTAATGCTGTCGCCTCTTCTCAAATACAGATATTTGGGCGAATCCAGGGAAACAACCTTCTCCGCCTGCATAAACAGCTTGTAGGTTGCGAACATATCCTCGAAGTATCTGCCGACCGGATACCTTACCTTTGCGAACAGCTCTGCCTTATACAGCTTATCCCAGGCCAGATTCTTGATCTCGGTATCTTCCAGCAGCTTTTTGAACGCTTCTTCATTATTATAGACACGGACCTCATGGGAGAACTCCTTATCCACATATACACCGTCTTCGACCTCGACATGGCCGCACACTGCAATATCTGCATCATGGGCAGTGATTAGTCCATGCAGAGCTTCAAACATATCAGGCTCAATCCAGTCATCGCTGTCTACAAAGCCGATATATTTGCCTGCGGCAATATCAATGCCGTAATTGCGGGCGTCGGACAGGCCGCCGTTCTGCTTGTGAATGACCTTCACCCGGGGGTCCAGCTCTTTATAATGCTCGCAGATTTCGCCGCAATTGTCGGGAGAGCCATCGTTTACAAGAATCAGTTCGAAGTCCCTGAAGGTCTGTGCCAGGATGGAGTCGACACATTTTCTTAAATACATTTCAACTTTATAGATAGGCACAATAATGCTTATCTCCGGTTTCATGCAACAATCACTTCCTTTCAAAATAACGGATAGCCGGGCCAGTGACGGAAGCATCGACACACGTGTGCTGTACGTACATTGTTGAATGGACGCAATGATTGTAATTATCTTACTATCACAATTAAAAGATTGTATATACTACTTTAGTTTACTTATAACTGCTTAGTTTCAAGCAAAATAAGGCGCTCCAGTGCCGAAACCGGCTGTCTGAAGCGCCTTATGGCCCTGTGAAAAACGGGCAAAATCAGTTGATTTCTATGGTCAGTGAGCTGTTGAATTGACCGCCCTGCGGCAGGGTGATTATGCCGGTTTTGTCCTTCAGCTCCCCGCTGAAATCTTCCCCGTCCGCGATGCCCTGCCACGGTTCGATGCAGACAAAAGGGGCATTTTTCGGCTGCCAGAGGCCAAGGTCCGGAAAGCCCTTGGAGGTGACAGTCACGCTTTTGTCCGTAAGCTTGCTTTTAAGAGCAATTGTACCGGACTTCACATTCCGGAAGACCAGCGCTCCGTCCAGAAACAGTTCGTGGGAAAGAGGCAGAAGCTGCTCATTATCCAGTACAGGTGCGCTTTTTCCGCTGATGACGAGACCCGCATCATTCAGGAACAGCCGCTCCAGCTGCTCCTGTTCAGAGAACTCCAGGTAATAATCAGTGATGGCGCCCTGTCCGTCCAGCGGGCAGTTAAAGGCCGGGTGGGTACCCAGCTGGAAATGAATTTCCTGCTCATCGGTATTCTCCACACGGTAGCTGATCTCAAGTCTGCTTCCGCTCAGAATGTAGGTAAGGAAGAGATTAAACGAATACGGATAGCTGGCCAATGTCTGTCCGCTTTGCGAGAGCTTGAAGACAGCGTGAGTATCTGTAGCCTCAACAAGAGTGAATTCGCTGCGTCTGGCAAAGCCGTGATTGCCGATGGTGTAGGTGCTTCCGCCAGCCCGGATCTCTCCGCCGCGGGCTGCCCCGATGATCGGGAACAGTACCGGGGAACGGCCTGTCCAGAATTTTGCATCGCCGCTCCAGATATATTCAGTGCCGGTTGCCAGCAGCTTGAAGCTGACCAGCTCAGCTCCCAGCGAATCAATGACTGCTTCGGCGGAGCTGCTGCGCAGTGTAGTGTTCATGTGTTAAATCCCCTTCCATACTTTATTATAGAATTCATCCTGCATTTACGTTATAGCAGCTCATATTCTACCAAACTCTTCCGTCATGTTCTAACAGAACGTGAATATTTACCAAAAAACATTATTACAGACTGTACAATGACTATAATTGGCATTGGTATAACATATAGAGAAAGCATTAATTACATGATCGTCCGAAGCGGAGGGAAATATAACATGCAAATGCAGCAGTTATTGGTGAACGGCGGTAGGCTGAAGAATACAATTGAGGCTTTTGCCGATTTTGGACGTACGGATCACAATGGTGTGACCAGACTGTCGCTGTCGGAGCAGGATGTGCTGGTGCGGGGGTACTTCCGTTCCTGCTGTGAAGAGCTTGGGATGACGGTTAAAGTGGATGATATGGGCAATATGTATGCCACGCTTGCGGGCAGGGAGGAGGGTCCGCCCGTAGTCATCGGCTCTCACCTGGATACGGTGAAGAAGGGCGGCAGATTCGACGGAGTGCTCGGCGTAATTGCCGGGCTTGAAGTGGTTAGAACACTGGTTGACCATGGTATAGCGCCCCGTCTTCCGGTGACCGTGATGAACTTCACCAATGAGGAAGGGGCACGCTTCGAGCCTTCGATGATGGCTTCAGGCGTATTGTCGGGCAAGTTCGACAAGACAGCCATGCTGCAGAAGAAGGACCCGGAAGGAACAACCTTTGAAGAGGCGCTGCTGGCCAGCGGCTACGCCGGAGAGGCGGAGAACCGGATTAAGGAAGCAACGGCTTATCTGGAGCTGCATATAGAACAGGGACCGGTGCTGGAGCGCGAGCAGCTTACGATCGGCCTGGTGGACTGCGTAGTCGGCATGGCCTGTTATGAGATTGAAGTGACCGGCGAATCGGATCATGCCGGAACAACGCCGATGGATATGCGCAAGGACGCGCTGTTTGCAGCCGCAGACCTTATCACTGAGCTGCGGGCCAGGCTGGGCGGGCTTGATTCCGGGCTTGTATACACGATGGGCCGGATGAACGTGCTGCCGAATATTCACACGGTCATTCCGAACAAGGTGATTTTTACGGTGGAAGCCAGACATAAGGATATGGACATTGTCCGCGAGGTGGAAGCGATTATCAATAGCCTGCCGGAAGAGCTGCTGGGGTGCACTGTTCAAAAAAGCAAGCTGTGGGGCCGCGACACGGTCTGGTTTGACCCTCACCTTTGCGGACTTGTGGAGCAGGCGGCTGTCACTCTGGGCTATTCCCGCCGGACAATAGCCAGCGGGGCGGGCCATGATGCCCAATTCGTAGCCGGATTCCTGCCGTCGGCGATGATCTTTGTCCCCAGCGTGAACGGCAAAAGCCATTGCGAGGAAGAGCTTACCTCCTACGAAGATTGTGAAAAGGGCGTCAATGTCGTGCTGGAGACGGTGCTTGCAGTGCTTAGGGGCTAATGTGTTACTAACGTAAGGACACCGTGGACGGTGTCCTTTTTTTAAAATATAAGAATTTATATGTTCTACGCTATCAATCATCCTTATATTTCTCGCAGTAACGGTTACCGCCTTCTCTGAAGGACGGCATAGCCGTTTCTACTTGTGTTTTGTCTTGCGGTGAATGGCCGCCGCCTGATTGTGTAAAAACACAATCATGGCAGATAATGTTTTTCTTTTTACCCAAAATATAATAGAAAACAGTATGTTATGATTCTTCACATAAGAGAATTACACAAGACGGGAGCGATTAACGATGATTATTGGCGTACCTAAAGAGATCAAGAATAACGAGAACCGCGTAGCCATTACCCCTGCAGGTGTTGTAAGTCTGGTAGCTGAAGGCCATAAAGTACTGGTGGAAGCCGGAGCCGGAACGGGCAGCGGATTCCTGGATGAAGAATATGCTGCAGCCGGTGCCGAGCTGATTGCAGACGCAGCCGCGGTGTGGGCAACCGCTGAAATGGTAATGAAGGTCAAAGAACCGCTGGAAAGCGAATACGGCTACTTCCGTCCGAACCTGATCCTGTTCACATATCTCCACCTGGCTCCGGAGCCGGCACTTGCCGCTGCACTGAAAGACAAGGGTGTATTCGCAATCGGCTATGAAACGGTAGTGGACGGCCGCACGCTGCCGCTGCTTACACCAATGAGCGAAGTGGCTGGCCGGATGTCCGTGCAGCTGGGGGCACAGTTCCTGCAAAAGAACTACGGCGGACAAGGCATTCTGCTATCCGGTGTACCCGGCGTCAGCAGAGGCAAGGTCAGCATTATCGGCGGCGGTGTAGTCGGAACAAATGCCGCGAAAATGGCGATCGGCCTCGGCGCCGAAGTAACAATTATTGACCTGAGTGCTGACAGACTGCGTCAGCTGGACGATATTTTCGGCTCGCAGATCAGCACGCTGATCTCCAACCCTTACAACATTGCCAAAGCTGTAGCTGAAGCCGACCTGCTGGTAGGTGCAGTGCTGATTCCGGGCGCCAAAGCGCCGAAGCTGGTAACCGAAGAAATGGTCAAGGCGATGAAGCCGGGCTCGGTTATCGTCGATGTAGCCATCGACCAGGGCGGGATCGTCGAAACGATTGACCGCGTAACAACCCATGACAATCCGGTATTCGAGAAGCATGGCGTGCTCCACTATTCCGTAGCCAATATGCCGGGAGCTGTAGCCAAAACCTCGACCATTGCATTAACCAACGTAACCGTTCCGTATGCACTGCAAATAGCGAATAAAGGTGTATTCCAGGCGATCGAAGACAATGCCGGCCTGAAGAGCGGCGTCAACGTAGCTAACGGTAAAATCACCTGCCAGGCCGTGGCGGAAGCTCTTGGGGAAGAGTACTTCACGGTGGAGAAAGCGGTAGAGCAGGAGTTCACTCTGATCTAGTTTTGTGTTCAGCCTGAGCATAGAGAGAGAAGGAAGGCATACAGGAACCCATAGAGAGCAGAGGGGCATACTTTTGGGGGCCGGCGGATATCCGCCGGTTTTTTTGCTTGGGACTGAAATGATCTTATTCTCCCGAAAAAAGCCGTTCGGCTGAGCTAACGGACCCCAGAGCTCTTATTTTCTCCCCAAGCCCCGTGTATACTCCGGATTCCGGCATATAAGGTCGCTGGTGTCCGTTAGGATGGATAAAGAGCGGTTTTGCCATAAATAAGCGCATCTGAGTCCGTAACAGCAGACATTATGCTAACAAGTTAACTTGTAAGCTGTAGGGATACTATACCGGGAGGTGGCTTTTTACAAATAAACCCTTTATGTGTCAGGTTTTCTTTCATAAACCTATAGCCAGCTGCCAATCTGAGTAATATAATGTAAACACCTATACGTACAAGATCCGGTATTCTTCAGGCTGGGGTGGGAACATTGACAGAAACAGAGGCAGGGCTAACGTTTGACCGTTTTTTTGACAGTATGGAATCTCTCGCGGATACCATCAGCGAATCGCTGCAGTCCCAGGTGACGATAGAGGACAGCAACCACCATGTCATCGGCTACAGCTCCCATCAGTTTGAGAGTGATCCGGCGCGCATATCCACCATTATCGGCAAACGTGTGCCGAACACCGTTATCATCGGACTCCGCAAAAAAGGCGTTATGCATCAGCTTGAAAATACGGCGCACCCAATCCGTATTCCTGCGGTGATGGAGGTCGGCCTTGGTCCGCGTCTGGCCATGTGCATCAAGCATCAGCAGGAGATTCTGGGTTACATCTGGGTCGTTGACGGCGGTAACCTCGCTGAAGGGTATGCCGAGGGGGTAGTGGAGAAGGCGGCGGGTATCGCCGGACGTTATCTGCTGAAGCAGCGCGGCTGGAAAAACAGGCAGGACAAGGCGTTCGAGGATTTTTTCTGGAAGCTGCTGACCTCGCATTATGACAATGAGCCGCGCATCCGGCAGGAGGCGGAGAGCTGGTCCATTCTGCTGCCGGAGAGCTATTACATCGGGGTAATCGAGAGCGACAAAGTGATTGATGAAGAATTTCTGCTCCGTCTGCGGCAGAAGATGGATGCATATGCCGGGCAGCGGCTGCTGTTTGTAACGGCTGAGCATAACCGGCTGATCCTGTTATTTTCGTTTGTTTTCCCGGTGGAGGAGACGGCGGTTCTGTCTTCGTTCGTACACAAGCTGCTTGCGGATATGAGCCGCAGTGAAGGCTGCAGGCTTGCAGCCGGATGCAGTCCCGTTTACCGGGAATACACCTCAGCTGCTGCGGCCTACCGTGAAGCCCTGGCGGTGCTGGAGATCAAAAAGCTGCTTCCATACCATGCCCGCAATCTGATGCTCTACGACGAAATCGGCTTTTGGGCCTATATTCCGTCGATAATTGAACAGAAGCGCAGCCGGCCCCGCCGCAGTGCGTTGCTGGAGCAGGTTAAGGCGCATGACCGTGAGCACAAAAGCGATTTTCTTAAAACCATTGCAGTCTACCTCACCCTGGACGGGAACCTGAAGGAGGCTGCCGCTTTTTTGCATATTCATACCAACACCCTGATGTACCGGCTGAACCGGATTGCCGAAATTACCGGCAGAAGCCTGAAGGAGACCGATTACCGGACTTCGGTCTATCTGGATCTGCTTACGGAGGAGACGGCGCAGGTGAACGGCTGGTTTTCGTTTATGAGTTGAAGGTGTAACTGCTCCGTATCTGCTCAGCTCAAAGAAGCTAAATAACCAAAGTAGCAAGCACAAATGGACGCCCCGACACGTACAATAACCTATATTCTGTGAAGGAATCAGGAAAGGGGCTGACAGAATGGGGTTAGGCTATGGCTCACCCAGCGGTTCGAGCTTTGAGCAGCAGATGCGGGCAGAGATAATAGAGGCGGCAAATTTAATGAATGTGGGCAAAACCGACTTCTCCAATTTTAAAAACTCCCGCTGCAATCCACAGTATTGGAACCGTACGGCTGGCGGCGGATTTGAATTGAAGCCGGGAGTGCGCCCTTCGGCGGCGATTAACGATATTTTTGTGAACGGTCAGCTGTATGCGTTTGAATGCGCAATGGCGATGGTGATGATTCTTTACAAAGCGACCATTGCTTCAATCGGGGCAGAGGCGTTTGACCGCTACTTTACGGATCTTTATCTGTGGGACTGGAATTATGACAGCAATCTGCAGCTGATCACCACATTCAACAAGTTTGAGATGCGGGCGGGGGATGTTGTGTATTTCAAAAATCCTGACCATGACCCGGAGCTGCCGGAGTGGCAGGGTGAAAATGCCATTATGCTTGGCGCGGACCGCTACTACGGGCATGGACTGGGCATCAAGAGTGCTGAGGAGATGATCGCTGCTCTTAACAGGAAAAGAGTGCCGGGCAGTCGGACGTCTGCTTATTTGACAGATGAGGCGCTGCACCCGAATTTCGACTATATCAGCGGGCTTGCGGCGAGAAGCGGTGTGCCGGCGGTAAAGGGGAACAGCGGGAAAAATGCAGTTTATTCGAGAATTGGTGTCCGGACTTATATTTATAAGTAGCCTATCCGGCAATAGCTGAATAGCAAAAAGAGCTGGTTCCCGGGAGCAATCCCGGAGCCGGCTCTTTTACACTTTTATCGCGATATGGTTAGTTTGAAAGCTCTACAAAATCCCCGCGGAACCGCTCATAGTCGGCAGCCCGGCATTCCAGCACCAGCCTTGTTCCCTGCTCCTCGTAGCTGACCTCCTGGACATGGGCATGTTCATTAAAATAAGAGACGATACTGCCGCGGTCATACGGAATCAGAATTTCGCACTGAATGTAATCATTGAACACATGTGAGCGGATCAGTCCGGTAAGCTCGACAATCCCGCTGCTCTGTTTAGCGGACAAAGTAACCGAGTCGCCCTCAACTGCCGGATATGCACGCCCGGTCAGATCTGCTTTGTTGTAGGCGTACACGGTAGGGATACCGTCAGCCCCCAGCGCTTTCAGCGTTTCGGTGGTGACAGCCATATGCTGCTCATGCTGCGGATCTGAGGCGTCTACGACATGAATCAGCAGATCAGCTTCGGTTACCTCCTCCAGGGTAGAGCGGAACGCTTTGACCAGATGATGGGGCAGCTGGCTGACAAAGCCTACCGTATCGGTTAGCAGGAAGGTTTTGTGGTCAGGCAGCCTGATGCTGCGCACTGAAGTTTCCAGAGTGGCGAACAGCATATTTTTGGCAAATACCTGTTTATTGGAGCCGGGATGATAAGTCTCAACTATGGCATTCAGCAGGCTGGACTTGCCCGCATTGGTATAACCGACGAGACAGACCACCGGCACCTCATTTTTATGGCGCTGTTTCCGCTGGATCTGACGCCGTTCAACCTGAGCCTGCAGCTCCGTCTGCAGTGCGGTAATCCGTTCCTCAATTCTTCTGCGGTCGAGCTCCAGCTTCGTTTCACCGGCACCTCTGTTCTTCAGGCCCGATCCGCCGCCCTGGCGGCCTAGAGATTCGCGCATGCCCGTCAGCCGGGGGAGCATATACTGCAGCTGGGCAACTTCTACCTGCAGCTGCGCCTCCTTCGTTTTGGCCCGGTCGGCAAAGATATTGAGGATCAGAATGGTCCGGTCAATCACCTGGCGGTCAAGCGATGACTCCAGATTGCGGATTTGGGAAGGCGTCAGCTCATCGTTAAAAATAATAACGGTGTCCTCATCCTGCACCATCGCGGCCAGCTCCTGGATTTTACCGGTGCCCAGGTAGTGGGAAGGGTTAATCCGGCTGGCCTTTTGGCTCAGCTCGCCAATTACGGTAATATTGCAGGCAGCGGCCAGATTGCGCAGCTCCTCCATGGAATAAGCAAAATTTGTATCATTCTGCAGCTGTATCCCGACAAGAATCGCTTGTTGTTGAGTGGTTTCCATATGATGAACAACCTCCTGAAATTTTAAGAATAGAGTGAAGATAAGCGAAGGACAGGTAGGCTGCGGTCTAACCGACATGAAAAAGCACAGGCGTTATCTGCCTGTGCTTGCAATTGAAGTAACAGAATAGACCAGAGGTAACATGCCGCGTACGCACGTTACCTGCCAGCAGGTACCTCTACAGCTTGGAATGATCAGGATCATCCGGCGTCTGTAAACAGAAAATAAAATAGGATTTCCATTATGACGGACCGGGTGGATCAAAAACTATAGAGATGCGATTTCTAAAGGCGCAGGCTGCTTCCGGCAATAACAACGGTCAGCCTGCATACATTATGGGTTGCCTTTAAAAATGGATAGACCTATCCTGAGACCTCTGCACATGGGCAGAACTTTAGCGCTATTCATATCTGATTAGCCGCGCAAAGTACGAATCCGGATAAAATCTATCACATTCATGTGCAACCCTCCGTTCCTAAAAGTTGAATTAAGCTTAGCATATCCGTCATTTTTTGGCAAACAGACTTGGAGGCTAATCCAAATCCAATAAGCCAGATATATCTTCAGAATTATAGCTATCGCTGTCTACTTTCCAGATTCCCTGATCGTTTATGAGAATCATCGTACCCTCCAAAGCCAGTTTATCTGCGGCAGCTTCTCCAAAGCGGAGCGTACCGGTATAGGAGAGCTCAATCGATGTTTCCGTAGTATTTACTTCACTGAAGCTGATGTAGGTGATCTGGAGCCTATGCTGTCTTAAAAAAGCGATTTCTGGGCCCGGGGAATAGTCCTGGCTGTTAGCCAGAGTGCTGAAAAAAGCTGCGGTGGTGAGGCTGCCGATTTCTTTCGTTTTTTTCTGCCTTTGTAGTTTGATTTCCTCCTGCCCAGACGGGAGAACGGCTTCAAGCTCCGATTTCTTGTATGTGTAAGCGGTATGTATCGCTTCATTTACACTGTTGTTAAAGGGCGTATGTTCCTGAGGCGAGCAGGCAGCGATTGTCATCAAACATGCAGCCGTAAACACGGTTAGTATACATTTAATCAGGCGCATTTCAGCTCCTCATTTCCCGGGAAAAGGTTTAATATGATTACCAATATTATACACTATGGAAATGAAAAAGACGGCCCGTCGTGGACCGTCTTTTTTTTGAAATATTCGGGCTTATGCTGTTACGTGCGCGGCTGATTCATTAGCAACCATCTGGCTTAACTGCACTTTATACAACTAAAACACCGATTTTCCTCTCTGATGCCCGTTTAACAGTATTTCGTACAATTAAAAAACCGGAAAAGGGCTGTTTCAGTCATTCCAGACAGATTTAATTGCACAAAATACATTTATATGTCCCCCGGTGCTGTCGTGGCCGTTTTTAAGTGTACAAAATGCAACTATTGCGGTTTAGTGTGACGAAGCGGGACAAAACAAAAGCAGGACAGCTTATCAAAAAGGACTCTTTTATACAGAGCCGCAGTTCCGCAAGTCCTGTAATACAATCAGCTCACCCATTCCCGCCGCAGCGTGAACAGATCCTTCAGCGCATCATTGTTCAGCTCGGTAATCCAGTTTTCGGAGCCGGAGATGACATCATCGCTGAGCTGCTGCTTGCTCTCCAGCATCTCGTCAATGCGCTCCTCCAGCGTGCCGAGGGAGATGAACTTATGCACCTGTACATCCTTGGTCTGGCCCATCCGGTAGGCGCGGTCCGTGGCCTGATTCTCTACGGCAGGATTCCACCAGCGGTCGAAGTGGAACACGTGATTGGCTGCCGTCAGATTGAGGCCTACGCCGCCCGCCTTGAGTGAAAGAATGAATACATTCGGCTGATCCGCGGCAGGCGGAGCTCCGTCCGGCGGAGCCGGAGTCTGGAACTGCTCAATCATACGGTCGCGGGCCTGCTTGGAGGTACTGCCGTTTAAGTACAGCACCGGCTCCTTCAGCTCCTGCTGAAGCACGGACTGGAGCATCTGGCCCATGCCGATATATTGGGTAAAGATCAGGCAGCGCTCATTCTCTTCACGCAGCTCCCGCACCATTGCGAGCAGCCGCTCCAGCTTGGAAGAACGCTCGATCAGGGAAGCAGCATCCAGAAGACCGTCTCCTGCCTCCGGAAGGCCTTCCTTCGTCAGCAGCACCGGATGATCGCAGAGCTGCTTGAGGCTGGTCAGTGCAGCAAGAATGGCACCTTTGCGTTCGATTCCTTCCAGCTTGTTCATTTTCTCGAGCAGTCCGGTCACGTTCTGGTCATAAAGCGCCGCCTGCTCTGCTGTGAGATTGACATAGGTCTTCATTTCGTTTTTGTCCGGCAGATCCAGCTGGATGCTCGGGTCTTTCTTTTTGCGGCGCAGCATGAACGGCTTCACCAGCTTCTGGAGATCAGCCGTCCGCTCGGGATTACGCTCCTTTTCGATCGCATTCGCGAACCGGTCCTGGAAGGACTTGGCCGTGCCCAGGTATCCCGGTGTAATGAAGTCGTAGATCGACCACAGCTCGGACAGCCGGTTCTCAATCGGCGTACCGGTAAGGGCAATCCGGTGCAGTGCCGGGAAGCTGCGCACCGCTGCGGACTGCTTGGTCCCTGCGTTCTTGATATTCTGCGCCTCATCGAGACAGACGGCAGCCCAGGTGAACTGCTGGAGCAGCTCCTGGTCAAGTGCCGCTGTAGCATACGAGGTCAGGACCACATCAGCCTGGGATGCCGCGCCGTAGAAATACCCGGCGTTCAGCCGTCTGCCGCCGTAATGCAGCATGACGTTCAGGGAAGGAGCAAAGCGCTGCAGCTCCTTCTGCCAGTTGCCGAGCACAGAGGTCGGGCAGATGATCAGCGCCGGCCAGCCCGGCGGATCGGTCTGCGGCCCGCCCGCATCAGGGCCGGTCTCCTTCATGTGCAGCAGATAGGAAATCAGCTGCACGGTTTTGCCGAGGCCCATGTCGTCGGCCAGGACAGCGCCGAGGCCGAAGCGGCGGAGGAAGGCCAGCCAGGCGAAGCCTTCATGCTGGTAGCTGCGCAGCTCCGCCTGCAGCCCGGCCGGCACAGCGGGCCGCGGCCACTCGGCCCGCTGGCCGAGCTGTCCGATCAGCTGAACCAGCTGCTCGTTCAGCTCCACCTCCAGCTGCACGCGCGCCGCCTGCTGTCCGGCCTGCTCCGCTGCAGCTTCCGCAGCGTCACCCTCTTCGCCGCTGCCCAGCAGGTGCAGCTGCAGCACATCCTGGAAGGACAAGCCGTGCGACTTGTCCATCCCGGCCATGGCCCGCTGAATCTGGGCCAGCAGGGCGGGGTCAAGCGGGATCCACTTGCCCCGGAACTGCACGAGCCGTTCGCCGCGGGCGACCAGCTCGGCGAACTCCGCCTCCGAGAGGTCGGCGTCGCCGATCGAGATGCGCCAGTCGAAGTCGACCAGCGCATCCAGCCCGAACAGCGACCTGCCGCCGCCACGGCTATCTTCGCCGGAGCTGACCCGGGCGCGCAGGCGCGGCTTCCGGCGGCTGGCGGCCTCCCACCACGCCGGCAGCAGCACCTGCCAGCCGGCTTCCAGCAGCAGCCGGCTGTCCTGGTTCAGGAACCGCCACGCGAGCTCATCGCTGAGCGGTTCCCCCAGCACATCGTCCCCGTGGCCGATGTGCCCGCCGGGCAGGCTCTCACGCAGCCGCGAGAGCCATCCGGGCGCCCGCTCGCGGACGTAGGCGTCCCACGGAGCGGGCCACTGGCCGTGCGGCTCACCGTCCGTGGTGAGCCGCAGCGGCACAAGCGCGGTTTCATCGCGCTTGTCCTGAAGCAGCAGCCGGAGCCGCCAGTAAGGCGACTCCTCATCCGGCTCGAGCAGCTGCAGCGCCGGCCGGAACGGCGCGGTGTCGGCCTTCCAGCCGATCGACATCAGCCAGCTCTCCTCGTCAAGGCCAAGGGCGGCCGCGCCGCCTGCACTGAACAGCAGCGGGAATTCGCTGCGCAGATCGCCGGCTTCGGTCTCCGTGCTGTAATAGCGCTGGAAGACCGCTGCCGAGAAGGCGGCGCCAAGACCCGCCGCTAGACCCGGCCGTCCGGCCAGCCCCTCCAGCGCTGCGGCGAGCCCGCCGTTTTCTTCGGCCAGCAGCTGCAGCGCCTGCTGGTCCCAGCTCCATTGCAGCTGGCCCTCACGGTGTGCGGTGAAGTCGGGTACATACCTCTTCTCCGCCAGCAGCCCGGACACGGCCGGAGCCAGCTCGGTCAGCAGGGCGGCATCGCCCTGCCAGCTCCAGCCGACATGCGTGAGCAGCTGCAGTTCAGCGAAGAACGGGATCACCTGCTCGGCAGGCAGGACAACCAGATCCACGCCGTCTGCATTTTGGAGGGTCAGCTCTGTGCCATAGAAGGAGGCTTCATGCCAGGCGAACAGCAGCTGCTTCAGCTGGACGCCGGGAACATATTCATTCCTGCCGTCAACGGCGTAAATCAGGGCATCGCCGTACCGGGTCAAGGCAAGCTGGACTGTAATATTCTGTATATGATTATTCATGGGATCAGCTTTCCTTTCCGCAGCTCTTCCTGCAGGGCGCGCAGCCTGCTGTTCCGGGAGGTGAAGGCATCCAGAAATGCCTCCCAGCGTTCGTCGCGCTTCAGTTTTTTATACAGCTTGGCCAGCCGCTTGATCAGCTTGACGGCGGATTTATAGCTGTGCCGGTTCTTCTCCAGGACGAACCGCTCCACAGCCTGGTGATAAAAGGGCAGCAGCAGCTCCGGTGCGTTCTTCTCCAGCGGCTGGAGATCGCTGACACGGAAGTCGGCCGGCGTCTTGCCGGAGGCGAGCTGGTAATCCATCCATTCCTTGTACCTGCCGTGCTGCAGCAGCAGCTCCTCGTAGATTTCCCGCGAGAGGGGAAGCATGGCGGCCAGGGTATCCCACATGAGCGGCTCCGTCTCCGGTACATGCCGTACTGCATCCTTCCAGTGCCGGGCGTAATCGCCCAGGTTATATAACCGGCTTGTCAGCAGCGGGCCGGTCTCAGCGAGCCAGGCCGCAAGGCGTGACCACTGCCCGTCCCCGCTCAGCGGGGCGAGGAAGCTAAGCAGCTCGTCAGGGTGAATGCCGGGCCGTTCGGAGGCCTTGCGGAGCAGCTCCCATGCCGCCCGGTCATCGCCCAGCAGGAAATACATCCGGCTCTCTGCCAGCAGCAGTGCCTGCCGGGATTGCGGGGTATCGAGCTCCCCCTCCGCCTGGCGCAGTGCCTCCAGCTCATCCAGGTAAAGAGCCGTACTGTCCGCATTAGGGGAGAGCCAGCGTCTCCACAGGAGGTCATAGCAGGCCGAGAAATAAGGCTGCTCCCGCGAACGGTCCCGCCCCTCTGCCAGCATCTGCCTGCGCAGATAAGATAAGGTCTCCAGCACCCTCGGCCATTCTCCGGGCTCTGCCTGAAGCGGCAGCGGCTGCTGCATCAGCCCGGTGATGTCCGTCTGCAGCTCGGAAACGGCAATGGCCGTGTAATAGCCGAGTGAATAGCCCAGACCGGCGTTGGCCGCTCCGGGCAGGACGGGCTGCAGCAGCTTCTCCAGAATAAATAGATGGGAATGCAGCCTGAACAGCCTGCCGGCAGCGGGTGAGAGCGGCGGCTGGGCTTCATGAATGGCAGTCAGCGCCCGGCTTGCATACTGGGGATTGCGCACCGTATGATCCAGCGGTGCCGCAAGCAGCTGCATATACTCATGCCACTGGGCTATGGTCGCTTCAGGAATCAGCCCGCTGAGCCTATTAAGCAAGGCTTGGCGACTCCCCTGATCTGCCGGATCATCGGAGGCGGCTTTGGGACGGTTGGCCGTCGCCTTGGCATTCGCAAGGAGTGCCACCGACCGCCCTTGAGCATGTGCATAATGCATGAGCACTGCAGCCATATGCTTGCAGGGTCCGTCTACCGGACAATCGCAATAGCTGCCGGAGAAATGATCGAGACTGATATAGACGTGGTATGCCTCTCTGCCTTCAACCAGCGCCCGCATCTTCAGGGGCTCACTGATGGAGAACGTCTGAACGCGGTTCTGTTTGAAATATTGAAAGCCCCGCTTCAGGGTCAAATCATCGAAATAATAGGCCGTATCAGAAATGAGCTTGTCCCATTCGGCCTGGTCCAGCACATAGTTTGGATGCATCGCAATAAATCTCCTGTAGGTAAACAAAGTTTGTTTAAAGAGTAAGGCATGGATATGTTTCTAATTCTGATCTATTCCCCTCATTATATCATCTCTATAAGTTTTGCCGGTTATCTTTCACTTTGATGACAATTTTAAATAAATTTTTAAAAAACCTGTCCGGTATGACATGCCCCATATTGCAGCAGGGCCATCCATGCTACTCTAAGGGTCTGAAAACTTAAGGGAAATAGCGGAAGGATGAAGCTGTAGCGATGCTGAGATTCAAACTGAAGTACCTGCTGAACAACAAACAGAACCGGCTGATCCTGTTTCTTACCATAAGTGTCTCACTCTGTATTACACTGATCGGCTTGTTCTCCTACCGGGAATACCGCCAGGCGCTTGATACGGAGCTGAACACGCCGAACGTCGAGCTGCTGCAGATTAATGTGGATGTGACGAACCGGGCGTTCCGGGAGGCGGACAACAAAGCGGTCGACCTCTCCTTTAATCCGGCTGTGCTGGCGTTCCTGTCTGCAGATGCGGATCATGCGGCGGAGGCGGCCGCGCAGCCGCAGAATGTGCTGAAGGCGCTGGTGTCGGAGCCGGACATTCATGCAATCAGCGTCATTAATTTTCAGGAACACTCCGTAGTGTCAAGCCGGTATGGCTACAGGTCCGACTGGGAGGAAGCGCCGGAGCATGACTGGAGCGGATGGCTGGAGGAAATTAAGGAGAAGCCGCTTCTGATTAAAAGAAGGCTGTACACCGGTTCCGATACACAGCTGAGCAATACGGAGCTGCTCTCCCTGGCCCGTCCGGTCGTCCGGAACGGGAACGTTACAGGGGCGGTGCTCATCGATCTTGATTACGATACGCTTTTCTCCAAGATGTACACCCATTTATCCAGCTACCAGTTTGTATACAATCTGGAGGGGGAGCTGATCTATCCCAAGATTAATCTGCCTGTGCCGCTTGAGGATATGAAGGATGTTCTGACGGAGATCGATGTAAGCCCGTTTGCCCATGTCACAATAAACGGCCAGGCTTATATGGCCAACCAGGCTTTCTCCAATGTCACCGGCTGGCGCCTCGTTTCGCTGGTTCCGATGGAGCAGCTGCTGAAGAATGTAACGACAGCCCGCAATATGATGCTGTCGCTGTCGCTGATCTCGATAGCTGTCGGCTGCTCTGCGATCTACTATTATAACTTCGCCGCTTTCCGGCCGCTCAAGCGGATCAACCGGCTGCTAAGCCCGGAGCAAAAAGGGGGAGGGCACGGCAATCTCTACGATCTGGAGCCTGTCATCGGCAAGCTGGTCGGCGAGTTCCGGAGCAAATCGCTGGTGGCTGACTGGAGCCTCCCGGAGCTGCGCTCCAAATTCCTCGGGGATCTGATTCTCAGGAATATGGGCAAGCAGGAGACAGGGACGAAATGGGAGCATTATTTTGCCGGCTGGCAGCAGGGGCCTTTCGAGCTGCTGGTCATTTCCATCGACCGCCATTCACAGTGGGCGGCTGCTTATCCAGAGGAAGACCAGCAGCTGCTCAAGTATGCGATGAACAATATGGTATCCGAATTCTTCAGTTCATCCTGGCGGACGGTTACGGCATCACCGCGCAAGGATAGCCTGGTTCTGCTGCTTCAGTCCGCCGAAGGGGAGAATGCGCGGAGTCTGTACGAAGATACGCTGAAGCTGGTTGGCATTGTGTCCGATGTGCTGGGCATATCCGTGTCTGCCGGGATCGGTTCACAGGCAGCGAAGATCGGCCAGGCTGCCCGCTCCTATACGGAGGCAGAGGCCGCTTTATCTTACCGTCTGTACGACGGGTACGGGCGTGTCCGCCTCTATCCCGGGCTGGAGAACAAGCCTGATGAGAGCAGCACGGCAGCCGATGACACCTGGCAGCAGGAGGTGCTGCAGGCCCTCAAAAGCTCAGACGCCGCTACCGGGCGCCAGCGGGTGCACAGATGGGCGGAAGATGTACGTAAGAGAGGTCTTCAGCCGCAAAAAATGATCCGCATGCTGGATGATCTGCTGGAGGAAATTATCCGCATTGCCGCCGCAGGAGGACATGCTTTGCCTCCGGAGCTGGCTGACTATACCATTCACCAGGTATCTACACTGGATTTGAACGATATTGAAGAGATGCTGTGCCGTATCATTGAGCAGATGGCGCATGCACTGGAAGTGCACCGGCATTCCAAGGAGTACGTGCTTGTACAGCAGCTGATTGCTTATATGGAGGAGCATCTGCAGCATAATATTGGCCTGCAGGATATCGCCGCCCATGTCAATTTGGGGGTTTCCTCCGTTAGCACCATTTTCAAGGAAGAGACCGGAACGACCCTGTATGACTATTTGACCGGCCTTAGAATAGAGAAGGCCTGTGAGCTGCTGCAGGGCAGCAGCCTGAAGGTAGCTGAGATTGCTCAGCTTGTCGGCTATCAGAATGAGAACAGCTTTATCCGGGTCTTCCGGAAGAGCAAATCCATTACACCGGGCAAGTTCCGGGAGAACAGCAAATCTTCCAATCCATATGCAGAAATGCCAAAACCGCATGGTTCCGGCATTTCTGACGATTCAAAATAAGATAATACGATTGCTGCATGCCCTCTGAATGCTTTAAAGTTCTATTTGAGAAAACTTTCACATCCCCGCACGAAGCGGCTGATGTGCCAAATATTCAGGGGGTGGAGCACTGTATACAGATTAAGAAAGAGGGATGGCCGTTGAAACGGACAACAAAGATCGCGTTAGGAATAGCAGCAGTTATGATAGCTGCACTTCTCTTTATTGGAGCCCGCATAACCGGATACCGGGGCGACAATGGCGTCAGCGCCGATTTTCCCGATAAACCGATCACACTGATCGTACCTTATGCTGCCGGCGGAGGAACAGATACAACCGCCCGGGCTTTGGCTAAAGCTGCGGAGAAGGTGCTCGGCCAGCCGGTAATCGTACTGAACCGGACAGGCGGCGGAGGTTCCGTCGGACTGATGGAAGGTGCGAATGCGAGGACTGACGGCTACACGGTCACTTTTTTACCGGCGGAGCTGACGATTCTGCCGCATCTGGGACTGCTGCCGATTACTTATGAGAAGTTTAAACCGATCGCCCAGACGAATTTTGATCCTTCCGCCATTACCGTAAGAGCCGAAGCGCCATGGCAAACTGTGAATGAATTTCTCGACTTTGCGAAAGCGCATCCAGGCGAATTGAAAATGGGAAACGCAGGAACGGGGAGCATATGGCATTTAGCTGCCGTAACATTGGAACGGGAAACCGGTGTGAAGTTCGCCCATATCCCCTTTGAAGGTGCGGGGCCGGCCGTCTCTGCTTTGATGGACGGCTTTGTCGATGCGGTACCGGTAAGTCCGGCCGAGGTGAAAAGGTATGTGGATGAAGGAAAGCTGCGGACGCTGGCAGTCAATGCCGACAAGCGCTCAGAAGCGCTGCCTGAGGTACCCACACTGGAGGAACAGACCGGAATACATGTGAACTTTACCGGTACGTGGAGAGGGCTTGCAGTACCTAAGGATACGCCGGATGCCATTTCGGAGCTGCTGGCAGAGGCCTTTATTAAAGGGACGGAAGACCGTAACTTTCGCGAAGCTATGACAATGAACGGACTTGGACTGCTGGTTAAGGACGGTAAGGCGTTCTCACGGCAGCTCAAGGAAAGCGATGATTTATTCTCACGGATGATTCCGGAGCTTGGACTGAGCCGTAACTGACATGAAGAGGCGGCCGGGCAACAACCTAAGATGAAAGGTATGATTAATTACTATGAAGATTAAAAAGACGCTCGACCGGATTCCCGGCGGCATGATGCTGGTACCGCTGTTCCTGGGGGCGATTATCCACACGGCTTTCCCTAATGCGGGCGAATACTTCGGCGGTTTCACCAAGGGGCTTATGACGGGTACGGTGCCGATCCTTGCTGTATGGTTTTTCTGTATGGGCGCAGCGATTGACGTGCGGGCAACTGGAACGGTACTGCGCAAATCCGGAACACTGGTATTGACCAAAATAGCCGTAGCCTGGGTTGTGGCCCTGATTGCCATCCAGTTCCTGCCTGAAGGCGGCGTGAAGAACGGCTTCTTCGCCGGCTTGTCAGTGCTTGCTATCATCTCAGCGATGGATATGACCAACGGCGGCTTGTATGCCTCCATTATGCAGCAGTACGGGACCAAAGAAGAATCCGGCGCATTCGTGCTGATGTCCCTGGAATCCGGCCCGCTCGTAACCATGCTGATCCTCGGCAGTACCGGTGTAGCCGTATTTGAACCGCATGTATTTGTAGGCGCTGTACTTCCGTTCCTCGTCGGCTTCCTGCTGGGTAACCTTGACCACGACCTGCGCGCTTATTTCGGAAAAGCTACACAGACCCTCATTCCGTTCTTTGGCTTCGCACTCGGCAGCTCGATTGACCTTGGCGTCATTCTGGATACAGGTCTGCTGGGTATTCTGCTCGGTCTCGCTGTTATTGTGATTACCGGTATTCCGCTGATTCTGGCCGACAAGTACATCGGCGGGGGCAATGGTACAGCAGGACTGGCCGCATCCAGCACCGCCGGAGCAGCTGTCGCGAATCCTATGCTGGTGGCTAACCTCAAGCCGGAATTCCTGCCTGCGGCCGAAACCGCAACAGCGCTTGTAGCCGCATCCGTTATTGTGACCTCCATTCTGGTTCCAATCATTACGGCTTACTATTCCGATTATATGAAAAAGAAGAAACCGCCTGTGTCAGAGGGGCCTTCTGATGTTGGAACACCGAAAGCTGCTGTTTAAATAATTCTTATAACAACGTTAATGATATAGTTTATAAAATAGATCTATTTGCTGAACAACCCTCCGTGCGCCTAATGGCGTTATGCGGAGGGTTCTTTTTGTGTGCGGTTACGACCCTGTTAAAGACTGTACAGCCGTTTCGGCCTGCACTGTCGTAATCTTGCTCTCCTGTTCCGGAAACCTGCATAAGCCGGGGCCAATCGTTTATACTGGCGGTATGAGGTGATGTAATTATGGAGCAGGCATTGTTTGAGCGTATTTATGCTTCAGTAGTTGACCGTGAACCGACCTATGACGGTGTTTATTATACGGCAGTGCTTACGACCCGTATCGTCTGCCGCCCGTCCTGCCGGGCCAGGACGCCCAAGGCGGAGAATGTAGAGTTTTATACGTCTTTGGAAAAAGCGGTCCGGGCGGGCTTCCGCCCGTGCAAGCGGTGCCGGCCCGAGGAGGGTGGCACACTCCGCCCGGATGCGGTGCTGGCCGCCCGGGCGGATGCCGTTATGGAGGCCCGGCTGGCTGAGAAGCTGACGCTGGCGAAGCTGGCTGAGGAACTTGCAGTCAGCCCGTTCCATCTGCAGCGGACGTATAAGCGCGTGGCCGGCTGCTCGCCGGCTGCACGGGTGGACCAGCTGCGGTCGGACAAAGCATGCGGGCTGCTGGCCCGTACAGATATGCCGGTTGCCGAGATCGGCAGGGCGGCGGGCTTTCAGGGCGCATCACATTTTGCCGCCTGGTTCACCCGTAAGAACAGTCTGTCACCAACAGAGTACCGCAATCAATCTAAGGGAGGGACTGCTCATGAGCAGAATCACGAGTAAACCTGAAATGGCCGGGAACCGGAGGAGTGCTGCTGCCTTGCCGGTCACAATCTATCATCATACCGTGAATCTTGGAGGCAGAGCATGGACGCTTTGGGCGAGCGCCAAGGGGTTGATCCGCGTTTCCTATGAACAGGATCAGGGTCAGCTTCCGGCGGGCTGGCTGAACCTCCATGCCCCTTCCGCACAGCTTGAAGAGAATGCAGGCGTTTTTGCGGAGATGGGGGTTATCAATCTGCTTGAACGCTATTTCGCGGGTGAAGCTGTCAGCTTCGGCAGTCTGCCGCTTGATCTGTGGGGAACCGCCTTTCAGCAGGAGGTCTGGAAAGGGCTGATGCAGATCCCGCACGGGCAGCTTGCTACCTATAAGGAGCTGGCTGTGCAAATCGGCCGTCCGCTTGCGGTGCGTGCCGTAGGCGCAGCCAACGGTCAAAACCCGATACCGGTCATCGTGCCGTGCCACCGGGTAATCGGGGCGAACGGCACCCTGACCGGCTACCGCGGCGGGCTGAAGCTGAAGCAGGAGCTGCTGGCACTGGAGGGAATTACACATGTGGGGGCGCAGGGACATGAACGATTTGCTTTTTGAGCTGCCGCTGCCGGATTATTTTGACTTGAAGGCCTGTCTGGCCTATATGAACCGCTCCCCGCTGGAGTGCCTGTTCCGTCCGGACAATGAGGGGGTTAACCGGCTGTTTATGCCGGAAGGGAAGCCGCTGCTGGTCCGCCTGACAACGGCGGCGGAACAGCCTCCGCGTCTGCAGGTTACACTGCTGAGCGGGGCTGTTCCTGGAGCGGAGGCCACGGCCGGCCTGGTCCGCTATATTGTGGAGTGGTTTGATCTGGACCGCGATCTCGCCCCGTTCTTTGGGCTTGCGGAACGGGACCCGCTGCTGCAGCCGCTGGCTGTGAGCGAAAGGGGGCTGCGGATTATCGGCATCCCGGATCTGTTCGAGGCCTTGTGCTGGGCTATTCTCGGCCAGCAGGTCAATCTGGCCTTTGCCTACAGGCTCAAGCACAGGCTCACTGCCGAATACGGGACTTCATTAGAATATGAAGGACACACGTATTATCATTTCCCTGCACCGGAGGTGTTCCTCACGGTCACCCAGGAGGAGCTGTGCAGCCTGCAGCTGACCCGCAACAAAGCGCGGACGGTGCTGGAGGTTGCCGCCCTTATCGCCGGAGGCGGCCTGAGCCGGGAGGAGCTGCTGGCCCTGCCCTCGCCGGAGGAAGCGGAGGCGCGCCTGCTGAAGCTCCGGGGCATCGGCCCGTGGACCTCGCAGTATGTGCGGATGCGCTGCCTGCGTGATACAACCGCGTATCCTACAGGCGATGTCGGCCTGCAAAATGCGGTCAAATTCCTGGCCGGCATGGACCGCAAGCCTACGCCTGCGGAGCTGCTGGAGCTGGCGGTGCCCTGGAAGGGCTGGGAAGCCTACGCCACCTTTTATTTGTGGCGGGCGCTTTATTAAGCCAAGCTCCCGCTAATCAGGCCAGGCGCTTATTTCAGCAGCGGCTCCGCCAGCTGCACCATCTCTTCCTTGCTGAAGAACTGCCCGCTCATCTCGTCGAGCTGGTACTGATAGGTTGCGCCATCCGGTGCCTCAGCGGTCCAGGTCAGGCTGTTGCCGCCTTTGTAGCGGGTATAGATCAGGTCAGTGCCTCCGGAAGTCAGCTTCTCGGCGGTGAACGCAACCTTTTCATCTACGTAAGCTGTAGCCGTCCCTTCGGTTTTGCTTATGCTTACAGTTACTTCGTTAGCTCCCTGCCGGTAAGCGGCTTTCACGTTAAGCAGATTGTCTGACAGTCCGACAGGCTGCAGGGCATAGCCCTTGCCAGACTCCTCTGCCTGCTTGCGCAGCTTGTCTGTTATAGCTGCCGCTTCTTCGGGGGCAGGCTTAAGCGGCTCATATCTGACGGAGGCGCTGTGGAAGGCGTAGCCGTCAGGAAGCTGCCCGGCAAGTCCGATCTCCTGTCCGGCTAGCTTGGCCTGCAGATCAGACCAGTCACTGTAGATCACGGGCTTGGACCTCATGTCGGTTACACCGTCCGGATTGTGCGCAGTGACATAAAAAATCGCTGCCGTACCGTCCTGAAGCAGCTGCTCCCCGAGCTCCCGGGTGTAATCAAGCCGCTGAACCGCTTCCTCCTGCTGCGCAGGGAATTCTGCTGCCGGTTTCACCTGGTAAGTAAGCTCCCCGTCCTTATTCTTCAGGCTCTGATAATGTACTGCGGCAAATCCGGAGGACGCCGTCAGCAGCAGCCCCGCCATAACCAGTACACCTACTTTGTATTTCATAAAGAACCTCTCCTTTGTCTGCTTAGTGGCATATAACCGTTCCATCACCCTGCCGGACACATCCATTTCTGCTGGTGCGGCCTTAAGAAGGATGTCTTTCAATTCCTTGTCGTTGTAAACCGGCATAGCGGTCCTCTCCCTTCGCATTTGCATAGTATTTGCGGAACTTCTCCGCTGCGCGTTCGTATTTCTTCCGCAGCCGGGCACTGTTCTGCTGCAGAATCAGGCTGATATCCTGATAGCTCATCTCCTCCACCGAGCGCAGGATCAGCAGGTTGCGTTCCTCTGCCGACAGCTTGGCCATAGCCCGCTGAACCTTTTCGTCCAGATACTTGGCTTCAATCTGCTGGTCTACCGGCCTGTGCTGTGTCTCATCCTGATAAAACAGCTTGAGCGCCTTGCCCAGCTTCCTTTTGCGCAGCACATCGATGCACTGGTTATAGGCGATTTTGTACAGCCAGGCTCCAAACGGTACTTCGGGATTATACTTGTCCAGGGAGCGGTAGGCTTTGAAAAAAACCTCCTGTGCGCTGTCCTCAGCCTCCGGATAAGAGCCGAGCATGTGATAGCAGTAGAGGATAATCGGTTTCTGATAAGCAAGCACGATGCTTTCAAATTTTCCGGTATCCCCGGCCAGAACCTCACCGACCGTCCGCTGCAGTTCAGTATTTTCCAAGGCTGTTCACCTCCTTTCAATCTGTACAACGGAGCAGGCAGCGGGAATGTGACATTTTTTCTGAAAAGCATATCTGAATTTGCGAAAAAAAGCCCGTACAGCTATAAAGCAGCTGACGGGCTTTACTAGAGAGATTACTGCTGCCGCTTCGTGAAAATCTGGAAGGTAACGCCGAACTTGTCGGTCACCATGCCGTAAGCAGGGCTGAAATACGCTGGTCCCAGTTCGATATCCACCTGTCCGCCTTCTTTCAGCACGCTATACAACTGCTCTGACGTTTGCGCCTCACTGGTGGAGATGCAGAGATTCAGCCCGTTGCCGGTCTGCCGCGTCTGCCCCGGCTCCAGGTCCGCTACGAACATTGTGGTATCACCGATGCGGAGTACGGAATGGGCAATCCGCGCCTTGTCTTCGTCAGACAGAGGCGTATCGTGATCAAGCGGGCCTTCCCCGACAGTCTGCATAAAAAGCAGCTTTGCACCCAGACTCTCCTGATAAAAGTTAATCGCCTCGCGTGCTGTTCCTTCAAGCATAATAAACGGATTTACTTCTATAGACATTATAAATCGCTCCTCCGGCTGTAGATTTGCCCGTCCATCCGGGCTATGCTCTTATTGTAGGCTGTAATAGTGACAACTATTGTCACAAATAAAAAAGGAATGGAGATAATGCCATGTCCAAATCCAAAAGGCTGCTGGACCTGATGATGACGGTCAACCGCAAACGGAAATTCAACGTCAGGGAGCTGGCCGATGAATTTGGCGTGTCCACCCGGACCATTCTCAGGGATCTGCAGGAGCTTGGCGAGCTGGGTGTTCCGCTGTATTCCGAGGTAGGACCGCATGGGGGCTACCAGGTGCTGAATGAACGGATTCTTCCGCCGATTGCTTTTACGGAGGAGGAGGCGGTGGCGATTTTTTTTGCCAGCCATGCCCTGCGCCATTATGAGTATCTGCCCTTTAAAGAAGCATCGGTCACCGCATTGCGCAAATTTTATCACTATATGCCCGGCGATGTGCGGGACCGCATTGATGAGCTGAAGAACCGGATTGATTTTGTGACCCCTGCGCGTCAGGCGGAATTCCCTTACCTGTCTGTCCTGCTGGAAGCGGCCATAGACCAAAAGGTGCTGCTTATCGGCTATGAGTCAAGGGGAGAGCGCAGGCTGCGTCCGGTTCAGCCGGTCGGCATTTATGCGAGCAACGGGCTGTGGTACTGTCCGGCCTATTGCTTTTTGCGCGGAGGCATCCGCGTGTTCCGCTGTGACCGGATTGATGCTGTAGAGGAAGAGGCTTCAGGCTATGAGCCGCTTGATCTGCGCCGGGTTCACTTGGGGAACAGGCATGAGTATACGGCAGAAGGGCAGCCGGGAGGACAGTCTGATGGGGCGGAAGCGCAAAAAAACCGGAACAAGGTCCGGCTATACGCAGAGCTGACAGCTGAAGGGGTGCAGGCCTGCGAGGCGGAGCTGTGGTCCGCTTCGCTGCTGCATATCCGTGCCGGCGGCACCGGCTGGCTGGAGGGAGAGGCGCCGGCGCAGGATCTGCGCTTCTTCGCCCGGTTTTTTACCGGGCTGGGCAATGAAGCGAAGGTCCAGGAGCCGCCTGAGCTGGTGGAAGAGCTGAAGACGATGCTGGAAGAGATGCTGCGAAAATACAGCTAAGCAGCGGACTGCAAGCCATGATGATGGGGCGCAGCAAGCTGAGCGGTCTATTCAGCCCAGCCATACCTCAGCCAGCCGGCGGATGCCTGCGCCGATCCGCTCTTCCGGGATGGCCCCGAAGCCCAGAATAAACTCAGGGGTATCCTTCCTGTGCGCCTCTGCTCCCGATTGCCCCCACCACGTATACGACATCGGGGTCACGCGGATTCCGGCGGCTGCAGCTGTGTCTGCCAGCAGGCGCGCATCACCGCCGCGGTTCAGCCGGAGCAGAAGGTGAAAGCCTGCTCCCTGTCCGCGTATTGCCGCCTGCTCCCCGAAGTATAAATGGATGGCCTGCAGCAGAGAATCATGCTTCTTCTGATAGAGCAGCCGCATCCGCCGCAGATGTCTGGCGAAATGCCCGCGCTCCATGAAATAATGCAGCGCGATCTGGTTCAGCCGCGAAGCGGAATGCTCCAGGTACAGCTCTTTTGCCAGGTTATGGTAAGCCGGGAGCAGCTCCTCCGGCAGCACCATGTAATGTACACAAAAGGCAGGGGCAACCGATTGGGCGAAGCTGCCCATGTAGATCACCCGGCTGTTCTCCATAAGCCCCTGCAGGGAGGGAACCGGCCTGCCGTGGTAGCGGAACTCGCCGTCGTAATCATCTTCAATGATATAGCCGCCCGTGGCTCTGGCCCAGTCCAGCAGGGCATGGCGCTTGGCTATGGACATAATCATCCCGCAAGGAAACTGGTGGGAGGGCGAAATGTATACAGCGCCAGCACCGCTATCGCGCAGCTGTTCTATATCAAGCCCGTCTTCCTCCAGGGGAACGGGAATGATCTCATAGCTGTTTCTGGCAAAAGCAGCCGGCAGCAGATGGTAACCCGGATCTTCAATGCCAAGCCGCCGGTTACTGCCGGGCAGAATATGGCACAGTAGCGTGCAGAGCAGATGCTGGTCACCGCCGATCACGACCTGCTCCGGGGTGCAGCGCAGCCCCCGGAACTGCCGCAAATGAGCTGCGATGCTGCCGCGCAGAGCCGGCTCGCCCTGCGGGTCGCCATACTGCAGCAGGTCGGGATTGGCAAGCTGCTCCTGAAAGAGCCTGCGCCAGATTTTGTGGGGAAACAGCGAAAAATCATTTTTGGAGATATGAAAATCATATAGGTAATGCTGCGGGTCTCGGGGCGTAATCCGCGGAGCAGGCAGAGAGGGCCGGCTGGCGTCCGCATCTGCAGCGGCGGCTCTGCTGCTGAGCATATGCATCGGCTCCACAGCATACCCGCTGCGCGGCCGGCTGGCGATAAAACCTTCGGAAACCAGCTGCTGGTAGGCCAGCTCGACCGGAGTGGCGCTGATATTCAGCTGTCCGGCCAGGACGCGGATGGAGGGCAGGCGTGTGCCTGCAGGCAGTGCGCCGCCGAGAATCTCTTTTTTGAAATAGTCGTACAGCTGGATGTAATACGGAAGTTTGCGGTCTTCGCTAAGCATGGGGTTTATTAACATAAGGTTCTCATCTGTCCTTTGAAATTAGCTTGTTTTGTATATTTTACAGAATACAGATTTGCAATACCATAGAGCTATTAATGAAGACAGGGGATGACATAATGGGTAAGCATTCAGGGTTATTGACAGGAGAACGGGTGTATCTGCGCCCGCTGAACAGGGAGGATGCCGAGGTGTATTACCATATGTTCTTCGGGGAGGAGACACGCCGGCTTACAGGAACGCAGAAGCACATTAACAAAGAGCAGATCAGTGCCTATATCGACCGCAAGGCGGGAGATGACAGCGGGGTGCTGCTGCTGATTGCCCTAAAAGAGAACGATGAGGTCATCGGCGACATTGCAATACAGGATATGGACCGGGGCAACCGGACCGCCAATCTGCGGCTGGCTATCGGTGAAGAGCGGCATCAGAACCGGGGATACGGGCGGGAGGCGCTGCTGCTGATGCTGGAGTACGGCTTTGGCATTTTGAATCTGCACCGGATTGAGCTGGAGGTCTACACCTTCAACAGCCGTGCTGAGCATGTCTACGAGAGCGTCGGCTTTGTACGGGAGGGCGTGCGGCGGCAGACGCTTTTTTATAATCATGAGTACCATGATGTAGTAATGATGAGCATGCTGGAGCATGAGTATCGCGAGCGATATGTACAACAAAGGTCAAAATAGGTCAAAAAAGTTGAATGGTAAAAATAAGCTTTGAAAAACAAGCCGAAATGCCGGAATTTCCCGGTTTTTCGGTTTTGAGCCTGCACCGGGAGCGCGCTATAATAAAGCCATAAGAAAGATCAAATAAAGTCAAAGTCAAAAACAACAAACAAAAGTCAAAGAGAGGAGAATGAAACATGTTTGATTTGGTCCCTTTTGGAAAACGCAGAGATGATGTATTCGGTGCCCTCACAAAGTCTTTACATGATGTCTTTAATGATGAGTTTTTTGCCCCGATGACCGGCGGCAGCGCTCTGTCTTTCCGGACAGATATCCGCGAAAGCGGGCAGGCCTATCTGATTGAGGCTGAACTGCCGGGCTTCAGCAAGGACGACATCGACATTGATTATTCGAGTCCTTATCTGACGATTAAGGCGGTGCGCAAGGAAGAAAGCAGCCGGGAAAATGAAGAACAGCAGGTTGTGCGCCGGGAACGCCGTTATGGTGAATATGTACGCCGCTTCTACGTGCAGGATATTAACGGGGATGACATCCGGGCTTCACTGAAGGACGGGCTGCTGAGACTTGAAGTGCCCAAGCGGCAAAAACCCGCCGGCAAGCGGATCGAAATTCAGGATGACGGAAACTCCGGGCAACAGCTTCAATAAGCTGTCCAAGTCTGCGCGGAGTGCTGAAGAAGTACGGGGTGCGGGACAGCGGTTTTATGCCGGATGTCCCCTCTTAGCTCCGCAGCATCAGCGGCTTCACCGGGCTTTTTATATAGCAGTTCATACAAAGGCGCATTGTAGTGGGGATACCGGCTATAGTGCGTCTTTTCTGAATAAACTGAAAGAGATGGCATGCAGAGTCTTAGAAAGGAGAGGATCGCCTTGGCGGCCAAAAATTACTACGATGCGCTTGGCGTAAGCAGGCAGGCGGGCAAGCAGGAGATTAAAAAGGCTTACCAGAAGCTTGCGAAGCAGTGGCATCCCGATGTGAACAAGGCTCCGGAGGCGGAGGCCAGATTTAAGGAAGCCGCGGAAGCCTACGAGGTACTGGGCAATGAAGAGAAGCGGGCAGCTTATGATGAGGAGCTGCGCTTTGGGGCTGCCGGGTCCGGCTCCGCCGGCAGCTGGCGTGCCGGCGGTCCGTCATCGGGCTGGCAGTCCGGCTGGGAGTCTGTATTCGGGGCAGGCCGGGGCGGTGCTTATTCCGCTTCAGGCAGCGGGATAGACGAAGAGGATTTATTCGGGATGTTTTTTGGCAGCCGGGGTGCGGCGGACCGGGCGGGCTTTGACTTTTTCGGCGGTTTTGGCGGTGGGCAGGGAATGGCCCAGGCACAGCTGGAGATTAGTCTTGAGCAGGCCTATAAGGGCGGCAATGTAACTGTGCAGGTAGGCGGCCGGGAGGTGACGGTCAGCATTCCGCCCCGCTCAGCCGAGGGAACTGTGATCCGTGTACCCGGCGGGTCCGGCCAGAGCGATGAGCTGCTGATCGTCCTGCAGCTTGCGCCACACTCTATCTACGAGACTCAAGAAGGGGATCTGCACGGCACGGTTGAAATTGCGCCATGGCAGGCTGTGCTTGGCGGAGAAGCCCAGGCGCCGCTGCCTGACGGCAGCAGTATCCGGCTGAAGATCCCGGCCGGAACGGCAGGCGGCCACACGCTGCGCATTCCAGGCAAGGGACTGAAGCGCCAGAACGGAACGAACGGCGATATCCTGTTCCGGATGGAGATTGTCATTCCGGCGGAAACAGGCGGGACGGAGAAGGCGCTCTACCGGAAGCTGGCTGATGCAAGCAGCTATCAGGCCGGAGTAAAGCGCGGCAGCAGCGGAAAACGGCGGCAGAATGCGGCTAGGGGCTGACCGGCCGGGTAATGATTATAGAAGGAATAAGCATCGAAGGGTACAAGAAATCGTTCTCCCATGAAAGGTGATGAAGGCATATGGATTTCAACAAGTTAACCCAAAAGCTGCAGGAAGCAGTCGCTGCAGCACAATCGCTGGCGGCGGCTGCCGGGCATCAGGAGATCGACAATCTCCATCTGCTGAAGGCGCTGCTCCAGCAGCAGGAGGGCCTGCTGCCAAGGCTGCTGCAGAAACTGAATGTTCCCGCAGCCGAACTGCTGCGCGGTACAGAAGAGCTGCTGCAGCGGAAGCCGAGCGTCAGCGGCTCGGGCGCAGGCACTATGCGGCGATATGCATCAGCCTCGCTGATCGAAGTGCTGGAGCAGGCCGAGAAGGAAGCAGCCGCGATGCATGACGAGTTCGTGGCCGTAGAGCATGCCGTGCTGGCGATGGTATCGGACACGGGCAGCGGTAACCGGGAGCTGCGCGGCTTATTCACCAGCCGCGGCATTACGCGCGACAAGCTGCTGGCTGTACTGGCGGAGATCCGCGGCCACCAGCGGGTGACCAGCCGGGAGCCGGAGGCCACCTATGAGGTGCTGGAGAAGTACGGTCGTGATCTGGTCGCCGAGGTGCGGGCCGGCAAAATCGACCCCGTCATCGGACGCGACGGCGAGATCCGCCGGGTGATCCGCATCCTCTCCCGCAAGACGAAGAACAACCCGGTGCTGATCGGGGAGCCGGGGGTCGGGAAGACGGCGATCGTCGAAGGTCTGGCCCACCGGATAGTCCGCCGGGATGTGCCGGAGGGACTGAAGGACAAGACGATTTTTTCGCTGGATATGAGCGCTCTGGTCGCCGGTGCGAAGTACCGGGGCGAGTTCGAGGAGCGGCTGCAGGCCGTGCTCAAGGAAATCCGCGAGAGCAACGGGCGGATTATCCTGTTCATCGACGAGCTGCATACCATCGTCGGCGCAGGCAAAACCGAAGGCGCGATGGATGCCGGCAATATGCTGAAGCCGATGCTGGCCCGCGGGGAGCTGCACTGTATCGGGGCAACTACACTGGATGAGTACCGCAAGTACATCGAGAAGGACCCGGCGCTGGAGCGCCGCTTTCAGCAGGTGCTGGTCAGTGAGCCGGACGTTGAGGACACCATCTCCATTCTGCGCGGGCTGAAGGAACGGTTCGAGGTGCATCACGGGGTCAAAATCCATGACAGCGCCCTGGTCGCTGCGGGCGTGCTGTCGAATCGCTATATCACCGACCGCTTCCTGCCGGATAAGGCGATTGATCTGGTGGACGAAGCGTGCGCGATGATCCGCACCGAGATTGACTCGATGCCGGGCGAGATGGATGAGGTTACCCGCCGCCTGATGCAGATGGAGATCGAAGAAGCGGCGCTCAAGAAGGAAACGGATGACGCCAGCGCACGCCGGCTGGAGAATCTGCAGCGGGAGCTGGCTGATCTGAAGGAGAAGCATCTCACCATGACCGCCCGCTGGGAGAAGGAGAAGTCGGCCATCCAGGGCATCCGTGACCTGAAGAAGAAGCTGGAGCAGGCCCGCAAGGAGCTGGTCGACGCCCAGGAGATCTACGACTTGAACAAGTCGGCCGAGCTCAGCTACGGTATCATCCCGGAGCTGGAGAAGCAGGTGAAGGCTGCGGAGGAAGCGGCGCAGCAGGATCAGGAGAGCCGGCTGCTGCGCGAAGCCGTGACGGAGGAGGAGATCGCCGATATCGTGTCCCGCTGGACCGGCATCCCGGTCAGCAGGCTCGTAGAAGGCGAGCGGGATAAGCTGCTGCGGCTGGAGGAGACGCTGCATGAGCGGGTTGTCGGCCAGGAGGAGGCCGTATCACTGGTGGCCGATGCTGTGCTGCGCGCCCGGGCCGGGATCAAGGACCCGAACCGTCCGATCGGCTCGTTCCTGTTCCTCGGGCCGACCGGGGTCGGCAAGACCGAGCTGGCGAAGGCGCTGGCGGTCTCGCTGTTCGACCGGGAGGACGGCATGATCCGCATCGACATGTCGGAGTACATGGAGAAGCACAGTGTCTCCCGTCTCGTCGGCGCGCCTCCGGGCTACATCGGCTATGAGGAAGGCGGCCAGCTCACCGAGGCGGTCCGCCGCCAGCCGTACACGGTTGTGCTGCTGGATGAGGTCGAGAAGGCCCATCCGGATGTGTTCAACATCCTGCTGCAGCTGCTTGATGACGGGCGGCTGACCGATTCGCAGGGCCGGGTCGTCGATTTCAAGAACACGATCGTCATCATGACCTCGAACATCGGCTCACCGCATCTGATCCAGGGAACGGATGACAACGGTGATCTTACCCAGGCGGTCAAGGACCGTGTAATGAAGGAGCTGAGCGGCCATTTCCGTCCAGAATTCCTCAACCGGGTGGACGACATTGTCATGTTTAAACCGCTGACGATGGCGGAAATCGGCCAGATTGTCCTCAAGCTGGCAGGCAGCCTGCGCCTGCGCCTCGCCGAGCGCGGCATCGGGCTCACGCTTACCGATGCCGCCGTGCGCTTCATCGCCAAGGAGGGCTTCGACCCGGTATACGGGGCCAGACCGCTGAAGCGGTTCATCCAGCGCAGCCTGGAGACACCGGTCGCGCGGGCGCTGATCGCCGGGCAGGCGGAGGAAGGCTCGGTGCTGGCCGTCGATGAGGCGGACGGCAAGCTGAGCGTTGCTATTCGCCAGCAAGAGCCTGCCGGCGCTGCGGGCAAGGCATGAGCGGGCTTATGGCCGGCTGCTGATCGTAGCCTGCGGCTGCCCGGCTGGAGAGCAGCCGCAGACTACAGGCCGGGAGCTGGAGGCGGCGGGTTCTTCTGTCTTCTATGGCAAGGAGATTCCTGCTTTCTATTTCAGTGAATAGTTGAACTCGCCGGGGAAGAGCCGGGGGGTAACGTACATTCCGTTAGTCTCCCTGAGGAATAGCTGCATTTTTTGCAACTATTTGGGCCGGAAATTATGCTTTTCACGATATAACTGCACTCCGTGCAGCTATTCCTGGAGTTTTCAGCCCAAAAAGCCCGTTGGCGGCCTTTTAATTGCACAAACTGTAATTAAAGGCCGCTGCGGGCTTATTTTGGTTGGGATAGTTGTAAAGAATGCAGTTAAACTGCCGGGCAGGGTGATTAGCTGCCGAATTAAGCGGTACGTGGCTGGCCGGTATTGTCATTCCACCCAGGGAACCAGCTTGGGCTGCTGGTCGAGGATGGACTGATACTGCTCCTTCCAGCCGTATTGGCCGTCGGGGTCCAGCAGCATGTAGCGCAGGTACTTATCGAGCCGGTACTCCGGCTTGGACCAGCCCAAATGCTTGAGCCGCAGGTTGCTGAGCTGATGGGGCAGCTCAAAAATATTCTCCGGCAGCCGGCCGCAATGCTGCGGCGTGTTGTTCCAGACATAGGCGAACTCCTCCCGGTAGCGCAGCAGAAACGGCCGGTAGCTCTGGTGGGAGCGCCAATAATTGTCCTCGCGGTAATGGTTGTCGTCCCAGAAATCATACAGCCGGAAGCAGAACAGGTCGCAGCTCTCCTCCTGCAGTAGAAGCTTGATGTCGCTGGCGAACCGGTCTTCAAATACCTCGTCGGCATCGAGGCTCAAGATCCATTCGGGATTGGTTTTGACAACTTCCTCCCACTGCTGCAAGCGCATATCAGCTTCATTATTGAATTTGGAGACGTCATTACGCACCAGATGCAGCGGGATGCCGTGCAGCACTTCACGGCAAATGTCGGCCGTATTGTCGGTGCTGCCGTCATCAATAATGACGGCCTCGTCAATATATGTGCGGTGCTGCTGCAAAACCTGCCGCAGGAAGCGCTGGCTCTCGTTTTTGACAATCATCGTCAGCGTAAGCCTGGGCCGTCTGGCTGCCGGCGGGGCATCTCCGGCTGCCGCCGGTTCCGCCGTTCCGTCCGAGCCGTCCGCCGGGGGAGCCTTGCGCAGTTGCTCTTCAGCCTCTGCCGCAGACCATAACCCGTCAGCGGACGTGCCCCCCCGCTCTTGCGGCGGTTCCGCCGCAGCGCCGTTGCCTCCGCCCCCGTCAGCCGTGCCAACTCCGTCAACCGCCTTGTTTCCGCTCCCGTCAGCCGTGCCAACTCCGCCATCCGCCTTGCCCCCGCCTAACGTGTCAACGCTGTGGGCTGCACCAGCCCCGCTCCCCGCCGTGCCACGGCCAGCCCCGTCCGCCCCGCCGTCCTCCGCCCCGCTTCCTCCGCCCGCCGCCAGCTCCGTTGTCGTCTGCCGGATATAATCCGCGACCTTTTCCAGGTCGCTGTCGCGGTACAGATGCAGCGCCGGGTAGTGGGTATCCACATACAGCGGGATGCCGAGTGCAGCGGCGCGGATGCAGAAATGGCGGTCCTCGCCCCAGTACGAGATGTTGCGGATCATATCATAACTGACCCCGGAGCTGATCGCCAGGCGGCTGATCAGAGTGCAGGCGCCGAGGCCGCCGACCTCATAGATTCCCGGCAGCTGCAGCTTGGCCAAAAAGGCGTGAAACCGCCGGTTAATCTCCGTCTGGCTGGGCTTCTCCCCGGGCAGGATCTCCCACTGGTTGTATTCATCGTGCATCCAGACCTGCGGCTGCAGCATCGTTCCGGGCTGCCACTGGGTCCAAAAGACCTCCGAGATGATATCCTTTCCCGTCCCGATCAGATGCAGCAGGGTATCGGGGTGGAGGATCAGATCGGAATCGATCAGGAACAGATGGTCATAGCCAAAGGCGTCGGCCCGGCGGATCATCAGATTTTTGAACCCGGCGACCTTCCAGACCAGATCGGAGTTCCAGTAATGGGTAGTGTCATTGCGGATATAGGCATCATGGAAGCCCGAGGACTGCAGAAAAACCTCACTGCCGGGCGGGGCGTACTGCTGCAGCAGCAGGCTGGAGGCGCTATCCCCGTTGTCATCGATAAAATAAAAATCCAGCGCTATTCCGTCACGGCGGAGGCGCAGAAGGGAATTCAGGAACTGCTCCAGGACTTGCGGTTTCTGATGAATCGGGCTGCCGAGCAGCACACGGGTTTTCGTCTCACTCATGGCCTGGCACTCCGTGCAGGGTTATCATAATTGTACATCCCCTCGTATATGCAAATAGATGTTATGAAATATATGTATTCAATATATTGAGAGAAGCACTAGACTAATCCTGATTTTTTGCAGCCGTGAGAAAATTTATGGATTGGTGCTTTGGGAAAGGCCGTTGTACAATACCGCATAGGCAGACGAGAACCTTACATAGGGATGAGGGGAGTGGGGGAAATGGAGCAGTCACCCCTGAAGGTGGAGCAGCTGATCAAGCTGCTGCTGGCGATGAATTCGTACGCCGAGGTGTACTGGCATGATGCAGACGGGCAGTACAGGGCGCTTTTGAATGAGGATATAGAGGAGATCTACGCACCGGAGAAGGCAGCCAAGACGATCGTTCAGTTCGGCAGCCCCCGCAAGCCCGGGTCATTTTGTAGCTTACGATTTCAAGGAATAAACAGGAGGTAATGAAATGACGGAATCAGCAGGTAAAGTCAAATTATCGCAATGGGATGCCTTGCTGCTTGAATCGCTGCGCGGACAGGGCTGGACGGATGAGCAGCTGCTTGGGATCACTTCCGCAGCAGAGCTGCCGGAGGATAGCAGCCCGTTTGAATTCGATTATAAGCAGCTGGCTGCCTTTGCGGCAGAGAAGCCTGAGGAGTACCGGCAGGCTGTAACGGAAGGGTACCAGATCAAGTACAACACGATCCGCGGTATCCGCAGCTGGATTCTGGTTGCGCTCGGCAAAGAGCCGAAGCTGGAGCTGGAAGAGGGCAAGGAAGCGGTTGAGGCTAAATTGACTGCCGACGAAAGAACCCGCGTGGAGCAGGTTCTGTCCTTCGGCTGGGCGATCCGTCCCGCTGCTCCGCAGACGGACGGCGTTTACCGGATTGAACCGGTCCAGCGGTAACAGCTTATTGAATGGAATAACAGCCCTCCGGCATGATGCCGGGGGGCTATCTATATTACATTTGTGTTGCGGAAACAGGAAACAGGGATAAACACAGCCGGGTATGCATGAAATAAACTAAGGGAAAAGAGACGGGCGCTGCGCCTCAGAACTACATATTCAGCTGAATCTTGCGGGTGCTGAGCACGCCGTCCAGTCCGGTAGGGTCCGCGCTTACTTTATGGGCTACAAAGGCTTCTGCCCGCTCCGAAGTGCGGATACGCACCGGCTTGGTCTCCATATGCACCAGCTCCCACATCACTTCGGCTACTGACTCCGGCGTCTGCGGCTTCACATTGCGCTGCAGAAAGGCTGCGGTGTAGGCATCGATTACCGGCTTATATTCATCCTCCAGAATACCGCCGGTGCCGGCTACGTGCCCCATTACGGTTTTGGTGAATTCGGTAGCAATGGCTCCCGGCTCCAGCAGGGTTACATCAATGTTGAATTGCGGCTTGTAATAGGTAGCCAGGCTTTCGAGCAGCCCTTCCACCGCAAACTTGCTGGCACAGTAAATCTCGTTCATAGGCTGTCCGACAAGCCCGCCTACACTTGAAGTGGCGACAATATGCGCATATCCGCTCCTCTGCAGCAGCGGCAGTGCTGCCCGGATGGTGTGCATCACCCCGTAGACATTCGTGTCGAATACGCGGTGAATGTCTTCCACCGGCGCCTGGCCGAGGGCACGGAGATAGCCGAAGCCGGCATTGGCGAACAGCACGTCAAGTGAGCCCTGCTCATCCGAAATCAGGTCAATAACGCTCTGGATGCTGGCCGGATCGGTAACCTCAAGCTGCACGAAATGCAGATTATTTTCCTTACGGTACAGCTCCTGATCACGCGCCGGATTGCGTGTCCCGGCATAGACAGTCCAGCCCTCCCGGGCGAAGCGCAGAGCCGTAGCCAGGCCGATTCCGGTGGATGCACCAGTAATGCAGATGATTTTTCCCATCGTTATTTTGCCTCCTGAAGATAAGGTGCGTAACCATTTTTTACACATTGCAGCATAAAGCAGGTGCAGCTTTCTTAAGTTTACATAAAGACTGTATTTTCGCGTGTTTTTGCGGACACCTTATGTTGTAGGATCGTTTTCATTACGGTAGACTATAAAGGAGTCTATAGTTGTAAGCGAATGGAGAGGAACAATGGAAGTGTTTAAGCGTTATTATGCAAATTTGACGGTCCGGCGCTTTGGAATTCTGGTGCTGATCGGTCTGCTGCTCTACAGTATCAGAGATATGCTTAATTTGGTGCTTCTGACATTTTTGATTGCTTATGTGATGAACAGCTTTCAGGTTCTGCTGACGAAGCGGATCAGCAAGTTTATCAAAGTGAACAGCAAGGTCATTATTGTTATTTTGTATCTGGCGCTGATTGCGATGATCGTGCTTGCCCTGATTAAATATTTGCCCAAAGTGTTCGAGCAAGTCAAGCAGTTAACCACTTATCTGTCGAACTTAACTTCTGACGATATCCCGCAAAACCAGATTACCCTGTACCTGTTCGATACGCTCAAGGACCTTAATTACCAGTCCTACCTCAAGGGCGGTATTGATTATGTGTTCAAAATCAGCAACTGGGGTACCACCTTCGTATTATCCACCATTCTGAGCTTTGTTTTCATCCTGGAAAAAGGCCGCATTGTCAGCTTTACTTCCCGCCTGAGAGAGAGCAAGATTTCCTGGTTCTACGTCGAGCTTGAGTATTTCGGCAAAAAATTCATCTCCTCCTTCGGTAAGGTCATTGAAGCGCAAATTCTGATCGCGCTGTTCAATACCGTGTTTACCGTTATAGGGCTGTGGATTCTGGGCATGTTCTTCTCACCGTTCCCTTACCTGTTCGCGCTTTCCATCATGATTTTCCTGCTCAGTCTGATTCCGGTGGTCGGCTTTGTGATCTCTCTGGTTCCGCTTTGTATTATCGGTTATAACATCGGCGGGCTGGAAATGGTTATTTATGTACTGGCCATGATTGCCGTGCTTCACTTTATGGAGGGCTATTTCCTCAATCCGAAGCTGATGTCCTCCAAGATGAATCTGCCGATGTTCTATACCTTTATTGTGCTGCTCTTCTCGGAGCATTACATTGGCGTATGGGGGCTGATCCTCGGGATTCCAATCTTCGTCTTTTTCCTGGATATCCTTGATGTTACCCGTGATGAGCCTGCCAAGCTCCTGAAATAACCGGAAGTTAACCGCATCTATAAGAAAAAGGCAACCCGTAAGCAGAAGCTTTCCGCCGGGCTGCCTTTTTTTTGCATGTTTATTAATAGGTTCGGCTTAAGTACGGGAATGCTAGCTCTAATTATCCGGATCAGCCGAAGGTGGTTGCGACGCTCTGTGTTACAAGCTCTCTTAATTCGGCTTTTTGGGCTATGTACTGCTCAGCCGTAATGCTGCCGCCGGCCAGACGCAGATCCAGCTGTTCCGTCAGCTGGGCGATCTGCAGGTTAATGACACTGTCGATATTGCCGCCGTTTTCTGCTGCGATATCCTTAAGGGATTTGCCCTCATACAGTGACTCATACAGCTCTTCATCCGAGGACTGGTTCAGTGCGTCCAGCAGCTCATCCTTATCAGCCACCGGGGTCGAAGTGGACCATTTGGCTACCGGTGAGGCAAGGGCTGCGGTTCTGCCCCAGGCGGTTCCTCCAAAAGACATGGCGACAATCATTGTCCCGACAATCATCACTCGTTTTATATTCATGTAAATATCCTCTTTTCATAATGTAATATATCGGTAAGGGGTCATAGGCTGGGTCAGCTAGGATAAGTATGCTTAAGTGCATTATAACCGGCAAAGCTGAGGCTAAGCTTAAGTCCGGTTAAAGATTACCTAAATAATGGCGCTCCGCTTGGGTCAGGGCAATGAACCAAGGTATACTGTCAGGAGGAACGCAGAACGGTTAATGACGGTTATTAAGAGAAGCAGGGCCAGATAGTAAATAAACCATAAGGGTAAGGGGTGAACCGCCCGTGAATAAAAAAGTGCTGGTTGTCGACGATGAACAGAGCATTTCGAGCGCCATTGCCTACGCACTCCGGCGGGAGGGCTATGAGGTAGATACGGCAGGCGACGGCGAGGAGGCGCTCTCCAAGGTGAAGATCTTCCGGCCGAACGCCCTGGTGCTGGATGTGATGATGCCGAAGCTGAGCGGCTATGATGTGTGCCGGCGGCTGGAGAACCGTGATGATATCGGGATTATTCTGCTGACGGTCAAAAATGATATTGTCGATAAAATCGTCGGCCTGGAGCTGGGCGCAGATGATTATATGACGAAGCCGTTTGAAATCCGCGAGCTGCTGGCGCGGGTAAAGGCGCTGCTGCGCAGGCTGGAGAAGAAGACGGGCGAGACTCCCGCTGAGCTGCTCGAATACGGAGAGCTGCGCGTGTACCCTGAGCGGCGTTCGGCTGAGCTCAGGTCTGAAGAGCTGGAGCTGACGCCGAAGGAATTCGATCTGCTGCTGCTCCTGCTCTCCCACCCGCAGCGCGTATATATGCGGGAGGAGCTGCTGGAGCAGGTCTGGGAGATGGATTATGCCGGCGGCACCCGCACGGTGGATATTCATATCCAGCGGCTGCGCAAAAAGCTCGGCGAGCCCTACCAGAACATGCTCCAGACCGTGTACGGGGTGGGCTATAAAGCGGCGCCGGCCGGGAGCTATCCATGAGATTCAGCATCAAGCTGAAATTCAGCCTGTTCCTGGGGCTTCTGCTCATTCTGGCGGTCAGCGTGCTGAGCTATTTGGTGCTGCGCGGGGTGGAGCGCAATGAGCAGGTACAGGCGGAGGCTTCCCTTGCCCAGCATGTCAAAACGGTCAATTTGCGGGTGAAGCAGGCCTATTATACCGGCGTGCGCCTTGAGCCGCAGCAGTTCCTGCAGCGGCGCGGCCGTGAGCTGGCCGGAGAGCTGGCCGGCTTTACCGGTCTGGAAGTTACACTGTACGACGCCGGGGGCGGGCAGGTGGGAACCTCGGTGCAGGGTGTGCCTGAGTCCGGAAATCCAGGCACAGCCGATGCACTGGCTTATGCACTCCAGGACAAGGTCGCCTATCAGAGCAAGGGAGACAAGCTGCTGTATCTGGCTCCGCTGCAGGGCCCTGAGGCACAGATGGGTGTAGTGCAGCTGCAGTATTCGCTGAAGAATGCCCAGGCCTTCCAGCAGACGCTCCGTACTCTGTTCCTGACAACCGGTGCTGCCGTGCTGCTGCTCAGCTTCATCACCGGTTACCTGTATTTCAGCCGTGCGGCGGCGGCGATCAGCCGGCTGAAAAGGGCGGCGGAATCGATCCGCCACGCCGAATATATCTCCGCCCCGCCGGTGAAGCGCAAGGATGAGCTGGGCGAGCTGGCGGAGGGGATTTATTACATGAGCCGGGAGATTGAATCCAGCATCGCCGCCAAGGATGAGGAGCAGCGCAAGCTGCAGCTCGCCGTAACCAAGCTTCAGGCGCTGGAGCAGCAGCAGAAGCAGTATATCGGCAATATCAGCCATGAGTTCAAGACGCCGCTGACCTCGATCAAGGCTTATGTGGACCTGCTCAATATGTATGACGATGACCCCAAGCTGCTGTTTGAGGCCAAGACCAACATTGCCAAGGAGACGGAGCGGCTCTACGAAATGGTGGACAAAGTGCTGCAGCTGACTGCGCTGGAGAAGTATGATTTTGAATCACAGGCGGAATTGTTCGAGGTCGCCGAAGGGCTGCGCGATATTTGCGGGCGGATGAACGGCAAGGCAGAGCGCTTTGGATTGACGCTTACCCTGGACGTTGAGCCCGCCCATATCTGGATCGACAAAGAAAGCTTCATGCATATCTTCATCAATCTGATCGACAATGCAATTAAATATAATGTTCCGGACGGGGCAGTCAAGCTGCACAGCAAGGTGCGCGGGGAGCAGGTGGAGATTACCGTCAGCGATACCGGCATCGGTATTCCGGCGGAGGCGCGGGACAAAATTTTCGAGCCCTTCTATACGGTCAACCGTGACCGGGCCCGCGCGTCAGGCGGCACCGGGCTCGGGCTGTCACTGGTGCGCAATCTGGTGGAGAAGCAGGGCGGCAGTATTGTTTTGCTGGAGACAGAGGGCACGGGTTCGGCGTTCCGGCTTACTTTTCCGCTGGTGAAGTAATGTTTACAAGTTGGAAACATCCTGCGGCGGTTTGGAAATAACTTTCGGGTATTGTAGGTGCATCAACATTGTAGGGGGAAGCGATCATGAGCAGACAAGCGGGCGGCAGGGTGGTTCATACGGGGCTGCTGGCGGTGGTGAGTCTGGCTGTTGTATTGTCTGTGACGGCATGCCGTTCAGGGGATACAGAGGCACGGCAGGTCATTGAGAAGGCAGGCACAAAGATTACGGTGATGGAGAATACCAGTGAATCTGTCTATACCAAGCTGCAGCTGGAAGGCATTGATAAGGTGGAGGGTATGCGCGGCCTGGATTGGGTCAGCGAGGACATCATTGCAGTAGACAAAGAGAACCGGAGCCTTGCCCCGCAAATGATTGAAGGCATGGAGCGTTACCCGCACAATCTGTATCTGCACAATCTCTCTGCCGGTGAAGATACCCCGATACAGGAAGGGGACCGGAATTATGGTGCCGCACAGCTGTCTCCCGATAAAAAGTATGTTCTATACAGAGAAACAGATGAAATGGTAGGCCTCGGCTATATCCGCAATCTGGAGTCGGGCGCTTCCGTCCAGGTGGATGAAGCACCTTTCCGGATTGAAGAGGGAGAGTGGGGAGACGACGGACATGTGATTTTCCCCGGAATGGATGGCGTTATTTACAGAACGGATGTGCAGGGGGCAAAAGAGACCGTTGTAGAGTCCGGTGTACCGTATGTGCATGAGGTAGTGCAGTCAGGCAGCATCGTCTATTATGTGACCGGTGAGGATATGCAGCTGACCGCTTACGACACCGATTCGAAGCAGCCGAAGGTGCTGAAACAAAGCGTGGTCTGGGTCATTCCGTCTCCGGACGGCAGCAAGCTGGCCATAGTGAAGCGGACGAAGCCGGGTGAGATGGTGCTGGTACTTTGTGACAGCGAGGGCAACGAGCAGACGGAGCTGGCCTCCGGCCAGCAGATATTCGGAACCAGCTGGTCACCGGACGGCAGCAAGCTGGTGTATTCGTTAACCGCCGAGAATCCGGCGGATGACCAAAACGGGGTATTCATTACCGAGCTGGATAGCGGGGAACAGACCCAGCTGCTGGGGGATATTGAGATTGCCGACCAGCTGCGCTGGAGCCCTTCCGGCAAGAAGCTGCTGGCTTCAGCCTCCGTGCTGAAGGATAACAAATACGAGTTCACGACTTATGTGATCAGGCTGTCCTAATGTTAATAAAAAGCGCCTGCGGTATGGCTTTTGCTCATACAGCAGGCGTTTTTCGCCGTTATTGCGGAATCAGCTGGCTGATCTCGTTCAGCAGACCGTTGATCTGGCTGATTGTTTCCGGAATTCCTGTTGATTCGAAGGCGGCCTTGCCTTCTTCGAGGTTCGTTGCGGCCTGATCCAGGCCCTGCTGAAGCTTATCGTTATAGCTGACAATAGACTGGTGCAAATCCGCCGCATATTCCGGAACCTGAAGATTGGCGTATTCAGAAATCTGTTCTTTCAGAGCATTGAGCCGTTCCGTTAAGGCCTCTCTGGCCTGCGAATCTGTCGCTGCATCAGTCGCCAGCGTCTCCATCTCCTGCGCGAATTCGGTTAAGGCCTGCATGTATGAAGCTGTATCGGAGGTGAAAGTAACGGTATTCTCCACCTTCTCGGCAAACCCGCATCCGGGGACAATCAGCAGAACGAGCAGCAGTAGGCTTAGTCCGTATTTTTTCATTTGCTTCACTCCTCTTAAGTATCGTAGGTGCTGGTGTACTCTCATTCATACGTCTTGCCGACAGAGCGGGTTACGGGAAGCATCATGAAATTACGATGAAATTACTATGAATTTAAGTTAAAAATAGTAACGGATTAAATTCTTACTTGACAGGTGGGATTAAAGGGGTATATGATAACACCAATAGTTCACCAGTAATTAAATGAACAGTGAAATAATCACTTGAGCCGATTGGACCGCCAAAGGCTCCCGCAGTACTACCCTATGGAGGGAGTCTGCCGGGAGCCTTTTTTTGTATATTCGGGGTGGGGTTATTTTATTGGCCGATGAAGGAAGGCAGGGATGGTATGACAGATGAGCAATGGGAGCAGCTGGAGGAGGCTGACTATTTGTTCCGCAGAATGGTGCGGAGATTCGTAAAGGAACGCGACCGTGTGAATGTGGAGGGCATTGCCCTGCCGGGCATGCTGATTCTGAACAAGATTATCCGTGACGGGGAGCAGCGGCTGGGTGATCTGGCCGAGGAGCTTGACTTCACTTCCGGTGCGATTACGGCGCTGAGCGATAAGCTGGAAGCCGGCGGGTTCACTGTCCGCAGACGGAAGGAAGATGACCGCAGGACGGTGCTGCTGGGTATTACGGCCAAAGGCCGGGAACTGGTTCAGCGCAACAGAAGCGTTGGAGAGCGATGTATTACGCTTCTGTTCGCGGGCTTTACGGAGGAGGAGCTTGCCCAGCAGAGCCGCTTCTATGAGCGGATTACTCGGAATCTGGAGGGATTCTCGGATACACTGCTGGAGCTGGCCAGACAGAAGGCCGAAGCTCCACCGCCTCCGGCTCCTGAACAGAAGCGGAGAACACCGCCGGATAATAAGTATTTAAGTTACTGATAGGCGGGCCAGATGATGTCTGCCTAAGGTACCGTTAGCTGCGCCGTATTAATAAGCGCCTGCAATACGATAGTGTGCTGAAAAGTAACTGACTAAGCTGCTCATAACTGCCTCAGATAACAAATGTGGTTTATGCTTCTAACAACGAAAATAAGCGTTCATATGCAAAAAGTCTGATTGCTGTTGTATGAGAATTCGCTGCACAGACTTTGGCTGACCAAATTAGGTGGAAAATGTTCATCTAATTCTGGGCCGACTGCTGAAATGAGGATATTAGGTGGAAAAAAGCTAACTAATTCTGCTGTTTTTGGACCTGCGGCAGGTTTAAGGCCCCATTAAGTGTCAATTTTCCACCTAATCCTTACAAAAGTTAAGAACCGGTGGAATTAGGTGACTATAATCCAACTAATTGCTGCTTTTGAAGCCAACAGGGAGCTTGTGCTAACAAAAACTAAGCGTTTGCTTCCGAAGCGAGTTTTTGTACGAAGAACACGCAGGGAGCCTATGCTCACAAAAACTCAGCATATGCTTCCGAAGCGAGTTTTGTCCGAAGCAAATTCAATGTAGTAATCCTAACAAAACTTTTAAGGAGAGATAATCATGGGACACTCAACCATTTACCCGACAGGAGCTACTGTGTACAACCCGGCCAAGGCATGGAGCGGCTATACCGTCTATCAGGCGGGCGAGGAAGGGGTCGTGCTGATTGACATGAACGGCAAAGAGGTGCATCTGTGGCAGGGGCTGCTGGGCTTTCCGGCTAAGATTCTGCCCGGCGGCTATGTGCTGGGCAGCACCGGCAGAAGAGACCCGAAATTCGGGATCCAGGACAATGTCGATCTGGTGCAGGTAGACTGGGACGGCAATATTGTCTGGAAGTTCAACGGCTATGAGCACATTGAGGACCCCGGCTATGAGCCGCTCTGGTATGCCCGCCAGCATCATGATTATCAGCGCGAAGGCAATCCGGTAGGCTATTATGCTCCAGGACTTGACCCGCAGGTGCACAGCGGTAAGACGCTGATTCTGGCCCACAAAAACCTGCATAACCATGAGATTTCCAACAAAGAGCTGCTGGATGACACGATTCTTGAAGTGGACTGGGACGGCAAAATCATCTGGGAATGGAAGGCCAGCGATCATTTTGCCGAGCTGGGCTTTGACGAGGCGGCGCGCAATGTATTGTTCCGTGATCCGAATACCCGCTCCTTCGGCCATCTGGGCGGCGGCGTAGGCGACTGGCTGCATATCAACTCGGCTTCCTACGTAGGCCCGAACAAATTTTACGATAACGGGGATGAGCGTTTCCACCCGGACAACATCATCTGGGATGCGCGTGAAGCGAACATCATCGCCATTACCGACAGAGCAACCGGAGCTGTTGTTTGGCGGCTCGGACCGGACTACTCTCTGCCTGAACTGAAGCATATCGGCTGGATTATCGGCCAGCATCATGCCCATATCATTCCTAAGGGCCTGCCGGGCGAAGGAAATGTGCTTGTATTCGATAACGGCGGATGGGGCGGGTACGGCCTGCCGAATCCGGCATCGCCTTTTGGCCAGAAGAATGCTGTGCGCGACCACTCACGGATTCTGGAGATTAACCCGGTTACCTTTGAAATCGAGTGGCAATACACCTCGGCAGAGGCCGGCTTCTCCGTCCCTACGGATTCTTACAAATTCTATAGCCCGTATATCAGCTCCGCCCAGCGTTTGCCGAACGGCAATACACTGATTACGGAAGGATCAAACGGCCGCCTGTTCGAGGTAACCGCAGAGCATGAAATCGTCTGGGAATACGTCTCGCCGTATACAGACCGCCGCAATACCAATATGGTGTACCGTTCTTACCGCGTGCCTTACGCCTGGGTTCCGCAGCTTGAGAAGCCGCAGGAAACAGGGATTGAACCGATTGATGTAACTACCTTCAGAGTACCGGGTTCAGCGCCAAAAGGCTCGGATTCTGTAGTAAGTGTAGCTACCACCCTGCCGTTTGTGGAGGGAGCCGCATGCGTGGCAACATCAGATGAAGGCGTGCTGCAGCGTAAAGGTTAGCCCATAGCCTATTAATATAACGAAGAGGTGGATCGTCTTGAAAAAATCAGGAACCTGGTACGGATCCGTTATTCTGCTCTTATCCCTTTCCCTTGTTACTATCCTTTCCGGCTGCAGCTCTAAAGGTGATGCGGCCGCGTCCGGAGAGGCAGGCGGCAGCAAGCCTGCAGCCCTGAAGATCAAAATCGCCGACACCAACACCAATCCGGTGTTCCGGGTGGCGGCGGACAAGGGCTTTTTCAAAAATCATAACATTGATGCGGAAATTGTCACCTTTGCCTCACCGGCTGAGGGGGTAAACGCCCTGTTCATCAAACAGGTGGATGTAGCTTACGGCGCGGATTTTCCGGTGCTGAACGCGGTATCCAAGGGCGGGTATTCGATTATTGCTTCTGCGGGGCAGGCCACCGATCAGGCGGCTGCAGCCTGGAAGCTGTACGTAAGGGATGACATCCAGTCGGCGGCTGACCTGAAGGGCAAGAACCTCAGCTTCATCCGAGGTACCTTTATCCCGTACCTGTGGGATGAATATCTGAAGGAGCAGGGCATTGCGCTGAGCGATGTGACGTTGACCGGACAGGGCGGATTTGATGAAGCCTTTATTGCCCTGAAGCAGAGTGATATAGATGCAGCCTGGGTCATCGGATCGGCGCTCGTTGATAAGCTGGCTGCCTTGGATAATGTGCACGAGCTTAGCGATATGTCCAAAACGCCGGTACGGCTCGGCATGGGCATTGTGAGCAGCGATGATTTCATTGCAGCTAACCCTGATGGAATCGGCAATTTCCTGGCGGCAGTTGATGAAGCCTCGGCGTATGCCCAGGAGCATCCCGAGGAAGTGGCTGACCTTATGTATGACGAAGTAAAGCAGCCAAAGGAAAATACATTGAAGGATCTGCCGCTCAACCCGTGGATTATCGGCTTTACACCGGCTGCCTATGACAGCCTGGCCGGACAGAAGGCCTATATGATCGGTGCGGGAATCATCGAGAAGGATTTTGACCTGAAGGCGACGATCAATCTGGAGCCGCTTAAAAAAGTGCTGCCGGATACCGTAACTTACGGGGAATAACGGACTATTTTAACGGAGACTAATTACTTTAATTTAAAATGTTCAGGAGGTGCCTTGGATGTCCTCACTATCTAACCGTCATGCGATTCAGATTGAGCAGCTCCGCAAAAGCTACAGTGCCCAGACAACAGGAGACGTTCATTACATCATAAAAGACGTCAATCTGGTGATCAAAGGCGGGGAATTCTTCGTTCTGCTCGGACCGAGCGGCTGCGGCAAATCAACGCTGCTTAATATGATTGCCGGGTTTGTCTCGAAATCGGGAGGCAACCTGAAGGTGGATAACGTCGAGATTGACCGGCCGGGCAGAGACCGTGCGGTAGTCTTCCAGCAGGCGGATTCGTCCCTGTTCCCCTGGCTGACGGTGCGGGAGAATGTCGAGTTCGGGCTGCGGATGAAGAAGACACCGAAGGCCGAGCGCAAGGAAATTTCAGACCGTTTCATCCAGCTGGTCGGCTTGTCCGGTCATGAGAAGAAGTTCCCGAAGGAGCTGTCGGGCGGTATGAAGCAGCGTGTACAGCTGGCCCGGGTACTGGCGAATGATCCGGCCATTCTGCTGATGGATGAGCCGTTCGGCGCGCTGGATGCGATGACCCGGCGGACGATGCAGAAGGAGCTGGTCAATATCTGGCGCGAGACGCATAAGACCGTTATTTTTGTAACCCATGATATTCAGGAAGCGCTGCTGCTCGGGGAGCGGATCGGGATTATGTCGGTTGGCCCCTCCTCCAACATCACGGATGTTTATGACAATCCGCTGCCTTTTCCGCGGGACGTGGCTTCCCCAGAGTTCTACTCGCTGTATAACAAGATTCAGGGTCATTTTGAAGAATAGTTAAGGGTGTGACACATAATGAAATGGGTGGAGAAAAAATGGGTGTCCGTCTCGCTGCTGTGGCTGGCCGCCTTGTGCATCTGGCAGCTCGGTGCGCTGATATACGGCCCTGACGTTATTCCGGGACCGTGGGCTACCCTACAGGGCGGCCGGGAGCTGATCAGTGACGGTACTCTGATGCAGTATATCGGGATCAGCTTTTACCGGGTACTGGTGGGCTGGGTGCTCGGCAGCCTGCTGGCTGTTCCGGTGGGCCTGATCATCGGCAAAGTGAATATTATCCGGATTTTTGCCGAGCCTTTCCTGAATTTTATCCGCTTTATTCCCCCGATTGCCTTCATCACGCTGTTTCTGGTGTGGTTCGGGATCGGGGAGCAGTCCAAAATAGCCCTGATCATGTACGCCACCTTCTTCATCGTGGTGCTGAATACGCTGACCGGCGTGATGTCGGTGGAGGAGGACAAAATCCGCTCCGCCCGCAGCATGGGGGCTAGTGAATGGCAGATCCTGCTGCATGTCATCGTTCCGGCGACCACACCGTATATTTTTACTGGCATCCGTCTGGCGATGGGCACCTCCTATATGGCCATTATCGGGGCGGAAATGATTGCTTCGAATGAAGGTGTGGGCTATCTGATCTGGAACTCGCGGCTGTTTTTCCGGACGGACTGGATTTTTGTCGGGCTGTTCTGCCTCGGCTTCATGGGCTTCTTTACCGACCGGCTGTTTAACTGGTTCGGCCGCAAGGTGCTGTACCGGTATGGTGTAGTGAGTGTGGCAGCGCGCAGGCGTTAGCCGTGCAGGCTGCACCGGGGCGGCTTTCACTCCTCCATGCTATAATGTAAGGGCAACAGCAGACAGGATGTGAAAGGGGCGGCAGCCTGATGGAAGTTACCGCACAGGAAGTAGCAGAGTGGATGGTCAAGGAAATCCGGTTCACCGGGACCCTGCACCAGACCGCCGCGATTGAATATGTTAAGGCCAACTTTGGCGAGCAGTTTGTGTTTGTGAACGAGAACGGAAACGCCTCGCTGGCCAAGGATGTGAAGAAGGCGTTCCGCAAGCTGCACGGCGGACGGATCGCCTGGGACCGCGATGCTTTTCTGTGGGCCTGGACGTAGCAGCAAAAAGGACCATTGCCCGGTGCGGGGAAGGGTCCTTTTTTCTTTTTTGCTATATGAGGCCAGTGCCTGGCGTCTGAACTGCCTGAGCCTGAGGGCTATGCCGTCATAAGACTAAGGCATCGGGCTATGCCGCGCCGTAGATACCGGCAGTCCGGCATAGTACAGATAACGGCGGGCCGCCGGCTTACACAGGCACCTCGCGGGTGCTTTTCTCCATCGGCGAGCTGCACAGCGGACAGGGCTTGGAGGCCAGGTGGTCCTCCGCCCCGCCGGCCTTCATCCGGGTCCAGCCCGGGCAGCTGGCACCAGTACAGTTCCAGACGGGAACTGTATGCGTCCGCGCATTTCCGGTTGTGCCGGAGGTATGCACCCTGGATACTCCGATCCTGCTCACGGACACGGTGGAAGCCGTGGAAGCGGCAGGTCTGAACGGGGCAGCAGCCGAGCGGAACGCAGACAGCATGAAGCGGGAGACCTCCGCTTTCTTGCCCCGGTGCCTTGCGGGCGAGCTGATGAACAGCTCCTCCCGGGCTCTGGTGACGGCGACGTAAGCGAGCCGCCGCTCTTCTTCCAGCGCGGCGAGGCCGGAATCGCTGGATGGCCTGAAGCTGCCGGCGGACGGAAGCTGAGCCGCCTTGCGGTCCTTGAGCCGGTCGCCTTCCAGCGCCGAGCTGTGGGGCAGGATGCCCTCCGAGGCCCCGAGCAGGAAGACAACAGGGAATTCCAGCCCCTTGGATTTGTGAATAGTCATCAGCGCAACCCGGTTACCCTGCTCCTTCAGTCCGCTCTGGCGGCTTAGTTCATTGCGTTCAGTAATGCTGGCAATAAAATCGAGAAAGACAGGGATGCTGTCAAATCTTTCGGCCGAGGCCTCCAGCTCATCCAGCATTTCCTTCAGCGTCTCGCGGTGCAGGGTGGCCTGATGGCGTTCGTTGGCTTCAATGAAATAGTCATAGAAGCTTGTACGGATACGGCGGATCGCCTGCACCGGGGTCAGCGCAGCCAGGCCGCGGATCAGCTCCAGCCGCTCGCGCAGCTTGGTGCCCTTGAAATCCTCCATGCCCGGCAGGGACAGGAGATGGATCAGCGGGCCCTGCTTGGGCTGCACAGCTTCCATCCGCCGGATATGCTCCATGCCGGTTTCCCGGTTCATATACAGCGTCGGCAGGATGCTCTCCATCGCGGCAAAATTGCGCCGGTTGAGTGACAGCCGCAGATGGTCGAGCACGGGCAGAATGAGCCAGTGCTCGTAGAGCAGCTGTCCTTCACCATAATCGATGTACGGGATATCCCGCAGCAGCAGCAGCTCCAGCACGGCCCGGTTGCTGCTGGAGGCCCGGTACAGCAGGGCGAAGTCGCGGTATTCCCGGGTTCCGCCGCCGACCTCATTTACGATATGGTCGACAATCTGCTCGGCTTCCTCATCGGCCGTCTGCGGGCGCAGATAACGGGGCTGCGCACCGCCGGTTCTGGCCGCCTGCAGCGTTTTGGAACGGCGGCGCAGGTTATGGCGGATGATCCCGTTGCCGAGGCCGATAATAGCCGGACCGGAACGGTAGTTAATATCCAGGGTAATGACCTTTGCCCCGGGATACAGCTTTTCAAATTCCAGAATGAATTCGCTGCGCGCCCCGTTAAAGGAATAGATCGTCTGATCATCATCACCGACAACCATGAGGTTGTTTTGCGGATAAGCGATCATTTTGACCAGCTCATACTGCAGCTCATTCGTATCCTGGAACTCATCGACCATGACATACTGGAACTTCTGCTGCAGCTCCTGCAGCAGATGGGGCTGCTCAAGCAGCATTTTATAGGCGATCAGCAGCACATCATCAAAGTCCATTTTGTTATGATCCTGCTTCCATTGCTCATAGAGGGTCAGAATGGCCTTCATTTCCTGCTCGGCGGTATTCGTTTCGGGAAGCGTATCGACATCCCTCATGTTCATCTTGCAGGAAGACAGTAGAGCCAGCAGCGTCTCTGGGGGATAGGCATCCTTCGGCAGTCCCAGCTCCCGCATAATCTGCTTCAGCAGAATGTGCTGGCGGCGTGTCTCATGAAAGATGTCCTGCCGCAGTCCCTGCCGCCTTAGAAAGTATAGAAAGAAAGAGTGGAAGGTACGGGCCTGCAGGCGCGCGGCATCGCCTTCGGCGACACCCGGCAGCACAGCGATCCGCTCACGCATCTCCGCCGCCGCTTTGCTGGAGAACGTAAGCAGCAGCATCCGGCTGGGGGAGATGCCCCGCACGGACAGCAGATAACCGGTTCTGCAGATCAGCACTGACGTTTTGCCGGAGCCTGCACCCGCCAGTGTCAGCAGCGGTCCCTCATGATGCCGTACCGCTGCAATCTGCGGTTGATTAAGCAGAATGCCGCCCTCCTCAAGCCGGCGGAAATAAGCGGCATCGCCTTCCCCCGGCTTCACCGTGTCACGGCTGGTCCGGGCTGAGGCAATTGCCGCCTGGGGAATACGTTCACCGCTTGCACCAAGCGGTATATTATGAAATAAAAGCTTGTTCATCAGATTCACCTTCAATATAAGTCCATTAGCCAACCTACAATATAACACTGCACTCCTACATAGAAAAGCGGTTCGCCTGTTTACTTTATTTTACCAAGCAGACTATTCACTTTACGTTCATATTGACGTGGCTTGTTCTCACGGATTTCCTCCAGCAGAAAAACAAGCGCCTGCTTCACGCGGGGAGACATGCCTTTGGCAATAGCGGTGTATTCCTTCCTGAACAGACTGTCATTCAGAATCCGCTCGTTGAGCACGATTGCCCAGCCCCTGGCAGGCTCTAGCATGTCCGGCAGCGACTCCAGCAGCTGGGTCAGGTACATTTCCATGTGGCAGCTCTCAACATAATGAACAAGCCCGAACATGACTTCCTCATGCTCGGTCTCATCGTCAAACACTTTGAAAATCTGCTGGATCACCGCATCCTCTGTATCGCCGGCCAGCCCTTCCAGCGCAAGGTCAAACAGCTCGCATTCCAGCTCTGTCCGCAGCAGCCGGTTGTTGTACAGCTGGGCAATTCCCGGATACATGTTCATCACAGGCACCGCCTACTTCTTATCGAGAAGATGCCGGATTCCGGCAGCCACACCATGCTCAATGTTAGTGAGTGTCACATAATCAGCGGTTTCCTTGAGGAGCTCGGCGGCATTGCCCATGGCAATTTTGTAGCCGGCCCGCTCAAACATCGGCAGATCATTATAGCTGTCGCCCATCACGGCTACCTGCTCTTCAGGAATACCGTAGTGTGCAGCAAGCTTTATGACACCTGCCCCTTTGTTGGCATCCTTGTGATTGATTTCAATATTGCTCTCATGGGAGGCTGTGATAATAAGGCCGGGAATCTCGGCGAAGCGTGTGGAAGCTTCCTTGAGCACTTCACGGTTCAGTGAGAAAGCAAGCGCCTTATAAATGTGCTGATCTTCCTTGCTCCAGATTTCCTCCATACTCTCCACATAAGTTACGGCAGCCTGGCGGAACTGCTTGGCGATCATTGCCTTCAGCAGCCAGCCGAAGCCCTCGGGGATTTCTTCGTCCTTAAGCTCTGCCAGCTTTTCCAGACGGACCCGCTTGTCCAGCTCTACATATACATTATCTTCGGTATACACCTCGTAATACAGTTCAGGAACTTCATTCATCCAGCGCAGTACAGGGATTATATCCTCTTTGTCCAGCGGCCGGCTCACCGCCTGGGAACCGTCCGGCAGGATCAGCAGGGCTCCGTTCATAGCGACAACAGGACAATTCAGGTCGGCCAGGCGCAGCTGCCGCTCAGCGTCCATATAAGAGCGTCCGGTGGCAATCGCCACAATATGGCCCAGACTCTGGGCATGGATAATCGCTTCGCGGTTCTCCGGACTGATATTTCCATTCTCGTTCAGCAGTGTTCCGTCCATATCAAGTGCAATCAGCATAGTGTTGTTCTCCTTTTTCTGTAGGCTCTAAACCGCACCTCAGGGACTGTGAAAATCATTTCCTGTATTTTATCATTAATTCTCTGCAAATTAAAAATTCCTTTTCATGGGCTTGCCGGAATTTCCGGAATACAGCCCGCCCGTGTTACAATAAAAGACAGACTATTGATGACCGCCGGAAAATGGAGGATTAATAATGAAATCCAGGAATTTAGCCACAATATCGCTTGTTGTAATGGCATGCGGTTTTCTGATTACGCTGTTCTTGCCGGATACGATCCCTTTTGAGCTGCTCCGGGGCGGCTTTGAAGCCGGTCTTGTCGGCGGGATTGCCGACTGGTTTGCCGTGACGGCGCTGTTCCGGCATCCGCTGGGACTGAAAATTCCGCATACCTCACTGCTGCTCAAAAACAGGAACAAAATTGTCCAGTCCCTAATCTCTGCGATGGAGAACGAGCTGCTGAACAAGGCGAGTATTGAAAACAAGCTGCGCGGCATCCGCATGGTTAAGCTTGGCGGCGGCATGCTGACCAAATTTATGTCCAGAAAGAAAGCAAGGGCGGAAATTCTGGAGCAGCTGGGCAGCTTTGTGCTGCGGCTGCCTGTAGAACAGGCGGTGCCCTATCTGCAGAAGACCGCTGCCGATTATATCCGTGAAGCTGAGCTGGGTGAGGCCGCAGACCAAATAGCCACAAGGCTGATGAATGACGGCAAGGATATAGCGGCTCTGGATTATGCGCTCGAAGGCGTGTCCGGCTGGACCGGACGTCCGGAGACGCGGGCCATGCTGGGCAAGCTGGCCGGTGAAAAGCTTGCCGAAGTGAAGCTCGGCGGACTCAAGGGAATGGCCTTCCAGGCCTTTGTCGGCTTTGTGGATGCCGATATGCTGGGGGAAATGCTGCAGGGCATGATCCAGTCGGGAATCCGCGACTTCCGTGAAGCGGATAATCCGTACCGCGAGCAGATCATCCGTGAGATCCGCGTGGCCCTGTTCCAGCTTGTAAATGACGAAACGAAGCTGGCTTCGCTTAAGGAGTGGGCCGTAAACGGAGTACAAGGGGATGAGGCAGCAGCTTTTCTGCAGAAGCAGCTGGAGGTTGTCCGCAGCAAGGCGGTTGCAATGCTGGATGAGGACCGGGCAAGCGGCGGCCGGAAGCTGTTCAGCCTGTACGCCCTGCTGGTCCGCCGTGTAAGCAGGGAGACGGATCTTATCCAGAGCTGGGAGGAGCGTATCCGTGCTTCACTGATTGCTCTGGTAGAAGCTAATCACTACCGTATCGGTGTTCTGGTTAAGGAAAATCTGGATCAGATGGACGATGACAGCCTGGTGAACATGCTGGAGGAGAAGGTAGGCAAGGATCTGCAGTGGATCCGGGTGAACGGCGCGGTATGCGGCTTTGTAGTAGGCCTGGTGCTGACAGTCATCCAGCTGATTTGAGCAGGATAAGCGGTAAGAGAAGGGACAGCAGGTGCCTGAAGGGCGGATATCCGCCCTTCAGGCACTCAGCTGTCCCTTTAACATAGATTCATATTCATCAATGGGGCAGGCTACAGCAGGTTTTTGCCGTTGCTGATCGTGAAGGCTTCCATGACCGGCAGAACGAAAATTTTGCCGTCGCCGAAGGAGCCCTGTTCCCCTGTTCTGGCCGTTCTCATAATAATGCTGATGACATCGTCCTTCTCTTCATCTTTAATGACGATCATCAGCATTTTTTTGGAAATTTGATTATAGTAGTTGGTTCCGACCTGGATCCCTTTTTGTTTGCCGCGGCCAAGCAGATCCATCTTACTAATGGAAGGGAAGCCGGCCAGCATCAGCTCAGCCATCACTTCATCTGCCTTCTCGGGTCTAATAATGGCCTTGATCATTAACATAAGGATGCACCCTTTCTACAGCGAATAGTTGGTTGTAGGGGGTTGCCAGCATCTTGGTGGAGGTACAAGTTAACACAGTATGTTATTGGCAACGCTTACAATAACAGTATAATGGCAGCCGCAGGCAATATCCTGCGAGAAGGGTCACAAAAACCTTTATACACATTGTCGCAATTCAGAGGAGCGTGCTTTCAGGCAGACCCCCCTGTCAGGCATGAATAAGAGACTGATATAATTCTTCCAAACGGTACGCGGTATGACTCCATTCAAAATTGCGCAGAGCATCGCTGCGGCCCTGCATTCCGATCCTGGCTGCCAGCGCCGGATTGCGGCCGAACCGTAGCAGCAGCCTGGCAAAAGGCAGTGCCTCCCGGTATCTGCCGGCCAGATAGCCATTATGCCCCGAACGGATAATCTCCCGGATTCCTCCGTTATCCGAAGCGATGACCGGGAGGCCTGAAGCCATAGCCTCCACATTAACCAGCCCGAACGATTCATGTCTCTGAGAGGGGCAGACGAAGCAGTCCGCAGCCTGATACAGGCCGTGAATCTGCTCATGGGCAAGCCTGCCGGGGAAGGATACGGATACACCCAGTCTTCTGGCGAGAAGCTTCAGCTGGCGGATATACGCCGGCTTGCCCTGCCCGGCAACAACCAGATGGGCAGGCATGCGTTTGTTCACATGATACATTGCTCGGATGAGCACCGGCACTCCTTTGCGGGGGATGACTCTGCCTGCGAACAGAACGGTAAATACCTGTGGCAGCTGGTACAGCCGGCGCAGCTGCTGACGCTCCTGCGGCTCCGCCGGTGTGAACCGGGAGAGGTCCGCGCCCAAAGGGATGACGCTTAGCTTCCTGTGTACTCCGGGAAAGCGCCTCGACAGCCTCTCCAGCAGGGAACGGCTGTTGACTGCAATACCATCGGCGCGGGAAAGGGTCCGTGCTATTCTGCGCTCAGCCGGGACAAAAGTCAGGGAATGAAGGTACAGCAGGACCGGGATACCGGGGTGCCGCTCTTTTACAGCGGCCATAAGCAGGGGACGGTTATCGACCTGGATGATATCAAACGACTCCTCCTCCAGGAATTTGAGCACGGAAGCCTGATAGAGACGCGGAGTGCCGGAGGCCAGGCGGATAATCCGCACCTGTTCCAGCTCTGCGGATTCCGGAAGCTGGGCAGTTGTCCGGCTGACGACAGTTACCCGATGTCTTCCGGCCAGGCGCCTGGCTATGGCCCAGATGCAGATTTCTACAGAGCCGTCCCCCGGCAGCGGGAACTGCTCCGGTGCAATGATACAGATATGCATAGATCAAGCCTCCTCCGGCCGGCTTATATAAGAGCTCTCTACCACCATATGCACTCTGGCGGGCTGAAGACACCCTTATGGCCAATCAGGAGCTGATCTGCTTGAAAGTTGCTGCAATAACGGCGGCAACCTTTTGTTCCAGCTCAATGATCTTCTGTTTGCTGACAGCGATCTGCCTGTAGCCTGAAACAAGCGAGCTCAGTGACTGCCCGGCCAGGGAAGGATTCTGCTTGCGGATGGCCGCCTTGAAGCTGCTGAAGTCAGCGGTGATCCGCTTGTTAAGCGCAGCGGCGGTGCTTTTTTGGGTTTTGATGGATGCCTGGGGACTTTCGATACCCGAAAGGGTGTTGCGGGCGGCGGTCATCTTCCGGGTACGCGCCTCCTTGGCAGCCTTCAGCACCGCTTCCTTGTCCCTGATATCCTGGCGGGCAATCTGGACCGTGATTTTCATGGCATCAGCCTGAGCCTTGAGAACAGTGTTCAGTGTCTTGTCTTTCAGTCCCTTAATCAATGTAATCCGGCTGTTCAGGGCACTGTACTGGTCAAAAAGAGGCTGGTAACGCTCCTTGGCGCTGGTGACGGTTGCGGTAAGCTTGGCTACGGCAGCCTGATCAATCGCTGTAATTTGCTTGCGGACCGAAATCAGGGACTGGGCATTGGCTTCATGCAGGGCGCGGATCTGTTCTTCCCTGCTGTCATATTGTGCCGTCAGGACGGTCAGCTCGCTGTACTGGCTCTTCAGCCGGCTCCGGTCCTGGACACCGGCGGTTGCCGCAGTCAGATCAAAGGCCGCCTGAATGGACGGGGTCAGTACAACGGCCGCTGCGGCAGCCGTACCGGCTGAAGCGAATAAGGGCATCAGCAGAATGACTACGGCGGTAAAGACTTGGACAAGCTTGTTCACTTTACTCCTCCTCCTGATATCACTGTTAACCGGCATAACAAAAAGCACCCGCAGTAAAGGCAAATAAGCCTTTATTACGGGTGCTTCCGGCGTAACAGGTCAGTTTAATATATTATTAATCCAAACTTTAGTGGAATTACGGGATACCGTCAATATTTTAAATTCGGTATTTATACCCTATCAGGTGCTATACATTTTTTCCGTGGTTCACTTTGTCGTATACTGTAGAAAGAGATAAGAGAGAGTCTGCATAGGAGCCGGCTCGTGATGAAGGAGGCCCCGAATAAATGGATTACTTGGCAGAGAATTACAGTATTCTGGATCAGGCATTCATGATGTCCCCGGTAGGAATGGCTGTGTGGGCCATAGAGGCGGAAAAGTGGATCAAAGTCAATTCCGCATTATGCGATATTTTGGGCTGCAATGAAGCTGATTTTCTCCAAAACACAGTGTGCGGGAGCCTGATTGCACCGCCGGCGGAGCAGGAGGGGCTGTCATCAAAAGAAACTATAAACCCGCGTTCTCTCGCGCCGGGGGCCTCTTCTGTAAAGGAACTGAAATTCTACAGCCGTGCAGGCCGTCCCTTATGGCTGTCCCTTACCTTTGTACGTCCTGAAATCGGACAGGACTCCCCGCATATTATCGTATATGCAGCGGATATAACAGACCGGAAAATTGCGGACCAGCTCACCGTAGACAGCCGTGATTTATACGATTTATTTATAAAAGACGACCAAAGCATGATTTCCTTTTCCCAGCCCGACGGTACTCTGAGCTTTATTTCCCCCTCCTCCCTGAAGCTTCTCGGCTACAAGCCGGAGGAGATCATCGGCAGGAACCGGCTGGAATTCTACCATCCCGATGACAGCAGGGACATGAATTTGGCGGACGGGCTCCTGGAAAATGACACGTATGTCCGCCGTCTGCGCCATAAGGACGGGCACTATATCTGGTTTGAAACCTCATTCCATGCAGTCCGGAATGAAAAAAATGAAATTACCAGAATTATGGGCATCGGCCGGAACGTGACCAGCCGCAAACAGAATGAAGAGGCTCTGGCTGCCGCGCAGAGAGTTGCCCGGATCGGCTCCTGGAGCTGGGATCTGGTGAAGGGGAAGCTGTCCTTCTCGGAAGAGCTGCAGCGGATACTCCATATCCATACAGGGACAGACGGGGTGGATCATCAGACCTTTCCCGATCTGGTTCATCCCGGTGATCTCGGTTATCTTTATGAGAACGTTGAGCAGGCACTGGCTAAAGGAACCTCCGGGGAGGCTGCTTACCGGCTGATCCTAAAGGATCAAAGTGAGCTTACGGTCAATGTTCAATGGGATGTCATCTTTAATCCGGACGGTGAACCCATAAAGCTCATCGGCATGATGCAGGATATCACCGAACGTCAGCAGATGGAGCAGCAGCTCAGAGAGAGTGAGCGTAATTTCCGACTGATGTCGGAGAATTCGCTGGATCTGATCTCGCGCCATGCGATCAAGGACAGCGTTTTCCTGTACTGCTCTCCTGCCAGCCGCTCGCTGCTCGGCTATGAACCGGAGGAGATGATCGGGACCAGCGCCTACGACTATCTGCATCCCGACGACCTGGCGATGATGCAGCAAAAGATGGCAGAAAGCGAAAAGGCTAAATCCATTCAGCCGAGTTCCTTCCGGTACCGTCACAAAAACGGCAGCTACGTCTGGTTTGAGACGAACAGCCGCTATATTTTTGATGAGCAGGGGCAGATCGTAGAGATCATTGCCGTCGGCCGCGATATCACCGAGCGCAAGCAGTTTGAGTCCAAGCTTCAGGAGAACGAGCAGCGCTACAAATCGCTGTTTGAATATAACCCGTCAGCGGTATACTCCATGAACCTGCAGGGGGAATATTTAACCGCGAATGCTATTCTTGAGGAATTGTCCGGGTACTCCATGGAAGAGCTGATCGGCAATTATTACGGACCGCTTGTGCATGAAAAGGATGTCCAAAAGACGAAGTACCATTTTGAGATGGCCGTCCGGGGTGTACCGCAAAGCTATGATCTGACGCTGATTCATAAATTAGGACATCTGGTGGAGATCAATACAACCAATATTCCGATCATTGTTGATGATGAGGTAGTCGGGGTCTTCGGCATTTCCCGCGATATTACGGAACGTACCCGCTATACCGAGCAGATTGAGAAGCTTAGCAATGACTATACACTGATTCTCAATGCGGTGTCCGAAGGCATTTTTGGCCTGGATACGGAAGGCAGAGTGACGTTTATCAATCCCGCCGGAGCGCATATGCTGGGCTTTGCCCACGGTGAAATTATGGGGCAGCCTTACCTCGAATATATTCAGCAGACGGCGCTGGACGGTAGCTATACGCGGCCTGAAGAATCTCCGCTGATGCAGGCTGTGCGGACGGGAGAGTCGCTTCAGAGCAATGATGCGGTATTATGGCGGAAGGACGGATCGAGCTTTTTGGCCGAGTATCAGGTAACCCCTTTGTTTGATAAAGGCGAGCGTATCGGAGCGGTTGTCGTCTTCCGTGATATTACCGATGAGCAGGAGATCATCCGCGCCAAGGAATCGGCCGAAAAGGCCGATCAGGCCAAATCGGAATTCCTCGCCATCATGAGCCATGAGCTGAGAACCCCGATGAACGGAATTATGGGCATGACCGACCTGCTTGCGGAAACGGAGCTGAATGAGGAGCAGCGCGGGTACGCTACGATTATCAGTGAGAGCAGTGCTTCACTCCTGTATATTCTGAATGAAATCCTGGATTTCAGCAAAATTGAAGCCGGGAAAATGACGCTTGTCCAGGAGCCGGTGGACCTGGAGTGGGTGATGGAAAGTGTCACGGAGCTCTTCCTGCCAAAGGCCCGGGAGAAAAATATTGAGCTGACCTGCCGGATTGCCCCGGACGTACCCAAATTGATTACCGGAGATGCAGACCGGCTGCGCCAGGTGCTGGTGAATCTGGTCAGCAATGCGGTCAAATTTACCGAGCAGGGATCTGTCGCAATTGCCGCGGATACGGAATTCTGCCCCAGCCGGCACAGGATGACCCTGAAATTCAGTGTCCAGGATACGGGAATCGGTATTCCGCCGGAGAAGCAGTCCCTGTTATTCCAGTCCTTTTCCCAGCTGCATCCGGCCATAAACCGCAAATATGGTGGTACCGGGCTGGGCCTGTCTATCTGCAAGCGGCTTGTGGAGCTTATGGGAGGGGCTATTGCAGTGGACAGCAGGGAAGGGGAAGGCTCCAATTTTTATTTTACCCTGCCTATGCATGTTGATGCTGAGGCGTATAAGGAATCCGGAGAGACGGATAAGGCAGAGCCCAAGGATCATGATTCGCTAAAAGCCGGAACTGCCGGCAGCGCCACATATGCATTGCCGGAGCCGGGGGAGACAAGCCTGGATCCCTCCGGGGACCAGGCGGAGGTTGAGCCCAAATACGGACCGCTGCGGATTCTGGTGGCCGAAGATCATCCGGTTAACCAGAAGCTCCTGCTGACCATGCTCAAGAAACGGGGATATGCTGCCGATTTGGCGGAAAACGGCCGGCAGGCGCTGTATAACGTGATGCAGAAGCCGTACGATCTTGTGTTTATGGATGTGCAGATGCCTGTGATGAGCGGCCTTACCGCTGCAGCCCGGATCCGGGAGCAGCTAGCTCCGGACAGGCGTCCGTATCTGGTAGCGGTAACAGCCTTTACCAGACCGGAGGACCGGGAGCGTTGCCTGGCTGTGGGCATGGAAGATTTCATCGGCAAGCCATTTCAGGCATCGGACATTGAACGTGTGCTGCGGGCCAGGCAGGAGCGGATCGCATTATGAGCAAGGCACCGCAGAGCCGCCGAATCCTTGCAGCAGAACCTTATACACAGTGGGAGCCGGGCGTTCATTCGCCCGGCTCTGCGTGCGGGCCGGCCACACTGGCGGCTATGATGGAGTACTGGCATACGCGGCAGGGAGCAGACTTTATTCCCGGCAGCAAGCATTTTGGGACCAAAGCGGCACATATAAATTACATATACAGCCGGCACAGCGGGAGGGCCTGGGGTATGAGCGTGCGCAGCTTCGTCCGTGCTGCTAACGGGTATATCCGTTCTGCTTCCGGGAAGGATGGGAATACAGGCCGGCAGCATCATATAGCGGTATTTAATGATATGGAACGTTATAAAGCGGAGATAGATGCCGGCCGTCCCGTTGCGCTCAAATTTGATAAATGGTTCAGCTTCCGCTGGCAGGGGAATTACGCCTATGACTATCACTGGGTGCTGGGAACCGGTTATGAGGAGCCTGACGGCGGCTCAGGCGCTGTGCTGCTGGTGCAAGACAACGGCCTGAAGCTTAAGGACGGCGGCTACCGGCCGGGGCAGGAGCGGCGTATCCCCTATAATCCTAACCGGGCGGTTATTACGATGGTGAGTTTGAATATTACCGGTTTTTAACCCTGCTGCTAATACAGCCGTTATACGAAATAGCGATCCTACAAAAAACCCTGTACAAACGTTTGCGCTATTGGGATAATGACTCTATAATTCCAGTTATAAAAGGGTAAAGGAGACAGGTGCCTTGTCCGTACAAAAAGAAATGAAAGAACCGATTCATTATGGTGATCCGGCGGCTACCGGCGGAATATCCGTGTTTGACCAGGAGTTTGATAATCTCTTCAGCTATGACGGCAATGATCTCGGCTTGATCTATACACCGCATCATTCATCCTTCTGCTTATGGGCACCTACTGCCTTTGAAGCGGAGGTTGTGCTCTACCCTGCCTGGCAGGATGCTGAAGGGGAGCATCTGCCGATGACCCGTGAAGTGCGCGGTACCTGGAGGCTGAATGTACCCGGTGATCTGGAGGGCAAGTTTTATACTTACCGGGTGCGTGTCGGGGAGCAGTGGAACGAAGCGGCAGACCCCTATGCCCGGGCTGTAGGGGTTAACGGTGACCGGAGTGCCATTCTGGATATGTCGAAGACCAATCCTGCACGCTGGACGGAAGACAAACCGCCGCTTGCCGATCCGGTCGATGCCATTATTTATGAGCTGCATCTGCGTGACTTGTCGGTACATCCGGCCAGCGGTATTGCCCACAAAAGCCAGTATCTCGGCCTGGCGGAGGAAGGTACCCGAGGTCCCGGCGGAATTGCTACCGGACTGGATCATATCGCCGGTCTCGGGGTAACGCATGTGCAGCTGCTGCCGATTTATGATTATGCGACAGAGAGTGTTGATGAAACGAAGCTGGATCAGCCCCACTATAACTGGGGATACGATCCCAAAAATTATAATGCGCCCGAAGGCTCCTATGCCACTAATCCATATGCACCGGCTGTGCGTATCCGTGAATTGAAGACGATGATACAGGCGCTGCATGACCGCGGGCTGCGTGTCATAATGGATGTCGTCTACAACCATGTATACGACGGCTTCCGCGTGAACTTCACGAAGCTGGTTCCCGGTTACTATCTGCGCTATAAGCCGGACGGCAGCCTGTCGGACGGCTCGGGCTGCGGAAATGATGTTGCCACCGAGCGGCTGATGGTTTCCCGCTTTATCGTGGAATCCGTCCTGTACTGGGCGAAGGAATATCATATCGACGGCTTCCGCTTTGATCTGATGGGTCTGATGGATGTAGGGACGATGCAGGAGATCCGCCGTCGGCTAGACGACATGGACCCTTCGATTATGACGATCGGCGAGGGGTGGATCATGGACACCGAGCTGGCACCCGAGAAGCTGGCCAGTCAGAGCAACGCGGATCTGCTGCCTGGGATCGGGCATTTCAACGACGGCTTCCGCGATGCGGTGAAGGGTAATATTTTCCGCTATGAGGAGCGGGGATTTGTCAGCGGCAAAAGCGGCCTTGAGCAGGCCGTCAAGACCGGCATTACGGGAGGCGTAGTCCATGGACAGGAAGCGGGGCAGTTTGCTGATGAGCCGCAGCAATGTGTGAATTTTGTGGAGTGTCATGATAACCACACGCTCTGGGACAAAATCGTCTTGTCCACCAAGGGAGAGAGTGATTCGGACCGGGCAGCAATGCACCGTCTCGCATCAGCAATGGTACTGACCAGCCAGGGAATCCCGTTCCTGCACGCAGGTCAGGAATTTATGCGCACCAAAGGCGGAGTCGAGAACAGCTATAAGTCGCCGGTAGAGGTCAACTGGATGGATTGGGAGCGCTGTGCTGCGCATGCCGCTGATGTTGCATACATGAGGCGGCTGATAGCGCTGCGCAAGGCGCACCCGGCCTTCCGGCTGCGCACAGCAGAGGAAATCCGGGCGTCACTGATGTTTGAGCAGGCGCCGGCCGGTGCAGTTGCCTATACACTGCGCGGGCATGCCGGCGGGGATGCTGCAGAGCATCTGTATGTGCTCTATAATGCTAATCCGGACGGCGCTTCCCTGAAGCTGCCTGCTCTTGGCGAATGGAGCATACTGTTCGGCGAAGAGCTGGCCCCGAGGCTTGCTGGCGGGAAGCTCACAGTCGGGGGGACAGGTATGGTTGTACTCGCTGTACAGCAGTAGCTATACATTCTACAAGCTTTGATAAACAATCAACGGATGCCGCTCCTGAATAAGGAGGGGCATCCGTTTTTTTTTTTTTTGCCTATACAAGCCTATTTTATGGAAAAAGTACTTCACCTGTCGTAGTAACTGTGCTACAATTCGATTACTACGACAGATGAAGTAAAAGCAAACCGCTAAGGAGGACAAATCTTGATCAGCAGTGATGTTATACGGGGATACAATGATACGCTTATTCTCTACATGCTGCTTGATGGCGAATCTTACGGATATGAAATATCCAAGAACATCAGGAAGCTGTCAGACGAGAAGTATGTGATGAAGGAAACCACCCTTTATTCCGCGTTCACCCGGCTTGAGAAGAACGGATATATCGACTCTTTTTTTCTGGATGAGACGTTTGGGAAGAGACGCACCTATTACCGCATTACGCCGCAGGGTCTGGCTTACTACCGGGAGAAATGTGCAGAATGGAAGGTCACGCAAGAGGTTGTTAATAAATTTATAAAGGAGCTGTAGTGACATGGATACAATAGCCGCATATTTGAATAATATGTTCGCTTCCCTGCCCAGGACAGAGCAGACATTCAATCTGAAGCAGGACCTGCTTGCCAATATGGAGGAGAAATATCATGAGCTCAAAAAAGAGGGGAAATCAGAAAACGAAGCAGTTGGAATCGTCATTTCTGAATTCGGGAACATTGATGAGCTGATTGAAGAGCTTGAACTGGCCAAGGGTGGAGAGGATACGCTGCTTCCGCTGCTTGCGCCCGAGGATACCTGGAGCTACACGGTGGCGAAGAAGAAGGCCGGCTTCATGGTGGGGGTCGGAGTCATGCTCTGTATGATCGGTCCTGCGCTGCTTATGGTTCTTGTTACCCTTGCTGAGTTCGGCTTTCTGCGCGGTGTGCTCTCGGAGGATGCCGCCAGCATGATTGGTGTAAGTATCCTGCTGGTGCTGATAGCCTTTGCGGTCGGCCTCTTTATTTACAGCAGCTCTATGATGGACAAATATAAATATTTGCAAAAGGGTTTTAATCTGCCTTATTTTTTGCGGACCGAGCTTGAGCAGCGCAGCCGTGCATTTACTCCCACCTATACCTTGTCGCTGACCCTTGGTATTTGTCTTTGTGTAGTATCACCGGTTCTGGTTATTGTCTGGGCGGCTGTCAGTGATGACACTACGGCTTATGGTGCAGCTATTATGCTCTTGCTCATCGCACTGGCGGTCTTTCTGTTCATCTATTACGGAACGATCAAGGAGAGCTTCAGCTTTCTGCTTAAAGAAGGTGAGCACACCGAGCTTTCTCCTGAAAAGAAAGAAGAAAAGCGCGTCATGGGCTCAATCGCTTCTATTGTCTGGCCGCTGGCTACCTGCATTTTTCTGATTAGCGGCTTTGTTTTCGAGCGCTGGGATATTAACTGGGTCGTATTTCCGGTAACCGGCATTCTGCTCGGCATATTCGGCTCGGTATATAATCTGGTAAAAGCCCGTTAAGGCTGTCATAACCTGCTTTACCCATCCCCGTAATTTTAATTAAAAAAGTGACATTGCTCATTTAGGCGGCAAAAGATCAATGATAATATATAGGCACTACTTTGCTGCTTTACAGTATCAAATGATCAGCCGGTGACAAAGAGTAACCATCTTTTTGGCGCCGAATGGGCAACAATGCCGCTTCTATGATGTTAACGGCGGCCAATCAGAGAAACTCGGAGGATGACTAGGAATGGGTAAAGCAACCGGATTTATGGAATATCAGCGGCAGACGGCCGCAGAGTGCGAGCCGCTGCAGCGTATTAAGAACTGGGATGAATTTCTGCTGCCGATGGATGAAGACAAACTGAAGGAGCAGGGCTCCCGCTGCATGGATTGCGGAACACCGTTCTGTCATGTGGGACGCCTGCTCTCCGGGATGGCCTCAGGCTGTCCGCTGCATAATCTGATTCCCGAATGGAATGACCTCGTATACCGCGGCAACTGGCAGGTTGCCCTCAAGCGGCTGCATAAGACGAACAACTTTCCGGAATTTACGGGACGTGTCTGTCCTTCCCCGTGCGAAGGTGCCTGCACTGTAGGAATGAACGGCAGCCCGGTCACGATCAAGACGATTGAACGCTCCATTGTCGACCGCGGCTTTGCCGAAGGCTGGATTGTTCCCGAGCCCCCGCTGGTACGCACAGGCAAGCGGGTAGCCGTAGTCGGCTCCGGTCCCGCTGGACTCGCCTGCGCCGCCCAGCTCAACAAAGCCGGACATACGGTAACCGTCTACGAGCGGGCTGACCGGATCGGCGGACTGCTGACCTACGGAATTCCGAATATGAAGCTGGATAAGAAGACCGTTCAGCGCCGGGTGGATCTGCTTGCCGCTGAAGGCATCACCTTCGTAACCCGGACAGAGATCGGCAGGGATATTGCCGCCTCACAGCTGCGGGATGAGAATGATGCGGTTGTGCTGTGCGGCGGCTCGACGCAGGCACGTGACCTGCCGATCGAGGGCCGCGAACTGCGCGGAATCCACCAGGCGATGGAGTTCCTGACGCTGAACACGAAGAGTCTGCTCGATTCCGGTCTGGACGACGGCGAATACCTGTCTGCGGCAGGCAAGGATGTTGTTGTCATCGGCGGCGGTGACACCGGTACGGACTGTGTGGCGACTTCCATCCGCCACGGCTGCCGCAGCGTAATTCAGCTGGAGATTATGCCGCAGTCCCCGCTGACCCGCCAGCCGGGCAACCCTTGGCCGGAATGGCCCAAGGTGCTGAAGGTAGACTACGGCCAGCATGAGGCAGCGGCTCTATATAAGGAAGACCCGCGCCGCTATCTCGTATCCTCGAAGCGTTTTGCCGGCGATGACGGCGGACATGTGCAGGAGCTGCATACGGTGCGCATTGAGTGGGTCCGTAACGAGCAGGGCCGGATGGTGGCGCAGGAGGTTCCGGGCAGTGAGGAAGTGCTCAAGACGCAGCTTGTACTGCTGGCACTGGGCTTCACCGGACCGGAAGACACCCTGCTGGATCAGCTCGGAGTTGAGCGTGATGAGCGCTCCAATGCCAAGGCTGAATTCGGAGTGCAGGTCACCAATATCGAAGGTGTGTTCACAGCCGGAGACATGCGCCGCGGACAGAGCCTTGTAGTCTGGGCGATTCAGGAGGGGCGTCAGACCGCCCGCGAAGTAGACCGTTATCTGATGGGCTCTTCCAACCTGCCTAATTGAGCCGGATAATCAGATAAGCAGCAGGGCGCCGGACGGCGTCCTGTTTTGCATGCTCCTGCAGGGAGAGATAAGATAACAATGAGAAGGAATTATAAGGAAGGGAAGTCTGCGCCATGAAATTAATGTTTATCTCCGATATTCACGGCTCGCTTCATTGGCTGGAACGGGCTTTGGCCAAGGCTGAAGAGGAGCAGCCGCATACGCTTGTTATTCTTGGTGATTTCTTGTATCATGGCCCGCGTAATCCGCTGCCGGAGGGATATGACCCTCAGGGGGTGGCCACCCGGCTTAACGCCTACGGCAAATCACTGGTTGCTGTACGCGGAAATTGTGATGCCGAGGTTGACCAACTGCTGCTGCAGTTCCCGATGATGGGGGATTATGTGCTGATCCTTCATGAGGGCAGGAAAATTTACGCCACCCACGGCCATGGGTTCAGTATTGACCAGCTGCCGCCGCTCGCGCCGGGTGATATTTTTATCCAGGGGCACACGCATCTTCCGGTAGCAGAGGTAAAGGAAGGGATTTACGTGCTGAATCCTGGATCTATTGCGCTGCCCAAAGAGAATAACCCGCATTCTTACGGAATTCTGGCTGACGGGGTATTTACGATTCAGGATTTTGACGGAAACACCTTAAAGCAAATTCAACTGTAAAAAAACGTTCGCTGCAAGGCTTGGTGAGAAAGCTGAGCCTTGCATGCCGGACATAAAGAGGGGCCGTACATTAGCACGGCCCCTCTTTATGTTTATTACAGGACTTTCATAACCATTCATCAGAACGCCGGAAGACGTATGGAATGGGCTGCATTAAGTATAATTATCCTCCCCAGCCATGTGTAAGTGGCTGATATATTGCTTCAATAACATTGCTGGTGGAGACCAATACAATTGCTAAGCTAGTTAGTGACATTAAGAGGGCCATCTTTTTTTTCATTGATTCTGTACACCTCGCTCATCGAATTTGTATACCTCTGAATGTGCTCCGGCAAGGCGGACGGCCGGTATTTTTCGAAAATTCCGACGCATCTGACGATATTGGAGTCACTTTTTATAATAACAGATGATTCCAAACCTTCTAATAGGTAATGGAAGCCAGCAGCAAAATTATTGTGTCTTAAATAATACAATGCCAGCTCCGTCATAAACCGTGTATGCCTGTCGCCGGTTAATTGCTGCGTGAACTTCCCCAGGCGGCTTTGCTGTTCCCGGTAGGCCCTGTGATTTCTGAACCGCTCCAGAATCTCATCGATGTCGAATTCGTAACGGTTAGCAGCCTGAATGATTTTGTACAAGGCCGAAGGGATTTCATTCTCCTTGTTCTCGATATAGCTGATGTACTCAGGCAGCACCTCAACCTCTCCGGACATCAGCCGGTATAAATAGGTGTTGGCATGGGCCCACTCCTGGAACTGATCGACAACCCGCTGCTCTTCCTGGCTTAAAGGTGGCTTAATCCAGCTTACATCACTGTATAATGAGGTGTAATACAAAGCCTTCTGATAATCACCGCGTTCATCGCAGACTCCGGCTTTGGATAAATAAGCATATAATATATAGTAAATCAGCGGCCGGCCCGGCTGCTTCTGCCTGGATTCCTGTTTGAGGTGCTTGTATTGCAGACTGGCCTTTTGCCCGAGGAGTTCGGCGAGCTCATCGACCTTTTCCCAGCGGTGCAGGGAGGCGAACACATCAGCCAGATGCTTGAGCGCATCAAGCTGGTCGGCTTCATCCAGGCGTTCTACATAGGGCTCGAACTGATTGGCAGCATGGAGATTGGCTTCCTGGCTATCACCCAGTCCGATGGTAAACAGTCTGTACCGGCAAAGCGCCAGACGTTCAGAATGCTGGAACCGTTCACCTTCGGCGACGCTCTCATACATAAGGGCAGCGGCCGCCAAACGTCCCTGGGCGTACAGCTCTTCTGCCGTATCAAACAACATCGGGGCATAGATCAGCTTGTCCATAATGTGCTGGACTATGCGGTGGATCGCCTCCAGCTTATTCAGATCCGCACAGCGCTGAAGCAGTGGTCCGATCCGCCGCCAGTCTGGGGCCCCGTTTATAATATAGTTATCAACGTACAGTTCATAGAAATACCCTTCAGGCAGATTCATGGCCAGAGTAATCCGGTCCAGCTGCTGCATGGCAATTGGGCGGTGACCCTGAATGACGTTACTGAGTGTGCCGGAATTCATTCCGGAACGCGCGGCAAATTTAGATATGGTTAGAGCTTCACGCTTCATATAATCTTCAAGCTCTGTAAGGATCGTGGATCCAGCTTCCAAATGATAACCACCTTTCACGCTGTGGAACCGGTAATAAATATACATCTTCCAGTATTATACATAATTTAACGTTGGTCAATAATAGAGTACGGCGTATATGTGAAAACATGCAGAATTATGCCATTTGAGCGTACCCCTATATTATTGTATGATGGGTAAGGAGCATTTTTGCATGTGCAGGCTGCTTCAAATCTAACTGATAGAGGTATCTAACGAATGTATCCTAAAGAGTTAAACTATACAATGCCGGCGGAATGGGAGAAGCATGAACGGACTTTCATTTCCTGGCCGGTGCAAGCCTCCATGGTGTTCCCGGATAATTACGAATCAGTAAGCGAAGGGTATGCTGAAATTATAAAGGCAATTGCCGAGTTTGAGCCAGTTACAGTAATTGTAAACCCTGAGGAGCTGGAAGCGGTAGAGGTTTTTAATCTTGGCGCAAATGTTACCCTGCTGCCGGTCCGGCACAATGATGCCTGGCTGCGTGATAACGGGCCGACCTTTGTTGTTGCGGAGGACGGAAAGCTTGCCGGGGTGAACTGGAAGTTTAATGCCTGGGGCGGCAAATATATGCCTTGGGATCTTGATGATGCAGTGGCCCCCCAGATCCTGGAATCCCTGCAGGTTGAGCGTTTTGATGCACCATTGGTAATGGAGGGCGGTTCCATCCATACTGACGGTGAGGGAACGCTGATTACTACCGAGGAGTGTCTGCTTAATACCAACCGCAACCCGGAGCTGAGCCGCTCAGAGATTGAGGAGTATGTGCGCCAGTATACCGGTACAGAGTCCATTATCTGGCTGAAACGAGGCCTCAGCGGTGACGAAACCGACGGCCATGTCGACAATGTTGCCTGCTTCGCTGCACCCGGCAAGGTAATTATCCAGGTCTGCGATGATAAAGAAGATGAGAACTACGAAATAACCCGGGAGAATCTGCGTATTCTGGAGAATGCGGTGGACGCCAAAGGGCGCAAGCTGGAGATTATCCGGATTCAGCAGCCCCCGCGTGTCGATTATGAAGACAGCCGGCTCACGCTCAGCTATCTGAATTTCTATTTCGTGAACGGCGGCATCATTCTGCCGGTGTTCGGCGGTACGGCAGCTGAGACGGACAAGCTTGCCGAGCAGCAGCTCGCAGCCCTGTTTCCGGACCGCAGAATCCGTACTGTGAATGGTATGGCTGTAATCGGCGAAGGCGGAAATGTACACTGCACCACCCAGCAGATGCCTGCACGGGAATAACTGAATTAGCAAGGAGGACTGAAATAGTGAGAAAAGTAACAGTAGCCGCAACACAAATGAGCTGTTCCGGTGACATTGATGAAAATATCCGCAAGGCTGAGGTTTTGGTAAGGGAAGCGGCGGCGCAGGGAGCACAGATTATTCTGCTTCAGGAGCTGTTCGAAACCCCGTATTTCTGCCAGAAGGAGAAATCCGACTATTACGCGTATGCAACCGAGCTTGAGAACAATAAGGCAGTGAACCATTTCAAAGCGATTGCCAAAGAGCTGCAGGTAGTGCTGCCGATCAGCTTCTATGAGAAAAAGAACTACGCGCGCTACAATTCGCTGGCAGTCATTGATGCCGACGGTACAGTGCTGGGCAAATACCGCAAGAGCCATATTCCGGACGGCCCTGGATACGAGGAGAAGTTCTACTTCAATCCGGGTGACACCGGCTTTAAGGTCTGGAATACCCGCTATGCCAAAATCGGGGTAGGTGTATGCTGGGATCAGTGGTACCCGGAAGCGGCACGCGTCATGAGCCTGATGGGAGCGGAGATTCTGTTCTACCCGACGGCCATCGGTTCAGAGCCGCAGGATGGCTCAATTGATTCCAAGGATCACTGGCAGACCTGCATGCTGGGACATGCGGCGGCTAATCTGATTCCTGTGGTTGCTTCCAACCGGATCGGTGAGGAGAGCGACGAAGAGTCCAGCATCAACTTCTACGGCTCCTCTTTCATTGCCGGCCCGCAGGGCAACAAGGTTGTTGAAGCCGGACGCGATGAACAGGCGGTGCTGGTCAGTGAATTCGATCTGGACGCGCTTGAGGTCGGGCGGATTGAGTGGGGGATTTTCCGTGACCGCCGTCCTGAGCTATACCGGATGATCGCTTCCTATGACGGTGATCTGACTTTCTAATCAGCCATAAAATTGCAAGGATACGAGGCTGTCTCTTTCGGAGACAGCCTTTTTTGTGTTTCTGATACCCTCCAGCTTAACTGCAGTCAGCAAATAGAGCAGGAAATGTTACAATTCCTTGATAACATGTAATATAAACTAACATATTGGAGAAAAGTTAATTGTCACCATTGCTTTAATCTGATAAAATCTCTATAAGTATTTTACAAAAATAGTAGGGGGATTGGAGAATGGGGATCGGGAAAAAGTGGGCTATGTCAGCTTTGGCTGCATGCTTTGTGCTGACAATGGCGGGCTGCGGCTCAAATAACGACGCGGGCGGTAATGCAGCTGCGGGAGAGACCATCAAAATTGCCACCGATGCAAGCTACGCGCCAATGGAGTATATGGATACGGACAAAATCAAGGGATTTGATATTGATTTCATTGAGGCGGTAATGGAAGAGGCCGGAGTAAAATACACTATCACCAATACCGGCTGGGATACAATGCTCACCAGCGTTCAGCAGGGAACGGAATATCAGGCTGGCGTGTCCTCGGTATCCATTACAGACGAGCGTAAGGAAACCTACGATTATTCCATTCCTTATTTTGAATCTACCAATATGATCATGGTTAAGGAAGGCAGTGACATCAAGAGTGCCCTGGATCTGAAGGATAAGGTTGTGGCCGTACAGGGCGCAACAACTGCCGATGATCTGATGAGCGGTATTATGGGTGTCGACAATACGAATCTGAAGCGCTTTGACAGTAACGCAGTGGCACTGATGGAATTGAATGCAGGCGGTGCGGATGCGGTCGTGGCTGATATTGCAATCGTAAATGAATATATCAAGAACAACCCGAAGGAGAAGCTGGTAGGTATCCTGGATAAGGAAAACTTCGGTTCAGAATATTACGGTGTCCTGTATCCTAAGGGCAGCGAATGGAAGGCTAAGCTAGACCCGGCCATCAAAACGGTTATCGAGAACGGCAAATATGCGGAAATTTATAAAGAATGGTTCGGTGAAGAGCCGGATACGGCTGCACTGCTGAATGCGGAATAAGCATTACCCGGTTAACATCAAAGCATGCGTAATGATTGCTATTGCGCATGCTTCTTTTTTTGAAGAAAGCTAAAGAGAGACAAGAAAGAAGCAGAAGAGAAGGGACGAGTTCTATGGACTTCAGATTTGACATCATTGTGCATTATTTACCTGTCTTTTTAAGAGGGACACTGTTTACGATCGGGGTATCGATTGTATCAATCCTGATCGGCTCTATCCTGGGACTGGGCATCGGGTTCGGCAAAATGGCGCCAAAGGCCATCTACCGCTGGCCGTTTCATTCCTATATCAACTTTTTCCGGGGGACACCGCTGTATGTGCAGATTCTGATCGTGCACTTCGGGCTGATTCCAGCCTTATACGGGACAACTAATGTCCTGATGACCTCCTTCGTAGCGCTCTCCCTGAACTCTGCCGCCTATTCCGCAGAGATTTTCCGGGCAGGCATCCAGTCCATCGATCCCGGACAGCGTGAAGCAGCCCTGTCACTGGGCATGACCAAATGGCAGGCGATGCGGTTTATTATTCTGCCGCAGGCGATCAAGCGCATGGTTCCGGCCTTCGGGAATGAATTCATCGTCCTGGTCAAAGATTCCTCCCTGCTGGCTCTGGTGGCGGCGCCTGAAATCATGTTCTGGAGCAACACCATGAAAGGCCAATATTTGCGGATTTGGGAGCCGTACCTGACTGCAGCGCTTATCTACTTCATTCTTACTTACTCCCTCAGCAAGCTGCTCAATTATATTGAACGGAAGGTGTAATCTTGTATGGAGCCTATCATCAAAGTTAGACATTTAGATAAATTTTTTGGGGCACACCAGGTGCTGACCGATATTAATGCAGATATTCACAGCCGTGAGGTTGTAGTGGTTATCGGGCCTTCAGGCTCGGGCAAGTCGACCTTTTTGCGCTGTCTTAACCTGCTTGAGAAGCCGCAGGGCGGCGATATTATCATTGAAGGCACCTCCTTGATGGACAAAAACACAAGGATTAACGATATCCGTACAGAGGTTGGCATGGTGTTTCAGCAGTTCAATCTGTTTCCGCACAAAAAGGTGATCGAGAATATTATGCTGGCTCCTGTGAAGGTCCGTAAATGGCCTGAGGATAAAGCTCGGCAGAAGGCGCTGGAGCTGCTCCAGAAGGTGGGGCTAAGCGATAAGGCGGAGGTGTACCCGGCTTCGCTGTCCGGCGGACAATCACAACGTGTGGCTATTGCCCGGGCGCTTGCGATGGAGCCCAAGATCATGCTTTTCGATGAGCCTACGTCGGCGCTTGATCCGGAAATGGTCGGCGAAGTGCTTGCGGTCATGAAGGACCTGGCCCGTGAAGGGATGACGATGGTTGTAGTTACGCATGAAATGGGCTTTGCCCGTGAAGTAGGGGACCGGGTTCTGTTCATGGAGCAAGGAGTCATAGTAGAGGAGGGAGCGCCGGAGCGGCTGTTCGGCAGCCCGTCCCATGAGCGTACCCGCGAATTTCTCTCCAAGGTGCTGTGAAAATCTGGAAAACTAGAATATTACAATTCAATCGGTTATATTAGAGTGGTAGGCTGAATGCTGATGAATACAGCAAATATCTGTCGAAATGACGGGGAGGAGGCTCTCTGCTATCTTTATGTTTATCATCATTAAATGATAGAAGGAGAAAATAATGAGCACTTTCAAAAATTGGCTGAACACCACCAAAAACGGACTGACTGAACAGGTTAAGAAATTTAAAAATAAAGATTTCATGAATGCGGTAGTTGCCGGCTGTGCCCTGGTGGCTGCTGCTGACGGCAAGATCGAGGAAGCCGAGAAGAACAAGATGGCCGGCTATATGAACCTCAGCAACGAACTCAAGGTATTTGATATGAGAGATGTGATTACCCAGTTCAATTTTTATGTCAGCAATTTTGACTTCTCTCCGGAAATCGGCAAGCAGGAAGCGCTTAAGGCAATCGGCAAATTCACTGGCAAGCCGGATGTCGGCCGTGTCATTGTAGGCGTCTGCTCGGCGATCGGAGCGGCTGACGGTGATTTTGACGAGAACGAGAAGGCTATTGTCCGTAACATTTGCGCGGTGCTGGGACTTAACCCGGGTGAATTCAGCCTTTAAGAGGAGCGGATCTTTTATCGGACTCTTTGAAACGAAAGGGAAGCTGGACCGTATCACTGATAGAACAACCTCAGGCTGGACTTGCAGGCTGTGATTCTTTTTGGGAACGGAGGTACTTAAAGTTGGCTGGAATTAATCTCGTAAAAGGACAGAAGATTGATCTTACTAAAGGAAATGCCGGACTGACTAATGTTGTTGTAGGCCTGGGCTGGGACCCGGCTGAGCCTGCGCGCGGATTCTTCGGGGTGAAGAAGCAGGCCAACGTGGACTGTGACGCTTCGGCCATTCTGCTGAGCGAAGGCGGCAAGCTGCTGAACAAAACGAATCTGGTATGCTTCCATAACAAACAGAATTCGAATAATTCGGTTGTCCACTCGGGTGATAACCTGACCGGCGACGGTGAGGGTGACGACGAGCAGATCAAGGTTAATCTGAAGGCGATTCCTTCCGATGTGCACAGGGTTCTCGTAGTCGTGAATATCTATGATGCCGTCAACCGCAAGCAGGATTTCGGAATGATCAAATCGGCTTATATCCGAATTATCAACGCATCCGGCAATAATGAACTGGTGCGGTTTAACCTGACTGACAATTACACAGGCTTTACGGCACTTATTTGCGGGGAGCTCTACCGCCACGGCGAGGAATGGAAATTCGCGGCCATCGGTGAAGGCGCCCATGCAGCACATATCAATCAACTGGCTGAACGATATATCTAAATTCAATAATTCTATTAGAAGAGAGGTTTTTATCCATGGCCATTAACTTATCCAAAGGGCAAAAGATCGATCTGACGAAAACTAACCCGGGCTTGTCCAAAATTAAAGTAGGTCTCGGCTGGGACACCAACAAGTATGATGGCGGCAAGGACTTTGACCTTGATGTATCCGTATTCCTGACTAACGCAAACGGTAAAGTGGACAAAGAAACCAACTTTATCTTCTTCAATAATAAGCAGAATGAGAACGGCTCTGTGGTTCATGCCGGCGATAACCGCACCGGCGAAGGTGAAGGCGATGACGAAGTAATTGATATTGACCTGAAGAACATCCCTGCTGATGTTGAGAAGGTAGCTTTCACCATTACCATTTATGAAGCTGAGCAGAGAAGCCAGAATTTCGGACAGGTCTCCCGTTCTTATGTGCGTATCGTGAACGAAGAAAGCAATGTAGAGCTGATCCGCTTTGACCTCGGCGAAGACTTCTCTATCGAAACTGGCGTTGTTGTCGGCGAACTGTACCGCAATGCCGGCGAGTGGAAATTTAGTGCAATCGGCAGCGGCTACAAGGACGGCCTGGCTGGCCTTACCCGCGACTACGGACTGCAATAAATCAGGAAAGAGGGTATAGCCGGTGACAATCAGTCTTTCCAAAGGACAGCGGATTGACCTGACCAAAACTAATCCGGGTCTGACGAAGGTGGTAGTCGGACTGGGCTGGGATACGAATAAATACAGCGGCGGTAAGGATTTCGATCTGGATGCCTCTGCATTCCTGCTGCATCAAGACGGCAAGGCCAAGGGCGAGGATGACTTTGTTTTCTACAACAATCCGAGCGGCGGTGCAGGCTCTGTGACGCATACCGGTGATAACCGGACCGGTGCCGGCGACGGCGATGATGAACAGATTGTTGTTGATTTCAGCAAGGTCCCGGCTCAGATTCAGCGTGTCGGCATTACAGTAACCATCTATGATGCGGAGAGCCGTGCCCAGAATTTCGGACAGGTCTCCAATGCATTCGTGCGTGTGGTAGATGCTGTAAGCGAACGTGAGGTGCTGCGGTTCGATCTCGGTGAAGATTTCTCGACAGAGACGGCAGTTGTATTCTGTGAATTTTACCGCCATGGCGCGGACTGGAAGTTTCAGGCCGTAGGCAGCGGCTTTACCGGAGGACTGGCGGCATTGTGCCGGAACTATGGACTTGACGCGCAATAGCAATAACAGCTTTATCGCTTCAAAGGCGGGATCCCCAGTGATCCTGCCCTTTTTAAATCATATCGAATTTATTTAAGAAATATACACTCCTAGCCGTAACTTACAGCTAATGTTTAAAGGTGGTTTAAGCATATGAGCATAGAGGCAGTGAAAGGTCAGAAGGTCGATCTGACGCGCGGAAATCCCGGACTGGGGTCTCTGATCGCAGAGATCAGCTGGCGTGCTCCGGCTGATATGGAAATTGATGCTTCCGCATTTTTGCTGGGAGCACAGGCGAAGGTAAGCAGTGATGATGACCTGATCTTTTATAATAATCCGGTTACGCCCTTTATCCGCTATAAGGATATGCCGGCTAGCGGATCAAGCGGCCTGAAGCACTTCGAAATTGAACTGGACAAGGTCCCCTCTGGAACGATGAGGATCGCATTTGCAATTACCCTGTATAACGGTGAGAGCCGCAGGCAGACATTCGGGCAAATGAGCGATGCCTACTTCCGGCTTCTGAACCGGATCACTGGCGAGGAAATCATGCGATGTAATCTTGGAAATCATTTCTCTGTAGAAACGGCTGTTGTAGTAGGAGAATTATATAGATATAACGCAGACTGGAAGTTTAGCGCCATTGTAGCCGGTTTTGAAGGCGGACTAAAGGCGTTATGCAGCAATTACGGCATTGAGGTGGAAGACGAGCCGGCTCCTCCAAAGGCGGAGAATCCGCCGCCGCGTCCGGCGCCTGTACCACCACGGCCTGCGCCTGTACCACCGCCTGCGCCGGTTCCGGCACCGCCAACACCCCCGGCGCCGCCGCTTAATCTTAACTTGAAGAAGATTGAGCTGAAGAAGAAGGGAGATTCGATTAATCTCAAGAAATCGGCCTCCGGCCTTGGTGAAATATTGATTAATCTGAACTGGAACCAGAGGCAGGGCGGGGGATTATTCAGCCGCAAAGGCGGCGTAGATCTGGATCTTGCCTGCCTGTATGAATTAAAGGACGGCAGAAAGGGCGTTGTCCAGGCGCTCGGCAATGCGTTTGGCCATCTTCAGCAGGCTCCTTATATTATGCTTGATGGAGACGACCGGACAGGCTCGGTGAAATCAGGCGAGAACCTGCGGATTAACGGCAGCAAGGTTGCCGAAATCAGACGGGTTTTAATTTTTTCATTTATCTATCAGGGAGTTACCCACTGGTCTGAAGCGGATGGCGTCGTTACCATTCATCAGGATGACGGGCCGGATATCATTGTGAATCTGGACGAGCATAACAACCGTAAAGGAATGTGTGCGATTGCGCTTATACAGAACGTCGGCGATGAGACGTTCAGTATCGAGCGGCTTGTGCAATATTTTGGCGGCCACAGGGAAATGGACCAGGCCTACGGCTGGGGATTGCGCTGGGTAGCGGGCAGTAAATAATTATATTTTGCGGAGGCGCATTATGGATGGGTTGGTTAAGTGAGTTTTTTAGAAGCATCAGCGACAATTACGGTCATTTCTTCTCCTGGGGCGATATAGCAGCAACGCTGTCTGATCCGGTGAGCTGGGGGATTATCGGCAGTCTGGTTCTGCTGGAGGGCCTGCTCTCTGCTGATAACGCGCTCGTACTCGCGGTAATGGTACGGCATTTGCCGAAGGAACAGCAGAAGAAGGCGCTCTTTTACGGGATTCTGGGTGCGTATATCTTCAGATTCCTGGCGATCGGACTCGGCACCTATCTGATCGAGTTTACACTGGTCAAAGTTTTGGGGGCCCTGTATCTATTTTACATTGCTTATAAAGGATTATTTAAGGGCAGCGGAGAAGAAGGACATACCGAGAATAAAGGCGCCTCCTTCTGGAAGACGGTACTGCTTGTTGAATTAATGGATATTGCCTTCAGTATTGACAGTGTAATTGCAGCCTTCGGTCTTAGCAGCGAAGTTTGGGTGCTGTTCCTGGGCGGTATTCTCGGCGTATTGATGATGCGCGGAGTGGCGCAGGTATTCCTCAAGCTGATTGCGAGATTCCCTGAGCTGGAGCAGGCGGCATTCCTGCTGATTGCCATTATTGCCGGCAAGATGCTTGCCGGGGCCTTCGGATATGAGCTGCCGCACGCAATTTTCTTCACCGTTCTGATTGCAGTCTTTGCAGGAACTATGCTGTATAGTGCTGCCAAGAAGAAGAAGGAGATGGATAAACAAGCTTAATAGTCAGAGTTCCATGGGTGGGAGGCCTTCGCAGGGAAGGTGCAGGCCTCATTGTCCGGTAATCGTATATGTAATAGTATGGCCTTTGCTTGTATTTGAGAAAACCGGCAGCCGTCCCCGACAGGACGGCTTAAGCGGTTCTGCTGCTCTTTATAAGGAGAGGCCATTCTATTATTGTTTTGCCTGGTTTTGCACAACTAATAGGGGGAACGGCCTTTGAGATATTTCGATTACCTGACTAAGGAACAAGAAACGTCATTATTCTACTCTCCGCCTGTTACATTTAATCAATATTCCGGCAAGGAGCTGCTGGCCTATGCGGTTGGTGCAGCGCTGTATATGCCGGCTACCCGCACCAGTATCGCAGAAGATATCCTGAAGCTGAGGGCATCAGGTCTTGTGACAGTCATTATGGACCTTGAAGATGCCATTGGTGACGGGGAGGTCCAATTTGCCGAGGAGTCTGTGGTAAGGCATCTGTCCTTCTTGGCCGCTTATACAGAGAATGAGCCTGATCCTGGCAACAGCCTTCCGCTGATCTTTATCCGCGTGCGGAATCCTGTGCAGCTGCAGCAGCTGATCTTCCGGCTGGGTCCGCTGATAACGATGCTTACCGGGTTTGTCTTCCCTAAATTCACGGCTGAGAACGGGGCCAATTTCTTTGAGGCTATTGCCGATTACAACAGCTCACGCGGTTATAATACACCCGTTCTGTACGGCATGCCGATTCTGGAGAGCGCGCCGATTATATACCGGGAAAGCCGGCTTGACAGTCTGCTGGCGATCCGAAATCTGCTGGGCGACTACCGCGATTATGTACTCAATGTAAGAATAGGGGCAACCGACTTCTCCAGCCTGTTCGGACTGCGCCGCAGCCCGGAGATCAGCATTTATGAGCTTGCACCCGTCCGGGACTGCATCTCGGAAATCCTCAATATATTCGGCAGAATGGAGGAGGGGTATGTCATTTCTGGACCGGTGTGGGAGTATTTCGGCCATAAAGGGCAGCGTGCTCTCCGTCCGCAGCTGCGTACGCTGCCTTTTGAAGAACCCTTTGGCAGGCCGGAGCGGGCAGCGGGCTATTACCACAGCGCAGCAGAAGGGCTGATCCGTGAAGTCAGGCTGGACAAAGAAAACGGCATTGTAGGCAAGACGATTATCCATCCGTCCCACCTCAGGCCTGTACAGGCCATGTATTCGGTCCGGCATGAGGAATATGTGGATGCGCTGAGCATCGTTGAGAGCAATAACGGCAGCCGCGGCGTGTTTAAAAGTGAATATTTTAACAAGATGAATGAAATCAAGCCGCATTTGAACTGGGCGAAGCGCATTTTACAAAGATCTCAAGTATACGGGGTGTTACATGAAGAACAGCATTTTGCCTACTTACTACCCGAAAACGAATATACACACGTTTAATATTGTCGACAATCTGCAGGTTACAGTAACAGAGACGGCTAACCCGTTTCAGATGCCGGTTGATTCCCTGTTTTCGATGGCTGCCCGGATTAATAAGAAGCGTTCTTTCCTTTTTGTCAGCAGGGTGCTGGGCAAGCATATTCCGGTAAATCCCTATACTCCGCTGCTAAGCGGAGCGGCGCTCGGGCTGCTGCTGTACCGTGACATGGGGGGAGAGGGCTCCGGGACCTTAATGGACAAGCTGCTGGATCAGGCAGTGCATGGCCTAGTTCATCCGGAGTATGCCGAGGAAGCTTACCGCACGCTGCTGGAAGCCCGGCTTACCCTTCCGCATCCGGCCGTGTTTATCGGCTTTGCCGAAACCGCTACCGCCCTGGGCCACAGCATGTACAACCTTTTTGCTTCCGGAGCGTCTTATATTCATACTACCCGTGAGGATATACCGGAGCTTACTTCCGTGATCAGCTTTGAGGAGGAGCACTCCCACGCGGTGGATCATCTGTGCTATGCGCTGCACCCGGAGCTGCTGTCCGGTAATGAGCCAGTCATTCTGGTTGATGACGAGATTACAACGGGCAATACCGCAATCAACATTATCCGTGATATTCAGGCCAAGTTTCCGCGCAGGGAGTATGTGGTAGCTTCGCTGCTGGATTGGAGAAGCCCGGCAAACATCCAGGCCTACCGGGATTTGGAGCTGGAGCTGGGTATTAAGATCACTGCTCTATCGCTGCTGCGGGGGAACATTGAGGTTAACGGGACACCGCTGTTGAATGCCGATGCCGCCAGGGACCAACAGGTTGAGGATGCCCAAGTACCTGTAGTGACTACGTATATACAAGACGGCCTTGAGCGGCTTAATGTCACCTCCGCCGATTCCTGCGGAGAGATTAACGCATCCCCTTATTTGAAGCTTAGCGGGCGTTTCGGTCTTGCTTCAGGTGACAATGCTGCAATAGACGGGGAGGTTGCCGCGGTAGCGGCAAAGCTCCGTGCGCTGCGTGAAGGCGACCGTACACTGGTCATGGGGGCCGGCGAATTCATGTACCTGCCGATGCGGATTGCAGCGGAGATGGGAGAGGGCGTATTCTATCAGTCCTCCACCCGCAGCCCGATTTATCCGCAGCACAGGCCGGATTACGGGGTGCGCAGCGCAGCAGGGTATCCGTCTGCCGGCGACCCGTTAATCACAAACTATATTTATAATGTTGAGTATGGGCAGTATGATGATATTTTTGTACTGCTTGAGCGTGATGTTCCGGGCCGGCGGATTAAACCGATGACTGATATTCTGAGGGGGCTTGCCGGAAGCAAGGTGCATCTGATTGTACTCGCCCCCCGGGAGGAAGCGGAAGGAGCTGCTGATGATGAAAACGGATAACCGGGACACCGTTCTGGGCCCGCGGATAAATCCGCCGGTTCCCATGGGCAGCTATCCCCCGTCTGACGTTACTTTTCTGCTGAAGGATCTCGGCGGTGCGCCGCTCGAGCTGGGGACGGCCGAACGGGAGAGGGCCATTCAATCCGGGGTGAGCTATTCGGAGATGCTGCCGGTGGAATACCGGCCTACCGAGGAATATATCGGGCTGTTCCGGACAACGCTGCAGGAATCGGCAGCCAAGGTGGCCCGGGCCGTTGCCGTTGTCTCCGAGCTGATTGTGGCTCAGCGGGGAACGGAAGGAACTGTGCTGGTCTCTCTGGCCCGGGCAGGGACGCCGGTTGGCGTGCTGATCCGACGTTATATCGCCGAAATGTTCGGGGTGGAGCTGCCGCATTACAGCGTGTCCATTATCCGCGGTAAAGGACTTGATCTGAACGCCATCCGCTATATTCTGCAGCAGCACGGCGCAGGCGCCAAGCTGCAATTCGTTGACGGCTGGACAGGCAAGGGGGCAATTACCAGGGTGCTGTCCGAATCCTGCGAGGATTTCTACAGCAGATACGGGGTAAGGCTCAGCGCTGATCTGGCTGTACTGGCCGATCCCGGGCATTGCTCAGGGATCTTTGGAACAAGGGAGGATTATCTGATTCCCAGTGCCTGTCTTAATTCAACGGTGTCAGGCCTGCTGAGCCGCACGGTGCAGCGGGACGATCTGACCGGGCCGGAGGATTTCCATGGCGCGAAATTTTATAAGGAATGGCTGGATCAGGACTACTCCAATGTATTTATAGATGCCATCACTCCTTATTTCACGTCTGTCAGAGAAGGGGCCGTTGCTGTTGCCGGAGAGATGGAGGACTCGCCTCCGGACATTTCCTGGCGGGGAATGCGTGATATTACGGCCTTGCAGGAGCACTTCGGAGTGGACAATATCAATCTGATTAAGCCTGGTGTAGGGGAAACCACCCGCGTGCTGCTGCGCCGGGTACCCTGGAAAATTATTGTCGATACTAGAGACAATCCGAATCTGCGCCACATTCTGCTGCTGGCGGAAGAACGGGACGTTCCGGTTGAGGAATATCCGGGACTGGCCTATTCCTGCTGCGGAATCATCAAGCCGCTTGGGGGAGGGGAATCAGAATGATCTATGCCAGTGATCTGGACAGGACCCTGATTTATTCGCTCGGAGCGCTCGGCGTTCCCGAGGATACTCCGGGGCTGGTGCCAGCGGAGATTATTGAGGGAGTAACAAGATCGTATATTTCGCGCGGGGCGCTGGAGCTGCTGCAGGAGCTTACGGCAGACATCATCTTTATGCCGGTGACCACCCGTACGATTGCGGAATACAAGCGGATTAACCTGTTCCAGGAGACGCTCATTCCCGATTATGCGGTTACAAGCAACGGCGGCAATATTCTTGTGAACGGCGTGGTTGACCAGGAATGGCGCAGTCATATCGGCAGGCTGGTTCTGCAGCATTCAGCTGAAGCGGAGGAAGTCAGGCAGATCGTCCGGTCTGTAGTGCGTACAGAATGGATTATCAGTGAACGTTACTGCGACGAGCTATTTTATACGTATATGGTTTACCGGGACCTCCTTCCGTTGGATGAGATTAATCATATGTCTGAGCGCCTGCATAGGATAGGCTGGAGAGTGTCCCTGCAGGGCCGTAAGCTGTACGTGGTGCCTGAGGCCGTGAACAAAAGCGATGCCATCATTCATGTACGGCGCACCGTACGCTCGGAGCCGATGGTGGCCTCCGGTGACTCGTTGCTGGATAAAAGCCTGCTGGAAAGCGCCGACTACGCCATCGCCCCCTGCCACGGAGAAATATTTGCCGAGCAGCAGGCGACTCAAGTAAAATTAAAGTATCCTTTTACAGAGTGCAGAGGCGTCTTCGCGGGGGATGAAATTATGCGTTATGTGCAGAAGATTTATCATAATCTATCGACATTGGGAGTTGGGCCGCAATGAAAAAGGTAAATATTTATTTTAACCGCTGGTTTTCCGTGGCTTATCATTATATGAATCTCATCCGCAACAATGAGGACGGCGTGCCTGTACAGATTTTTGCGACCCATCCCGATATTAAGCATATGTCGCTTCAGGGCGCTGATATCGCCGGAACGGAACCCGCGGTTACAGGTATTGAATACGTGCAGTTCTGCGTTGACTTCTGCCGCCGCAATGAGATTGATATTTTTATTCCCCGCCTGCACATGATGGATATTGCCCTGCATGCCGCGCAGTTTGATGCAATCGGTACGAAGGTGCTGGTCTGCCGTGATCTGGACCTGCTGGAAATGATGCTGGATAAGGGCAAATTCTACGAGAAGGTTAAGGAAACCGGGATTATGGAGATTCCGGAGTACCATGTAGTCAGCAATGCGGAGCATTTCAAGGCAGCATATGAAGATCTGGTTGCCAAGGGACTCCGGGTCTGCTTCAAGCCGACCGAAACGGAAGGGGGCCTCGGCTTCCGGATTATCAACAACAGCCGCAGTCCGCTGCAGGAGCTGTTCGGCTATGTAACCCAGCATATTTCCTTTGACGATGCTTACCGTATTCTATCCGGTGTGGATTCCTTCCCGGAGCTGATGGTGATGGAGCTTCTTGAAGGCTACGAGTACAGTATTGATTGTCTGGCCGATGCTGACGGCAGGCTGCTGGCCGCGGTTCCCCGGCGCAAGGATACCGGACGCCTGCGGGTGATGGAGCATATTCCCGAGCTGGAACATATTGCCCGCAGAGTGGCTGAGACGTTCAAGATTCCGTTCAATTATAATATTCAGATGAAGTATGGCGGCGCTGTTCCCAAGCTGCTGGAGATTAATCCGCGGATGTCGGGCGGCCTGCATGTCTCCTGCCTGTCTGGCATTAACTTCCCGTACCTGGCTGTCAAAAGCGCACTCGGCGGCAAGGTTGAGCCTGTCCAGTTCGGTGAAGATGTACTTGCAAGCCATATCGAACAGCCGATGATTATGAAAATCTTCGCTGAATCCGCCATTCCTGATGCGGTGAATTAAGCGAAATGCAGCAAGCCTGCAAGAGGTGAGAAAATGAGCACAAAGTCTAAAGTGTTGCTGTACGCGGCCGCCGGCTATGTAGTGGCTGTGCTGACCAGCAGCTTTCTGCCGGAGCTGATCTCTCTGCTGCTGCCGGTTGCCGGCGCAGGCGCCGGCTTGCTGGGCGGCACACGCACGCGGGTTAACCTGCCGGCGGAGGTGCTTCCGGCCAGCCAGGCTCCGGCGGCGGCTGCATCCGCCGCCCGCCCTACAGCCGGTGGCCCGGCGGGGGCAAGTGCCGCACCTGCGGCTCCTTCCGCTCCTTCCGCCAGAGCAACGGTTGAACCGGCTGCCTTGGGTGAGTTCGCGTCTGTTGTAGAGTATCTTGTCATTCTGGAGGACATGATTATTTCAGAAGGGCAGAAGGACACGCTGGACAATGAGATTGTCGAGAAATCACTGGCGCTTTTCGCCAGACTGCAGCGTGTGATCCCGCTGCTGCAGGAGCTGGGCAACGGCGAAATCAATCATACGGTCCGCAGACTGGTGATGAAAGACCTGAATGGGGTCATTAATCCGTTTCTGCGGCTCGGCGGCGAAGCCAAAACGAAAAACCGGAGAATGCTGCTGAACGGTCTGCGGGATGTCGATTCCAAAATATCGGAAATCGCCTCAACGATCGAGCATAAAGACCTGATGGAACTTCAGACCAAGGCGGAACTGATTCATCAACGGTACAGCAGTTCCGAATTATAGGAGGGAAACCCATGTCCACGCAGTTAATTCAGCTCAAGAAAGAGGATGAGCAGAAGGTAGTCGAGGAAGCCTCGCAGTTAATTGAACAGGTAGCCAAGACAGATACCGTCGCCCTGGACTCTCTGATGGATGACATCGGCAAGCTGGGAGTCAAGACGCAGGAGAAGGCCGGGCAGACACTGAAGCTTCTGGATCGTCCGGTCAATGACCTTATGTCAGGCAAGCGTGTTGAAGTGCCGAATATGATTATGAAGCTGCGCAATGAGTGCGAGACTCTGCAGCAGAGCAAGAATGTCAGCTTTTTTGGCAAAATGCTCCGCAAGAGCCCGCTGAAAAACTACGTCTATAAATATCAGTCTGTCCGCACGAACATTGATGCCATTGTGACCGGTCTGCGTGACGGACGCGATACGCTTGAAGAGAGTATCGTCAATATGCGCCAGCTGAAGCGCACCTCGATGGAAGAGATCTACAATCTGCAGACCAAGATTGCCTTCGGCAACAAGCTGAAGGAGCTGTTCGAGGTGGAAATTGCCAAGCCTGAGAACGAGTTCCGCAAGGCCTATCTGGAACGCGGCCTGCGCAAGGTAATGGTCCGCATTCAGTCAATGACCGAGATGATACTGCTCTACAACCAGGCGATCGCCGCTACAGATATTATTAATGACAACAATGACAAGCTGATTGATTCGGTTAACAACGCTATTGATAAAACCTCGAATCTGATCACCGTATCAGCCATGATTGCCATGTCTCTGGCCGACCAGGAAAATGTCATTTCCGCGGTGGAAGCGACCAACAAGACGATCGAGGACCAGTTCAAGGAGAATGCCCGGCTGCTGCGCACCACAACAGAGAAGACTACAGAGCTGCTGTCCAAGCCTTCGATGTCGCTTGAGGCGGTTAACCAGGCAATCGGCGATCTGCTGAGTGCTCTGGACACCTCCGAGCAGTCCAACCGCCGGATTATCGAGAGCTGCCAGGATTACACCGCCAAGATGACGACAATCAACACCCAGCTGAACAACCGTCTGGGCTTGAACGAAGCCTCGCAGCCGCAGGCACTGAAGCAGGCGGAGAATGACAGCCGGCTAAGCAGCTTCTTGAATTAACAGCTGCGGTCAAATATGATTCAGATTTAAGCCCGCCGGGACGACCGGCGGGCTTTGGAATACCGCTCATAATCCTCCGGTTCCCGGCATAAGTTCTTACGGAGAAACGGGGGTCAGCGGATGATACTGGGATGCTTGATACTGGCGCTTATCGTCGTTGCCGGCGGTAATAAGGCGGAGTCGGTTGCTGGGCTGAATGAACCGGATAAGGATGGCAGGTAAGCAGTGTTGCTCTCACTCCAGAGGACAGAATTTTCTTTTGGTTTCATGATTCAAGCAATTTCCAGCGGTTTATTGGGTATAATAACCGGAGGCTGCGGACAGCCGGGATAACTGCTGAAAATACAAGCTTATGCGGAGGTCATATGGAGAACGAGGCACTGCTGCAGGTTGAAAAATTGGCACTCAAGAAACAGAAAATTTTTGATCAGAGTGTACTGCGCTATATCGCCAGGGCGATGCTGGCCAGCATGTTCATCGGCTTCGGTGTCATTGTAGCCTTCAAAACAGGCAACTTCTTCTACATGGAACATTCCCCGATGACCTATCCGATGGCCGCCATTACCTTTGGTGCTGCGATCATTCTCATCTCCTACGGCGGCGGGGACCTGTTCACCGGGGATACATTTTACTACTCGTATGCTGCTCTCAGAAAAAAGATGCAGTGGACCAAGGTCGTCCGGATGTGGGTGATCAGCTATATCGGGAATATCCTTGGCGCTTCGGCGTTTGCGCTGCTGATTTTTTTGACCGGACTGTACGATGATTCGAGTGTTAACAGTTTTCTGCTGAATGTGGTGGCCCACAAAATGGAGGCGCCTGCGCTGCAGCTGTTCTTCCGGGCCATCCTCTGTAACTGGCTGGTCTGCTTGGCGTTTTTTGTGCCGATGTCGATGAAGCATGACGGAGCCAAAATGTTCGCGATGATGCTGTTCGTCTTCTGCTTCTTTATTTCCGGGTATGAGCACAGTATTGCCAATATGTGTACCTTCGCCATTGCGCTGGTGCTGGATCACCCCGGTACGATCTCCTGGAGCGGTGTCGTGCATAACCTGGTGCCGGTTACGCTCGGCAATCTGATCGGCGGCGGTGTATTGATGGGCGTCATGTACTATTATGTGAACAAGCCGTTTCTGGACAAGGACCCCGGGGACCTGCACTAATATTCGGATAAATCCTAATTAACAAAGACCTTGCCCCGCTAACAGGGGCAAGGTCTTTGTTGTTAGCCCTGACAAGCCTTCGGCTTGCCCGAGAGAAGGCCAAAGATGGAATACCGGACAAAAAGCCCCCGCGCCAGTTCATCGGCGCGGGGGCTTAATCGGTCTACCACTTGGAGCCGCCGGAATTGCGGCCTGATTTGCCGCCGCCCCAGGAAGAGCCGCCGGAGGAACGCCCACCCCCGCCCCAGGAGGAGCCTCCGGAGGAACGGCCGCCGCCGAAGCCGCCGGAGGAAGGCGGGCCGGAGGACATCCGCTTCCGGGCCTGCTCTCTGCGCTGGCGCTCCCGCATCATCGCGAGCTGAGCCTGCCGCTCTGCTTCTTCCTTCTGCCGTACCAGGCGGTTCGCTTCTTCGACAAATGAGGAGATCTGGGCGGCGTAGGAGCGTCCCAGCGACTCCAGCTCATCCAGGTTGTAAGGGCGTAAACTTAGCCTTGATTCAAGCTGCCCGTATTCAGGCAGCAGGCTGGCCTGGAATCTGCTGCGGCCCGCTAATCCTCTGCTCGCCAGCAGCCGTTGGGCTGAGTCTGCCCGCCCCAGGCCTTCCTGGAAGAGCCGCTTGACGCCTTCCAGCCGTGCGTTCAGCTCATCCAGGCTTTGCGAGACACTGCTGAACTGCTTGGCCGTCTCCTCCTGCAGCGTGAGCAGACGGTCAAGCCCGCTGCGCGCATTGTCGTACTCCCCGCGCTCGTCACTGGTCCACGTTTCGATCTGCGGCATCTCACCGGGACCCTCGCGCAGCCGGGCGCCGGAGGAATCCAGCACCTCGGCAATACTTGCGAGATGCTGCTCGGCGAACCGGGTCCGGGCTTCAGCCAGCCGGCTCTGCAGCCCGCTCAGCCGGCTCTGCAGCCCGCTCCAGCCGCTGCGTACCGTCTCCAGATCACGGTGGTTGCTCTGGCGGATCTGCGCCTGCCGTTCCGTCATGGCAACCGCCTCCTGAACCAGCAGATCCATGGTTGCGGCAATGCTGCGCACCTGATCCATATCCCCGCTGCGCAGCGGGGCCTGCAGCGTCTCTGCTGCAGAGCGGGCCTGATCAAGGTTGTCGTAAGGCTTAACCTTCATATTATGCAGGGCGTTCTGTTCAATGATGCCGGCAATCTTCGTACGTGCCGCAGCAAGAACACCCGGGAAGCCCTGAAGCTTGTCGTCATAGACATCTACATCGCGCAGATCCTGTTCAATCTGCTCCTGCTGTTCCTGGGCCTCTTCCGTAATATCCTGTGCGGCAATCGGGTCGAACAGCTCAAGCTGATCCGCTTTGGCAGTCGCCTCGGCCAGCTCTTTCAGATCCTCGGCGATTTCCTGCAGCTCATAGCCAGTGTCTTTGACTGCCTCCTGCAGCTGGGTGTCCAGCTCAGGAGCGTCCTTCTTGAGCTCGGTAATCTGCTGTTTAACATTGCGGTCAGCGTCTGTGATCAAGGCAATCTGCCGCTCTTCATCCTCAATCCGGGTGCGGAAGCCGGCTGCAGTCTGCTCCGCCTGGCCGATTGCCGACTTGAGCGCGGCGAGCTGATAGAACGCCGGCTGCGGGCTGCGGCCTGTGCCCTGCAGCACTGAAATCTCCACCAGCTGGGCGTCCAGCCGCTTGGAGATGCCTGCAACCATCTCGCCGGTCTTGCCCTGTACGATGCCCTGAAACGGCTGCAGCGTCTCAATGGCCCGGTTCGTACGTACAAGCAGGTCAGACAGCTGGTCCTGAAGCACGCTGAGCTGCTTGCGGCGGCGCTGGCCGGTGACCAGCACATACAGCACCAGGGCCAGCAGCGCCGCGCCTGCAGCAATTGCCCCTAGGGTCAGCAGCGGCAGGCCTGAGCTGCGGGATGCGGTCCCGCTTCCGGCTCCCGGGCTGCCCGATCCCCCGGGACCGTCAACCCCGCCGCTTGTGCTACCAGTACCAGTGCTTCCGGAACCGCGAGCCCCGCCTGTGCTCCCGTTGCCGGTTCCTCCGGAGCCCTGCGTACTGCCAAGAGACTGCAGCTCTGTAATCAGAGCGCTGATCCCGCCCGCAAAGTCGCCCTCTCTGGCGGAGGCGATGAAATAGGCGTCAACAATAGCGGTGATAGCCGCGCTTCCTGTTCCTCCCCCCTGGTTCTGCGACCATCCGTTAATGGCATTCTGCAGCGAAGCGTTAATGAAATTAAGCTCAACCTGCTGGTCACCTGCAGAGATCAGCAGAAGAATATCCTGGGGTGACAATCCCCAGCTGTCATATACGTTGCTTGCAAAGTCGGTGGCGTTGGCGCCGTCCAGTGAATCTATAGTCAGTACGTGGAAGGTATAACGCCCGTCTGCAGCAGCTTCGGCAATGGCCGCTGCCTCACGGGAAGTGAGCATCCCGGCCTCATCGGTGACTAATCCCTGCTGTACGGGGAATCCGGCAGCCTGAACTCCGGTCATCCACAGCACGCTGAGGATCAGAAATAGAGATACTATCTTTTTCAATTTGAGCACACTCCGTTCTAAGGGACTATGGCCCGGTTTATTATTGTGATTATACCCTATTAGGCGAGTGAAATCCCAGGCGGTGCAGGATACGGCTGCTTAAAGAGTCTTTATGCTGGCTCTGCCAAGCCCGCTTAGACAAAAAAAGCGCATCCCCGTAATACGGGAATGCGCTAATCAGCATGTCTGCTATCTGGTCTGCAGGCAGAGTATATATTGCAGGCGGGATTTAATTTCCTTTTGCCATTTCAGGTCTCCGACTTTAACGGCAAGATTGAGCAGATCCAGATAATCGTCAACCTGTAATGCTGTCCGGGTAGTGGCTGCGTTCATGGGTGTTCAGTCTCCTTTTGGCTCAATATAGTGAAGGGGTAGAATGGTTATATTTCAATAATGATAATCATTATCACTGGTTATTGCTATTATCCACATTTTGCCCCCAAAAAGCAATATAAAATTTTAGGTTTTATCTTTTTTCTTTAGAATCCGGCCTATGTATGCACAGAGTTGCACATTTTATCACATTTACAGAGGGAATGGGCAGGAACCCTACCATATTTTGTCGAATAAAACTTGATAGGATAGCCCTTAGCTGATTTTGGGGAAGAAGGAGAATCGCAATGAAGCGGTGTAAATGTTTGCTTCTGATTATCATCCTGCTTATGCTGGCACCGCCTGCTGCCGCCCATGCTGAAAGACAGGATATCAAGTACCAGGCAGAATTGGATTACCCGCCATTCAAGTATATCCAGAACGGTTATTTAACCGGATTTGATATTGATCTCACGAGCATGATCTTTGAAAAGCAGGAATATCTGATCCGCTACAGCACCGGAGCCTGGGAACAGACTTACCAGCTGCTGACCAGCGGGCAAATTGACACAACCGGACTTATGGCAGTAACAGAGCAAAGGAAAAAAGATATCCTTTTCTCAACCCCGGTATTTAAAAGCTACGTTTCTGTATATTCGCGGCAGGCGCTCAAGGACAAGGTAACCCTGGGCACACTTGAGAACTACAAGATTGGTGTAGGACATAGCCAATATACTGCAGCGCTGCTGCAGAGTAAGGCAGGCATTTCGAAATACATAGAATACCCGACAGTACCGGAGGCGCTGGAAGCTCTCGTAAAAGGTGAAATTGATCTGCTGTTTGAGAATCAGGGGGTTGTTGACTACCTGATTGTTGAGCAGGGACTGACCGGCAATGTCATCCGCAAAATAAGCGACCTTTACCCGGTAGATGTGGCTTATGGTGTAAGCACCTCATCTCCGGAGCTTGTCCCGTATATTAATGCAAGGCTGGAGCGGCTTCAGCGTTCGGGTGCCTTCGAGGAACTGTACCAGCAGTATTTCTTTACACATTCGGCTGGTTACACCGGCATGATAAATGACCGGATTATTTTTGGAATTGTAATTGGTCTATGTCTGCTTCTCTTCGGAATTGTATCCATTCGAATGTATATCCGGAGGCTGAGAAGGACGATTCATTCGGAGCAGGAGTTTTTTGAAGATGTGATTGAGCATACCGGAATGATTGTATGGGCGGTATCCGGGGATGGGCGGGTTACGCGCTTCAACCAGTTTGCTGAGAAGATGACCGGGCTTAAGGAACAGGAGGTGCTTGGCAAAAAGCTCAGCGAGCTTCCCGGGCTGGACGGCGATGTTTCGCTGCTGCGCGATCTGCTGACCAGGGCGGTCTATCAGGATTTTGTCAACAATGTAGAGCTGAAGCTGCCGGAGCACTCGCCGGAGGCGAGGTTTTTTTCTATCCGGACCACGCTGATCAAAGGAATGGATGACCATGATGAGGCTGTCTATCTGCTGGTGGGGCTGGATGTCGATGACTGCAAGCAGAATGAGCAGAAGCTGCAGCTAAGCTATGAGGAGCTGGAATCGACTTACGAGGAATTAACGGCCACGGAGACTGAATTACAGGAGCAGTTATACAGGCTGAGTGTGAGTGAACGCCGGCTGCGCCTGACCTCTGAGGGCTCAGGTGCTTATATGTGGGAGCTGGACTGGAAAACCGGGTTCTACAAGCTGTCGGAGCGCTGGTACGAGGTGATGGGGTATACGGAGGAAGAGATTAACGGGATGGAAAACGGGGTTCTCAGCATCATTCATCCCGATGATCAGGCGTCAGCCAATAAGGCGAGGCAGGCGCACCTTAGCGGAAAGACTCCAATCTATGAGACCGAGTACCGTATGCGTACAAAAGACAATCATTACATCTGGTTTGAAGTAAGAGGGAAGGCTATTGTTGATCCTGCAGATCAGCTCAAGCTGTTCAACGGCTCGCTCATTGATATCAGCAGGCGCAAGCAGGCGGAATTCAAGCTGAATAACAGCTATCAGGAGCTGGAAGCAACGTATGAACAGCTTACGGCGACACAGCAGGAGCTTGTAGAGCAGTATGATATGCTGCTGGAAAATCAGAAGAACATGCACCGGCTGGCCTATATGGACTCGCTCAGCAATCTGCCGAACCGGATTTCCCTGCTGGAGGCAATGGACAATTATTTCCGGCGGCCGGGCGGCAAAGCGGCGCTGATGTTCGTGGACACCGATAATTTCAAATATATCAATGATACACTGGGCCATAAATCCGGTGATATTCTGATCCGTAAGGCAAGTGAACGGCTGCAGTCGCTTGTCCAGGGCAAGGGAATGCTCTCCAGGCTTGGCGGGGATGAGTTCGTCGTCTTTATCGAGGATGCCGAAGACCGCAATGCGGTGCTTACGCTGGCGGACGATATTATGCGGGCTTTCCGCAGATCGATCCTGATCGGGGAGAGTAACCTCTATGTGTCGGTCAGTATCGGTATCTCCTTCTACCCGGAGGACGGGGAGACGACGGAGGAGATTCTCAAGAATGCCGATGTGGCGATGTACCGGGCCAAAGAGGAAGGCAAGGGTACCTACGTTATTTATGACAAGTCGATGCATACCGCATTCAATGAACGGATGCATATTGAAAAGCATCTGCGCAGCGCAATGAACAACAATGAATTTGAACTGCACTATCAGCCGCAGGCAGACATCAGGACAGGAGAAATCACCGGATTCGAAGCTCTGATCCGCTGGAACAGTCCGGTGCTTGGCTTCGTATCTCCGCTCTCCTTCATCAAGGTTGCCGAGGATTCCAGGCTTATTATCTACATCGGGGAATGGGTTCTGCGGGAAGCCTGCAGCTTCATGAAGAGTATACATGAGCGTACCGGAAGGCTCTATAAAATATCCGTCAATATTTCTATCATCCAGCTTCTGCAGGATGATTTCGTCGAAATCGTGCTGGACAGCCTGGAGCAAAGCGGGCTTGCACCAAGTTGCCTGGAGCTGGAGATTACAGAATCAATCTTTATGGAGTCGTTCGAGAGTACAGTCAGCAAGCTGGAATTCCTCAAGTCACGCGGTATCCGGATTGCCCTTGATGATTTCGGAACCGGCTATTCCTCGCTGAGCTATCTGCAGCAGCTGCCGATCTCTACGCTCAAGATGGACAAAATCTTTATCGACTCCCTGGCCGATCAGGCCTACAGCGAATCCTTCGTGCAGACCATTATTGTGCTTGGCCATAAAATGGGGCTGGATGTCGTGGCCGAAGGGGTCGAGGATGACAGCCAGCTGGCATTTCTGAATGAATCGGGATGTGACAAGGTGCAGGGTTACCTGATCAGCAGGCCTGTGCCCCCGCGGGGGGTGTGGGAGCTGCTGGAGCATTAGAAGGCGGACTGGTTGCCAGAGCATCCCGGGGGTGAACAGAACAAAACGGATCTGCGTGTCTTAGGCAGATCCGTTTTGTTGTAATACAGGGGTTATTTCAGGACGATCTTGTTTTTCCCCGTCTTCTTGGCTTCGTACAAGGCGTCGTCTGCCTGCTGAAAGGTGTAGCTCTTCGTATCGGAGACCGAAAACTCATGCATGCCGATACTGACAGTCACAGATCCGCCGTTCATTTCTTCAATCGGCATGCCGGCTATACCTGTCAGAATTCGCTCCATGATCTCCTGTGCTTCCTTCATCTGCTTGGCGGTCAGAATGACTACGAATTCCTCTCCTCCATACCGGGCGGCGAAATCATCGGTGCCGATATGCTTCAGCACTACGGCGGCTACCTGCTTGAGCACAATATCGCCCACCCAGTGCCCGTACTGGTCATTCACTTTCTTGAAATTGTCGATATCCAGGACAGCCAGCTGCATCGGAAAAGGGTTATTCTGCTGATGATCAATCAGCCAGCCGAGATATTCGTGAAACGTTTTGTGATTATACAAATCGGTCAGCGGATCAATCTTGGACAGCCGGTCCATGATGATATTCTGAATGCGCAGATCCTGCTCTGCCTTCACTGAATCCTGAAGGGACCGCATAAGATCCCGGCCGCGGCCGATCACTCCGAAACCGGCCAGTGCGGTGCCGGCAAAAATCAGTGCAATAATAATATGCTGAATCCGCATCGTATATTCGTAGACAGGTGTATTCATGAACAGCATGACGGTGTAGAGCAGACAGATCAGCGAGGATGCCTTCATATAGCTGCTTTTGAGATAGATCATAGATACAAGCAGCGGAAGAAGCATGATAAGCGGCTTGACCTCGTACTCGGTACTGAGATTGGTGATAATCAGGATAGCGTAGATATGACTTGCGACAACAATCGAGAATTCCGAGAATGCCGGCTTCCACCTGTAGATTGCCTCCAGAGTGAGGATCAGAACAAGGATGAAGGAGTCCGGTATCAATACATGGGTTACGAAATATTGTCTGTCGGTGAATTCAGGTCTATGGCCCCACATGGATAGTGAGATGAAAAGCTGACTAGCCAAACATACCAGGAGAACCATCCAGAAGGTATTGAGGAGTACCCGGTTCCAGTAGCTTTGGCGAGGAGGTGGCGGTGGGATGTGCATAAACATTTCCTCATTTCCAGTGGCAATATAACTATATATTCGACAAATATCTCTTCGATCCTTCCATCTACTGTGAACAATATAATGTTCGTGTTTTAGTGTGATTTTTGCTTTTTTAATTTACTATAATCTATATATTTGATTAAAACACGAATTATAATCGAGAAAAACTATTGACACATTCGCCTGTTTTCTGTAAAATTCCTATTAGCTCATATAATAAGTGAAGCTGTTCGTATATCCCCGGAGATAAGGTTTGGGGGTTTCTACAGGGAACCGTAAATTCCTGGCTACGAATAGGGTGCATTTTGCATACCTGTGAAGAGCCGGGATTTTTTGTGTGTTGCGCTATAAAATCGCAGAAACGGCGGCTGAGAACGCAGCGTTTCTTCCTGGGAGGAATAAGAGAACAGATGAGTAAATATGATGTGATTGTTGTAGGTGCCGGCCCGGCCGGCATATTCGCCTGTTATGAACTGACCCGTAGGGCCCCTGGCCTGAAGATATTGCTTGTGGATAAAGGCCATGACATTTACCGCCGCAGTTGCCCGATCCTGGAGGAAAAAATCAAGCTCTGCCCGCCTGCTTCGGGCCGCAAGGAGTTCGCAGGCTGTCTGCCTGCCTGCTCCATTACTGCCGGTTTCGGGGGAGCGGGAGCTTACAGCGACGGGAAATTTAATATCACGACTGAATTTGGCGGTTGGATGACCGACTATCTGGCACCGTCCAAGGTGCTGGAGCTGATCGAATATGTGGATGCCATCAATCTGGAGCATGGTGCAACCCCGGCCATTACCGATCCGACAACTGACAGCATCCGGAGTATCGAGCAGCGCGGCTACGCCGCCGGACTCAAGCTTCTGCGGGCGCAGGTGCGGCATCTGGGTACTGAACAGAACCTGGAGATTCTTAAATCCATATATGAATACCTGAAGACTCGGATTGATATGCAGTTCAAGACCGAGGTGCAGGACATTATAACCGTTAAGGAAAACGGCAGCCACCGGATTACGGGCATTGAGCTCAAGAACGGGGATATCCATGAAGCGGATCAAGTCATGATTGCCCCGGGCCGTGACGGCTCCGCCTGGCTGACTGACGTGCTGAAGAAGCGCCGGCTCAAAATGTACAACAATCAGGTCGATGTCGGTGTCAGAGTTGAAACATCCGATGTAGTAATGCGCGAGATCAATGAACACTTGTATGAAGGTAAATTTGTATTCAATACCTCAGTGGGTACCCGTGTCCGGACATTCTGCAGCAATCCGTCCGGCCATGTGGTCGTAGAAAATCACAGCGGGGTAATGGCGGCCAACGGACACTCCTATAAAGACCCGGCGCTTGGCTCGAAGAATACGAACTTCGCGCTGCTGGTGTCCCATACCTTTACAGAGCCGTTTGATAAGCCGAATGAATATGCCCGGGAAATCTGCAAGCGGGCTAACGATTTGTCGAATGGCGGTGTCATTGTCCAGAAATACGGGGATATCCTGCGCGGCCGCCGCTCCACAGAGACCCGGATCAAAGAAGGGTTCCTGGAGCCGACGCTGAAAGAGGCGGTTCCGGGCGATCTTGGCCTCGTACTGCCATACATCACCATGAAGAGTCTGATTGAAATGGTCGAGGCACTGGAAAAGGTAACTCCGGGCATTGCCTCTGAACATACATTGTTTTACGGCGTGGAGGCAAAATTCTATTCGGCCCGTCCGAAGCTGACAGTGCAGCTGGAAACGGAAATTTCCGGACTGTACTGCGGCGGAGACGGTGCAGGCATTACCCGCGGACTGGCCCAGGCCGGTGCTGCGGGAGTGTGGATTGCCCGCGGCATGCTGGAACGGGTAGCGGCACACGTATAGTATAGACTGACTGCCACCGTGCTGTCCTATCGCAGAACTATTGCGTAAGGGCAGCCTTTTTTAACGGGATTTTGTGATGAAAGTACTTCCTTTATTTAACTACGCTGATATAATGTTAGAATACATAACATGATGGAGTGGAGTGGAAGCGGAAAATGCGGGTTTACCGGAGTAAACATGTACTGGTTGTGCTGCTGTTACTGGCAGTTGGTCTATACGGGTTGTGGATTGACATGAATGGGCTGCATAAGCTGGTATACCTGGTGCTGATGGCGGCGCTTGGCGGACTCGCGTGGCATACATACCGCAGTGGGATTTATAGAGACAGGCTGCTTGAAGAGGCTCGGGAGCAGATCGAGGGGCTTGGCAATGAGATTGTTGTTACCTCGGACAAGCTGCATGGGGCGCTGGAAGAAATCAGCCGTCATACTGAGGGCCTGCAGCAGACAGCTGATTATTCACATGCCTATGAGGTGGATTTGCAGACACGCAGTAATGAAGCCAAAGCCAATATTGAGGGTGCTTTTGCGACAATGGGCGCTGTGGCTGAAATGACAGCCCACATCAAAGCTCTGACAGAGCGGCTGGGCACCGGAATGCAGGATGCGCGCCAGCGGACGGCGGAAATGGTCAGCTCGCTTGAAAATACGGACGGGGTTATGGCTGAGCTTCAAGAGAGAAGCGGGGATATGCTGGATAAATTCACGGCCCTCAGCGGCCATATCGCTATAGTAGAGGAGATTAACTCCCTCATTGTCGGGATTGTAAATGAGACCTCTTTGCTGGCGCTCAATGCTTCAATTGAAGCGGCGAGGGCCGGAGAACAGGGCCGGGGGTTTGCCGTGGTGGCCGCCCGGATCAGGCAGCTGGCGGATCAGAGCAGAAGCTCGGTGGAGCGCTCGTCAGAGGTGCTCCAGGACATCAATAACAGCGTCCGGCAGGTGCTGGAGTCTGTGGTTAAAGAGCAAAAGGCGGTCTCTCAAGGTGTACATGAGGTAGCTACAGTGAAGCTCCGGCTGTCCGATGTGTCGGCAAGAATCGAAGAGGTCGGGACTGCCGTGACGGATACGGTTGATGCGGCCTCCAGACAGGGCAGCCTGATTGGAGCGGCGACAGGTGAGCTGAGCGGTGCGGTCGGCATCGTGAATGAAACCATCGCCGGGGTAGATCTGACCCTGGAGCAGGTGACAAGGCAGCGGTCGCAGATCAGCCAGTTGAATGAGATCAGCGCCAGCCTGCTGAGCGAGTCGCAGGCTCTGCAGCAGTCGGTGACCCGGATTGCCGGCCGCGGAGCTGCCGGGACAGAACAGTACACAGCCCGGCTGCAGGAAATGCAAAGCGTGCTGCAGGAGCTTGCCGCCAGGCAGGAGCTGTACATGCCGGATCCGGCAAGCCATGGCAGCGTGCTTACTGCCTGCATGCAACGGGTGCCGGAGGTACAGGCCATCTGGTCGAACCGGACGGACGGCACGTTTATTTTCTCCGAGCCGGCGGCCGGACTGATGAATGCGAAGCGCAGGGAATGGTATAGCGGGGCAGTCAATGAAGGGGAATATGTCTCCTTGCCGTATGTCTCAGCGATTACCAAACGCTCGTGTATTACGCTCTCCCGGGCAATCAAGAATGCCCGGGGGGAGACGGTCGGTGTAGTCGGAATCGACCTGGCGGTATAGGCGGAATCGGGGCACAGTTAAGTGACCGGCCGATAATATCAGCAGTGCGCCAAGGACGGACATAACCGGAGGATAGCTATACAAGCGCAGCCGGCCCTACTCGAGGGCCGGCTGCTTGTTCATGATTGAGCATGAGGTTATGAATCAAGCGGCTAATCCCCGGATGGAGGAACAATCTGCAGCTGAGGCCAAACCGCCGGCCAGTTCTTTTTGGCAACCCTTTGCCCGTAGACGCTTTGAAGCTTAGGGGTTGCTGTGAAGTGGGGAGACGGCCGGACTACCAGATGAATGACATCCTGTATGCCATGAGGCGCAGACAGAATCAGATCCTCCTCTGCACTGAGAGCCAGTCCAAGCGCAGTAGCGGTTTCCGGAAAATGGGCCATTCCGTCCGTTGAGGAGGTATAAGGTGCCAGACCGTTAACCGTATGCATCCTGGCCTGGTTCTTCACGGACCAGGGAGTGGCACCGTCGATCTCCCGCAGCCGGACTTCCAGATGCTTTTCCGTCTCCTCGCGCAGATCAGCCGGATCATAGTAGATAACATCCACGTCGGCAAGCGGGGTTCTGCTGCGGAAACCATGCTGAATATCCCATACCTTGGAGCGCACAAATCCGGCGCAGACCCAGCAGTCCGGCAGTCCAAGGGTGCGTACAGCAGCCAGTACCTCCATCATCCAGCGGTCTTCTTTTACAGCCTGCAGCAGCTCCTGCTCGTTCGTAATACGCAAACCAAACACACCTCCGTATTCTTGTTTAGCCGGCAAAGAGCAGTTCGGGCTCCCGGCAGCAATCCTTTTATTATAAGGCTTACTACGTCAGGAGGATATGCCGGATGACTGCGGCGGCAGATTGCTAAGAGGAAGGGCACACTCTATAATGTACCTTTAGATTGACCATGGGAGGCGTAATTGTGCATTATAACCTGACGATTCTGCTGCAATTGTTCGAGCGGGCGGCGCTGCTGCTGATGTGTCTGTTTGTGCTGACCCGGCTGCCGCGGTTTAAGGAGATTTTTATAAAAGGAGCTTATGCTCCGCAGGAACTGGCTATGGTGACCGTGGTATTCAGCCTGTTTGCCATTTTGGGGACGTATACGGGGATTAATGTGGAAGGGTCGCTGGTGAACGTGCGGATTATTGCCATCGTAGCCGGCGGGATTCTATTCGGACCCTGGGTAGGGATGATTACCGGCCTGATCTCCGGGGTGCACCGGTTTCTGATAGATATCGGCGGTGTGACTTCGGTGCCCTGCCTGATTACAAGTATTACAGCCGGAGTGGTGTCCGGTGTGATCTACCGCCGTACTTCGCCGGACAAACGCTGGATTGCCGGTATTCTGGCCGGTATGATCTGTGAAGCGCTGACGATGGTGCTGATCCTGGTGATGGCGAACCCGGCTTCGCTTGGTGCGGACATTGTGTCAAAGATTGCTTTTCCGATGATTGCCGGTCAGATTTGTGTCGGGTTCATTGTTATGCTGGTGCAGAGTGTAGAAGGGGAGAAGGAACGGATCGCCGCGAAGCAGTCCAAGCTGGCGCTGGATATTGCGAACAAGACGCTTCCGTATTTCCGCAACATTAACCCCCGGTCGCTGAGGAAGATCTGTGAAATTATCAAGGACGATATCGGGGCTGACGCTGTAGCCATTACCGATACCGGCCACATCCGTGCTTATGTCGGCGTCGGGGAGGAGTATTATACCGAGACGGACGAAATTATCAGCGAAGAGACGAAGAAAACGATCAGCAGCGGAGAGATCACCATCCGTGATGATGATACGGAATATATGAACCGGGCGATCCGCTCGCTGATCATCATTCCGCTTAAGGAGAAGGGTGAAGTGACCGGAGCACTGAAAATTTATTACACCAAAGCCCACAAAATCACCTATTCCCTGCAGGCCATGGCCGTCGGTCTTTCGCAGATGATCTCAACGCTGATGGAGGTGTCGCGGGTCGAAGGGATCAAGGAGATGGCTAACAAGGCGGAGCTGAAGGCACTGCAGACCAGCATCAACCCCCACTTTCTGTTTAATGCGCTGAATGCGATTGCCTCGTCAATCCGCATTGATCCCGATAAGGCGCGGGAGCTCATTGTCAATCTGTCCGGGTATATGCGCTACAATCTCGAGCTTTCGGGCGAATTCATTGATATCCGGCGTGAGCTGCAGCAGGTGCAGCAGTATGTGGAGATTGAGAAGGCGCGTTTTGGCAGCCGGCTGGCGGTGGAGTATGATATCGACGAGGTCGAGGTGCGGATTCCAAGCCTGATCATCCAGCCGCTGGTGGAAAACGCAATTGTACACGGTATTCTGAAGTCGCGGGGCCAAGGTACAGTAACGATTTCGGTAAAAGACCTGGGTAAGGCAGTGCGGGTCGGCATTGCCGATACCGGTGCCGGAATCAGTGAGGAAACGATTGAGCGGGTCTACAGCGGCAATATGCCGGATAACAAAATCGGACTGTACAATGTACACCAGCGGGTGAAGCTGATTTATGGCCAGGGTCTGACCATCCACAGGCTGGATAAAGGGACGGATATTTATTTTGACGTCAAAAAGGAGCAGCGATGAGAGCGATAATTGTAGAGGATGAAGTACTGGCCAGGCAGGAGCTGGCTTTTCTGATCGGAGCGCACAGCAGCATCAGGATCGCAGCCGAATTTGAGGACGGGCTGGATGCGCTGAAATATCTGCAGACTGAAGAGGTCGATGTCATTTTCCTCGATATTAACATTCCCTCGATTGACGGCGTGCTGCTGGCCCAGAATATCAGCCGGTTCTCCGTTAAGCCCTATATTGTGTTCATTACCGCGTACAAGGAGCATGCCGCCGAGGCGTTTGAGATCGAGGCCTTTGACTACATTCTGAAGCCTTACAGCGAAACACGGATCAAGGCGATGCTGCAGAAGCTGGAGGGGGCGTTTGCGGCGCGCGGGCGGCAAGGAGAAGAAGAGCGTACGAAGCTCAGCGATAAAGTGAACCTGTGGAACAATGAAAAGATCATCGTCGTCGATGCCGACGAGATTTATTATGCTTCGGCGCAGGAGAAAACGACGAGTGTGATCACCAAGGGTGAGGAATACAGCATGGCTCTAAGCATCAGCGAGTTTCATAGCCGGCTGCCGCAGGACCGCTTTTTCCGCTGCCACCGCTCCTATCTTGTGAATCTGTCCAAGATTAAGGAAATCATCCCCTGGTTCAACAATACTTATCTGCTGCGGCTGCGTGATCTGGATGCTGAAGTGCCTGTAAGCCGCGGCAAGGTGAAGGAATTCAGGCAGATCATGCGACTCTAGCGGCAGTTCATTCCCCGTTACTGTCATCTCATTCCGGATTTCTCTCAAGAAAGCGTTATTTCGCTACAATGAGGAGGCAAAGAAGACCTCAAGCGACTTCAGAGAGAAAGAAGGAATCATCTATGACTAAGGCTATGCCAGGCAATAAAAAATGGCTTATCGTTCTAGGTACAGTAATCATGCAAATGGGACTGGGTACGATTTATACATGGAGCCTGTTCAATGCACAGCTTGTCAGCAAGTTCGGCTGGGAGCTCAGCTCTGTTTCCATAACCTTTTCCATTACCAGCTTTGCCCTGGCCTTCGCGACACTGTTCGCGGGGAAGCTGCAGGACCGGTTCGGCCTCCGCAGACTGACCGCTGCCGCCGGGATTATGCTGGGGCTTGGCCTGATTCTGAGCTCGCAGGCCAGCTCCCTGCCGATGTTTTATCTGCTGGCTGGCGTAGTAGTGGGTTATGCGGATGGTACAGCTTATATTACCTCGCTGTCCAATCTGATTAAATGGTTCCCTAAGAATAAAGGGCTGATCTCCGGAGTTTCCGTCGGGGCTTACGGAACGGGCAGCCTGATCTTCAAATATATCAACGGCAGTCTGATTGAGTCCCAGGGGGTATCCGGTGCTTTTCTGTACTGGGGCATCATCGTGATGATCATGATCGTCATCGGTTCGATGCTGGTGAGGGAAGCTCCAGCTGCAGCTCCGGCGGGCACAAAGGCTGTCTCCGGCAGGTCGGCGGCTGCAGGCGGTGCAGTAATACCGGCCAAAGACTATACGGTAAAAGAAATGCTGCGCACGAAGGAAGCTTATCTGCTGTTCGTCATCTTTTTCACGGCCTGCATGAGCGGCCTTTACCTGATCGGTATTGTAAAGGACATCGGCGTTACGCTGGCTGGTCTGGATGTAGCTGCAGCAGCTAATGCCGTAGCGATGATCGCTATCTTTAACACAGCCGGACGTTTGATTCTCGGGGCCCTGTCCGACCGGATGAGCCGGCTGAAGCTGCTGAGCATCACCCTGGCTGTAACAGCAGCAGCAATGTTTACCCTCAGCTACGCTGCCTTAAACTACGGCCTGTTCTTCATCTGTGTAGCTGCCATTGCCTTCTGCTTTGGAGGCAACATCACCATCTTTCCGGCAATCGTCAGCGATTTCTTCGGACTGAAGAACCACAGCAAGAACTACGGTGTTATCTATCAGGGGTTTGGAATCGGCGCATTGTCCGGTTCGTTCATTGCAGCGCTGCTCGGCGGATTCAAGCCTACCTTTATCATCATCGGTCTGCTGTGCATTCTGGCCTGCCTCATTGCGGTTTCCCTGAAAGCACCGGGACAAAGACGGGCAAGAGACAAGGGAATGAGCCTGAAGCCTTCGCGGCATACGGCTTAACCATATACAGCAACATGTCGGCTTAAGAAAGATACAGACAAAAAGAAGGCTGCCTGTAAAGCAGCCCGGAAGAGAGATATTTGCCTCCGTTTTATGCGGAGGCGGGTATCTCTTTTTGGCATGTTCATACTGCGGGGGAGGACTGGCGAGCAGGCGGTCGAAATGCTATAGCAGGGGCAGACAAAAGGATCAGGATGAAACGGATGATTAAGTTCCATTTACATAGCTGAAAATAATTTGCCGGAGACAGGCACTTTTTGGAGAGGCCAGGTGTTATAGAGATATACATGGAAAGGAGGTGCTGGCAACGTCACAGGAGCATTTGCATGATAAGGAGCAGGTGGAGGCTGTAGTCGCGCAGGTCCAGCAGGGCAACCGGGAAATCTATGCCTGGATCGTCGGACAGTTTCAGCAGCCGCTGTACCGTTATTGCTGCCGTATGCTCGGTAACCGGCAGGATGCGGAGGATGCGGTACAGGACATTCTGGTCAAAGCCTACCAGTCTATCGGAAGGTACAGGCAGGAGGTTAGCTTCTCCGCATGGCTGTACCGGATTGCAGGCAATCATTGTCTGAATCTGCTGCGCCGGCGGCGGATGCAGCAGCGCATCCTGCGCCTGTTCAGGCCGGAGACGGTAAGCATAGGCGCGGAGCAGCAGATGGAGGCGCGGATATTCAGCCCGGGTCTGGGAGCGGCACTCGGGTCGCTGACACCGGAGGAACGGAATATTCTGGTGCTGCGGGTGTTTGAGGAGCTGACCTTTCAGGAGATGGGGCAGATTCTCGGCAGCAGTCCCAATGCGCTGCATAAGCGGATGGAACGGATCAAGCGGAAGGTCAGGAATACGATGAAGACTGAGGAGGAGGAGATCCTTTGGAACGAGCCGGAACCCATAGCGGGCACCAAGATATAAAGGGAGCTGCAGTTCATGAGGAGCTGCTGCCGGGCATAAATGTGACTGATCAGGTCATGACGCGGATACGGGAAATGGAGCCGGTACGGAGACGCAGCGGAATCCGATTTGCCGGTAAAACAGCCGCCACCTCAGGTATGCTTGTTGTAACGCTGCTGATTGCAGCATCAGCCTATGCAGCCACAGAGTATATTCAGATCCGCAACAAGGCGGGAGAGGTTAAGGTGCAGCATTTTGTTAACACGGAAACAGAAGAGGAACGGTTAGCGAAGGGGATATCTTCTTTTTACAAGTATGAGCAGAAGCTGATGAATTTTGCCAAGCCGGGTGAGCAGCTTGTGTATTTTGTTAGAGGTGAGCCAATCTCTGAGGGTACAGGAAGCAAGCTGCAGTTTACACATAAGCAGCAGCGGATCACTGAGTATTCCGCATTCCTTGATCTGATGAAGGCTAAGAGCTCACCGTTTATTTTTCCGGAGACTGCCGGAGGGTATGATTTTAAATACGGCGAAGTACAGCCCCTGTATCCAACCAAGGATGTAATAGATAACGACCCGGTCTATCAGCAGGCATTGAACGAATTGATCGGGGAAGCCAAAAAGGATAAGACGCGTAATTTATTTATGAAGGTGATGCCCTGGACTGAAACCGGCTCGCTGAATGCACAATATAGGAAAGGCGGATCTTTCATCAATCTCTCGGCGTTTATGATGAACGGCGGTAACATGACGGTTCCACAGAAGCCCGCAGATAAGGCGGAGAAAATCAAAGTAGAGGGCAGGGAAGTCATCTACAATTATATTGATTACCAGCCAAAGTCGTTTTTTTACCTGACATGGTACAATGAGCCGAAGGATGCCTATATCCAGCTGAATTCCTGGGGCGACCGGGTGCTGAGTAAGGAGCAGCTGCTGAAAGTGGCCGGGGAGCTTATTAAGGGCGGGCTGTAGTGGGGCGGTGAACGGCTCGGCTCGTAGGGCTGTATAATGAAAGGTTGATATGGTTAACCCGGATTCCGTTTGCAGCGGGCCGGGTTATTACGGTATTTGCAAAAGCTGATGTATCGACGGCTGAACAGTGCGGACTCCAATGCATACCACATATGAAGCAAGTATGATCCATTTCTTAGGAAAAACAAATGAAGCTCGTAAATTACGCCATTCGTTCTTAAACGCGAATTGAGGAAAGTTCGTGGCTGTTTCCTCCCCAAAATGAAAGTGTGTTGATTATTTTTTGAAAGAAAATTTGACGATTATCGCCGCGATAAATTTCAGTTGCCAGTTTGCCGTCTTTAATGAAAATAATTCGTTTGCAGTAGCTGGCTGACAGCGGATCATGCGTTACTAGCAATAGAGTAGTTCCTTCTTTGCGGTTAATATCCTCTAGCGATTTCATCACTACTCGTGAGGAATTGGAGTCGAGCGATCCTGTCGGTTCGTCGGCCAGTATGATTGCTGGTGAAGTGATGATTGCCCGGGCAATCGCTGTACACTGTCGCTGTCCACCGGATATTTCATAGGTGCGTTTATTCAGAATATCAGTGATGTTCAAACGTTCTGCGACTTTTTGCAGCAAGGATTCCATTTTGGCTAGTTTGGGATTATCCAACGTTAAGGGAAGCACAATGTTTTCGGCCACTGTTAACGTCTCCAGAAGGTTAAAGTCCTGAAATATAAAACCGAGCTGTCGGCGGCGAAAATGGGCAAGCTCCTCTTTATTCAGAAGATAGGGATTACAGCCGTTGACATTCACTTCACCTGAAGTGGGCTTGTCGATCGTGGATACCATGTTAAGCAATGTCGTTTTTCCGCTGCCGGAGGGGCCCATAATTCCGACAAATTCACCACTTTCAATGCTAAGATGAATATCGGTGAGGGCACGAGTCGTTACTTTTCCGGGATAAACCTTGTTAAGTCCTTTAACTTCTAAAGCATTTATTGGATTCATTCCTTCACCCTCCGAAGTCATTACTTAGGTGGATACTATTGCTAAAAGAGAGCCGGACAGTAGTTCCTTCACTGAGCTTTGATTGAAGTTCTACCTTGTGTCCAAGTCTTTTACAGACTTCTTGAACAAGGTACAATCCCATGCCTGTTGATTCATGATACTGTCGTCCGCGTTCACCTGTAAAGTATGGATTAAATACCCGTTTAAGATCTTCTGGAGAAATACCGATGCCTTGATCGGTAATATCCAAGATTATATCGGAGCCTACACACTGAGCTGAGATTGTAACACGCTTGCCGGTGCCAGTGGTATAATTCACAGCATTGGTTAGGATTTGGCCCAAAATAAACATCAGCCATTTGGCATCGCTATATACGGCGAAATTAGCATCTACTTGTATATCTGCTTTAATGCTTCGGCGGATAAAAAGTTTACGATTCTCGGCTATAGCCTCGTTTACTGCCTTGCGCAGAAGTAACGGCTCTACCTGGAAATCCTCTTCAAATCGGTCGAGCCGGGAAGTATAGATCACCATTTCCAGCCCTTTGCGTAGCCGCTCCAGTTCCTCTTGAATACTCCCAGCAGCCTCATCCTCAAGATCCTGCAGTGTAAGCTGAATAACAGAGAGTGGTGTCTTCATTTGATGTACCCAGCGGTTCATGAACACGACGTGATGGTCCATCCGGCGTACCTGTGTATTCACCTCTTCTTGATACTGGCGATCGATCAGCTGCAGTAGCTCATGGATGGCTTCGGAAAGAGGAGCTTCTCCCAGAGAAACAAGATGCTCATGTGCCAGGCTCGTGGGATTGCATAATGCCACGTACAATTTCCGGTATTGAACGTATCGATAGCCTAGATAGAGCAGGAGTACAACAGTACTAAGTACTATTCCATATAGCATAATGGAGAGGGGTCTGTCCTCGCCAGTCAGCCAGTATAGTGACGGGACGAGCAGCATCTGTAGAAGATAGAACAGCAGCAATGGAAGCTGATCCTTCCAGAATAATCTCATTACATATCCTTGAAGGCATTCAGCCGGTAGCCGGCGCCTCTTACCGTTTCTACAACGTTACCTAGTCCGATGTTCATAAGTTTCCTTCGTACACGGGTTATATAGACATTTAGTGTATTATCATCTATAAAATGCTGATCCTCCCACATAAGATCAAGCAGCCGCTCGCGGTTAACAACTCTTCCTTCCTTAAGCAACAGCCCCTCCAGTAAAATCGCCTCCTTTTGCGTAAGTTCGCTAGTTTGTCCATTATATTGGATTACATATCGTTCAGGATAAAGGATTAGATCGCCCGATTGGACTTTTCGTTCCTCATGCTGCTGTGAGTAAGAGCCGTACGCTCGGCGTAAATGACTGCGGATTTTGGCAAGCACAACTTCATTATGAAAGGGCTTAGTGATGTAATCGTCACCGCCGTTCTCCAGTGCCATCACCTGATCAAATCCGCTGTCACGTGCGGATATGAATAAGATTGGACAGAGTGAGGCTGTACGAATCTGGCGACACCAGTAGAAGCCGTCGTATCTGGGAAGGTTAGCATCCAGCAGAACAAGATTGGGGGAACTCTCATTAAAAGTCTCCATTACCCTATTGAAATCTTCTACTATAATCGTACGGAATTCATATTTTGATAGATAGGTGCTCAGTAAGGCTGCCAGCTTGGTATCATCCTCTATGATTAGAATAGTCTCCATAGGTTCACTCCTTTGTTCAGTTATACAGTAACATGTATCAGGAAAAATATGCAAAAAATGATTGTGGGGGCCATTCTTCGCAGTAGATTAGCGAACGTAGATGCGAACAAGAGCTTAACTGTAATGTAAGCTATATTTAAGATAAGTCGATAGTTCCCACGCCGTTAATAAGGTACATTAATAGAGAAAGTAACAGTAATCTGTTTCCTTGAAAGGAATGAAAAGTATGAGCATTTTGCAGGTAAAGGCTCTTAATAAGGCATATCCGGGAAAAGTCATAACACATGCATTAACAGATATAAATCTGAATATCGAGCAAGGGGAGTTTGTAGGTATCATGGGACCATCAGGCAGCGGAAAAACAACACTGCTTCATATGGTTTCTACGATTGATGAGCCCAGCTCTGGAGAGGTATTAATTAACGGGAGTAATCCTTTTAAGCTACGAACAAAAGAACTGGCATCATTTCGCCGCCGGCAGCTGGGCTTTGTATTTCAGGATTTTAATCTTCTTGACACTCTTACTATCGCAGAAAATATCGTTTTGCCTCTAACACTGGACAACCTCCGATTGTCGGAGATGGAAAAGAGGCTGGGGAAAATTGCTGAGCGTTTGAACATCACCTCGATATTAAATAAACGGACGTATGAAATATCAGGAGGTCAGCGACAACGGACTGCCATAGCCAGAGCAGTAATCGCAGCCCCATCTCTGCTGCTTGCTGACGAGCCCACAGGATCATTGGATTCAACCTCCGCGAGGATTGTCATGGAATCGCTGGCCGGCATCAATGAACAGCAGGGCACTACGCTGATGCTGGTTACTCATGATCCGTTGGCAGCCAGTTATTGTCATCGGATTGTGTTTATTAAAGATGGGCGTTTGCAAACGGAAATTCGCCGTGGAAGGAACCGCCAAACTTTTTTTCAGAAAATCATCGATACGTTGTCTCTCTGGGGAGGGAGTATGAATGAATTTTCCTAAGTTTGCATTTAATAATGTCAGTCGCAATGGCCGTGCCTACATGGCTTATTTGTTAAGCAGCGCTTTTATGGTAATGATTTTTTTTGCGTTTGCTGTCTTTATCTATCATCCTGAAATCCGGCAGGCGCCGATGGGGGCATTGACGTTAATCAGCATGCAGGTTGCTGCATACGTAGTATTTATTTTTGCCATCATTTTTGTGCTCTACTCCATCAGTGCTTTTTTGAAGTCCCGCAATAAGGAGTTTGGGATTTTAATGATATTGGGCGCGCAGCCAGGACAAATTAATCGCCTGATTTTTTTGGAAAATATGATTATCGGCACGGTTTCCATAGTTACCGGAATCGCCGGCGGACTGCTGTTGTCCAAGATGTTTTTGCTATTCAGTACAAAGGTGATCGATATTAACGAGCTGGCCTTTTATTGGCCAGTGAAGGCAATTGTACTGACAGCGAGCTGCTTTATAGCTTTATTTATAGTGATATCGCTATTTACGCTGTTGTTCATTCGCAAAAACCGGGTGCTGGAGCTTTTGCAGGGCAGTAGCAGACCGAAGCAGGAGCCCAAGGCTTCGATTTGGCTTTCTCTATTAGGCGCGATTTTGCTGGCTGTTGGTTTTGTGGTCCTTCTCAAAGACACTCTGTCTTCGAAGACTCTAGTGGTTGCTGCTTTTTCCGGCATTGCCGGCACCTATTTCTTTTACTCCCAGTTGTCAGTTTTCATTATTCGTTTGCTCAAACGAAACCGAAAGAGTACATGGCGCGGCACTAATTTATTATGGATTTCGGAAATTAGCTATAAGCTGAAGGATAATGCCAGAATGCTGTTTCTGGTGACGGTTGTGACTTCAATTGCCTGCATAAGCGCAGGATTTGTACTGGCTGTTGATCAGGATAACAAGCAGCAGTTTATGAACAATAAATTTGCCTTCACGTATGACATTTTTCAGCCAAAGCATACCGATGTGGGGCTGGCGACTATTGAGCAGTCAATGAAGGAATCAGGCATCGCTTTTGAGCGATATCGGATAGACAGTATTCTCGCTACCCGGCCGAATGTGGTCGATGATCCAAGCAAGAGCAGCGATGTAGAGCTTGTTCGGGTAAGCCAGATTAGTGAAATAGCGACTCCGCTGGAAATACCACCGTTTCGACATCTTTCAGAGCAAACGGCTGTTGCGGTCTATGCGGATTCAAATCGGTTACCTAGGCAGTCTTTAAAGCTTGAGGGAACAGATTCCAGCATTACAATTGTTCAGGAAATCAGCATACGCGATATGGGGGGCGTAAGTGGTGCAGGGGTTATGCTCATTGTTGATGATGCCTTTTTCGCCAAATTATCAGCTGATTTACAAAGCAGACCTAAGTATCTCTATTATGTACCTGCCTGGACACAGCCTCCCTCACGGCAAGATGAGCAATCCAATATCGGTATAGAGTTATACGCTTGGAATCAGAAGCAAATAGACGAGACCTGGGGCGTCCCAGGATCTCTAAATTATGCTAATATTTTGACGGTTCGTTCCGAAAAATACTTGAGTACTAAAGATACGACCTCAGTGTTCAGCTTTATCGGGGTTTTTATCGCTTTGATTTTCTCAATTTCGACGGCAAGCTTCTTGTACTTCAAGCTTCATACTGAACTATCTGCCGACAGCCGAACGTACCATGCACTTTCCAAGATCGGGCTAAGCAGTAGAGAAATGAGCGCGGCAGCAACGAAGCAAATTGCTGTTATCTTTTTTATTCCGATCCCGGTATCCACGGTACAAACGTTTGTGGTTTTAAAGCCTGTACTGGGACATATGAGGGTTTCTTATGTCAATACGGCTACTATTACAGTGGCGCTGGCTTTTCTGGCTACCCAGACCGTCTACTTTGTAATTGCGAGATCGCGTTATGTAAAAGCATTGCAGAAAATGATAATGTAAATACTATTCAGTAGTGATTATATGGTATTTAATATATTTTTTTAAAAAATATTGGAATTACAGTTTTTAATATAGTAAGATGGAAATAAGAGAAATATATGAATAATAATATATTATATTGTGAATTATATCACTTGAGTTTAAGTGGTACTTTTCACGTAATAAACTCGTTTATGGTGGACGTATACAACGAATATGCTTTGCAAGAGCGATTGTGAGCAATCCCGATGTATATTTATTTGATGAAGTTACTTCAGCTATTGATCAAAAAAATATTGAAGACGTATTAGGTCGTGTCTGAAAACTCTTCATTGAGTCAATTTGAAAATGGCAGCCACGTATACAAACGCCAAGAATGACTTGGCTAGTTTATCGTAGCGAATAGCCACACGGCGAAAGTGTTTGATTTTATTGAAAAAGCACTCCACTAAGTGGCGTTCTTTATACCGATACCAATCGACGTTCCATGGGTTTTGACTATTCGCTTTAGGCGGGATGGTGTAGGATGCCTGTTTAGCTGTGATCCAATTCCGAATCGCTTCGGAGCCATAGGCTTTGTCGCCAAGAATATGGCTTCCCGTAATATCTAGCTCCTGCAGCAATTCGATCGCTGGAACGGAATCATAGACTTGACCTCCCGTTAGAAGAAAAATCAGAGGGTTTCCTAATCCATCGACGATAGTGTGAAGTTTGGTTGTCTTGCCGCCACGGCTGACGCCGATGTGCTGATTTACTTCGTGTCCGTCTGCGTTTTTTTTGCACCGGCACTGTGTTGATGGGCTTTGACCGATGTCGGATCAATGCTCAGGTTCTCAAAATCAGGTTCGACCTGAAGGGCTTGGAAGATCGCAACAAGCAGTCCGCTATCACGCCACTTGCAGAAGCGACTGTACACCGTTTTCCATGAACCATAGCGTTCTTCCGGTAGATCCCGCCAGGCAGCACCACTTCGAGCGATCCATAGAAAAGCGTTAAACATGGTTCGTTCATTTAATTTTGACGGACGTCCTGTGGTGTAGGGTGGAAACATATCCTTAATTTGATCCCACTGTTCATCGCTTATTTCGTACCGTCTTTGACTCATGTTTGCTGCTCCATTCGTTTTTCTCAAATCTTACCATAATATTTAGTTTTCAGACACATTCTAAAAATAATTGAAGAAATTTCGGAAAATGCTATAGTGTTTTTAGCCACTCATGAAAACTTCAAATTTAACATTTTAGTAAACGAATGTAAGGTAATAAACAAGAAAATAGAAACTAATGAGTTCCATCTGCTGCAGCATGTTTAAACTTTCGATAGACTACACTGGTAATCGGTCTTTGGGCAGTGGGAATTCTTTGGGAAATCAGATGATTCCATAAAAAGAGGGATACTGGACAGCAGTTCGTCCAGTATCCCTCTTTTTATTTGATTACTTAGGAATGGTGTGTGAAGAGGCTAGCTGCTGATAACAGCTTACCCCTCCAGTAGCAATGCTTCCGGATCTTCCAGCAGCTCCTTAACCTTAACGAGGAAGCTTACCGCCTCCGAACCGTCCACGATCCGGTGATCGTAGGACAGGGCAATGTACATCATCGGCCGGTTGACGGTGGTTTCTTCGTCCAGGGCGATCGGGCGGAGCTGAATCTTATGCATGCCGAGAATACCGACCTGCGGGGTATTCAGGATTGGCGTGGAGAGCAAAGAGCCGAACACGCCACCGTTCGTAATTGTAAAGGTGCCGCCCTGCAGCTCCGGCAGGCTGAGCGTGTTGGCGCGGGCCTTGGAGGCCAGCTCCAGAATCTGGCGCTCAATTTCCGGGAAGCTGAGCCGGTCCGCATCGCGGACCACAGGGACGACCAGACCTTCCTTGGCTGAAACGGCGATGCCGATGTCATAGTATTTTTTGATCAGCAGCTCCTCGCCGTCGATCTCTGCATTCAGCAGGGGATAGGCCTTGAGCGCACCGATCACGGCTTTGGTGAAGAAGGACATGAAGCCGAGTCCGACATCATGCTTCTCTTTGAAGGCATCCTTCCGCCGCTTGCGGATATCGAGGATAGCCGTCATGTCCACCTCGTTGAAGGTGGTCAGCATCGCCGCCGTCTGCTGCGCTTCGACCAGGCGGCTGGCAATCGTCAGCCGCCGGCGCGACATGCGCTTGCGCTCGATGGCCTTGCCGTCCTGCGGCGCTGCATTAGCCGCAGCGGGCTTCGCCGCAGCCGGCGCGGCCTGCGGCGACGGTGCCGCTGGCGCAGCGGCCGCCTGGCCGGCTGCGCCGTGGCCGTTCACATCGGCCTGGGCAATCCGGCCGATGGGGTCGCGGGCAGTGACCTCTCCGAGGTCGATGCCCCGCTCCCGCGCGAGCTTGCGCGCCCCCGGCGTAGCCAGGGCCGCAGTGCTGCCGGCCGCGCCTTCGGGAGCGGCCGGAGCCGGTGCAGCGGCAGCAGGTGCCTGTGCTGCCGCAGATGCAGCAGCAGGCGTGCTGCTGCTGTTCCCGCCGGTGCTGCTGCCCCCGCTGTTCGCGCTGCTCTCCCCGCCAGCGCCGCCTCCAGCCGCGCCGCCTGCCGCAGCCGCGCCGATCACGCCGATCGTCTCGCCGACGGCGACGTTCTCGCCCGCCTGGCGCAGGATGGCGGAAATCACGCCATCCTCCTCGGCGCTGATCTCAAGGTTCACCTTGTCGGTTTCAAGCTCGGCCAGCACATCGCCCTGGCCGACGGTGTCTCCTTCTTTTACCAGCCATTTGTATATTGTTCCTTCGGAAATGGACTCGCCCAGATCGGGTACTTTAATTTCGGACACAGGCCGTTACCTCCCCAAACTTAATAGTTTACGTTATCACGATACCGTCTTCCGGTCAGGAGGACGGTACAGGTGCTTGTACTTGCGAGTTCGATTTCAGGGCTTCTGTAACAATGCGACGCTGCTCGAAGGTGTGAACATCTGCATATCCGCTGGCCGGGCTGGACCGTTCCGGACGGCCGATATACCGGACACTGGCCTGCTCTGGTGCAATATCACGGAGCCTAGGTTCCGCATAGCTCCAGCCGCCCATATTCTTAGGCTCCTCCTGTACCCAGACAATCTCCTCCAGGGAGGTCAGGCTGTTCAGGTGTGCCGCAAGCTCGGCCTGCGGGAACGGATAGAGCTGCTCCAGACGGAGGATATGCAGCCAGGACCAGTCACGGCCGCCGGCCGCCTCCAGCTCGGTCTGCAGGTCTATTGCTACCTTGCCGCTGCAGACAACCAGGCGTTTCACTTCAGCCGGCTTGCTGCCCAGCAGCGGCTCCGGAAGTACAGCCTGGAAGCTGCCGGAGGCAAGCTCCGCTCCCGGCGATGTGCTGCGGGTGTTGCGGATCAGGCTCTTCGGAGCCATGATCACCAGCGGCCGGGCATCCGGCTGTCCGCACATGGCGGCCTGGCGGCGCAGCAGGTGAAAGTACTGTGCGGCACTGGACAGGTTCGCTACCGTCCAGTTCTCTTCAGCCGAGAGCTGGAGATACCGTTCCAGCCGGGCGCTGGAATGCTCCGGCCCCTGGCCTTCATAGCCGTGCGGCAGAAGGATGGCCAGGTTGCTGCGCTGTGTCCATTTGGCCCGTCCGGCGGAGATGAACTGGTCAATGATAACCTGGGCAGCATTGGCGAAATCGCCGTATTGGGCTTCCCAGAGCACAAAGGTATCCGGTGCGAACACATTATAGCCATACTCATATCCAAGCACGGATGCTTCCGAAAGCGGGCTGTTATATACCCCGAAGGAAGCATTGGAGGATTTCAGCTGATGCAGCGGGGAGTAGAGTGCTCCGGTCTCGCTGTCATGCAGCACCAGATGACGATGGGCGAAGGTGCCGCGCTGTGAATCCTGTCCGCTGAGGCGGATCGGAGTGCCGTCCTTCAGGATCGTTGCAAAAGCCAGTGTCTCGGCCAGCGCCCAGTCAACCCGTTCTCCGTCCTTCAGTGCATCCTTGCGGCGCTGGAGAATCCGCTCCAGCTTAGGATACACTTTGAATCCGGCGGGCGCTGTTAACAGCTCCTGGTTGATCTCCTTCAGTGTGCTGAGCGGTACCGCTGTCGGACGCGGAGCCTTGGATCCCGTTTCAAGCACCACCGATGTTTTGGACTCGCCGTTCTTATGCTTGCCTTCCTTCATGGATTCGAAGGCTGCCTGCAGCACGCTTTCCGATTCTGCACTCATGCGCTGCACTTCTTCTGCAGTGATGATCTTCTCGCTCTGCAGCCGCTGGGCATACAGTCTGTAGACCGTTGGATGGCTGCGGACTTTGCCGTAGACAACCGGCTGGGTTGTCTCCGGATCATCCATTTCATTATGGCCGTGACGGCGGTAGCCGATCAGATCAATGACGAAATCCTTTTTGAACAGATTGCGGTAAGCGCTGGCCAGGCGGACAGCCGAAATGCAGGCCTCCGGATCATCGGCATTCACATGCACAATCGGGATTTCATAGCCTTTGGCCAGGTCACTGGCATAATGGGTAGAGCGGGAATCTTCGCTTTCCGTAGTGAAGCCGATGCGGTTATTGACGATAATATGCACCGTTCCGCCATTCTGATAACCCTTCAATTTGCCGATATTGAGTGTTTCCGCAACGATGCCCTCACCGGGAAAAGCGGCATCCCCGTGCATCAGCACAGCCATGGCCTTGCTGGTATCCAGCTTTGGCAGGCCCGGTGTGCTCCGGTCCTCCTGAGCTGCCCGGGTAAAGCCCTCGACTACAGGATTAACGAATTCCAGGTGACTCGGGTTGTTGGCCAGGGTAATCCGTGTGCGTACCGTTTCTCCCTGGCGTACAGCGCGGTCAGCGCCGAGATGGTATTTGACGTCCCCGGTCCAGCCGTAGTTGATTCCCATTGAGCCTTCGGAAGGAAACAGCTCCTTATTCGGAGAATGATGGAACTCTGAGAAAATAATATCATACGGCTTGCCCAAAATGTGAGCCAATACGTTAAGGCGTCCGCGGTGAGCCATCCCCATAAGAATATGCTCTGCACCGTCGTGGGCCGCAGCTCGCACGATCTCATCCAGCATCGGTACCAGGGCATCGTTGCCTTCAAGGCTGAAACGCTTCTGGCCGACAAAGGTTTTGTGCAGGAAGGTCTCGAACTGCTCCACCTGGATCAGCCGGTTCAGCAGCTCCTTGCGTTCATTATTGTCCAGCGGAGCCGGGGAGCTCAGAGATTCCGCCTGGCTGTTCAGCCAGCGCAGCTCCTTCTCCTCATGCACATGCCCGAATTCATAGGCGATAGTCTGGGTGTAAGCCTGAAGCATCCGCTGAACCGCGTCCCAGGCGGTTTTGACATCACCAGGCGCGTTCTCCCAGATCAGCGAGGCAGGCATTGCCGTGAGATCCTCACGGGTCAGATCATAGGTCCGGAAATCCAGCCATTGGGCCATCGGATTCTCACCGCGCTCAAGCGGATCAATATTGGCGGCGCGGTGGCCATGTATACGAATGTTCGCGATCAGCTTGGAGGCTCTTACCGCCTTTTTCAGCCACTCGGCATCCCCGGTGACAGCAGGCATCGGAGCCGGCTCCGGTAAAGGTGCCATCGGAGGCGGGCCGGATGCAGTAAACAGATCGCGGTAATTAGGTTCTACTGAAGAAGGATCATTGATAAACTGTTCATACTTGTCTTGGATATAGCCCAGATTGGGTCCGTGATAATTGCTCCAAACGGATTCATTATAGGGTCCTTTGGCTGCCATGAATACATCCTCCTAACGGATGAACCCCACATGCGCCAGAAAAAGTACCAGCAGCTGGCAGGGCTGATATGTTTGCGGTTTCATTTCACTACTATTGTGCAACTTTAACGTCTGCTAATCAATTCATACTTTGTGCTATTCCGTTCGCAAAACGGTATGATTCAGACCTTAATTCATCCAGAACCATCATAAATGCGCAGAGCTGATTGAAGCTTTGGAAATTGGGTAAATAAGTCTATATTTATTTCTAGGAAAATAGGTTGAACGCTCCGCTAGTTTTAGGTCATAGTGCACAGTTTTCATATAGTTTAATCAAAATATTACAAAAAGAATCGTGAACCCCGAAGATATTCTTATAAAATATTTCCAACAATCGACACACTTTTTGTGGAAGGTGCTATATAATGTTATTGCAGATAGCGGTTTCATTCATTATTAGCCAGATCCTTTCATGTAAAGGGTCCAGTAAAGGGTAAACCTGGACGAAAGACAGGGGCACAAAGTCTCGGATCTAATGTAGAAATACTATGATGGCCGGACTGCCTGGGGACGCGTAATCTTAGGAGGAGATTTCTTGGATAAGTCCAACCAGGGGAATGTCGGAGAACTGCAGACGGGTGATTTGGATCTAGAGTGGGTGTACTTAATGATGGCAGCCAGAAAGGCCGGTCTCAAGGTGGAGGAAATCCGCCGGTTTCTGAGTGAAAGAGCTTTGCAGGCGATGTAGTGCAGTAGAGCATCCGGATATTACATACAAAAAAGGGCACAGCGAACGAGGCTGTGTCCTTTTTTGTATGTCCGGAAGAGGAAACCTCCGGATGTCTATTCCTTCTGCTCCAGCCGCCATTTCTGATAGTCCAGAAACTCCTTGAATTCCCGCTTGCTTATGCCGGAAGCCATAGCCTCCTGTACGAGACGGAACCATTCTCCGTCAAGCGAAGCTTCCTGCGCTTCTACAGGTTCACCGTACAGCAAGACATGAATGGATACCTGAAGCGCATCAGCCATCTTCTCAATGAACTGGATGGAGGGGTTGGATTGAATATTTCTTTCCACATTGCTTAGGTATGATTTCGCCACGTCCGCCTTATCCGCAAGCTCGGATAAAGACAGGCCCTTCTCCACGCGGAGCTGATGAATGCGACTTCCTAAATGTTCCGGCACAGTTAAACGCCCCTCCGCACTTTTTGTTAACAGTATAGCAAATAACCCTACGACGGACAAAGGACTATCAAAAAGTTATGAACCATTTGTAAATCCCCCACCTTAATTTCCTTCTCCGGAACTGATTCCACTGTACACAATGATAATATCTGTTTTCTGTGGAACTGTTCTTTAAAAAGTACGATATCATGAGCAATTCGCCGTAAAAAGGAGGAAAAAGACATCAAAATCGTTCTTTATAACGAATTTCGCTTGAAAATGAGAGTTTAAATTTGTAAGGGTGATGACATATACTAAGGCCAGGGTTCTTTATAGCGAACGAAATTCGTTCTTCATAAAGATCATATAACTGATAGATGAACTAGTATGCATGCCACGTGCACACTATTAAAGGAGAGGCTCAAATGAGGCTTTCACGGACATCGCGCAAGAAAAATAAAAGCCGGTTAAACCTCCCCCGGCTTGCCGGAATCGTAGTGATTTCTGCTTATGGAATCGGCCAGATCACTTCACCAACCTATGCGCTTATTACCAGCAGTACAACGTCGGAATCAGGCATCACGAGTGCATTTGTTTTCCCCGTTACAGTGGATCAATTAGCCAATCAGGCCAGCGAAGCGATGAACCGGGCTATTCTGAAGCATGAGGCGGCAAAAGGGGCACTGGCAGACATAGCAGACAAGGCCGCAGATTCCAAAAAGGCAGGGAATCAGATTGGAAATATTCAGGAGGCCGCCGAAAAGGCGCGCAGTGCTGCTGCTTCTGCCGCTGAATTGCTGGCTCAGCTTGAGGCTTACTCTCTGCGGTCACAGCAGGAGCTGGCACAGCAAAGAGCGGAAATAGATCTTAGGCTGGCCCCTGCGGGAGTCACCATTGATCAGCTGGATACAGCGCAGCAGACGGATCCCGCTGCATTTGAACAGCTGCTGGTCAAGGCGGATCTGACCATGATCGAATTTCAGGAAATGGTCCGCAGACTTGCTTCCACTGTGCGGGTAGATACATACGTGCGGGCGGCTTATCAGCAGGCTTTGACAGCGGCCTCTCAAGCCGGAAGCTACGCCGATGAAACTGCACAGCTGTATGCACAGGCAGCGGAAGCTCTGCAGGAGCTTAAAGCAACCGAGGAAAAGGCAAAGCTCGAGGCAGAAAAGAAGGCGAAGTCCGAAGCGGAAGAGAAGGCGAAGCTCGAAGCGGAAGAGAAGGCGAAGTCCGAAGCGGAAGAGAAGGCAAAACCCGGGACTCAGGAACCGTCACAGCCGGAAGCTGAACCAGCGAAGCCCGATGCATCTGAACCTGCCGTGCCGGATGTGCCTGGGGCAGACACGAATACTGACGGTATAACCGTAAAAATAGGACACAACAAAACAGATTTCAATTAAGGAGATGCCTCAAGTGATACTCAAATGGACCCGCACTTTAATGATGTATGTTCTGATGGCCATGTTTCTGCTTCTGCTGATATCTGCGGTAACCAGCAGGATGAATGGCGGAACGCCCAAGGTTCTGGGCAAAGAAATTCTGACCGTCCTGTCCGGTTCGATGGAGCCCGGAATCAAGACCGGCGCTATCATCGCGGTTAACCCGGTAAGGGGTGAGGCACAGCAAGCGGCCTTTAAGCCGGGAGATGTGATTACTTATAAGTCCCTGGATGGATCAGGCAGCCTGATCACTCACCGTGTTGTGAGCGTCAGCGGTACAGGGTCTGAGCTTGCCTACATCACCAAAGGCGATAATAACGACGCCCAGGACCCGTCGCCGATACCAGCAGGTAGTGTAGTTGCAAGCTATGCTGACTTCACGATTCCTGTAGCCGGGTATTTGATGAACTGGGTAAAATCGACCGCAGGTATCATAGTCGTGATTTTGATTCCTGGTATTTATCTGGTCGTCTCGTCGATTATAACGATTTTTAAAGCGATCATGCGGATGGATGACGAATCTGCAGAGCTGCAGACAACAGCCGGTGATTCCCCGCCGGTAACGAACGGTTGATGCTTCCATTTAACGCGCTCAAGCGGTTAGGGAAGATTCAATAAATATTCCATTATATTCTCCATGCATGGAGACCAGGAGGAGACAAATTACAATGGCTAATCTCAAAAAGACAATGGCAATGGCAATGGCGACTACTGCACTGGGGGCTACGTTAATTGCCGGGGGGTCCTTCGCGATCTTTACGAGCTCGGTACAGAATACAGGCAATACCTTTGCTGCCGGTGAACTGAAGATAGGCCTGGATAAAGAGGATGCAAACGGTGCCAAGTATTTTACGCTGGAGAACTGGGCTCCTGGCGATTCTGACATCCAGCGGGTAGTAGTAACGAACAAAGGCTCACTGGAGCTGCGTTATGATCTTACCCTGGCAGTAGGCGGCGATCTTGGCGGCGGTGCTAATCCGGTCACAATTAAAGCGTACTCGGATGCTGCCGGAACAACTGCGCTTACCGTAACTGACCGTGTGCTGGCCGTGGGAGCTTCTGAGACCATTTATGTCAAAGTGGAATTCCCGAAAGCTGCCGGCAATGAGTATCAGGGCAAATCCGGAACAGCCAGCATCAAGGTGGATGCAGAGCAGACCAAAAACAATTAATCAGCTGGATTTGATTCGAAACATATAATCTAAAGGGGGGAAGCCCCCTTTTTACTAAGGAGCGCTTAATCTAATGATGAAAAAGAAAAAATTGCTTATTACCGCACTTTCCTCCGTGGTTCTGCTCTGCGCTGCGATCGGCGGCGGTACCTATGCGCTATTCACCAGCTCTGCAAAAAATACGGGGAACACGTTTGCTTCCGGTACGCTGTCTCTCAGCACTCACCGTAACGATGTCCCGGTAGAAGGGCCGATGTTCTATACTAATGATTCCGATGCGGGCCGTATGGGAACCGGATTATGGGCGCCGAAGGATAGCCACACCCGTGCCATGCTGATCAAGAATACCGGATCACTGGATGCCAAATTGACTGATCTGATTGCCAAACCCGAAGGAACGGCCCAGCAGCAGGATGATGCGCTGGCATTCGGCGAACAAGCGGTGGTGACTGTAGCGGCCTTGGCAACCCCGAATGGCGTGACGCTTAATGCTGATGCGCTCAATAAAGTGAATGAAGCTGCAGATCAGCTGTTCAAATCCCTGATCAACGGTCCGAACTTTGCAAAGGCGCTGGCGCGCAGCGGACAGGAAGCATTCGCGAATCTCAGAGAAGAAGTGCTTGACTGGACTTATCGTGTAGATAACAACGGCCAGACGGTTGAGGTTAGCGTATCTGACGCTTATGTCGGCTCACTTAAGGATCTGTACAACGGCGGTGCGGGCAAGGATGCGAATCTGCCGAACTTGATCCTTCCGGCTAAAAAAACCATGCACCTGGCCTATAATGTAACTTTCATTGATGATACCGGCCTTGCCTTCGATAACGACGCCATTCAAGGAAAAGTCGTAAACTTCACCTTCGAAAACACCTTTGAGCAGGTGAAGAATAACTAGAATTAGGAGAAACTACACAAGAGCGTCACCCCCGGCCTGACCAACCGGAGGTGACGCTCTTCATTTCGTTGCCGGACTTATCTGTAAATCCCGTTCTAAGGCAGCTTCTCCCCCCGCGAGCTTATATACAGCTCATACCATTCCTTGCGGGACAGCTCTACCTTGTCCGCTCCCGCGCAGGCAGCGATCCGCTTGGGATTCACAGTGCCGATTACCGGCTGGATGGCTGCCGGATGGGTCATCAGCCAGGATAATACTATGGCTTCAGGTGTAGTGTTCTTCTGTTCAGCGAGCGAGCTGACGAGTGCTGCTGTTTGCACTACATTCTCCGGCTGGCCCTCAAGGGAGCGCCCGCTGAAGCTGCCCTGAGCCAGCGGCCCCCAGGCCTGCAGCTGGATATTCTCCATACGGCAGTATTCAACCGTGCCTTCGGGGAAGGTGATGTCCTTCCAGGGCTCGCGGTTTACGCTGACCATCGCATCAAGCCAGCTGATTTTGGCCAGGCTCATATGCAGCTGGTTCACAATAAACGGCTCATCGCAATAATGCTGCAGCAGCCTGATCTGGGCGGCGCTCATATTGGAAACGCCGAAGTGACGGACTTTGCCCGCTTTTTTCAGCTGATGCAGTGCTACTGCAATCTCCTCCGGGTCCATCAGCGGGTCGGGGCGGTGCAGCAGCAGGATATCAAGATATTCTGTACCGAGGCGGGATAACGTACCATCAACGCTCCTCAGGATATGCTCCCCGGAGATATCATAGGTGTTGCTGGTATCCCCCGGTTCGATCAGCCTGATGCCGCATTTGGACTGAATGATGATCTCCTCGCGCAGTCCCGGCTGGTCCTTGAAGATTTGTCCGAATACCTTCTCCGCCTTGCCGCGGGTGTAGATATCGGCATGGTCAAAAAAGTTGATGCCAATGGACAAAGCGGCTTCAACCGCTTCATGTCCCTGGCTTATATTTTCTGCGGTCAGCGGCTCGTGATCCCAGCCTCCGCCGAGTCCCATGCAGCCCAGGGCAATGCGGCTGGCGGGAATTCCCCGTGCATTAAGTGGCAGCGTTTTCAGCAAAAATGATCCCTCCGTCACAATGGAATTACAGCTCAGGGAATATTGTACACCATCAGAAGCCGGTATGGTACTTTTTGTCACTTGAGGAGCGGTGTTTGGTGCCTTCTTTGTCCTTCTCCTCCTGCTGCTCCAGTGTAAGGTCCTCTACCGGAATCGGATCGACATGCTGCTCGCTTTCATGCAGGTCAAACAGGCTGGGCTGATCAGTCGGGTATTGCTCGGGATGGTCGCGGTTGTCCCCCTGCAGCTTGTTGTCCTTAAGTTGTTCTTCTTTATCCTTATCCATAGTCATTCCCTCGCTCTCCTGAATTTGCAGTTTGCACTTTAATACACGCATTCAGGTGTTATTAAACAGCAAAGAGGCCCGTCAGGGCCTCTTCATCCAAATTACGTCCTATAGTGACAACGGTGTTCCAAAGTCGTTCAACTTGCGTGCCGTAACATCCGCGTACAGCCGCTTCAGCCACTTCAGCTCGGTTAGGCTGTGCTCATACCGGCCGTACATCAGGTGCAGTGCTGAACGTGGAACCACTGAGATATGCTCCTCATAGACCTGATAGGCATAATTGACCTGGTGCTCGATCTCGCGGATGCGCTCTTCCAGCACCTTTTCCACTTTATCCTGGTCGATATACCGTGAAAGCGCCAGAGCCATGTATAAGGGATGGAAGACCAGCTCGACCTTCTTGATCTGCTGAAGAATCAGCTGCTCGAACAGGGCCTTACCCTTGGCGGTTATCCGGTAGATAGTCTTGTCGGGACGGTCATTGCTGCGGATGGTCTCTACAGCTTCGATATACTCCTCCTGCGCGAGCTTGTCGACAGCGTAGTAGAGCGAGCCCATCTGCAGCTTCATCATCTGGTCGTACATGCGCTCCTTCATAATGAGGGTGATCTCATAAGGGTGCATGTCCTTTTCCTGCAGCAGGCCGAGGATAGCTATCTTCATCGACATCGCAGGTTACCCCCGATCGCTGGAAGGCAGTGCTGTCTTAGGTTTAAGAGTGAGCCGGTCGCCCGGCATAAGCAGTACAAAAACTACGCCAAGCGCTGCCGGAATGAGCGCCCACAGGAAGGTGCGCGAAATGGAGTCCGACAAAGCGCCTGTAATCTTATCCAGTACGGCTGCGGGAATATTGGCTCTTGCTTCCGGAGTCAGAGCTGCCTGCGGATTGCCGAAGGAAGCAGCCTGCTCACTGTTGCCGAAGGCGCTGCCCAGGCTATTCGTGAAGCTGTTGCGCTGGATAATCCCGAAGATGGTAATCCCGAGCGTCATGCCGAGCGAGCGCATGAAGGTGCTGGTGGATGTCGCTGAACCGCGCTGGCGCATATCAAAATGATGAATCGACGACATGCTGAGTACGGAGAAGGAGAAGCCGACACCGAAGCCGGTCAGCAGCATGAAGATGTTAAGCATCAGGCGCGAAGTATCCGGCGACAAGGTGCTCAGGCAGAAGACTCCTGCCAGGAAGCAGACGGCTGACAGTAACATGATGTTGCGGAAGCTGGTCTTGGTAGTCAGTAGCCCGCCGGTCTGGCTTCCGAGCACGGTGCCGATCATCATCGGCATCAGGATCAGACCCGAGTTGGTAGCCGAGCCACCGTTAACGCCCTGCACGAAGATCGGGATGTAGACAGTGGCTACGATAAAAGTAGAGCCGTAGAACAGCCCGATCAGGCTGCTGGTCGCAAACAGGCGTTTGCCGAACATCGCGAACGAAATCACAGGTTCTGCCGCATAACGTTCAATAAAGATAAAGGCAATCAGCAGAACAGCAAAGCCGGCGAACAAGCCGAGAATCGTAGTGGAATCCCAGGCATACTGGTTGCCGCCCAGCTCAAGTGCGAACATCAGGCAGATGATCGAGCCGACAAGCGTAAAGGCGCCGCCCCAGTCAATCCGCTGCTTGGCGTGGGAGACGGATTCCTTGTAGAACATCGTAATCAGTACAAAGGCCACAATGCCGATCGGCAGGTTGATATAGAACACCCACTGCCAGCTCATATAATCGGTAATATAAGCGCCCAGAAGCGGGCCGATTACGCTGGAGATGCCGAAGACGGCACCGAAGAGACCGGTCAGCTTGCCTCTTTTTTCTGGCGGATAAATATCAAATACAATCGTAAAAGCAATCGGCATCAGCGCACCGCCGCCAACCCCCTGGATCGCCCGGTAAATGCTGAGCTGGGTGATGCTGGTTGCCGTACCGCACAGGGCAGAGCCCGCGAGGAAGACGATGAGGCCGAAGATGAAGAACCGTTTACGTCCGTACATATCCGACAGCTTGCCGAAGATCGGGGTGCCGGCCATAACCATGACCATGTACGCAGAGGTGACCCAGACAATTTTATCGAGGCCGCCAAGCTCGGATACAATGGTGCCCATAGCCGAAGCTACAATGGTATTGTCCATTGCGGACATCAGAATACCAAGCAGCAGGCCGACAACTACAAGCTTTAAGTTGCTTTCTTTAGTATGCATGCTTCGCAGACTCCTTTTTGTTCATTGTAGAAACAGACCTTATTATATTCAAATTTGAATAGGGTAGCAACCATTATTTTTGCGGCATTTAGTAGAGAGTATAGACTTATTGGCAGGGATGTATGCGGAAGTGACAGGGGTAGAGCTCTCAGCAAAAAAAGCCGGCCGGAGGAGGCGATGTACTACATCGCTTCATTTCCGGGCCGGGGCTCTCTGGATTCAATATAGTTAATAAAAAGCTCCGTAAGCTCAGGGTCGAACTGGCTTCCGGCGCAGGCACGCAGCTCAATGACCGCTTCTTCAAACGATTTGGTCGGCTGGTATGGCCTTTCTGTGGTCATTGCATCAAATGAATCAATGATGGTCAGCATCCGGCAGAGGCGGGGAATCTCCTCGCCCTTGAATCCGTAAGGATAACCTTTACCGTCGTAGCGTTCGTGGTGCAGCTCGATGTATGGGGCCAGCTCCTTGAACTTGTCGTTGGTCAGCGCCATTTTTTTGCCCCAGGTGACATGCCATTTCACCATCTCCCATTCCTCGGGCGCAAGCTTGTCTGTCTTGTTGAGAATGCTCCAGGGTATCTCCAGCTTGCCGATGTCATGAATAAGCGCACCGAGCGTGAAATTTCTTTTGGATATAGCATCCATGTCGAGTATTTCGCTGATATCCATTGCATAACGGAAGACACGCTTGGAGTGGCGGAAGGTCTCCATGTCCTTGTACATGAACAGGTTGAGCTGCTGCTCGATATCCCGCACGTCCTGGCTGAAGTCCAGCTCCTGTTCCAGCGGCGAATGTTCTCCATAAGTGTGTACTGTGTTCTTGCCCTGGCGTTTGGAATAGTAGAGCGCCTGATCGGCATGGTCGACGAGCTGCGATTTGTCGTGGATGTCGCTGCTGCTGGCAGCAATACCGGCAGAAAAGGCGAGGCAGCCGAGCGGAAAAATCTCAACGCCGTCTAAGCGGCTGTTGTTGAGCTTTTTGCGCAGCTGGTCGATGAAGGTATGGGCCTGGAGACTGTCGTAGCCGGGCATGAGCAGCGTGAATTCCTCACCGCCGTAACGGGCGGCAATGGTGCCGGACTTCAGGGACTCTGTCTTTAGCAGCTCTCCGACAAAAGAGATCAGCTTGTCCCCCTGAAGATGCCCGAAATGATCGTTATATTTTTTGAAGTCGTCAAGGTCGATCATGGCCAGCGACAAAGGCGTGCCCGATGACCTTGATTTCTGAATTTCCTGTTCCAGAACCTCCTCGAAGTAGCTGTGATTGAACAATCCGGTCCGCTGGTCGGTGTTGGCCCGTTCCTCGATGCTGCGGTACATGGAGAACAGCTTTTTGAAGGATTGGCAGAGCAGTACTGCCAGGCACATAAAGAGCAGCAGTCCGAGAATCTGATTGTGGTAGACCAGCACAGTCAATACGAGGGAAAGCACTAAAGTGCACAGATAGACGAATACCGAATCCTTTATCATTCCTTTGATGGTCTCGTAAAGTGTAGCTCTATATAAAATATAATAGTACAGGACGACAAGCAGAGTGTTGGAAGCAAAATAAACGGTCAACACAAGGAGATAATTGAATAATTGGGTGTTAATGAGCGCACCGGGGTTTCCTCCGAGGTACTGGAACAGAGCAGCAGATACAGTGATCATAATGCAGTAGATGGAGAAATTAGTAAGGTGCTTCCACCAGCGCGTGCCCCGGTCAATAATGGTGAAGAAAATGCAGTTCAACAGCAGCACGGTCAGGGTGAAGGCGGGGCCGAATATAAAAATACAGGCGAGATAAACCGAAGAATCCATCGACTGCTCATTGCCTTCCGGAGGGAGCTGGATCATAAAGAAGTTGAGGACAAGACAGGCGCTGGTCATTGCATAAACCCAGACCCAGGTGGACGTGGAGTAGTGCAGGAACTCAAAGCGGTTCGTATATGAAAAAAGTCCCATGCCAATCAGGCAGACGGACAGTGCATACATGTGGCCAGAATCCAACGTTGCGGCAAAAGGTTTAAGTTTAGACATGAGGACCCCTCTTTACGTTATCAAAATATTCCTTTGTACATAATAATAGTTTTAGGAACAAATGAATAGCGTAATGTAAAGAAACAGGCGGAAATACCCGCCTGTTTCGCGTGAAACTTTTATAGTCCGCCAATCTTATAGCCCGAAGTCAAAGCGATAACTACTGAAGCTACGATAATAGCGTTGATCGCAAGACGGGAATATTTGATGCCTTCCAGTTTCTTTTTCACAGTGTAGCCCTCCCTTCCTAGAGTCAATTAGCGGCTTATCCCTGCACATCAGGCTGAGGCTTCCCGGTTGTGGCGGCAGGTGTCATGATGTTGACTATGAACAGGAAAATGCCGAAGTTCATCACTACATCACCAATGCTGATAGCCTGCGTACGCGGATAAGGGCTGGACAGCGGGATAATGTCGCCCAGAAAGGCAAGACGGGTCGAGGCATCAAGTAAATAATGCTTGGTCACTGCATCGCCGCTTCTCAGCATCTCCAGGTAGATCGGGTCCAGGACGGACGCCGCCTCGTAAGATACCGGCATTCTCCCTCCGTTGACAAGCATAACCAGAAAATTCAGGAATACGCCTATCATAATCAGCCAGAATCCTTTGTTGTGCCGGTTCAACCATAAAAAAATCAGCCCCACCACATACACAGCGATATAAATATATCCGCTGGCTGCGGCTACAGTGGACGACCGCTCCTGAATATAAAACATGAAAAATTGGAATACCAGCAGCAGCGGGAAGATCCAGCCTGACTTCAGCCGGATATTGCTGAACTGGACGAGGCCGTGTTTCAAGCCGCCTCTGAACAAGCCGACAATCAAACCGATAATAATGCCATCGTAAACCATTAAGCCTACCTGCCTCTGAATAAAATATGTAAAAATTTACTGTGCTTCTGGATAGTTCGCTGACATTTAATAAAAATCCTTTTTTTCTCATAAAAAACTTCTCGACATACCCCTTGGGGGTATGTTAAGCTGAATTTGCAGCCAGGATACGGGGAGGTATGTAGATGGCACCTAAGGAAGAGAAGCAGTCTCCTGCAGCCTGCGACAGCAGCTGTCATACACCGGGTGAACGCAAGAGCCATCATTCAGAGGAGTTCAAGAATGGACTGGCTACCCGTCTTAACCGGATTGAAGGGCAGATCCGCGGAATCAAGGGCATGATTGAGCGCGATACCTATTGCGATGATGTGCTTAATCAGCTGGCAGCCGTACAGGCTGCGCTTGGCGGAGTCGGAAAGCTGCTGCTCGAAGGGCATATGCGCAGTTGTATTGTGGAGCGGATCGAGGCCGGAGAGCATGAGGTTATCGACGAGCTGCTGATTACGGTCAACAAGCTCATGAAATAGGGTTTAACAGGTTATTTGCCGCAACAACATTATATAGGAGGGTTTGCCATGTCAAACGTAACTTTAACTGTAGAAGGAATGTCCTGCGGACACTGTGTCAGTGCTGTAGAGAAAGCGGTAAGCGGTCTGGGTGCTGCTGCCAAAGTGGACCTGCAGGCCAAGAAAGTGGCAGTGGAGTATGACGAGAGCAAAGTAAGCCTGAACACTATTAAAGAAGCCATTGAGGATCAGGGATACGACGTGGTGTAAGCCGGATTCCGGCAATAAAGGCCTGGAGCAGGGACCCGTTAGAAGGTCTGGTGGCATCCATGCCTTTTATTTTTCAAAGTTTTATACCCTTGGGGGGTATATGGAGGTGTTTGGCAAATGGAAAAGAGTTCAGAAGCAGGAATGCAGCAGGCTACGCTGCAGATTACAGGCATGACCTGCTCCGCCTGCGCGGCCCGGATTGAGAAGGGGCTGTCCCGGATGGAGGGGGTATCGCGGGCCAATGTGAACCTTGCGCTGGAGCAGGCAACGGTCGGTTTCGATCCTGCGGTTGCCGCTCTGCCGCAGATTGAGGAGAAAATCCGTTCCCTTGGCTACGATACGATTAAGGAATCGGCGGATTTTGATATTACGGGCATGACCTGCGCCGCCTGCTCGGCCCGGATCGAGAAGGTGCTTGGCCGGATGCCCGGGATTGCATCGGTCAATGTAAATCTGGCGCTGGAGACGGCGCATGTGGAATATTCGCCGGGCAATATCAGCACGGCGGATATTATGGAGAAGGTCAGCAGTATCGGCTACAAGGCCTCACTGAAGCAGGACCGCCGGGAGACGGCGGACCAGCGCGGCCAGGAAATTGTACGCAAGCGGAATAAGTGGATCATTTCAGCGATTCTGTCCTTTCCGCTGCTGTGGGCAATGGTCGGCCACTTTAGCTTTACCTCATGGATTCCGACTCCTGATCTGCTGATGAATCCCTGGTTTCAGCTTGTGCTCGCCACACCAGTGCAGTTCATTATCGGCTGGCAGTTCTATGTAAGTGCCTATAAGGCGCTGAAGAACGGCAGCGCCAATATGGATGTGCTGGTTGTGCTGGGCACCTCTGCAGCTTATTTTTACAGCTTGTATCTGACCATAGATTCGCTCGGGATGAGCGGAATGAACCACTCTGTCGATATGTATTATGAAACGAGCGCTGTCCTGATCACGCTGATTCTGGTGGGCAAATGGTTTGAAGCGCTGGCCAAGGGCCGCTCCTCGGATGCGATCCGCAGCCTGATGGGACTGCAGGCCAAGACTGCGCTTGTCATCCGCGGCGGTAACGAAATAAGCATTTCTATAGAAGAAGTTATTCCTGGTGATATTGTACTGGTGAAGCCGGGCACGAAGATTCCTGTGGACGGCCAGGTGCTGGAAGGCCTGTCTTCCGTAGATGAATCCATGCTGACAGGTGAGAGCATCCCGGTGGAGAAGAAGCCGGGTGATTCGGTAATCGGAGCCACAGTCAATAAGAACGGAATGCTGAAGATTGAGGCCCGTAAGGTAGGCCGCGATACCGCCCTGGCGCAGATCATCCGGGTGGTGGAAGAAGCTCAAGGTTCCAAAGCGCCGATCCAGCGGATTGCCGATGTTATTTCCGGTATTTTTGTGCCGATTGTTGTTGCTATCGCGGTTCTGACCTTCTTCATCTGGTACCTCTGGGGGGCACCCGGACAGTTTGCCGATGCACTGGAAAAAGCGATTGCCGTGCTTGTCATTGCCTGCCCTTGTGCTCTTGGGCTGGCAACGCCGACCTCGATTATGGCCGGCTCGGGCCGGGCGGCCGAATTCGGGATACTGTTCAAGGGCGGTGAGCATCTCGAGGCTGCGCAGGATATCCGGACCGTTGTGCTGGATAAGACCGGCACGGTAACCAGCGGGAAACCTGTGCTTACAGATATCCTGACCACGACCGGAATTCCGGCTCACGGCAAGGAGCTGGCGGAGAACCGGCTGCTGGCGGTTACTGCGGCTGCCGAGAAGCTCTCGGAGCATCCGCTTGCCGAGGCTATTGTGACCGGAGCAACCGCGCGCGGCCTGGCGTTGCCGGCGGCAGCGCAATTCCAGGCTGTACCGGGCAGGGGTATTTCGGCGGTAGTCGACGGAGCGGCTGTTCTGGTTGGAACCCGCCGGATGATGGAGGAAAGCGGGGCAGATACAGGCCCGTGGAGCCAGCTGATGAGAAAGCTGGAGCAGGAGGGCAAGACAGCGATGCTGGTATCCGTGGACGGCGGCATTGCGGGAATCGTAGCTGTGGCCGATACGATCAAGGACACTTCGAAGGCAGCCGTAGCCAGACTGCATGAAATGGGCATTGAGGTCGTCATGATTACCGGCGACAATAAACTGACTGCTGAAGCTATCGCACAGCAGGCCGGCATCCGCACTGTGCTGGCGGAGGTGCTGCCCGAAGGCAAGGCGGCAGAAATCCGCAGGCTGCAAAGCGGCGGCGTGAAGGTGGCGATGGTCGGCGACGGGATCAATGACGCTCCAGCGCTGGCTACGGCCGATACCGGGATGGCCATCGGGACCGGTACGGATGTTGCGATGGAAGCGGCGGATATTACGCTTATGCGCGGCGACCTGTTGAGCATTCCCGATGCCATACTGATGAGCCGCCGTACAATGCGTAATATTAAGCAGAATTTGTTCTGGGCGCTCGCTTACAATACAATTGGGATACCGATAGCCGCACTGGGCTTTCTGGCGCCGTGGCTCGCAGGAGCGGCGATGGCCTTCAGCTCCGTGTCGGTTGTACTCAATGCGCTGCGGCTGCAGCGGGTGAAGCTGTAGCCGGCGGCAGGAATAAGGAGCGATAACAATGAGTGATGAACAAAAGGTTGCGGCAGGCAGTCCGGACAACGAGACCCTATCGCTGTTAATGAAGCATGCTTCGGTCCGCCAGTACCTGGATACCCCTGTAAGTGATGAGCAGCTTGCCGCCATTATCGGCGCGGCGCAAATGGCTTCCACTTCCAGCAATGTGCAGGCTTACAGCGTGATTGCTGTTACTGACACTGTACTAAAGGCGCAGCTCTCGGCTTACTCCGGCAATCAGGCTTATATTGAGCAGTGCCCGGTGTTTCTGGTGTGGTGCGCCGATCTCTACCGGCTGAAGGAGACCGTGCGCCCGCATCTGGGTGATGCAGAGACCTGCGAAGACACGACAGAGAATCTGATCGTCGCCACCGTTGATGTTGCTCTTGCTGCACAGAATGCGGCGGTTGCTGCAGAGTCCCTTGGGCTCGGTGTTGTCTACATCGGCGGGATCCGCAACAACAGCGCCGCCGTATCCGAACTGCTCGGCCTGCCTGAGCTGGTCTATCCTGTATTCGGCATGTGCCTGGGCACTCCGGCCGGAGAATCCGGCCTGCGTCCGCGGCTGCCGTTATCTGCAGTACTGCATTACAACGGCTATGATAAGGAGAAAACAGCGGCCCAGGTTGCGATCTACGACAAGGTAAGCAGTGACTACATGCATAAGCGGACCGGCGGACAGAGCAGCACCCCGTGGTCGGCTATGATGGCCAAGCGGCTTGCCGAGCCAGCGCGCCTGCACATGAAGGATTATCTGCAGGAGAAGGGCTTTATGAAGCGGTAGGCTGCTGCGGTTTCAGGGCGACTTCTGCGGGGACCGCAGAGATAGGCAGATTTATATTAAAAGCATGGTGTACCGGTGCTGCCGGGGGCCATGCTTTTTTTGTACTGGCACAATAGAACTCCTACTGCTGGATCAAACCGGAAATGAAAAAGTCACTGATACGATGCATCTGCATTCAAATTGTGGAAATATGTTACAATCATTAAAAGGAGATGATAATCATGTCTGATTTTTTTAACCCAGGTCCTCCAGCAGCCAATTCGACTGATCCTGGTGGTCATAAAGCTAACCATGACGTAAACGCCGGCAAATATCACCAAGAGGGTCCTCCAGGTTTTTGGAGGCAGGTTACTGATCTTTTGATTGCAGTAGGAATTATAGCCGTTATCATTCTTATTATAATGTGGATATTTTAATAAAATCAGATATATACCGTAGCTTACATCGTTGAATGGGAGTATAGTGATCCTAGCCCGCAAGGGTATGATACTTTTCGTATTACTTGGAAAACCAAAAAAATCCCTGCCCTCCTGTTTGCACTGGTAGGCAGGGATTTTAAGTATTAAAAGCTTGCATGACGCACCGTTGCCGCCCCAAAGTCCGGCTCTCCGGCTACTTCCTGTCCTTGGCCTGCTCCTCCCGCATCCACTGTGACAGCTGGCGCTTGAGCTGCAGGAATTCAGGCGTATCGGTAATTTCCTCGCGGCGCGGCCGCGGAAACGGAACATCCACGGTATGGAGAATCGAGCCGGGCCGGCCGGAAAAGACATAAATCCGGCTGGAGAGCAGCAGCGCTTCTTCAATATTGTGGGTGATAAACAGCACGGAGCGGCGGTTCTCCTCCCACAGCTCCAGCAGCCAGCGCTGCATGTCGCTGCGCGTCAGCGCATCGAGCGCGCTGAACGGCTCGTCGAGCAGCATCAGCTCCTGCGGAGCGAGCAGGGCGCGCAGAAAAGCGGCCCGCTGCTGCATGCCGCCGGACAGCATGTGCGGGTACGCCTGCTCGAAGCCGCCGAGCCCGACCCGGCCGAGCCAGCGGCGGGCGTTCTCCCGGGCGGCGGCCAGCGGCTCGCCTTTCAGCTCACCGGCCAGCAGGACGTTGTCCAGGGTGCTGCGCCAGGGAAAGAGCGCGGGCTGCTGCGGCATGTAGCTGATCTCGCCGCGCTTCCCGGTAACGGTGCGGCCGTTCATGCTCACTGTTCCGGTATCCGGGGCCTCCAGGCCGCCGATGATGTGGAACAGGGTGCTTTTGCCGCAGCCCGACGGGCCGAGGATAGATACGAACTCCTGCGGCCGGACGGTGAGGGAGACGTTATTCAGCACACGGGTCTCCCTGCGGCCGCGGCCGAACGTCTTCGAGATGCCGCTGACCTCAAGCGCCGGAGGCTGGTTCTGCGCGGCGTTGCGGTATGCGGCGTCAGTGCCGAAGGCCGCGAAATCTTGAGCGTTGACAGCCCCGCTCCGGTGGCCTGTAGGAATGAAAGGGTCCGATGATTCAACGTTCTCTGTTTGATGAGACATACAGCATTAACCTCCTTTCCAGTTGTGCTCATCGGCAGCCTGAAATTAGTGTGAAAAACGCCAACTAAATTCTCTGAATTCGCCTGAACTCTGAATCTAAGTGGAAAAACGCCATCTAATATTACCGGAAATCCTGCTTTCAGGCCAAAGTGGTGAAATTAGGTGGCAAAAATCCAACTAATCCTGATTTTTGGCCGTCCGGGATGCAATTAGGTGGCGAAAATCCAACTAGGCTACCCCGGTTTTGTCCCTAGCCGAACTCAAGCAAGCCAAGCAAGCCAAGCCCGACCGAAGCCCGTCTCAAGCCAGCCCCAAGCCGGTCCCAAAATCATCCCAAGCCCACCGGGCCTATTCCGCTTTCCGCGGCTTCCAGCGGACCAGCCATCTCTCCGCCAGGGCAATTATGGCGAACAGCACCAGACTTAGTAACACAATAATGACGATGGCGACAAACACGTTATCGGTGCGGTAAGCCGATTTCTGCAGCAGCATGTAATAGCCCAGCCCCTTGTCGGCGCCGATCCATTCGGCGACAACGGCGCCCATTACGGCGTAGGTGGCGGAGATTTTGACGCCGGAGAACAGGGCGGGCAGGGAGCCGGGCAGCTCCAGCTTGGTAAAGATCTGCCACTTGCTCGCCCCCGCCATCTTCATATAGTTCATCATTATACGGTCGCTCTGCGCAAGGCCCCCCATAGCGGCGACTGCCACCGGGAAGAAGCAGACAAGCGTGATCAGTACAATCTTCGGCAGCAGGCCGAAGCCGAACCAGATGACCAGCAGCGGCGCGAGTGCAATCGACGGCACATTCTGGCTGAGAATCAGCAGCGGGTACAGCGCCCGCTTCAGCCAGGGCAGCAGATGCAGCAGCAGGGCTACCATCAGGCCGGTGCCTGTGCCGATCGGGAAGCCGATCAGGGTAAGGCGCAGAGTTGCTGCGGTATGTGACCAGATGCTGGCGGCATTATCCGCAGAAGCCCGGGCAATCGTCCCTGGTCCCGGAAGAATCCAGGCCTCAATCCCGAATACGGATACGGACAGCTGCCAGATCCCTATAAACAAGACGACCGCCACTAAGGGCGGCCAAATCTGCTTGAAGTACGGTCTCACCGGTATTTCTCCGTCAGCTTGTCCATGCTGATGCCGTTTGGATTGTGGGCGATTTTGATCTGGGAAATGATGCTCGGGCTGCCGGCAGCAACCAGCGCCTCATGCATCTGGCGGACAACCTCCAGCAGCTCGGTGATCTCGCCCTCCATGGTAGTTTCCAGCGGGTTCACCTGGTGCTTCACGCCGGATTGCTGAATCACTTCAATCGCTTTGTCTACGTAGGGAATGGAGTCTTCGCCGTTAGGCGTTTTAGGAATAACCTGAATGCTAAGCAGTGTATTTGCCATTATAATCAACCCTCTCGATAGTATGGGAAATTCACTTATTCCTTCTTTATTCCGCAGGCAAAAACTCGTTGGTGAACGTGCTGTCCACATCCAGCGGCTGATCCAGCAGCTTCAGGCCGTACATCCAGTCGGAATAGTTCTGCCAGACTTCAGCCTTCTGCTCACCCCAGCGGGCAGCATCGTCCGTATATTTCGGACTCAGCCATTTCTGGCTGGCCAGGACAAGCTCGGGATCAAGATCAGGCACAGCCTTGGTCAGGATGGCGGCCGCTTCCTCCGGCTGGTCAATGGCGTACTGGTATCCTTTCGACGTGGCTTTGAGGAACGCCTTCACCAGCTCAGGCTGCTCGGCAATAACTTTTTCGCTGGTCGTAAGAATAGGGGTGTAGTAGTCAAGCTGAGGTGCGTAATCCTTGAGGTAGAGCATATCCAGCGGCTCCCCGCGCAGCTCAGCCTCAATACCGGTCCAGGCGTAGAAGATCCACGCAAAATCAATATCGCGCTTCACTGCGGTGAAATAGTCGGCTTCCCCGATATTCACCAGCTTGACCTTCTTCACATCGCCGCCTTCCGGGTCCATGATGGCTTTCATGGCCGCCTCTTCAGCCGGAGAGCCCCAGCCTCCGTAAGTCTTCCCTTCAAAATCCTTAGGCGAAGTAATGTTGCGGTCCTTCGGTGCAGCGAATCCGGAGGTATTATGCTGAATGATGGCAGCAATGGATACAAGCGGCACACCCTGCAGACGGGCCAGCGTCAGCGCTTCCTGGGCACTGATGCCAAACGCGGCTTCGCCAGAGGTCACCATCGTATCGGCTCCGGCCGCTCCCGGCTGGACAATTTCCACATCAAGGCCCTCTTCCTCGTAATAGCCCAGCTCCTTGGCCGCGTACAGGCCGGTGTGGTTGGTGTTCGGTGTCCAGTCGAGCGCAACCTTGATCTTGGTCAGCGCTGCCGGCACAGCAGCAGTTGCTTCCGCAGCCGGTGCGGGGGAGGCATTACCTCCATTACCGTCGTTTGTTCCGTTTGCACCGTTGTTACTGCTGCATCCGGCAATCGCCAGACTCAGAATGCAGGCAAGAGAGAGCAGTTTGGCTTTTTTGATTCCCATTTCGTTTGGTTCACTCCTTCCAGCAATCCCTAGTCTTCCAGTTTCTAAATCTGATATGCAAAAAAAAGCGCCCCGAAGATCGGGACGCCAGTCATTTGCGCAAGGTTACAGGCTCCGGCCGCGGGGGACCGGGAAGCAGTTATGGATTCCTACGCTGGCATTATCCAGATCAGGTATAAGGGTCAGTATCTTAAAGGAATACACTCTCAGCCGGCCAATTCCAGCCCCCCCTGGTTCTATGAAGTTATCGGGTATTGCTTATTCTACGGTGTATTATAGACGTACCGCCAGGGGTTGTCCAGTAGCAAACTCCCTACTCCCTGGAATAATACCGCTTCCTGCGGCGGCTGCGGATACCGTTCCACAGCTCTTTCAATGTCAGGAGGATGCTGACTGCAATCCCTGTAAACGTGAGGAAGAGTGCCAAATATTCAAATGGGGAGTAGCTCGTCATTTTGCCCCAGTCAATCGGGGCCTTCAGGTCCTCAATGACCTGATTCATCCCGTAAATGCCGCTGACCACCGTGAACACGGTAAGGATCATCAGCAGCGTATCCCGGCGTTTGGCCTGGAATTTGTCCTGGTATTGGAACAGGTCGTCCAGCGTCATCTTCACTTCGTCGAATAAGGCATCGTTGCCGTAAACCTTCCGCAGCTGGAAAAAAATCTCACGCCCCTGTGACTGCGAAATCAGCTCCATAAAGTAGAATTTGGCTGAGAATTTATTGATCAGGAAGATCAGATTCTCAATTTCATCGTAGTCACGGTTAATACGCAGACGGGAATGCAGATTAGACAGCTTCAGCAGCACGATTTTGTGGAAAATACTCAGCAGCAGTCCGTAGTAATACTCGCCGTACATCTGGTTGGCCAGCCTGGTGGCGATTTCGGGTTTGGCTCTGCTGAGGCAGCTGAAGGTCTGCTCATTGGTCATATAATAGGTGTCCGGACCCCAGCGGTTGTAGGAATGCTCCTGGCAATAGTCGCTGATATAGTCCGGGTCGCTTGCGCTCATATAAGGACTGCCATCTGCGTCAAACCCGTCCAGCTGGGAGGCCCGGAATCTCAGCCCGATATCCAGCTCCTCTTCATCGTCCTCAGGAACAAAGCCGTAAAAGGCCTGGACCATCATCCGTTCATCCACGAAAAAGGGCAGCGTCTCAAAATAAGCCCCGTCAAGCTCCGACTGGTCCAGAAACGGCCTCAGGCTGGGTACAAGATTTTCAAATACAAAATCCTCCACCAGATCAAACGACTTCTGACCACATTGGATAGAGGTTCCTTTATCCTCCAGAGTGGCATCCTCCAGCGTGCGGAAGCGGTCGGCGAATTCCAGCGCTACACTATAAGGGAGCGGAGTATCCTCAAGCTGGGTCCGGATGGTCAGAAAGCCAACCTGAAACGGACAGAGAAAAATATCTGTCGAGAGCACCTGGAAGGGAATGGACCGGCCGGGCATATTAAGCGTGCTCGCCAGACCGTTGACCTTGGAGAAGCGCCGGAAGGAATCCTTATCCTTTTCACGCGGAAACAGCACATGGGCTGTGAAGGGGAGGTAGCTGCGCTCCATTTTTTCATGCGACACACAGTATCCATCTCCGTAATAGGCATCCTCAAGCTCCTTATTATCCAGAAAAAAGCGTGTGAAGCCGTCCTGCTTAAGCTGCCGGATCAGCTTGTCGTCCTCACCGTTTTGAATGGAGAAAGGAAAGATAAACTGCAGCAGCGCAGTATGTAACACGGGTTCGGGAGATTCAGCCAAAAGCTTAGTCATACATAGGTTCCACCTTATTTTTTAGAATATCAGTATGGTGTAGTATTACCCTAACCGGGAGGCAGCAACGCTAAGCCGTACCCTCACAGCGGGATCTGTTCATGGATTTGTCCCGGATTCAATGTGAATGAAGGGGGTACACTATAGTAAGCACAATTTTAATGATAAATCCAAACTGCGAATGCGGATATATAAAATGTGTATCTGCGTGATTTCTGAAAGGAGCTATTTCGTCCATGAATAACAATGAGCTGGAGCAGACTATCCTCAAGGCGCTGGATGACAACAAGTTCGGGTCCTTCGGCACGATCGAAGCCGGCAACAAACCAAAGGTGCGTTATATGGCGGTATTTCATGACGGACTGAATATTTATCTGGCTACCAATCGCAAAACGCATAAGGTAGAAGAGCTGCAGGACAACCCGAATGCTTTTCTGCTGCTTGGATATGAACAGGGCGGCGGCAGGGATGTGCTGGAGATTGAAGCCAGAGCTTCCGTCACCAAGGATGACAGCCTGCGCTCCAAGGTCTGGAACAAGTCGCTGGAGGAGTGGTTCAAGGGACCGGATGATCCGGATTATGTTATCCTGGAGCTTACGCCTACACGCATTGAGTATATGGGCAAAAACAAGGAGCACGGCGTTTGGCAGCCTGGTGCCACTGCAGGGAAATAACCGGTTTCCGGGCAGCGTATCAGACAGAGTAGCCGGGATGAAATACAGCCACCTGCGGAATCCAGTTCCGCAGATGGCTTTTTAGGATGCACCGGAATCCGGGATCTGACCTTAACCTGCAAAAAAAGGGTAAAGCTGTAATTTTGCATCGCCGCATGGCTAAAAATTGGCAGATCATGATATAATGGCTACACTAAAGGTTCGACATTTGATGCGAGGGAGGATGTCTATGAACTGTAGGGACTGCTCTGTGATAGAGCCGGTGGAGGATGAGGGGGAGATCCGGTTTCGGCCGTTTACCTTTGTGCTTGCCTCTGCATTGAGAGCTTCAGGAGTGGAGTTCACAGCGGTGAAGAATACGGGGGGGATTCCGTACGCTTCCAGAGAAGCGCTCTTTGAGCTGCTGAAGCTGCTGACCATACTGCAGGAACAGGCGGATACTCATCTGAAGTTGTGCATCAGCGGCAAGTCAGGCAGCCTGACAGCAGAGCGCTGGGTCTCCTTGGAGCAGCTGGAAATAAGATTCGCCAACGACAATCTGATTTCCATCATTTCCAATCATGACTTTACCAGCCACATGCAGCCTATTGTGAATTTTACCGAGGAAATTGTAGGCTTTGAGCTGCTGCTGCGGCCGTTGCCAGAGGGAAGTGCTTTTCAGCCCTACGAGCTGTTTGAAATCGCCCGGCAGACCGGGTTTCATTCTTTTCTGGACCGTGCTGCGCGCATTTCGGCCATTGAGACCAGTGCGAGGCTGCTGCCCAAGGGTATTAAGCGTTTCGTTAATTTTTTGCCATCCTCCATTTATAATCCTAATTTTTGCCTTACCCATACCTTTGAGGCCATCGAAAGATTGGATCAGGACCCGGAGGACTTTGTGTTCGAGGTGGTGGAGACGGAGAAAATCAGTAGCATGGAACATCTGCAGGCTATTTTTGCAGAGTACCGCAGACAAGGTATGCGGGTCGCGCTTGATGATGTCGGCGCAGGGTATTCGACCGTGGAGCTCATGTCCAGCCTCAAGCCGGATTATGTAAAGATTGACCGGAATCTGATCAGCTATTGCGATCAGGATAACCGCAAGCAGAAGACAATCAAGGATATCATCAGCCGGGCCGGATCCTTTGGAGCCAGTGTACTGGCCGAGGGCATCGAGCGGCGGGAAGAATTCCAGTACTGCCGGGAGATCGGCATCGAGCTTGCCCAAGGTTATCTTTTCGGCAAACCGGAGGACAAGCCGCCGGCACATTTCGGATTTAGCGCATAACATATGAAGTACATATTCCCCGGAGTGAACGCGGTTTATCCGCCGCCCCGGGGATTATTTGCGAACACAGACAATTTTGGGTGAAAATGGAGGAGCTATGAGTATTACATTGCTGTATGTGGAAGATGACCGGGAGATCGGAAGCGCCGTTTCTGCAGATTTGCGGGAGAGGAAGTACGCGGTCCGCTGGCTGCAGAGCGGTGAGGGGGCCGTTGAGGCTGCAGCAGGCTGCCAGCTGGCAATTCTTGATGTCATGCTGCCCGGGCTTGACGGCTTCACTGTCGGACAAAGGCTGAAGCGGGCCTATCCGGAGATGCCGGTTCTGATGTTATCCGCCCGTACCTCAATAGATGACAAGCTGCAGGGGCTGGAATTCGCGGATGATTATTTGACGAAGCCGTTCCATCCCGACGAGCTGGCAGCCAGAATTGAAGTGCTGCTGAGGCGGACCGGTGCTGCCGAGCCTGCACCGCTAGTCCTTAAACATCTAATCGTGTATGAGGGTAACAACGTGATTCAGGAAGCTTCAACCGGCCGCGAGATTCTGCTTACCGGCAAGCAATTTCAGATCTTTACCTACATGCTGCGCCATCTCGGGCAGATCCTGACCAAGGAACAGATCTATGAAGCCGTCTGGGGCGAGGCCTATATTGAAGGGGATAAGACATTGATGGTACATATCCGCTATTTGCGCGAGAAGCTGGAGCTTGATCCGGCTGCTCCGGAAATAATTGAGACCGTCCGGGGGATCGGCTATAGGGTGAGAGCATGAGCGGACGGAGGAGCCTGCGCGGGCGCCAGCATTCCCTGCAGTCCCGTTATCTGCTGATTATAATAGCAGCGCTGCTGTTTATTCCGGTCGGCATCCCGTTGACCTTTGCGGGCTATAATCTGTTTAATCTTCAGACTGCCGAAAAGCCGCCGGAGGAATATAAGCTGTATTCCAACATCACCGCACTGGAGGAGCAGTGGCATCAGGAGGCGTCAGGCCTGTCCGGGCAGACTCCTGATGACATCGACCGCAGGCTGGAGGAGCTGAGCGGCAGCTATCCGCTGGCCGCCATGTTCTGGGTGGACGGAGAGGGGCAGACCCGGCAGATTCATATTCCGGAGGACCCGCAGCTTCAGGGGCAGCTTGCCCTGGACAGGATACCTGCGCAGTGGAGTGCACCTGAAGCTATTGCCTTCATGAAGGATGCGGCCAGGCAGGACCCGCTGGCCATTGTCGCATTCATAGGCGACCGCGCAGATGCCGGTGAAGGCTTCCTGGTTATGCAGATACCGGAGAAGATTACCGAGGCCTACCGGTTCCAGAGCCTGGGCTCCTGGTATATTCTCGTACTGTTGATCTTTTTCGCTCTGTTTGTTGCGGTATCCTGGCTGTTCTTCACCGGAATCCGCAGGCGCCTGCTGCGGCTGCAGACAGCCATGAGCTTTACCGGAGGCGTCGGCATTCCTGAACCCATCGCACCCGGCAAGGCGGATGAAATCGGCCGTCTGGAAGAGGCGTTCAATCACATGGTCGCAGAGCTGACTGTGAGCCGCCGGCGGGAAGCTGAGGAGGAAGGGCTGCGGAAGCGGCTGGTCGCCGACCTGTCGCATGATCTGCGGACCCCGCTGACTGTAATACGCAGCCATCTCCATGTGCTGGGCAAGGAGGGCTTATCCAGGCGCGGCCAGGAGTCCATCCAACTAATGGACGAGCGGATTGAAGGCCTCAGCGGCCTCATTGATAATCTGCTGTCTTACAACCTGCTCAGCAGCGGACGGGTGACTTTGAACCCTGAGCGCAAGGATGTGCTGCGGATATTACGGGAAAGTGCAGCTGCCTGGTATCCCCTGTGGGAAAAGGAAGGGTTCGAGGTGGACATCAGCCTGGAGGGGGAACCCTTATACTGGGTTATCGATGAGAGCTGGTTCCGGCGGATTCTCGATAATCTGTTTCAGAATATTGTTCGCCATGCGCGCAGCGGAAAATACGTCGGCGTGCAGACGGTAACGCGGGGGGATGGGCGTGCGGTTGTCATCTCTGACCGCGGACAGGGGATGGACAGCGCTCCGGAGGCAGCAGGTGCCGGGCTTGGCCTGTCGATTGTTGATCTGCTGCTGAAGCGGATGGAGCTTGTTCGGGAGACCGACAGCTCCCCGCAGGGGACATCCATTGAAATTACCCAGCCGCGGACGCAAAATTTAAACAAAATTTAAACTTGCTGCGGCCGCTGCTTTAACCTCGGGGCGTTATGCTGAATACCGAGGTGAACGACTAATGAAATCAACGGTAATCAAAACGACAGGTTTAAGAAAGGTGTACCGCGGCCGGGCTGCGGTCGAGCATCTGGAGCTGAATATCGGCCGGGGGGAAATCTACGGCTTCCTCGGACCGAATGGAGCAGGTAAAACAACAACCATCCGTATGCTGCTGGGTCTGATCAAGCCAACCTCCGGGCGGATTGAAATTTTCGGCCAGGAGCTGCGGAAGCATAAGCTGCAAATACTGCGCCAGGTGGGCTCGCTTGTGGAGTCGCCGTCATACTACGGGCATCTGAATGCCGTGGACAATCTGGAGGCGATCCGCCGGATTCTGGATGCTCCCAAGTCCCGGATTGCCGAGGTGCTTGATATTGTCTCCCTGACCGGTGAAGAGAAGCGTCCGGTTAAGGGGTTTTCGCTGGGCATGAAGCAGCGTCTGGGGATTGCTGCCGCTCTGCTGGGCAGCCCTGAGCTGCTAATTCTGGATGAGCCGACGAACGGCCTTGACCCTTCCGGAATACAGGAGATCCGCTCGCTGATCAAGCGGCTGCCGGCAGAGCATGGAATTACGGTGCTCGTCTCAAGCCATCTGCTTGGTGAGATCGAGCAAATGGCCGATACCGTAGGCATTATCCGCCAGGGCAGCATGGTCTATCAGGATACGATTGCCCATCTGCAAGAGCAGGCTGCAGGTGATCTCCGGCTTGCGGTATCCGAACCGGAGGCTGCACTGGAACTGGCCAAGCGGCGGGGCTGCGGCGGGTCGCTGCAGGAGAGCCGGGTTATTCTGCCCCGCATGAGTGATGCCCGCGTGGCACTGCTGATCAAGGAGCTGGTAGAGAACGGGCATGCGGTCTACCGGGTAGAGGAACGCCGGCAGTCTCTGGAACAATTCTTCCTGCAGGTTGTTGAGGGGGGAGTCTCATGATGTGGCGGGCACTGTCGGCGGACTGGCTCAAAATACGAGGCAAAGGCCTGTGGTTCCTTGTTTTTCTTGGACCGCTCGGTCTTACTGCGATGCAGGGGCTGAACTTTGGCATCCGTTATGATTATCTGAAAGAGCAGTACCAGTCAGATCTATGGGGCGGACTGCTCAGCAATGTTGCCGGCTTCGTACCGATTGCCCTCTATCTGGGCGGAACGCTGATCTGTTCCCTGATCGCAAATGTAGAGCATCAGATGAGCTCGTGGAAACAGCTGCTGGCCCTCCCGGTTTCACGCACCTCCGTATTCATGGCCAAGCTGCTGCTCTGCCTGCTGCTGCTGGCCTGCTCCTGTCTGCTGCTGTCCGCCGGGACTCTGGGACTGGGGCTGATCCTTGGCTTCGGCTCCCGGCCGGTACCTTATGCCGATATCCTGCGGCTTGGTTTTGCTTCTTATGCCGGTGCGCTGCCGGTCATTGCACTCCAGCTGTGGCTCTCCCTCTCCAGCCGCAATCAGACCTTTCCGGTAGCTGTCGGGATTACGCTGTCGCTGCTCAGCATCTTCTCCATGTATCTGTCTGAATGGATGCCGCTGACCTGGCCTGCCCTTGCCTGGGAGGCAGAGTCACCCTGGCTGTTCATCACGTCCGGCCTGCTGCTTGGCCTGCTGGTGATCCTTCCGGGAGCGCTTCACTTCGCCCGAAAGGATGTGGACTAAGATGCGGAGATTCTGGAGAATTCTCTCGGCGGAGAGAATGAAGCTGTCGAGGTCCTTTATCTGGCCGCTGGTGGTCATCAGCCCGGTCATTGCATTGCCGGTGGGTGCGCTGGCCAATGTGCAGCAGGAAGGAGAACCCTTATCCTGGCAGGTGCTGCTGAATGTCATGTCCCTGATGCATGCCTTATTGTTCCTTCCTGTGCTCACAGGGCTCCTTGCAGCGCTCATCTGCCGCGCCGAACACAGCGACGGCGGCTGGAAGCTGATGCTAGCGCTTCCTGTAACACGCACATCAGTATACCTTGCCAAGTTTACTGTGATCATGGTGCTGCTGGCCTGTGTCCAGCTGGTCTTTCTTGCGGCCCTGCTGGGCATGGGTCTGTACCGCGGGGCTGAAGGGCCTGTACCCTGGCCGCTGTTCCTCTCAAGCATAGCGGGGGGCTGGTTCGCCTGTCTGCCGCTTGCTGCGCTGCAGCTGGGTGTGTCCCAGGGCTGGAGCAGCTTCGGCGCACCGCTGGCGCTCAATGTAAGCCTGACCATCCCCAATATGCTGATCGTCAACTCGGCTACGTACGGGCCTTATTATCCGTGGGCCCAGCCGCTGCTTGCCATGTCGCCCTTTGGAGGGGAAAAGTTCGGGGCATTCCATCTGCCGGCACAGACGCTGATGCTTGTGGTATCCGCCAGCCTGATTGTGTTCCTGGCTGCCGGTCTGCTGGCGTTCCGGCGCAAGGCGGTGTAGGACGGCTTAACCGCCCGGCACCTGTGAATGGTCTCCCGTACCCTTTTCCGGTCACGCTCTGCGGTCAGATCAATGGACATTGTCCGAAGTTTTTTTTATAATTAATCGTAGAGAATCTTATTAATGACCGGTGCGACCGGGGAAAGCTTAATTAGGAGGGCGGAAGCATGGAGCCGGCAGCACTTGAAGAATGCGATAACACCTGCAGCGGTTCGGAGCTGGGGCCGGAGACAGCGGCGCTCATTCTGCCTGACCGGGGAACTACGGACAAAATGGCCGAGATGTTCAAGGCGCTGGGCGATCCGACAAGAGTGCGGATGATTTACGCTTTATCGCAGAGAGAGCTGTGCGTGCACGATCTGTCCACTATCCTTGATATGGGGCAGTCGGCGGTATCCCATCAGCTCCGCTACTTGCGGAATCTGCGGATTGTGAAGCGCCGCAAAGAAGGCAAAACCGTATATTATTCGCTGAACGACGCGCATGTTGAGCAGATTTTCCTGCAGACACATGAGCATATCCGGCACGAATAGATCAGGCACACAAGAAACCGTCCATAGGGCCAGTAGCCCCGGGGACGGTTTTTTTTGCAGCGTTCAAATATCAGGATGGCTGAAAAAAACATGTGTATGGCTGCTCCGGGCTTTGGCCGGGGTCACACCTTTAACTCACCGTGCTCCATAGCAGAATTCTCGACCTGCAGTGTAACGTGACGGATGCCAAAATCCTGCTCTATAAGCCGGACGGCCTGCTGCAAAATAGCCTGATGACTGGCGTTATCCCTGATCAGCAGGTGTCCGCTAAGCGCATCCAGACCGGAGGTGATGCTCCAGATATGGAGATCATGGACATCCAACACACCGTCGATGCCAAGGAGCGCGGTACTGACAGCTCCGGAGTCCACGGAAGGGGGAGCCCCCTCCATCAGAATGTGAAAGGCCTGCTTCACCACACCCCATGCGCTCCGCAGAATCAGCAGCGCCACAACTACACTGATGATCGGGTCAGCCAGGTACCAGGAGAAGAGCGACATAACCAGCCCGGCCAGCAGTGCGCCGACAGAGCCGAGGGCATCACTGACGATATGCAGATAGGCGCTGCGGATGTTGATGTTATCATGGCCGCTGCTCTTGCGCAGCAGCGACCAGGCGCTTGCAAGGTTAGCCAAAAGTCCAACGGCAGCGATGATCATCATGGTACCGCTGGCTACTTCAGGAGGGGAACCGAAGCGCTTGAACGCTTCCCACATAATAATGCCGGCGATCACAAACAAAGTCACTCCGTTAAACAGGGCGGCCATAATTTCAAAGCGGTGAAACCCGTAAGTATTTTTGGCAGAGGCCGGCCTGACGGCAAATATCATGGCGACCAGGCTTAAAGCAAGTGACGCCGTATCACTGAGCATATGCCCGGAGTCTGAGAGCAGCGCCAGGCTGTCCGTGACCAGTCCCCCGAAAAATTCGAGCAGCATGATTCCGCCGGTAATAATCAAGGCAATCAGCAGACCCTTCCGGTCAGCCGGGGCATGGGAATGGCCATGTCCGTAAGCGTGGTCATGATTATGCCCTGTGTGACTGTGTTTGTGAGCGTGACCGTTGTCTATGTAGCCGTGCTGATGAGAGTGATTATGGTTCATATCCTGGTGCTCGTCAGTGTGGTTATGACCCGTGTGGTTTGTATGGAACGATTGTTCATTAGCCTTATCGTTGCCTGAGCGGCGATGCTGATTCATAAATAAGCCCCTTCCTAATTAACATATGAATGATTGCTCATATGTTAATATTATCCCTGCAGAGGTAAAATTACAAGCGGCCGTACCTGTTTTTTTCTTAATGATTCACAGAGGTTGCTGACCAAGCTAAGTGGAAATTTAGCATCTATTTCTTAGGCCGGCTGCCGGAAAGAGGATACTAAGTGGAAAAACGCTATTTAATTTATGCTTTTTGACCGACTTTGGGTTTACAGCCTGAAATAAGTGTGGATTTTCCAACTAATGATCGGAATGGATGGGAAATCATAAAAATAGATTGCAAAAATCCAATTCATTACCCGGCAGTCAGAGTCAAGGCAACGGAGCAGGCACTATCCTGCAGCATCTAAAATAAGGGGCAAACTATGCAGTTTCTGCATTGACACTGTAAGTTTTAGGAGAATATAATGTGTTTAAGTTAACATATGAACAAATACTCATATATTGTTTTATCCAAGGGAGATGAGTCATTTGAGTACGGCAGACGGTTTGGTAAAACGCCAGTGGATGCTTGACGGGCTGGATTGTGCGAATTGTGCGATGAAAATTGAGAATAAGGTCAGTAAAATTGAAGGTGTCTCTTCCTGCTCTGTCAATTTCGCCATGAAGACGATGACTGTGGAAAGTGCTGCTGATCAGGCGGACAGCATATCCGAGCAGGCCCGGCTGACGGTGACGAGCCTCGAGCCGCATGTAAAGGTGCGGGAACTGAAGGCCGGAAGCGTCCGAGGGAAGACGCAGCCCGGAGCGGCCCGGGCCGTCCATGCCCGTGTGGACGGAGACTCAGGCCATAACGGGCATGTCCACGGGCACGCCCACGGCGACGCTGCCGCCCACGGCCACGGGCACGTCCACAGCGACGGTGCCGCCCACGGCCACGGGCACGTCCACAGCGACGGTGCCGCCCACAGTGATGCTGCCCATGGCCACAGCCATGATCACGGTGCTGGAGATACCCGGCGCATCGTGCTGAGGCTTGCCGGAGGCGGCATTCTGGCCGCTGCCGCCATGCTGCTGCCGCTCAGCGGCATTCCGGAGCTGCTGCTGTTTCTGGCCGCATACCTGATTGTCGGCGGCGAGGTCGTGCTGTCAGCAGCCCGCAATATTATCCGCGGCCAGGTGTTTGACGAGAACTTCCTGATGGCGCTGGCGACAATCGGGGCTTTTGCCATCGGCGAATACCCGGAGGGCGTGGCTGTCATGCTCTTTTACCAGGTGGGCGAGCTGTTTCAGGGGATGGCCGTGAACCGCTCCCGCAGGTCTATTACTGCGCTGATGGATATCCGTCCCGAATTCGCTTATCTGAAGGACGGCAGCGGGCTGCGGCGGGTGCCGCCGGAGGAGGTGGAGATCGGGGATATCATTGTCGTGAAGCCGGGTGAGAAGGTGCCGCTCGACGGAACCATTCTGGAAGGCAGTGCGATGATGGATACCTCTGCACTTACCGGCGAATCGGTACCGCGTTCAGCTGAGCCGGGCAGCCAGGTGCTGAGCGGCTTCATTAATCGAAACGGCGTAATTACCGTAGAGGTTACCCAGACTTTCGGGGAATCGGCAGTATCCAAAATTCTCGAGCTGGTGCAGAATGCAGCCGGCAACAAGGCCAAGACGGAGAATTTCATCACCAAATTCGCCCGGGCTTATACGCCGCTCGTTGTCATTACAGCACTGCTGCTGGCTGTTGTTCCTCCGCTGGTGATCAGCGGAGCCACCTTTTCGGACTGGATATACCGTGCTTTGGTCTTCCTGGTCATTTCCTGCCCGTGCGCACTGGTCGTCTCGATCCCGCTTGGCTTCTTCGGCGGAATCGGTGCCGCTTCGCGCAGCGGAATCCTGGTCAAGGGCAGCAATTATCTTGAAGCGCTGAACGATGCCAAGATTGTTGTCTTCGACAAAACCGGCACACTGACCAAAGGGCAGTTTACTGTAACGGGAATCTATCCTGCCGAAGGCTTTACAAACGAAGAGCTGCTGCGGACGGCTGCATATGCCGAGAGCCATTCCAGCCATCCGATTGCCGAATCGGTCCGTGCCGCTTACGGCCAGACAATCGACATGGATCTAGCGGAGAATTACGATGAGATCTCAGGACACGGGATTTCCGTTACAGTAGAGGGCAGGGCTGTACTCGCCGGAAACGTCAGGCTGATGGAGCGCGAAGGAATTACAGCGAATGTGCCTGTGCAGAACGGAACGGTCGTTCATCTGGCAGTGGACCGGCGGTATGCCGGACATCTGATTATCGCCGATGAGGTGAAGGAGGACTCGCTTCAGGCGGTCAAAGCGCTTAAAGCGCTCGGTATCCGTAAAACGGTAATGCTTACCGGTGACACCAGAGCGGTTGCTGAGGCTGTCGGAGCACAGCTTGGGATTGATGAGATTCATGCCGGCCTGCTGCCGCAGCATAAGGTGGAGGCGATTGAGCGTCTGGAGCAGGAGAAGGGCAAGCGGGAGAACATTATTTTTGTCGGCGACGGCATTAATGATACCCCTGTACTGGCTCGGGCTGATGTCGGAATGGCGATGGGCGGGCTCGGCTCGGATGCAGCCATTGAAGCGGCGGATATTGTGATCATGACGGATGAACCGTCGAAAATTGCCGCGGCAATCGGAATTGCCAAGCGTACACGGCGTATTGTCTGGCAGAATATTATTTTTGCCCTGGCCGTCAAAGGATTGTTTCTCCTCCTGGGCGCATTCGGAATCGCCACGATGTGGGAGGCGGTATTCTCGGATGTAGGCGTTACTGTACTGGCGGTGCTCAACAGCGTCCGTGCCCTGCAGATGCCCAAAGAATAGTCATAATTTTACGAATGAAATCAGATGAATAAATATGAAAAATAAGCCTGTTTAGATTCCATTATGTGGGACTAAAGGCTTATTTTTTATGTGATATATAATGGAAATTGTCTGTTCTTGCCGATATAACAGTATAGATTTACAGCAAATGGAAGCTGCTAACTAATACTGCTGGGAGGACTAAAGGTGGAAAAAGAAGTGAAGCTTTGGACAAAGCTGAAAATGAAAGCAAAAACACGCAAAACGGCCTCGATGCAAAGAAAATGGTCCCTGATTATTTTGGCCATATCGATTATACCGTTACTCGGATCTACCCTCTTTTTTACAACCTACTTCAGTAAAGTGACCAAGGAAGACAGTGAAGCAATCGCGGAAACGATCCTGGATATGAATGCCTCACGGCTTAACGAATGGTTAATGTCCAAAACCTCAGCTGTACAGGCGCTGGTCGCCCTGCATCCTGAATTTGATACTTCAAAGCCGGAGACGATTTTCCCGGCGATCAAGGTGCTTGAGGAAAGCGACATGCAGTCTGAAGGCTATAGTGTTATTAATAAAGACGGTCTGTTGACCAATATGCTGGGCTTAACGGCGGAGATGGGAACAGCGGATTACTTTTTGAAGGCAAAAGAGACGATGCAGCCGGCTGTGGCGGATATGACCTTTCTGGAGCCCCTGAGCAAGTATGTTATATCGGTGATCGTCCCGTTTGCCGGGGCGGATAAGCAGTTTGCCGGAGCCATTGCCTTCTCGGTTACTCCCGAGGTGATGATGGAGATGAGCAAGGATATCAAAGTCGCAGAAAGCGGCTACGGATATGTTGTCTCGGGTGACGGGACTTATTATGCCCATTATGATACACAGCGGGTCGGAAAAAACATCGCCGATTTCGCCGGCAGCAAGGAAATGAAGGCGGCAACCGAAAAGATTCTGGGCGGGGAGAGCGGCTCGGAAACCTATAAAGGTGAGGATGGCAAGGAGATCATTACGTATTACGAGGCAGTGCCGGGTACGAACTGGAAGCTGATGATCAATGTACCGGAAAACGAAATCTATGCAAAAGTGATCTCGGCACAGACCGTTGCAGGCATTTTTCTGATCATTGTTATCCTGGTGGTGGTGTTCCTGGCCCTCTACATGACGAGACTGATGGTTAAACCGGTGTCTGCCGTATCCAAAGTGGTTAAACGGGTTGCAGAGGGGCATTTAAGCGAACGGGTGCCTGTAACCTCAAAAGATGAAATCGGCCAGATGAGCAAGGGCATTAATGATATGATCGAAGCTTTATCCGGTATTGTCGGGATGATTGATGCAGCAGTGGCTGAGGTGGCCATTTCGGCCAAGGGCCTGCTAGGATATGCCAATGAGTCGTCCAATACCTCGGCGGAGATTGCCGAAGTCATCAAGGAAGTGGCCCATGGAATGGAAGAGCAGTTCAAGGGATCGGAGCAGTCAGCCCGGGCGACGGAAGAAATGGCGATCGGCCTTCAGCGGATTGCGGAATCTTCGGTCAATGTATCCGACCAGGCGGAAAGTGTGAATAAGGAAGTAGAGAACGGGTATCTTGGAATCCAGTCTACGCTGGAGCAGATGAAGGTAATCAGCACGACAGCCGGACAGACTTCAGAACTGATCGCAACGCTTACACAGCAATCCGAGCAAATTGGCCAGATTGTTGATGTCATCTCTGAAATTTCCAATCAGACCGGGCTGCTGTCCCTGAATGCATCTATTGAGGCGGCCAGGGCGGGTGAACACGGGCGCGGCTTCGGGGTAGTGGCGAATGAAGTGAAGAAGCTGGCTGAGCGTACGAATACGTCCATTGTGCATATTGTTGAGCTGATCCGGCAAATTCAGACCTCGACGGCAAATGCCGCTGCGTCCATGGAGAAGAGTATTGCTGAAATCGGCGACGGTATGGATAAAATGAACCATGTAGGCGCGGCCTTTGAGCATATCCGGTCCTCCATGCGTGAAGTTTCCAACCAGATTCAGGATGTCTCGGCTATCAATGAAGAGATGTCTGCCGGGACAGAGGAAATTACGGCATCCGTCTCGGATATGCTGACGATTGCCAAAGCATCGGCGGAGAATGCCGAGCTGGTTGCCGAGGCTTCTGTAGAGCAGAAAGATCTGATGGGTAAGGTTGTGTCTGAGGCTGAAGCCCTCACCGCCATGATGGCTGAGCTGAAGGAAGAAGTCGGCCGTTACCGTTAAGCTTTCAAATATACAAATTAACCCCCTCCGCAAAGCGCGCAGCGCTAAGCATGAAGGGGGTTCTTTGTATAGCGGAGCGGAGGCTACACCGTTTCTTCCAGCTGCAGGCTTTGGATGCCAGCGCGGATGATGCCGCAGGAGGCATTGAATTTGGCGGTCTCCTGCTCGCTCAGATTCAGCTCCAGCAGCTCCTGAATACCGCCGCCGCTAATGATGGCCGGAACCCCGGCGCATACTTGCGCCTGCCCGTATTCACCGTCGAGGATGGCCGAGACGGCGATGATCTTGTGCTCGTCATTGAGGATGGAGCGGGTGATATAAGCCAGCGCGCTGCCGATGCCGAAATGGGTCGAGCCCTTGCGGGTGAAAATTTCCCAGCCGGCGTCCTTGGTCTTGCGGGCAAGATCATCGAGATCGAGGCTGCTGAACCGCTCCCGGTGCTGCTCCATGATCTGCAGCAGCGGCTTGCCGCCAATCGTGACGTGGGACCAGGCCACGAACTGCGATTCGCCGTGTTCGCCCAGCGCATAGCCGTTGACGCTGCGCGGATCAATAGAGAACACCTCGGAGAGCAGTGTCTTCAGACGCGACGAATCGATGGAGGTGCCGGTGCCGATCACACGGTGGCGCGGGAGGCCGGACATTTTCCATACCATATATGTGACGATATCGACCGGATTGGCAGCCACTACAAAGATGCCATCGAAGCCGCTGGCCATAATGTCGGTAACAATCTCTTTAGTGATAACAGCGGCGGCGTCCAGCACATCAAGTCTCGTCTGGCCGGGCTTGGGATTCGCGCCGGCTGTCAGAATGACCACATCCATGCTGCCGCAGTCACCGGCAGTTCCGGCATACACCTTGGTTCTGGTTCCTGCAAAATCCATGCAGTGCGAGAGGTCAAGCGCTTGTGCCATGGCGCGGTCATAGGTACGGTCGACCATCATGATCTCATCGCAGATGGCCTGGTTGACCATGGAATAGGCACAGCTTGAGCCCACATTTCCTGAGCCGACGACCGCCACTTTTCTAGATTTCGATTTCAATTGCCTTGCCCTCACTCTCTAAAAGTAATACCCGGCCCCGTCTGCGAAAGCTGGAGGTTAAGTATGTCTTTATTCTACCTGATCTCACCGCAAGTTACCTGACATCAGAGTGAAAAAACCAGGCGGAAGCAATCAGTCTTTGTCACATATTATACGAAAAACGGAACTGATCCGGCATTTGTATATAACTATTGTATGCGGGAAATGCGAAAGAAGGGATATAAGTTGACAAACCTGCAGTAAATTATATTAGCTGCTGCTGACTCAGCATCTCCAAATAACGGAAAGAGCATCCCCTACCCGGCAAGGATAAGAGATGCTCTTTATTAAAGTTCTAGCCCCTCGGCTGGGGAATACGTTCCTGCGGCGGAGACATCAGGGTATAGCGCTTATACATGAACACCCGCCAATGGAGAATCATACCGAAAGCCAGGATGAAGAACAGGCCGCCGGATTGCGGGACGGATACATACCGGTTGATAAACTCATGGAGTACGGTGCGGACGAGCAGCAAGCCCAGCAGGATGAAGGCGAAGCTCTTGGAACGCTGGGCGTAGATCAAGCCTTCCCGCTCTTCAAACTTGGTGCTGCGTATCAGCGGATAGGCAAATATGAACCAGCCGGCCAGAAAAGCCAGCACTGCCCACCACCACGGAAAGCGGACTTCAGGTACTACAAACATGGCGAAGCCGGTTGACATTCCCAGGGGCGGAATCCATATTTTGCGCAGCGTCACGGGACGCTCGCTTGCCTTCAGGCGGATAAAAATAACCATAAGCGCCATGAAAACAGCTCCCAGCGTAGAGCCTATATGCAGAAGCGAGGGATTGATATTGCCCATCATTCACGTTCCTCTCTGTGATTTGTGTCACTTATTTCTTCATTATAGCAGAAATTTCTTTGTAAACAGAATGCTGGTTAAGAGCAGACACAAAGAACCCGCCAGGCTGCCCTGGCGGGTTCTTTGCAGATTATGCGTTATAATCAGGTTCAAGGGTTACCCTTGACCACTTAGCTTACGAACGGCTGCGTCCGCCAACCGAACGGAGAATCAGGCTGACGATAGCAATCAGGATTACTGCACCGATAATGGATTGGAAGACATAGAAGTCACTGATTCTAGGACCCCAGTCGCCCAGCAGCATACCGCCGAGCCATGAGCCAAGGATACCGGCAATAATATTACCAATAATCCCTCCCGGAATGTCTCTGCCCATAATCAGACCTGCCAGCCAACCAATCACGCCGCCAACGATCAACATCCATAGAAAACTCATTTTTCTTCAGCTCCTTTTTGTATGTGTGTGTTGCCTTCGATGGTTACTATTAACCTCAAGCAATGCGTTTAAACCACGTGGATAATTTTGTATTTACGGACTGGTGCGGCAGTTTAATATGCCCGGAAAATAGCTGTTTAATACCGGTCAGGTGCCGGGTAAATAAACATGTTATATTGATTTATGAGACCTGGAACAGAAGCAATCTGCACAGTACAGGGTAAATATTATGTAAGTAACAGCAATTATAGAATGCAGTTTACTGCAAAGGAGACGCGGATATGAAGCAGCCGAATGAAGTCTTATTTTACATTGGTACTTATAATACAAAAGAGAAAGAAGCCATCCTGCTCGGAGCTCTCAATAAAGATACCGGAGAAATGAGGGTGCTGGGCGGGACCGCAGGCATTGAGAATCCTTCCTTTCTGGCTTTGAACAGCTCCGGGACAGTGCTGTATGCGGTAAGCGAGCGGGATGAGGGTGAAGTTCACGCCTTTGCCGCTGACGCCGGTACGGGGGCGCTGCAGCCGCTGGGCAGCAGAAGCACTGACGGTGGTGCACCCTGCTATGTATCTGTTTCCCCGAAGGGTAATTACATATTCGTAGCCAATTATACCGGCGGCAATGTGAATGCCTTTCCGGTCAGTGATGACGGCTCACTTGGTGAAATGTCCGGCCAGGTCAAGCATGAGGGCTCGGGAATCCGCCAGGACCGGCAGGATGCACCCCACACGCATTCCGTTATTCCTGACAGCACCGGGGAACGGGTGCTGGTATGTGATCTCGGGATTGATCAGGTACTGATCTACCGGCTTGTGAACGGTAAGCTGGTTACACACCGGGAGGTAGATCTCCCGCCGGGCTCGGGCCCGCGCCATCTGGCCGTCCATCCGTCAGGACAGTGGATGTATCTGATTAACGAGCTGAACAGCACCATTACGGTATTTGCCAACAATGAGCAGCAGGGCGACCTGAAGATTCTGCAGAGCATCAGCTCACTGCCGGAGCAATATCCGGCCGGCAGTGATGATACGGCCGCAGATATTCATGTGTCACCATGCGGACGGTTCCTGTATGCGTCCAACCGCGGACATGACAGCATCGGCCTGTTCTATATTAATCCAGGGACGGGATTGCTGGAGTCAGGTGACTGGGTGAAATCGGGCGGGCGGATACCGCGCAACTTCGCAATTACCTCTGGCATGCTGCTTGCTGCCAACCAGGAGAGCGGCAATATTGTTTCTTTCCGGATTGACAAGGAGAGCGGCCGGCTGATCCCTACCGGTAACGAACTGGAGGTTACCGCTCCGGTGTGCCTGGTTCCTGTGCAGCCATAGCAGAACAATAAGGGCCTTCCCTGCAGCCGGCTGCAGGGAAGGCCCTTGAGCAATAATATATAAAAAATAAGAGCAAACTACTGTAGTCCGCCGGGACTCCCGTCTCCGGTATAAAAGCCGATATCATCCAGCATGATCCGGTCGCCTTCCTCTTGCAGATAAAAGGTGATTTCGGTTAATTCATCGGGATTAAGGGCAGGCTCTTCCGTAAGGAAGCTCTCAAAAGGCAGCTCATACGTCTGGAATACGGCCTCTGACAGGTCGCCGTATTTACCGCCGCTGACCCGCTCCTCCAGCCAAGGGCTGATTGTGAACTCTGTCTGCGGCAGCGGAAGGATGTCCATCACTTCATCCAGCGGCAGCCGGGCGCTTACCTCATTGCTGTCAGTCAGCTCGATCTCGACATCAGGAGCCGGGGCAGCCGCTGCAGGGACAGCCGGCTCACTGTCATCTTCGCCAGTGTCGGCATTGCGGTTCGCCATGGAGAAGGTCAGGCCAGCCGCACCGGAGGCGGCCAGCTCCCGGACTACGCTGTCCTTGAGCAGGATGCTGTACGAGCCTGCTTCTTCTCCGGCATCGTGCTCCAGCAGGATGCCATAGGTTGCTTTGCTTTTGGACTCGCGGTCTTTGGCCGTTTCCTCAGTCCAGTCCAGACCTGTCACGGTGGCAGTCCCGCCTGTCACTGTATTCTTGTTGCGGTCCTCATCATAACTCGCGACCGGAATATACTCGCCGCTCTGGAAACGGCTGAAATACGCTGTATCCGGCAGCCACTGCAGCCCGCTGCGGTAATCCCGGAATAATTCCTTGTATCCGATTTGTCCGTGCAGGGTGGTTTCAAGGAATGCCGATACATATACCTTAGCAATCTGCCGCTGTTCATCCCCGTCCATAATCTCTGCCCGGCTTAAAAATAAGCCCGCTGGCAGAGACTGGTCATACAGGCCCCAGTCCGTGTTGAACTGGCTGTGGTTGGCATCGGCGATATAGAGCGAGCTCTTGAAGGCAGGTGAGCCGCTGGAGTAGCTGGAGCGTATATATTGCCGGTCCCCGTAAAAGTCATGCACATCACCGTCCCGCGCACCCTGCAGCGTCAGATAATTGACATCCTTCAGCCGGGCCTGCTGGTCGTCAATGGCTTTATCGGTTGGAGCAAGTGCAATAACAGATGATATCGTAAACTGTCCGGCAACTGCGAGGGCAGGATCATCCTTGAACCAGCGCGCGGCATCGGCAGCCATGGCGACCGCCTGGCCGCCGCGGCTGTGGCCCAGCAGGGCCGTTTTTGTATAATCGACCTTCTGGTAGAACGGATTATCCGGCTGCTCCGCATACTCTGCGATCTGTTCCAGATGCTTCAGAATCATCCACGTCCGCACCTTGAAATCATTGTCCGGAATACCGGACCAGGCCGAATAGTTAAGAAAATTCTGATCCAGCGTGACTGCAATGAAGCCCCGGCTGGCCAGGAGCTCCCCCAAATAGGCGTACCCTTCTTCCGAATAATCCTCCATCATGTGGTTGCCGTGTACCATTAGCACCAGCGGAAAGGGGCCGGTGCCTTCAGGCATCCACACCTGGGCATTGAGCGGAAGCGCAGTGTAATCGAATCCCCAGAAGATCGTCCGCAGCTTGGGCCAGTTCTTGATATAATCTGAGGCATCGGCAGAACCTGAGGTCAGCCGGACCTCTGAACCATACGCAGTACGGTGCAGATCATCTCCGCTGCCGTAGGTGAAATGCTCGTAGCTATAGCTCCCCGGTGCACCGGGGTCGGCTGCGCTGATCGGAGCGGCATCTCCGGGTTCAGCGGTGGTGGTATGCTCGGCAGGCTGCCCGGGTCCCGCTCCGTACAGCGGCAGCGGGGCCAGCAGCAGGACTGCGCCGAGCAGCACTCCCGGAACGGTCCGCCTGCTGCGCAGCAGGCCGGCCGACAGCCCGGCAGCTCCGCCCAGCAGAGCGGCAATGGCTGCAACAGCGGCGGCCGCTTCGATCGTCAGGTCAGAGAAGTACAGAATGAGCAGCACAGCTCCGAAGGAGCTGAGTACAGTACCGGCAAACAGCTTAGGAAAGCGGAGGCCGGTCAGGGACAGCAGCAGGGCCAGAAGATTCCCGGCCAGTGCCAGCACGAGCGTTCCGGCTCCTGCCGCCAGTATAATATCCGCCGGGGCTCCCATACCTGTCGGGATTCCCAGGACGGCAATAATAAAGGCCAGCGTGCCTACTGTCCAGGGACCGGCCAGCGCGGTCCTCCATAATGTTGTGTCGTAAGCGTAGGTTAACCTGATGCGTCTGCCTATTTCAGTGAATATGCGTCTGAGCAGCCGCGGTCTTTGCGGCTGCGGCAGCTCTGGAGCATATTCCAAATCCATTCCCATGTTTTTATCCCCCATAAGATGTAGCAATATTATTACTTTACAGCTTTTACAGCTTTGATAACAAGCGGGTCTTGCAGGCACGGCCGCCATTTGCTTCCCGCAGAAAGAGCAGAATGCCATCTTGAAGCCATTTTGAAAAAAAGATTTGACAGGTGGCAGAGATTTCAGTATTATGTGTCTAAACCTACTAAACGGGTAGGAATAATTAAATAAATGTTCTTACCGTACAGACGGAGGAGCGCCCGCTTGAAGCAAGCAGACACGTGTCTACAGGACCGGTTTGACCTGCCATATGTGGGCATTCCTGCGTCTTTTTTCTACTAACATGAATTTCAGAGGCATTTCTAATATTAAAAACATGGGGGAGTGGTTGGAATGAAGAAAGGGATCAAGAAGGGGCTTCTCGCCGGATTTACATTACTGCTGACGGCAGGGCTCACTGCTTGCGGAAGCAACGGCAATACGAACAACAGTGCAAATTCAGCAGCAGGCACGCCTGAGGTAACCAATGCAGGAACGAATGCGGCTGCTACAGCCGAAGCGACAAAGGCGCCGGCAAAAGATCCGGTAGAACTGCTGAATGTCTCCTATGACCCTACACGCGAGCTGTATGAGAACTATAACAAATCGTTTGCTGCTTATTGGGAGCAGGAAACCGGGCAGAAGGTAACCATTAAACAGTCCCATGGCGGTTCCGGGGCGCAGAGCCGGGCGGTGCTTGAAGGACTGGAGGCGGACGTTGTAACACTGGCGCTTGGTTATGACATTGATGCGCTGGTTGATAAAGGGCTGATTAATGCAGGCTGGGAGAGCAAGTTCGAGCATAACAGCGCACCGTACACCTCGACCATCGTATTCCTGGTTCGCAAGGGCAATCCGAAGGGCATCAAGGACTGGCCGGATCTGCTGAAAGAGGGCGTGGAAGTGATCACTCCGAATCCCAAGACTTCCGGCGGTGCACGCTGGAACTATCTGGCGGCATGGGGGTATGCACTGGACAATAACAATAACGATGAAGCCAAGGCACAGGAATTTGTCCAGGAGCTGTTCAAGCATGTGCCGGTACTGGATACCGGGGCGCGTGGAGCTACAACGACCTTTGTAGAACGCGGCATCGGCGATGTACTGCTGGCGTGGGAGAATGAGGCCTATCTGTCCATCAAGGAGCTGGGCCCGGACAAATTTGAAATTGTAAACCCGTCCGAGAGCATTCTGGCAGAGCCGCCGGTAGCGATCGTGGACAAAACAGTCGACAAGCGCGGAACACGCGAGGTATCTGAGGCCTATCTGAACTATCTCTACACCGAGGAAGGCCAGAAAATCGCCGCAGAGAACTATTACCGTCCGACACTGGAGAGTGTGAAGGAGCAGTTCAAGGATCAGTTCCCGGAAATCAAACTGTTCACCCTGGCCGAGAAGTTCGGCACCTGGAAAGAAACCCAGGAGAAGCATTTCAATGACGGCGGAATCTTTGACCAGATTTATGTGCCGGGAAGCAAATAGATAAGATACTGACTTGTAATAACCGGATGCCTCAGCCACAAGAGCTGGGGCATTCATGAATGTACGGGCCTGGGGAGCCTGCTCCGTCAGGGACGCTGATCGGCAGGCAAGCCGAAGGCAGGAAAGGATGGGTGCATAGATGAATGTCATTTCTACGGCTGCAGCACGGCGCAAGGTGCTTCCGGGCTTCGGCATTACGATGGGTTACAGTGTACTGTATCTGAGTCTGATAGTGCTTCTGCCGCTATCGGCGCTGCTTTTCAATTCAACCGGGCTGAGCTGGGCCAAGTTCTGGGATATTGCTACTGATCCCCGGGTGCTGGCCTCCTACCGTGTCAGCATAGGTACTGCTGCGGCTGCAGCATTAGCGAATGCTTTTTTTGGCCTGCTGATGGCCTGGGTGCTGGTGCGTTACGAGTTTCCGGGCAAAAGAATTTTCGACGCCCTTATTGATCTCCCGTTTGCCCTGCCGACCGCGGTTGCCGGCGTTTCCCTGACCGCACTTTATTCCCAGAATGGCTGGATCGGCTCTTTATTCGAGCCGTACGGCTTCAAAATTGCCTTTACCCCGCTTGGAATCACGCTGGCGCTGATGTTCATCGGCATTCCCTTTGTTGTGCGGACCGTTCAGCCGGTGCTTGAAGATCTGGAGCGGGATATGGAGGAGGCCGCAGCAACATTGGGCGCAGGACGCGGCCGGATCTTTCTGCGGATCATTCTGCCTGAGGTGTTCCCTGCGCTGCTTACCGGATTCGCGCTGGCCTTTGCCCGGGGGATCGGTGAATACGGCTCTGTCGTCTTTATCTCCGGTAACATGCCGATGCGGACTGAAATTGCCCCGCTGCTGATTATGTCCAAGCTGGAGCAGTTTGACTACGCCGGAGCGACCGCGGTGGCCCTGCTTCTTCTGTTGATTTCCTTCCTGATGCTGCTGGTCATTAACCTGCTTCAGCGCTGGGCCCGCAAAACTTCACGTTAGAATAAGGAGGAATAAACATGGCAGGAACTGTGCCTATGCATGCCCCGAAGCAGAGAAGCAGCACTGCTTCAACCGCAACTAATGAATCCCGGGTAGTAAAATGGGTGCTGATTGCAGCCGCAGGGCTGGTGATGCTCTGGCTGATTGCCCTGCCGCTGATCGTTGTGCTGACAGAGGCGCTGAAGCGGGGCTGGGATGTCTACTGGGCTGCGCTTTCCGATCCGGATGCAGCCTCGGCTCTTAGGCTGACACTGCTTGTGGCGGCGATTACCGTTCCGCTGAATACCCTTTTCGGCGTAACTGCGGCCTGGGCGGTGACCAAATTCCGTTTCCGCGGCAAAGGCTTTCTTATTACGCTGATTGATCTGCCGTTTGCTGTATCGCCGGTTATCGGCGGTCTGATCTTTGTGCTTGTGTTCGGTTCGAGCGGCTGGTTCGGCTCCTGGCTGAGCGACAATGACATCAAGATCGTTTTTGCTCTCCCCGGTATCATCCTGGCGACACTTTTTGTAACCTTTCCCTTTGTGGCACGCGAGCTGATTCCGCTGATGGAGGACCAGGGCACGCAGGAGGAGGAAGCGGCGATTACGCTAGGCGCAAAAGGCTGGCAAATCTTTTTCCGTGTTACCCTGCCTAATATCAAATGGGGTCTGCTGTACGGCATCATTCTCTGCAACGCGCGGGCGATGGGGGAATTCGGAGCTGTCTCTGTAGTATCCGGCCGGATCCGCGGGGAGACAAGTACGCTGCCGCTGCATGTAGAGATTTTGTATAACGAATATCAGTTTTCCGCATCGTTCGCGGTTGCGTCCCTGCTGCTATTACTGGCTTTGTTCACAATGATTATTAAAAGCTGGCTGTTGCGCAAAAATGCTCATTGACAGTGATTTAGTTCCATGCTAAGTTAAAGCTCAGTATACAAGTTGGAAATGACGGGATTTAGGCGGAGATAACCCCCTATCCGGGGAAAGGGAGGCTGGAAAATGGCTAAGCCACTGAAGGTGGATGAGTTATGGCTATCACGAATTTCAGAACTGCTGGACAATATGGAATTCGGCTCACTGCATATTGTAGTGCATGAGGGTCAGATTGTTCAGATGGAGCGTACGGAACGCAAACGTTTCGAGAACAGCTCAGCAAATCCGCGTTTCAGTGGGGAAACCGGAAGCCGGCGCACCGATGCCCGTTCGGCGGGACGGGGATAGCAAGCAGTGCGTTAGTACTCATCCTATATACGGTTGAACTTGAGAACAAAACGAAACAGAGCAGTGTCCCCTCCAGGTGAGAGGTACGCTGCTCTGTTTTGCTGTAACACGGTTGGATTAATAACGGGGTCTCTGCCGGTTGGCGGACAAGCCTTCAATCAGCAGGACGATAGCGGTAATGGCATGCATGATCCAGCCGACAAACGGAATGAGTGCAACTACCGAAGTGACAATCCCGATCACGTTACCGATGTACGGCCCGCGTTCTCTCAGCAGGATGACTACAGCCGCCGCGTGGAGCAGGAAGGCAACGCCGAGCGGCAGCCAGCCGTTGGCGACAACGAAGGTGCCCCCGATAAACGGAATGGCCAGAAAGGCCTCGTACGCAAAAGTCCCCCATTTAAATAATTTGCCCAGTGATGACATGATGGTTCACCGATCCTTTTCAAGTTATAGTGGAGCCTGATTGTATTTGTATTACTATTAGTTACCCGTCTTCTTGGACTGAGAATAGGCAGTGATGTCTGTGGCGGAATTCTTTATAGCATACGTTGGAATCGGGGATCCGTTTCAAAATGAACCCCGGGCTTATCCGCCCGCCTTGATTGCGGCTGCTGCTGTCGTATATATTGGTTACAGTGCAGGGGACCGGCAGCAGGCTCCTGACAGAGAACGGGGGAAGATCAAGTATGAATCATATATCCAAACCGGAAGTACGCCATGAGCTGCCTTCAGTGGAGCAATATCTGGCTCTGCGTGCAGAGGCGGGCCTGAGTCCGATGAGTGCTGCAGGAGCAGCCGCCGGGCTTCCGCGTTCCTGTTTTGCAGTTACTTTATATGATAGCGGGCAGCTGGTGGGCATGGGCCGGGTGATAGGGGACGGAGGCTGTTTTTTTCAGGTTACTGACATCGCAGTAAAGCCCGCTTATCAGGGCCGGGGCCTGGGAAAAGCGGTCATGCACGAAATCAGACAGTTTCTTGATACCGTTCCGCAGCCATCCTATGTGAGCCTGATTGCTGACGGTGAGGCCGCCAGGCTCTATGCGCAGTACGGCTTCGCTCCTGTTATGCCTGAGTCACAGGGGATGTTTCTGCGGTGGCAGAGCGTAGATAAATAAACTAAGAACGAATTGATGGATAAACCGGCATGCAAGCTGACGAAAGGTGAGGAAACAGAAGATGGATGTAGTGGTAATAGGAGCGTCAGGAACCATTGGAAAGGCCATTGTACAGGAAGCGTTAAAAAGAAAACATGAGGTAACCGCTGCCGTCCGCCATCCGGAGTCGGTGGAACTGCAGCATGAACGTCTGCAGATTGTACGCGTGGATGTGCTTGATCCGGCATCTGTTGCCTCAGCAGTAGCGGGGCACGGTGAAATTATCAGCGCCTTCGGGCCTGATCCGGGGCAGGAAAATGACCTGCTCAGAGCGGCAGATTCCCTGATCGAAGGGCTGCAGCAGGCCGGCGTAGAGCGTCTGATTATTGTAGGGGGTGCAGGCAGCCTGAAAACAGAATCGGGAGAGTGGCTGATGGATACGGCCGGATTCCCCGAGGAGCTCCGGCCGCTGGCTGCAGCGCATGCGCATGCTTATGAAATTTACAGAGGCTCAGAGCTGGATTACACCTATATCAGCCCGCCTGCAGCAATCGTCTCCGGCCGCCGGACCGGCATGTTCCGGATCGGCCTGGACCGGCTGATTAACGATGAGAACGGCGAGAGCAGTATCAGCGTGGAGGATTTTGCCGTAGCCGTGGTTGATGAGCTTGAGGAAGGCAACTTCAGCCGGGAACGGTTCACAGTTGCGTATTAAATAAGCGGGGACAGGCTGCACCGGCTGCAGTCCTGCCCCGGGCCAAAGGGGGTTATTCCCCTGCGCAGGGGGGTAAGACTTATTGCATATGATGCTGTAAGGCTTGCCTTTTTTGCTTGTTCGTTGAATTTAACTAATTTACTCTGCATGTATGGACTAGGTGGAATATAATCACTTAATTCCGTGTATTACGATAAATTACTGAAATTAGGTGGAAATCTCCACTTATTTTGCGTCCAACGTCCGTTTTGGGATGGAATTAGCAAAATTAAATGACGTTTTTCCAACTAACACAGCTGAATCCGTTGTTTGACCGGAAAATAAACAGCAAAATTCCACTTAGCATATTGAACAAATGCCATAGAGAATAAAAGTGCTGAAACTGGAAAAGAGCGAGCCTGACTAATATTAGTTAATTAATCCGGGAAGGGGTTGAAGTAAATGGATCTGGTCACTGCAGAGGAAATGCGGCAGCTCGACCGCATGACGATCGAGAAGCTGGGTATTCCGGCAATTGCGCTAATGGAGAATGCCGGGCGTGCGATTGCCGAGGAAGTCATTGCACTGTGCCGGCGCAGGCAGTATAACAGTGGAAACGGCGTGCAAGGCGATATAGGGTATGGCTCTGACTGGGGCATGGACAGTGATATTGTGCGCAGAGGCAGCGGTGGCGGGAGCAGTAAGATGGGCATGGGCGGGGGCTGTGTTACCGGCGGTACCGGACACAGCCTGAACGGAAGCTTGGATGCCGGAAGCGAAGCTGGCGGCATGGGCCGGGGCTGGAACGGCGGCGGTGCGCAGCCGCCGCAGGACTTCAGGATCAGCGCCGACCGCGCGCTGACCCTAGACACTGCCGCCGCCGAGCACTGGCTGATCCTCGCCGGCAAAGGCAACAACGGCGGCGACGGCCTCGCCGCCGCCAGGCACCTGCGTGAGGCGGGCCTCGCCGTTACGCTGGTGTACGCGGCCGCGCCGCAGACGCTGGCCGGAGAAGCCGCCGTGCAGCGTGATGCTGCTGCGGCGCTGGGGATTCCGGCCGTTGTCCACGGCCGGGACCGCATCGACTTTGCCGGCTGCACCGGCATCGTCGATGCCCTGCTCGGCACCGGAAGCGCGGGAGCGCCGCGCGGTGCCTATGCGGACCTGATTGCCGCGGCCAATGCCAGCGGCAAGCCGATTGTGTCCGCGGATATCCCCAGCGGGCTTGACGCGGACACGGGAGCGCTGCATGAGCCTTGCATTCATGCAGCGGTGACGGTCTGCCTCGCGCTGCTCAAGCGCGGGCTGGTGCAGTATCCCGGCGCGGGTGCAGCCGGGAGGGTGGTGGTCCGCTCCATCGGCATTCCCGCTGCTCTGGCCCGGGAGACCGGGGTGCAGGCCAGCCTGCTGACCCAGGAAGTGCTGCAGACCCGCCTCGGGGTCGACGTGTCGCGCCGCCGCTCGCCCGAAGGCCACAAGGGCACCTACGGGCATGTCCTGCTGGCGGCGGGAAGCCTGTCCATGAGCGGCGCCGGGCTGCTCGCGGCCCGGGCTGCGCTGCGGGCAGGGTGCGGTCTGGTGACCTGGGCACTGCCTGCAGCGCTGCTGCCCTATGTAATCGGTGCCGCTCCGGAGATCATGCTGGCTGCAGCCGGCGGCGGAGAGGACGGCACCTGGAATGCGGGGACGGCCGCGGAGGTGCTGCGGCTTGGCGGGAAGCGTGATGTGGTTGCCACAGGGCCCGGGCTGGGCCGGTTTGCCGGAGACAAGGAATGGCTCCGCATGCTGTGGGAAGGGATCGGCAGCCCGCTGGTGCTGGATGCGGATGCCCTTAATATTCTGGCGGAATGTAACTATACGGAATGGTCCAGTCCCGGCAGGCCGGTTATTCTAACCCCTCATCCGGGGGAAATGGCCCGGCTCGCGGGCGTATCCACGCCGGAGGTACAGCGTGACCGGATCGGTCTTGCCCAGGCTTATGCCATAAAGCACGGCGTGGTTCTTGTGCTCAAAGGCACACACACCGTAATTGCTTCGCCTGAAGGGAAGGTCTATGTCAACACCACAGGCCATCCGGGAATGGGCACGGGCGGAGCAGGCGATGTGCTGACGGGAATGATAGCCGGCCTGCTCGCCCAGGGCCTGGATGCCGTCCAGGCAGCAGCCTTCGGCGTATATCTGCACGGACTGGCCGGCGAGCGGGCGGCCGGCTCACGGAATCATCCGTCGGCACTGGTCGCCGGAGATATTATAGAGGCGCTGTAGGAGCCGCAATGGATCTGCATCGACGGGGCTGCGGACAGAGCGCGCACGGGGCATTCCTCAGTACCGGTGAACAGTAGCTTCGCTAACTCCGCCTACTGCAGGACCAGGCAGAGCAGCGGCACGAACAGGGCGAATACAGGCAGCAGCAGCGGGTAGCGTTCACCGGCCAGCTGGGCGAGGCGGAACAGCAGCAGGATGCCGATTCCGTACAGGCCGCAGTTCTGTGTATCTCCGCCCTGCTCCGAAGCAAGCCACAGGCCGGCCACGAGTCCGGCAGCGGCGTAGAGGATGAGGGAAGGGCCGAGCCTGGAGGAACGGAACATGGACAGCAGGGCGTCGGCAATCAGGGCTGCAGGCAGGGCGTAGGCGTAGACAGCATACGGGACTGAGACCGGCCATCCTTCCGGAACCCCGTCCGTATGCGGGAGTCCGAGCAGGACAAGAGAGACGAGCATAAAGGTCAGCCCGGCAGCGGACAACTTGGACAGGGCGTATATACCTGCCGACAGCCTCACGGAAGGCATGTCATACTCTTTGATTTTGTTCATCTGAAAACGTCCTTTCAGGTTTGATCTCAGCTTGTGACCATGTCTCCTCCATTAACATGAATACAGGTGCCGGTAACGTAGGCTGAATCGGGGCTGGCCAAATAGACATAGGCACCGGCAAGCTCATAGGGCTGTGCCGCCCGCCCCAGCGGCGTATCGGTTCCAAACACGCTGACCTCGGCGGCGGTGTAGCTGGATGGGATCAGCGGAGTCCATACGGGGCCGGGAGCCACACTATTGACGCGGATTCCGCTTTCGGCAAGCGACAGGGCAAGGGAACGTGTGAAGGTGACGACAGCGCCTTTGGTCGAGGAATAATCAATGAGCTCCTTATTGCCCTGGTAAGCGGTAATCGAGGCGGTGTTAATGATGGACGAGCCTTTGGTCAGATGCGGCAATGCCGCCTGGCTCATGAAAAAGAACGGAAATATATTGGTCTGAAAAGTCTGGTACAGCTGCTCCTCTGTAATGTCCAGCAGACTGTGCTGCGGGTACTGTACCGCAAGATTGTTGACCAGAATATCCAGCCTGCCCAGTGTCTGCACGGTCTGCTCCACCGCCTGAAAGCAGCCCGGCCGGTACCGCAAATCTGTTTCAATCCGCAGGCAGCGGCGGCCAAGCTGTTCAATGCGCCGTGCTGTATCGATGGCATCAGAGGCCTCATACAGATAGGCAATGGCCACATCCGCCCCTTCCCTGGCAAAAGCGATAGCCGCTGCCTTGCCGATCCCGCTGTCTCCGCCGCTGATCAGGGCCACCTTGCCCTTTAGCCTGCCGCTGCCGCAGATTTCCGGATCTTCACTGATCGGCCGGGGATGCATCAGGCTCTCCAGTCCGGGCTGGCGGTTCTGGTGCTGCGGGGGAAAAGCGATTTTTTGTGTGCGGCATACCGTCTGTTCTCCGTAAAAGGGATATGTCGGGTTCATTGCGCTGTATTCCTCCTTGCGTGCTGCCGGTTTTGTATATTTCTATGCATCCGCCCAGAAAAGCGTGCGCTCTCTGCGGTATAAGCCGGCGGAAATGACCGGGCGGTTACGTATGCTGCTGTACCTGATTTGAATAATAGAAAGGTGGATAAATAAAATGCTGTATCGTGCAATGGTAGCAGAGGATTATGACGCAGCCTGCAGGCTGTGGGAAAATACGGCGGGGATGGGCCTTAGCGAAGCCGATTCGCGGGAAGGAATTCTGCAGTTTCTCGGGCGGAATCCGGGCCTGAGCCAGGTATGCGAGGAAGAAGACGGCACGCTTGCCGGTACGGTCATGTGCGGGCACGACGGGCGCAGGGGATATATGTACCACGTAGCCGTCAGTACAGCCTGCCGGGGCAAAGGGGCCGGCCGTGAGCTGGTATCCCGCGCGCTGGCGGCCCTTCATGAGGCAGGTATTGCGAAGTGCCATCTGATGGTCATTGAAGGCAATACGCTGGGACGCAGCTTCTGGTCGGGAACCGGCTGGCAGGAGCGGGACGGCCTCGTACTCTTTTCGCAAAATACATAATGAAGCAGCAGCCCTTAGGTGACAATGAATGTAATGGTGTAGGTTCTGCGTTCGTGCAGTATAATATATAGGCAATTAATATGGCGAACTTAATAAAAGGTGATCAGAACAATGCGCTTCAAGGATGTATTCTCAATAATCGGGCCTGCTATGGTCGGCCCTTCAAGCTCTCATACCGCCGGTGCCGCGCGGATCGGCCGGGCTGCACGTCAGGTGCTGGGGGAAATGCCGCGTGAGGCGGAGGTTATTTTCTTCGGCTCCTTTGCCGCCACTTATCAGGGACACGGGACGGACCGGGCGATTATCGGCGGACTGCTGGATTTTGCTACGGATGACCACAGGCTGCCTGATTCGGTCGAATTGGCCGCTGAAGCCGGAATGGACATTTGCTTCCGTCAGGGCACAGGCCTGTTCCCGCATCCGAACACGGTCAGGCTCCGCCTTGTCGGCCGGGACACCGGCATAGAGCTGACGCTGACGGGAATCTCCATCGGCGGCGGAAATATTGAAATTGTCGATATCGACGGCTTCGGCGTGAAGCTGACCGGGATGTATCCCACGGTGCTGATTAATCATATGGACTATCTCGGCGTGCTGGCCAGTGTTACGGATGTCATGCGCAGGGGACAGTTTAATATCGGTCATATGTCGCTTGACCGCAAAAACCGCAGCGGCGCAGCACTCACCGTGCTTGAGCTGGATGAACCGGCCACAGCCGAGCTGCTGCAGGAGCTGCAGGCCCTCACTGCCGTGAAATCGGTCAGATTGGTGGACTTGAACGGAGTCAAGCAAGAACAGAAAGGGAAGGAAAGCACACCATGAATTTTCAAACGCTGAGCCAGCTGGCTGTATTATGCGAGGAGCGTGGACTCGGTATCGGAGCGCTGATGCTGGAAGAGCAGAGCGCAGAATCGGGACGTCCGCAGGAACAGGAATTTGCTACAATGAAGGAATATTACGGAGTCATGAAAGAGGCGGTACGCCGCGGGATGACCCAGGATACCACCTCGCGCAGCGGTCTGACGGGCCTTGATGCCCAGCGGGTAGGTGCTTATAACGCGGCTGGTGAGCCATTACTGGGCGGACCTGCCGGACAGGCGATGGCCTATGCGCTGGCGGTATCGGAAGTGAATGCCTCGATGGGCCGGATTATAGCGACTCCGACAGCAGGCTCCTGCGGCATTATTCCGGGAGTCTTTCTCAGCTGCCAGGAGCGCTTCGGCTGGGATGACGATTATATGGTTTCGGGGCTGTTTGCCGCAGGGGCGATCGGTTATGTAATTGCCAATAATTCCTTTGTATCCGGAGCGGAGGGCGGCTGTCAGGCAGAGGTTGGTTCGGCGATCGGCATGGCAGCCGGGGCGTTGACGGAGCTGCGGGGCGGGACGCCGGCCCAGGTTGTCCATGCCGTGGGGCTGTCCCTCAAAAATACGCTTGGCCTGATCTGCGATCCGGTTGGCGGGCTTGTCGAGATTCCCTGCATTGTGCGGAACGGCTTCGGGGCTGTTACTGCCCTTGCTGCTGCGGATATGGCGCTGGCAGGCGTGCGCAGCGTAATTCCTTCAGACGAAGTGATCAAGGTGATGCTGGAGGTCGGCTCAGCCATGCCGGAGAAGCACCGCGAGACCGCCGGAGGCGGTCTGGCCCAGACACCGACCGGCCGGCAGATCATGAAGGATTTGCGGAACAAGAAGGGGTAAGGTGCAGGAGGACTGGCTGATAACGGTTAGGATTTATAGCATTTTGTAGCGGTTTGAAGGGTTTGTAGCAGTTTGTAGCAGTCTATGTCTATAGCATACGGAACCGTTCCAGCTGCTCCCACTTTCCCTCGCGCCGGAGGATTTCCGGCTGCTTCGGACCGAGCAGGTCGAAGTGGGGGAAAGGTCTGCGGTTATGGATATACTGCGGGGGAAGACCGTTCTGCTCGCACCAGCGGCGCAGGCGGGGGAGGTCGCTGCAGCCTACTTTGGTTACGGTGGTTATACCCGGGAACCGGGGATCAATCCAGTAATGGGTCAAAAAAGCGATCTCCCCCCGCAGGACCGCCGCTTTCCACTGGTTCAGTTCTTCTCTGTTAATTCCGAAGGCCATAGCTATCTCATCCTTATCCTTGGCAGTAATTGCCGGTTTCATCATGGACTACTATGATGTTGGTCCGGCATGAGCGGTTTCTAGGGTGTCACTGAATATATTAAGTGTCAAATCGGCACCTATTTTCGGGTTAAAGCCTAGCTAGAGAAAAATAGATAGCAAAAGGACATCTAATTCTGCTGTTTTGGCCCGTAATAGGGTTAATGGTCTGAAATAGGTGACGTTTTTCCAACTAATGAGCAGAAATATCGGGAAAAGCTTAAATTAGTTGCCGAAAATCTACGGCTGTTGATTAACCTATTTCTGGAACTTTAAGTTGCTCGAAAGAAACACCCTCCATTCGACCGGTAAAGATTGTAGGCAAAATAACCGATCAAATTCGGCGAATGTTAGCTTAACGGTGATGTGTACTGCAGCATTCCCTTGGTCAAACAGATACTTGAGCAGAACATACACCAATAAAGCGGTGTATAGCTGGCCGTATACCGCATTTGGCGTGGTTCCAAATAACCTTGGAATATTTAGTTGTTGCTTAATCCAGCGAAAGAAGACCTCGATTTGCCAGCGTTTTCGGTAAATCTCGGCGATTTTCTCAGGCGAATGCCAGTGCAAGTTCGTCGCTAAGATGACGGGGTTTCCTTTCGGATCTCGCAAAATGACGACTCGAAAACGACGCTCCGAGAGCGCTTTGTT